>JAWKTE010000013.1:0-136492 GCA_041401985.1 Phycisphaerales bacterium
GAGACTCAATCACGAGCCGTATTACCCCGGTCAAACCAGAAGTCCAGCATCGTGGTCCCTGCTGGAATCCTCTCGACCTTCAGCACATGGGTTGTGTCTTCTTCGTCATATGGTGCCGCGAGGCCCGCCAAGGTCGTGCAGTCACCAACCACTGAGTAGTCGAACCACTTGAGTCCATCCTGCTCGTGAATGCTGCGATCAGCATCGAACGCCAGTGTCTGACCAGGAACAGTGCCAACCCGATGAATGAAAGCGTGCGGCAGCTCGTAGTAGACCGGCCCGCCTTCGTCGTGTCGGTAGATATGCTGCGGAGCCAGCACTGCGGCGTCTATCCACAGATTGATTGAGGCCTCTCGCTTTGACGGGTCGCACTTGTAAACAGGCAACTGAAGAATATCGTTCCTGAAAGTCTCCAAGTAATAGGGCATGAGCAAAGGGGGTGGAGTGAAGCCGTCTCGGCGAAGCTCGATGGTCCCTCCGATCGACATGCCGATCCGCTTCAAATCACTGTCCGTGAGAATGGCGTCCAGCGGCGTGAAGTAAGCGTATGCCACGTTCTTTAGCTCTTTGCTCGATCCCTGGATGTTCCACGCACTGGTTCGGAAGTGCCCTGAGTCGATGATCAGTGGCGCAGTGGAGCCCGTCGTATGGTGGAACAGCCGAAGATACGGATGTCCGTTGGCACCCCAGCGGGCCTCACTGGTTGCGAACGACGGGAGGTCCGCTACACCTCTGATCCGGCATCGGAACAACTGGGCACCGTCGGAGAGATCCAAAACATGGTCATGGTTGAAGAACCGTACATCGAGACGGTGCCGACACGAGATATCCACATTGAGGGAGCACACCACCTCAGTCTCGTCGAGTTTGGTCAGTATGCTTGGGCCAAATGCCAGCGGCTGAATCCAACGTAGTCCATTGTGCTCTAAATAGAGTTGGTCAGGTACGATCAGCGAGTAGCCATGGCCGTGGAGAAGGCGGCACTTGACCCATCCCTCATACTTCGTGTCCCCGACTCCCTCGCTACCGTAGTCATCGTAGTAGTAGTGTTCGATCGCCGACTCAAGTCGATTGAAACGGCGATTCTGTGTCATGCCGCGAGACGGTGCTTCATCCGCCCTTCCTGAGCGTTTCTTCGCTGCTGAACTGAGGGCGCGCCGGTTCCTGGCATTGGCCCTAGCTCGCTTCTCCTTCTTCCTCCGTCGGGCTTTGTCGTCTTTCTTGCTCATCACACTCAGCGTACACCGGGCAAACTCTGGTGACCGTGGCGAATTCGGTGTCTTGAGCATGGTCGACGACAGCAGACATGCCGCGTCACCAGCCACAACTCTGTTGGCCTAGAGCCAAACTCGAGTTTCACGGTGAAACCAGCATCCGCGTCTCCAGGCTCCAGAAGCCGATCTGGGCGGCAAAAAGTTCAACTGGAGTTCTGTCACCCCGATTTCACGGCCTTGTCGTCTGCTGAGGCCCGCTTTCACCGCCGAGGGGTTCATCGGGCCGGCCCGCGACGACGCGCGGGCTTGTGGTGGCGACACCGCGTTGCGGAGATGGCAGCACAATGTGTGCGCCAAAGATGTCGGCGGCTCGGTACCCTTGGTCCGTGCAACCGACCGTTGTCGTTCTGATCCTCATCTCGATGCTTCCCGCCTGCCCGCGGCACGCGGCGAGTTTCGACGCCACACCGGAAGAGCCGCCAAACGGGTGTGCCGCGCCGATCGTCGCGGGCGACGCTGTGACCGAGCTCGCCAGCAGCGTTTTTCACATCTTCCAAGCCAGCGACCTGGTCTACTGGTTTGGGAGCGACGGAAACGGTGTGTATCGGTTCGACGGAACGCAACTCGTCCGATTCACCACCGAGCACGGGCTGACCAGCGACAGGGTCCGCAGCATCCAGGAAGATCGCTCGGGCGCCATCTTCGTGTGCGGCGAGCAAGGCGGGGTGAGTCGGTTCGATGGCCGCGAGTTCTCGAGACTGCAAGCCCTCGACTCGTCTGAGAGCCAGTGGCATCTCGGTTTGGATGACCTGTGGTTTCCCGGGGGACAGGATTCGGGCGTGGTGTATCGCTGGGACGGCACATCGCTGCACCGCCTGGCATTTCCCCGGACGCCGGCCGGCGATGCGCACATTGCCGCGTTCCCGCGATCGGCCTACCCCAACGCGACGTACAGCCCGTACGACGTCTACACGATTTTCAAGGACAGCAAGGGGCACCTCTGGTTCGGGACGGCATCCCTCGGCGCCTGCCGCTACGACGGAGCCTCATTCGTCTGGGTCGGGCACGGTCAGAACAGCAGTTTCGGCGTGCGCTCCATCGTCGAGGACCAGGATGGCCGTTTCTGGCTCAGCAACACGGTGCGTCGATTCGCCGAGGACCAGAACGCCGCGGCCGACCCGGCGGCCCCGCGATACCGCGAGGAGCCGGGGATCGCAACCGACGCGGACCCGTACTCGGTCTTCATGTCAACGGTCAGGGACGAGCACGGCGTGCTGTGGATGGCGACGCTCGGCAAGGGTGTGTTCCGATACGACGGCACCGTTTGGACCCACTTTCCGGTCACGCACGACGACAAGCCGATCTGGGTCTACTCGATCTATCGAGACGAGCACAATGCGCTGTGGCTGGGCACGCACGAGCACGGGGTGTACAAACTCAACGGCTCAAGATTCGAAAGGGTTCGGTTCTGACCTGGTTGACGACGGATCCAGACGGGCGTTCGGCGGGGGATTGGCCGAACAACGACGCATCCGTGTCGGACCGCGGTCCTCTCGACGATATCGACCCGCGAGAAGCCGTCAATCTGCGTCCACTCATCCTTGATGAGCCGAGGCCCTTCGGCCAGCCCGCCGGAGAGACCTCGCTTGGCGCAACGGGAGCCAGACGAATCGATCAGGACGGGTGTTCCGAGGCGAATCTCCAACGCGGCGTCCCAGCAGATCGGGTGGAAAGAGCCATGCCAAAGCCGAGCAAAGCCGTGCCGGGAGTCGACGCGTTTCTCGACGCCCTCGCGCCGCCGCAGCGTGGCATCGCCGCGGCGCTAGTGGACAGCATCCGTGCGGCCAGCCCGCGGCTCGAAGAGGGCATCAAGTGGAACGCGCCCAGTTTCCGGCACCTGGGGGAGGACCGCCTGACGCTCAACCTGCGCGCGAAGGACCGGGTGCGGCTGATCCTGCACTGCGGCGCGAAGGCCGGCCCCAAGCGGAGCACGCGCCTGATCGACTCGGGGAGCGACCTGCTCGAATGGGCGGGCAACGACCGCGCGATCATCAGTTTCGAGACCCCCGAAGCGGTGCACGCGGCCCAGCAGGAACTCGCGGGGATCATCAGGGCCTGGCTCGCCGCTTCGTCGGAGTGAGCAGACCAACGCGGCCCCCGCGGCACGGTCGCCCGGCCATCGCCCTCAGTTCGACGGAGCGGGGGCGGGGACACTCGCCGCCTGCGCTCGCCATCGGCGTGCTTCCTCGGCGTGCCGGTCCTCTCCCGGCTCCAGCGACGCCCAGCGCTCGTACAGGCGTGCGAGCCGCTCGGCCGCTGCGCGTGTTGGCGCCGCTTGCTGCGCCGCCAGGCACAGCGGCTCGGCCTCCCCGAGTTTGTCCTGCGCAACAAGGCAGTCGGCGAGCCTTTCCAAAAACACCAGCGACTTCGGCACGTCGGGGCCTTCGAACTCGACCTGCCGCTCCCAGGCCTCACGCAGGTAGGGTTCGGCCCCCGAGAAGTCTCCGGATCGCAAACGCAGTCGCCCGCGATGCGCGAGCATGTGGATGGTCGTGGGATTGAGGTCGCCCAGCGCGCCCTGGGACCTCGTGATTGCGTCCTCGAGCAAGTCGTCCGCCTCTGCGTACTTGCCGCGGTTGACCAGCAGGTTTGCCAGGTCGCCGATTGTCGACAGCGTGTAGAGGTGGTCCGGGCCGAGCGCGCGGGTGGCCCTGGCGACCGACTCGCGCCGGTAGGCCTCGGCCTCGTCCCACCGCCCAAGGTTCGACAACGCATAGGCGAGGTTGTCGAGCGCGCGGATGGTCTGGATGTGGTCCCGCCCGAGCACCCGTGCCTGGCCCGCGAGCGCCTGCTCGAGGAGCGGGACCGCCTCGGCGTTCCGGTTCTGCCGCACATACAGCAGGCCCAGGTTGTTCTGCGCCCCGAGCGTGTCGGCGTGGTCGGGCCCGCGCACCCGCAGCATGCCGTCGTGGGCACGAACGAAGTATGGCTCGGCCTCGTCCAATCGCCCGAGCACCGCCAGCACCGCGCCCATCCGGCCCATCGACAGAAGCGTGTCGGGGTGCTGGTCCCCCAGCAGGTCCCGCCGCAACGCCAGCGCCTCGGTCTGCGGCGCGAGCGCCCGCTCGTGCAGCCCGAGTTCGCGAAGGGTGTGCGCCAGGGTCTGGAGCAGGCTAGCCCGGATGAGCGGCTGATCCGCGAAGTCCGAGTCGATCGCGGCCCTGGCCCGTTCGAAGACGTGCGCGTCCAACGCGCTCAGCGAGAGCGTCGTGAAGTTCACGTTCGCGAGCATCGCCTCGAGGTCGAGCCGGGCGCGGTCGATCTCGTCCCGCCCCAGGCCCGCGCGACGCATCTCGTCGTCGAACGCCCCGAGGATGCCCTCCCGGAAGCCATGCCCCATCGCGCGCATGTCGATGCCCGAGAGCTGCGAAGCCTGGAACGCCGCGACGAGTTCGAGGTCGTCGGCCCGCTGCTGGGCGATCTGTTCCGCGTCCTCGGCACGGTCGCGCTCGTCGATCGCCCAGAGCATCCCCCACGTCGTCCCCACCGCCGCCAGCACGAGCGAGACCAGCACGAGCGATCCCGCGGCGACGCCCACGCGGTTCCGACGGGCGAACTTGCGGGCCCGGTACAGCGCGCTCGGCGGGCCGGCCTCGATCGGCTGGTTGCCCAGATACCGGCGCACGTCGTCGGCCACATCGCCGGCGGTGCTGTACCGTCGGCTCCGCTCCTTCTCGATGCACCGCATCACCAGCCAGTCCAGCTCGCGCCTGAGGCTCGATTGCAGGTGGCGGAACTCCATCGCCCGTGCCTCGGCAACCATCGCGCGGCTCGCCTCGTCCGACGCGCCGTCCAGGAGCCTCGCGCTCGGGCGGGGCGGCTCGACCTCCCGGATGATCCGCTGGATCTCGGCGTAGCCCGCGGAGCGGAGCGACTCGGGATCGAACGGCAGCACGCCCGCGAGCAGTTCGTAGAGCACCACCCCCAGCGAGTAGACATCGCTGCGCGTGTCGATGTCGCCATCACCCGCCAGGGCCTGCTCCGGGCTCATGTACGCCGGCGTGCCGACCATCTGCCCCTCGGCCGTGAACATCGTCGCGTCGACGCGCGCGCTGAGCGCCTTGGCGATCCCGAAGTCGATGACCTTCGGACGCGGGACACCCTCGGCGTCCGCGGCCACCAGGATGTTGCTGGGCTTGAGGTCCCGGTGGATAACGCCCTTCATGTGTGCGTGCTGGACCGCGTCGCACACGTCGATGAACAGCCTGAGCCGCTCGGGGACCGACAGCCGCGCCCGGTCGCAGAAGCGTGTGATCGTCTCGCCCCGGACCAGTTCCATCACGAAATAGGGCAGGCCCCGATCCGTGGAGCCCCCGTCGAGCACCTTCGCGATGCACGGGTGGTCCATGACCGCCAGGGCCTGCCGCTCGGCCTTGAACCGGGCCAGCACCGCGCCCGAGTCCATGCCGGGCTTGATGAGCTTGATCGCGACCTCGCGGCGGACGGGCTGCTCCTGCTCGGCGCGCCACACCACGCCGAATCCGCCCTCGCCCAGGACGTCGATCAGGCGATAACGATCGATCCGGTCGCCCGGGGCCAGGTCCAGCGGGCGACGCTCGAGCAGGCCGGGCGTGCCAAGGATTGATCGCGTCTGATCCTCCGCCATGTGGACCAGTGTACGGAAACGCCGCCCACAAGCCGCCCGCCCCGGCTCGTTGGCCACGCCGCCCCGTCCGGGTCCGACACGGCAGACACTTGAGCCACGCGAGCCACGCTTCCCACGCCGGGCGGAACAGGCAGAGGCCGCGTCGGGACCGTGGGCTGATACGCTGGGGCGCGGGGCACGGCCCGGGCCACGACGCGACCGAGCGGACGGCTTGGGCGAGATCGCTGGCGGATCGGCCTTGCCGATCGGCGCGGGACGAGGTGGGAAGGGGGCAGCACGCGTGTCACGGCCCGGTTCGGTTCCGCTCGGCATCCCGCCCTGGACGCTTGGCGTGCTCTCGGTTGTCGCCTTCGCGATCACGGCCATCCTCGCGTTCTCGACCTTCACGAGCGACCGGGCGTTCCGCCGGCTCACCGAGCAGGACCTGGCGATCCTCGACTCGCTCGGCACGATCGTGCACCTGGACGAGGTGCTGACGATGTCGGCCCGCATGGCCGCGGTCACGGGCGAGGCGCGGTGGATCGATCGCTACGCCGAGGCCGAGCCCGAACTGGCGACCGCGATCGAGGTCGCGCTCGACCTGGCGCCCAACGCCCGCGAGACCGAGTTCCTGCGGCGTACCGACGACGCGAACCGCCGCCTGGTCGCGCTCGAGACCCAGTGCCTTGACGCGGCCCGCGCCGGGGACCTGCCCGGAGCTCGCGAGCGCGTCTTCGGGCCGGAGTACGAGACGCTCAAACGCGAGTACATCGGAGGGGCGATCGAGGCGCGCCGGATCTGCGAGCGCAGGATCGCCGCCGGGCTGACCGAGCACCGGCGGGCCGTGCTCGCCAGCGGCGTGCTGGCCATCGGGACGGCGCTGGTGGGCTTCGTGCTGCTCGGCTGGAGCGTGCGGTGGGCCCTCCGGCGTCACCACACGCGCCACGAGATGCTCGTGGCGATGCGCCGCAGCACGATGGGCCAGCTCGCCGCCGCGATGGCCCACGAACTCAACCAGCCGCTGGCCGCCATCGTCAACTACTGCGCCGCGGCCCGGAACCTGATCGGGCGGGCCGACCAGACGGAGCGCCTCCGCGACGCCGTCACCCGTTCCGAGCAGCAGGCGGCACGCGCGGGGCGGATCCTCGAACGCGTGATGGCCTTCGTCCGGCGTGAGGAGGCCCCCGGCGCGGTGGCCGACCTTGGCGAGGTCGCCCGCGACGCGCTGGACTTGGTCGGCGTGGAGGCCCGCCAGGCGGGCGTTGCGGTCCATGCCGGCGATTTCCCGGAGGCCCGGGTCGCCGCCGACCCGGTTGAGGTCCAGCAGGTCCTGGTCAACCTGCTGGTCAACGCGATCGACGCATCTCGCGCGGCGCCGGGCGGCGGGCGGGTGGAGGTGTCGGCGTCGCTCCAGAACGGGATGGCCGCGGTTGACGTGCGGGACAACGGCCCCGGTGTGCCTGTCGCGCTGCGCCGTCGCCTGTTCCAGGCGTTCTTCACGTCGAAGCCCGACGGGCTGGGGCTGGGGCTGAACATCAGCCGCGGCATCGTGGAGCGGTGCGGGGGGCGTCTGCGGTACGAGCGGGACGCCGCGGGCACCGTGTTCCGGTTTACGTTGCCGACTCATGTATAGTGGTGCGATGAACGCGACGCCCGAGTCCAGCGAGCCGGTCGGGGTCGTCCACGTCGTCGACGACGACGCGGACATGCTCGAGTCGCTGCGGTTCTTCTTCGAGGCGCACTGGCTCCGCGTGCGGACCTACCCGTCGGCGGACGCGTTCGCGGGCGAGCCGAGCCCGGAGCCGGGCTGCCTGATCGTCGACCTGCAGATGCCCGGGCTGGGCGGGCTGGCGCTGATGCAGCGACTGACCGAAGAGCACCGCCTGCCCCCCACGATCGTGCTGACGGCGCACGGCGACGTCGAGTCGGCGGTGAAGGCGATGAAGCTCGGTGCGGTCGAGTTCTTCGCCAAGCCCCACGACAGCCGCAAGCTGCTCGCCTCGGTCAAGGCGGCGCTGGCCGCGGGCGTGGAGCGTGCCCACGACGCCGAGCGCCGGTGCTCGCTGCAGAAGAGCATCGAGAACCTCACGCCGCGCGAGCGCGAGATCTTCGCGGGAATGGTGGCGGGCCAGTCGAGCCGCCAGATCGCCCAGGCGCTGGGGCTCCAGCCCAAGAGCGTCGAGGTGTACCGCAGCCGCGTGCTCGACCGCCTCGGTTTCTGCTCGTCGCTCGAACTCGTGTCGGTCGCGCTGCGCCTCGTGCCGGAACTGGCGTCGACCGGTCTGCCGCGGCCCGCGGACGCGGAGTAGCCGGCGCGGGCCCGCCTACGGGCGCGAGGCCGCGGCTCCCAACTGCAACTGCACCCGCAGCCACGCCCGTGCGACCGCCCAGTCCTCGGCCACAGTCGAGCGGGCCACGCCAAGGGCCTCGGCGATCTCCTCGTTGGTCATCCCCGCGAAGAACCGCAGTTCCACGACGCGGGCCCGGCGCGGGTCGAGTTGGGCCAGGCGCCGGAGCAGGTCGTCGAGTTCGAGGACTTCGACCGCGCGGTGGTCGACCGCCTCGCCGCCGGAAAGCGCGACCGGGCGGGCTCCGCCGCCGCGTTTCTGTGCGGTGCGGCGTCGGGCGTGGTCGACCAGGATCGACCGCATCGCAACCGCCGCGATCGCCAGGGCGTGCCCCTCGCCGTTGATCGCCCCGCCCGCGTCCCGGATTCGCATGAACGCCTCGTTGACCAGCGCGGTGGGCTGGAGCGTGTGGTTCGAGGACTGCTGGTTCATGTAGCGGCGTGCGACCCGGCGCAGGTCCTCGTAGATCAGCGGGAAGATCCGGGTGAGGCTGGCCCGCTCGGTCTCGTTGACGCACTCGAGCAGCACCGAGAGCGATCTGGAAGTGTCCTGGTCCATGGGCGGGCCTTTCCCTCCGGCATCACCATCCGCGGCGGGCGCGCAGGCGTTCCCGCGGACCGCGTCTACCCCGATCAACGCTGTCTGGCCGCCGCGCGCCCGAACGAACCCGAGAGAATCTTCGGGCCAATACCGTGCGTTTTGCTAACAAACTCTCGGACCTTCTACCACCCTCAGAATAGTGAAATCACCACATTTTTGATCGGGCGCGCCCATCGGGGATGGCGTTTCTTCTGTCGGCGAGCGGCACTCGTGTGCCGTCTCCCACGAGGTTCCGCCAAACATCCGATCCGTTCGCCGCCCGAATGTTCGGGCGTCATCTGGGGTCGGCCGAGTTCCGGGAGGTGATCGGTGTCTGCAACCCTTACTCCGTCCAGCGTCCGCCCGTCCGCGTTCGTCCCCAGCGTGGTCGATCCGACCACGAACGGGACCAACGGGCGGCTCAGCCAGCCCAGCCCGATCCCCGACTTCGGCGCCGATGTGTTCTCCGACGCCGTCATGCGCCAGTTGCTGCCCAAGCAGGTGTACCGCTCGCTGCGTGAGACGATCCGTCGCGGCAAGGCGCTGGACCCGGCGATCGCCGACGTGGTCGCCTCGGCCATGAAGCGCTGGGCCGGTGACCACGGCGCGACCCACTACTGCCACTGGTTCCAGCCGCTGACCGGCCTGACCGCCGAGAAGCACGACGCCCTGTCCCTGCCCGACGGCGACGGCGGCGAACTGTCCACCTTCTCCGGGGGTGACCTGATCGCCGGCGAGCCGGACGCGTCGAGTTTCCCCTCCGGCGGCCTGCGGGCGACGTTCGAGGCGCGCGGCTACACCGCCTGGGACCCCACCAGCCCGGCCTTCCTGGATCGCAGCGGCGACAGCGTCACCCTCTGCATCCCGACCTGCTTCGTCTCCTGGACCGGCGAGGCCCTGGACAAGAAGACCCCGCTGATGCGCTCGGTCGACGCGCTCTCGACCCAGGCGATGCGGATCCTGCGCCTCTTCGGCACCGACGCCGGCGTCACCCGCGTGATGACCACGCTCGGGGCCGAGCAGGAGTACTTCCTGGTCGATGACGCCCACTACCACGCCCGCCCGGACCTGACCATGTGCAACCGCACGCTGTTCGGTCGCCCGGCGGCCAAGGACCAGCAACTGGCCGACCACTACTTCGGGCCGATCCCGGAGCGGGTCCGCTCGTTCATGGCCGAGGTCGAGGCGACGCTGTACCGCCTGGGCGTGCCGGTCAAGACGCGCCACAACGAGGTGGCCCCGGGGCAGTACGAGATCGCCCCGGTGTTCGAGGCGGTCAATGTCGCCTGCGACCACCAGATGCTCATCATGCAGACGCTGGCGCGCGTCGCCCCGCGCCACGGCCTGCGGGCCCTGCTGCACGAGAAGCCGTTCAAGGGCGTCAACGGCTCGGGCAAGCACAACAACTGGTCGATGTGCACCGACACGGGCGTGAACCTGCTCGACCCGCGCGACGACACGCACACCAACACCGAGTTCCTCGTGTTCCTGTGCGCCGTGATCGCGGGCGTGGACAAGCGTGCGGCCCTGCTGCGGGCGTCGGTCGCCTCCTCGGGCAACGACCACCGCCTGGGCGCCCACGAGGCCCCGCCGGCGATCATGTCGATCTTCCTGGGCGCGATGCTCAGCGACCTGGTCGCGCAGCTCGAAAACGGCCAGACCAACCGCACGCTGGCGGGCGGGGAACTGGACCTTGGCATGGACATCCTGCCCAAGTTGCCGCGCCACGCCGGCGACCGCAACCGGACCAGCCCGTTCGCGTTCACTGGCAACAAGTTCGAGTTCCGGGCCGCGGGCAGCAGCGTGAACTGCGCCTGGCCCAACACGATCATCAACACGATCATCGCCGAGAGCCTCGACGAGATCGCGACCCGCCTGGAGAAGGAGGTCGGCTCGGACCGCAACCCGCAGCGTCTGCGTGCGGCGGTCGAGCGCGTCCTGCAGGAGACCATCAAGGCCCACAAGCGGGTCATCTTCGACGGCGACAACTACTCCGAGCAGTGGCACCAGGAGGCCGAGCGCCGCGGGCTGCCCAACCTGCGCAACTCCGCCGCGGCCTTCGGCGTGCTCGAGCAGCCCGAGATCGTGTCGCTGTTCGAGAAGTACGGCGTGCTCAGCCCGGCCGAACTGGCGGCTCGGGCGGCGATCTTCAACGAGAAGTACGCCGTCGAGGTCGGCATCGAGGCCGAGATGATGCTGCACATGGCCCGGACCATGATCGCTCCGGCGGCGGCGGCGCACCTTGGCGAACTGGCCTCGGTGGTCGCGAGCACTAAGGCCGCGGGCCTGGCCGGCGGTCGGGCCGAGAAGCAGATGCGTGAGTACGACGCGCTGTACACGGCGTTCTGCGACTCGACGGACTCGGTGGCGGCCCTGGTGGGCAAGTCCCCCGAGGCCGCACCCCAGAAGGTCTCGGAGTGGATCGCGGGGATGCTGCGTCCGGCGATGGCGGCGATGCGTGCGGCCGGCGACGAACTCGAGGCCCGCACGCCGACCACGCTCTGGCCGGTCGCCTCGTACCGCGAACTGCTGTTCGTCAAGTGATGAGAACGCTCGCCCCGGCGTCGTGCCGGGCGGGCCACGGGTTGCGAAGCACACAGGTTCCGGGCGGGCCGCCAGCGGGCGGCCCGCCTTTCGGGGAGGGTTCCGATGCACACCACACGCGAGTCGGAGTCGATCTCGGTCCGCCAGAGCACCGAGCGGTTCAGGATCCTGGCGGCCCTGAACGAGTTGCACCTGAAGTACCGCGACCTGGACGAGGGCAAGGTCGCCTCGTACATCCCGGAACTGGCCCGAGCCCTCCCCGAGTCGTTCGGCATCTGCGTCGTCACGGCCGACGGGCAGGTCTACGAGGTCGGCAACTACGACTCCCGCTTCACGATCCAGTCGATCTCCAAGCCGTTCGTCTACGGCATGGCCCTGCAGGACCGCGGGCGTGAGGGCGTGCTGAAGAAGGTCGGCGTGGAGCCCACGGGCGACGCGTTCAACTCGATCATCAAACTCGACTCGACCAACCGCCCCCACAACCCCTGCGTCAACGCCGGCGCCATCGCCACCACCAGCATGATCGACGGGGCCGACCCCACGGCACGGCTCAACCGCGTGCTGGACACTTTCAAGGCCTACGTCGGGCACCCGGTCGACGTGGACATGTCGGTGTTCATGTCCGAGCGGACCAGCGGGCACCGCAACCGCGCGATCGCCCACTTGATGCTCAACTTCGGGATGATCTCCGAGAACGTCGAGCAGATCCTGGACCTGTACTTCCAGCAATGCTCGATCCTGGTGACCTGCCGCGACCTGGCGGTCATGGGCGCGACGCTGGCGAATCGGGGCATCAACCCGATCACGGGCGAGCGGGCCGTCGAGGAACGCTACATCCGCGACATCCTGACGGTGATGTACACCTGCGGGATGTACGACTACGCCGGGCAGTGGGCGTATGAGGTGGGCCTGCCGGCCAAGAGCGGCGTGGCGGGCGGGATCGTCGCGGTCGTGCCGAACCAGCTCGGCATCGGCGTGTACTCCCCGCCGCTGGACGCCCGCGGCAACAGCGTCCGCGGCATCCGGGTGTGCGAGGACCTCTCGCAAAACTTCGGGATGCACCTGTTCGATGCGCTGCTGGCCCCGCCGGTCGGCGGCGAGGGCGAGCGGGCCATCGGCGGACGCCTCGGCCACGTGCTGGGCAACGTGGGCCGGGGCGCGCCCGAACCGGTCGGGACCAACGGCCTGGCCCGGGCCAACGGGCACGGTGCGCCCCACGCGCCCGCCGGCAACGGCGCGTCGTGGGCCGGCCACTGAGCCCGATCCATCGTTGCACGCCTCGCGTGAACCCCGGCCGCGTCGTCGTCATCGAGACGATCGTCAACTTCCTGTCATCGCTTCGCGGCGTCGCGCCGGATCGCTCCGCCCCCGCGCGGCCGCTGAACGAGGACCACCGCACTTCCGTCGAAAGAGCCAGCCATGCCTAGCCCCGCCGATTCGCTCTGGGTTCTGCTCGCCGCGATCCTCGTCTTGCTCATGACGCCGTCGCTCGGCCTGTTCTACGGCGGGCTGGTGCGCAGCAAGAACGTGCTGTCCACGCTCATGTACGGCTTCTTCACCGTCGCGCTGGTGAGCATCCAGTGGGTGGTGCTCGGTTTCTCGCTGGCGTTCGGCGCCTCGACCGGCGGCTGGATCGGCTCGCTGGAGCACGTGGGCCTGGCCGGCGTCGGCATGTCCATCGGCGAGGGCGAGACGATCCCCAAGGCCCTGTTCATGATGTTCCAGATGTCGTTCGCGGTCATCACGCCCGCGCTGATCTCCGGGGCGTTTGTGGAGCGCAAGCGGTTCGGGGCGTTCGTCCTGTTCACGCTGCTGTGGGCCACGCTCGTGTACGACCCGATTGCCCACTGGGTGTGGAACCCCGAGGGCTGGCTGTTCAAGGACGGGGCCCTGGACTTTGCGGGCGGCACGGTCGTGCACGTCTCGTCTGGCATCTCGGCTCTGGTGTGCGCCCTGGTCATCGGGCGTCGCCAGGGCTACGGCAACGGCGAGATCCGCCACCACGACGCGACGCTGACGATCCTCGGGGCCGCGCTGCTCTGGTTCGGCTGGTTCGGCTTCAACGCCGGCTCGGCCCTGGCGGTCAACAACGTCGCGACCAACGCGCTGGTGACCACGCACTGCGCGGCGTCGGCGGCCGCCATCGTCTGGCTGGCCCTCGGGGCGATCTGCCACAAGCGCCCCTCCGTGATCGGTGCCGCCCTCGGCGCGGTCGCCGGGCTGGTGGGCATCACGCCCGCCGCGGGTTTTGTCTCGCCGATGAGCGCGATCGCCATCGGCATGATCACCAGCGCCGTGTGCTTCTTCGTGACCGAGTACGTGGTCAAGGGACGCATCGACGATTCGCTCGACGTGTTCGGCGTCCACGGCGTCGGCGGCATCGTCGGGGCGATCCTGACCGGCGTCTTCGCCGCACCGGAACTGACCAATGGCTCCGGCGGGCTGCTCTCGGGCAACGCCACGCAGGTGTGGCTGCAGGCCAAGGCGGTGCTGGCTGTAGCCCTGTTCGCGGGGGTGATGACCTTCGTGATCCTCCGCCTGATCAAACTGGTGGTGCCGATCCGCGTGTCGGCCGAGCAGGAGGCCGCGGGCCTGGACCTGTCGCAGCACGGCGAGGCGGCGTACTCGACGCTGCCGTCGGTGGCGACGCCCGCGGTGTGAGTCGCTGCCCGCATGGTGAGTCAGGGGTTCTCGAGTCGCGTCCCGTGTCGCTGTCCCAGGTGGAGCGACTACCCCAGCCCGCGTCCAAGCCCCAGTCCGAATCCCAGTCCGAGTCCCAGTCCGAGACCCAGTCCCAGTCCGAGTGTGAAGGAGCCGCGTGATGTACCGCCCGAACGCCGAAGCACTCTCAACGACCGCCCCGAGCCTCGCGAACGCGCCCCAAGGCCACCCGGCCGCGGGAGCAAGCGACGCCGCGCTCCGCCAGCCGCCCATCGCCCACGAGCACGTCGCCCTCCCCCGTGGCAGCGCGGACCTGCGCATCCTCGCGGTGCTCAACGAACTCCACTTGGCCTACCGCGACGACCTCGAAGGCAAGGTCGCGTCGTACATCCCGGAACTGGCCAAGGTGGACCCCGACCAGTTCGGCATCGCGGTGGTCACCGCCTCAGGCGAGGTGTACGCCGTCGGCGACACGTCCACTCGCTTCACGATCCAGTCGATCGCCAACACCTTCGTTTATGGCATGGTCATCGACGCCCTCGGGCGGGAGCGGGTCCGCCAGACCGTCGGCGTCGAGCCGACCGGCAATCCCTTCAACGCCATCGTGCTCGACGCGAAGACGAATCGTCCGATGAACCCGATGGTCAACGCCGGGGCGATCGCCGTGGCCAGCCTCGTGCCGGGCGACGACCCGACGACGCGCCTCAACCGCGTGCTGGCGATGTTCGCGGGCTACCTCGGGAAGACGCCGAGCGTGAACATGGAAGTCTTCATGTCCGAGCGGTCCACCGGCGACCGCAACCGCTCGATCGCGTACCTCATGCGGAACTTCGGCGTGCTCAGCGCGTCGGTGGACGAGACGCTCGACCTCTACTTCCAGGCCTGCTCCGTGCAGGTCAGTTGCGTGGAACTGGCGACGATGGCCGCGACGATGGCGTGCGGCGGCGTGCGCCCGTCGAACGGGGCCAGGGCCATCTCGCGGGCCTCGCTCCGCGATGTCCTCTCGATCATGTACACCTGCGGGCTGTACGAGTCCTCGGGCCAGTGGGTCCACACTGTTGGGATCCCGGCCAAGAGCGGCGTCGGCGGCGGGCTCATGGCCGTCGCGCCGGGCAAGATGGGCATCGCGGTCTACTCGCCTCGTCTGGACAAGAGCGGCAACAGCGTCCGCGGCATGAAGGTCTGCCGCGACCTGGCCTCGATGCTCGGGCTCCACCTGTTCCAGGCCGGGTCGTGGCCGACAAGCGGGTGCCCGACGGGGACGACGGCAGCCACGGGCGTGCCCGGCCCGGCAGTCCCTTCGGCAGCCCACTGACGCACACGCTCCGCCCATGGACGCCACACTCGACGACGCCTCGCTGCTGGCCCAGTTCGAGGCCCGCACGCTGCCCGCCAAGGCCTGGACCCACCAGGCCCACTTGCGGGTCGCGCTGCTCTACACAAAGGACCGCGGCCCCGACGCCGCCGTCGAGACCCTCCGCCACACCATCCCCCGGCTCAACGACGCCCACGGCGTGCCGAACTCCGAGACCCGCGGCTACCACGAGACCATTACCGTCGCCTGGGTCCGCGTCCTGGCATCCGCCCTCGCCGACGACACCGGCTGCGACTCGGGGAAGACGGGCACGCTCGATTGGCTCCGCCTCCATCCGGACCTGCTCACGGCCCGGGCTCTCGACCGCCACTACTCGCCGGCCCTGATCCGCTCGCCCGCGGCACGAACCGCGTTCGTCGAACCGGGCCTGGTGCCGCTGCCGACGTGGGAGGCGGGAAGGTCGGCTCCGGCTCGCCAGCGAGGCGTGCCGAACGCCAGGTCTGGTTAGCAGCCGCGAGGCTCTGGGCCTCAGGTTCTCGGACGCTGGGACGCACAACGCTGGGCCCAGAAGCCCGAATCGCCCCGCCACGAAGCGGATCACGGTTGTTCTTGTGCCATGGGAAAAAATCCTGTGGCACTGGACAAAAGTCGATAGATGACTATGTAATACAGTATTGCGGCGATGCCCGCCAATGCCCCGGTGCGAGGGGCGGTTCGGGGACCGCTGGGTTCCGGCGTGGCTCGCCGATGGCGGAGGAACAGTCGATGGCACAGGCGGAGGAACGCTCGGCGGGGCCAGCGAGCCCCGGGGCTGATCGCGCGGCGGGTCGGGAGCCGGTGGCATCGGCGGGGGCGAGAAGCCTCGGGCCGGACGAGTTCCGGTACGACGACTCGATCGTCCGGATGTTCTTCTGGGCGACGATGCTGTGGGGGATTGTCGGGCTGCTGGTCGGGGTGATCCTCGCGTTCCAGCTGGCGGTTCCGGAACTGAACTTCCTGCCGCAGGTGGCGTTCGGGCGTCTGCGTCCGCTGCACACCAACGCGGTGATCTTCGCGTTCGGGGGCAACGCGATCTTCGCGGCGATCTACTACTCGACGCCGCGGCTGTGCAAGACGCCGATGGCCAGCCCGCTGCTGGGACGCCTGCATTTCTGGGGCTGGCAGGCGGTGATCGTGTCGGCGGCGTTGACGCTGCCGATGGGGATCACGCAGTCGAAGGAGTACGCCGAACTCGAGTGGCCGATCGACCTGCTGATCGCGGTTGTGTGGGTCGGGTTCTTTGGCGTGAACTTCTTCTGGACGCTCGCGCGACGGCGTGAGCGGCACCTGTACGTGGCGATCTGGTTCTACATCGCGACGATCGTGACGGTCGCGATGCTGCACGTGTTCAACAACCTGTGGATCCCCGTGGGTCTGGCCGAACTGCTCACCACCGGGACGATGCCCAGCCCGGAGGCGATGCTCAAGTCGTACCCGGTGTACGCGGGGGTGCAGGACGCGTTCATGCAGTGGTGGTACGGGCACAACGCCGTGGCGTTCTTCCTGACCACGCCGTTCCTGGGGCTGATGTACTACTTCCTGCCCAAGGCGGCCGACCGCCCGGTGTTCTCGTACAAACTCTCGATCGTGCACTTCTGGAGCCTGGTGTTCATCTACATCTGGGCCGGCCCCCACCACCTGCACTACACGGCGCTGCCGCAGTGGGCCAGCAGCCTGGGCATGCTGTTCAGCCTGATGCTGTGGATGCCCTCGTGGGGCGGGATGATCAACGGGCTGCTGACGCTGCGCGGCGCGTGGCACAAGGTCGCCACCGACCCGGTGCTGAAGTTCTTCGTGCTGGCGATCACGTTCTACGGGATGTCGACGTTCGAG
This sequence comes from Phycisphaerales bacterium, assembly GCA_041401985.1. Taxonomy (GTDB): domain Bacteria; phylum Planctomycetota; class Phycisphaerae; order Phycisphaerales; family UBA1924; genus JACKHA01. Next base: position 17,179 of record JAWKTE010000013.1, read on the forward strand.
GGCCCGATGCTCTCGATCAAGACGGTCAACTCGCTGAGCCACTACACCGACTGGACCATCGCGCACGTGCACTCGGGCACGCTGGGCTGGAACGGGTTCATGATCTTCGGGATGGCGTACTGGCTGGCCCCGCGCCTGTTCCAGACGGGCGGGCTGTACAGCCAGAAACTCGCGTCGCTGCACTTCTGGACCGCGACGATCGGCATCCTGCTCTACGTCATCTCGATGTACACCGCGGGCGTCACGCAGGGGCTGATGTGGCGCGCGTTCGACGAGACCGGGCACCTGCAGTACCCGGACTTCATCGAGACGGTCGTGCAGCTGATGCCGTTCTACTGGATCCGGGCCGTCGGCGGGGTGCTGTACCTCACCGGCATCTGCCTGGGCGTGTACAACCTGTTCATGACGTGGCGGATGCGCCCGTCGGCGTACGAGAGCCCGGTCGGGCGGGCGGCCCCGCTCGACAGGAACTGGACGCCCGCGCCGCTGCCGGCGTCGCGCCTGGGCGCATCGAACACGAACTTCGCCAAGGCCGGCGACCAGTGGCTCCAGGGCTTCTGGCACCGCCGCCTCGAGGCGCGGATGGCCCGGTTCACGATCTGGGTGCTGATCGCGGTGGGCGCGGCGTCGTTGTTCGAGATCATCCCGACATTCCTGATCCGGAGCAACGTGCCGACAATCTCCAGCGTGCAGCCGTACACGCCGCTGGAACTGGCCGGACGCGACATCTACGTCGCCGAGGGCTGCTACAACTGCCACTCGCAGATGATCCGCCCGATCTTCGCGGAGGTGCGCCGGTATGGCGACTATTCGAAGCCGGGCGAGTTCGTGTACGACCACCCGTTCCAGTGGGGCAGCCGTCGCATCGGGCCGGACCTGGCGCGCGAGGGCGGGCGTCAGAGCCACTTCTGGCACCTGCTGCACTTCGTGCAGCCGGCCCAGGTGACCACCGGCTCGATCATGCCGGGCTACACGCACCTGGTCGGCGAGCGGACCAACTTCGAGGACATCCGGGCCCGTGTGCGGGCGATGGCGATGCTGGGCGTGCCCTACGGCGAGGCGGTCAACGACGCCCCGGACATGGCCCGGGCCCAGGCGCTGGAGATCGCCCAGGCGACGATCGAGCAGGCCCAGGGCCTCGACATCCTGCAGGGCTCGCTCGCGGACCACGCGGCAATCGTCGACGCCCAGGACCTGTCGGAGCGGAAGGTGATCGCGCTGATCGCGTACCTGCAGCGTCTCGGCGTGGACCTGACGCGGCCCGCGCCCGCCGCTGATCCCGCCGCCGAGCCGGCCGGGGCGTCGGCGGCCGAGATCGTCGGATCGATCGGGAGCCTCACGCAGCCGGGCACGACGGGAGGTGCACGATGAGCCTGTCCGACATCATGGGCAACCTGGCCCTCGACGTGTACGCCCAGGTGGCCCTGGTCCTGTTCCTCGTGTCGTTCGCCGCGATCTCGCTCAACGTGCTGAGCAGGAGGGGCGACCAGACGCGTCGGGACGCGGCCCTGCCGCTGGGCGACGAGCCCGAGTACCGCAGTCCGCCCGCCAACATCAACCCGGCGCGCGCCGGGCGAGGGGGTGCCGCATGAGCGACAAGAACGAGCCAACCCTGATCCAGGGGCACGAGTACGACGGGATCCAGGAGTACGACAACCCGACGCCGGGCTGGTGGCACCTGATCTTCCTCGGATCGATCATCTTCAGTTTCTTCTATTTCATCATGTCGTTCGGGAGCCCGTTCTTCGTCGGGCCGTACGAGCATCTGGCGGCGGCCCAGGAGGCCGAATACCAGCGGATGTTCGCGGGGATCGGCGAACTGGAGAACGACGAGCAGACCATCCTGACGCTGATGGACAACGAGAAGTGGGTGGCGATCGCTTCGGGCACGTTCCGGGGCAACTGCGTCTCGTGCCACGGGGCGTCGGGCGGCGGGCAGGTCGGGCCGAACCTGTGCGACGACTCGTACAAAAACGTCCGCACGGTGACGGACATCTACGACGTGATCGCCAACGGCGCGGCCAACGGAGCCATGCCGGCCTGGGGCAACCGGTTCAGCCACAACGAGATCGTCCTGCTGGCCTCGTACGTCGCCTCGATGCGCGGCACCTCGCCCTCGGGAACGGTCCGCGGGCCGGAGGGCGAGGCGATCCCGGCGTGGCCCGAGGTGGGGTCCGACCCGGATTCCGGGGTGGGTGCCGGGGCCTCTCCCGCCCGGACCGGGGGTGACTGACCGTGAGCACCTCGGCCGCCGCGGACTATCGGGTTCTCTCGACCCTCAACGCCGACGGGTCGCGCCGCTGGCTTCGCCCGAAGCCGTCGCCCGGGCGGTGGCTGAACCGTCGCCGCCTGCTGGGGTACTTCCTGATCGTGCTGTTCGTGACCCTGCCGCACCTGCGGATCCTGGGCAAGCCGCCGATCCTGCTGGACATCGCGGCCCGTGAGTTCACGTTCGTCGGGCTGACGCTCTACCCCACGGACACGCTGCTGCTCGCGCTGCTCGTGCTGATGGTCTTCCTGAGCGTGTTTTTCCTCACGGCGATGTTCGGACGGGTGTGGTGCGGCTGGGCCTGCCCGCAGACCGTCTATCTGGAACTCGTCTTCCGCCCGATCGAGCGCCTGTTCGAGGGCCAGCCGGGGCGGACGCGCAAGACCGCCGGGTGGCGCAAGCCCGCCAAGTTCTTCACCTACTTCGTGCTCGCGGTGTGGCTGGCCCACACGTTCCTGGCGTACTTCGTGCCCACGACGGAGCTGTACGGGTGGATGACCCGCTCGCCGCTGCAGCACCCGGTCTCGTTCCTGCTGGTCGTGGCGGTGACGGGGCTGATGCTGTTCGACTTCGGATTCTTCCGCGAGCAGGTGTGCATCGTGGCGTGCCCGTACGGACGGTTCCAGTCGGTCATGCTCGACCGCGACTCGCTGATCATCGGGTACGACCGGAATCGCGGCGAGCCGCGCGGCAAGGGCAAGCGGACGCCGCGGGCCCGGGACGATCGGGGCCGAGCCGGCCGCTCGCCGAAGGACATCGCGCTCCCGGTGGCGGCCTCGGGCGAGCCGGGCACGCTTGGCGACTGCATCGACTGCCGCATGTGCGTCACGACCTGCCCCACCGGCATCGACATCCGCGACGGGCTGCAGATGGAGTGCGTCAACTGCACGCAGTGCATCGATGCGTGCGACTCGGTGATGGACAAGATCGGCCTGCCGCGGGGCCTGGTGCGGTACTCCTCGCAGCGTTCGCTGGAGGAGGGGCGTCGCCGGCTCGTGCGCCCCCGCGTGGTCGTGTACCCGACGATCATCCTGATCCTGCTCACGGCGTTCGTCACGGTGCTGTCGATGCGTGGGCCGTTCCACGCCAGCGTGCTGCGCGGGCCGGGCATGCCGTTCACGGTGATGGAGGACGGGTCGATCGCCAACCCGATCCGCGTGAAGATCCACAACCGCTCCCGCGCGGAGCGCTCCTACCGCCTGGAACTGGTCGGCGCCGAGGGCGGCCAGATCGTCTCCGAGACCGGCGCGATCGTGCTGGGCCCGGGCGAGCGGTTCAACCAGCCCATGCTGCTGAGGCTGCCGCGAGCGGCGTTTGTCACGCCGCGGCTCGACGTGGGCGTCCGCGTGATCGAGGACGCCGGGGCGTCGAGCGTCGCGCCGTACCGGGCGCTCGGACCGGCGGCTCGCGCCGACGCGACCGCCCCGCCTGCGGCCACGCCCACACAGGGCACCGGCGCTCCCGACCAGCCGCGCCCCGCAACGGAGGACGCCCATGGCGACCACACCCCGTCCTGAACACTCGCACGCCTGGCTGTGGCCCGTCGGGCTGATCGCGCTGATGTGCGGCAGCGTCGGGATCTGTGTCGTGACCGCCGTCGTCGCGTCCCGCGATCCGTCGTTCGCGCTCGAGCCGGACTACTACGACAAGGCCGTGGCGTGGGACGAGTCGGCCGCGGCCCGCGAGGCCAGCGACCGCCTCGGCTGGACCGCCGAGGTCGAGGTCTCGCTGCCCGGGGGCGATGGTGCGCCGGACGGGGCGCGAGCGGTCTCTCTCCGCTTGCTGGACTCGCAGGGCGAGCCCGTCGCGGCCGACCGCGTCGAGGTCGCCGCGTTCCACCACGCCCGCATGCGCGACATCCAGCGGCTCTCGTTCGGCACCGGCGATCCCGCGATTGTCGGCGACCCGGGCGCCCTCGTGCTGGCCGAGCCGGGGCGGTGGGTCTGGTCGCTGGGCGAGGCGAGGGCGGGGGTCTGGCAGGTCCGCGTGCGTGCGGCTCGTGGCCCGGACGTGTTCCTTGCGACCATCGACACCGAGACGCCCGACGGCGGGCGGCTTGGCAGCACGCGCGGCCCGAGCAGGAACGGGGGCCAGTAATGCTCGCGCTCGTCCTCGGCGTTGTCGTCGCCAGCGTCCTGGGCAGCCTGCACTGCGCCGGGATGTGCGGCCCATTCCTGGCGTTCGCCCTCGGGCTGAACGAGCCGGGCGTGAGCAAGGCCAGAGCCCAGGCCGCCTACCACGCCGGACGCCTGGCGACGTACACGCTGCTGGGCGCGATCGCCGGCCTGCTGGGCAAAGCGCTCGACGTCTCGGGCGAGGCCCTAGGGCTGCAGCGCGTCGCCGTTGCGCTCGCGGGCGCGACCATGATCGTGTTCGGGCTGGCCGCACTGGCCCGCGCCTCGGGGCGGCACCTGCCTTCCATCAAGGCGCCGAGGTTCATCGAGCGCGCCTTCCGGCGCGGCTGCGACGCCGCGATGCGCGTCCCGCCCCTGCACCGGGCCGCGATCGTGGGCCTGCTCACCACGCTGCTGCCGTGCGGCTGGCTGTACTCGTTCGCCATCGTCGCGGCGGGCACCGCCAGCCCGGCGTCGGGCGCGATCGTGATGGCGGCGTTCTGGCTGGGCACGTTGCCGGTGATGGTGAGCCTTGGCGCGGGCGTGCAGGCGCTGGCCGGCCCGCTGCGCCGGGCCGTGCCGACGGTCATGGCGCTGGTGATCATCGCGCTGGGGCTGCACGCGCTGGTGGGTCGCGCGGGCGTGTCGCTGGCGGTTCTGGAAACGGCGGCCCAGGCCGCACACCCGGGGGCCGAGCGCGTCCAGCGTTCCTCCGCCGACGCGCCGGCCTCCCGGGGCCTTGACGCAAGCCACGCCGCGCTCGAGCGGATCGGCGACGCGCCGCTGCCGTGCTGCGAAGGCGAAGCGGAAGCGGCTCCCGCGGAAGGAGGCGGGGGGTGAGCGCCCTCGCGCCTTCAAACCTCCGGGCATCCCGCGCGGCGTCCGCGATCGAGGGGATGACGCCGGAGCAGGCGTCGAGGCATCGGGGCGTCGAGGCATCGAATGGCGAGTCATCGAGCGCCCAGCCGAGCACCGCCGACCGCGCAACCAGCCCCTCCCGGGCGTCCTGCACCCACTGCGGCCTGGGCGTGCCCGCGGCCCTGATCCAACCCGACGCCATCGAGCAGTTCTGCTGCGACGCGTGCCGCCTGGTCTACCAGACCATCCACGCCTGCGGCCTCGACCAGTACTACGCGATCCGCGAGCGACTTGGAGCCGAGGGAAGACGGGCCGCGCCGTCGGGCACCGACGCGTTCGCCGAGTTCGATGATCCGGCGTTCACGAGCGTCTACGCCCGCCCCGCCGCGATCCCGGGGGAGCACGGCGCCGGCCTGCTTCGGGTCGAACTGCTGCTCGAGGGCGTCCACTGCGCGGCGTGCCTGTGGCTGGTCGAACGCCTGCCGCGGGTTGTTGACGGCGTCCGCTCGGCCCGCCTCGACTTCCGGCGCGCCGTCGGTGAGATCGTCTGGGACCCCACACGCGTCCCGCTCTCGCGCGTCGCGCGGGCTCTGGCCAGCCTCGGGTATCGCCCCCACCCCGTCACCGACACCGCGGCCCGCGAGGCGCGGCGTCGCCAGGACCGGGCGTACCTGGTTCGCATCGGCGTCGCCGCCGCGTGCGCCGGCAACGCCATGCTGCTGGCCCTCGCGCTCTACAGCGCCGAGTTCGACGCCATGCGCCCGGTCTACGCCGCGGCGTTCCGCTGGCTCTCGGTCGGGCTGGGGGTCCTGAGCCTGGCGTGGCCGGGGCGCGTGTTCCTGGAGGGCGCGCTGGCCTCGGCCCGGGCACGCCTGTGGCACCTGGACATGCCGATCGCGCTGGCGCTGCTGGTGGGCAACATCGCCGGGGTCGTGGCGGCCATCGGAGGCACGAGCGAGATCTACGCCGACTCGCTGACGATGCTCGTGTTCCTGCTGCTGCTCGGACGGTGGATGCAGATCCGCCAGCAGCGCCACGCGCTCGACGCGGTCGAACTGCTGTTCTCGCTCACGCCGGGCGTCGCCCACGTCGTTGATGGCGAACCGATGAGCCAGGACGCGCAGGTCCGCGACGCCTCCGTGCAGTCGCTCCAGCCCGGCTCGGTCGTCGAGGTCCGCCCGCAGGAGGCCATCCCGATCGACGGCGTCGTCGTACTCGGGCAATCCACCGTGGATGCGTCGATCCTCACGGGCGAGTCGCGCCCCGTGGCGACGGGCGCCGGGGGCACGGTCGTCGCGGGCGCGGTCAACCTGGCCTCGACGATCCGCGTCCGCGCCACCGCGGTCGGGCGGCACACCAGGGCCGGACGCCTGATGGCGACCATCGAGGAACTCTCGCGCCGGCGCACGCCGATCGTGGGGTCCGCGCAGCGTCTGGCCGCCCCGTTCGTGCTCGCGGTCGCGACGCTCGCGCTGGTTACGCTGGCGATCCACATCGGCGACGGCCTGGCCCCGGCCCTCCGCCACGCCATCGCCCTGCTCGTCGCGACGTGCCCGTGCGCGATCGCGCTGGCCACCCCGCTGGTTGTGACGATGGCGGTCGGTCGTGCCGCGCAGAACGGCGTTCTGGTCAAGGGCGGCGACGTGTTCGAGCGTCTGGCCCGCCCCGGCCTGCTCGTGTTCGACAAGACGGGCACCGCCACCACCGGGCGCTTCGACGTGCTCGAGTGGGTCGGCGACGCGTCGCTGCGGCCCCTGGTCGCGGCCATCGAGGCCGGCTCGACGCACCCGGTGGCCGTCGCCCTGGCTCGACCCGCCGAAGCCGAAGCCGAAGCCGACCTGGACCCCGCCGCACGCCTCGACGCCGACGCGTGGACTTTCGAGCACGTGCTCGCCCGCGGCGTGGTCGCCTCCGACGCGACGCGCACCATCCGCGTGGGCTCGCCGGCGTGGCTGGCCTCGCTCGGCGTGGCCGCGTCCGACTGGGCCGAGCGGGCGATCGCGCGGGCCCGCTCGCACGCGCACACACCTGTCGCGATCGCTGTCGACGGGCGCATCGAGAGTGTTGCCATCCTGGGCGATCGCGTCCGCCCCGACGCCCGCGCCGCGCTCGACACGCTCCGGGGCGCGGGCTGGCGGGTGGCGATGCTCTCGGGAGACGACCCCGCGGTCGTCCGCGCCGTCGCTTCGGACCTGGGCATCGACGCGGCGCTGGCCTGGGGCGGGGCATCGCCTGAACAGAAGCACGAGCGCATCGCCGCGCTCGTGGGCGAGGCCCGGCGGGGCACGCCGGTGGTCATGGTCGGCGACGGCGTCAACGACGCGCCCGCGCTGGCAACCGCGTCGGTGGGGATCGCCGTGCGAGGCGGGGCCGAGGCCTCGCTCGCGGCCGCCGATGTGTACGTCGAGCGCGGCGGGCTGGCCCCGATCGGAGCGCTGGCCGATGCGTCCCGGCGGGTGCTCCGAACCATCCGCCTGTGCCTGGGGCTGGCGCTGGCGTACAACGCCTTGGCCGCGGGGTTGGCGCTGGCGGGCCTGCTCTCACCGCTGGTCGCGGCGGCGATGATGCCCATCAGTTCGATGACGGTGCTGGCGGTGGCCGTGCGGTCGCGAACCTTCGCACGCGAGTGGGACTCACCGGCCACGCCCGACCAACCGTCAACCCGCCCGGCCTCCGCACGACCGGAGGGCACACCATGAGCGTGCTGTGGATCGCGCTGCCGATCGCCCTGGGTCTTGCCGGCGCCGCCGTCGCCGGGTTCATGTGGATGGTCCGCACGGGTCAGTTCGACGACCTCGACTCACCGCCGTGGCGCGCCGTGCTCGACGATGATGAACCAAACACGCCGAAGCGCGAGCGCCGCTGATCCTCACGCCCGCGCGTCCCACCACGCCGCGAGCATGCACAGCGCGGGGATTCGCGACGCGGCCCGCGGGTCGGCGGGGTCGATCACGCGTCGGACGTGCGGCCCCAGCACGCCGTCCTTGACGAGCCGCGATTCGAGCAGGCGATCGCCGAAACCCGCCCACGCGTTCGCTCCGATGCGGAGACTGAAGCCCTGCTTGGGCCTGGTCAGCACGCCGGGCGGCACGCACCCTTCGAGGTACCGCCGAAGGATCGGCTTCGACCCCCCGTTGGATCCGCCAGCTGCTCCGCGCGCTTCCTCCGGCGTCACCGGACGCGACAGCGCCCACTCCAGCACGCGCCGATCCAGGAACGGGGCGCGAACCTCCAATCCGACATCCATCGACGCCCGATCGACCTTCGGCAGGATCGACCCCGCACAGAACGTCATCAGGTCCATCCGCTGCGCCCAGCGCGGCCAGGGAAGCCCCGGCCGATCGTGCGCCGCCGCCCACCCCGCATACGCCTGCTCGCCATACCGCACACCGAAGGGCGCGAGCAGGGCTTCGACCTCCCACGCCTCGAACCGCGGCAGCACACGGCGCAGATGCGTCCCAACCGCCACTCGCCCCGACGCGACGCCCGGCGCATCCAGCACGCCGACGCCCCCACCGCTTTCGCGCCGCGGTGCTGCCGCCGATCGGGATCCAGGCGTCGTGCCCAGCGTGCCCGCGTGCCATGTGTACCCCGCAAAGGCCTCATCGCCCCCATCGCCCGCGAGCATGACCTTCCCGTGGCGTCTGGCGGCTCGCGAGATCGCCCCCGCGGTCAAAAGAGCGCCGTAGCCCTGCGGCTCGTCGAACGCTCGCGCGTAGGCCGTCAGCGCCTCGTCGAGCGAGCTAGAGCCCATCGGCACGCCGGTCCACTCCAGCCCCAAGTGCGCGGCGGTCTGGCGGGCCGCGGGCGCCTCGTCGTCCTTCGAATCCAGCGCCAGCGTGAACGCGCGGACGGGCGATCGCGACGGCGCCACGCCGCCGGCACCGCGGACGCCGCTCTCATCGCGCTCTCGCCCCGCGAGCGCCACCGCGACCGCGCTCGAATCCAGCCCGCCCGACAGAAACAGCCCCACCGGCACGTCCGACAGCAGATGGTCGCCAACCACCTCGCCCCAGATTGCCTCGAACTCCTCGCTCTGCTCGGCGAGAATGGACGGTCCCGACGCCGACTCGCGCACACACTCGGGCGGCGACCACCACCGGCGCACCCGCACACCCGCGCCCGGCCGCCACTCCAGGCACTCGCCCGGTCCCAGTTTCGACACCCCCTGCCACACCGTTTCCGGCGCGGGGCTGTAGCCGTGGGCCAGCACGTGCGCCAGCGCCGTCGGATTCGGACCCGGCCTGCGCGCCAGCATCGCCAGCACCGCGTCCGCGTCCGACGCGATGACCAGCCCCGCCGCCGCCCCGGCGAACACCAGCGGCTTCATCCCCGCGTGGTCCACCGCGGCCCGCAGCGTCCGCTCCCGATCGTCCCACACCGCCAGCGCGAACATCCCGCGCACCGCGTCGATGGCCGCGTCGAACCCCCATCGATCCACGACGTGCAGCACGACCTCGCAGTCCGACCTGCCGCGGAACCGGCAGCCCTCGCCCTCGAGACGCCGGCGCAGCGCGGGCGCGTTGTAGACCTCGCCGTTGGCCACCAGCGCCAACGCCCCGCCGGCGCGCTCCAAGACCATCGGCTGCGCACCCGTCGGTGACAGGTCGTTGATGGCCAGCCTCGTGTGCCCCAGGCGCACCAGGCCCGACGCGGACTGCCAACGCCCCCGCCCGTCCGGCCCGCGTCGGTCGAGCCGCGCCATCGCCCGCTCCCACGCCGCGTCGCAGGGCTGGGGCGCGTCGGCTGTCGCCCGCGCGTTGACCAGGATGCCGCACATCAGGCGTCGCCCGTGGCAGGCCCCGCGCCGGCGTCGCCGACCCAGTGGGCCGAGGCCTTGATGTCGATCCCGGCGTGCAGTTCGTCGATCGCCCACCCCGCGCGGGTCACTTCCTCGCGCAGCGATTCGGGCGTGTACTCGCGCCGGTGGTCCTCGTCGTCCTTCCAGCGAAGGCCCAGGTCGCGGTACATGACCTTCTGCCACCGGCTGTCCACCGGCGGCACCGCCACCAGCAGGCGCGGCGCGCACCGCCCCAGCGCCCGCAGCAGCCCCACCGGCTCGTCCAGGTGCTCGATCACATGCGAGCAGATCACTACGTCGTGGCGCGTCGACGGCGCCTCCCGCGTCACGTCGCGCACCTCGAAACGCAGGTTCTCATGCGACATGATCGATCGGGCCTGCTCGATCCGAACCGGATTCATGTCGCACGCGGTCACCAGGCAGCCCTTCTCGGCCATCCAGCCGAGGTACGCGCTGGCCCCGCAGCCAACATCGAGCACGCGCTGGCCAGCAGCGACGCGGTCCAGGATCCACTGCTTGTGCGACCGCCACAGCCAGTGCTTGGGGTGGCGTCCGCGATAGCACTTGGCCCCCGCGATGTTCAGGTGCTTCTGCACCACATCGTCGAGTTCGCGCGTCAGCGCGATCTCCCGCACCAGGCGGTCGCGCGGGGCCTTGATCAGCGGCCCGGAGCGCCGGACCTCGAGCGCGGCTTCCAGCGTCGCCACCAGGGCCGCATCGTCGAGCGTCCCCAGTGCCTGGGCCAGCGAGTCGGTCGTCGCGTGGGGCTGCTCGGCCAGTGCCCGGCTCATGGCGCCCGTCCTTCCCCCGCGTCGCCATCCGCCGACGGGCGGACCGCGACCACGAGCATCTTCTGGTTGAGGAACCCCAGACGCTGGGCCGCGCGGCACAGCGCCACCACCCGCCGCCAGCGCCGCGGCCGAGCCGTCGCCCACCGATGCATGTGCGGCTCGAGGAACCCCGGCCGCTCCGGCGCCGGGTAGAAACTCGTCCGCTCGAACCTCGTCACGCGGAACCCGGCCCGTCGGATGGCCCGGCGCAGCGCCCGCCCGCCGACGAACACCTCCGTGTACGCCTTGGGCGTCGGCGAGAACACGCGCACGCCGTTGCCCGCGCGCCGCTGGCGACGCAGCGTCAGCACGTTGTCGACAAACGCCCAGAAGAGCAGGCGCGACTTCGACGGCGTCACGAGGATCAGCGTCCCGCCGGGGCGCAGCACCCGGAACATCTCGTCCAGCGCGGCGGCCCGGAACGCCGGGTCGATGTGCTCATATGTGTCCGTCGTCACGATCGTGTCGAAGTGCCCGCTCGGGTACGCGAGGCTCTCGGCCAGGCCCTGCTTGAGCGCGAACGGCGTCCGCACACCCCGCTCGCGCAGGTTCGCCTCGGCGTGGGCCACCATGCTCGCCGACGGGTCCAGGCCGTGGAGTTCCTTGTACCGGTCCCGCAGCAGGTACAGGATGTCGCCGAAGCCCGAGCCGATGTCCAGCAGTCGCTGCCCGCCGGGGTCGAGGGCCGCGATTCGCTCGAGTTTGTGGCGCGCGAACGAGGCGTAGGCCTCCTGCTCGGGCGCGAACGCCTCGTGCCAGAACTTGCCCCGGCACGCGCGGCAGCGGTTCCGGTAGTTGAACTCCTCGGCCACCGCGTCCAGTCGTTCATCCTTCGACGCCACGTCCGCAGACGCAGACGCCGCCGCCGGCGCATCAACCTTCGTTTCCGCCACAACCTCCGCCACAAGCCCGCTCATGCCGCCACTCCGTGCGACGCCCGCGCCCCGGCCGTGCTCGCGTGCTCCTCGACGAACGCGCCGGGGCGCTCGCCGGCCTCCGCCGCCATCGGCCTCTCGAACAGCACCGTCAGCGCCTCGGGCCACTCCCAGAACGGGTACCCGCCCTCGCGCGGCTTCGGATCGGCCCGCACCACGTCCAGCCCCGCCGCCTCACCCCAGCCGACCACCTCGCGGCTCGTGTGGTGCGTCGCCACCGGCGCCGACCACCAGTCCAGGTTGTGGTGCACCGTCGGGTGGTTCCGCAGCACCTGGTACCAGCGCATCCGCAGCCCGGGCTTGGCCCGCCGACGCTCGCGCGACTCGAGCCACCGCCCGAACTGCGCCATCCGCCGGGCCACACCCTGCTGCGCCGGTTTCGAGAGGCGCGTCGTCACGCCCCGGATCGCCCCGTCCACGAGCTCATGGGCCCAGTTGCCCCGGTGGTACATCCGCACCGACATCAGCCCGCCCGGCCCGACCACGCGCGCGACCGCCGCGAACGCCCGGGCCGCGTCGCCCGTGTGCATCAAGACGCCCAGCGAGAACGCCGCGTCCACGCGCGCCAGCGGGATCTCGAACAGCGACGCCTGCACGACATGCACGCGCGGGTCGTCGCGGAACCGTTCGTGGGCCGCTTCGACGCCCCAGCCGATGTCGATCGACACGACCTCCCGCGCCCCCTGCTCCAGCGCGGCCCGCGTGAACCGCCCATTCCCGCACCCGGCGTCGAGCACCAGGCGATCCTCCAGCCGCCCCGCCAGGAACGTCTTGGACTCGAACGCCCGGCGCGTGTCGCCCCACAGCCCGCCGCGATGCTCCAGCGGGTCCGCGCCGTCCGGAGGGGCGTCCAGGTGCCCCCAGTCGCGGAACTGCAGCCACTCGGCCCCGAACCGGTCGATCGTCGCCGCCTCGACGCCGCCCCGCCCACGCCCGACCCGCCCGGGACGCTCCAGCCCGAGCCTACGGAGCACCGCCGCGTGCTTGACCTCCAGATCGGGACGCCGAAACAGGTCGGCCGGCAGCAGCCGCGGGATCCCTCCCGCCACCCACCACCAACCGCCCCGCCCATCGTGCAGGACCCCCTCGTCCACGCGATCGCCCACCCCCGAGAGAGCCTCGAGGCACAGTTCCACGCCCGGTTCTCCGGGCGACCGCAGGTGTTCCAGCAGCGACTCGCGCATCGGGCCTCCGAATCCGCGTATCGCTCTATCGGCCCGCGCCCCGCTCGGCCGCCAGCCGCCGGCCCCCGCCCGCCCGGCCTACCAATCCCCCATGCCAGGGCACACCATCCGCCTCCACCGCGTCCTCAAGGCCCCGCCCGAGCGCGTCTACCGCGCCTTCCTCGACCCCGACGCCCTGGCGCGCTGGTGCCCGCCGCACGGCTTCGTCGGCAAGGTCCACGAGATGGATGCCCGCGTCGGCGGCGGGTACCGCATGTCCTTCACCAACTTCGGCACCGGCTCGTCCCACTCGTTCGGGGGCACGTACCTCGAACTCGTGCCCAACGAGCGCATCCGCTACACAGACGCCTTCGACGACCCCAACCTCCCCGGCGAGATGGGCGTCACCGTCACCCTACGCAAGGCCATGTGCGGCACGGAACTGACCATCGAGCAGACCGGCGTGCCCGAGGTCATCCCGCCCGAGATGTGCTACCTCGGCTGGCAGGAGTCGATGTCGCAACTGGCCAACCTCGTCGAGCCGGAGATCCCCGACGCCCCCTGACCGCACGCACGCGGATCCCCGCCGCCACGCCGGGCATGCCGACCGGTACCACCGGTCGCGGCCCGGTCGCGTCGGACGCGTCGCCGACCCTCGCTCGTGGGTGGCCAACGCCCTTGAACGCCGCAGCCACGGAGGCCCGTCCATGCGCACCGCACTGCTCCTGATCGCCCTGACCACGCCCAGCCCCGCCCTCGCCATCGACCAGGCCCACCGCGAACGCGCCCACGACATGATCGCCCGCGCCTGCGCCGAACTCGTCGCCCAGCAGCACCCCTCCGGCGGCTGGAACATCACCGACGACCCCAACGCTCCCGTCCTGCCCGCCATCACGGGCCTGGCCATCAACGCCCTGGCCCTCCACCCCGCCGACGACGATCACGAGACCAGCGCATCCCGCGCCGACGCCATCGCCCGCGGCACACGCTTCCTCCTCGACCACGCCCAACCCGACGGCGGCATCTATGACGCCATGCTCCCGTCCTACAACACCGCCATCTGCGTCTCGGCCCTCGTCCACGCCCGCGACCTGCCCGGCGACCTGCCCGGCGCAACCGACGCCCAGATCGACGACGCCATCGCGAGCGCCCTGGCCTTCATGCGCACCCTCCAATGGGGCCAGGACGCCCGCCAGCCCAACCCCGACGGCACGCCAAGCGCGGGCGACACCGTCCGCGTCGTCGCGCCCGACCACCCGTTCTACGGCGGCGTCGGGTACGGCCGCCACGGACGCCCCGACAACTCCAACCTCAACTTCATCACCCAGGCCTTCCACGACGCCGGCGTCGATCGCGACGACCCCGTCTTCCAGCGGGCCCTGGTGTTCCTGCAGCGCACGCAGATGCACGAGGCGGTCAACGACGCCCCGTACGCCGAGGGCTCCACCCAGGGCGGATTCATCTACGCCACCGCCGAGTCCGGCGATGAGCCCGGCGTCGGCCAGAGCCAGGCCGGCACCATCGAGGAGACCCTCGACGACGGCACGCGCGTCAGCCGCCTCCGCGCCTACGGCTCCATGACCTACGCCGCGTTCAAGACCATGATCTACGCCGGCCTCTCGCCTGAGGACGAGCGCGTCCGCCTGGCCCTGGGCTGGATCGAACGCAACTACACGCTCGACGAGAACCCCGGGATGGGCACGGAAGGCCAGTACTACTACTACCTGATGTTCGCGCGGGCGCTGGAGGCCGCGGGCGTCGACACGATCGAAGTGGAACCCATCGCCACCGAATCCGAAAACACGACCACCCGCGACTGGGCCAACGACCTCATCGACGCCCTGGCCGACCTCCAGAACCCCGACGGCTCCTTCCGCCCCGTGGACGAGCGCTGGATGGAGAACAACCCGGTGCTCATCACCGCCTACGCCGCGATCGCGCTCGAGCACGCCGCGGGCCTGGTGGACTGACCCGCGCACCGACCCGTCCGTGTCCGCCTTACTCGGCCTCAGCACCCCGCCGCGTACAGGTCCAGATAGAAGAAGAAGTCGTCCCCGTTGAGCACGCCGTTCGGCACGCCGTACCCCGCCTGCCCCGGCACGGCGCCGGTCGTCAGGTCCGCCACCGCCAGGTTGCCCGCGCCATACTGGGCCAGGTAGTAGAAGAAGTCATCGCTGGTGAGCGAACCGTTCGGCACGCCGTACCCCGGCGTGCCCGCCACGGCCGACGTGGTCAGGTCCGCGGCGCAACCACCCAGCAGTTCCGCCCGCCACGCCCCCCGCCCGTACGTCGCCGCCGCGATCGTCCGGTTCGTCCGGTCGATCTGCAGGTCCGTCACGTTCACGTTCGGCAGCGTGTCGTTGTCCTTGACCCACGTCAGCCCGTCGTCGCGCGACGTGTACACACCCGCCCCGGTGCCGACGTACATCACCGGCTCCGCCATGTCGAAGTCCACCTCCAGCGAGCCGGTCCGCACTCCGCTGGGCAGCGTGCCGGTCATGTTCGTCCACGTCTGCCCGAAGTTCTCCGTCCGCAGCACCCGCGCCCCGCTCGTGTTGAAGAACGAGACGTACGCCGTGCCCGGGTCGGCGGGGTCGATGATGATGTCGCTGATCTGCCCGCTGGGCAGCCCCGCCGACCGATCCGCCCACGTCGCGGCATTCGTCGTCACGAACACCCTGCCCGAGCGGCTACCCGAGTAGATCACGCTCGAATCGCCCGTCGCGACCGCGATCGCGTTGATCGTCGAGCCCGCCCCCACCGCGTCCGTGCTGATCGCGGTCCACGTCGGGCGCGAGCCCGTCTGCGTCGCGTTTTGCGTCCGCCAGATCCGGTTCGTCCCGCCCAGCAGCGTCTGCGGCGCGTTCGGGTCGCCCACCAACGGCGCGATGAAGTTCACCGGATCATCGTCCCAGCCCGACGACGAGATGTTCGTCGAACTGTTGTTCGTCCACCGCGACACGCTCAGGTACACATACGTCGTGTACCGCCGATTCGTCACCGTCGGGTCGATCACGCTGAACCCGCCGTCGCCCACCTGCGTCTGCGGCCACACATCGCTCGCCCCCGTCCGCTCGGGCGTCCCGTTGTCCTGCGTCCCGCCGAGCATCCGTTCCACCGACGTCGGGTGCACCTCGATGTCATAGAGCAGCGCCGCGCCAAGCGTCGCATTCAGGTTCTGCCAGTTCGACCCGCCGTTGGTCGACCGATAGATCCCGCCGTCGTTGCCCTCCCAGATGATGCCCGTCGGCCCCCACGCGATGGTGTGGTGGTCTGGATGGACCCGCGGCGTCGACGCCGCGCTGCCGACTTCGGTCCACGACAGCCCGCCGTTGGTGCTGCGCAGAATCCCCGCCTCGGCATACGACGCGTCCACACCTCCCAGGAAGATCCGATCCGGATTCACCGGATCGATCCCGACGTACGCGTCGTACCAGCACTGCGGGCTGCAGAAGTTGTCGGCGTTCGGCAGTTCAATCCACGTCTCCCCGCCGTCATCGGTCCGGTACAGCCCGACCATGCTCGACCCGCTGATGAACGCCGCCACCAGGCGGTCCGGGTCCGACGCCGCGATCGCCAGTTCGATCCGCGACGTCCCCGACGGCAGCCCGCCCGCCAGCGGCGCGAACGTCGAGCCGCCGTTGGTCGAACGCCACACGCCCTGGTTCGCCCGCGCGATGTACACTACGGCCGGGTCCACGCTGCTCATCACCACGTGCCACGTTGAGCCCGACATCGGCGTCTGCCACGTCTGCCCGCCATCGAGCGACCGCCGATACCCGCCGTTGGTGCCCAGGTGGATGATGCTCGTGTTCGTCGGGTCGATCGCGATCGAGTTGATCCGCGTGCCGACCTGCCCGGTCGTGCCGATCATCGCCCACGTCTGCCCGCCATCGAGCGAGCGGAACAGCCCGCCGCCGTTGGCCCCGCCCTTCATGTCGCCCGTGCCGAAGTACACGATCTCCGGGTCCACCGGATCGAGCGCCACCGCCCCGCCCACCAGCGACGCGAGCTCATCCGTCAGCGGCGACCAGTTCGCCCCGCCATCGGTCGTCTTCCACAGCCCGCCGCCCGCCGTCGCGATGTACGCCGTGTTCGGATCGACCGGGTGCGGCGCGATCGAGTTCACCCGCCCGCCAGCGTTGCCCTGCCCGCTCCAGTACTCGCTCGACATCGGCCGCGGCCCGACGAACTCCCACGACATCCCCGCATCAACCGCGCTGGCCCCCCACTGCCACCCCGGCTCGGCATTGCCCAGGATCCGGATGTACTCGAACGGCGGCGGGCCCATCTCCCGCTCACGCCCCGGCTGGAACCGCACGCCCGCCGCCTTGACCTCGGGCATCGGGCCGTCGTGCCGCGTCAGCACCCGCTGGTCCGACCCGCCGGCGCAGCCCATCGCGACGATTGCAAGCAACCCCGCGGCACCAACCAGCACGCCCACTCGCGTGGCATGGCTGTGGCTCTGCACAGCCATGTCTCTTCGACCGACTCCCCGATCCCATGGTTGTGCAAAGCCACAGCCATGCCACCCCTCGGGCGCGAGCGTGTTCTCGCCGCAGCGACCAATATCCCCGGCAGGCCCCCGCCCGCCCCGACGCGTCCCGATCTGTCCCATGGCTTCCCCGCTCCCGCACGCGACGCCGCGGCCGCCAGCGAGATCGGCCGAGCCACCCCTGTTGAACCCGGACGAGCGTGTCTGGGCACGCCCTCGGGTCTGTTCGACAGTCTCCCGGATCAGGGTTCCTCGATCAAGGGGGTCCGACGGACGAAATCCGGGAATCGCGGCCCGGGGGGGCAGACCGGGCGAAGGGACGACGGGCAAGTCCGCCGAGTCCGCCACTGGGTCAGCAACCGCGCACGAAGAAGTCGACGAAGTAGAAGAAGTCGCTGGCGTTCAACACACCGTCGGGCGTGCCGTACCCCGGCTGGCCCAGGACCGAGCCGTCGGTGAGGTCGCACACCGCGGCGTTGCCGGCGGCGAACTGGCCCAGGTAGTAAAAGAAGTCGTCGTTGTTCACCCGCCCGTCCGGCACGCCGTAGCCGGGGTCCGACGCGACGGCCGACGAGGTAAGATCGGGCAGGCAGAGCCAGTAGCGGGCGAGAAACGCGTCGGAATCGTCCTCAACATACCCACCGCCGAGGGGCCCAGCGACCCAACCCGCGAGGATCACGCCACCGGCGTCAGTGGGCGCGAGTCGGAGGCCGATGAAGATGCTGTTGGCGTTGATGTTCCGCGTCCACAGCACGTTCTGGTTGGCGTCGAGCCGAACCAGCCAGGTGGAGTAGTCATCGGACCACTTTGGCCTTAGATCCGGCACCCGCTGCACCAACGCCAGCACGCCGGCATCGGGCAACGCCAGCACGTCCTCGACAGTTTCGAGATCCATGGGCGAGTCAATCTCGGTCTGCCAGATTGGATCGCCATCCAGGTCGAACAGCCCGATCAGCGAACGATCCGTCAAGCCTCCATAGCCGCCTTGAAGAAAACCGCCATTGACCGGCCGCAAGGTGACAATCCCCTCCCAGTCACCACGCTGCTTGACCCAGAGCAAAGTCCCGTCCGGCCCGACGCGCGCCACCCAAGGATCACTGTTACCCGTGAGCGGCGCGACGATCGGGGAATAGGTGGTGCCCGCGAGCAGCAAGCCACCCTCACCGTCCGCGCTCCAGCCCCACCCGCCGAATTCCACAAACTCGGCAAGCGGAAGCGTGGTTTCCCATACGAGCTGACCCTCGGCGTCGCGTCGCGAAACGCGAAAGCCGAAGTCGATCCCCGCGACGTACACGCCTTCGCTCCCGTCCCCGACCGCGACGACCGCCTCGCTGGTCCGCACCAGGTACTCCGACCAGTTGCGGTCGCCCGATTCGGAGTACGACTCCAGCAACGCTGAAGAGAACCCCGAAAGCACGTGAACACCGCCGCTCGCCGGCGCCAACGTCGGGGGGCCGGCTCGGCCGGGGTCGCCAACAGGCACTTGCCACTGCCGCGAGCCCTCACTGTCGAACCTTGCAAGCCAGTTCTGGCGAGACGGACCACCGAGTCCACCCGAGACGCCTGACACAAACACCCCGCCCTGCCCGTCCTCAAGCAGGTCGAACGGTGAGTCATACACCGGCGTGCCGAACCGCACGCTCCACAACCGCGTCTGGGCATGGGCCGCGGCCACGGCAAGCACCTGGACAGCGACGGCGACCGGCACAATCACCCGCATGGTGAACTCCTGCAAGAGTGCACCGTTCTATCGGACACCGACACGAACTCGCTGGATTCGACGGCTCACGGGCACACCCACACGTCGAGGAGGAAGCACCTCGAATCGGTTCCCATTGCCCAGTGCCCAGTGCCCAACCTCGAAGGCGCGCCTCGCTCGCGCGCCCCTCACCCATCCAGATCATTCTCGAGCGTCACCTTCCACTCCTCAAGGTGCTCGAGGTAGATCGCCGTGCCGCGGGCCACGCACGTCAGCGGGTCCTCCGCCACGTTCACGTCCAGCCCCGTCGCCTTGCCCAGCGTCGTCGACAGGCCACGCAGCAGCGCCCCGCCCCCGGCCAGCGTGATCCCGTTCTCCACCAGGTCCGCCGCCAGTTCCGGCTCGGCCCGCTCCAGCGTCCGCTTCACCGCCTCGATGATCGAGCCAACCGGCTCCATCAGCGCCTCGCGGACCTCCTCGCTGGTGATCACCGTCTTCCGCGGCATGCCGCTGATCATGTCCCGCCCGCGGACCTCCATCGACAGCTCTTCCCGCAACGCCGCGGCCGAGCCGATCTCGATCTTGATCCGCTCGGCGGTCTGCTCCCCGATCATCAGGTTGTAGACCTTCCGCATGTGGTTCATGATCGCTTCGTCGAAGTCGTCCCCCGCCACCCGGATCGACTCGCACGTGGCGATGTCCGCCAGCGACATGATCGCCACCTCGGTCGTCCCGCCACCGATGTCCACGATCATGCTCGCCGTCGCCTCGGCGAACGGCAGCCCCGCCCCGATCGCCGCCGCCACCGGCTCCTCCAGCAGGAACGTCCGCCGCGCCCCGGCGTGCTCGGCCGAGTCGAACACGGCCCGCTTCTCCACCGCCGTGATGCCCGACGGGATCGAGATGACCACGCGAGGTCCGATAATGCTCCGACGCCCCGTCACTTTCTTGATGAAGTACCCGAGCATCGCCTCGGTGATCTCGAAGTCGGAGATCACGCCGTCCTTCAGCGGGCGGACCGCGGTGATCGAGCCGGGGGTCTTGCCCAGCATCTCCTTGGCGACCCAGCCCACCGCCTCGCCGCCCTTGAGCACCTGGTTCGTGCCCTTCCGCACCGCGACCACGCTCGGCTCGTTCAGAACGATGCCCTGCCCGCGCACCGCAACGAGAGTGTTGCAGGTGCCCAGGTCGATCCCCATGTCGACACTCAGCAAGCCCAGAAGGCGATCGATGAACACGCGCGGCACATCCCGGCCAAGTGGTGCGTCCGACTCCGTCCGACGGTGCCACACATTATCGGCAGTTCACCCACCGCACCACCGATCAGACAGGCGTGGATTGTTGATACGCCGCGTTGCGCTGTCGTTCTCGGACGCTAGACAGCAGGCGACACCAACCGACAGCCGCCGCGATCCGCCCGACCTCACCCGCCCGGCAGGTACTTGTCGATCCAGTCGTCCTGGCGCATGACCGACGCCCGGTTCCGCCGGTCCCGCGCCTGGGCCCTGCGCTGGGCGATCTCGAACACCCTCAGGGCCAGCGCCCCGGAGCGTTCCTCGCCCCCCGGGCGGGCCGCGACCGTCGCCGCCAGGGCCGGGGCGTGCTGGCGGACGATCTCGTCGTCGAGCGAGACGAACGTCTGGGCCGAGCCCGGGTCGCCCTGGCGACCGGCCCGCCCGATGAACTGGCGGTCGATCCGCTTGGCCGAGTGCATCTCGGTCAGAACCACGTGCAGCCCGCCCGCGGCATGAGCCGCCTCGTCGAGTTTGATGTCGGTCCCGCGCCCGGCCATGTTGGTCGCGACGGTGATGGCGGCATCCGCCCCTCCGGCCCCCGCCCGGGCGATCAGTTCGGCCTCATCCTTGTCGAAGTTGGCGTTGAGCACCTGGTGCTCCAACCCCCGCTCCTTGAGCAGCTCGCTCAGGTGCTCGCTGGCCGCGATCGAGCGTGTGCCCACCAGCACGGGCCGCCCCTTGGCGTGCAGGTCGGCGATCGACGCCGCCACCGCCTCCCACTTGGCCTCGGCGGACCTGAACACCCGGGCGGGCCACTGCTTCCGAATGACAGGCCGGTTCGTGGGGATCTCCATGACGGCCCGGTCGTACACCCGCTCCATCTCGCGGGTCGCGTCGGCCGCGGTGCCGGTCATCCCGCACAGGAACGGGTACATGCGGAAGAACCGCTGGAACGACAGGCGGGCCAGCGTTTCCCGGTCCGCCGTGACGTCCAGCCCCTCCTTGGCCTCGACCGCCTGGTGCAGACCGTGCTCCCACGAGCGGTCCGGCAGGAATCGCCCGGTGTACTCGTCGACGATCACCACCCGCCCCTCGACGATCGCGTACTGCTGCCCCCGGATGTAGCAGTGCTTGGCGACGAGCGCCTGCTTGATGAGTTCCTCGGCCCGGCGCGTCGCCCGCCAGATCGGCTCGTCCAACTCGTCCCACATCTGCTCGGCCCGGTGCTCGCCCCGGCGCTTCAGGTCCGCCTTCCGCCGGACGTGGTCGATCTTGTAGTCCGGCCCCTCGTCCAACTTCGCCGCCATCCGGGCCGCCTGGCGGTACACCTCCGCCATCTCGTCCTGCTGGGTCGATCTGGCGATGATCAGCGGCACCACGCCCTCGTCGATCAGCACCGCGTCGGCCTCGTCCACGATCGCCGCCTCGAGCCCCGGCACCATCGGCCCGGCCCCGGCCTCCAGCGCGTCCTCGCCCAGCATCGACAGCCCCAGCCGCGCCGCCCACGCGCTCTGGACCCGCCCGAGGCGCAACTGGTCCCGCAAGTAGTCCGCCGTGATCTGCTTGGGCGTGCCGTACACGATGTGCCGCGCGTACAGCCCGAACCGCTCGCGCGGGTCCTGCTCCTGCTGGATGGCCCCCACCGTCACGCGGCAGCGCTTGTACACCTCCGCCCGCGAGTGCGCATCCCGACGCGCCAGATAGTCGTTGACCGTGAAGAAGTGCACGTGCCGACGCTGCCAGGCGATCAGCGGCGCCGCGATCGAGCCGGTCAGCGTCTTGCCCTCGCCCGTGAGCATCTGCACGATCCGCCCGTGGTACAGGGCCATCGCGCCCATCAACTGGACCTCGAACGCCTCTTCCCCGGTCTGGCGACGGGCCACCTCCCGCACCAGCGCCATCGCCCGGCGGATCGTGGAATCGTCCTGACGCTGGCGGACGAACACCTCGCGGATGTCGCCGACCGCGTCGTCGAGCACCGCCTCCGAGAACCCCCGGATCTCGGGGGCCATCGCGCAGATCGCCCGGGCCTCGCGCCGCAGGAACCCGAGCGAGATCCGGGCCGATCTGGCCTTGACCCCGATCCAGTTCGCCGCCCCGTCCACGCCCAGATGGACCGTCGGCCTCCGCCGGCGCGACCGGACCGACTGATACAGCACGTTGTAGCGGGTCAGGGCGTGGGGCATGTGGAGGGCACTCGACGCGCGTCGTGGCCGGTTCGTGACCGGCGCGGCATCGGGCGGCTGGGCGGGCGGTACACCCGACGAGTGCCGCCCGCGGCGGGACGCCCGAGGCCGTCCGGCCCCGCGTCCGCCGCTCCGCAGGCCCTACACCCTACGCCGCCGGGGCAGCCCCGGTTGACCCGGAGCCCGCTTTGGCAGAAACTCCTCTGGTTCGGGAGAAAAAGGGGAAGCCAATGCTCGCCATCCCCCGCCGCACGGGCGAGGCCATGGGTCGGCTCCGGCTCGGCGTCGCCGTGTTGACGGCCAGCGCCGGGCTTGCCATCGCCCAGGACGCCAGCGACACCGCACCGGCCCGTGGCGACACGCCAGCCCCCGCCCAGCGACAGGCCGAGGCCGTCGCGGGCGACGCCGCACGCCCCGTTCCGGGCATCGTCGAAACGCGGCCCGCCCAGCCCGGCACCAACGGCGCGTTCGGCCCCCGACCCTCCTTCGCCGCCCCCGCCGACTCCATCGAGCCCTACATCGCGCTGTTCGACGCCGAGGACTACGCGGCCCGCCAGAACGCCGCCGAGTTCATCATGACCACCCCCTCGGTGGAACTCGCCACGCTGCTGCCCCACCTCCGCCGCGAGAACCTCTCGCCCGAGGCCCGCTCGCGCCTGAACAACATCGCCAGCCTCATCTTCCGTGTCACGCCCAGGGCCGCGATGGGCGTGCAGTTCGACCGCTCCAGCGGCGGCCCGGTCATCATCAGCGCCGTGGTCCAGACGCCCCTCTTCCGCGCCCACGAGGTGCTCGAAGCCGGCGACCAGATCCTCGAAGCCGACGGCACGCCGATCCGCACCTACGACGAGTTCCAGGCCGCCATCCTCTCGCACGACCCGTACGGCGCGATGCGCCTGGCCATCCGACGCCGCGGCGAGATCAAGCGCGTCGTCGTGCCCCTGGGCGACTTCATGCGCCTCGGCAGCGGGATCATGCCGACCGACCAGATCCTCGAGCAGGCCTGGGAGCGCCGCTTCGCCCGCGAACTGGGCGACGCCGCGGCGTCGCTAACGCCCTCGCTCGACCTCCGCACCCTGGGCGGTCAGGCCTCTCGCACCGGGCGCGACGCCGACGGCGACAAGGACGACGGCTCGGTCCGCGTCATCGCCGGCGGCGACTCGCGCGGCGGGCTGGACCAGGACGGCGTGCCCATCGCCGCCATCGACCTGCCCGAGGACGAGCGCCTCCGCCGCTCGATCCGCGAGGCGCTCCAGCAGCAGGGCTGGCCCGAGGCCGAGATCGCCAACGCCGAGCGCCAGCTCCAACCCATCCTCGAACGCCGCGACACGCTGCTGGCCCAGAAGGCCCGCCTGCAGCAGTCGATCGACTCGTTCCTTGTGCTGCTGCGCGACCAGTCGCAGGACCCCGCGGTCCGCCAGCAGGCCCGCCAGCGGATCGAGGTCCTCCGCCAGCAACTGGCCCAGATCGAGATCAGCCTCGAGACGCTCCAGGCCATGCTGCCCGCCCAGCAGCGATAGGCCCGACGCATCCCCACGCCCGCACGCACGAATCGAGACGCGATGCCCGAGCACGACATCGCCGCCGCCATCGCCAGCGCCCTGCACGGGATGAACGCCATCACCGGCGGCCCACCCCCGAACCCGCTGCCCGCCGCCCCGCTGCTGGATCGCCTGCTCTTCGAGCAGCCGCTGCTGCTCAGCGTGCCGCTCGGGGCGGGGGCTCTCGTGGCCCTGTTCGTGTTCAACGCCCGCGCCCAACTCAAACGCGGCTTGCTCGTCGCGCTCGCCCTTGCCGCGCTCGCCGGGCTTGTGTGGCTCGCCTCGACGCTCGTCGAGACCAAACGCGATGCAGTACGCTCCAACACACGCGACCTGGTCAACGCCATCGGTCGGGCCGACACCCAGCGCGCCGGCGAACTGCTCAGCGACGATCCCGAGATCAGGTACGGCGTCTTCCGCGTGCCCAGCCGCGCCGCCCTGCTCGTGGCCATCCGCGAGGCCATGGGCCCAGGCGGGCGCTACGAACTCCAGTCCTGGCGGATCGCCGAACTCCAAGCGACGATCGACGGCCCGTCGCTGGCCCGCACCCAGGTGCTCGTCCGCGCCACCGAGAAGTCCACCGGCGCCCCCGGCTCGCTCTGGGCGGTCATGCAGTGGGAGCAGGACGAGCAGGGGCGGTGGCGGTGCTTCGTGGTGGAGCCGTTGAATCTGAACTGAGTCGCGACCGTGTGCCGTGCCACCAGCCGCGGCTCGGAGCGGCTGGTGCAATCAACCGGCGAGCATCACACCCCCAGCGATCCCAGTCAGGCGTGCCGCCCCCCGACCGATAGCGCAACCCGCCTCTACCATCGACCATGCCCGACCACCTGGTCCTCTACAACACCCTGACCCGCAAGGCCGAGGCCTTCCGCCCGCGCGACCCGCGCCGCATCACGTTCTACACCTGCGGCCCCACCGTCTACGACGATGCCCACATCGGCAACTTCCGGTCGTTCCTCGCGGCGGACGTGCTGCGCCGGTTCCTGGAGTCGCCGCTGTGCCGGCTCGCCAACGACGCTGGTGGCCCAGCCTTGCAGGCTGGGTCGGGTGGTGGCCCAGCCTTGCAGGCTGGGTCGGGTGGTGGCCCAGCCTTGCAGGCTGGGTCCCGCACCGTCCTCCACGTCATGAACATCACCGACGTCGGGCACATGACCGACGACGACGCGGCCGACGGCGCGGGCGAGGACAAGATGGCCGCCGCCACGCGCCGCCTTGCGGAGGCCAAGAAGTCCGGCAAACTCCCGCCCGGCGCCGGCGACATCGACCCCACCGACCAGCACGCCATCGCACGCTTCTACGAGGCCCGGTTCCTGGAGGACGCCCGCCGGCTCGGGCTCAGAGTCGCCATCGACGCCCAGCGCGACCCGACGCTGATGCCCCGCGCCACCGACGCCGTGCCCGGCATGATCGCCGTGATCGAGCGCCTCATCGAGCGCGGGCACGCCTACGCCGTCGGCCCGGCGGGGCGACAGACCGTCTATTTCAGCGTGCCGTCGTTCCCGGCGTACGGCTCGCTCTCGGGCAACACGCTCGACGCGCTGCGGGCCGGCCAGGGCGGGCGCGTGCAGGAGTCCCACCAGGCCGAGAAGAAGCACCCCGCCGACTTCCTGCTCTGGAAGAGCGACCCGTCGCACGCGATGCGCTGGGCCAGTCCGTGGGGCGAGGGGTACCCCGGCTGGCACATCGAGTGCACCGCGATGGCCGCGGCCCGCCTGTGCGCCGCCGATGATGGCAGCAACGCCGTCGCGTCGCCGCTCACGCCCGCGGCCCTGGCCGCCCTCGAAGTCGCCGACGCCCGGCCCATGATCGACCTGCACTCCGGCGGCGAGGACAACATCTTCCCCCACCACGAGTGCGAGATCGCCCAGTCCTGCGGGGCGTTCAACGCCTCGCCCGCCGACGCCGCCCCCGCCCGCGGCATGTTCGCCGCCCACTGGTTCCACCCGCGCTTCCTCATGGTCGAGGGCGCGAAGATGTCCAAGAGCAAGGGCAACTTCTTCACCGCCCGAGACCTGTTCGCCAAGGGCCACGAGCCCGCCGCCGTGCGCCTCGAACTCATCAAGACGCACTACCGCTCCAACGCGAACTTCACGGAGCAGGGGCTGAAGGATTCGGCGCGGACTTGGAGGCGTTGGACCAGGCGAATCGCCGCCGCTGGTGCGTCAGCACTCACCGCCCACAGCCACGGCGAACTCGAGCAGCATCGGCGCGCGCATAGGGAGATCCTTGCAGGCCAAGAGCGATTCGCCGACGCGCTCTTCGATGATCTCAACGTCGCCCTCGCCATCGCTGTCGTTCAAGAGACGTTTGACGCGTTCGATCGGGTGATGCACAGCGTCGATGCTGGCGAACTTGTCTCGCCTGACGGCACGTTGCACCTGATCGAGATGGATTCGCTGGTCGATCAGATTCGTGGCCTTGGTTCGCAGACCCTTGCCGCAACGAACGCGAACGCACTGCTCTGCATGCTCGACGTGCTGGGCCTCACTGACTGCCGACAGCCTGGTGTCATCGAAACCGAGTTCGCAGTCTATGTCCATCCCGCGAAGCCCACCATCGAGTCGGAAGAAGCTCTCGGTGCCAGGCGAGACGCGCGACTCGCGAAGGACTTCGCCAGGTCGGATGCGATCCGGGATCAACTATCGGCCATGGGACTCGCCGTGAAGGATGTCCGTGGTGGCAAGCCCGAAGTTCGCAAAGGATGACGTGGACACCAAGCCTGGCGCGGTTCGCCGGCGCCCGGGTCCGTTCTCGAGAATCGCTATGCGTCCAGACGCCGGACCTGAGGAGGCTCTGCGATGAAGCGTCCGCCGAACAGCGGATGCACACGAGCACGCGGTGGAACACCCGACCTTCGCAGAGCCTCAGGTCCGGCGTCCATCACCCGCCTCGGAGCCTCGGCGCCCTCCGCCCCTCGCACACTCGCTCACGCCAAAGCCACAAACAGCACCACCCCCAGCACCGCGTGCCCGGCCCCGACGCACGCGAACGTCGCCCACGCCGCGATCCACTGGCGCCGGTGCCCCAGCCGGTTCCACCACGCCCGCCTGCGCACCAGCAGCACGATCCCCGCCAGGCAGCCCAGACCCGCCGCCCCCAGAACGCCCGCCACCACCGCCGGCCCCAGCCACGACGCCAGCGACCCCTGGATGCTCGACAGGAACGAACCGACCGCGAAGAACCCGCCCACGATCAGATCGAACCCCGCGGCCAGCGCAAACGACACGATCGCCAGCACCAGCGGCCCGAGCCTCAAACTCGGCGAGCCGACCTCCAGCCGCAACGGGGCCGCGCACTCCGGGCACGTCGCCGCCGCCAGACCCCGCAGGTTGTACGAGCACACCGGGCACGGCGCATCCCGCGCGGCAAGAAAGGCGATCAGCGTCGGGTCGGGCGTCGGATCGGCAGTTGGATCGGGCTTCGAGTCGGCAACCATCGGCCCATCGTCTACGCCCGAGTCCTGCGCCGTGTTCGGAGGCCCGCGGCGCTCCCACCACCATCACAACGATGAACGATGGTCGCCCAGACGCCGGACCTGAGGCTTCGCGAAGGTCCGGGGCGAGTGGCCTTGAGTGCTCGCACGCATCGTCGCTCGACCCGGACTTCGTCGCAGAGCCTCCTCAGGTCCGGCGTCCGTCACCCGCGTCCGCGCGACGCGCGCCACTGCTCGCTACCGCTCCAGCCGCATCCGCATGTCCTGCTCGATCCGGTGGACCTGCTTCCGCGCCTCGCCCATCCGGTCCAGGTTCTCGAAGTCGGGCGTGTACGTCTCCCACTCGCTGACCAGGTGCTGGCTCTGCGAGCGGATGAACCCGCCGTGCACGTCGAACTCCGTCGATCCGTCCATCTGGCTCGAGGTCAGCAGCACCTGGAACAGCCCGCCGAGCGCCCCCGCGCCCGCGTCGCCGCCCCCGAGGCGCATCTCGCCCCGGTTCTCGATCGTCGCGGTGCGCCGCTCGTCGTAGCCGCGCACCGACGCGAGCCGGCACGTGATGTCCGTGTGCAGATCACCCACCAGCGGCAGCGTCTGCGTCAGGTTCAGGTTCCACCGCTCGCCGGGACGCACGACCCGCCCCGGGATCAGTTGCAACGCGCTCTGATGCTGGGCCGCCAGCGTGTCGTTGTTCACAGCCGCGGCGAACAGCATCGTCATCGGGTTCAGCGGCCCATCGCCATCGAGCGACCGGAACATCGCCTCCATCCCCTCGTCCGCGCCGGTGCACTCCAGCACCCGCCCGTCCTGCGTGATCTTGTAGGTGATCGTCCGCCCGGCCAGCGCCGCGAACGGCAGCACCCACGGGTGCAGCTCATCGTCCTGCGCCCCCGGACGCCCGGGACGCGAGCCGCCCGGTCGCGCCGACCCTGGCTGGCCCGGTTGCCCCGGCTGGCCCGTCTGCGGTGCAACGCTCGGCGCGGGAACCGGCTCCCGGATGATGTTCCCCGGCCGCACACTCCGCGGATCGGGACGCGTGGATCGCGGCGTGGAAGTCGTCGGCGACCCCGGCCCTGTCGCCGGCGCGCTCGGACCGGACGAACCGCTCCGCAGCGCCGAGTCGTAATCAAACGTCTCCGTGCCGTCCGGCCCGCGGTCCTGCCCGTTCACACGAACCCGCTCGTAGGTGTGCGTCACCGTCGCGACGCCGCCCGCCTCGACGCTCACCACCCGCTCCACGATGTCCAGCGTCTGCGTGACCCGGATCCGCCTCGCGTCGGTCTCCTCGGCCTCCGCGTCGCGGAACATCTGGTTCACCGTGCTGTCCACGACGTAACGCCGCTCATCCCCGGCTCGCCAGCGCCACTCCAGCAGCACGCCCGACGCGGCCTGGGCCAGCGCGACACCCGGCGTCGCCAGAACCGCCGCGATCGCCGCCATCGCGCCGACCACGCCCGCAACGCGACACGCCCGCCCGCGCGCGACCGGTCCCACGTCAAAGCCAGACTTCCCCACGTCAACACCCCTTTCGGCGACGCCGTCCATCCCAACCTAGGACGCGGCCCGCCGTCCGGAGTTCCCCGGATTCCCAAGCCAATCCCTACCGGTTCAGCCGCTGCAAGATCGCGTCCATCAGCACCCGGGCCGCCGCACCGTCCGCCCACGGCCGCCTCGTCAGGGCGATCGATGTCTTGCCCGCGCCGTCGGCGCGGACATCCACCCTCCATCGGGGGGACATAGACCGCCCCGGCGGCGACGCCTCCAGCCGGGCCGCCTCGTCGGTCGTCCGGGCCGACACCACCGTGTACCCCCGGTCCCGCAGGGCCGCCTCGGCCGCTGCCGCCACCGATCGCACGGGCAGCGGCTCATCCAGCGACGCCTCCAGCACCCCCAGCGACACCGCCGACTGCACCGGGTGGTCCGGGTCCATCAACGAAACGCTGTTCGACGTGGCGCACGCCCCCAGCCCGACCGCCCCGCCGACAACCAGCGCCGCCCCCAGCACGACGGGCCACGGCACAAGCCGTGCCTGGCAGCGCGCACGTGACAACGGTCGGCCGGATCGACGGGAGGCGTGGGTCATGGCGCTCTAGATCGACCGCTCCACCCGAGTTTCCGCACTCTTGGCCCGATGCAACCGCCGCCCGATTCCGGCTTGATTCCCCCACGCCGCGACCCTTTACTTCCCTCCCGCCCGGCGAGGGCGGTGTTGTCCGTTTGTACGGGCGGGCGCACGACGCGAACGCCTGGCCATCCGTCCGAGGTCCACCGGCGCACGCCGGTGGTCGCGGTCGGCGGGCCCGTTGCACCGAATCCGGTCCACCGAATCCAGCACTCGGCCCCGCGGGCCGACGAACTCCGAGGTGTCCATGGCGATCCGACTCAAGGCACGTGGCGGCGAGAGCGTCGAAGGGCTCATGAAGCGCTTCAAGAAGCTCTGCGAGAAGGAAGGCCTCACGAAGGACATCAAGAAGAAGGAGTTCTACGAGAAGCCCTCCGAGCGCATGCGCCGGCGTGTCCGCAAGGCCATCGCCCGCCAGAACCGCCCGGAAATGCCCGCCAAGACCCGCTCGTTCTGACGCCGCGCCGGGCCGGGGATCTCCCGGCCCGTGCCGCGCCCGATCGGCCCCGTGCGTCCGCCGGGACCCGCCCGCGACGCCGCCGATCCGTGGAGCCACGCCCGACGCCATTGGGCGATCGGCACCCGCCCGTGATCGACATCTGCCCGTGATCGACACCCGCCCGTGATGCACTCGGCCCGAGGTTCCGCCGAGACGCCCGGGCCCGCTTGGGAGACCAGCCTTGTTCACCCTCGCCTCGTTCGGGGACATCCATCCCGCCTACTGGCTCGCCCCGGTCGGCGCCATCGTCGCCCTGGTCATGGCCCGGGTCTTCACGGCCGCGGTCATGAAGCAGTCCGAGGGCGATGACGAGATGGTCCGCATCGCCGCCGCCGTCCGCGAGGGCGCGATGGCCTACCTCAAGCGCCAATACCGCGTGGTCGCGGGCGTGTTCGTCGCCCTGATCATCTTCCTGGGCGCCATGGCCGCCATGGGCCTCCAGCCCACGCTCTCCATGCTGGGCGTGCCCGTCGCGGGCCTGCTCTCGGGCCTGTGCGGCTGGTTCGGCATGAAGATGGCCACCAACGCCTCGGCCCGCACCGCCCACGCCGCCAAGAACTCGCTCAACGACGGGCTGACCGTCGCCTTCCGCTCCGGCGCGGTCATGGGCCTCAACGTCGTCGGCTTCGCCCTGATCGACGCCTCCGTCTGGTTCCTGGTCCTCAACGCGATGGACATGGAGATCCAGAACCTCACCACCATCATGCTCTCGTTCGCCATGGGCGCCTCGACCCAGGCCCTGTTCGCACGCGTCGGCGGCGGCATCTACACCAAGGCCGCCGACGTCGGCGCCGACCTGGTCGGCAAGGTCGAGGCCGGCATCCCCGAGGACGACGCACGCAACCCCGCCACCATCGCCGACAACGTCGGCGACAACGTCGGCGACGTCGCCGGCATGGGCGCCGACCTCTACGAGTCGTACTACGGCTCGATCCTGGCCACCATGGCCCTCGGTGCCGCCGCGGCATTCACCATCCCGCTCACCGGCGGGGCCCAGGGCGAACTGGCCCTGAAACTCGCGGTCATCCCGCTCGTGCTCGCGGGCGTGGGGATCCTCTGCTCCATCGCCGGCATCTTCGTCGTCAAGGCCAAGGAGGACGCCTCCTTCGCCCAGCTGCTCAAGTCGCTCCACTCGGGCGTCTGGGCCGCCTCCGCCCTGATCATCCTGGCCGCCTTCGGCCTGCTCTTCTTCGTGCTCGGCGGCAGCGCCGAGGCGCTCGCCCAGGCCGGCACCGCGTGGTGGCGACTCGGCCTGTCCATCGTCGCCGGCCTGATCGCCGGGCTCGTGATCGCCCAGGCCACCGAGTACTACACCTCCTACGAGCACGCCCCGACCAAGCGCATCGCCATCCAGGGCCTGACCGGCCCCGCGACCGTCATCATCGGTGGCATCGCCGAGGGCATGAAGTCCACCTGGGCCGGCCTGCTCACCACCGTCGTCGCCATCCTGGCCGCGTTCATCTGCGCCGGCGGCGGCGAGAACTTCCTGATGGGCCTCTACGGCGTGGCCATCGCCGCCGTCGGCATGCTCGCCACGCTCGGCATCACACTGGCCACCGACGCCTACGGCCCGATCGCCGACAACGCCGGTGGCAACGCCGAGATGACCGGCCAGCCCCCCCACGTCCGCGAGCGCACCGACATGCTCGACTCGCTGGGCAACACCACCGCCGCCACCGGCAAGGGCTTCGCCATCGGCTCGGCCGCCCTCACCGCCCTGGCCCTCTTCGCCGCCTACGTCCAGGTCGTCGAGGTCCAGCTCTACCAGCAGGCCAAGCACCAGGTCTCGTCCATGACCTACACCGCCCCCGAAGGCCCCCACGCGATCTACCAGGGGCACGGACGCTTCATCGTCGTCGACGGCCAGGGCGACGACCGCTGGGTCGACGCCGCCCTCCTGGTCGATCCACTCCAGGCTTCGGTCGACCACTTCCAGGACGCCGTCGAGCCCGGCACCGGCACGATCTTCACCGTCACGCCGCTGCCTCGCGTCGGCTGGGAGCACGAGACCCCGTCGGCCAGCACGTCGCGCCGCCTCGAACTCTCGGCGAGCATCCAGCACGGCGACCACAGCGACCAGGTCCGCTTCCAGGTCATCTCCGCCCGCAACGGCACCCTCCAGGACATCCTGGCCTACTACAACGTCTCGCTCATCAACCCCCGCGTGCTGGGCGGCCTCTTCATCGGCGTGCTGCTCACCTTCCTGTTCTGCGCCATGACCATGTCCGCCGTCGGCCGCGCGGCCTACGCCATGATGCGTGAGTGCCGCCGCCAGTTCGGCAAGATGCGCGACGCCTTCCGGGCCCAGGGCATGACCGAGGAGCAGATCAGCGACCCGATGCAGTGGCCCAAGCGCGTCGAGTTCGAGGGCAAGCAGTACCCCGACTACGCCAACTGCGTCTCCATCTCCACCGCCGGCGCCCAGCGCGAGATGGTCGTCCCCTCCATCCTGGCCATCGCCGTCCCGATCGTCCTGGGCCTCGTGCTCGACGTGCCGGGCGTGATGGGCATGCTCGCCGGCGGCCTCTCGGCCGGCTTCGCCGTCGCGGTCTTCATGGCCAACGCCGGCGGCGCGTGGGACAACGCCAAGAAACTCCTCGAGTCCTACGGGCGCATCACCGCCGACGCCTGGCTCAAGGACCCCGCCATCCGCCAGAAGGTCCCCGCCGAGATCCACGACGCCCTCCAGGCCAAGGCCGAGGAGATGGTCCGCACCGGCAAGGGTGCCGCCTACGTCTACGGCAAGGGCTCCGACGACCACAAGGCCACGGTCGTGGGCGACACCGTCGGCGACCCCTTCAAGGACACCTCCGGCCCCTCGCTCAACATTCTCATCAAGCTCATCTCCATTGTCTCGGTCGTTTTCGCCGGCCTGGTCGTCGCCTACGGCCCCGTCGTCGGCGACATCCTCGGCCTGGGCTAAGGCCCGCCGCCGGCGCCAGCCGCGCCATCCTTGATCGAATCCGAACGGCCCGGGCACCCCGCCCGGGCCGTTTTCCATGCCCTCTGCCGAGTGCCACTTTGACACTGAACTGGCGACTCTGGCACGTCCGGAACCGGTTCTCGGCCCGTTTCGGCCCGGTTCCGGGCGTGTCGCGAGCCCCGGAATCCGCTGCCGATCGCTGGCACGCGGCTTGTTTCTTTGACTGGTGAGCCGCGACGAGGCTCGGCCGCGGGGCCGGCCCGGGCGCGGCGAAGGCATCCAAACAACAGGAGCCCTGCCATGCTTGCACGATTCCTGCACGACTCCCCCCTGGCCCGCGTCTCGCGCGAGATCGCGCGTGACATGGCCCGCGATATGAACAGTGTCTTCGACTTCCCGATGGCCGCCCCGGCCTTCGCCGCCCGGCCCTTCGCCAGCGGCCCGATCGCCGGTGCCGGCGTCCCGACCCTGAACGTGTGGCGCACCGACGACGCCCTCCACGCCGAGGCGGAGCTCCCCGGCTACCGGATGGACGACATCGAGATCCTCGCCACCGAGGACACCCTCACCCTGCGCGGCACGCGCCAGATCACGACCCCCGAGAACGCCAGCGTCCTCCGGGCCGAGCGGGCCGTGGGCGCGTTCGAGCGCACCATCTCGCTCCCGGTCGCGATCGACATGGATCGCGTCGGCGCGACGCTGCGCGACGGCGTGCTGCACATCACGCTCCCGCTGGCCGCCGAGGTCCGCCCGCGCCGCGTGAGCATCCAGGTCCAGGATCAGGCCCCCCGTCGGGGACAGATCGAAGCCACGACCAACACCGACGCACAGCCGAACGCATAAGCGCCATCCTCCGCACCCGGGCGACGGCACGCCGCCTCGCCCGCGGCTTGACGGCGCGAGCCGCCGATTCACCCCGCACCGCGCCACTCGTTCCAAACACACGCCCCAAACACGAAGGAGCACACCATGAACTGCACGACGAACTCCTGCGGCTGCACCACGACCAACAGCACCACCAACAGCGCCACGAACCGCGCCTCGACCGCCGCGACCCAGCCCGCTCGCTCGCACCAGCCCGAGCCGACCTCATCGCCCCAGCCCCGCGCCTACCGCCCGCCGGCCAACGTGGTCGAACTGCCCGATCGCTACCAGATCGCCCTCGAGGTCCCCGGCTCCTCGCGCGACGCCATCGACATCCAGGTCCACGAGGGCACGCTGAGCGTCACCGCCCGCGTCGCCCCGCGCACGCCGGGCAATGCCCGCCACCTGCTCCACGAGTTCGGCATCGGCGACTACCGCCGCCAGTTCCGCGTCGGCGAGGACATCGACCCCGCCGCTATCACCGCCACCTACGAGCACGGCGTGCTGGCGATCGACCTGCCCAAGGCCGCCAGGGCCACCCCCCGACGCGTGCCCATCGCGGCCAACTGAACCCGCGACCCAACCGGAGCCGCGATCTCACGATCGCGGCTCCGCTTCCGGCAATCCCCGCGCCACCCACACCTCACCCGCCGTCCGCGCCACCACCCGCGGCTCCTGCTCCCCCGCCGCGGCCAGCAGGCGCTGCATCGGCTCATCCGGGTGCTCGTCGCTGAGTTCGAACGTCGAGTGGTGGATCGGCATCAGCCACGTCCCGCCGCTGGCCAGGAACATATCCCACACCTGCTCGGGTGTCGCGTGCATGTGCTGCCACGGCTCGTACGCCCCGATCCCGAAGATCGCCAGGCTTGGCCTCAGCGACTCGAACGCCCGCGTCTCGGCCGTGTCGCCGGCGAACAGCACGCTCCGGCGCGGCGTGCGCATCACATACGCGTTGAACCCCCGGTGCCGGTCCCACGCCGTGCGCGCTCCCCAGTGCTCCGGCCGCAGCGCGGCGAACGTCACGCCCCTGTGCGAGAGTTCCTGGTCCCAGTCGATCTCGATCACGTCGCCGAATCCCGACGGGATCAGCCGCCCCGTGTGCCGGGCCGTGATGACCGTCGTCCGCTTGCTCACCAGGCGCCGCAGCGTTGGGCGGTCCAGGTGGTCGAAGTGGGCGTGCGAGATCAGGATCACGTCGATCGGAGGCGGCATCCCCGACGGGGCGTGCATCAGGCGCGACACGCCCATCGTCCGCCCCGCGATCCGCGGCCCGATCCGGGGCGAGAACACCGGGTCGGTCAGCACCGTCAGGTCGCCCACGCGCACCAAAGCCGTGGCGTGCCCGAGCCACGACGCGGCCAGCGGCTCCTGCGGCAATCGCGGCCAGGCGAACCGCGGCGCGGTCGGCGAGACCTCGATGATCGCCGGCGCCGACTTGGACGCCTCCACGCCCACCCCTCGTCCACGCCGCCAGCGTCGGCGCAGGCGCGACAACCGTCCGCGTCGCCGCTCGCCCCGCAGCGAACGCACCAGGTGCGTCGGATATCGGCGCAGCCCGGAGCGAGTGGCCGCCGCGGCCCGCTTCCAGAACCCACGCCTCCGAGGTTTGCGACGCCCGAACGCCATCACCACAATGGTACACGCGAGCGAATCGACCACCCCGCCCGGGGCGTCACTCGCCCGCGGGGCGAGGCTCGGTCGGCACGGGCCCGTCGGCTCGCGCGTCCGCATCAGCCCCCGCCTCGGCGTCGACGACGGCTTTCCCGGGCGACGGGCGATCCGCCCCGTTCCTGGCCGCCCCGGGCGCGCGACGCGCCGGCTTTCCCGATCCGCCCCGCGTCGCTTTGGCGCGCGACTGCCTGGTCGCGGGCGTGCTCCGCCCGCGTTTGGCGGCCTCGCTCGCCGCCCGCTCGGCCCGGCGCTGGTCGATCTCCAGCACGTGCGCATCGGTCACGGTCTTGCGTGCGATCTTGATCGCCGTCACCGTGATGTACGCCGCGAAGATCAGCGCCAGCGAGTACGTCACGCGGGCTCGCCCGCTGGCCATCCAGATGCCCAGGCCCGCGAACGTCGCCCCGATCCCGTACAGCGTGAACACCGCACCCTTCACGCCCAAGGCCCGTTTGAGCATGTGGTGCAGGTGGTTCGAGTCCGGGTCGGAGATCGACAGCCCCGCCAGTTTTCGGCGCACGATCGCCAGCACCGTGTCGATGATCGGGATCGCGTAGATGATCAGCCCCGCCAGCACCAGGTCGGTCCGACCGGTATCGCCGAGGGTCAGCACCACCACGATCGTGCAGAACCCCAGCATCAGCGAGCCCGCGTCCCCCAGAAAGATACTCGCCGGGTTGAAGTTGTACGGCAGGAACCCCAGGCACGCCCCGAGCACCGCCATGCACAGCACGATCCGCTGGGCGTCGCGTGGGCCGTCGTCCGCGAGCGCCAGCCCCAGCGCCACGATCAGCAGCCCCACGTTGGCGATCGCCGTCACGCCCGAGAGCAGCCCGTCCAGCCCGTCGATCAGGTTGCTCGCGTTGCACGCCCCGAGCACGAACACCGCGATCACCGCCGTGCCCGACCAGTAGATCAGGTCCAGCTCGATCGACGCCCCCACCATCGGGATGTCCATCCCCAGCGGGATCGTCCACGTCAGGTCCTGGTTGCCCAGCAGCACGCCGATCGTCGGGCGCAGCACGCCCTCGGCCACCTTCACGCCCACGTCCTGATACGCCAGCGCCGCCGCCGCGATCAGTTGCCCCGCGACCTTGATCCGCGGACTGATCCCCGTCACGTCGTCGAGCAGCCCGACGAGCATGATGATGAAGATCCCCAGCAGGATCGACAGCGGCACCATCGCGTGGCGCAGCCCGCCGGCCAGGTGCTCGGTTTCGTGGAAATCGATCAGGCCCGGGAACGCGATCGCGAGATACGACAGCGCGATCCCCGCGAAGATCCCCAGGAACACCGCCACCCCGCCCAGATAGGGCACCGGGGCCCGGTGGATCTTGCGGTTGTCCGCCGGGCGATCCAGCACGCCGTTCATCACCGCCATCCGGCGCATCACCGGCGTCATCAGCAGCGTCACGACGAACGCCGCGATCATCACGCCCATGTACCCGTGGAACATCTCCAGACGCGAGCCGACCTCGCCCAGCGCGTCGCCCATCGTCGGCGTGCCCGGCGGCTCGAGCCCCGCGAGGTCCGCCAGTTCAACACGCCGTTCCTGCAGGCGGGCGATCTCCTGGCCGAGTTCCTCGATGCGGCGGGTCGCCTGGTCCGTGAACGCCTCGCCCAGCCCCGCGCCCGATCCCGGCGAGAGGCTCGAAACCGACCCGGGTTGGCCCATCGCCCCGCTCAGCACGCTGCGGTCCCCTCCCCGCGGCGCGGGCCGCCGGGCACGGCGCCCTCGCCCCGCGACCGCACGTCCTCCGCCACGTCGAGGATTATCCGCTCCAGATCGATGCTCGGCGTGAAGCCCACGGCCCCGTTGATCCGGGAGATGTCCGGGCGACGCTCGCGCAGGTCCTCGAACCCGTCCGCGTACGCCTCGTCGTAGGCCTTGCTCCGGATCGCGCTCTTGGACCCCAGCAGGCCCACGACGAGCTCCGCCAGTTCCCGGATCGTCACCGACCGGTCGCTCCCGATGTTGAACACCCGCCCCGTGCACCCCGGCGTCTCAAGCAATCGCGGCAGCACCGACACCACGTCCGCCACGTGGCAGAAGCAGCGCGACTGGCGACCGTCGCCGTACACCTCGAGGTCTCGCCCGGCGAGCGCGGCCTCTACAAACCGCGGCACGACCATGCCGTACGTCCCGACCTGCCTCGGCCCGACCGTGTTGAAGAACCGGGCGATCACGCCGGGGAACGCGTGCTGGCGGTGGTACGCCAGGACCAGGTGCTCATCGATCGCCTTGCTGTAGGCGTACGACCAGCGAGCCTTGGACGTCGGGCCGTAGACGACATCGTCCTCCTCGTGGAACGGCGACTTGGCGCCCTTGCCATACACCTCGCTCGTCGAAGCCACGAGTGTCGGGATGCCGCCGGGGCAATCGGGGCGGGCCCGCTCGCGTGCGAACCGCAGCACCGCCGAGGTCAGTTCGACGTTCGTCTCGATGGTGCGGATGGGGTCGCGGACGACCAGTTCCACGCCGACCGCCGCCGCCAGGTGGTAGATCGCGTCGAACCGCTCGCCCGCGCCCAGCGCGCCCAGGGCCGCCCCCAGGTCCGCCTCGATGAATCGCAGTCGGTCGTGGCGCGTCGGCAGGTTCTCGCGCCGCCCGGTCGAGAGGTTGTCGATCACCGTGACCGTGTCGCCGCGCGACAGCAGCAGGTCGCACAGGTGCGACCCGATGAACCCGGCCCCGCCGCTGATCAGGATGTGGCGGGTCTCACCCGGCGGCGTGGGCACGTGTCTCCTTCTCGCCCTCCTCCCCCGCGTGCGGGGGAGGTGGCCCGGGAGGCTCGGCGACCGGGCCGGAGGGGGTGCGCAGCGATCCAGTCAATCAACGCCCCCGATCTCGATCCACCCGGCGCCCCGCACCCCCAGAATCACGCACCGCCGCGCGGGCGTCTCACGACTTGGCGGCCTGGTACCCGTGCGTCTCCTTGATGTTCTTGCGGATGTACCCGCCCGCGGCCGAGCGCACCGCGTTGACCAGCACGCCCAGGAACTCGCTGCGGGCCTCGGTCAGTTCGTTGCGCAGCCGCGCGACCAGGCCCCGCTTCTCGCCCATGGCCCGCACGACCAGGATGCTCGCGTCGGTCTGGCCCGCCAGCGCGACCGCGTCACCCGCGACCATCGCCGGGGCCACGTCCAGCAGGATCGCGTCGTACTTCTCGCGGGCCTCGGCCAGCAGGCGCGTCATCGCAGGCGTCGCCAGACGCTCGTACACGCGATCCTCGGCCCCGCCCACCGACAGCACGCTCAGGTTCGGCGTCGAGGTCTGGTGCACCACCTCGTCAAGGCTTGCCTTGCCCGCGAGCACCTCGGCCAGGCCGGGCCCCTCGGGCACGCCGAACACCTTGTGCATCGCCGGGCGGCGCAGGTTCGCGTCGATGACCAGCGTCCGCTTCTCGAGCGCCGCCATCGCGTAGCCCATGTTCGAGACGATCGACGTCGCGCCAGAACCCGGCATCCCGCCGGCGAACAGCACCGCCTTGGCCCCGGTCTGCTCCATCCGCTTGACCAACGGCGAGCGGATCTGGCGGAAGTACTCCGCGATCACGCCCTTGGCGTTGTCGCGGAACGCCGTCTCAACCTTCTTCGGCGACGTCGGGTCCTCGCCGGCGTGCGGCACGATCCCCAGCACCCGCGTCCGCGGGATCAGCCCGATGTCCTGCGGGCTCTTGACCCGCTGGTCCAGCACCTCGCGCAGGAAGATCACGCCGCCAACAAGACCCACCACCAGCACGACGCCGGCGGGGACCATCAGGCGCAGTTTCGGGAACGAGGGCTCGTCGGGCTTGCGCTCGCGCTGCACCACCCGCACGCGCCCCACGCCCGCCTCTGGGTTCGTCGTCGCCTGGCGGATGAACGCCTCGAGATTCTCCAGGTCCGTCTGCGTCTCGTTGCGCGACTCGATCAGGCGGCTGATCTGGATCTCCATGTCGTTGATCTTGCGCGACGAGGTCAGCAGGTCCTGCAGGCGACGCGCCAGGTCGTCGCGCTGGGCCTCGAGGCTGTCCACCGCGCCCGTCAGCGACGCGATGCCCGTCTGGACCTGGTCCAGCTGCGCGTTGAACGTCGTCAGCAGTTCGCGCTCCCGCACGTCCGTCAGGTTCTGCTCCGCGGCCCGGAGGCGGTCGCGCAGGTTCCGCATCTCCGGGTGGCTCTCGCCGACCCGGCGCTCCTGCAGCACGCGGATCTCGGTCTGGATCGCGTCGATGAACTGGCGGGCCTGGGCCACGATCGGGTTGGCCTCGACGATCGCCCGCACCGTGTCGGGGTAGTTGATCCCGCCGGGGGCCTCCTTGGCCGCCTGCAGCTGGGCCTGGTTGACCCGCAGGATCTCGAGTTGCTGGCGGGCCTCCTGCAACTGGGCGCTGACGATCTGCTGCGTCTGGGCCGCCTCGTTGTAGCGCCCGTCGATCGACTGCAGGGCCTCGGTCACGGTGCCGGCCTCGCCGACGCCCGAGATGGCCGCGTCGCGATCCCGCTGCAGGCCCGCGATCCGGTCGTTCTGACCCTGCAACTGCGCGTCGAGCTGCCGCTTGTTCTCCGACAGCACGCCCTGCTCGTCGG
The DNA here is from genome assembly GCA_041401985.1 of Phycisphaerales bacterium. Lineage (GTDB taxonomy): Bacteria > Planctomycetota > Phycisphaerae > Phycisphaerales > UBA1924 > JACKHA01. The sequence goes on from JAWKTE010000013.1 coordinate 57,389, forward strand.
CCTGACGCATCGCCAGGTACTCGCGCCGCATCAGTTCGGCCAGCGCCGTCGCGTCGGTCGGGTCCGTGTACGAGGCCGACAACTGCACCAGCCACGTGTTGGCCACCGGGCCGGCCGAGACGATCTTCTCGAGTTCGACCACCGCGTCCTGGACCTGGAACTGCCCGTTCTCCTCGAACTGCCGACGCCAGTTCGGCGCCAGCGTCGGGGCCCGGTTCAGGCGGTCGCACACACGCTGGAGCACACGGTCGGAGGTCATCGTCGCCGCCTCCGTCTGCATCGTGCGCTTCAGTTCCTCCTCGTTGAAGTCGCGCGACTCGGGCAACTGCCCGAAACGGTCTCGCGGCGGCTCGATCTGGAACAGCACCGTCGGCGTGAAGATCGGGTACACACGCAGCAACGCCAGGTGCGACGCCACGCCGAGCGCGGCCCCCGCGATCACCGACGCGCCGAGCAGCCACTTGTACTTCTTGAGCAGACGGATCGGGTCGATCGTCGCCGACCCGACGCCCCCACCACCGCCGCCGGCGGACATGGGACGGGGCGCGGACATGCCCGAGGGGGACGGCGGTCGGACTGGGGCTGCGGTGGTCATCGCCCTGGCTTCCCTTCTGCACGCCCGGACAACCGGGCCGTCGAACCTACGGGCATTACCGGACCTGGCCGGCGCCGCCCAAACCGATCGGGCACGACACCCGACGGCCCACGCCGCCGAGCGCCCGACGCCCGCCTCTCTCCCGGCCTCCGCCGACGGCGGGCTCCCGCCCGCCCGGACCCGGGGCGTGCGGCCCCGGATCCCGTCCCGTTCCATCTATTTTCGGTCGCGCTCAGGACGGGAGTGAGTTGATTCTCTCCTCCAGCCCGTCGGCGACCGTCTTGATGTCCTCCCCGATCCAGGGGCTCTCGTCGATGACACGCCGCAGGTAGTTCAGGAAACGCTCCGCCGCCACACGGTTCCCGAGGTGGATCTCCACCTCGATGATGTGCACGACGATCGTCGACTGCTCGCCCGCGTCGCGGGACAGGCGGGCGGCCCTGAGCAGGTACGCCTGGGCCTGTTCCACGTCCCCCGTCCTGAAGTACGCCCAACCGACCGTGTCGTTCACCGAAGCCGAGCGCGGAACGCCCTGAACCGCACGGAGCGCGTGTTCCAGGCCCTCCTCGGGGCGTCCGAGATGCTCGACCAGCGTGTACGCGAGGTTATTGCTCACCTCGAAGTCGTTGGGGAACAGCTGCAGCGCCAGTTCCCAGATCTGGGCCGCCTGCTCGTAGTCGCCCAGTTCGTACAGCGTCGTGCCGATCGTCCGCAGCGCGTTCAGGCGGACCGCCTCCGGCTGCCCGTTGTTGGCCAGGTTGTTGAGCTGCTCGACCGCCAGCGACACCGTCTGGGGATCGTCGGCCAGCACCATGTTGATGAACAGCACAGGCCAGTCGCGCAGCACGGTCGATTGCTTGGCGGCGGCCAGACGCCGCAGGTACGCCAGGAACACATCGCGCGTGCCGAACGCCCGCTGCATCGTTCGGTACCACACGAGCAGGCGGTTGGGGTCCTGGCTGACCAGGTCGAACGCCCGCGTCGCGTCGGACTCGGCCTGCGACAGGCGGTTCCGCCGCGCCGAGATCGTCACGTTGGCCGCCAGCAGGCCGGGGTGCTCGAGCACGACCTGCCCCAGCCCGCTCATCACCTCTTCCGCGACGCGGATCTGCGGCGGGTTCTGGCTGAGCAGCGAGTCCAGGTACCGCTGGGCGACCGAGGGCTCCGCCTGCAGTTCGAACGCCATCTTGTAGAACCGGGCCGCGGTCGTCCACTCGCCGCGCCCGGCGAACACGCCCGCCACACGCTGGATGAACAGCCCATCGGTGGCGCGAGCGGCCACCGCCTCGTCGGCCGCGGTCGACGCCTCCTGGGCGCGGCCCAGGTTCAGCATCTCGACCAGCAACTGCGTGACAGCCTCGCCGTCGCCGCCCGCAGCCGTGGTGGCGGCCCGGAGGTCGGCAACCGCGTCGTTGATCCGACCCAACCGCCGGTACACGCCCGATCGGTTCCGCAGCGCCTGCCAGAACCGCGGCTGCTTGCGGATCGCGGTGTCGTAGTCCGCCAGCGCGTCCTGCAGGCGTTCCGAGTCGGTCTGGAGCAGTTCGGCCCGCTGGAAATACACGACCGGGTCCTCGGGGAAGCGGCGCACCGCCTCGTCGAGCAGGTCCTCGGCCTGGGCCGTCTGCCCCTGCGCGCCCGCCAGTTCGGCCCGGAGCAGCACCGTGTTGCGATCCCCATCCAGGCCCGCCGCGCGCAGCGCGTTGAGTTGCATCTGCGCGTCGTCGAGGCGTTCGAGGCGGATCAGGTTCTCGAGCAGACGCTTGCGGTACAGGCCCTCGGGCGTGTCGGCGTCGCCATCGACAACCCGCGTGTACGCCACGGCCGCGTCGGACATCCGCTGGGCCATGACGAACACGTCGCCGAGCATCCTGTCGATGTCCATGGTCTCGGGCGACTGGTAGACCCGCCCGCTCTCGAGCGCCGCCGCCGCCAGTTCGAACTGCTCACGCGAGACCATGAACTGCGACAGCGCGACGAACGGCCTCGGGCTCAGATCGGCCGGCGGGATCCGCCCGATGTAGTCGACGTACGCCTTCTGGGCCGAAGCCAGGTCGCCCCGGTCGGCGTGCCAGCGGGCGTCGAGCGCCACGACCTCCAGCCGGTCCTCGCGGGCCCGCATCTGGTCGATCAACGCCCGCGCATCGTTCCAGCGACCCACGTCCATGTAGATCCCGGCCAGGTGGTAGTTGTTCGTGTCGTTCTCGGGCTCGCGGGCCCGCCAGCCCTCGCGCCCGCGCAGCGCGACCTGCTTGTCGCCGGCCTGGGCCTCGAGAACCCACAGCGTGTTGAGGAACCCGGGATCGCCCCGCCCGAACGGCTCGGCGCTGCGGGCCACCGCCAGCGCCTCGGAGAATCGCTCGAGCTGCGCCAGCAGCCCGATCAGTTCACGCGCCGACTGCAGTTCCTGCGGGCGGATGCTCAGCGCACGCCGGTACACGCCGATGGCCTCGTCGTACCGCCCCAGCGCGACGTACTCGAGACCCAGCAGACGCAGGATCACCGTGTCGTTCGGCGTCGCCGCACGCAGACGCTCCAGCAGCGCGACGGCCTCGGCGTGGCGGCCCTCGAAGATCCGCTGGCGCACCACGAACGTGTCGCCCTGGCGCCCGTCCGCGTCGAGCGTGCGGGCCCGGTCCACCACGCGCTGCACGCCCGGGGCGTCGTTGGCCGCCACCGCCTCGACGAACTGCGCCTCGAGCACCTCGCGGTCGTCCGGGCGGATGGCCGCCGCATCGGCCAGGGCCCGGCGAGCCTCGGCGGGCATGTCGTTCTGCAGATAGACCACCCGCCGCGCCATGGCCTTCGTGAAATCGTCGGCCGGCCCGGTGCTGATCAGCTCGATCAGCGTCGGCACATACTCCCCGCGGCGCAGCGCCGAGGCGAACCGCGGGTACGCCTCCTCCTCCGGGTTCTCTCGCTGCAGGACCTCGACCACCGCCAGGGCCTTGGTGAGTTCCTGCCGGTCGATGTACACGCGGATCAACTGCCCGCCCAGGGCCGCGTTGTTGTTGTTGGCCTCGAACGCCGCCTGGAGGTTGGCCACCGCCAGGTCCGGATCGCCCATCGCTTCGCCCTCGCCCCGGGCGGTGCGGTTGTACGCGTCGAGCGCATTGAGGACCGGGTCGTCGCTCTCGCCGAGCACCGCCGCCGCGAACGTCCTGGCCTCCTCGTCGTCGGGCCGGAGTTCGAGCAGACGCCTCACCAGCGCCTCGGCCCGCGGCTGGTTGCGGAGCGCGAGCTCGATGCCCGCCAGCACCCGGATGAACTGCGGGTTGTTCGGCTGCTCCTCATACAGCGAGTTGAGCAGCTCCCGCGCCACGCCCGGCTTGTTCAGTTCCGCCGCCGTCAGCGCCAGCCACCACTTCACGTCCGCGTCGGAGCCGCCGGTCCGCTCGTTGAGCCGGATCAGCAGGCTCTCGGCGTTCAGCCAGTCGCTCTGGACGAACGCGAGCTGCGCGTCGATCTTCAGCAGGTCCGGCGAGTCCGCCGCGACCTCGCCCGCGAGCGCCTCGCGGTACGCCCGCGCCTCGGCCAGGATCGCCTGCCGCTCCTCTTCGGGCAGCCTCGCGTTGTACCGCTTCAGCGTGTAATCCGCCTGCAGGCGGATCGCCACCGGACGCAGCAGGAACAGCCGCCACCCCTCGATCCCGAGCGGCTTGTTCGGCAGGTCCACGACCTGCTGCAGCACGCCCACCGCCTCCTCATACCGGCCCCGCGCCGCGAGCGTCTCGCCCAGCAGCACCATCACCGCTGGTCGCCCGAGCCCCGCCTCGACCGCGCTCCGCGCCACCTCCTCGGTCCGCCGACGGTTGTCCATCGGCGCGATCAGGAGCTCGGCCAGCGCGAATCGCACCAGCGTCGCGCGGTCAACCCGCTCCGCCCGCTCGCGCAGCCGCGCCGCGATCGCGTCCAGCCGCGCCGCGAACGGCGCCAGCACCTCGACCGCCTGCGCCGTCGTCGGCGGCGCGCCGCCGGTGCGGGCCCGCAGTTCGCGGAACGCCACCGCCACGTCCAGGCGCAGCAGCGACAGCGCCGCGGACAGGTCGTCCGGGTTGACGCCCAGCGCATCGACCAGCACCTGCCGCGCCTGTTGGGCCGACGTCTCGGCGCCCGCCAGGTCGACGGGCGCCTGCGTCCGCAGACGATCCGATCGGACCGCATAGAACTGCGACAACTCGATCGAGGCCCGCGAATCGCCCGGGTCCGCCGCCAGCGCCAGCCGCAACTCGGACTCGCCGCGACGGACCGCCTCGTCCGACTCGTGCAGCCCCATCTCGTACAGCATCACCTGCGCGATCCCGGTGAACCGGTACAGACGGTGCCAGTCCTCCGAGGGGCTTACCCCCGCCTGCGGCACCTGCATCGGGTCCTCGAAGAACTCCTGCGAGGCCCGCGCCTCCCCGATCAGGTACCGCCACGAGTCGGCGCTGCCACCCTCGTCCACACGCTCCAGCACCATGTCCAGGTACCGAATGTGACGCTCCAGGTCGGCGCCCGCCGAGTGCGCCACCATCCGCATCACGCCCGTGTAGTCCCGGTTGTACCGCGACATGAAGTCGATCTGGTTGTCGATCACGTGGTGCTGCATCGCGTCGAGCCACTTCTCCAGCCACTCGACGTTCGTCCGCTCATGCGCCACCGCGAACGAGTACGCCTGGTCGGCCGCCTCGTAGTCCTGGGCCGCCATCGCCTCGTCGCCCCGGATCGCCCAGTCCTCGCCCGACTTGCGCAGCACGAAGTAGAACACCGCGGCCATGCACACCAGCACCGCGCCGAGCGCGCCGCTGAGCATCACCACGAACCGCACATTCACCTTCGACGCCATCGTCAGCACTCCTCGGCCGCGCGGGCGGCCGCTCATCGATCAGATCGTCCCGGCATCAGCCGGCCCCGCCGCCCTCCCCCGCCGCCGCACGGCGCGGGTTGTCCGCGGGATACTCGCCCCGCTCAACGTCCACCCAATCGGGCGCACACCGCATGATCTCGCCGAGCAGCTCGCTCAGAAGCCCCGAAGCCGCGTCCCGGAGTTCCGCCTCGGAACCCACCGACGCGCTGGTCACCTGCACCTTCAGGTAGTACGCGTAGTCGTCCTCCAGCCGGAACGCCAGCAGACGCACGCCCTCGGCGCTCGCCGTCGTCCCGCCGTTGGCGACAAAGAAGTACCCGGCGTACACGTTCCCCTCGCCCGGCGCCAGGAACCGCGTGATCCGCATCTCGATGTCGTGCGGGTCCAGCGGCAGACGCACCCGCGTCCCCCCGCTGTCGCCGTACTGGTTGCTCAGACGCGTCGTGAACACCCGCCCGTGCAGGTTCGCCACCGACGGGTCCGCGTCCACACGCGAATCACGCAGCCAGTTCGAATCGTCGAGGTCCAGCGGCAGCGTCACCGACGAGTCGCCCATCTCCATCCCGCCGCCCACGAAGCACCGCTCCGGCACGTGCGGCACCGTGTCGATCGTGCCCGTGTAGTACGCCGCGTGCAGCGCGAGCACCAGCGGCGTGGACGTGCCCTCGGTCGAACGCAGCACATAGTTCCGCGTGACGTAGTTCTCCGTGCCCAGCGTCTTCTGGACCTCGGGCGACTCGACCCGGTCGTCGCCGACCCGCCGCCAGTTCTCCGTCTCGGTCGGGATCGACACCAGCGCCCGGTTGTCCGGGGCGTAGATCGGCAGTTTCGTCAGGTACAGGCGGAAGTACGACACCGCCGCACCCATGCCCGCCGCCGTCGCGCCGAACACCACCAGCGCCACCACCATCGCCGGCCCGCGCACCGCACGCACCAGCCCGCCCAGCCCGGAGCCCGGCGCCGCCGGCGGCAGCACGACCGACTTCTTCTTGGCAACCTTCTTCGAGCCCTTCTTGGCCGCGCCCTTCGCCCCCTGCTTCCCGCTCCCCTTCGCGTTCTTCGCGCCCTTGATGTTCTTGACGCCGGCGCCCTCCTCTCCCTCCTGGTGCACGATCTTCCCGAGCGCCCACACCAGGAACATGAAGAACAGCAGCGACGGCAGCAGCAGCGCCGTCCCGATCACCATGTGCGCCTCGCCGCCGGCCAGGTCCTCGTTGAAGTACCCCAGCCAGCCCAGCACCGCCACCCGCAAGACGTTCATCAGCACCGCCACCGGCACCGTCAGCAGCATGATCGCCACCCGCTGCCACCACCGCTGCGTGCCCAGCAGCGCCACCGCTCCGCCAAGAGCAACAAACGCCACCACCATCCGCATCCCGCTGCACGCGTCCGCCACGTTCATCGGGAAGTCCGTCCCGTCCATCCGCAGCATGTGCAGCATGTTGCCCTCGAGACGCACCGTGTACGCCCCGCTGGCCTGACCCGTCGCCGACAGCAGCACCCACGCCCCCCACGAGGCGATCAGCTTCAACTGGAACGTGATCTCGATCATGATCCGCTCGGCCAGCGTCACCGCGAACCCGAGGTACGCGATCGGCAGGAACGCGTGCCGCATGATCGCCGGACCAAGCACCAGCAGCACAGCCCCGAACAGCGTCAGGATGATCGAGAACCCCTGCAGCATGTGGTTGGGCACGCCCACCACGAAGAACATGTAGCACACGATCCCCAGCAGCATCGGCATCAGCCCGGGCCAGAACGCCCGGATCGGCTCACGCGCCATCATCGCCCGCTTCTGCCACAGGATCCAACCGGCGATCAGCGGGATCACCAGCGCGTGCCCCCAGTCCTCCAACTGGCTCGTGCTGATCTGCGCCTGCTTGACCAGCCACCGATAGAACAGCGCCACAAACCCGGCCGTCGCCAGCCCGCCCAGCACGTACACCGAAGGCGGCACCCGACCACCCGCACGCCCCTCGGCCCGACTCGCGGCCCGCCCGCCCGCGCGGCCACCGGCCCCCGACGCGCCGGAGGACCCGATCGCCGGATTTGTCGCCGCCAGCCCGCTCATCCGTGTGCCCAGCCGCCTCCGCTCGAAAACAGCCCCTCCCCGCCGGCGCGTACCGCACCCGCCGCGGGACCAGACACTACGCCCGCCCACGCGCAATGTTCACGCCGTCAGCCCACGCGCCCGGCGCGCCGAAGTCGCTCGGACGCCCGAGAAACCCGGCCCAATCAGCGGAACGTGCCGGGGGGCGCGCCGAACACGTCGTTGCCGAAGTTCCGGTCGAGCAGGAACCCGAACCCGTAACTGAACCGGAACCCGCCGCGGATCACCGCCAGCGGATACGCCCAGAAGTTCGTCCCGACGTTGATGACGTCGTTCTCCTTCAGGAAGATGTCCGGCTGCGTGCCCTCGAAGATCGCCCGCAGGTTCAGACGCATCGTCGCCTGCTCCGCCGGGCCAACCATCCGCACCAGGTCCGTCCGCTCCGGCACCGCGTCCGGCGCCAGCCCGCCCGACGCGACCACCGCACGCGTCAGCGTCAGCCGCGGCGCCAGTCCGAACGTGCCCGGCCGCGCCACCTTGCCCGCCAGGAAGATGTTGCCCTGCGGCGGCGGCGGCACCCGAACGATGTCGTTCGGGCGGATCACGATGTTGTACCGGGCATCGCCCGCCAGCAGCGGCCTCACCGGGATCCGGATCACACGCTGCGTGAACAACTGCCTCGCGCCGTCCGGCCCGCTCGCACCGCCCTCACGCGACACCAGCACCCACTCCCCGTCCAGGTACAGCCACTGACCCGACGACGAGGGCGGCGCACTCACCGCCGGCTGCGAGCCGCCCTGCCCGCCCGGCTGGGCGTTCTCGATCAGCGCGATGGGAAGCGCGGCCGTCGCCGGAGAAACCGGCGCGGCGCTCGCCGATCGAGACCCCGACATCGCCCCAGGCGAACCGCTCGGCGGCTGCGAACCCGCCGGGTCCAGCAGGTCGTCGATCACATCGATCACGTTCTCGCCGCTGCGAGGCGTCGTGCCAGGACCGGACCCTTGGCCCGTCGAGGGCGCCGGCGTCGCCGGGCGTCCGCCCGTCCGCCCCGTCGCCTCGTCGGTCAGCGCGACCTGGCGGATCACGTACACATAGTCCACGCTCTCGGTGAACAGACCGCCCGCCGCCGCGATCGCGTCCATCAGGCGGTAGTCCGCGTACGGCACGAAGTACGGGCCCTGCCCGCCCACCACGCCCGTCATGCTGAACGTCCGCTGCTGCTCGCCCAGCACCAGCACGTCCACATCCGTATCACCCGTCACCGGACGCACCGCGTCCAGGATCGCCGTGTTCGCCTGCTCCAGCGTCATCCCGTCGATGTACGCCGAGCCGACCTGCGGCAGCGCCACATACCCCCGCGAGTCAACCCGACGCTCGATCGTGTCCACCACGTTCGAGATCGTGAAGTTCCGGATCGAGATCGCCAGCGTGTCGCCCGGACCGATCCGGTACTCGGTCAGTTCCGGCACCAGGTCGTCCGTCTCGACCTCCGTGTATTCGACGTACACCTCTTCAGGCCCCTCGATCGCGTGGATCCGGTCCAGGATCGGCACCACCGTCGGCGTCATCTCCCACCGACCCACGACCGACGGATCGATGAAACTGTCCATCTCGCAGCCGCCCTGCAGGCCGGCCAATGCCGCGCCCACCAGCCCGACCAGCCACGCCGCCGCACGCGGCCCCGCGCCCCGCCGACCACCCGGCGAGCCGGACCCGGCCCCAGCGCCGCTGCCAGCGTTCCCCTCGCTCGTCCGCCCGGTCGTCTGCGCCATGGCCCGATTCCTTCGCTTGACGCCCCGACGGCACCCGCCGCGGAACGATGCCTCTCACCCACGCCGGCCCGCCTCACAACCGCGAACCCTGCGCGAATCCTACCCAATCGTGGGGAGGACCCTCACGACTCCACAAACAGCCGCGGCCCCAGCCTCCCGGCCGAGTCCCACGCCCCGCGCCCGCACTTGAACGACGCCGGCCCCCGAAAGGTTCGGCACCACCCCCGAACGGGCAACCATCGTGCATCGACCGAAAACACGCCCCCATTCAACCCACCCCACCCGATTCCCCCACCCCGAACCCCCACACCGCCACCACAGCCGCACTTTCTGCCGCCCGCGAGCCCGCAACGCCACGACTCCGTCCCTCGTCATCCGCGATCTCGAGTCTCAGAGAGGCCGCGCCATCAGACTCCCTCCGTCCATCCGCCCCACCGCCCCCGCCCCCCAACCCCAATCCCCTAGAATCGCCCCCACTCACGCCCCCACCGGCCCAACGCCGCAGACCCAACAGGACCCCACATGGCCTCCACCACCTGGGACATGAAGCTCACCGAGGGCATCCTCACCAAGCGCATCCCCACCCCGCCCTTCGGCGACACCAAGGACCGCCACATCGTCTCCTACGACGAGTACACCAAAACCGGCGGCTACGAAGGCCTCCGCAAGGCCCTGTCCATGGCCCCCGCCGACGTCACCGAGGAAGTCAAAAAGTCCGTCCTCCGCGGCCGTGGCGGCGCCGGCTTCCCCTGCGGCCTCAAGTGGACCTTCCTCCCCAAACTCGAAAACGGTCCCGACGGCAAGCCCCTCCCACGCTACCTCGCCGTCAACGCCGACGAGTCCGAGCCCGGCACCTTCAAGGACCGCCTCCTCATGGACTTCGATCCCCACCTCCTCCTCGAGGGGATCGCCATCGCCTGCTACGCCTGCCGCCTCAACAAGGCCTACATCTTCATCCGCGGCGAGTACTACCACCAGGCCCGCGTCCTCGAAGACGCCATCAAAGAGGCCTACGACAACAAGATCTTCGGCCCCAAGGGCCTCCTCGCCAACAAGTCCAACGCCTCCTCAGACCCCTTCACCTGCGACGTCCACGTCCACCGCGGCGCCGGCGCCTACATCTGCGGCGAGGAAACCGGCCTGCTCGAAGCCCTCGAGGGCAAACGCGGCTGGCCACGCATCAAGCCCCCCTTCCCCGCCGTCAAGGGCCTCTTCGGACGCCCCACCATCATCAACAACGTCGAAACCCTCGCACACCTCCCCTCCATCATCGAGAACGGCCACGCCTGGTTCACAAACCAGGGCGTCGAGTCCACCATCGGCGCCCCGCCCTCCTACGGCACCAAGCTCATGGGCATGTCCGGCCACGTGAACAGGCCCGGCTGCTACGAGTTCGAACTCGGCATCCCGCTCCGCACCTTCGTCGAGCAATACTGCGGCGGCATCCGCCACGGCAAAAAGTACAAGGCCGCCATCCCAGGCGGCGTCTCCATGGGCATCCTCGGCACCGACCAGTACGACGCACCCCTCGACTTCGACATCGGCCGCAAGTACAACGTCCTGGGCCTCGGCACCGCCTGCCCCACCGTCTTCGACGAGGACACCGACATGGTCGGCGTCGCACGCAACATCGCACGCTTCTTCAAGCACGAGTCCTGCGGCCAGTGCACCCCATGCCGCGAAGGCTCCGGCTGGCTCTACCAACTCCTCACCCGCATCGAAGACGGCCACGCCAAAACCAAGGACCTCGACCTGGCCCTCGAGATCGCCACCTCCATGGGCTCCATGCCCGGCACCACGATCTGCGGCCTGGCCGACGGCAACAACTGGGCCGTCCGCACCATCATGAACAAGTTCAGGCCAGAGTTCGAGGCCAGAGTCAAGCCGACGTTCGTGCCGGTGAGGATGACGGTGGGGGCGGGGGGGAGGTAGACTCCTCGCCAACGCAACTCTTCCAGAGTGAGGTGTCCTATGCCGCACAAGCCCGACGACTCGGTCCCACTGACACTATTTGGTCCAGACGACGCGTCCGAATCCGAGTCAGACCTACCGGAGCTTCAGCCTGCCCAAGTAACGGAGGCGGTTGTCACTGCAACCGACTGGACAACCGAGACGATAATTGCACAGCTGCGTCGCGGAAACATCAATCTTAAGCCCGCTTTCCAACGGCGGGATGCGTGGACTGACACTCGAAAGAGCAAGTTCATCGAGTCGCTATTCCTCGGCCTCCCGGTGCCCCAGATCGTGCTTGCCGAACGCAAGGACAAACGAGGCTCCTTCTTGGTGATTGATGGCAAGCAACGTCTCTTGACTCTCATGCAGTTCGCGGCCAACTCACCCGATTCTGAGTTTCGTCCACTTCGATTGCGCGGTCTTGAGATCAAGCGAGACCTGAATGGCAAGACGTTGTGCGATATTGCTGACAATGGCGACCTAGCGGAGGACCTGAACGCGTTTCACAACCAGACTATTCGCACGGTGGTAGTGAAGAACTGGCCAAGCGAGGACTTTTTGTACCTCGTCTTCTTGCGGCTAAATACAGGCAGCGTCGCGCTGTCGCCACAGGAGCTTCGTCAGGCTCTCCACCCAGGGCCGTTCGTAGAGTTTGCGGACGACTGCATGCAGCAAAGTGGAGCGTTGCGATCTCTTCACTCGTGGCGAACCTGATTTCCGGATGCGGGATACAGAAATGCTAGTCCGCTTCTTTGCATTCACTTGGTCTTGAGCGAGTATTCGGGCAACTTGAAAGCTTTCCTTGATTCGACCTGCGAGCACCTGAATCGAGACTGGCGATCGCGTGAGGGCGAGATCCGCGAACATGCGTCGAAGTGCGAGAGGGCGATTCTCGCCACCCGCGAGGTGTTTGGACAGGATCACGCGTTTTCTCGTTGGCGGAACGGGGCTTTCGAGGGCCGATTCAATAGAGCCGTCTACGATATAATGGTCTTCTATTTTTCGGATGTCACAACCGCGGCGCTGGCGGTGTCGCGGCACGATGCAGTCGTTCAAGGATTCAAGCGGCTCTGCGATCATGACGCCGAGTTTGCGAACGCACTGCAGGTCACGACCAAGAGCATAGCGGCTACCCATACAAGGCTCGCTCGCTGGGGCGAGTCGCTGTCAGCAGCTATCGGCACTCAGATGGAGATCCCACGACTAGAGGGGTCGCGGATTGCCTACTCGATCTGAAGGAGTAGGCATTGGCTCGATCGAATAGACTTCGAGTCCTGCAGCAACGCGTGACGGCGCTGAGACGCCACATGCTTCCGAAGATCAATCCGACGGGCACATATACAGATCGACAATACGATCGCGTTCGAGGCTTTCGAGCGTTGGTCCACGCCGAGTTTGAGGCGTTTCTGGAGGATCGCGTAGTAGACTTGGCGAATCGAGCCTTTGCGAACTACGGCAATCCGGGGCCTCACTCGAAAGTGCTGCTGTCACTACTGGCGTTCCATGACCAGGATTGGAAAAGAACAGATGACACACTGAGAAAGAGAATCGACAAGGCCCGGACACATTTTGTGAACATGATTAAGACATGTAATCATGGCATTAGGGAAGAGAACATAAAGAACATGCTGATTCCAGTTGGCATCGAGGCATTCCAACTGGACGAAGTATGGCTGGGCACGATCGATACTTATGGACGTGACCGTGGTATTATTGCGCACACTGCCGCCCACACACAACAGCCGCCCGACCCGTCGGCAGAGCACGGTACTGTTGTGTTCATAATGCAAGGCTTCAAGGACATTGACGAGATGATGAACGCACTCATTTGATCGCGAGAGCTCGGTCCGCCGACAGCGACCGTCGGTCCCGTTCCCCTTCCCCCGGCTCGGCGGCGACGCGGGGCTACACCTCTACCTTCCCTCCGTCCTCTACCAGGGGCGGGTGGGAGCTATAGAACCCGCTGTGCGGGCGCCGAGCCGCTACCTCCTTCTACCCACCCTCCTGCCACCCCACGCCCCCTGCGGAAGCCCACGGCTCCGACCCGTGGGCCCACCAAACACCCACTTGACACACGCCGCCAACACCCTACTATACCCCTGATGTCCGCCGCCCCCGCCTACGACAACCTCTACGCCCTGGCCATCGACGCCCGCGCCGCCGCCATCAACCGCCTCATGGCCCTCCGCCCCCGAGGCTCCGGACGCCCCCGACCCCGGACCGTACCGCCGCCTCCTGGCCCTGCTCATCAGCGCCACCGCCTCCCCCATCCTCGCCGCCTGCACCTCCACCACCCAAAGCCGCCAGGCCACCCAGCCCCCGGCGCGAACGCCCCTCGCCGCCGCCTACCACCTCCGCGCCCCCACCCCCGCGCCTCCCCAATCGATCCCCACACCGGCACACACCCCGCCCCACCAGCCCCCACCTCCAACACCAACCACCCCACCGCGCGCCACACCTCCCCACCACGCCGCCCCCGCGCGCCCCATCACCCCACTCCCAACCCCGCCCCACCCCGGCCGCACCCAAGCCCCACACCTCCCCGCGCACCCCCTCCGTGCGCCGGCACCCTGCTCGCCCACGCCAGCGCATCCACCCACCCCCCGTGACCAACTCCCGCCCCGCCGCGGCCCGCCCAAAACACAAAGCGGGGCCACCGCCCCGGCGCCAACGCAGCCGCATCCCGGCACTTCCAACCGAATCACCCCGCACCCAACCCCGCCGATCCTCAGCCCCCCGCCGCCCGCACCGCCGAGTCGGCCAGTTGCGCAAACGTCTGGCGCGAACCGTCGGCCGAGACAACGTGCGACTCGGTATCCGCCTGCATCGCCTCGGCCTCGGCCCGGGCCGAGGCCACGTCGCCCATACCCAGGAAGGCATGAACCCGCCCGAGGTGTGCCTTCGCGGCCGTCTTGCCGAACTCGTGGGCCGCCCCCTGCACCTGGGCAATGGTCGCGTCCGGGTAGTCCCGCGCGACCTTGGCAAAGGCGTCCAGCGCGTCGGCGTACAGGTGCATGCGGAGGTAGCACAGCCCGACGTTGCACTGGGCGTCGTCGGCCAGGTCGTTCTTCCTGTCCGCCGCCAGGTCCTTGAACGCGCTGATGGCGTCGAACAGGAACCCGGACTGGGCCATGTCCATCGCCTGGGCGAACAGTTCCAGCGCCTTGGCCCCGGTCGGCTTGGCGGCCTTCTTGGGCGCGTGGCGCGAGCCCGACCGCGGCCCATGGGCCGCGTGCGACTTGGTCGACGCAGCCGCCCGCCCGCCGCCCGCCTTCTTGGTGGCCTTCTTCGAGACCTTCTTGGAGGCCTTCTTGGCGACCTTCTTGGGCGCCTTCTTCGCGGCCGGCTTCTTCGCGGCCGGCTTCTTCGAGGCGGCCTTCTTGGGCGCCTTCTTGGAGGACGAGGTTCGAGTGGTCTTCTTCTTGGCCATTCGAAGGTGCTCCGCGGGACGCGTCTGGTGCGATTCGGACGGCCCCACGCCGCCCTTGGCTGATCCTGAAGAGCATCGACCCGATCCGCCGGGCCGCCGTACTCTGCGTTACCGCCTGATTGGGAGGCGGGCGGCCCGCCTGTTCATGTCCCCGGGGGAAGTCCGGGGGATTCGGTTCAGATCGACTTGAGCAGTTCGGCCTTCTTGGCCTCGAAGTCTTCTTTGGTGATGGCGCCCATGTCCAGCAACTCCTTGAGTTGCTTGAGTTTGGCGAAGGGGTCGGCCTGGGTGGCGACCGCCGCGACGCCCGCCGGGTTCTGGCCCTGGGCCGGGGCGGCCCCGGCGGCGGGCTGCTGGTTCTGCATCATCTGGCCCATCATCTGGGGCATCATCATGGCCAGGCCGAGGTTCACGCCGGTGTCCATCGCGCTGCTCCCGCCGCCGCCCGAACCCTGCCCGGGGTTGGCGGCCATGGTCTTCATGGCGTCGGCCATGCCGACCTGCTGGTAGGAGGTGCCGGCCTCGGCCAGGCGGGCGGCGCCGGCGGCCTTGGCCTCGAGTTCGAGTTGGGTGCCGCGAGCCCGGGCGAACGCCTCGCTGGCGATGCCGGCGTTGCGATCGAGGACCTGGCGGATCTCCTCGGTGGTGGAGACGGAGTTGACCGCCAGTTCGGTCATCTCGACGCCGAGGGTCGCGACCTCGGGCGAGATGATGGCCTTGACGCCGATGCCGAGTTCGCGGTAGTAGCGCGGCAGTTCGACGAACGACTTGCCGAGAGAGGCCACGCCGTCGGTCAGGGCGGCCACGATGTATTGGGCTCGGAGGTAGTCCTCGATGTCGCGCGTGCGGAAGATCGGGCGGGTGCCGACGACCTTGGGCACGAAGATGGACGGGTCGGTCACGCGGATGGCGAAGCGGCCGTTGGCCCGGATCGGGATCTGGAGCAGGATCGGATCGGGGATGTAGACCGGCGAGGGCGTGCCCCACTTCAGGTCGCGGTGGAGGCTGGTGGCGACGTAGTAGACCTCCGCCCGGAACGGCGTGTTGCCCTTGCCGTAGACCATGCCGGTGACGAACTTGGTGAGCACGGGCACGTTTTGGGTGGTCAGGACGTAGCGCCCCGGCTCGAAGGTGGCCATGGCCTTGCCGTCGCGGAAGAAGACGGCGACCTGGCCCTCGCGGACGATGAGCTGGGAGCCCCATTCGATGACGCCCTCGCCGGTGGCGGGGAGTCGGGCGGCAAGGACATCGCCGACGGTGTCCTGGAACTCGATGATCTGGGCCAGTTGGGGCATGGAGGGTCTCGATCAGGTACGAGGCACTAGGCATTGGGCACGAGGCACTCGGGAGGGGAGAACGCGGAGGTCGCGGAGGTGGGCGGAGGGACGCGGAGAAGAGACATGGGCCGGGTGTTGGGGCTGGCGTGGCGACTGGGCCGCGCCGTGTGGAATCGACAATCCGTTGCCCGATCTCCGGGACTCAGGACCAAGGACTCAGGACTCAGGACTCAGGACTCAGGACTCAGGACTCAGGACTCAGGACTCTACCAACGATTCTCTTGTCTCTCTTCTCTACTGCTCTGCTCACTTCACATCCATCAGCAAATGGTCTCGCTCCAGCACGGCCTTCTCGATGTTCTGCAGGGCCGTGACGCACTGGTCGGCGGCGGCGGGGATGTCGTCGGCGCGGGGGAGGCCCTCGATGATCTGGCCGACCTCGTTGACGCGTTCCAGAACGCTCGCGTCGTTCTCGTAGATGCGGTCGAGTTGCTCGGGGCCGATCTCGGCGGTGTCGAAGAAGCCCGAGTAGCCGGCCGGGGCGTGGCGGATCAGGTCGGTCACACGCTCGAGTTTCCGCTTGACCAGTTCGAGCGGCTCGAGGTTGTCGAACTGGAACTTGCGGCTGGACTCGGCGATGGCGCGGTCGACGACGGCCTTTCGCTCCTGCAGGCGCGTGACGATGGCGTGGCGGAGCATGCGGTCCGCGTCGCGGCGCTGCTCCTTGTCCTTGTAGCCCTTGTAGCCGGGGATGAGCCCGGCGACGAAGTCGACTCCCTTGCGCAAGATGCCCACGCGAGCGCCCCCTTCCTTGTCGGCCCGCCCCACTCGGCGGACGCGTGGCCCGGACGACCGGCCCAATATAGCCGGGGATTCCGGCGTGTGCGCGGCGTGCCCGACGCCGATTCGCCCGACGATCCCGGCGGACATCCGGATTCGTGGCCCGCCCGGGGCCGCGCTTGCGGATGTTCTTCGGAGTGGCGTCGCCCGGTTTCGTGGGTCGCCCGCGCGGCGCCGCGGTCCTGCGTCGACTGTTCGGGCCTGATCCGGTAGGCTGCGCGGCTCCTGCGACTGGTGATCGACGCCGGCCCCGCCCGCCGGAGGCGCGCGGCCCGCCCGGAGCACGCCCATGGCCAGCCACATGCCACACTGCCCGGCGTGCGCGGCCCCGCTGCCCGAGTACGGCGACGACGGGATCGTCACCTGCGAGTTCTGCGGGACGGACTCCAACGTGCAGCGGGAACTCGTGCCCCGCTGGCCGCTCCGGTCGCCCCCGCTGTCGCTCAAGGGGTGGCGTCCGAAGGTCGAGGGGCACACTCGGTATTCGTCGGACCGGCTGCCGCTCGAGGGCCTCGAGAACTTCTGCGTCCAACTGGCGAACTGGGACGCGGGGGTGGTTTTCACCCATCTGCTGACCGAGCCGGACCCGGATCGCCAGTTCGTGATCGCGACCACCAGCAGCCTGCCGGTGTGGGACAAGGATGCCGTGGCGTGGGCGGCGGCGCTGGCCGACGAGGTGTCGCGCCAGTTCCGCGAGGGACGCGGCTCGCTGGCGATGGCGATCACGCTGCTGCTCCGCGGGATCGCGGCCGGCAAGAACGACAGCAAGGCCCTCGAACTGCTGGCGGCCCTTCGGAAAGCCCAGCAGCAGGGGCCGAACTGGGAAGAGGAGTCGGCGCGCCTGGTGCGTCATTGCTTTGCGACCACGGGGTACATCCGCCGGCGGGAGGACTCGCGGACCTGCCGCGCGATGCTGGAACTGGCCCGGGTCGTCGAGGGCTGCTGCCCGAGATCGGACGTGGCGCTGGTCGCGCTATCGGCGGCGGGCCCGGCGGCCATGCAGCGCTTGATGGACCTGGCGGCGGAGGCACGAGAGGACGGCGACGAGAAGGGGGCGGCCCTGCGGCTCGAGTGCCTCCGCCTGCTGCTGGCGCGCCTCGGCGACTCGTACCACGACCCGCGGAACGCCGAGCGCCTCGGGCTGCAACTCGACGCGGCGTTCCACCTGATCATGACGCGCCGGGGACCGGAGCAGGAGGCGCTGGTCCGGTTTGTGGCCGACCTGGCCGACGACCATACCAACGAGCCGGACGAGCGGAACCCCCGCGACTGGCCCGGGCCGAAGGAGGTGCTCAACCCGATCCTGCTCTTCACGGCTGAGATGCTGCGCGAGCGGCCGGCGCTTGGCGAGCAGATGCTGCGTGCGATCAAAGAGGAATACCGCGAGGCCACCGGCGGCTGGGGGCACATGGACCGCTGGAAGGAGGCGGTCGGGCTGGTGCCGACGGCGGAGGGGCGGGCGGCGTTCGTGCGGACCTTCCACGAGATCGTGGGGCCGCCGGGCGGTCGGTTTGCGATGCGGAACGTGATCGACCTGGCCGCGGCACTGCCCGCGCTGCCGGAGCCTGATCCGAAACGAAGGTCGGGCGTGGCGCTGGCGCGTCCCGTGGCGGGCCAGGCCGAGTGCCCGTCGTGCGGGCGGGCGTTGCCGCTGAAGGAACTGCTTCTGGTGGTCGTGTGCGGGTACTGCGGCGGGGCGGCCCGGATCGCGCGGGAACTGCGGGTGGTCTCGCCGGGCGTGCGCGAGGACGACCTGGGGCACTGGTCGCCGCGGCGGCTTCTCGACACCTATCGAACATCCGACGACGACTCGCTGCGGATGGCGATCGCAAACGAACTCGACTCGCCGCTGACCGATGGCGGGCGGTTCGCCGAGCATGCCGACGCGGTGCTGGAGGTGCTGTCGGGGGATCTGCCGGGCGACATCGGCTACGCGATGGACCGGGTGGTCAAACGCCTGCACCGGCATCGGGACGAGGGATTCAGCAAGGCGCTGGTGGACTCGTTCCGGCGCGGGCGGTTCGGGCCGCACCAGAACAAGCGGCTGCTCGGGGCGATCGCCGCGGCGGGGTCCGTCGCGCTGCCCGCGCTGCTCGACTACGTGGACGCGAACGCCCGACGCATCAAGAAGCACGACGAGGCCGTCGGCACGGCCCTGAGTCTCGCGCGGCGTCTGCTCGACGAAGCGGACGACGCCGGCAGCGAGGACCAGACCCGCTGGCTGCTGGAACGGATGCACGAGGCGGGCGACCCGCTGGCGGCGGAACTGGCAGAGCATCTGATCCACTCGCGATTCCGGAATCAGGTGTTCGGTCCGTCGCAGGAGATGGTGGTGAGGTTCATCGACGAGCATCTGGACGTTGAGAACCTCGAGTTCCCCCGGTGGATGTGGCGGGGCTCCCACGACAAGGGCCGCGACGACGATGGTGACCGCGATCGGCCGGCACGCCCGAAGAACGAGACGCCCGAGCAGCGCCGGGCCCGGATGCTCGCCCGCGATGCGGCCAACCTGATCGAAGAGATGGACTGGTGGCGCAGCGAGCACGACACGGCTGAGAGCATCCTCGAACGCCTGGCCATCCTCGAGTCCCTTCGCCTCGACGCGACGCGCCACTGCGTCATGCACTCGGCCCGATCCCGCCCCGCGGACATGACCGGCAGCCAATACGCCCAGGTGAAAAAGGTCCTGAGGCCGTGGCGCGCGCACCCGAAACTCGGCCCGATCGTCGAAGAGGTGCTCGAAGGGCTTCGGGCGCCCGGGCTGGGCAAGCGGATGGAGGGGATGTTCCAGCGGCTCGAACGCAATCGCACGATGCGGCGGCTGATGTTCTGGCGGTAAGCGCGAGCCTTCCGAAGCCCTCGTGCTCAAGGCCCTCCTGCCCAAGCCCTCAGCCCCACGCTTTCACCGACCGACCCAACCAACCGATGCAGCGGACCATGCCATGACCAAGACCCCCCACTGCCCCGCCTGCGCCGCCCCGCTGCCCGAACTCGAGGCCCAGCAGATCGTCACCTGCGACTTCTGCGGCACGGACGTCAACGCCGAGTACGAGCCCGCGCCGGCCCCGGCTCTGCGGTCACCGCCGCTGTCCGACGAGCGTGAGTACGACGACGCGGACGACCCGCCGGAGGACTGGCAGGCCGGGCCGTGGGTCCACGCGCTGCTCACGAGCGAGCGCGACCGGGCGCTGGCGCTGGCCGACGCGGGCAACGGTCGCCTGACCGGCGAGGACCTGATGCTGTGGTCACCCGCGCTGGCCGATGCGCTCATCAAGGCCGAAAGGGAGGGCGACTCCGAGTGGGCGCGACACTTGATCGTTTTCCTGAGCGATGGCGCGTTCATGCGAGCCAACGACGGCATCAAGGAGGACTGGCCCGAGGCCAGGGCCGCCCGCGAGGGGCGGCGCATGCGGGCCGGGGACTTCCGGGCGGCCCAGCGCGTCCAGCCCAAGGACGCGTGGTTCTTCCTCCAGATCGCGGATCGCCTGCTCAAGGAGGTTCCCGAGAGCCCCGGCGGGATGATCGTCCTCACAAGCGCGGGCCCCGCCGGCCTGCGCCGATTCCTCGAACTCGCCGCCGAGTTCGAGACCGCGGGCGACCAGGAGCGCATGGACGACGCGCTCGTCTGCGTCAGACGAATCCTGACCGAGACGACCGACGACTGGGCCTTCGGTGTCGTGTTCGACGTGGCGACGTACCTCCTGCCGACGCTGCCGACACGCACCCAGCAGGCCGTTATCGACACGCTGGGCGACCTGGCCGACCAGTCCATCGACGAGCCGGGACGCGAATACGGGCGCGAGTGGCGCGGCCCGGACGACATGCTCACCGTGTTGTTGCTCTACGCCGACGATCTGGTGCACGACCACCCGGACCTTGCCAGTCGGATGCTCGACGCCGTGGTCGAGGGCGCCAGCCGCCACCCGTTCGAGCGGTATCGGTGGGGCGTGGCCTTGCGGGCCGTGCCGACCGCCAAGGGGCGGGCCGCGTGCCTGGACGCGTTCGAGCGGGTCTACCAGCAGCGGGCCGAGGAGACCGAGCAGGACCTGCTGGATGAGATGTGGCGCAAACGCCGCGGCGAGGGACTCAAGCCGATCCTCAAGGGCGACCTGCCCGCCATGCCCCAGACCGCCCGGGCCCGCGATGGCCAGGCGCCCTGCCCCTCGTGCGGGCACCCGCTGCAACTTGCAACCGGACGCCTCATCACCACCTGCGACCACTGCGGCCAGAACTCACGCGTCGCCCGCGAGGTCCGCACCATCCGGCGCGTGCTCCATCCCGAATCGCTCGACCTGCACACATGGGAGCCCGAGCGCCTCGTCTCGACCATGCTCGAGACCGAGGAGGACGCCCTGCGCCTGGCCATCGCCAACGAACTGGCCAGCGCCACCAGCGACGGCGGACGCTTCATCGAACTCGCCCCGGCCCTGGTCCGCTACATGCTCGCCGAGCACATCCCCGATGACGTCGAACGCCTCCTGGGCGGCGGCATCGAGTCGATGCTCCGCTTCCGCGACCCGGCGTTCCTCGACGCCCTGTTCACGGCGATCCGCGACCAGGCCTTCACGCGGGAAGGCTCGGACCGCCTGCTCGACGCCCTCGAGAAGGCCGGGCCCCCCGCGGCCCCGCTGCTGTTCGACCTGTGCGACAAGGTCACCGCCGACGCCGACGCCTGGAACATGTACACCCTCCGGGCCAGCCAGGTCGCGATGACGGTGATCCAGCGATGGGCCGAGCGCGACCGGGACACGATGGCCTCGTTCATGCTCGAACGCATGGAGACCAGCGGGCCGGCCCTGTCCGACCAACTCCCGACGTTCCTCGGCTTCAACGTCTTCGAGGGCCGCCCATACGACCGCGTGCAGGAGCGGATCATCCGCTTTATCGACGCGCACACCGACCCGGCCAAGGTAGACTGGCACAAGGGCATCAGCCCGCTTGGGCCGGAACTCAGCGTGCCCCACCTGTCGTGGACCGCCGAGGACATCGCCCAGGCCGAGAAACGCCTGGGCCTGAAGTGGGCCCAGGGCGGCGAACTGGACACCCACAAGATCATGATGAGCATCCCGGCCTTGCCGGGCGCGCAGGTCACGCTCCGCCAGGTCTCGATGCTGTTCTCGCAGGTGGACTCGAACTGGGACCCGCCCCGGCGAACCGACGACCTGCTCAAACGCCTCACGTTGGCGCGCGAGGTGCTGCACGACAGCACACGCTGGCTCGTGTTCAAGTCGATCACCGAGCCGCCATCGCGCTTGGATGTCGACGCTTGCCGCGAGGCGCTCGAACGGCTCGAGCAGATCCCAGCCGGAGAGAACCTCGCGCCGTGGAAGGCGATCGTGGTTCAGGCGCTGACCGCCGACCCGGACAAGACGCCCGCGGCCATCGAGAAGCAGCGCGGCCAGAACTGGACCCCGCCGCGCGGAAAACTGCAGTGGCAACTCGCCAAGGCCCGCCAGTCGCTCGGCGCCCTGGCCAGGCGGATCCTGAGGAAGTAGACAGGAGCCGAAGCCTCAACCCGTTACCGCGCCGACCAACTCGCCCACGCTCGCCACACCCTGCTCCCGCACCCACCGGTCCAGCCCCTTGACCACCCGCAGCGGGCTCCGGGGATCGGCCATCAGGCCCGTGCCCATCTGCACCGCCGACGCACCGGCCAGGATGAACGCCGCGGCGTCCTCCCATCGCAGCACGCCGCCGATGCCGATGATCGGCGTCTGCGTCGGCCTTGCGATCGCGCCGTACGCCTGGTGGATGAGGCGGACCACGATCGGGTGTACCGCGGGTCCGGACAGCCCACCGGTCACGTTGGCAAGCCGCGGCTTCCGCGTCCGCGCGTCGATCGCCATCGCCGGCGTCGTGTTGCACAGGCACAGCGCGTCGGCCCCCGGTCGCCCGCCCGGCCCGCCGCTCGCCGCCGCCCCGCCGCCCTCCGGACGCCCTTCAATCGCCGCCCGCGCCACGTCCACGATCGACGGGCTGCCCAGCGCCACGGGCGGCAGTTTCACCAGCAGCGGCTTGCCCGGCACCGCCCGGCGCACCTGGTGCACGAGTTCGCCCAGCGCCCGCGTGTCCAGCCCGAACTCCGTGCCGCCGTGCACGTTCGGGCACGAGACATTCAGTTCGACCGCGCGAACGCCCTCGATCTGCCCCAACGCCCCCGCGACGCGGACGTAGTCATCGACCCTGAACCCCGCGGCCGAGCCGATCACGCACGTCTTCACCCCCGCAACCCGCGGCCCCACATCGCGCTCGAACGCCTCAACGCCGATGTTCGCCAGCCCGATCGCGTTGAGCATCCCGACGCCGAGTTCGACCACCCGCCACGTCTGGTTGCCCTCTCGCGCCTCGGGCGTGATCGACTTGGTCACCAGCCCGCCGACGCGCGACAGGTCCAGCACGTCGCCCATCTCGTCGAGCGTGCCGCACGTGCCCGCGGCCAGCAGCACGGGGTTGCGCAGGTCGATCCCGGCGATGCTCGTGCGGAGGCGGTCGGTGGCGTCGGGCACGCGGGACGATAGCCGCGAACTGGCCGGGCCTACCACCCCCACCGCCGCCCCCACATCGCCAGGTTCAGCATGGGCCACGCCAGCCCCCAGACCAGTTCCGGGTTGTGGCGCACCATCGCGATCGCCGCCGGCTCGAACAGCGACTCGACCAGCGTGCTCCCATCCAGCACGCCGACGGCCCCACGCATCCACGTCTGGAACGGCAGCGGGAACGACGCCTTGGGACGATGCAGGATCGCCTCGGGCACATGGGCCGCGAACGAGCGGCGGAGGGCGAGCTTCGTGTGCGCCGAGTCTGTCGCCGTGTCCCCGGGGCTGAACTTCAGCCCGATCGGCAGCCCCTCCGCCCACGCCGCCACCCCCGCATCCGCCAGCGGCGTCCGACCCTCAACCCCCGCCAGCATGGTCGCCCCGTCGAGCCGCTCGAGCAGTCCGACCAGGTTCACCCGCCGATGCCAACCCAGCACCGCCTGCATCATCGCCTCGTGCCCGCGCCACCCGCGGGCCTCGGCATCGGCGACGCACTCGCCCAGCCCGTCGCGGTACGTCTCGATCATGGCCGCGTCGCGCTCGATCGCTTCCCAGAACACCGGACGCAGGAACCGCGACTTGGCCTCCGCCGGCACCCACGCGCCGTCGGCGAGCACGAAGTCACCCAGATCGCGTGCGTGCCCGCCGCCCTCGATCCACCGCCACGCCGACGCCAGCGGCCTGTCGTAGCCGCCGAACAACTCATCGGCCCCCTCGCCCGACAGCGCCACCACGTTGCCCCGCTCGCGCAGGCACGCCGCGATCCCGTGGATACCGACCTCGTTCGGCGTCGACAACGGCAGGCCGAGCCGCCCGACCATCCAGCCCCACTGCTCCAGGAACGAATCCCGATCGATCGCCCGCTCCGTGTGGGCGGTGCCCAGATGGGCCGCGGCCAGTCGGGCCATCGCAAAGTCCGGGCTGCCCGCGTCGCCCGCGTCGATCGCCCCCGTGCAGAACGTCTGGAGTTCGCCGATGTGCCGACGCGTCTCGGCGCAGATGATCGTGCTGTCCAGCCCGCCGCTGAGCAGGGCGCACAGCGGCACGTCGCTGCGCAGATGCCGGCGGACCGAGTCGGCGACGATCTCGCGCGTTCGGGCGATGGCCTCGTCCGGGTCGGCGTCGCCCCCACGCTCGCCCGACGATTCCGATCTGCCTCCCAGACCCGCGCCGAGCGGAATCGCCCCGCGCCGCTCGACGATTCCCTCGCCCGAAAGATCGAACCCGATCCACTCGCCGGGCTTCACGCCACGGACGCCGTCGAACATCGTCCGCGAGCCCAGCGTCCGCCGAATGGTCGTGATGTACGAACCGACCGCCGCGAAGTCGGGGCGCGCCGAGATGTGCGGGTGGGCCAGGATCGCCCCGACCTCGCTCGCGAACACGACCTCCTCGCCCCCGCCGGACCCGCCCGGCACGGTCCCACGCCACGCAAGTAGCGGCTTGATCCCCAGCGGGTCCCGGGCCAGCGTCAGCACATCCCGGCTCGCGTCGAACCACGCCAGCGCGTACATGCCCCGCAGGCGGCCCAGCCCCTCGGCCCCCCACGCCATGAGCGCCGCGAGCACCGTCGGCGTGTCGCAGACGCCCTGGGCGTCGCCTTCTTGGAGCAGTTCACGCAGCGGGCCGCTCTGGCCGAAGCCCTCACGCCGCAGCGCCGCGCGAACCTCGGCGTCGTTGTACAACTCCCCGTTGTAGACCAGCACGTGCCGCCCGCACGCCGAAGCCAGCGGCTGGGCCCCGCCCTCGCCCGGCCCCACCACCGCAAGCCGCCGGTGCCCGAGCCCAACCGGGCCTTGCATCCAAAGCCCGTCCCCATCCGGCCCGCGATGGGCCAGGCGGTCGCGCATCGCCGCCAGCCCCGCCCGATCCACCGAGGGGGTCCGCCCACGCACCGTCGCCACGCCGACAAGGCCGCACACGGGGCGACTTATCGGTCATCCCGCAGCCCGCCCGCTTGCATTCCCACCAACCGCCGACGGGGCGAGTCGGGGCGTTCTGCCGGCGCGGAGTTCCTCGCGGAACCTCTAAGTCTCGGAACAGCCGACGCTTGCCTCGCGTAGACTGTTGGAGCGGGCCGATGGCCCGCCCCCTGCGTGCGATCCGGCACCCCCTCCGCCGCGTGTCGCTCGCGGGATTTCGTGCTACCATCCCGTTCCCCTCCAAGGGTTGCACCCAAGGGTGGTCGTGCCGCTTCGTCCGGCGAGCCGGGGTTCCGCCCCGAATCGCCGGGCCGAGCCGCAGTCCACCCGGTGCGGGCAACCACGGGAGGGCCCCAAGCCGGCGCGGGCTTGCGGGGTTGGGCTCGTGGGGTCGAGACCTTACTCTGTCCGGAGAGTGTGCCGATGGCCAAAATGTTCTACACCCTCGAGGAAGCGGCCCAGCGACTGGGCCAGTCCGAGAGCCAGGTCAAGCAGATGGTCGACTCCGGGCAACTCCAGGAGTTCCGCGACCGCGACCGGATCATGCTCAAGCGCGACCAGGTCGACCTGCTCGCCGGCGATGGCGGCGACGACGGCGGGCTCGGCAGCGGCGTGGACCTCGAGCCGCTGTCGCTCGCGTCGAGCGGCTTGGGCGCCTCGGGCACCGGCATCTCCCTCGCCGGCGAGAGCGGCGCGTCCTCCGGCCCGAAGGAGTCCAGCGGCATCTCGATCTTCGACGACGACCTCGAGTCGGCCGACGCCAACGACCAGACCCAGGTGACCGCGTCCCGCAACGTCGAGTTCGCCGACAAGGGCTCCTCCGCCGGCTCGGGCCTGCTCGAAGCGGCCCGCGAGGCCGACGACACCTCCCTCGGGGCGGACATCCTCGGCAACGTCTATGGCGATCAGCAGGACACTATGTCCGCCACCGCGACCGACGCGGGCGGCGGCGGCGCCCTGTTCGAGACCACCGGCGCCGAGATCGCCGACACCCCCGCCATGGCCCCCATGATGCAGATGGAGGCCTTCGACGGCAAGGGCTCCGGCCTGGCCGGCGGGCTGGCACTGGGCATGGTCCTCACGCTCGCCCTGGCGATCGCCGTGGCCGTGTTCAGCATCACCGGCATGTCCGGCGGGCTGCTCGAGACCATCACCGGCAACTTCTGGGCGGTGGTCGGCGGCCTCGGCGGCTTCACCCTCATCGCCGGCGTCATCGGCATGGTCGTCGGCGGCAAGAGCTGAGGCCTTCCAGCGGACCGCCCTCGCACCCGCGGGAAGGCCGCCCTCGCCCCGCACGCTGTCCCGCCCGCACGTTCTCCAGTGGGATGGACGACTTCCGGCGCATCCTGCTGATCCGCCCGAGCGCGCTCGGCGATGTCTGCCGCTCCGTGCCCGTACTCACCACGCTCCGCGCCGCCTTCCCCCAGGCCAGGATCGACTGGCTCGTACAGGACGCCTTCGCCGCGGCCATCGAGCACCACCCGGCTCTGACGAGCGCGATCGGCTTCCCCCGCAAGGCGTTCGCCGGCGGCATCACGCCGGCGCGAATCGCCGCGTTCCTCGAGTGGGCCGGCTGCCTCGCCGAGCCGGGTTACGACCTGGTCGTGGACGTGCAGGGCCTGGCCCGCAGCGCGCTGCTGGGCTGGATGTCGGGGGCGGCGTGCCGCGTCGGCGAGGCCGGAGCCCGCGAGGGCGCGCCGCTGCTCTACACCCGCCGCGTGCCCGTGCCGGGCGAGTGGCACACGGTGGACCGCATGCTCGGCGTGGTGTGCGCGGGGCTGGGGATCGCGCCGGCCGTTGACATGCGCCTGCACACCGACGCCCATTCGCGCGAGCGCGCGAAAGAACTGGTCGGTTCGCGCGATCGCTACGTGCTGCTTGCCCCGACGAGCCGCTGGGCGGCCAAACGCTGGCCCGCCGATCGGTTCGCCGCGCTGGCGGCCCGACTCCTGGAAGACGCCGGCGCGTCCATCGTCGTCGTGGGCGGGCGCGACGAACGCGACCAGTGCGGCCCGCTGCTCGAACTCGCCGCACGCGACTCCAGAGTTGTCGACCTGGTCGGCCGGACCGACATCGCCACCCTGATGGCCCTGATCGAGCGGGCGACGCTGGTCGTCGCCAACGACTCGGCGGCCTTGCACATGGGCGTCGGGTTCGACCGACCGTGCGTCGGACTGTTCGGCCCGACGCGGGTCGATCTCGTCGGGCCGTACCGGCGCGAGCGCGACGTGATCCAGCGCCTCCAGCCCGGCGACGACCCGAACCACAAACGCGACGCCAACGCGGCGATGATGGCGCGTATCACGGTCGACGAGGTCGAAGCGGCGTGCGTCGATCGCCTCGGGACGAGCGCCGGACCACTGCCGCGATCGTGAGATTGCGATGGCCGCTCCCCTGGTGCCACCGGGCGTGACACGCCCGATGGCGTGCAACCGGATGCGCGGAGCAGCGGGCCGCTCGCACCAGCCGCCCCGAGCCGCGGCCCGAGGCACAGAGGAACGACGCCCTCGCACCGTCACGCTCACGGCTGCGTCCCGTACACCATCGCAACCGCAACGTCGTTGACGTTCGTGCCCGTCGGCCCGGTGCGGACGAGCAGGCCCAGCGCGCCGAGGGCCGCGTGGCTGTCGTGGCGGGCCAGCGCCCCGCCCAGGTCGACGCCGCGCTCGCGGGCGAGTGCGCCGGTGTGCGAGTCGACCACCGCGCCCGCGGTGTCCGTCGGGCCGTCGATCCCGTCTGTCGCCAGAGTCGCGACGCAGACGCGCGCGCCCAAGTGGGCAAGTCCCTCGAGTTCGATCCCCGCGGCCAGGGCCAGTTCCTGGTTCCGACCGCCCAGCCCCGTCGCATCGCCGACGTCCACGGTCGTCTCGCCCGCGTACACGACCGCGAAGGAAGCGTCCGCGGCCGCGGACTCCGCGATCGCGTCGCCGACCAGCCCTCGCCCGATCGCGCCCGCCTCGCCCTCCACCCGGCAGACAACCTTCACCGCAAACCCCACGCGCAACAGGGCATCGCGCGCAGCGACCGCAGCAACCTGATTGCTCGCAATGACCGTTGACACAACTCCTCGAACGCCGCGTCACCGGGCTTTGGCGTCTCGTCGAACTCGCCGTCGCGCCCGCCCGCAGGTGCGCGACCACCGTCGGCGCGCTTCCCGCGACGCCGCGCGTTCGAGCACCGCCAGCGCCTCAGCGTAGGTCGTCGGGTCCGGCGCCAGCGGGCCCGAGGAGATCACATCGAGCGGGTCGCCGAGGACATCGGAAACCACGAACGCCAGCACAGCGGGCGAGCCGGGGCGTGGCCCGCCCCGACCAGCCGGGCCAGCCTGCCACCCTTCAGCCGCTCGCAGTGCTTGCGCACACAGTTGAGTTCGCGGATCGGGGCCCCGGCACGCAGCAGACGGCGCGTCGCGCCGGTCAGGTCGTCGAGCGTCAGACTCCCCGCGGGCCAGGCCAGCAGCGCCGAGCCGCCGCCGGACATGAGCACGAGCAGAAGTTCATCGGGTGCGGTTGCTCGGGCGAAGGCCTCGACCCGCCGGGCCGCGGCCACGTTTCGCGACGTGGCGATCGGGTGATCGGCCTCCAGCACCTCGAACCCCGTCGCCCGCGCCGCCGAAGCAGCGTCCGGGTGCGGCGACGTCACAACCAATCCCGCGCACCCCCGCGCCGCCCCAGCACCCGCGCCCCCCGCGCCGCCGCCGAGCAGCCGCGCCGCCTCGCGCGCCATCGGCACGCCAGCCTTGCCGATCGCCAGGACACGCACACGCCCCGCCTGGGAGAGCAACGCATGCGCCGGCTCGCGGCTCCAGGCCCGCTCGAGCGCCGCCGCCGGGTCCGCGGCCCGAAGGACCGCCTCGCGCACCGCCGCCGCGTGGGCCTCCGAGTCCTCGAACCGGGGCGCGACGGAACGCGGCGTTGGCGACTCCGAATCAGGCATGGGCGATCCGTTTCCCAGTCAAGCCCCAACCCCGCGATCCACGGGCGATCCGGATCGCCCCATCCGCCGGAACCGTGGTACGCTGGCGATCGCCCGCCGCCCGAGGTGGCCCGACCCGCAGGAGTCTTCGACGATGCAGTACGACCCGAACCGAGGGTATCCGCCGCCAAACTATGGCCCCGGCCCGCAGCCATACCCCCAGCAGCCGCCGGTGCACCCAAACTACCGGCACCTGCGCCCCCACCGCGGCGGCATGATCCTGACCCTGGGCATTCTCAGCATCGTGCTGTGCCAGTTGCTCGGTCCGTTCGCCTGGTCGATGGGGTCCAGCGACCTCAACGCCATCGATCGCGGCGAGATGGACCCCATGGGGCGCGGCACCACGCAGGCCGGCAAGATCACCGGGATCATCGGCACGATCTTCCTGATCATCAGCCTGCTCATCATCGTGCTGCAGTTCGTGCTGGGCGTGGCGATCCTTGGCGCCGCCGCCAGCAGCACGCCCTGACATGGTCGCGCCCGGGGCTCATGCCATGTTCCGCATCGAGCGGGTGGACCCCTCGCACCGCTGGCCCCGCGTGCCGCTGCTGTGCCTGGGCGCCGCCGCCCTCTGGACGATCCTGGTGATGCTGGCCGCGTGGTGGCTGCCCGCGGCCAGCCGGGGCCAGTCGCCCACCACCCCCTGCCTGCTCCGGGCCACCACCGGCGTGCCCTGCCCGACCTGCGGCGGCACCCGGGCGGTCACGGCCCTGGTCGGCGGCGACGTCGCCGGGGCCATCGCGTGGAACCCGCTGGTCATCGCCAGCCTTTTGCTGCTGGCGGTGTGGTTCGGGCTGCGGGTCGGGCTGCTGCGGCGCGTGGTTGTCGTGCGACGCCGGTGGCTCGTGCCGGTGGTGATGGTCGCGCTCGTGCTGGCCAACTGGGCGTATGTGCTGGCGACGCAGGGAATCGATCGCCGTGACCAGGCCGCGACGCCCGAGCCACTCCAAGACGCAGCACAACCGTCGAGCCGATAGCGGCCCCGGCCCCAACGACACCCACACCCCTACGGGCTTGGCACCATCACCGTTTCCCCGCTCCGGCCGTCGTACGCACCCAGCACGCAGTCCACGATCACCCCCGCCACATCCTCCGGCTGCAGGCACCGCTCGCGCGGCACCATCTGCTCATCGAACAGCGAACGCAGCAGACCCGTCTCCACCGCCCCCGGCGCGACGGCGAACGCCCGCAGCCCCGCCGCCGCCCCTTCGCTGGCCGTCGCGCGCGTCAGCGTGTTCACCGCCGCCTTCGCGGCCCCGTACACGCCAAGGCCCGGGAACGGATCGACGCTGGCCGTGCTCGACACATTGACGATGCACGCCGACCGCACCCGCGAAGCCGCGGCCTTCGCGTCCGTCAGCGCCCCCCACGCCGCCCGCGTCGCCCACACCGGCGCGAGCGCGTTGATCTCAAAGATCCGCCGCACCGTCGCGCCATCGGCATCCGCAACCGACACCAGCGGCGACCATCCCGCGTTGTTCACCAGCACATCGAGCCGCCCGAACCGCTCCACCGCCGCCGCCACCATCTGCTCGTTGCCCTCCGGCGTCGACAGATCGGCCGGCACAACGTGCGCGCTCCCTGCTGGGGCGGTGGTCGAGCCGGCCGCGATCTCCGCCGCCACGCTCTCAAGCCGGCCCCGGTCCCGCCCGACCAGCACAACCGCATACCCCTCGCGCGCCAGCATCAGGGCCGCGGCCCGCCCGATGCCCGAGCCGGCCCCTGTCACAATCGCAACGTTCGGTCGGTCCATCTCGCTCGTTCCGTCCGTGAGAGCCCGCGGCAAGGACATACACGCGCGCCCTGCAACCGCCGCGTCGCAGAGGCGTACCCATTCTCGCGGGATGGGGGTGAAGGGTCAACGGATGACCGGATCACCCGGAACGGATCACCACACCACCGGTTCATGGGATGCCAGCCGGCACGCGGCACAACCGCGGCCAGCCGCCGCGCGCGGCCTCGCCCATCGCCCCGCCGTGCGATCCGCCGTCGCGCTCGCGCTGCTCATCGGCCCCGTGGCCGCGGCGTTCGGCTTGCTCGCGCTGGCCCCGTCGCCGCGCACCGCCGGGGCCGCCACCCAGGCCGGCCATGCCCAGCCGCGGCCCGAATCGCATCCGGAACCCGCAACCGAACACGCCGCCGCCAATCCCGATGACGATGGCCGCGCGATCGCCCGCTGATCTCTACCGCTCGATCACCATCGGCACGTCCTCGAGACCCTCGGTCAGCACGCGAGGACCGTCGTCGCGGATCAGGACGTCGTGCTCGACGTGCACCGCCAGCGAGCCGTCGGCCGTATGCACGGGCCACTGGCCGCGGTTCGGTCTTGTCTCGGCCGTCCCGACCGCGATCATCGGCTCGACTGCCACCAGCACGCCCGGCTCCCAACGCCGGTACGCGTCGGGCCACTCGCCCGGATACGACGGCGGCATGTTCGAGACATACGGCGGCTCGTGCAGTTTCCGCCCGTACCCGTGCCCACCCAGGCCTCGGACGAGGTGGAACCCGTACTCGCGCTCCACGCAGCCCTGCACCGCCCTAGCCCAATCCACAAGCGGCTCGTCGAGTTGGATCGCTTCGATGCCGCGCCGCAGCGACTCCTTGGCGCACTCGAGCAGGCGGGCCACCTCCGGCGTCGGCTGGCCGAACACATAGGTCCACGCCGCGTCGCCGATCCAGCCGCGGTGCTTGACGCCGATGTCGATCTTCAAGACGTCGCCGGGCTTCATCGGCTCCAGGTGCGACGCCGCCGTGCCGTGCACCACGCAGTCGTTCACGCTCAGGCACGCGTGCGACGGGAACGGCGGCACCCGCCCGACGCGGTACCCCAGGAAGCACGACTTGCACTTGAGGTCATCAAGCGTCTCGGCGACGAACCGGTCGATCGCCCCCAGCGTCAGCCCGGCGTGCAGCCAGACCGCCAGACGACGGTGGGTCTCCACGACGCACTGGGCCGCGGCATATGCGGCCTCCTCGTCGATCGCGCTGAGTCCTTTCGTGCGGAGCATCGGGCGGATCGTAGCGGGGCTTGCCCGCGCGGACCGGCCCTCACACCACCCGCAGGATCGCCACCGTCGAATCGTCGGTCAGCTGCGTCGTGCCGGCGTAGTCCAGCAGCGACGCCATGATCCGGGCCACCTGCCCCTGCACGCCGCTGGCCTCGCCGGACGCCGTCCGCGCCCCGTTTAGCGCGGCGATCAGCCCGCCCAGGCCGAACTGCTGGGCCTCGTGGTTGGGCTGCTCGGTCACGCCGTCGGTAAACATCACCAGACGCGTGCCGGGCGTCAGCGCGACCTGGACGGTCTTGTACTTGACGTCGGGGACAACTCCCAGCGGCGGCCCGCCCTCCACACGCAGCGACCGTGGGTCCTCGCCGCTGGGCGACACCACAGCCAGCCCGTGCCCCGCGTCAACCACCTGCATCGTCGAGTCGTCCGGGTCGATGATCGCGGCCATCAGCGTCACGAACCGCCCGGCCGCGGCGTGCTGGGCCGCGTATTCGTTCGCGTCGTGGATCGCCTCACGCAGATCGCCCGTCCTCGTCAGCATCGCCGACAGACGCGCCTGCACGCCCGACATCAGCACCGCCGCCGCCGTGCCCTTGCCCGACACGTCGCCCATGAAGCACGCGACGCGCGCATCCGGGAGCGCCATGATCGAGAACAGGTCGCCCGACAGCAAGCGCCCCGGCCTGGACACCATCGCGTACTCGACCCGCCCCACCGACCCCGTCGGCGCGGGCAGCAGATACCGCTGGGCCTCCTGGGCCGCCACGAGATCGCGCTCCAGGTCCGCTTGGCGGGCCTCAACGGTGCGCCGGCGCAGGTTTGCCAGGCCGAGGGCCGCCATCTTGGCCATCGCGTCGAAGTACGAGCCGGTGTCCTGCGGGATGTGCGTCCCGCCGCGCCGACGGTCGCCGTAGATGTATCCCACGACCGTCAGATCGACCACGACCGGCGCGCACGCCGCCGCCACGATCCCCAGCGCGTCGATCGAGTGCGACGCCACCATCGGGTTCAGGATCGCGACCTTGCCCTTGCCCGCCGCCGCGATCAGCGAGCGACTGAACCGGAACGAGTCCGGCCGATCCGTCTTGCTCTTGACCGCCACGACCTCGACCTCCGACGGATCGTCCGTCGGGCGGATGTACGCCGCGTTGTCCAGCATCAGACCCTGGATGGTGCTGTCGAGCACCGCGTCCAGCAGCGAGTCCTCGCGCGACGACGACGCCACCCGACCCGCGCACTCCAGCAGGCGCGCCAGCAGGTGCCCCGGCAGGGCCTGCGGCTCCTCCTCGAGCGTCTGCACCGCGCTGTTGCGGTCGCCAAGGTCCGCCAGCGTCCGCGACGTGTTGATGTGCCGGTCCGGCTCGACGGCCCGGAACGTCCACGGCCCGATCGTCACGTGGTCGCCGTGGGCCAGGATCAGCCAGTCGCCCTGGGCCGCGTCCTTGCCATTGACCTGCGTCCCGTGCCGGCTGCCCGCATCCGCGACGTACCACGAGCGGTCGCGGTACATGAACGTCGCGTGCCGGCGCGACACCGCCGGATCGTCCAGCACCGCGTCGCACAGCGGCAGCCGCCCCACCGACACCGGGCCCGGCGGGCGCAGGGGGATCGTCCGGGCCGCGGGCCCGGCGATGGCCCGCATCTCCAGCGAGACCCCGGCGTCGCTTGCGGTTGTGGAGGCGGCGGGCATCGGGGATGATATCTGGTCGGGTCGACCCGCCGAACGCGGGCATCGGTCCGCGGGGCCACGCGACGAGTTATGCGCCATAAACGCAGGTGTATTTGGCGCGCAATTTTGCGCATTTTGGTGAACTTTTTTGGCGCAACATGCGAACAATACACTATCCGTCGCCCCTCTGTCCGGAGCACGCGCCATGAGCCACACGTCCACGCTCGACATCACCGAGGCCCGACGCCAGTTCAACAGCCTCGACCAGCAGGTCGAGGCCGAGCAGGTCGTGTTCGTCACGCGCCACGGCAAGCGCGTCTTCGCCGTGGTCAACGTCGAGTTCCTTGAAGCCGTGCTCGAGACCATTGAGATCGTCTCCGACCCGGAGTCCTTCCGCCAGTTCCAGCAGAGCCTCGACGACATCCGCCGCGGGCGCGTCCGCGACCACGACGCGGTCAAGAAGGAACTCGGCCTCTAACGCCATTGGCCAGCGCGAGCACCAC
This sequence comes from Phycisphaerales bacterium, assembly GCA_041401985.1. Taxonomy (GTDB): domain Bacteria; phylum Planctomycetota; class Phycisphaerae; order Phycisphaerales; family UBA1924; genus JACKHA01. The sequence goes on from JAWKTE010000013.1 coordinate 91,768, forward strand.
GACGCCGCGGAGGATCGATGGCTAAGGCCACCCCCAGGATCCAAGTCCAGTGGACCGAGACGGCGTTCCAGTCGCTGCGGACGCTCCCGCCCAAAGTCCGCAAGGGGTTGGTGGCCAAGGCGGAAGAGCTGCTCACCGTCACCGATCCGCGCAGCGTCCACAAGCCGCTGACCGGCCCGCTCCAGGGCTACTACAGGATCCCGTACTCGCGGTACCGGGCCATCTACCGCGTCGACGAATCGAAAGACGCCAAGGGCAAGTCGGTGCTCACCATCACCATCACGTTCATCGTCGCCGGCAAGCGGGCCGAACGGAGCAAGGACGACGTGTACCGGGTCGCCCAGAAACTCGTCGAACTCGGGCTCGTGGACGCCGAGCCCGACGATCGACCGTGATCGTGCCCGCCCGCGAACCCGCCGGGGACCGCCAAGGCGCGGGGGCGTCCCTAGACTTCCACGCAGGAAAAGCACAGGCCCGACACGCCGCCCGGCGACCCCGGCCCGCCGGGCTCCCGCCACTCTGGACCCCCTCTCCCATGGACGAACGACAGCAGCAGATCCGCGCCGGCGCCGGCCTCGAAGAGTCCCGCCTCAACACCGAGTTCATCGACTTCATCCAGAAATGGGGCGGGCCGTTCCTGCTCCTGTGCGCCGCCATCATGGGCGCCTGGGCCGCGTTCAACTGGTGGAACAAGCAGCAGGCCGAGCGGCTGGACGAAGCCTTCGGCCAGTACGAGGCCCAACTGGCCGGCGGAAACCCCAGCCCCGAGGCCCTCAAGGCCGTCGCCGCCGAGTACGAGGGCGTCGCCTCCGTCGCCCTCCTGGCACGCCTCGACGCCGCCGAGGTCTACATGGGCTCGGTCCGCTCGGGCCTCAAGGCCGGAGCCGCCCCGACGCCAGACGGCACCGCAGCCCCCGAAGACCTGCTCACCGACGACGACCGCACCCGCCTGCTCTCGCAGGCCGAGAGCCTCTACCGCCAGTGCTTCGACCAGGCCTCCGGCGCCCGTGGCCGCTCGCTGCTTGCCATCCGCGCGGCCTATGGCCTGGCCGCCGTCGCCGAGTGCCGGGGCGAGTTCGATGCCGCCCGCGGGCACTACGAGCGCATCGCCGAGATCGCCGACACCGCCGGCCTGGCCAACCACGCCGCGTTCGCCCGCTCGCGCGTGGGCGATCTGAACAACATCCAGACCATGCCCCGCCTCTGGGCGGCGGCCGAACTGGCCCAGAAGCCGATCCCCGAGATCCCGGAGGGCACCGGCCTCGAAGGCCTGATGCCGTTCGATCCCGGCGCGATCCCGATGGCGCCCGAAACGCTCGGCCCGATCGCCCCCGGCCCCGTCGCGCCGGGAATGGACCCGGGAATCGACCCCGGCGCGTTGCCCACGGTCGATCCGGTCGCCGATCCAAACGGCGCGGCCCCGGCGAACACGGAGCCAGGAACCTCGACACCCGCCGGCGCCGAGCCCGGTTCTTCCGAGCCAGTCGCAGCTGATCCGGGAACGCCCGCTGGCGATCTTCCTGTAGACCCGCCCGCCACGCCCGCGAGCAATCCCGGCTCGCGCTCGTGACCGACGCCGCGTCGCCATCCGAGCCGCCGGCCCAACCGCCGGCCGACAACGCCGCGCTCCCACAGCCCGACACCGTCCCCCCGCCCCCGCCCGACTCGCTCCTCACCCCCGGCGGCAAGGTCGATCACGACGCGCTGATCCGCCTCGTCGAGCATCGCCGCGCCACCGGGGCCGACGAAGGCCCGCCCCCACCGTCCGCTTCGACCTCCAGCGCGACATCAAGGACCGCCTCGACCGCTACCTCACCAGCCGCGTGCCGTTCCTCAGCCGCACGCGCCTCCAGCGCCTGATCGAGTCCGGCGGCGCGACGGTCAACGCCCGCCCCGCCAAACCCAGCACCCGCCTGCGCCTGGGCGACACCGTCGAACTGGTCATCCCCCTGCCCGAGGGCACCTCGATCCGCCCCGAGCCGATCGACCTCGACGTGCTCTACGAGGACGAGCACCTGATCGTCCTGAACAAGCGCCCCGGCATCATCGTCCACCCCGCGCGGAGCGAGAACTCGGGCACCATCATCAACGCCCTGGCCTGGCGCTTCCAGCACCAGACCGGCGGGGCTCTCTCAACCGTCGGCGAGGAGTTCGCACGCCCCGGCGTCGTGCACCGCCTCGACCGCGACACCACCGGCTGCATCGTCTTCGCCAAGCAGGACGAGGCCCACTGGAAACTCGGGGCCCAGTTCGAGCACCGACGCGTCGAGAAACGCTACCTCGCCCTCGTCCACGGCTCGTTCGAGCCGCAGGTGGACGTGATCGACCTGCCCATCGGCCCGCACCCGTCGCGCGAAAAGGGGTACCGCGAGAAGCACGTGGTCCGCCACGACGAGTTCGGCAAGGCGAGCCTCACCATCGCGCGGGTCGTTGAGCGGTATCGAGTCGGTGAGCCGGAGTTGGGACCAGAAGCGGTTGAAGGTGGCGACCGCTCGCGGCTGCGCCGCGAAACCGGCTCGGAGAGCCGGTCCACCCCGTCCCGAACCGGCTCGGAGAGTCGGTCCACCTACTCCCTGCTCGAACTCGAACTCAAGACCGGACGCACCCACCAGATCCGCGTCCACCTCTCCTACCGCGGCTATCCCATCGTCGGCGACGACATGTACGCCGGACGCCCGCTGCTCGACCCCGCCGGCGGCACAGTCATCGCCCGCCAGGCGCTCCACGCCGCCCTGCTCGAGTTCGACCACCCCATCTCGGGCGAGCGCCTCCGCTTCGAGGCCCCGCCGCCGCCCGACTTCGCCGCGGCCCTGGCCCTGTGCCGCGCCGGAGCGGTGGACCCCGTGAACGCACCCGGGCGATTGGTCACGCTCGCGGAGTGATCGCCCCGCTCGTCTACGATTCCCCCTCCGATTCGCAAGGCCGCCCGAGCGCCCAGACCATCGGCCCGGCCGGCCCCGCCCGCCCCCGGACTCCCCCCACCATGACCCAGACCCGCACCACCAAGCGCAACCCCAACGACGACTCCGCCGCCGGGCTGGAATCCGCCGCCGATCCCGCCATCCCGTTCCTGTCCGCCGAGGAGGTCCGCCGGCGCTACATCGACTTCTTCGTCACCCGCTGCGAGCACACCGCGTGGCCCTCCTCGCCCGTCGTTCCCCACGACGACCCCACGCTGCTGTTCGCCAACGCGGGCATGAACCAGTACAAGCCCATCTTCCTGGGGCAGGTCGATCCGTCGTCGCGCCTGGCCGGCCTGTCGCGGGCCGTCAACAGCCAGAAGTGCATCCGCGCCGGCGGCAAGCACAACGACCTCGAGGACGTCGGGCGCGACACCTACCACCACACCTTCTTCGAGATGCTCGGCAACTGGTCCTTCGGCGACTACTTCAAGGCCGAGGCCATCGACTGGGCGTGGACCCTCATCACCCAGGTCTTCCGCATCCCCGCCGACCGCCTGTACGCAACCTACTTCGAAGGCAACCCCGACGCCGGCGTCCCCGCCGACACCGAGGCACGCGACCTCTGGCTCCAGCGACTCCCCGCCGAGCGCGTCCTGCCCGGCAACATGAAGGACAACTTCTGGGAGATGGGCGAGACCGGCCCGTGCGGCCCGTGCACCGAGATCCACTACGACCGCATCGGCGGGCGCAACGCCGCCGCCCTGGTCAACAAGGGCGACCCGGACGTCATCGAGTTCTGGAACCTCGTGTTCATCCAGTTCGACCGCCAGTCCGACGCCACGCTCCGCCCGCTCCCGGCCCGCCACGTCGACACCGGCATGGGGCTCGAACGCCTCGTCTCGATCATCCAGAACAAGCGGTCCAACTACGACACCGACGTGTTCGCCCCCATCTTCGCCGAGATCGAACGCATCACCGGGGCCGCGCCGTATCGCGGACGCCTGGGCGCGGCCGACACCGGCGAGCACGACACCGCCTACCGCGTGATCGCCGACCACATCCGCACGCTCACGTTCGCGATCACAGACGGGGCCGTGCCCAGCAACGAGGGGCGCGGGTACGTCCTGCGGCGCATCCTCCGGCGCGCGGTCCGCTACGGGCACCAGATGCTCGGAGCCAGGACAGGCTTCCTCTCGCGCCTCGTCCCGGTCGTGGTCTCGACGATGGGCGAGTTCTTCCCGGAACTCAAGAAGGACCCGGGTCGTGTGGCGCAGGTGATCCTGGAGGAGGAAGAGTCGTTCGGCAAGACGCTGGACCGAGGCATCCGCCTGTTCGATGAGGCCGCGGGGCGGGCCAGCGCGTCGTTCGTCAAGGCGATCGAGGGCTCGCCCCTGGGCGCCGAAGCCGCGAAACTGGCCCACGCCGGCGCGATCGACTGGCGTCGCTGGAACCACCCACGCCGCCCGGTCATCTCCGGCGAGGACGCGTTCCAGTTGTACGACACCTACGGCTTCCCCGTCGATCTGACCAACCTCATGGCCAGCGAGCGCGGCATGGACGTCAACATGCCCGCGTTCGAACGCTGCATGGAAGAGGCCCGCGAGAAGTCCCGCGCCGGCTCGGCCGCCAAGGAATCAGGGCGCCTCGTCCTCGACGCCGAGGCCATCGCCCGCCTCAAGGCCCTGCGCATCAACCCCACCGACGACTCCAACAAGTTCCACGCCCGCGACATCCGCGCCTCGGTCAAAGCCATCTGGAACGGCTCCAACTTCGACGAGCACGCCGAGTCCTCCGGCACCATCGACCTCATCGGCGTCATCCTCGACAAGACCAACCACTACCCCGAGATGGGCGGCCAGGTCGGCGACCACGGGCGCCTGCTCGTCACACGCGAGACCCGCTCCAGCGTCAGCGACACCGCCCAGGGCGGCGAGTTCGTCGTTGAGGACACGCTGGCCTTCGGCGGCTACGTCCTGCACGTCGGGCGCGTCCATCGCGGCGAGATCCGCGTCGGCGACGACGTCACCGCCCACGTCGCGGGCGCCCGGCGCAAGAGCGTCCAGGCCAACCACACCGCCACCCACCTGCTCAACTGGGGCCTCCGCGACGTGCTCGGCGAGCACGTCGAGCAGAAGGGCTCGCTCGTCGACGACCAGCGCCTCCGCTTCGATTTCTCGAACAACGGCCCCGTCGAGCCGGCCCACCTGGCCGCCATCGAGGCCAAGGTCCGCGAGAGGATCGACGAGGACCTGACCGTCTACGCCGACCTGGCCCCGCTCGAGCAGGCCAAGCAGATCCACGCCCTCCGCGCCGTGTTCGGCGAGGCGTACCCCGACCCCGTCCGCGTCGTGTCCATCGGCCAGCCCGTGCCCGACCTGCTGGCCAACCCCGCCAACGGCGCGTGGCGCGACATCTCCGTCGAGTTCTGCGGCGGCACGCACGTCGCCACCACCCGCGATATCGCCTCCTTCGCGCTCATCAGCGAGACCGGCATCGCCAAGGGTGTCCGGCGCGTCGAGGCCCTCAGCGGCGTCGCCGCCGTCGCGGCCATCCGCGCCGCCGACGCCCTGTCCGAGCGCGTCCGCGCCGCCGCCGCCCTGCCCGACGATCGCCTCGCCGAGGAAATCGCCGACATCAACGGGCAGATCGAGCAGATGACCATCCCGCTGCCCCGCAAGAACGACCTGAAGGAACGCCTCGCCACGCTGCTCGAACGCGCCAAGGGCGCGGCCAAGGCCGCCGCCAAGGCCAAGGCCGCCGAGGCCCAGCAGCAGGCCCGCCAGATCGCCGAGTCCGCCGCGACCAGTCTCGACCGCGTCGTCGTCGCGGTGCTCGACGTGGGCGCCGATCGCAACGCGCTCCAGGCCGGGCTGCAGACCGTGCGCGACCGCGTGCCCACCGCCGCCGTGATGCTCTTCAGCCCCGACGAGTTGGACCCCGCGTCGCCGAAGGTCAGCATCGTCGCCGGCGTGCCCAAGGGCGCGATCGACGCGGGGCTGAAGGCGGGCGACTGGGTCCGCGAGGCCGCGGGTGTCGTGGGCGGCAAGGGCGGCGGCAAGCCCGACGCGGCCCAGGGCGGCGGCACCGACGTTGCCAAGATGCGCGAGGCCATCGCCCACGCGCGGACGTGGGCGATGCGAATGCTGACGAAGTAACGCCCGGTCGGCATCCGCGCGACCTGCGCCGCCCCGCTTGCAGCATCCTGCCACGAGCAAGCCGGAGACAAACCGGACGGGCTCCACCCCGTACCGCACCCTGGACGCCGCTCGCGCCGCCGTCGCCGCCACGCACCCGCCCGGCGACAGGAGTCCGCGGCCCAAAGGGGATCTTCATGCCACTCCGTCGCTTCATCGGTTCCGTTGCTGTTCTCGCCGCGATCGCCGGAACTGCCCTCGGCGAGCCCGAGGTGCTGGTCGGCTCGTGGAGCACCAACTCGATCCGCCGGTACGACCTGGCCGGGCAATACCTGGGCGACCTGGTCCCGCCGCTGGGCAACGGGCTGGACCTGCCCGACGGCATGGCCCTCGGGAGCGACGGCCTGCTGTACGTCGCATCCTCGGACTCTGGCCAGGTGCTGCGGTTCGACCCGTACACCGGCGCGTTCCACGGCGAGCTCGCGTCCGGTCTGGCCGCGCCCGGCAACCTGAACTTCGGGCCCGACGGCGCGCTGTACGTCTGCGAGAAGAACGCCTCGCGCGTGCTGCGGACCGACCTTTCGCCCGGCTCGACGCTGCAGGTCTTCGCCAGCGGCGGCGGGCTGACGCAGCCCGTGGGCCTGGCCTGGCACCAGGGGGTGATGTACGTCGCGGACTTCAGCGGGCGGGCGATCCGCGCGTTCGACGCGACCACCGGCGCCCCGCTGGGCACGCCCGTGCTGGACCTTGCGATGCAGCCGCTGATCGAGCGGATCACGCCGGCGGGCACCCTGCTGGTCACGTCGCACCCGACCAGCGACGTGCGCGAGTATGACCTGGACACAGGGGCCCTGCTGCGGACCATCGGGGCCGGCGGGCCGATCTCCTGCCCGGTGGGGCATCTGATCCTGCCGGACGGCTCGATGCTCGTCGCGTCGTGGCAGAACCACAGGCTGCTGCGGTACGAGCAGGCGACCGGGGCGTACCTCGGGCAGTTCGCCGCGGGCTCCGGGCTGCTGCTGCCCAACGACCTGCTGCTCCTGCCCGATCCGCCCGCGCCGTGCCGCCCCGATCTGACAACGGGGGCCGTCGCGGGGCTGCCGGGCTACGGCGTGCCGAACGGCGTGGTGAACAACGACGACTTCTTCTACTACCTCTCCCAGTTCGCCGCGGGGAACCTGGCCGTCGCCGACATGACCGCGGGCGCGGTGCCCGGCTCGCCCGGCTACGGCGTGCCCAACGGCGTGCTGAACAACGACGACTTCTTCTTCTACCTGACGGTGTTCGCGGCGGGGTGCTGAACCTGTGCCACCGAGACACGCCGGCTTTGATCTCCACCGCTACCCCACATCCACCAGCCCCAGCGTCTGCCCGAACGCCTTGAACAACCGACGCCGGAGCAACGCCTCGTCCGGCGCGTGCAGCGTCGGCGAACGCTCGATCCAGGCCGTCGCGTCGCGCCGGGCCATCTGCAGGAGGTCGATGTCGCGTGACAGGTCGGCGACGCGGAACGTGGCGGCCCCGGACTGGCGGGTGCCGAACAGTTCGCCGGGGCCGCGGATCTCCCAGTCCTTCTCGGCCAGTTTGAACCCGTCGGCGGTGTCTCGAACCGCGTCGAGGCGGAGGGTCGCGTCCTCGGTCGTGGCCTCGGCGACGAGCACGCACACCGAGGGCTTGTCGCCGCGCCCGACGCGCCCTCGCAACTGGTGCAGCTGCGCCAGGCCGAAGCGGTCGGCGTTGAGGATGACCATGACCGTCGCGTTGGGCACATCGACGCCGACCTCAATCACGGTCGTCGCCACCAGCACGTCGGTGGACCCGCCCCGGAATCGCTCCATGGCCGCGGCCCGGGTCGCCTGGGCCAGCCGCCCGTGCACCGCGGAGATCCGCCGCCCGGCAAGCGGCCCCTCCTCGAGTTCGCGCCGGACGCTCTCGACGCTCTCGAGTTCGTCCGACTCGATGGAGGGCACGACGACGTACGCCTGCTCGCCGCGCTCGACGCGGGTGCGGAGGAAGTCGAAGACCTCGGCGCGTTTGTCGGGCGGGACGACGCGGGTGGCGATGGGCTGGCGACCGGGGGGCAGCCCGTCGATGACCGAGACGTCCAGGTCGCCCAGCAGCGAGATGGTCAGCGTGCGCGGGATGGGCGTGGCGGTCATCACGAGCAGGTGCGGCGTGGACCGCTCGTCCTCGGCCTTGACGCGCAGGGCCGCCCGCTGGTGCACGCCGAAGCGGTGCTGCTCGTCGACGATCGCGACCGCGAGGCTCTTGAAGCGGACCTTCTCGGTCAGCAGCGCGTGCGTGCCGACGAGGATGTCGATCTCGCCGTCGCCCAGGCGGGCCAGGATCGAGGCCCGCTCGTCGCCTTTGATCGCGCCGGTGAGCAGTTCGATGCGGACGCGCGAACCGGCCAGCACGCGCGAGATCGACGCGAAGTGCTGCTCGGCCAGCAGTTCGGTCGGGGCCATGAGCGCGCCCTGGTGCTCGCTGGCGACGGCCATCAGCATCGCGTACAGCGCGACGATCGTCTTTCCCGCGCCCACGTCGCCCTGGATCAGCCGGTTGGTCGGCACGGGCTGGGTCAGGTCGCGCACCAGATCGGCGACGACGGATTCCTGCCCCGGCGTGAGGGGGAACGGGAACCGCTCGCGGATGTGGGCGTCGATGCGATCGGACATCTTCAGGGCCGGGGCCCGCAGGTGCGAACGCAGGTACGCCCGTCGCATCTGCACGCCCAGTTGCAGCATCAGCAGCTCGTCGTACGCCAGCCGCCGCCGCCCCGCGGCCACCTCGTCCTCCGACTCCGGCGCGTGCTGCATGCGGTACGCGTCGGCCAGGCTGGGCATGGCCCGTTCGCGCCGGTACGCCTCGGGCAGGTGGTCCTCCAGCAGCGGGAGGCCGACCGGCAGCACGCGGGCCATGGCCCACTCGATGGTCCGCGACGGGACCTGCTCGCTGGCCGGGTACACGGGGCGGAGGCGCTCGTCGCGCGACTCGGGCTCGGCGGCGTCCTCCTTCAAGACTTCGAGGCGGGGGTTGGCGAGCTGGAAGCCCTGGCCGTATGTGCGGAGCGTGCCCTGGACGATCACCCGCATGCCGGGGTGGACCTTCTTGTGCATGAACGGCTGGTTGAACCAGACCAGGTCGAGGCGGCCGGAGTCGTCCATGAGGACCGCCTCGAAGCGCCCCTTGCCGCGGCGGCCGGCCAGGCGCGTGGCGGTGATCTGGCCGCGGGCCGAAACGATGTGCCCGACCTGCAGCGAGCCGATCGGGGCCTCGGCCTCGTGGCGCTCGTGGCGCATGGGCAGATGGGCCAGCAGGCGGCCGACGTTGGTCAGGCCGAGCGTGGCCAGGTCGGCGGCGGTCCGCGGCGTCAGACCGGGAACGTCGGCCAGGGGGCTGGCCAGGGAGATGGCGGCGGCGGCGGCGATGGGAGCAGGATAGAGCCGGGCGGCCCCAACGTGTGGCATCCTTGCTGCTCGGAGCAAGCATGCTCGAGAGCCGGGGCGGGTTGCACGTTCGCCATGCCTGTGCAGAGCCACAGGCATGCCACACGTTGGGCGCCCGTCCGTTTTCGGCACGACCTTCGGCCGGAGCCCCGAGGGTCGTGGTACATCCATGGTCAACTGGGACGCGCGCGTCAGCCCTCGTCCGTGTCGTCGCTCTGCACCGCCCACGGCTCGCGCAGCGAGTCGGGCACGAACTCGCCCATGGCGGGGTCATACGGCGTGGGTTCCCAGCGGACGCGGGCCGAGCCGATGAGGGTGCCGGTGGCCGCGGCCAGGTCGACCAGGGCGATCTGGTAGTCGACGATGGCCTGGATCTCGGCGAGGCGCGCGACGGCCAGGGCGGCCGAGGCGTCGAGCACGTCGGTGGAGGTCGAGGCGCCCACGTCGAACTGGCGCTGCTCGGCCTCGAGCGAGCGGACGTTGAGCACGACGCTCTGGCGGGCGGCCATGATGCGCTGCCAGCCGGCCTCGACCTCGTCGATCGCGTCGAACACCTCCTGGCGGATCAGTTGGGCCCGGGCCGCGCGGGTGTTGAGGCGCTGGACGCGCGTCAGCACGGCCTGGCGGAGGCGCGCCAGCGCGGCCTCGTTGCCGATGGGAATCGACGCGTTCAGCGACAGCGACCAGTCCTCGAACTCGTTCTCGGCGGTGGTCTCGATCGACTCGCCGAAGTCGGGCCCGAGGCCGTTGAGGCGGTACAGGGCCTGGAGCGTCAGCAGCGGGAGCGTCTGGTTGCGGGCGAACTGGATGGTCGAGGCGTCCGCGAGCAGGCGGAGCTCGAGTTCGAGCATCTCCATCCGCTGGTCGACGGCCTCGGCGGCGAGGGCGTCGCGGTCGAAGCGGAAGCGGGCGGGGTCGGGCGGGCTGGTGGGCACGAGCTCGGTGCCGGCCTCGACGTCGAGTCCCGGGATGTTGATGATGCGCTTGAGTTCGCGCTGGGCGGTGGTGATGTTGGTGCGGGCGCGGATGATGCCGTCGATGCGGTCGGCCAGGCCGGACTCGGCGCGGGTGACCTCGATCTGGGCGACCGAGCCGGCGTTGAACTGGCGCTGGGCGCGGGCGAGCTGGGCCTCGGCGACGCGGTACTCCTCCTCGCGGACGACCAGGGCCTGGCGCTGGCCGAAGAGGGCCCAATACTGGCGGTCGACGGCGCTGAGCTGCTGGATGACCTGCAGGCGTGTGTTGGCGCTGGAGATCTGGCTGTTGTACGCGGCGATCCGCAGAGAGTGCGTGTTGGCGCGGCGCCCGGCGTTTCGGAGCAGTTGGTGCGTCAGCGAGATCTCGAGGTCGCTCGTGTACGCGGGGTTGAGCGTCGAGAACTCGTTGTTGGTCTCGCTGCGGGTGATGGGCAGGCCGACCGAAACGCTGCCGCCGGTGCGCATGGGGATGTCGAAGGACGGCTCGACGCGGGCGAAGTCGGACTGAGCGCTGTCGAGGCGGGAGCCGGTGGGCGAGTCGGTCGAGGCGAGCGAGCCGCTGAGGTTGAACGTGGACTCCCAGCGGGCCTCTTCCTCGTCGACGGATTGCGCGGCGATGGTCGGGTCGAGCAGAGAGATCTGGAGGTTGAGGTTGTTCGAGAGGGCCGCGGCTCGGGCCTCTTCGATGGACAGGTCGGCCTGCTCGACGTTCTGGAAGCGGTCGAGATACGCCTCGGGCGTGGCGGGCATGTCCTGGGACTCGTGGCGGAATCCGGCGGGGTCCATGGGGGCGATGTTGCGGAGGCGGTCGAGGTCGACGCGCTGGCCGTAGTCGTCCAGGACGGTGCGGAAGGGGTTGGCCGAGGAGGCGCAGCCGGCGGCGAGGATGGCCAGCGGGAGGCCGGCGGCGAGTGGGAGGGCGACGGTGCGGGTCATGCTCGGAAGGCTCCGTCGGTTTCAAGGAGGAGTGCTTCAACACAGAGGCACAGAAACACAGAGATCCGAGGGAGGAGAGGCCTGGGTTCGATTGAACAAGCCCTCCGGATCGGGCTCTGCGTCTCTGTGCCTCTGTGCCTCTGTGTTGACTGCTTCTTGATTGATCGCAAACAGGGCTTACTCGTGGCGCAGCGCGACGATCGGGTCCAGCCGCGCGGCCTTGATGGCGGGGAACATGCCGAAGACCACGCCCACGCCGCCGGAGAAGCCGAACGCGAGCATGATCGCCCACGGCGGGACCTGGGCGTCGCTCAGCGGCGAGTCGGGGATCTGCGTGAGCCCGAAGATCAGCCCCTGGCCGATCGAGACGCCGATCGCCCCGCCGAACGAGCAGAGCACGACGGCCTCGACGAGGAACTGCAGGAGGATCGTGCTGGGCTTGGCCCCGACGGCCTTGCGCAGGCCGATCTCGCGGGTCCGCTCGCTCACGGACACGAGCATGATGTTCATGATGCCGATGCCGCCGACCAACAGGGAGATGGACACGACACCGCCCGCGATGAGGGTGATGACCGCGGCGATCTGGTTGAACTGGTCGATGGCGGTCTGGAGGATCTCGAGGTTGAAGGTGTCGGCATCCTCCGGGCCGAGGTTGCGGGCCTTGCGCAGCGTAAAGCGGACCTCCTCGCGGGCCTCGGCGGCCAGTTCGGGCGTGCGCAACTGGGCCATGAACAGGATCCAGTCGTACGGGTTCATGGTGTAGGCGGTGGAGAAGGGGACGAAGACCTCGCTCTGGGCCTCGCCCCCGCCGAACATGGGGCCGAGTTCCTTGGTCTCGACGATGCCGACGATGAGGAAGCGTCGCCCGTCGATGAGCACGAAGTCACCGACGGGGTCGATATCGAGCTCGAGTTCGTCGATGGCCTTCTCGTTGATGAGGCAGACCTGGCGGCGCTCGTCCTCGTCGATGCGGAGGAACGGGCGCCCGCGCAGCACGGTGCGGTTCTCGATCTCGTGCCACTCGGGCCAGATGCCGGTGACGCGGACGGCGGGCTGCGTGACGCGCCCGGCGGTGACATCCCAGCGTCCGTCGGTCACGGGCGTGAGGGCCGAGATGGACGGGCAGTTCTCGATGATCCGCTCGGCCTCGGACAGGTTCATGCGGACCGAGTCCCAGGAGACGGTGGTGCGCATCTCGCGGGGGACGTAGCCCCAGATCCACATCTTGCGGGCGCCGAACGTCTCGACCTGGCCGAGCACGTACTGCTTCATGCCGTCGAGCGACGCGATGACCGCGATGACCGAGGCGACGCCGATGATGATGCCGAGGCTCGTGAGCACGGCCCGCCCCTTGTTGGCCCAGATCTGGCCCAGGGCGAGGAAGACGGTCTGGAACAGCAGGCGGAACAGGAACATCAGCGGTCCTCCTCCGCCAGGGCGCGGGAGGCGAGGCGCGGGTCGGGTCGGGCCTCGATGAGGGGGGCGTCGGGGGCGTCTTCGGGCTCGGTGCTTTCGTCGGCTTCGGCACTGTTCGCGGGCGGGTCCATCACGCCGTCCTGTGCGGTTGGCGTGGACGTGTCGCCGGCGCGGTGTTGTGTGTTCGCCGGCGATGGGGCGGCCTGCGCCGCCGACTTCGTCGTCGCCAAGCCCGCCGCGACGCGTTCCTTCCAGGCGCGGTGGATGGGGTCCTGATCGGTCGGTAGGTCGGAGACGATCAGCCCGTCGCGGAGGCGGACGATGCGCCGGGCGTAGCCGGCCACGTCCTCCTCGTGGGTGACCAGCACGATGGTCTGTCCCTCGTCGTGCAGGGCCTTGAAGAGCGCGACGATCTCGTCGGTGGTCCGGGAGTCGAGGTTGCCGGTTGGCTCGTCGGCCAGCAGGATGGAGGGGTTGCCGACCAGGGCGCGGGCGATGGCGACGCGCTGGCGCTGCCCGCCTGAGAGCTGGTTGGGGCGGTGGCGCATGCGCTCGCGGAGGCCGACCTTGTCGAGGGCTTTCTTGGCCCGCCCGCGCGCGGTGAGCCAGGCGCGGCGGGAGTAGAGCAGCGGGAGCATGACGTTCTTGAGGGCGGTGGCGCGGGCGAGCAGTTCGAACGACTGGAACACGAAGCCGATTTTCTCGTTGCGGATGCGTGCCAGGCGGGCCTGGCCCATCTTGTGGACGGGCTTGGAATCGAGCAGGTAGGTGCCCTTGGTGGGGCGGTCGAGGCAGCCCAGGATGTTCATGAGCGTGGACTTGCCGGAGCCCGAGGCGCCCATGATGGCGACGTACTCGTTGTCGTTGATGGTCAGGTCGATGCCGCGGAGGGCGTGGACCTTCTCCACGCCCATCTTGTAGACCTTCTCGAGTTGGCGGATCTCGATGCCCAAGTGGTCTCCGGGGTTGGAGCGGGGAGTACGCAGGGGTCGCGGAGGGTGCGGAGGAACGCGGAGGGCTGCGAGGGGCGGGGCTCGGGAGCCGCTCGGCTCTCCGCTGGCTTCAGGCCCATCGGGAACGACTGCCGGCCGATCCTGTCGGCTGTCTCTTACCCGGCCTCCCCTCCGAGTTCCTCGGCACTCTCGGCGCTCTCTGCGTTCTCCCCCGCCCGATCGACCGTCGAGCCCTCGACCCGGATCCGGTCCTCGTGGTTCAGCGAGATCAGCACGCGGTACGGGCCGCTGACGATCGTGTCGCCCTCGTTGAGGCCGCCCAGGATCGCGGTGTCGGTCAGGTCGCTGGCGCCGACGGTGACGGGCGTGGCGATGGCCTTGCCGTCGACCATGCGGTAGACGATGCGGCAGAAGGTCTTGTTCGGATCGATCTGGGCGTTGCCCGCGGTGATGTCGCTCGGCAGTTCGTCGACGCGCCGGTCGAGCACGCACTGGCTGGGAACCTTGAGGGCGTTCTCGAAGGTCTGGACCTCGATGTCGACGTTGGCCGTCAGCCCGGAGAACAGGCGTTCGCCCTCGCTCATCGCCAGGGCGATCTCGGTCTCGAAGAAGCCGGTGCCGCCCTGGGCGATCTGGCGGGTCAGGTCGACGCGCTCGACCACGCCCTCGTACCGGCGGTCCTCGTAGGCGTTGATGTAGACGCGGACCTGCTGGCCCGCGGCGATCTGGGCGATGTTCGATTCGTCCACCTGGGCCTTGACGAGCATCCGCGAGCGATCGGCGATGACCATCATCACCGTGCCCATGTTGTCACGCGTGCCCAGCACGACCTCGCCGACCTCGACGCGCAGGTCGGTGATCTCGCCCGCCATCGGGGCGCGGACGATCGCGTTGTCCAGATTCTTCTGGGCCTCGTCGATCTGGGCCTGGGAGATGGCGATCTGGGCTCGCGCGCTCTCGATGCCGGCCTCGAGGCCCGCGACGTTGCTCTGGGCCTGCAAGAACGCCGCCTCGGCCTGGTCCAGGACCGAGCGCGCGATGTCGCCCGTGTCGGCCAGTTCCCGCTGACGCCCGTACTCCGAGGTCGCCTGGGCCAGCGCGGCCTGCGAGCCTTGCAGGCGGGCCAGGTCGGCCTGGAGCCCCGCTTCGCTGGCCCGCAACTGGGCCCGGGCCGAGTCGAGTCGGGACGAGAGTTCCTCGGGGTCGAGCCGGGCGATCACGTCGCCCTCCTGCACGACCGCGCCCTCGCGGAAGGGCAGTTCGAGGATGCGGGCCGAGACCTTCGCGCTGATCTCGACCTGGACGCGCGGCTCGATGACGCCGGGGGCGTTGACGGTGCGGACCAGCGGGCCGCGCGTCGCCTCGGAGACGCGGACCTCGGTGGCCTCGGGCTCGTGGGCGCCGCCCTCGAGCAGCGCGGCCCCCAGGGGCGTGGATGTCACGACGAAGCCCGCGGCCCCGCCGAGCAGGACCAGCACGATCACGATGCCCACCGCCCACTTCAGCACGCGTCGGCTCCGATGTTCTCGGTCGTTCCGAGGTCGTTCCCGCCGGCGCGCGGAAGCCGCGCCGACCCACACACCCTGATACCGCCCGCCCGCCCGATGGACGCGGCGTGTCCCGTTTCTGGGGATTCCGAGCCCCGATCTTTCCGGGCCAGGGCCCTGTTGTCGAGAATCAAGCAGACTTGTGACAACGCCGGTCGATTCGCTCGGCCCTCATGCGACGCGGGCGGTCGGGCGGGGCAACGCCACAAGGTCGCCGGTGGTCCACGCGGCGTTCACAGGATTCGCCGGAGCCGGTACACTGGGTCCAGCGGCGAACCCCGTTTGGGGGACCGCGCTCCGCGGCGGCCCCGCCCCGCCGATGACGCTTTGAGGACCGGAGGATCACATGGGACAGCCCGCGGCCCGCGTCGGCGACATGACCGGAACAGGCGACGCGATCACCGGGCCGGGAGTGGCGACCGTTCTCATCGGGAGCCAGCCGGCGTCGGTAATGGGCGACACAGTCTCGGGCGGCGTGGTCATCGGCGTGGTCGCCAAGGGCAGCGCGACGGTGCTGATCCAGAACCGTCCGGCGGCGCGGATCGGTGATCTCGCCTCCGGAGTGAACCCGACGTCGGGTGCGCCGGCAACCTCCACGATCGCAGGACCCGGTTCTCCAACGGTGCTGATCGGCGGCTGACGGACGTTGGGATCCCGAGCGTCGGGACCCGTGGCCGGCGGCCGGGATCAGGACTCCGGGTTCGGCTGGCGCAGGGCGATCGGCTTATCGAGGATTTCACGGAGCATGACCGCGCGGCGGAGGTCGGCCCGCCCGACGCCGCCGCGCGAGCGGGTGGACCCGACGCCGCCGACGGGCGGGGGCTCGACGACCCGGATCGGGGCGGCGGGCTTGCCGCTGGAGTCGGCCGCGAGGCGGCGGGCCTCCTCCTCGAACGATGGCGCGGCGCGGGCCTGGGGCGCGGGCGTCGGCGCCGGACGCCGGGACTGGGCGGCCTGGTACGGCGTGGGTCGCTGGGGCTGGCGCTGCTGGCTTCGCGGCGGGCTGTACGGGCGGGGCTGCTGGGCCTGTGTTGAAGACGAGCCGCCCTGGGCTCGCTGGCGGCGCATCGCCTCGATCTGGGCCTGGCGACGGGCGGCCAGTTCGCGGAGGCGGTCCTGCGGGGACTGGCCGGTTGGAGCCGGCGAGGGCTGGCCGTACTGCGGCACCGGGCCGGTGGTACGGGGCACGCCCGGGGGGGGGACCATGACCGGGGCCGGGGCGGCGGGGGGTTGGCCCTGGGGGTACGACACGCCCATCTGGGCCGCCATTACCTCTTCGACCGACCGGCCGGTCCGCATGGCCTCCTGGACCTGGGCCTGGCGCATCCGCTCGATACGGCGTTTCTGGGCCTGCTCCTGAGCGGCCTTCATGATGCGGATGACCACCGGCACCACGAAGATGAGGGCAAAGACGGCCAGGCGGATGATCTGCTGGGTGGTCATCGCGAGGAGAGTCTAGTCGGCGGCGCGGCGGGGTGAGGCCAGCGGGATCGGCGGGGTGGACACGACGCCGGGGCCGGGGCCGGGAACGGTGGCGAGGGCGAAGGGCGTCTGGAAGACGCGTTCGAGCACGGGCGGAGCCAGCACGCTCTCGGGCGGGCCGGCGGCGGCGACGCGTCCATCGGCGTCGAGCAGCAGGATGTCATCGGCGAACTGGGCGGTAAGGGCGAAGTCGTGGAGGACAACGATGACGCCGACGCCGGTCGCCGCGAGGTCCTTGAGGACGCCCATGGACGCGATCGCGTGGCGGGGGTCCATCGCCGAGACCGGCTCGTCGGCCAGGAGGAAGCGAGGGCGGGCGGGCGAGGCCGGCTCGGCGTCCGCGGCGGCACTCGGGTCGGCGGCGTCGAGTTGGGCCAGGGCGCGGGCGAACAGGACGCGCTGCTGCTGGCCCGCGCTGAGCGAGCCGAGCGGCTCATCGGCGCGGTCGAGGATGCCGACGCGGGCCAGCGCGGCGTGGGCGGCCTCGTCGCGCCGCTGGCGCGGCTCGTGGATCGCCAGCCGCCCGAGCGCGACGACCTGGCGAACGGAGTAGGCCAGTGCGGGCGATGAGGCCTGCGGGATGAACGCGATGGCGCGGGCCCGCTCGCGCGAGGGGATCGAGGCCAGCGGGCGGTCGGCGAGCGTCACGACGCCGCCGGACGGGCGGAGCACGCCGAGCAGGACGCGCAGGAGCGTGGTCTTGCCCGCGCCGTTGGGGCCGATGATCGCGGCCAGACGGCCCGGGCGGGCCTCAAACGAAACATCGCGGAGCACGGCCTTTGAGGCGTACCCCGCGATGATGCTTGCGGCGGAGAGTGTCACGATCGGGCCTCAGGCCGTCTCGCCGACCTGCCAGCGGAAGAAGGTGATGAGTCGGGCCTTGGCGCCGACGAGATCGCCGATGGTCTTGGCGGGGTCCATGACGAAGGGCTGCTCCATCAGCGCGATCTCGCCGTAGAACTTCTTCATGCCGCCCTCGACCATCTTCTCGGCGATCTCCTTGGGCTTGCCGGACTCGATGGCCTGCTCGACGCGGAAGCGGCGCTCCTTCTCGACGATCTCCGCAG
Source organism: Phycisphaerales bacterium (assembly GCA_041401985.1). Taxonomy (GTDB): domain Bacteria; phylum Planctomycetota; class Phycisphaerae; order Phycisphaerales; family UBA1924; genus JACKHA01. The sequence goes on from JAWKTE010000013.1 coordinate 109,632, forward strand.
GGATGTCGTCGGCGGTGACGCCCACCGGGCGGGGCGTGGCGGCGGTGACGTGCATGCAGATCTGGCGGAGGGTCTCGTCGTTGATCGAGCCCTCGGCCTGGATGAGCACGCCGGTCTTGCCGTCGTGGTGGACGTACTGCCCGAAGGCGGTGGTGCCGGTCTCGCCGGAGATCTTGTGCCCGCGGGTGTAGGAGATGTTCTCCCCGGTCGAGGCGCGCAGGTCGTCGAGGATGGCGGTCATGTCGGGGGTGACGCCGACCTCGCCGCCAGCGGCCATGAGGGCCATCTTCGCGATGTCGTTGACGGCCTTGATGAACTTCTCGTTCTTGGCGGTGAAGTCGGTCTCGCAGCGGACCTCGACGATGGCGCCGGCACCGGCGCCTTCGTTGACCGCGATGCCGACGCGGCCCTCGCCCGCGGGGCGGTCGGAGCGGGACTCCATCTTGCCCTTGAGCTTCTTGCGGAGGAGTTCCTCGGCCTTGTCGGCGTCGCCGCCGGCCTCGGCCAGGGCCTCCTTGCAGGCCATCATCGGAAGGCCGGTCTTGTTCCGAAGCATCATGACGACTTTGGCGCTGATGTCGCTCATCGGTGCTCTCTCACTGGTCGGCGGGCTGTTTGGTCGCCCTTGGTCTGATGGACTCACCACGGAGACACGGGGGCACGGAGGGTGACTGGCGGAGAGGCTGCGATCGCGCGGCGGGCCGAGGGGTCTGGCCCATGTCCTGCCTCCGTGTCTCGGTGTCTCCGTGGTGGATTGCTTCGATTACTGGGCGCGTTCGGCGCCGGCGCGGGCCGGTTCGGCCCGAGCGGGGGTCTGGTCGTCGGACGGGGCGGCCGGGGCCTCGTCGGAGCGGAACTGGGCCCGTCGGCTGCGGCGCGGGCCCTCGCCCTGGGCGGGCGCGCCCTCGCCGGCGTCCTGCGGGCGGGACATCTCGCGATCCTGGCGTCCCTCGGCGACCGCCAGGCACAGTTCCCGGATCACGACGTCGATCGACCGCATCGAGTCGTCGTTGCCGGGGATCGGGATGTCGGCCATCTCCGGGTCGCCGTCGGTGTCGAGCAGGCAGATGGTGGGGATGCCCAGTTTGCGGGCCTCCTTGATGGCCGTGATCTCGTTCTTGACGTCGATGACCACCAGCGCGCCCGGGAGCTTCTCCATCGTGCGGATGCCCTCGAGGTTGCGCTTGATCTTGCGCATCTCGCGCCGGAGCTGGGACTCCATCTTCTTCGAGTACGACTGGAAGTTGTCGTTCTGCTCGATGGCCTCGAGTTCCTCGAGGCGCTTGAGGCGGAGACGGATGGTGCGGAAGTTGGTCAGCGTGCCGCCCAGCCAGCGCTCGGTGACGAAGGGCTGCTTGGCGTCGGTGCAGCGCTGGATGAGCACGTCCTTGGCCTGGCGCTTGGTGCCGATGAAGCACACGTCCTTGCCATTGGCGACGCACTGGCGGATGTACTTCTTGGCCAGCAGGAGGCCCTTGACGGTCTCCTTGATGTCGATGATGTGGATGCCGCTGCGCTTGCCGTAGATGTACGGCTGCATCCGCGGGTTCCACGCGCTGGAGCGCTGGCCGAAGTGGATGCCGGCCTCGATGAGGTCCTGCACCAGCGAGGTGCCGGAGGACTGGCCGGGATTGGCGGCGACGGTGGACATGGGAAACCTCTGACGCGGCAGCGGCACCGGCGGCATCGGGTCGGTCGCGGGGTAAGCCCGCCGATGACGCCACAGGGCGCTTGGGGAAGATCAGTGGGCGACGATCGACCGCTCGGACGCCGAGCGGCGTGTCTCTCGCCTGATGGATCACCACAATCCGGCCGCCGACCACCGCCGGACGAGGGAGTATAGGTGGGGTTGGGGGGGTGGCAAACGGTCGGGCCAACCCGGCCCGCTGATCGCCGGCCGATGCCGGAGGCGAGTTTGGGAGTCAGCCGCCTGAAACTCCCAAAGTCGCGTGGACTGTGGGAATCCACGAACACAGATTCCCGCACAAAAGCCGTCCCGCTGACGGCCTGGCCGGGGCTGCAGTTCGCGGAGGGACCACGGCTGATCGGGGCTCGCTGTCCTGCCTCACGCCCCCATCGCCATGTTCATCAGGAACTCGGCGTTGGTCTTGAACTTCTTGAGGCGGGTGCGGAGCAGTTCCATGGCCTCCACGACGTTCATGTCGGACAGGACCTTGCGGAGGCGGTGGACCAGTTCGAGTTCCTTCTTGTCCAGCAGCAGTTCCTCGCGACGGGTGCCGGAGGCACCGATGTCGATGCACGGGTAGATGCGCTTGTCCATGAGTTTGCGGTCGAGGTGGAGTTCGGCGTTGCCGGTGCCCTTGAACTCCTCGAAGATGACCTCGTCCATCTTGGAGCCGGTGTCGACCAGGGCGGTGCCGATGATGGTGAGCGAGCCGCCGCCGTCGATGGCGCGGGCCGCCCCGAAGAACTTCTTGGGCTTCTGGAGGGCGTTGGAGTCCAGGCCGCCGGTCATGATCTTGCCCGAGTGGGGCATCTCGGCGTTGTAGGCCCGGGCCAGGCGGGTGATCGAATCGAGGAAGATCACCACGTCCTGGCCGAACTCGACCATCCGCTTGGCCTTCTCGATGACCACCTCGGCCACCGCGACGTGACGGCTCGACGGCTCGTCGAACGTGCTGGCGACGACCTCGACGCTCTTGTCGGAGTGGCGCTTGAAGTCGGTGACTTCTTCCGGGCGCTCGTCCACCAGCAGGACGATGATCTTCACGTCCGGGGCGTTCTTCGTGATCGACTGGGTCATCTTCTGGAGCAGCACGGTCTTGCCGGTTCGCGGCGGGGCCACGATCAGCATGCGCTGGCCCTTGCCGATGGGCGTGACCAGATCGACCACGCGGCACTCGATGCCGTCCGGCTCGTCCTCGAGGATGTACCGCTCCTCGGGGTGCAGGGGCGTGAGTTCCTCGTAGGGCACCAGGTCGTGGATGCGACCGGGCTCGCCGGCGTTGACCTGCTCAACGCGGAGGAGGGCGAAGTAGCGCTCGCTCTCCTTGGGCGGGCGGATGGCGCCCTTGACCTCCATGCCGCGCCGGAGGCCGAAGCGCCGGATCTGGGACGGGCTGACGTAGATGTCGTCCGGGCCGGGGAGGTAGGACTGCTCGGGGGATCGGAGGAAGCCGAAGCCGTCGGGCATGATCTCGAGCGTGCCGTCGCCATACATGAGGCCCTGCTTCATGGCGCGGGCCTTGAGCACCTTGAAGATCAGGTCCTGGCGTGAGAGGGCGTGGAAGTCTTCGAGGCCCTCCTTGGTGGCGTACTCGTGGAGTTCCTCCAGCGGCATGCGCTGGAGTTCGCCGATGGAGATGGCCTCCTTGAGCATGGCCGGGTCGGCGTTGGCGGCGATGCGTTCGAGTTCGGCGGCCTCGCGCTCGAGTTCCTCGTCGCTGGGCAGGCCGTGCGGGAGGTAGCGCTGGCCGCCCCCACCACCGCCGCCGCCTCCACCACCCTCGAAGCCGCCGCCCTGGCCGCGCTTCTTCTTGCGCTTGCGGCGACCGAGGCGGGAGTCACCCTGGGGGTTGTTGGACCAGGGCCGATCGGAACGGTTGTCGGGCCCACGATCGGAACGGTTGTCGGGGCCGCGATCGGGGCGGTTGTCCGGGCGATTGTCCGGGCGGCCATCACGCTGGTCGCGATGGTCCCGCTGGTCGGGTCGGTTCTGGGGCGGGCCTTCGCGACGGTCGGCACGCGGGCCATCGTCGCGACTCTCGCGCCCTTCGCGACCCTCGCGTTGCTGCGGACCCTCTGAGCGCTGCTCCGGGCGGGCGTCGGGGCGCGATTCGGAGCGGGAGTCGGGCCGCGGCTCCGAGCGCCCTTCGGGCTTGGCCTCGCTGCGCTGGGGCGGCCTGGGGGCCGGGGCCATCGCGGGGATGACCGGGCGGGGCGCGGGCTTCTCGTCGCGCGACTCGGCCTTGGCCGCGGGCTTGGGTTCGGCCTTCGTGGCGGGCTTGGGTTCCGCCTTGGTATCCGGCTCGGCCTTGGGCTTGGTTGTGCGGCGGCGAGTGGTGCGCGCGGGGGTGTCGGATGCGCTGTCGTCCGTCGCCTGTGCTGACTTGGCCATGCTGGTCTCGGGGGTCGTTGGAACGGAACTCAGGCCGGGGCGCGGCTGCCTCTTGGAGGGCGGAACGCGGCGCGGCGATGGACGGGGGGAAGTGGGCCGAGGTGCCCCGGCCCGGGGCGTGCCGCGCCTGCCTGTTCAGGGGCGAGGTCGGCGTGGACTGGCTCCGCTCCTGGCTTTCCCCGGACCCACCACGATCGGGGGATCACGAGCGGGGATTGCGAGCATGAGGGAGGAAAGGGGGCGGGAGGTGTCCCGCCTGGGGATCGTGCCTGGGCGTGCCCATCCGCGGAACGGCCCGGCCTTGGGGCATGGCCCCGGCGGCGGAGGAACTGCGGGTGGTCGCCTGTGTGCGGGGTTCGGGGGCGTCCGCGTGCGGCCTTCGGAGCGAGGCCCGGATGGGCCCGTCGTCGGATCGCTTCGGCGGGCGTCGGCCCGAACGTCGCGGAAGTATACATCGGCTGGCGGGTCAAGCCAACCCAGAAGAAGTTGGGGGGGAGGGCGTCGTGTCGGATGCGGCGTCGCCGGATCTGGCGGCGTCGGGCCTGGGGGCGGCCGCGGGGCCCGATGATGCGGCGGTCGATGGGCCGGGTGAAGAGCTGGGTGATGTGTTCGTCTGCTTCGCGCTCGCGGCGAGCGCTGCGCGGGCCGCGGCTTCGACGCGGGAGGCGAGCGTTGGCTCGTCCGCGTCGTTGGCGATGACGCGGTCGGCGCGGCTTCGCTTCTCTTCAAGCGGCATCTGGGCGGCCTCGCGCCGGTCGAGTTCGGACTCGTCCCAGTTGCGCGAGGCACGGACGCGGGCCAGGCGCACGCCGCGCGGGGCGTCGACGAACCAGACCTCGTCGCACTCGGACTCGAGGCCGGCTTCGAGCAGGAGCGGCGCGTCGATGACGACGATCGGCGTGCCGTCGGCGGCGGCGTCGCGCTTCAAGGCCTCGCGCCCCTCGCGGAGCAGCGGGTGGATCAGGGCTTCGAGGCGTTTGCGCTGCTCGGGGTCGGCGAAGACGATCGCGGCCAGGGCCTTGCGGTCGATGGCCCCGGAGCCGTCGAGCACGCGGTCCCCCCACCACTCGCGGAGCGTGGCCCGGACATCGGGGCGATCCAGCATTTCCTTTGCGCGTGCGTCGGAGTCGGACACGACCGCGCCGAGAGTCTGGAGGCGCTTGGCGACGGCGCTCTTGCCCGCGCCGATGCCGCCGACCAGGCCGATCACGAGGGGGCGGGGCGGGTGCGACAGCACCGGCGCGGGTTGGCCGGGCTGGTCGCGTGTCGGCGCCACGGGGTCTGATGGCTTGGGCGCTTCGCCTTTGCGCTGCTCGCTCGCGTCGCGGATCGCCTGCATCGCGGCGTCGGGCCTTGCGATCGAGATCCACATCGCTTCGAGCGCCAGGGCCGAAGCCGACGACACGCCGACCGTGCCCAGGCCGAGCACACGCTCAACAAGCGTGCGGTGCTGGGCGATGCTCTGGACGCGGGCAAGGGGCACCTCGGCCCGCCAGCGCTGGAACACGCCGTCGTTCGAGATGACGCGCCGGTCGGTCAGAATGTAGCGCCGCCCGTACCACCTGACGACTTCGACGCCCACACGGATCGCGGCCACGAGGATCGCGGCCCACAGCAGGCTGAACGAGACCGTCGCCCCGCTGGCCTGCCGCACCATCGGCGCCAGCACCGCGGCGTACAGGATCAGGATCGCGACCGCGAACCAGGAACGAAGCAGGATCGTGATCGGATGCGGGCGCAGGGCCAGCATGACGCGCTCGCCCTCGTGCAGGACGGCCCCCGACGTCGGCAATCGCTCGAACCCGCCCGCGGTCATCGCACCACGGTAGCGACGGCGGAGCGGATCGGTTGCGGGGCGGTCCCCGAGCCGTTCGCCCCCGCCCGTCGGGCATCACCCCCGAGGTGTCAACACAGAGGCACGGAAGCACAGAGCCGGCACAGAGGAGAGAAGAAGGCAGGAGTGGAGCGACGCGGCGATAGGTCGGGCCGGGCAGGACGCATCACGCGTGCGACCTGCTCAACAACCAGCACGCCGCGTGGCTCTCCACCCGCTTCCTGGCCCTCTCCTGGCTTGTCCTCTCTGTGTCTCTGTGCCTCTGTGTTGAGACTTCTCCTCGTTCGGCGGCAACGCCGGCACGTGAGATGACTGCGAGGCAGGCATCGAGGCAGGAGGCACCGAGGCATCGAGCCGAGCCGCTCAGACCGCCTCCGGCCGCAGCACCCCGACGTCCGGCAGGTTCCGGTAGTACCCGTCGTAGTCCAGCCCGTAGCCGACCACAAACTCGTCGGGGATCTCGAAGCCGACGTAGTCCGCGGCCACATCGACCACTTTCTTGCCGGTCTTCTCCAGCAGCGCGCACAGGCGGCACGAGGCCGGGGCCTGCTCGAGCACCAGGTTCCGGATCGTCAGCAGCGTCTGGCCCGAATCCAGGATGTCGTCGATCACCAGCACGTGCTTGCCGCCCAGCGTCCGCGGGATCTCGCCCCGCAGCGACACGCCCTTGCTGGCCATGCTCTTGCCCGGGTACGACGAGACCGCCACCACCTCGATCGACATCTTCAGCGGCATGTGGCGGATCAGGTCGGCCACGAACACCATCGCCCCGGTCAGGATCGGGATGATCACGACCTTGTCGGTGGCGTCGCCGTTCTCGTCGAGGTGCCCGTGGCGTTCCAGATCGGCCCGGAGGTCCTCGGCGATGGTCCGCCCGAGTTGCTCGACGCGCCGGGCGACCCGCTCGCGGTCGATCAGGATGCGTCCCACGTCGCGGAGCATGGGCCAACGATAGTCGCGTCCCCTACGCTGGAAGCCCCGCCGGCCTCCACCGGAAGCCACGGAACTCTCGCCCGGAAGGAACGCCCATGCCATCCGAAGCCGCCCTGAAGTGGCTCGAATCGAACAAGCAGGCCTCGGTCGATCGACTGGTCGACTGGCTCAAGATCCCGAGCGTCTCGACGGACCCGGCGTACCGGGACCAGTGCCGCGCGGCGGCGGCGTGGGCGGCCGAGCGGTTGACTGAAGCGGGCCTGGCCGCGGAACTCGTGCCAACGGGGACGAAGGACAAGCCCGGCCACCCGATCGTGCTCGCCACGACGCCGGCGGTGCACGACCCGAAGGCCACCGGCCCGCACGTGCTGTTCTATGGGCACTACGACGTGCAGCCGGCCGACCCCCTCAATCTGTGGGAATCCCCGCCGTTCGAGCCGGTCATCAAGCCGGCCAAGGGGGCCGTGGGCGAGCACATCGTGGCCCGCGGCGCGGTCGACGACAAGGGCCAGGTCGCGTCGTTCCTCGAAGCCCTGCTGGCGTGGAAGCACTCCGGCGGGCCGATCGCCGGCGGGCTCAAGATCACCGTCATGCTCGAGGGCGAAGAGGAGTCCGGCTCGGTCAACCTCGAGCGGTTCGTGACCGACTATCGCAGCCGCCTCGAGACCTGCGACGTGTGCGTCATCTCCGACACCGGGATGTACGACCGCCAGACGCCGGCGATCACCTACGGCGTGCGGGGCCTGGCGTACACCGAGATCACGCTGCACGCGGCCAATCGCGACCTCCACTCGGGCCAGTGGGGCGGACGCTGCCCGAACCCGATCTCGGAACTGACCAAGGTGCTCGCGGGCCTGTGGGACAAGGACTACCGCGTCACCATCCCCGGCTTCTACGACAGCGTCCGCGACCTCCAGCCCAGCGAGCGGGCGGCGTGGAAGGCCCTCGGCTTCGACCAGACCAAGGCCCTGGCCGAGATCGGCCTGCCGCCCGAGGCCGACGTCGGCGAGAAGGGCTACACGGCGCTCGAGCGCGAGTGGGCCAGGCCGACCGCCGAGATCAACGGCATCTGGGGCGGGTATACCGGGGCCGGGGCCAAGACCGTGATCCCCGCGCACGCCTCGGCCAAGGTGTCGTTCCGCCTCGTGGCCGACCAGGACCCCGAGAAGATCCGCGACGCGTTCTTCGCCTGGTGCCAGGCCCGCACGCCCGCGGGCTGCCGCTGGGAACTCACCGACCACCACGGCGGCTGGCCCGTGACGGTGCCGACCAAGTCGCCCATGCTCGACGCGTGCCTGCGGGCCCTCAAGGCCGCGTCCGGGCGCGACGCGGCCCTGATCAAGACCGGCGGCTCGATCCCCGTCGGCGGGCTGCTCAAGAGCGCGCTGGGCATCGACACCATCTTCATGGGCTTCGGGCTCGACGACGACCGCGTCCACTCGCCCAACGAGAAGTTCGAACTGGCGTGCTTCAGGCTCGGGTGCCGCACGCATGTGCTGACGATGGAGGAGTTGGGGCGGGGGTGAGCGGGGGTGAGTGATCCCGGCCCGCGCGATACACTCGCCACCTTGTCCGCCCCCACGCTCTCATCCCGCATCACCGCCCCGGTGCCCGCGATCGACGCGGCCCTGGCGTCGTGCATCGACCGGGCCGCGCTGGCGGAGAACCTGCGCGATGCGATCCGCTACGCCGTGCTCGGCGGGGGCAAACGCCTGCGACCGCTGCTGGCCTGGCACTGCGCGGCGGCGGCGGGCGGCGATGGGGCCGCGTCGCTGCCCGCGGGCGTCGCGGTCGAACTCATCCACGCCTTCAGCCTCGTCCACGACGACCTGCCGGCGATGGACGACGACGACATGCGCCGCGGCCGCCCCACGCTCCACATCCACGCGGGCGAGGCCATGGCCATCCTGGCCGGCGACGCGATGACCGTGCTGGCGTACCAGGCGCTGGAGGATGTCGGCGACGCCGGGCTGCGGGGGGCGCTCACAAGCGAACTCTCGCGCGGCACGCTGGCGATGATCACCGGGCAGGTGTACGACACGCTCGGCGGGTTGCCGGCGTCGTCGAAGGGCGAATCGGCCGACCGTGAACGCCTCGACCTGATCCACCACAACAAGACCGGCGCGCTGATCCGGGCCTCGTGCCGCATGGGCGCGATGCTGGGCGGAGCGGGCGACGCCGCGCTGCGGGCCGTGACGACCTACGCCGAGGCCGTCGGCCTGATGTTCCAGATCGTCGACGACATCCTGGACGTGACGCAGGAGGCTTCGCACCTGGGCAAGGCCAGCGGCAAGGACGTGGCCGCGGGCAAACTGACGTTCCCCGGCGTGCTGGGGCTTGACGCATCGCGCCGGGCGGTGGGCGAGCAGCGCGAGCGCGCGGTCGAGGCGGCGGCGTCGCTGGGCGAGCAGGCGGGGGCGCTGGTCGAGATCGCCGAGTACATGGCCGTGCGGACGAAGTGACGGAGTGACGGAGTGACGGAGTGACGGAGTGACGGAGTGACGGAGTGAGGAGGGTACCGGTCGGGGTTGGTCCAGAGCGACAGAGCGGACGAGGACGACGAGTTGAATCCGATGGTCACGCCAATCACAACCGACGCCGCGCCGCTGCCCCTGGGGCACTACAGCCAGGGCGTGGTCCACAACGGCATGCTGCACGTCGCCACGCAGTTGCCGATCGTCCCCGGCGGCGCCCCGGACCCCGGCGCACCCGCCGGCGTGCAAGCCGAGCGGGCGCTCCAAAACGTGCTGGCAATCGTCGAAGCCGCGGGCGGATCGGCGGCGACGCTCCTGCGCGTGACCATCTACCTCGCCGACATCGCGGCGTGGGACGAGGCCAACGCCGCCTACGCCCGCGTCATGGGCCCCGCCCGCCCGGCCCGCGGCGTGATCCAGGTCGCCGGCCTGCACCACGGGTTCAAGGTGGCGATGGACGCGGTGGCGGCGGTGCCCGGTCTCCGCCAGCGGGATGGCACACAGCCTCGATAGACTCCGACGATGGCCGCTGCCCCGATGCCGATCCGCGTGTACGCCGACACATCCGTCTTCGGCGGATGCTTCGACGAGGGCTTCATCGATCACAGCCGTGCGTTCTTTGCCGATGTTCGATCGGGGCGGTTCCGGCTCGTGACTTCGGCAGTCGTTGAACAGGAGTTGATCCTGGCACCACCGCACGTACGTCGGCTCTTCGATGAGATGGCCGACGTCGCCGACCGGCGCCCGGTCTCGGGCGAAGCGATTCGCTTGCAGCAAGCGTACCTGGACGCAGGCGTGGTCGGGGCCGGGCAGATGGCCGACGCGCTCCATGTGGCCGTGGCAACCGCCTCGGTTTGCCCGATCATCGTCAGCTGGAACTTCAAGCACATCGTCCGATTCGACAAGATCCCGCGATACAATGCGGTGAACGTGCAGCAGGGGTTTGGACCGATCCTGATCCACTCACCGAGCGAGGTATCCGGTGGCCAAGAAGAATGACATCAGGCAGGACGAGCGAGTCGACGCCATCGCCATCAAGCGGGCCGGCGCGGCGGCCATCGCGCGAGAACTCGCCGGATTGAGCCCGGAACAGCAGGCAGAGTATTGGCGACGCAAGTCCGAAGAGTTCGAGCATCGCCACACCCGGCCGGAGGGCGCCAAACGGGCGTCGGCGTGAACCGCGTGACGGCGCAACCCGTCGCGGTCGCATGGCGAACCGACGGTTTCGCGGTCTTCGACCAGTTCGTCGTCGAGTCACTGCTCGATCCCGCCATCGCCGACGCCGAACGAGCCTTCACCGCCGAAGGCCGCCGCGGCGCCGGCGTGCGCGACGCCCTGCGATGGCCCGCGCTCCGCGCGATCGCCGACTCGCCCCGCATCCAGGAACTGGCGGCAAACCTCGCCGGCCCCGGCGCGTCGCCCACCCGCGCCATCCTCTTCGACAAGTCCCCCGACGCCAACTGGGACGTCGCGTGGCACCAGGACACGACCATCGCCGTCGCCGCCAAGGTTGACGTCCCCGGCTTCGGCCCGTGGTCGGTCAAGCACGGCATCACGCACGTCAAGCCGCCCGCCGACGTTCTCGCCCGCGTCGCCACGCTCCGCGTCCACCTCGACCCATGCCCGCGCGACAACGGCGCCCTGCTCGTCGTGCCCGGCTCCCACGCCCGCGGCTTCATCGAGCACGCCGACGTGCCCGCTTGCGAACGCGACGCCGTGTGCTGCGAAGCCGGCGCGGGCGGCGTGGTGGCGATGCGCCCGCTCATCCTGCACGCCTCCCGCAAGGCCGCGGCCCCGGCGCACCGGCGGGTGCTGCACCTCGAGTTCGCCGCCGGCGACCTGCCCGGCGGACTCCGCTGGGCGACGGCCTGAGCGCAAGCCACCCCGATCGCGGCCTATCGTTGCCCCCGCGAACGCAAGCCCGAGCACGACAAACCGGGCAGGCGCCACGTCGAGTCATCGAGACAAGAGAGAAGAGATAACAGACCAGCCAGGCACCCGGAGCCAACCCATGCAGACCACCCTGATCATCCTCAAGCCCGACGCCGTCCAGCGCGGCCTCATGGGCCGCATCCTCGCCCGCTTCGAGGACAAGGGCCTCCAGGTCGTCGGCTGCAAACTCATGCAGATCAGCCAGGACCTGGCCGCCACCCACTACGAGGCCCACAAGTCCAAGCCCTTCTACGCCGGGCTCGTCCGCTTCATGACCTCCAGCCCCGTGCTCGTGCTCGCGATCCGCGGCAACGACGCCATCGCCATCAGCCGCAACATGATGGGCGCCACCTTCGGCTCCAAGGCCAACCCCGGCACCATCCGCGGCGACTTCGGCGTCTCCAACTCGTTCAACCTGATCCACGGCTCGGACTCGCCCGAGGCCGCCGAGCGCGAACTCAAACTGTTCTTCAAGGACGGCGGCGTGCTCGATTGGAACCGAAACGGTGACCAGTGGGTCTACGACATGTCGGGCGGCAAGGCGGAGTGATCCTGCGGGCGCTACCACCGGGCGTTCAAACCGGGCGGGCGCACCGAAAGAAGAGCGATACCCAACCGCTCGTGGCTGCGTTCTCTTCGACGCGACACGGTCACCGGAGCGATCAAGCCCGTCGCGGCGATCACTCCTCGGCGGACGCGGGACTCGAAAGGCTCACCGCGCCTCGGCCACGCCCTTGCGCACCGGCGCGGGCGGCGGCTTGATCTCGCCGATCACCTGCGGCCCCTCTTCAACGATCTGGTCCGCGATCTCGCGACGATGGATATCCACCTCGCGCGGGAAATCGAACGCGACGCGGACGCGCTCCCCCTTCACCGAGGCAATCCTCACGACCCCGATCGGGTTCCGAGGGTCGCCGATGACGACCTCCTCGCCCTCTCGCCTTGTGATGACCAGCATGGTCCGTACTCCCGACTCGTCCCTGCGCAGGACCCCACCACGATCCACCCGCCACGAATATACCCGCCACAAGTCTTTGCAAAAGCGATATGTTTAGAAACACTGTTCGGAAAACGATAGGATTTCGCTCAAACCGGGTCAAGGACCCCGTCGCTCCGAGTCAGTAAACTCTTGCACCAACGAGTAGTTGCGCCGGACAATCAAGGGAAAACCCCCAATGCCGGGAGCCTGTGGGTGAACTGTGCATGGGGCGTGGACAGGCACAACCTGCGCCCGCCCCGGCGTGCCCCGATTCGGAGGCGTCCGCCCGCCCCGGACGCGCGGCAAGCGGTCACTCGCCGCGCCGACCGCACCAATCTCACTCGACCGCACGCACGCCCGTCACCTGCGGCACATGGTGCCGCAGATTCCGCTCGATGCCGTGCTGCAGCGTGATGCTCGACGATGGGCAGCCCACGCACGCGCCGTGCAGGCGGATCGCGACCTCGCCCTCCGGCGAGATGCCGATGAACTCGATGTCGCCGCCGTCGGATTGCACCGCGGGGCGCATCAGTTCGATCACCCGCCGGACCTTCTCGCGGGTCTCGTCGGCGTCGGCGGTCTGGATGTCCTGGGTGTTGGCCATGAGGATCGGTCACGCGCCGCGTGCCGCGCGCCTCGGCGCGGCCATCGGCGTTCCGGGGAAGTCTAGACTCACCCCGATGAACGAGCCGCATCAGCCATCGCCCCCGACGCACCAACGACTCGCGGCATCGAAGGCTCGCGCCGTGCCCGCCTCAGCCCGAGCCGGCGCCCTCATCGCCGCCTGCTCACTCGCCCTCATCGCCTGCTCCGGCGGCGGCGGCGACGCACGCGACCAGCAGCCCACCTCCACTTCCCTTCGCAACCTCGACAACCGCGACGGCACGCTCGACCAGCGCCTCGCCCGCATGGAACAGGCCTGGATCGCCTCCGCCAACACGCCCGACCGCCCCGCCGCCCGCCAGCGCCTCAAGGACGTCGCGTGGACCAACACCGAGCCGTTCCAGATCCGCTCCCGGGCCGTGCAACTGCTCGCGGATGACCCCGACCCGGCCGGTTCCGACGACACGCGCGACATGGTCAAACTCATGCTCCCGCGTGAGCAGAGCCGCGGCATGGTCGCGATGCTCTGCCAGTTGTGCGTCGATCGGAACTGGCAGGACGCCACGCCCGCGCTGGTCCGCTCGTACTCCCGCATCGTCGATGCCGTGGGCGAGCAGGACCGCTCCGAACGCTGGGCCATCGGGCAACTCAACCCGGGCCGGTCATTGTTCGACATCGCCTTCGGCGTGTTCCTCGACCCTCGGACCGACCCCGGCCCGCCCGGGGCCAACTTCGACCAGCGGACCCGGGCCGACGCCTGGACCCTCATGTCGCGCCTCGACCCGAGCGGGCGCGAGCGCCGGCGCGTGCTCGCAACGGCCTCCTCAGGCAGCCCCGACGTCCGCCTCATGCAGCGCTGCGCAAGCGAACTCGCGGCCCTTCCCAACACCCCCGCCGAGATGGAATGGGCCACCTCACTGATGAGCGAGCGCGACGAGGCCAGCACCGCGTGGCGACGCGAAGTCTCGGCCGCGACCTCACGCCTATCCGACGCCCAGCGCGACAACCTCGCCCTGCGCCACCTCGAACCGATCCGCTGGGCCGCCATGAACGAGCCCGCCCTGCTGAACCAGTCGCGCGACGAACTGATCTCCGGCCTGACCGCCCGCCTGGCCGGGCGGCCGTCGTTCCAGCGCCGCGTCGAGCGCAACGAGGGCGGCGACCTCCGCCCCGAGTCGCTGGCCGAGAACGCCCCCCACCTCTCTTGGGGCGACCTGCTGGCGATCCACGTGCTCGACCGCCAACTCGACAACCCCGCCTTTGTCGACCAACTGTTCGCCTACGTCGATCAGGACCGGCGCGACCGCACCACCGAGTACGGCGGGATCATCATGGACTCGGCCCGCCTCGGGGGCATCCGCCCGATCCTGTTCGTGCCCCGCACCGCCGCACGCGAGGGCGACTACGCCTTCCCCGAGCCCGCGGACATGACGCGCCAGGGCGACCGGGCCATGGGCGTGTTCCACTTCCACGCCGCCGAACTCGAGATGCTCGAGCACACCGGCCCCAGCCTGGGCGACCTGCGCTACGCCGCGGCCTCCGGGCGGAACTGCCTGGTCTTCACCAGCCTCAGGGAGCGGCGTCTGGCGGTCGATTACTACCAGGGCAACGGCGTCACGATCGACCTGGGCGAGATCCCGAGGTAGGGCGCCGGCGTACAACAGGTCGCGGCGATGCGACGGGCGACCCGGTCGCGGCTCGTCCGCCGCGTCGTCCCGCAAGGAGGCCCACACGCCCCATGATGCAGGTGCTGGTCATCGCGGCGGTGGTGGCGATGAACGCCGCGGGCCAGAGCCCGGCGGCCTGGCTCGCCCTGCCCGCGGCGTGGGTCGCGCTGCTCACGCTCGTCCCGCCGTGGATGGTCTGGGGCCTGTCGCACGCGGTGTGCGCCGTCGCGGGGCGCGGGATCGACCGCACCGGCAACGCGCGCCTCGTGATCCTCGCCGACCGCGTGTCCATGACCAGCCGCGCGTTCTCGTGCCTGTGGCTCGGGGGCACGGCCCTGACACTGGGCTGGATCGCGCAGGCCGGCAGCGCGATGGGCTCGCACCTGCTGGCGGTCGTCGCCGGGGCCGGGCTGCTCTCGGCGCTGCTGGCCGCGTCGTGGTGGTCGTACGCGGGGATCGACCGGCGCCTGCGCGAGGCCGCGATGATGCGCCACCTCGACGAGGGTCGCCCGATCTTCCGCCACCCCGGCCCGGCCGGCTTCGCGCTGGCCCGCCTGCGCGAGAGCGCGCTGATGTTCCTCGTACCGGTGCTGCTGCTGCTGGCGATCTCGAGCGGGCTGGCGTGGGCGACCGGTGCGCTGCGGGCCGGGGCCGAGGCCGGTGCCGCGTGGGCCGCATGGGTCCCGGCGTGGGCGCTCGACACCGGCTCTGTCCTGAACCTCGACACCGTGCTCCAGACCGCCGGCTTCATCGCCGCCCTGGCCCTCATGCCCGCGGTGCAGCGGCGCATCTGGGACACCGTCCGCCTCGAGCACGGCCCGCTGCTGGGGCTCATCAACGACCTGCTCGCCACCGCCCGCGTGCGCCTCAGGCGCATCATGGTCTGGCGCACGCGCGGCCTGACCGCCAACGCCGCGGTCCTGGGCGTCGTCCCCCGCTTCCGGTACATGATCTTCACCGACGCCCTGCTCGAGGGCATGAGCGCCGACGAGGTCGGCGCGGTCGCGGCCCACGAGATCGGGCACGTCAAACACCACCACATCCCCTGGCTGCTCGCGGGCATGGGCGCGGTGCTGCTGCTGATCGGCGAGATCGCGGCCCGGTGGGCCGTCGCGTCGGGCATGGGCGACGGGGCGGCCGAACTGGTCGCGCTCGGGGCGGCTCTGGCGATCGGGCTGCCGGTCATGGGCTGGATCAGCCGGCGGTTCGAGTGGCAGGCCGACGCGTTCGCCGCGTCGTTGCTGTCGCGCGTGCGCGAGCAGCAGGGCGCGCCCGAGGCCCGCGGCGTGATCGACGAGGCCAGCGCCCGCCTGGTCGCCCAGGCCCTGCTCCGCGTGGCCCGCCTCAACGGCGCCGACCCCGCGGCCCGCTCCTGGCGCCACGGCTCGATCAACCTGCGAAGGCGCAAGGCCGCGGCGCTCGCCGGCGTGGACCGACAGCACGTACCGGCGGACCGTGCGGCGCGGGCGGTGAAGATCGGGATTGTGGGGGTGTGGGTGGTGCTGGGGGTGATGATAGTGGTCTGATGGCACGCGGCTTCGACTTCAGACCTGCGGTCGATGGATCGCGTCCCTGCCAACTGGGTACTCTTGTAGTCGATGAATGTCCAACCTCCGGATCAGCTGGAACCTGCGTCCTTGGCATGGGCCAAGACACACCTGAGCAAGTTCGGGGACACCGACATCTTCCCCGTACCTTTCGAATTCGACGCACTATGCCATACAGGGTTGTGGAAGATGTGTCGAGGCAGAAGGTCGGCGGGTTCGAGGGCGCGTGCGCCGTCATCATCAATCGGCCGCGAGTCCAGCTGCTGCCAGAGCAGCATCGGTGGGCAGATCAGGTCACTTGGTCTCAGGTCCGGGCGCGCGCCTGTGAGACGATGAGCCAGTCGCGTACAGATAGACCATCGCCATCTGGCCGCCCATGAACGGCACGTCCGTCCGAGTGGCCGAACCAGAATGCGTCTGGCTCGTGTGAGAATCATATCGCCTGGCTGCGGCGCACAAGCCCTCGTGAGTTGCCTGAGAATGTTCGGGTACACGCGGATAGGCATGGCGGCAACTCCGACGGACCAGGCTCGATCGTGGAACGGTGAACGGACACGACCTTGCCCAGAGCCGCAAGGCTGTGGCACGGGCGGCCCACGCCCTCTACCTCCCCCCATGCTCCAGACTTCAACCCCGCCAACAAGGACATCCTGGTCAACATCAACGGGCGGCTGGTCCATCGGGACCAGGCCGGGGTGTCGCCGTTCGATTCGGCGGTGGTGCAGGGCGGCGACGCCGTGTGGGAGGGGCTATGGGTCTACGGCGGGCGGATCTTCCGCCTGAAAGAGCACCTGGACCGCCTGCGGGCCTCGGCCCTGCTGCTGGCGTTCAGCGACATCCCCTCGCACGAGGCCATCACGCCGCGAGATCGCCCGCACGCTGGACGCCAACAACATGCGCGACGGCGTGCACATCCGCCTCACGCTCACACGCGGCGTCAAGGTCACCAGCGGCATGGACTCCGCGACTACCAGAGCGGCCTGACGCTGATCGTGCTGGCCGAGCACAAGAAGCCGGTGTACGACGACGCGGTCGGGGGCGATGGAGAGGACGGCGGTCTGGCTTTGGCGACCGCGAGCGTCCGGCAAGCTTCCTGCCGGACTGCTCGGACCCGGAAGATCCACCACTGCAACCTGCTCCAGTCGATCCTGGCGAAGATCGAGGCCAACGCGGCCGGGGCCGACGATGCGCTGATGCTTGATACGCGGGGGTTCGTGGCCGAGACGAATGCGACGCACGTGTTCATCGTGGTGGACGCCGAGCCGGTGCACACGCCGGGGCGGGGCTGCGGTGGTGACGCCGCGGGCGGTGGCGTGCCCGGAGGGGATCACGCGCGTGGCGGTGCTGGAGTTGTGCCGGGCGCAGCGGGATCGCGGCGGTGGAGCGGGACGTGTCGCAGGCGGAGGTGTACCGGGCCCGCGAGTGCTTCTGCACGGGGACGATGGGCGAGATCGCGTGGGTGTCGCGGCGCGCGTGGACGGGCGGCGGATCGGCGACGGTCGGTGCGGGGCGATGACGAGGCGGCTGCGGGGCCGTTCCGGGAACCGACGGCGGCGGAGGGGGAGAGAGTGGTTGGATAGGAGTGCTGAGGAGCGAGTGCTGGGTGCTGAGTGGAGGCTCAGCAGCCGGCGGCGAAGATGGTGAGGTAGTAGAAGAAGTCGTCGTTGTTGAGGATGCCGTTGGGGACGCCGTAGCCGGGGTGCCGGGCAGGGCGGTGTTCGTGAGGTCGGCCACGGATAGGTTGGCGGCTTCGTACTGCTGGAGGAAGTAGAAGAAGTCGTCGGCGTTGAGAACGCCGTCGGGGATGCCGTAGCCGGGGAGCCTGAATCGATGATGTCGTCAGGTCCGGCTGGCAAACGGATGCTGACCGCGAGGCTATGCGGTGGCCGACGCCTTCGAGCCGCACTGGTTCGCGACAACGCACCGGCATGCCGGAGTCCGACATCTGTGCATCGGCGATCGCCAAGACGATCGGTTTGCCGCTCATGGCGCGATGCGCCGGTGACAGTTCCTCCGCCGGTCGAGCCGCCGCCGGGGCCATCTGCGAGATCGATCCAGGTTCCGGAAGCCGGGGCTCCTCCCGCTGCCATCGATAGGTGAGGTTGAAGTATGACGTCGCGATCGTAGCGCGGAGTTCGATCGTGCTGCCCACGGAAGGCGTTGCGGTCCTCGGGTTGGGCGGCGAACCACGGGATGTTGTCCTCGGTCCAGCGTGCGAAGCTCGTGTTGGGCATGCCGCCCGCCGCGAGGAACGCGCCGCCGACCAGCAGTTCACCTCCGGAGTGCGCCAGGAGCGCATGGGCCCGGAGGTTCGTGCTGACGGGACTCACCGTGAGTCCTGTGCCGAACGCCGACCACTCCGATCCGTTCCAACGGGCAATGTTGTTGGCAACTCCTCCCGCGCTGATGAACTGGCCGCAGGCGACCACATCGCCACGGCGCTGCGCGAGTCCGCGAACCACCGGCGACCTGCCGGAGTGAAGCATGCCGGTGCCGAGCGGCTCCCATGAGGTGCCGTTCCAGCGGGCGACGTTGTTCAGGGTCGTGGCCGGATGCGAGGAATCGTCCGGCGGCGAGCAGTTCTCCCGTCGGAGTGACGACCAAACACTCCACGGATTCGCTACCCGATCCCAGGCCACCGCCCATCGGGCTCCACGTTGTGCCGTTCCATCGGGCGACCCGGTTCGCTGGTACTCCTCCGGCCATCGAAAACTCCCTGCGGCGATGAGGTCGCCCGAGGGCATGACGGCCAGTGCACGAACGCTTCCATTGACGCCGAGGTGCATGTTTGTCCATGAGGCACCGTTCCACATCGCGATCGAGGTGGCAAGTGGCCCGGCGGACGCGGAGAAGTTGCCACCCGCAACCACGTTGCCGTTCGGCATAACCGCGACCGAGAGCACTCCCGACGAGGAGCCGGAACCGAGCGGGCTGAAGTCGAATCCGTCCCACTCCGCGATGTTGCTCGCCGGGACGCCGCCCGCCGTGTTGAAGTCCCCACCCACGATCACGTTCCCGCTCGAGCGCGACGGCCAACACGGCGCCCCCCGAACCTGTCAAGACCCGAAGAGAAGGGTGCCAGGTCGCCATCCCAGCGGGCGATCTGCTGGCCGCGCCGCCAGGAACAAAGTCGAATCCACCCGTCGCAACCACGTTCCACCCGGGAGTTCGACGAGATCGAGTATGTCGCCGTCGAAGTCTGAGCCGACGCCGCTCCACTCGGCGCATCCAGAATGCCGCGTTCATGGCTTGGTGGCTGCCGGTTCGCCCGAACAGACCGCCCGCGAACACGTGCCCTTCCGGCAGGCTGCACAGGGTGTCAACGTGGGCGTTCGATGAGTTTTCGGCGCTCGACCCCGCCCCGGAAGCTGCGACCAGGCGGAACCGTCCCAGAGCGATGTTCGCACGGCACGCCTCCGGCTCGCTGGAAACGCCCACCGACGATGACGCTTCCATCGGGCGTCACGATGACTGGCGCCGTTCGCAGCCAGGCGTTGCCGCGCTGAGCCAGTAGCGCAGTGGCTTGCGTGGTCGGGAGCAGGTCTCGCCGCCGCCGCCGTAACGAACCACCACTCATCGGCGCCGATTAGTGTGCACGACTTTGGTGTCTCGAATGTATCCGAAGAAGAAATGTACCGTCTATGGCCGGATTGCAATCCGTCCTTAGCAGTGATGCCTTCGACGCCGCTCTGCATCGTGAAGTTTCTCCAACACGTCTCCGTTTGCATCACGGCCAAGGAAAGCACCGCTTGGTTGACTCAATCCGAGTGGCTGCCAGTCCGTTCCATCCCAACGGGCAATCCCCTTGGGGCATGCTCGCCGTACCGCCGGCGGCGATGATCTCGCCATTGGGCAGGGAGCGCCAGGTCATTGACGTCCCCGGCGATTCCTGGACCGTACGGATACGTTGTTCCGTCGAACTGCGCGCAACGCTGCGCCGCGACGCCGCCGATCGTCGAGAACGCACCTCCGACAACCAGATCTCCCCGACGGCAGCACCAGGAACGCTTCCACCCGGAAACTGGCACCGCCGCCGAACTCAGACCACTCGGTCCCGTTCCAGCAAAGGAGAGCGGCGGCGGGGACGCTGCCAGCGGCAACAAACTCGCCGCCGACCACCAGGATCGGGGCGGCAGGGCCCGCACCGTCGGGATCCCACATCGTCGAGGCATAGAGCCGTCCCGCGATGCCGCCGGACGCGGCGGAGGGCAGCCACTGCGGCTCGCACTGGGCACGCGCGGAGACGCCCGCGACGATCACGCTCAGCACGAAGGCCGCCCAACGGAGGCAGATGGTCCTGGGCGTGCGCACGCGGATTCCTCTCGCTTGCATCGGAACTGGCCCGAACAGAAGGGAGAGTACATGACGCTCTCGTTCGGGACAAGGGCGTCTGCGCGACGGCAATGGCTCAGCGCACAAACCTGCTCGTGGCGTGGCGAAATCTTTGTTGGCGGGCGAGGAGTGCCGGGCGCTCCGTCCCACGTGGGGCGGGAGCGTCGAGACATGGTGCGTCGCGGCTTGGGCCGCGAGGGGGCGGAGGGGGAGTGCCGAGCGCCGAGTGCCGAGTGCTGAGTGCTGAGTGCTGAGTGCTGAGCGTGGGCGCTCTCGGCCGCTCCGGCACGTTCACATCAGTTCTGGCTCGGCGTGCCTTCTTCTGGGCCGTGGCCGGCTGGCCGATCACGACCACGTCGGGCGAGATCTGATGGCCGGGAGGAGCCTGGGGCGACGTTGATGGTTGCGGGGGCGGCGTCGGCCGGGGCCGCGTCGTCGCCGCGCTCGAGTTCGTAGATGGCCCGCTGCGTCAGCGCTGCTCGTCGACGGAGCTGACGATCTGGTTAAGTCGGGAGTTCTGCTGGGTCAGGATCTGCTCGACGGTGCCCGGTGACTGGTCGAGGCTGCGGGCCTCGTAGCGGCTGGCGTCGTCGATGCGGGCCTGGCGGGTCTCGAGCATCTCGATGAGGCGGTCGTTGCGGGCGATCGCGTCGATCTGGGTGTCGAGCTGGAAGAGCTGGGTCTCGAAGTCGGCCTGCTCCTGGACGAGTTGGGCGTGGAGGTTCTCGAGACGCTCGTGCTGCTGGCCGAGCAGTTCGAGGCCGCGGTTCACCTCGGTGGCGCGGGCGACGTAGGAGTCGCGCATGCGCTGGAGGTTGGAGGCGCGGGAGTAGGCGGTGTCGATGTCGACGGTCTGGTGGTCGTCGAGTTGCAGACGGACGATGCGGAACTGGCCGTTGTCGCGAGCAGAAGCGACGGCGGTCTCGGCCTGTCCGATGAGCCCGTTCATCTGGGCCAGGTCCTGGTCGAGCAGGGCGGCGGTGCGGGTGGCGACGGCCTGGTTCCACTCGAGCTTCTCGATCTCGGCCTCGAGCTCGGTCAGGTCGTTCTGGACCGCGGCGATGCGCTGCGGGTACTCGGCCTTGAGCGAGCGGATCTGCTCACGCAGGGCGATGGGGTCGTCGACGCGCTGGTCGATGGCCTGGTTGACATGCTGGCGGGCCTGGTGCAGCACCGCGCGGACGCGGTGCGGGCCGGCGATGACCACCGCAGCCCCACCGGCAAGAGCCGTGATCACCGCGGCACGAACGAGGCACTTTCCGAAGCACATGGGAAACCTCCTGTGGGTTGCCTGATTTGACTTGGCCGGTGAGGCCTGGCCCGGATCCCGCCGGGCCGCGGGCGACCCGCGAGGGCCACAGGGAGGTTGATGGGAATTGGGGGGCGGGGATTTCAAGGTGGGAGGGTCAGAACCCGCGGGAATCTGACGTTGCTCACCCGGCAAAAATGTGACCGCCCCGACTACCCCTCTCGGGGAGAGCCCAGGGGCTCTTGTCATCGGGGCGGAACCTTTGCCGTGTTGGCGAGGCGACAGGTGGTCGCCCCTTCGGGAGTATATCGCCCGCAGGGCCGTCCTGTTCCCGCCTTTTCCGGCCATCGGACCGCCAGGTTGGCAGGACGACCGACAGCGACCCACCCGTTTGCCCTTCCGCAAGCCCTGCAACGCCAATAGGTTGAATCCTGAGTCGGCGGTATGCTACTTGCAGCGTTCGAAGAGTGGATGAGAGAGCCCGCCCGCGTTCTCGGACCGCTGGCGGGGAACGTCCGAAACCCTCCGCCCCCCGGGCGGAACAAGCCAGCGGCCCGGGGCGACGCTGCCCGTGGGTCCACGAGCCTGCCGCGGGGTGGGCGACGCGCTCCCGCCGACGGGGGCGATCCGAAGGAGGTCCGGGGGATTGCTCAACTCGCTTACCACCTCCTTTGTGGCTCGCCTGCGCGCCAACGACCAGACCGCGTGGTTTGAGTTGTGGGAGACGTTCGGCCCGGTCCTTCGCGCCCAGCTGACCAAGTGGGGCAAGGGGCGGATCGGGGCCGAGACGGTCCGCGACCTGTCGCAGGAGACGCTCGCGGCCTTGTCGGACTCCATCGAGCGCTACGACCCGGCCCGCGGGGCCCGCTTTTCCACATGGCTCCTGGCCATCGCCAAGCACGTGCTGGGCGACGAGATGGACAAGCGGATGGCCCTCAAACGCGGCTCCGGGCGGGCCAAGGCCGAACTCGACGAGTCGTGGATGGGGGCGGTGGACGGCAGGACCGCGGACAAGGAGTACGAGGCCGCGGTCTTTCGGGCCAAGGTCGAGGCGGCGATCCGGATGGTGGAGAAGCAGGCGGAGTTCATGGACTTCCAGATCTACCGCATGCGCGTGCTGGACGGGATGTCGGGCAAGGACGTGGCGGCCCAGGTGGGCACGAGCGAGCCGACGGTGAGCCGGCGTCTGGCCAAGGTTCGGGACATGCTGCGGGGCTCGCTGCGGCAGGTGATCCAGGTCTACTCGTTCACGGCGGAGGAAGAGGCCGAGGCCGAGCGAAACGGGCTGCTGCTCGATCCCAACACAGGCAAGGGCAGGGGCGACGTGGGCGGCAAGGACTCCGACGCGATGTTCGACGAGGCGGTGTGCGAGATCTACGCCCGCCAGATGGAACTGCGTCGGATGGACGAGCGCGGGTTTCTGGACTGAACCGGAGGACTGAACACAGAGACACAGAGGCACAGAGAAGGAACACAGAGGGAAGAACGGGGTCGGAGCCGACGAGGCATGGTCCCTCCACCACTCTCAAACCGTTCCGGCATCTCCGGCGATCTGGCTCTGTGTCTCTGTGCCTCTGTGTTGAAAAGCCCGGCACGAGCGTGCCAGGAGATGAACGATGGGTGGACTGCTTCAAGCACTGATCATCGGCCTTGGCGGGATCCTGGCGATCGCCGTCGTGGTCATCGCCATCGTCTTCCTCATCGTGCCCCTGTTCAAGGGCATCGGCTGGCTGTTCAAGCAGGTGTTCACGTTCATCGGCGGGGAACTGACCGACCTGCTCCGCACCATCGGCAGCGTCCTGATGACGCTCATCCTGGTCCCGCTGGCCGTCGGCTCGATCATCATCGGGCGGTGGTCGGCCACCGCGCACTACGGGCGTGCGATCCAGAACGAGGCCAAGGCCGGCGCGATGTGCCTGTACCGCATGGCGATCGGGCACCCGGCCCGCCTGCTGTGCCTGACGCCGCTGGTCGATGGGCTGGAGAAGCGTCTGCCCGAGGTCGTCGCAGCCGCGCCGGGGCGCGACAAGCCGCGCGGGCGGACCAGCCAGTTCGACGGCTACCAGATCGTCGGCTCGCTGCCCACGGGCGGCTCGGGCTCGAAGCTGTACGTCGCCGAGCCGGACGAGATGAAGCGAGCCGGGTTCGAGCGGGCCGGTCAGGCGGGCGTCGGCAAGGTGGTCATCAAGGCGTTCAGCGTGCACGACGGGTCGAGCCTGCCGCAGATCGTGCGTGAGAGCCGCGCCCTGGACGCGGCCAAGAAACTGGGCCTGGTGCTCGACCACGACCTGACGCCCGAGCGGTTCTTCTACGTCATGCGGTACGTGCCGGGCGAGAGCCTGACCGCGGTCACGCAGCAACTCCACGCCGAGTCCGGTTCAAACGGGCTGGACAACCGGCGCCTCAAGAACGCGCTGGGGTACCTGGGCGACCTGGTCCGCACGCTCGACGGCTACCACAAGGGCGGGCTGTGGCACAAGGACGTCAAGCCCGACAACATCATCGTCGACGGGGCCGAGGCCCACCTGGTCGACTTCGGCCTGCTCTCGAGCCTGCGCTCGGCGATGACGCTCACGACGCACGGCACCGAGTACTTCCGCGACCCGGAAATGGTCCGCATGGCCCTCAAGGGCATGAAGGTCCACGAGGTCAACGGCGCCAAGTTCGACATCTTCTCCGCCGGCGCGGTCGCGTTCAGCGTGGTCGAGAACTCGTTCCCGGCCCACGGCGCGCTCTCGCAGCTCTCGAAGCGCTGCCCGGACGCCCTGCGCTGGGTCATCCGTCGCGCCATGACCGACTACGACAAGCGGTACGCCAGCGCGGGCGAGATGCTGGCGGACATCGAGTTCCTCAAGAACGCCGCCGACCCGTTCGCGATCCGCCCGGCGGAACTGCCCTCGATGCGCGGCGGGCAGGCGCCGGACCTGGAGCAGGGCGTGCCGCCGCTGCCGAATCGGGATGCGGCGCAGCAGCACCAGGCGCAGGGTCAGTCACATGGTCCAGCCGGTGCGCCGTTCGCCATGCCGAACCCCAACTTCGCGCCGGTCGGCGGCGGCGAGCCGCGTCGGCGTCCGAAGATCAGGGTGACGGACTGGTGGACGGGCAGGTACGCGGTCGAGAACGCGCCCAACGCGCCGGTCGGCGCGCCGCCCCCGCCCGGGTTCGCGTCGGCCCCGTCCCCCATCAACGTCCCCGTCGGCGGCTTCGCCCGCGCCGAGTCGATCCACGCCCCCAATGTCGTCGCCGTGCCGCGCGTCGCCGGGGCCGCCCGCTCGCCGCGTGTGCCCGCCGGCGATCGTCGCCCGGCCAAGGAGCAGCTCGAGCGGGCCAAGGCCCGCGCCCAGGCGGCCCGTGACCGGGCCCACGCCCGGATGAGCGGTCGCCTCTCGGCCCGCCGGGCCGCGCCCAAGTCGGGCAATCCCGCGGCGATGAACATCGGCGCGGCGTTCGCCGCGGCGATCGCCGTGTTCATCGGCGTCGGCGCGTTCTTCACGGTCGGCCGGCACAATCCCAAGGTGTCCGTGGCCGTTGACAACCACGTCGCCGAGGCGCGCGAGATCTCGCGCGATGTGGCCGACGGCGTGCGCGAGGGCGTCTCCGATGCCAGCGCCGCGATCGGCGAGTCGATGCGCGAACTGTTCGGCGACCGCGCCCTGGCGTCCAAGCCCGCCGCCGCGCCCGAAGTCGACGCCCCGGCCCAGTTGCTCGAGGCCGTCGGCGCCACGCCCGACTCGCGCCACGGCAACATCCTGGTCGTCTCCGACGTGTTCGTGATCGGCAGCCAGCCCTACGTCCGACGCTACATCAACCAGATGGAGGTCTCCAGCGAGGCCCTCCGCCGCATGGGCTTCACGCTCTCGGGCGACGCGGCCCAGGCCGGCAACCTCGGGCAGGACGAGTTCGCCCGCCAGGTCGAACTGATCAGCCACGCAAGGGCCGCGGTCGGCAGCACCGCCAAGGGCAGCCAGGACATGGTCGACGCGCTGGCGGGCTTCGCCGACGCCTCGCCCGAGATCGACGGCGTGGTCTGGATCTGGCCCGACCAGCCCAACGACCCGAGCCAGTTCAATGTGGCGGTCGTCGGCCCGGAGGGCGCCGAGGTGCACCACGCCGACCCCGGCTCGTTCGAACGGGCCTTGGCGCTGGGCGTGCGCGACGCGTTCACGCCGCGGCAGTGACCCGGAACTCAACGGAGCAGGACTCACCGCCGAGGCGCCGAGGTCGCCGAGGAAGGCAAAGAAGGGTGTTGGGCGGGGAGGCCAGAAGGCCTCCCCGTTCTTGCCTTCTGGCTCACCACACTGCCTCCCTCTGCGGCCTCTGCGCCTCGGCGGTGAGCCCTCCCGATCCCGTATGCTTCGACCGTGAGCCAGACCACGCCCCACGCCGAACCCGACGCCCAGACGGTGATCTCCCTCCGCAACGTCGTCAAGAAGTTCGGCGGGCAGACCGTGCTCGAGGGCATCACGCTCGACGTCCGCAAGGGCGAGACCATGGTCATCATGGGCGGCTCGGGCTCGGGCAAGTCCACCACGCTGCGCCTCATGATCGGCTCGTTCCCCGCCGACGGCGGAGAGATCCGCCTGTTCGGCCAGAACATCTGCGGCCTGCGCGAGGCCCAGATGAACGAGGTCCGCAAGAGGTTCGGCATCCTGTTCCAGTCCGGCGCGCTGTTCAACTCGATGACCATCTACGACAACGTCGCCCTGCCCATCCGCGAGCACACCGACCTCGATCCCGACATCATCGACATCCAGGTCCAGATCAAACTCGAACTCGTCGGCCTGCGCGAAGCGGCCCAGAAGTACCCCAGCCAGATCTCGGGCGGCATGAAGAAGCGGGCGGGACTGGCCCGGGCCCTGGCGCTGGACCCGCAGATCCTGTTCTACGACGAGCCGTCGGCGGGGCTGGACCCGGTCACGAGCGCGCAGATCGACACGCTGATCGTGGACCTGTCGAAGAAACTCGGCGTGACGTCGGTGGTCGTGACGCACGAGATGGACTCGGCGTTCACGATCGCCGACCGCATGGCGATGCTGGACAAGGGGCGGATGCTGACGGTCCAGACGCGTCAGTGGTACGACGACCTGCGGAAGACGAGCGAGCAGGAAGCCGCGGCCCTCGACGAGGACCGGCGCCTGATCCGCCAGTTCCTGCGGGGCGACGCGGCCGGACCGATCACGGACCGCCAGGCGGCCCGCTCGGACTTCGCGGCCGCGCTGTTCGGGGACGACTT
>JAWKTE010000014.1:0-119978 GCA_041401985.1 Phycisphaerales bacterium
GCGGCCGGGCCGATCACCGACCGCCAGGCGGCCCGCTCGGACTTCGCGGCCGCGCTGTTCGGGGACGACTTCGGGCCGATTGCGCCCAGGGACACGCCGAGCATCCAGCCGAGCCGGTGAGGGGTGGGTGGCGGTCGAGTGATCGTCCCGTGGTTGCCCAGTTCCTCGCGGCACTGCCGTTCATCGGCACCGACCTGCTCCGCGCTCGCTTTGGCCGTGCCACCGACCTGCGCAGTCTTCGGAGCAGGTCGGTGCGAGCAGCCATGGACCTCCGAGCACCGGCGGGTTGCCGGCCGACGCCAGCCAGATGGCTCCGTGCGCTCACGGTTCATCGGCACCGGCTTGCTCCTCGGCCGTGCCACCGACCTGCGGAGTCTTCGGAGCAGGTCGGTGCGAGCAACCGAGGGCCATCGAACGCGCCCGCGGGTTGCCGGGCGACACCAGCCAAAAGGCTCGGTGCACGCTCACGGTTGTTCGGCACCGACTTGCTCCGCTGACTCCGCCAGTCGGTGGCACGTCAAGGATGACTTGAGGTCAGTGCCACTCGGCCGCGCGCCGCTGCATCATGAAGTGCGAATCTGAGCCGGGCCGGGGCGGGGACGCCCCGGCTCGCGTGGGTGGCCGCGGGCTCGCGCGGCCATGGCCGCCGGCCCGCTGTCGCCTCTGCCCCACCCCGGCCCGCGCCCCGTACCATCCCCCGGCCCACCCACGGAGGACGCCGGTGCCATCGTCATTTGCCGCGCTCTGCTCGGACTTCTACGTCAACCAGAAACTCGCGGTGAAGCTCGACCTCCCGCGCAGCCGCGAGACCGTGCTCGACCTGTTCGAGCGCATCCGGCGTGAGTACCCGTCGATGGAGGCGTTCAAGCGCTACCAGGACGAACTGGCCCTCGAAAGCCCCGCCACCGACCTGCCCCACCGCTGGCTGGCCATCCGCACCAACTCGGTCCGCACCGGGGCCGTCAACCCGGGCGGCATGGACGAGGCCTACGCCCTGCACCGCCACGTGCTCGAGGTCGCCCCGTTCTTCCTGTCCATCAGCCCGCTGGACGTCGAGCACGTCGAACTGCTCTACGGCTTCGACCTCGAGTGCCGCTCCAGCCACGACGAGGTCGTGCACCGCGCCCTGCTCTCGGGCACCAGCCTGGGCGTCCTGGGCGACATGGACGGCGCCTCGCCCGTCGACTGCCAGCCCGTCTTCGGCGTGCGGCTGGCCAACCAGATCGAGGCCCACCTCGAGATCAAGACCCGCGGCGGCCCGGGCGCCGACACCCGCCGCCTCACCGAGTCCTCCGGCGAGTCCATCAGCGTCTACGTCATCCTGCGCTCGATGGCCCCGATCGGCGACGTCAAGCAACTCGTCGGCGTGTTCGACCGCTTGCGGGACGTGGGCGAGGAGATCGTGCAGGAACGCGTCGTGCCCGAAATTATCATGCCGCTGCGACAGGAGATCGGGCTTTGATGGCGACCGGCGCGGCGACCGGCGCTGGAGCCGCGGTTCTGGTCGCGGCGGGCGCCACCATCCCGCCGCGCGGCGGGCGTGGCGACCCGATCGACGTGATCATCTGGGTCGGGGCCCTGATCCTGGCCGTCACCGCCGCCGGCCTGATCGTCATGGCGATCCGCAAGCATCTGCTCAGCCGCGAGAACCAGTCGAACCAGGCCGGCGGGATGCTCGACCAGCTCCGGACGATGCACGCGCGCGGCGAGGTATCGGACGCGGAGTTCCAGGCCGCCCGCGCCTCGCTGCTGGCCAAGGCCACGGGCGTGCCGATCCCGAAGCCCGAGACGCCGCCCGATCCTTCCGTACGCCGCGCACGCCCCGGCTACGACCTCACCGGCGCGCCGCTCCCGCCCCTGTCAGCCGGCGGAAACCCCCACCCAGATGAAGGGTCGGAGCAGGGTCCGCATGCCGAGCGCAATACCGAGCCGGAAGCGGATGAACCACCCACGCCGCGCGATGACGCGGCCCAATGAGCGAGCGCCGGTCGGCGCGCCCCAATAACGCCCCGCGATAATCCCCGCGGGGACGTGGACAACGCTCCACAATCGGCCGAGTCCGCTTCTCAGCCCCGCACAACCGGTCTAGGCTGTGCAGACCGACCGCCCCGGCGTTCGGAATCGGGGCATCGGCGTGATTCGCCCCCTCAACGAGGTACCATGCTCGCCTGTGGAGCCACCGGCTCCGCTCGCCGATATTGACCCGACGGGGGTGGGCCCGCTCGGTCCGGCACGATCGGCGCACCTGCCAGCGAGGGAGATATGGCCAAGAACCGCAGCGACGGCACGGACGGGCACGACGGACCCCGCGAGGGCGGGCGCGACCCCGGTCGCGACGCCTCGGGCTCCTTCCGCGGACGCAAGGTCACGACCTGCTCGTTCTGCGGGAAGACCAGCCGCGAGGTCGGCCCCATGGTCGAGGGCCCGAGCGAGGTCTACGTCTGCTCCTCGTGCGTCGACCTGTGCCAGAACATCTTCCGCCAGGAACGCCGGCGCCTGTCCAGCGCGACCCAGGCCCTGGCCGAGGTCCCGGCCCCGCGCCAGATCCGCGAGTTCCTGGACCAGTACATCATCGGCCAGGACTTCGCCAAGCGGTGCCTGTCCGTGGCGGTCCACAACCACTACAAGCGCCTGCTCCACATCGAGAGCGAGGACGCCGGCGAGGTCGAACTGGACAAGAGCAACATCATGCTCATCGGGCCGACCGGCTCGGGCAAGACCCTGCTGGCCCGCACCTTGGCCCGGATGCTCAAGGTCCCCTTCGCCATCGGCGACGCCACCACCCTCACCGAAGCCGGCTACGTCGGCGAGGACGTCGAGAACCTGGTCCTCAAACTCCTCCAGGCCGCCGACTTCGACATCGAGTCCGCCCAGCGCGGCATCATCTACATCGACGAGGTCGACAAGGTCGGCAAGACCTCGCACAACGTCTCGATCACACGCGACGTCTCGGGCGAGGGCGTCCAGCAGTCGCTGCTCAAGATGCTCGAGGGCACCGTCGCCAACGTTCCCCCCCAGGGCGGACGCAAGCACCCCGAGCAGCAGTACATCCAGGTCGACACCTCCAACATCCTGTTCATCTGCGGCGGCTCGTTCGTCGGCCTGACCGACATCATCCGCCGGCGCATCGGCAAGAGCCGCATCGGCTTCGCCGCCCAGGGCGACGGCCCGCGGATCGCCACCGACTCGTCGCGCGACGACGGGGCCGTGCTCGAGCAGGTCTCGACCGAGGACCTCATCGAGTTCGGCATGATCCCGGAGTTCATCGGGCGTCTGCCGGTGATCGCGCCGCTCATGCCGCTATCGGTCGAGGCGCTCGTGCAGATCCTGACCGAGCCGAAGAACGCGCTGGTCCGCCAGTACCAGCACCTGTTCGGCATCGAGGGCGCGTCGCTGACGTTCACCGACGAGGCCCTGGAGGCCATCGCCCGGAAGGCCAAGGAGCGCGACACCGGGGCCCGCGCCCTCCGCGCGGTCATGGAAGAGGTCATGCTCGACCTCATGTACGAACTGCCCGAGCACAACAACGAGGGCGTGGAGTACGTGATCGACCGGGCCGCGGTCCAGCACCGGCGCCCGCTGGGCGAACTGCGCCGTCTGCGGAAGGAATCGGCATAAGCCGAAGCGACGGAGCGATCAAGCGACGCAGCGACGAAGGGCCGGACTCAGATCCGGCCCTTTTCCTTTGGCCCTGGCTTCGGCCCTGGCTTTTTGCGCTGGCACTCGATGCCTTGATGCCTACTGCCTTGGTGCCTTCCCCACCGTCATCATGGTATCGGAGCGGACCCCTGCCGCGACCGCCGCTCAGTTCAACCCGACGCACACGTCCCCCGGTGCCGCGGCCCGCGCGACCAGGTGCACCTTCACCCGCGTCGACAGCAGGTCCCGCGCCGCCGCCGGCACCCGCGTGAGCAGGTGCAGCCCGATCGGGCCTTGCCTCAGGAACGGCACGGCCCGGGCGATCAACGCCGCGTTGGCCGTCGCCCACGCCTCGACGCTCAGGAGCGCCGCGACGCCGATGCGACCGGGCGGGCCACTCAGACCGTCCGTGCCCGCGGCGACGCTGACCTCATCGAACACCACCGCGTGCAGCCCGCCCGCCGGATCGGCGGCCAGTTCCACGCCCGGCGCGTCCGGGCACGAGAACGGCAGCACCGCGTAGCCGAGCAGCGCGGCGCCGCCTCGCGCAAGGCCACCCGCAAGTGCGGACGCTGACCCTCGATGATCGACACTGGACGATCCAGCACCCTCGACGCGTCCGTGCCCGCCCGCGTACTGGCTCGGCACGCCGCGCCGTTCTGTCGGCGGCTCGGACGCAAGGAACCACTCATCCTCTCCCTCGGCGTGCCGCTGTGGGTCTGTCGAGCCGATCGCCTCTCGCATCGCCCGCTCGGCCTCGCGTGGACTCGTGCGCTCGGTGGCCCCGGTCGGCTCGACGGCCGACGCCTCATCGACCAGGCCGGCGTTCCCGCCCCCCGTCGCGTGCAACCGTCCGTGTTCCACCATCTCGTCCGCCCCAACCGTGCCGCCCGCGATCATCTCCACCAGCCACGCGGCGTCGCCATCAAACGGGCCGCGGAACACGGGGCGGGCGTCGGTCGCCCCGATGCGGTCCGCACACACGACCACATCGACGCGCCGGCGCAGGAACGCCGCGGCCGCGCGCCGGATGCGCGCGCTCGCCTCGCGGGCCCGCTCCGGACTGGCCCCCAGCAGCGCGATCCGCACCTCGAGTTCCTGTTCGCGGCACTCCTGTCCGGTCGCCGAGTCCACTCCATCGCCATCGGCCCGATCCGCGTCAGCTGGGCGCACCAGCGTCTTGAGCGTGCGGTACGCCGAGACCAGCGACGACTCGCTCACGCCGCTGAGCAGCGTGATCCGCCCGATCCGCGGATCGCCCGCCAGCGCCGCCTCGGACAACTCCCCGGCACGCACGAGCCACCGCGACGCCAGGCTCCCCGCTCGCGTGATCGCCGCCCGCAGCGCCCCGCCGCTCTCCAGCGCATCCTCGCGGGCCGCCCCGAACAGATCGATCGACACCCGATCGTCCTCGAGCCGGGCCAGCGCAACCGCCTCGCCGCCATCGCGCGCCACCTGGGCCGCGTACTGCGCGATCCACGCCCCGCCCAGCACGGGCAGATGCCCGACGACCAGCAACTCGATCCCGCGCGACGCCCTCGGGGCCTCGCCGTCGCCGCCATCGCGCGACGCGAACACCCGCGGCGACGCCTCGCGCCCGTGCAAAGCTGCCTCGGACGCGACGCCGTTGGACGCCCGCACGCCACTCCCACGATCATCGCGCACCGCTTCGACCCGGCGTGCTTCGGCGCCAAGCGGCTTGCTCGGCTCGCCCAAGAACAGGTCCGCCAGCGAGTCGGCGATCTGGTCCACGAACTCATCGCGCACCGGCGCAACCGGCGCTTCGCGCCGCGCATCGCCGCGCGACGGCGCGTGCGACACAGGCCCCGGCGCCCCGAACCCACCGTCGTCCCGCCGCAGCACCAGCCGCGGCGTTGCCGGCGGCATTGCCGGCGGGGTGCCCCGCTCCGATCCGGACTCGTGCTCGTGCATCGGCGGGTCCTCCCGCAAACGGCGGGGGCCCCGCCCCACGCCGCGGCCTCAGGGGCGCGTGGGTGGCGGATCGATTCGGACGACGCTGTTGGCCTCGCCGAACGGGTTCGGGGCCGACAGCGGATTGAACGGATCGGGCTTCCAGACACCATCGACCACGAGGCGGTACGAGTGCTCGCCGGGAGGCAGGTCGATCAGCACCTCGAACACGCCCAGGCCCTTGTTGGCCCGCATCTGGTGGGCCGTGGCCGACCACCCATTGAACTCACCGGCAACGGCCACCGATCGCCCCGCCGCCAGCGGCTGGACGAACAGCACGCCGCGGGCCGTCTTGCGGGCCCCCAGCAGCCGCGCGATCGACCCGCCGGCGAGCAGCCCGGCGTTGGAACCGGACGCCGGCGCGTCGTCCTCGTCCTCGGCGTCGATCACCAGACGCACCGGCGCGGGCTTGGGCTCGATCGGACGCTCGACCCGGTCCGGACGCTGCAGCAGCAGCGCCCGCCGCACCAGGTCCTCGGTCCGCGACATCGCCCGCTCGGCGCCCTCGATGACCGTGGCGGTCGACGCGGTCTGGGTCATGTCCAGTTCGGTGCCCTGATCGCCCTCGCTCCGCGTCGGCGGCTGCTCGCGCGACTCGGGGATGCGAGGCGGGAACGAGCCGCCCGCGCCGCCGGGGCCTCCCGCCGGAACCGCGGCACCCGAACCGCCGGCGCCGGTGCCGCCGCCGGTGCCGGGAGAGTGGCCGTCGCTGGAACCCGTCCGCCCAGCGGGCGTCGCCGCGCGATCGCTCCGCGCCTCCGGCGTCGCTTGTCCGCCGACCGGCCCGGAGCCGACGGCGGGTGGGTGTTCGTCCTGCTCACGCCCGCCGCGACCGTCGAGCACCGCCCGACCGGCCCCGGAACGCACGTGCACCATCGGCGGTTCGTCCTCGGGCGCGGCCTGCGGCGAACCCGGTCCGCCAGCCACCGCCCCACCGCCCGCGTCGCCCTTGGCACCCTGCCTCGACCCCTGCCCCAGCCACCAGTCGGCCAGCGCGAGATAGTCCGCGGCCCCTTCCGACTCGGGCGCATAGTCCGCGATCGTCTGCCCGAACGACGACGCCTCTTTCAGGGCCGCGTCGGATCGGATCACCACCGGGCACACCCGCGAGTCGAACTCGCGGCGCAACTCCGACAGCAGGTCCCGCGCCAGCGCCGACGACTCATCATGGATCGTCGCCAGCAGCCAGTACGGCGTCTGCATCCCCAGCCGGCGCGAGATCGACTTGATCGTGTCGATCTGCTTGGCCGCCCCGCGGAGCGAGAAGTACGACGTCTCGACCGGGATCAGCACCGTGTCGGCCGCGACCAGCGCGTTGTACGTCAGCAGCCCGATCCCGGGCGGGCAGTCGATGCAGCACGCGTCGTAGCCCGGCGACAGGCGGTGCAGCACGCCGCGGAGGGCCTGCTCCTTATCGGGGCGATCCGCCAGCCCGCCGCGGGCCGCCTCCAGCCCGGCGAGCCGCATCCGGCTCGGGGCCAGGTCCAGGTTCCGGGACACACGCCACAGCAGCCGCGCCGGGTCGAACTCCCGCGCGTCGAGCATCGCGTCCCCGATGTCCAGGTCGATCCGCTGCTCCGGGATTGCAAGCCCGGCGGCGCAGTGCGACTGCGGGTCGACGTCCACGAGCAGCGTTCGCAGGCCTCGCGAGGCAAACACACCCGCCAAGTTGATCGCCGTCGTCGTCTTCCCGCAGCCGCCCTTCTGGTTGATGACCGCGATCGTCCGCACGGCCCGCCCCATGGGTGGAAGAAACCTGCGCGGGAACCACGCCCGCGCAACCTTGACTCGGGCGTTATCGGGTCCGACAGGGAAAGCCCTTGAAAACCGGAGTCGAAAGACCCCTGCATCCGACACGCCCTCCCGCACGGCGTCCGCCACCCTCCCCGACTCCGCCGCCCGCCCCTCGCGCTAACCTTCTACCCAGATGGCAGACACCCCAGCAACGCCCCCCGAATCCGGTGATGAACGCCTCGGCCAGTCGGCCCAGCCCCTGGCCGCCCGCTCCGTCGGCGACCCCGAGAAGATCAAGGCCCTGGCCCTCGAGGCCGCCCGCCTGTGCCACGACGACAAGTGCACCGATGTCGTCGTGCTCGACGTGCGCGACCTCAGCCCCGTGACCGACTACCTGGTCATCGCCACCGGCACTTCCGACCGCCAGATGCGCAGCGTGCTCGACCACGTCGAGGACCTGGGCTCCTCCATGGACTTCCCCCCGTTCAAGGTGAGCCGCGACGACGGCACCCTCTGGCTCCTGGCCGACTTCGTCGACGTGGTCGTCCACCTCTTCGAGCCAAACGCCCGCGCCCACTACGACCTCGAGATGCTCTGGGGCGACGCCCCGCGCGTCGAGTGGCGACGCCCCGGCGACCCGCGCTCCGGCATCACAGGGCCGGGCCCGCGGAACCCCGGCCCGAGAAACCCAGGTTCGCAGAGCCCGGCCGGGCGCTGAGCCACATGTCGTCCCGCACCGTCCACCTCGCCCTCGGCCCCGATTCCTACGACGTGGTCGTGGGTCATGGCGTCCTGGCCGACCTCGGCGCCACCCTCCGCACCCACACCCGCGCCGCCTCGGTCCTGCTCGTGTGCGACGCCGCCCTGCCCGACGCTCTCGTCCGCGCCGCCGCGCACAGCCTCGAAGCCGCCTCGATCCGCATCACCCGCCACAGCGTCACCGCCTCCGAACGCAACAAGTCTCTCCAGACCGCCCAGGCCATCGTCGAGGCCGCCGCCGGCGCACGCCTCGAACGCACCGACGCGATCGTCGCCCTCGGCGGCGGGGTCGTGGGCGATCTGGCCGGCTTCGCCGCCTCCATCTACCGGCGCGGCATCGCCATCGTCCACTGCCCCACCACCCTGCTGGCCATGGTCGACGCCGCCATCGGCGGCAAGACCGCCGTCAATCTGCTCACCCCCGACGCCCGCCTGCTCAAGAACATGGCCGGCACGTTCCACCAGCCCAAGGGCGTGCTGGCCGACACCGCGGCCCTGGCCTCGCTCCCACCCCGCCACCTCCGCGCCGGCCTGGCCGAGTGCGTCAAGCACGCCATGCTCTCGGCGGATGTGGGCGACGACACGCTCTTCGCGGCGATGGAACGCGAGGGCCCCGACGCCGCGACGGGCGCCGCCGCCACCGCCGCGCTGGTCAAACTGATCGCCCGCAACGTCGCGGTCAAGGCCCGCGTGGTCGAGCGCGACGCGTTCGAGGCCGCCGGCTTCCACCGCCACACCGAGCCACGCCACGACGCCGGGCGCGAGGCCCTGAACCTCGGCCACACGTTCGGGCACGCCCTCGAGGCCATGCAGCACCTCTCGCCCGACGCCGACCCGGCCCACGCCCCGCTGCACCACGGCGAGGCGGTCGCCCTCGGCCTCGTCGCCGCCGCCGCCACCGCCGAGGCCATCGGCCAGGTCCCCGCCGACTCGACCGCCCGCGTCCGGCGCCTGCTCGACGCCATCGCCCTGCCCACCCGCGTCGCCGATCTCCCCGACGACGCCACCATCCTCGCCGCGATGATGGACGACAAGAAAGTCATGGGCGGGCGCCTCCGCCTCGTCCTGCCGTGGCGGGAATTGGGGCGGGTCCGCGTGGCGGAAGACCCGCCGCGCGAGGCCGTCGCCGCGGGGCTTGCGGCGATCCGGGCGGAGTGACCAGAACACTCGAACCGTGCCACCACGTGCCACCGACCTGCGGAGTCTTCGGAGCAGGTCGGTGCCGATCAGCCATGGACCCCCGACACCCTCCCGGTGCCATCCGTGCCACCGACCTGCGGAGTCTTCGGAGCATCGCAACCCGGTGGAGCGTGGGCTGGTTGAGCGGGCCGAGGACTGGAAGTGGTCCAGCGTGCGGTGGTGGATGGGGCGTCGCGAAGGCGAACTGGGGTGCGTTCCGCCGCCGGGCGGGTGGGAGGCGTGGAGGGATTGGGAGGGCTATGTGTAATCGGCTCGGCGATCAGGCTCTCCGTTCATCGGCACCGACTTGCTCCGCGGACTCCGCAAGTCGGTGGCACGTCAGAGGTGTTTCGAGGTCCGTGCCACCCTGCCGGAGTCTTCGGAGCAGGTCGGTGGCACTCAACGCGTGAATACAGAGTCGGGGCCACCCCTCCGGTATCCTACCGGGTCCCCGGTCACCTCCACCCGTCCCAACAGGCCAGGAGTGCTTGAATGCCCGCGAGTGTTCACGCGTTGAACGACGACGAACGCCCAAGTTGGTGCAGCTACCCGGCAGCGCTCATCAAGTTGTGGGATGAGGGGGTCGACCGGCTCGGTCCGTGGTCGTTCCTGACGCGCAAAGATTCACTTGCGGTGACGCAGAATCTCTTGGAACGATATGGGCGCGTGTTTGTGCCCTTCGCCGAGAGCAACATTGAGGAGTTCGTATGCTTCGAAGAGGGAATGGGCCAACGCGTGCTGAGCGTGAACCCCACGACCGTCGCAGGGAAAGAAGTGGAGCGCACTTGGGAGTCATTCGCGGACTGGCTCTCAGTTGCTCGGCGTGACGCGGAGTACTGGGACTAGCAACGAGCGAAGCGAGTCTTGAGCGATCAGTTCGTGACAGGGTTCTATAGTTTGCCCAATAGAGGTGTCGTGTCACCGGCCTGAGTTTATGCGACTCTGCCACCGCGTCCAGGCGGCGTCGGCGCAACAGACAAAGCGAGCACGAATTGGCGCCGCTGCACTATGAACTGCGACTCCGGGTCCGGGCGCCGCCCCTACCCTCCCCACCCAGCCCCAGCACGTCGCGAACCGCCCGGGCCAGCCGCTGGTTCAGCGCGTGCCCGGACCGCACCGCGTGCACGTCCATCTGCACCCGCTCGCCGATCAGGGCCAGGTCGCCGATCAGGTCCAGCAGTTTGTGGCGCGACGCCTCGTTCGCAAACCTCAGTTCCGTGTTCACCGGCCCGTCGGCCCCGAACACGACCGCGGCGTCCTCCGGGATCCCATCCAACATCCCCGCCGCCCGCATCGCGTCGTACTCGCTCCGCAGGCAGAACGTCCGGGCCGGCGCGACCTGGTCGGCATACTGCTCGGGCGTGCCGTCCCACGCCGCGGCTCTGGGCCGGGATGGCCGCGGCCTCTCCGCCGCCGCCCCGCCCGACCCGATGCCCGACCCCAGCCCTGAGTAGTCAAGGTCGTACCGATACGACCGCCCCGCCGACGCCCGCGGCGACGCCACGATCCGCGCCGACGGATCCCGCGCATCCACAACCTCCACCGAGTGCGGCAGCGTCCGCACCTCCAGCGGCCCCTTCTCGACCGGCTCGCTGAACGCCAGCATGTCCACGAACCGCTGCGCGCAGCCGTCGAGGATCGGCGTCTCGGCCTCGCTGAACTCCACGAGCGCGTCGGTGATCCCCAGCGCGTCGAGGGCCGACAGGATGTGCTCGACCGTGCCGAACAGCACGCCCGGCGCGGCCCGCAGCGTCGTGCACCGCGCCGGCAGCGACGCGAACGCGGGGTGCAGCGGCTCGTCCGAGAGCGCGTCGGCCGTCGCGCGCACACGCGGGTCGACCTCCAGGTCCTCACGCTGGAACCACAGCCCCTCGCGCCCCATCGGGCCGCTGATCGTCAGGTTCGCCACGCGGCCCGTGAACAGGCCGGGGCCGGTCATGCGGATGGGCACCAGGGGCGCGAGTCGCCGGAGCGTTGCCATGGAGCAGACGATACCCGGCGGGGAGGGGGCGGGGGAGGGGTTGGCTGGCGGTCGTTCCGGAACGCCGCCGCGCCCGCGTCAGTCGTGCCACCGACCTGCGGAGTCCGCGGAGCAGGTCGGTGCGAACAACCGATGGCCACCGAGCGCGCGGGCGAGATGCCTGCCGACACCGGCCACACGGCTCAATGCGCGCTCACGGTTCATCGGCACCGACTTACTCCGCGGACTCCGTAAGTCGGTGGCACGTCACGGGTGGTCCGGGGTCGGTGCCACCCTGCCACGCAACAGGTGACTGCAGAGTCGGTGCCACCCTGCCGTCCCGAGTGACAGTACCACCCCCGTTTCGGCACCGTCGACGGAAGGGGAGAACGAGCGCGAATTGGCGCGCGCCGCTGCATCATGAAATGCAGTTTTGAGTCAGACCGGGGCGGGGACGCCCCGGCTCGCGTGGGAGCGTCGGGGGAGGCGGACCGGGCCGATCGCCTTACTTTAGTCCCAAACCCCACCTCTCAAACCGCGGCCAGTACATCCGATCCGGGTCCAGGCTGAACGCCACGCCGCCCACCCGTCCCTCGATCGCCGCGGCTTCCACCAGCCCGAACACGCGCGAGTCGCCCGACATGTCGCGGTTGTCGCCGAGCACCAGGTACTGCCCCGCCGGGATCGTCATCGCCTCGAACGTGTGGGCCGACTGGGCCGTGGGCACGATCGTCAGCAGGTGGTTCACGCCGCCGAGCGTCTCCTGCACGTGCAATGCGTGCACGCTGGCGGCCTGACCCGAACCCCGACCCGAAGCCGCCCCGGGCACGGGCTCCAGCACGGCGTCATCAACCACGCGGTACTCGAGCGCCTCGCCGTTGATCGTCAGGCGGTTGCCGGTCATCGCGATCTCGTCCCCCGGCAGCCCCACGATCCGCTTGACCAGCCGCGTGCCGTTGGCGGGCGAGGCCAGCGTCACGATGTCGCCGCGGGCCGGGGCGTCCCATGTCGCGACCCACGTGTGCGTGAACGGCACGCGCAGGCCGAACGCGAGCTTGTTCACCCAGATCCGGTCGCCCTCCAGGATCGTCGGACGCATCGAGCCGCTGGGCACGTCGTGCCAGTCGGCCAGCGACGACCGCAGCGGCGTGAGCACCGCAAACGCCACCGCCAGCGGCACCAGCCAGTCGTACGCGAACTTGCCGAGCCCGCGACGGGCCCAGCGCGGGCGCGGCTTGGCTGCTTTCTTCCTGCCGTGCTTCCCGTTCTTGCCGTTCGTGCCGGCCGTCGCGTCGCTGGGCATGGGGCCTCCCGGATCAGAGTCATCGGCGGGGCGACGCCGCCCGTTCGGGGCGATGCCGGCTGATCGGGTTTCTACGCGCCGCCCTGCCAGCGTGTTCGGGGCGGGGCCGGGGACGCCAGCGCCCGCCGACGCTCCGACGCCCCCGAGCCGCTTCTGCTTCCCGGTGAACCTGGCCCCCGACCAGGCCGCCGCCCCCGATTCGCCCCCGTCCGATACATTGACGCCGTGCTCACGACCCTCCGGTCCGAGGACCTGATCCCGCGGGGCGGCCCGCTGCGGCGTCTGTCGAAGAAGGCATGGCGCGAGTGGTGCTTCGCGCGCTCGCTGCTCGAACGCCTCTGGCCTCGCCTGGTCGTCCTGTTCGTCGTGCTCATGGCCGGCGGCGTGCTGTTCATGCGCCTCGAACCGGAGCGCGGCCACTCCTTCGCCAAGGCCGTGTTTCTTACGTTCGGCCTCATCTTCGGCGAGCCCGCCGAGGAGTTCCCCGAGCACCCCGTGCTCCAGGGCATGTTCTTCCTCGTGCCCATCGTCGGCCTGACCATCATCATCGAGGGGATCGTCGAACTCGCCACGCTCGTGCGCGACCGGCGACGCAACGAAAGGGCCTGGTGCCGCATCATGGCCGAGTCCATGCGCAACCACATCGTGCTCGTCGGCATGGGACGCCTGGGCTACCGCACCTACGTCCTGCTCCGACAACTCTCGATCCCGGTCGTCGTGCTCGAGGTCAACGAGAAGAACTCGTTCCTCCAGGACGTCCGCAACGACGGCGTGCC
Source organism: Phycisphaerales bacterium (assembly GCA_041401985.1). Lineage (GTDB taxonomy): Bacteria > Planctomycetota > Phycisphaerae > Phycisphaerales > UBA1924 > JACKHA01. Next base: position 13,322 of record JAWKTE010000014.1, read on the forward strand.
CCTGTTCGTCGGCGACGCCCGGCGCGAGTCGCTGCTGGTCGACGCCAACGTCAAGGACGCCAAGGCCGTCATCCTCGCCACGACCGACGACCTGGCGAACCTTGAGATCGCGCTCGACGCGCGCAAACTCAACCCCGACGTCCGCGTCGTCCTGCGCATGTTCGACCAGAACATGGCCGACAAGATCCGCGACGGGTTCAACATCCACATCGCCATGAGCCAGTCGGCCATCTCGGCCCCGGCCTTCGCGACCGCGGCCCTTGAGTCCGACATCGTCGCCAGCACGATCATCGATCACCAACTGGTCGTGACCCTGCGGCGGACGGTCGCCGAGGGCGACGCATTGGACGGGCAGACCATCGCCGAGGTTATGGGACGCTCCCGCGCCCACGTCCTCCGCCTGCTCCGCAAGAGCGTCGGGGCCGAGACGCCCATCCTGTTCCCGAACTCTGGCGAGGTTCTGCGGGCCGGGGACGAGGTGTTCCTGCAAGGCTTGTACGACCATGTGCGAGAGTTCGCGCCGGCACGCTAACAGCGTCCCGGCCAAGGCCCGGACCGTCGCAAACAGGGCGCACGCAACGGATCCGTTCGCGGACTCGCTTTGCATTTTCCCCGCGTGCAACGGAAATCCGCTTGTGTTTGTGCGGAAAGCCCCTATCATGGTGGTATGTCTGAGAGTGCGTGCCCCAGTTGCGGCACGCCTGTTTCGAACCGTGGAGGAGATAGAAAGATGAAGACCATGCTTCTCGCCGGGGCCGCTGTCGCCTTGGCCACCGTCGCGCAGGGCCAGACCATCGCCACCCTGCCCCCGAACAACGGCTCCGGCGGCGTGTTCATGGAGATCACCCCGTCCGGCCCCGGCCTGATGCTGACCTCCTTCGCCGGGTACTTCAACGGCGCCGCTGGCACCACCGGCAACGTCGAGATCTGGACGCGTCCCGGCAACTACGCCGGCTTCACCGCCTCCAACGCCGGCTGGACCCTGGCCGACACGGTGACCATCACCTCCGCCGGCACCACGACCCTCTCGGGCCACACCTCGTTCAACTCCGCCATCAACATCCCCGCCGGCGGCACCACCTCGGTGTACATCGCTGGCGTTGAGTCGGCCTCGCAGCTCCGCTACCAGGGCTCCGGCACCACGTCGACCGGCACCTTCAGCAACGCCGACCTGACCCTCTTCAGCGACATCGCCCGCACCGGCGCCGTGCCCTTCGGCGGCAGCCAGTTCTCGCCCCGCGCGTTCGCCGGCGAGATCAACTACGTCGTCCCCGCCCCGGCTTCCCTGGCCCTCGTCGGCCTCGGCGGTCTGGTCGCCGGTCGCCGTCGCCGCTAATCGCGGCACACCCACCGGGCCTTGGTCCGGTGCGCATCTCCAGTCTCCGAGCGGCACGGCACCTCGCCGTGCCGCTTCTTCTTTTGCCAGTTCGCGCACGCCGCGCCCCGCACGCCGTCGCGCACGCCCCCCGCGCGTACGCTCCGCCCGATGCGGCACGCACTCGCGGTCACAACCCTGCTCGCGCTGAGCACGCAGTCGCTCGCGCAGCCGACCGGCGCCGCGCTCCCCCCGCCGCCCGAGTGGGCCCAGGGCGCGGTCTGGTACCAGGTCTTCCCGGAGCGGTTCGCCAACGCGAAGTCCGCGAACGATCCAAGCACGCCGGGTACCTACACGCCCGCCTGGACCTCGGACTTCTACTCGACCACGCCCCTCGAAACCGAGTCGGCCTGGGCCGGCGCGGCCGCGTGGGACCGCCAGCGCCGCATCCACTCCACCAGCTCGCCCATCGCCCGCGTCATCCCGTTCCGGCGGTACGGCGGCGACCTCCAGGGCGTGGCCGCCCGCCTCGACCACCTGCAGTCCCTCGGCGTCACCGCCATCTACCTCTGCCCCGTGTTCCAGGCCCGCAGCGAGCACAAGTACGAGACCAGCGACCACCGCCACATCGACGAGTCGCTCGGCAACCGGGGTCCGGCCCGCCCCGTCTGGTCCCCCGACCCGCTCGAGACCGCCGACCCCGCCACCTGGCGCTGGACCGAGGCCGACCGATTCCTTGTCGATGTGCTCATCCCCGAGGTCCACGCCCGCGGCATGAGGATCGTGCTCGACGGCGTGTGGAACCACGTGGGCCGCGAGCACTGGGCCTTCCAGGACGTGATGCGCAACGGTCGCTCGTCGCCATACGCCGACTGGTTCCGCGTCCGCTTCGACGCCGACGGTCGTGTCGTCTCCTGGACCGGCTGGGACCGGACCAACGGCGATCTGCCCGAGTTCGCCCAGACGCGCGAGGGCGATCTCGTCGCGCCCGTCAAGGCACACATCTTCGCCGTCACCCGGCGCTGGATGGACCCCAACAACGACGGCGACCCCAGCGACGGGATCGACGGCTGGCGCCTCGACGTCGCGCCAGACGTCGGCATCGCCTTCTGGCGCGACTGGCACGCGCTGGTCAAGTCGATCAACCCGGAGGCCGTCACCATCGGCGAGATCTGGGACCCCGCCGACCGCTGGATCGACGCGGGCTGCTTCGATGCGCAGATGGGGTATCCCGTCGCGATGGCGCTGCTCGACTGGCTCCGCGGCAACGAGGACTCGTCGTGGCTCGCACGCCGCGTCGAACGCCTCATCGGCGACGCGAGCGCGCACGACCGGACCAACATGTGCCTCATGTCCAGCCACGACACGGAGCGGTTCGCCTCGATGCTCCAGAATCCCGGGCGCGAGTACGACGCGGCCCGCGGGGCCGTCCGCGGCACGGTGCTGGCCAGCGGCGAGGCGTACCACGCCGGGCGCGCCGCGCCGGAGACGTACGACCGCGTCGTGCTGGCCTTCGCGATCCTGACCGCCCTGCCCGGCAGCCCGATGCTGTTCCAGGGCGACGAGTTCGGCATGGTCGGCGGCGACGACCCGGAGTGCCGTAAGCCCGTCCCGTGGCCGGACCTCGGGCCATACGACTCGCCCGACGATGCGCCGTTGGTGGAGATGGGCGAGCGCCTCGGCGCGTGGCTGCGTCTGCGATCCGATCCCGACCTGAGCGGCCTGCTGCGGTTCGGCGACCTGACGCTGCACGACAGCGGCGATCCGGACGTGCTCGTGATCGAGCGCCGCTTCGAGGGGCGTCGGGCCGTGCTGGTGGCCAACCGTGGCGACGGGGCCTTCGACGCCGGCTCGATGCCGGCATTGTCCGGGCTATCGGGCGTCGGCGCCGCCTCGACGGATGGGCGTTCGGTTCCGCCCCGATCTGCGGGGCTGTGGGTGGGCCGCTGAGCCTGCCGCACCGACCGGTTGGCTGCCCGCTGCTCCGAACAGACTCCATTCCGCGACTGCTGCCGGAACGTCCGCCCTGCCGCAATCGAAGTCGCCCGCCGCAGATTGTGCGCGACTTGGGCGGAAACCGTGGTAGAATCCCTATAGCGCGCGGCGAGGCAGGGGGCCGCGCGGCTTGCACATCGGCTGTTGTCTGCGCGGTCGGCGGTCGTCCGCCCGCGCTCGGCGTTTACACATTCGCCGGTGCCCGACGCATCGGCGAGGATGAGACAGGGAGAAGAACCGTGAAGATGCGTGTGTGCATGGGTGTGGCGGTCATGGCGGCGATCGCGGGCCAGGCGATGGGCCAGGCGACGATCGACGGCAGGCTCGCGGGCGACGAGTCGTTCTACGGCCCGATCCTGTTCGTGCAGAACGTCCCGACATCCTTCGGCGACAACAACCCCGCCAACGTCCCGCCCTCGGGCAACGCGCTGAGCGCGACCCAGGGCGTCGAGATCGCCATCCCGCTGTCGGCCATCGGCGGCAGCGGCTCGTTCCGCTTGGCCGGCTGGATCTCCTCCGGCGACCACACCTTCATGTCGAACCAGGTCATCGGCGGCCTGCCGAACCTGGGCAACCTCGGCGGCGGCGTCGACTTCACGGGCATCGCCGGGCAGCAGTGGATCAGCATCAACGCCGCGGCCGTCGCCACCGCCCCCACCATCGACGGCACGCTCGACGCCGCGATCTACGGCGCGAACCAGGACGGGTGGGCCCAGAACAACTTCACGGGCTTCGGCGACTCGAACAACCCGATCCCGACCGGCGGCGGCGGTTCGGAGATCAACGCTGTCTACGCCTGCACCAACGGCGGCATGCTCTACCTGATGATCACGGGCAACGTCGAGGCCAACGGCAACGGTCTGGCCCTGTTCTTCGATTCGAACGCCGGCACCGGGCAGGGGACGCTCTCGGCAGGCAACCCGTCCATCGACAATCCCTCCGGCAACGGGCAGACCAACATCCTCAACGCGATGGCCAACACCGTGTTCGACGCCGGCTTCACCGCGGACCACTACGTCGGCGTCGCGGGGCGTGACACGGGCGGGGGCATCTTCGCCGTCGGGGCCGCGTACGCGGACCTGAACGGCGCGACCGGGTTCTTCTCCGGCTCGGGCGGGTACGCCGCGGTCGGCGGCGCGCTGGCGGGCGGGACGGGCGGCCCGGCGATCGCGATGACCGTTGACAACTCCAACATCCTGGGCGTCACCGGCTCGGCCCCGGTGCAGATCCCCAGCCGCGACGACTCGGTCGGCTCCGAGATCGACGGGCTGTACGCCCGGATCGACACGGCGAGCAACTCGCTCTACGTGCTCGTGACCGGCAACATGCAGATCAACTCCAACAAACTCAACCTGTTCTTCGACGCCGACTCGTCCACCAGCAACGAGGGCCAGAACACCCTGCTCGGCACCAACGTGGACATCTCGTTCAACGGGCTCAATCGCCAGGGCGGCGACGGGATCGACCCCGGCGTGACGTTCGAGGCCGGCTTCTTCGCCGACTTCTGGTGCAACTACAACACGTTCTCGTCGAACCCCGTGCAGCACTTCATCGACTGCGCCCGCCTCCGCACGAACGGGCCGCTCAAGACCCTCAACGGCGGCAACCTGGACTACGGGTCGTACTCGGGCGGGTCGAAACTGGACCAGTTCCCGATCATGTTCGACGGCCCGCGCCTCGACGCCCAGGCCACCAACGGCTCGATCGCCAACATCTACGCCGAGTACGCCCCGCAGGCGTCGCTCGACGCGCTGCTGGCGGCCCAGGCCGTCAACCCCGAGTTCCCCGAACCACTGAACTTCATCAACAGCACCCCGGCGATCGAGGGCACGTCCGACCAGAGCAACATCGCGGGCGTGACCGACGTGAGCATCGCCGGGGCCGAACTGGTCACCACCGGCGTTGAGATCCGCATCGACCTGGACGAACTGGGCTGGGACGGCGTGAGCGACATCAAGGTCGCCGGCTGGATCTCCGATGCCGGCTTCGGGTTCGTCTCCAACCAGGTGCTGGGCGGCCTGCCCGGGCCGGACCAACTGGGCGAGGTCCGACAGATCAACTTCCAGAACATCGCGGGCCTGCAGTGCGTGGTCATCCCCGCCGGCGGCAGCGCCTGCGAGCCCGACCTGACCACCGGCGCCATCCCCGGCGCGCCGGGCTACGGCGTGCCCAACGGCATCCTCAACAACGACGATTTCTTCTACTACCTGGCGCAGTTCGCCGCGGGCAACGTCGCCCAGGCCGACCTGACCACGGGCGCGATCCCGGGCCAGCCGGGCTACGGCGTGCCGAACGGGATCATCAACAACGACGACTTCTTCTACTACCTGGCGATCTTCGCCGCCGGCTGCTGAGCAAAGCCCGACGCACGAGCGTCGTGGTCGTACGCCAGGAATCGACCAATCCACAGGGGGCGGGCCGCAGGGTCCGCCCCCTTTTTCGTTCCCGGACGCGTTGTTTGTCCGGCGTGTCAGAGTTGGTGTCTGGGGCGCGGTTGAGGTGTTGAAGGGACGCAACGAGGCGTTCCGATCGATTGGCCGCGTGGCGGCGCCCGAGTGGCGCGACCCGTCGCCGGCCCCGCAAACACCCCGAACCACAGGGGAACCCCGTGCGAGCGCGGGGAAGGAGGTCGCCATGTCCGCTTCCGTCAAGTCCAACCGAACCAACCGCCTGGCCCGCGTGATCGTGGCCTGCGCCGGGGCGTGCGCCCTGACGGCGACCGCCTCGGCCCAGTACGGCCGCCCGGACTTCCGCACGCCGTCGCGCGACCGCTCGTACGAGCCGGTGCGCCACGTCGAGCCTGTCCGGTCCGTCGGGCACGGGCACGCCCCCGTTCGTGAGGTCGTCCGCGAGGTCGTGATCGCGAAGGTCTGGATCGACGGGTGCTGCTTCGAGATCACCGAGTGCCAGGGGATCCGTGCGGGCCTGATCGAGGCGCTCGAGCGCCGGGGGTACAAGGTGTGGTGCGAGGGGTACACGGTGGTGGTGGACACGTCGTGCCACCAGCCGCGGATCCGGTTCGAGTCGTGCGAGTACGACCTGGTGGCGCGTGAGCAGTGCGAGCAGTTGCGCCTGTGGGCCCGTCCGGTGGTCGAGCACCACCCGGTGGTGACCCGCCCGGTCGCGCGGCCCGCGCCCAGGCCCGTCGAGCCGGTGTTTCGGAGGCCCGGGTTCGACCCGCGCGGGCGAATCGATGACTCGTGCGAGCAGCCGTCCTACCGCGATTACTACCGCGGGCGGGGCGAGGGCTTCGGGATCCGGATCGGTTTCGGCGACGGGGACAGCCGCTTCGAGGTTCGCGGCGGCGGGTTCCGGCGCGACTAACCCGGAGCAGGCCGGCGGACGTGAGCCCGGCCGATGAGTCCGGGTTCGCTGCAAGTCAAAGCGAGGCGCGGGCGGGGCTGCGAGGCCCCGCCCGCGTTTTCGTTGCTGGCGGCGTGGGCGATGGCGCGACGCCGCGGCTCAGCGGTAGTCGCTGTGCGACGACTTGAACGGTTTGTCGAGCGCGGTGACGAGGTAGCGGAGGGCATCGACGGCGTGGTCGTGCCCGTCCTTCACGGGGATCATGCTCTCGGGATTGTCCTCGGGGTAGTGGTAGCGTTCGAGCGACTCGATCAGGGTGGTGCAGCGCTGGTGGATGCGCAGGCGTGGCGGGCCGCTGGCGGGCTTGAGGCGGGCGCGGAGGGCCATGAGGCCCTCGCCGAGGGGGAAGGGGCGGGCCTGGACGTGCAGGCCGGCCTGCTTCATGGTCTCGAGGTTGGAGACGCCGGTCTGCTCGTGGCGCTGGTGCCCGGCGGGGTCGGCGGCGATCCAGATCGGGATCGGGATCGAGCGGCGCTGGGGCGAGTCGGTGAGTTCGCGGATGTGGTCGCTCAGCAGCATCTCGGCGCGGGCGTGCTCGTCGGCGATCCAGAGGTTGTCATCGGCATCGAGGGCGGCCCAGAGGATGACGGTCGGGGCGCGGAAGCCGAAGTCGATGCCGGCGTACCACTTCGGCGATGCGGCGTCTGGCTGCTCGCTCGGGATGGTTCGGCAGACGTGGATGGCCGGGTCGAACTCGGGCAGGACCGCGTGCCCCCGGCTGGGGCGGCGGCAGAGCATCTCGCTCTCCCACGCGGCCTGGGAGACGCGGGACTTCATGGTGATGGCGTCGGCGATCGGGATGTGCCCGGCGTCGGGTTCGGATCGCTGTTTCGCGCGCCCGTCGCACTCGGGCAGGAGCGGGCAGTCGGCGTCGGGGGCGCGGCAGGCGTGCTCGGGGCCGCAGCGTTCGAGCACGTCGACGAGGCCCCACTTGAAGAGGCGGCGGCTGCCGGTCGTGCAGTCCTTGACGAGTTGGAACATCAGGCCGTGCGGGCGGTGCATGGTGGAGAGGCACTCGACCGCGCCTCGGACGTGGACGTCGCCGCACTGTTTGGAGCGGGTGGTGAGCTGGGCGGCTTCCCAGATGTCGGGGTCGAAGAGGTCGACCTCGTCGCAGCGGAGTTTCTGGACGCGCGTGCCGCGGACGGAGGCCTGGCTGGCGGCGAGGATCTCGGCGTTCGAGCCGTTGGCGAGCGAGATGCGGCGTTCGGTGATGCGTCCGTCGAGCAGGGCGGCCAGTTCGGGCTGCTCGAAGAAGCGGCGGAGGTGGGCGAACATGCGCTTGGCCTGTTCGAGCGAGCCGGCCAGGATGCGGATGTCGATCTCGGGCTTGAAGACCAGGTCGAGGACGGTGGCGACGGCGCCGAGGAAGGTCTTGCCGCCGCCGCGATTGGCCCAGAGGACGAGGTCGGGGGAAGAAGCGACGGAGGGACGGAGCGACGGAGCGACGGAGGGGGGGATGTGGCCGTTGGAGGCGGCGAGGTCGGGGTCGGTGGGTGCAGAGCCCGACGCGCGAGCGTCGTGGTCGCGCGCAGGGCCAGACGCGCGAGCGTCGGGTCCGAGCCCGCTGGCATCGCCGCCGTCCAGTTCAGCCGACCGCGACGCTTGCGCGTCGGGCTCTGCGCCCTCGAAGTAGGTGTGCGTGAGGTAGTCGAAGGGAGCGTTGTGGCCGTTGATGAGGGATGTCTGGCAGATGCGGATGTTGAGGTGGTCGGCGATCCACTGGTGCAGCGCGTGCGGCGTCGTGGGGCGATTGGGGTCGTCCATGAGGGGGTTCCGGAGTGATGGAGTGACGGAGTGACGGAGTGACGGAGTGACGAAGAGAGAGAGAGAGAGAGAGAGAATGGAGAGCGGAGAGGAGGGGGGTCGGAGTGGGTGGGGCCGTAATGGACGCCGGTCGTGAGGCTCTGCGAAGGGCCGGGTTGGGCGCACCGAGGACGTTGGCATCGGGTCAATCGACCCGGACCTTCGTCGCAGAGCCTCCTCAGGTCCGGCGTCCGGGGCGGGTGTCGGCGCGCCGGACGCCGGTCGTGGGGTCGGGCGTGGGGATGTCCAAGGCGCGGAGCAGGGCGGCTTCGCGCGAGCGGTGGAGGCGGCGGAGGGATTTGAGCACGGCCCGGCGCTGGGCCACGGTGAGGAAGAATGTCAGGGCGTGCGGGAGGGTGGCGCGATGGATGGGCTCAGGCGGCGCGGGCGAGGTGGGGTTCGGTGGGGAGGGCGAGTGTGGTGTGGGCATGGGTGGTTCCGATCGTGTTGGCGGCGCACGGGCGGACGTGCGCGTAGGCGATGGGCGGGGCGAGCAGCGCGCCGGCGGCGCGGCGGGCGATGGCGGGCGGGTCGTTGGAGAGCGAGCGCGTGGCACGCGAGGCGGTCGCCCAGTGGCGGAGTTCGCGCTCGAGCAACGCCGGCATCGAGGCGACGAATCCAAGGTCGAGGAGCGAATCGGGACGGATGCGCAGGTGCGCGAGGGCGTCGGCCAGGCGGGCATCGCGGCGGGTCGGCGGGAGGCGGTACGGGGTCATCCCGGCGGCGGCGAAGAAGGGCGAGGCCAGGCCCATGGCGGCGACGGCCTCGGTCGCCGGCGTGAGCGGGGTGGCGAGGTAGTGGCGGACGAGGGCGGCGGCGATGCCGAGGCCGCGATGGCGGGGGGCGATGATGACGCGGGCGATGCAGCGGAGTTCGCTGGCCAGGCGTGCGGCGTCGGCGTGCTTGTCGTGGGTGCGGTAGCGACCGGGCCAGATCGCGTCGCGCCACGCGGCGTTCATGGTGGGCATGGCGATGACGATGACGCCGAGGAGTTGGCCGTCGGGGGAGACGGCGCGCCGGATCGCGCCGGGGCCGGCGAGAACGGCGGGGTGGGCGGGGCGGTAGTGGTGGTGGGCGAGGGCGAGGTAGTCGTGGCGTGTGGCGGGTTCGATGGTGAAGGCGGGAGTGGGGCGCTTATGCGCAGAGCCCGACGCGCGAGCGTCGGGCTGGACAGCCAACGGCGTGGGCACGCGCGTGGGGTTTGGAGGGTTGAGCGACCGCGACGCTTGCGCGTCGGGCTCTGCGCGGGGCCGCGAGGATCGCGCGTTGGGGTCGATGTTGATGTGGATGTCGGGGGCGAGGGGTTCGAGCAGGTCGTCGTGGGCGGTGATGCAGATGAGGCGCAGGGGCGGGTGCGGGCGTCGTGCGAGGCGGCGTGCGGGGCGGCGGATGAGTCTGGCGAGCAGGCGGGCGAGCAGCGCGGCGATCGGACGATCAAGGGGGGCGGCGAACTCGTCGAGGATGAGGGTGGCGGGCGGGGCGTCGGCGGTCCGATGCGCGCACTGGCGATGCAGTGTGTCGAGAGCGATGGCGATCCGGAGGCGGGCGTGCTCGCCGACGGAGAGGGTGGAGGCGGGGCGGATGAAGACGCGGGCGTCGCCCAGGCCGACGGCGGCGAGAGTCTGGAGGCGGCGTTCGAGCGGGCCGGCGAGGAGATCGACCGGGGCGAGCGATTCGTCGATCGGGGTTGTCGCGTCGTCGATGGTCACGACTGGTTCGCCGCGGTCGCGGCAGCGAGCGGCCAGCGCGGGCGATCGAGGACTTGCCCGAACCGCTGGGGCCGGTGATGAGGGCGATGTGGTTCGGGTGCAGGCGCGCGTCGAGATCGGCGGCGGCGGCGCGGATGGCGGGTGTGGTGGCGGGATCGGGCGCGGCGTCGTGGTCGGCGGTGGTGAGGCCGAAGATGGCGCGGGTGCGGGGGATGAGGGAGGGCATGGGGGGCTCGGAGTGACGGGGAGTGATGAAGTGACGGAGTGACGAAGTGGGAAGGTGGCGAAGGCGGAGATCTCAGATCTGTGATGTGAGACAGGAGAGGACGCCAACTGGGAATCGGGGGCGGCGATGGACGCCGGTCCTGAGGAGGCTCTGCGACGAAGGGCCGGGTGGATTTCGAACGCGGTCGAGCGCGTCGAGGGGCGCTCGACTCGGACCTTCGCGGAGCCTCAGGTCCGGCGTCCGGGCGATGCGCGGGTTGGATGGGCGTGGCGTCATGCTGCTCGGCCTCGCTGGGCGGCGATGGCGGCCATGGCGCGGATGGCGTGGGCGTGGGAGCGGACGGTGTGGAGCGAGAGGTTGAGGGACTCTGAGGCGGCCCGCATCGACAGGCCCAGGATGAAGCAGGCGTGCCCGACGCGGGCTCGGATGGGCGGCCACGCGGGCTGCTGGGTGCGGACGAGTTCGAACGTGGGCGTGAGCATGCGGCGCGTGAGTCGGCGGACGCGCCGGCGGTTGGCGCCGGCCCGGGCCGGGAGCGTCGCGGGGTCGGGGTTGTCGCGCCGGGTGGCGTCGAGGACGGAGCGGCCGGCGGCGTAGACCTCGAGGATGAGGGCCTTGTCGGGTTCGGGGAGGGCGTCGGCCCGCGCGACGAGCAGGGCCGCGAGTTCGCGGCGGCGCTGGCGGCTGAGGCGGCGCGGGGACGGGTCGAACGCGAGACGGGACGCCATGGTTCACCTCCGGCGAGTGGCGTGGGAAGGCAGTGGGCATCAGGCACGAGGCACGAGGCACTGGGGGCGGCAGGCCCTCGCCCCTGTTTGGCGAATCTGACTTGACAATGTTCCCCGATCAGCGAACACTTTTCAAGGTGATTGTTCGGTATGGGCAGAAGTTGGCGCACAAACCTGCTCGTAGTGGGTGAGATTCTGGGTGCCGGGGGGTCGGGGAGTACGCGGAGAACGCCGAGGGGGCGGAGGGACGCGGAGCGGAGCAAGGCGGGGAAGGCATGTTGGATTCGCTGGAGTGGTGACGGACGCCGGGTCTGAGGAGGCCTTGCGACGAAGGCCCGGGTCGGGTCGATCGAGCGGGCAGACGTGGGCGCGACTGGTGGTTCGACCCGGACCTTCGCGGAGCCTCAGGTCCGGCGTCTGGCGCGCTTGCTGGAGGAATCGGGATGGATGAGCGACATGGCGCGAACGCGGTCGGGGCGTTGATCCGCGGGGCGCGGCGGCGGGCGCGGTTGTCGCTTGAGGCGCTGGCGCAGCGGGCGGGGTGCGCGCGGAGCCATCTGTCGCAGATCGAGACGGGCAAGCGGCGGGCGGGGGAGGAGTTGCTGGTCCGGTTGGAGGAGTCGCTGGGGCTGGCGTCGGGGGTGCTGGTGGGTGCGGCGGGGCTGAGCCGCGCGCCGGATGTGCTGCGCAAGCGGGTGAGCGACCTGGAGGCGCGGACGGCGGCGGCGCGGCGGCTGGCGGACATCCTGCGCGGGAGCGGGATCGGGGATGATGGGTCGATCCGGGGCGCGCTGGATGTGGCGCATCGGACCGGTGAGTTGGAGCGGCTTGTGGGGGTGATTGCGCCGGGGGATCGCGGCGGCACGGGTGGTTCAACGGGGAACGCGAAGGGCGCGAGGGGGCGCGAAGGAGAGGCGGCAGAGGGGCCTGGGGCGGAAGATGCGAGTGAAGTGTTGCCGGTGGGGCGGGTGATGCCGCGGGTTGTGCCGCTCATCAATGCGGTGGCGGCGGGCTCTCCGGCGGAGTTCACGGATCTGGGGTACCCGGCGCGGATCGCGGACGAGTACGTGCGGACCGAGGAGATCGACGACCCGGACGCGTTCGCGGCCCGGGTGGTGGGCGACTCGATGTCGCCGGACTATCGCGAGGGGGATGTGGTGGTGTTCAGCCCGGTGCTGGCGGCGGCGTCGGGGGACGACTGCTTCGCGCGGCTGGAGCCGGACCACGAGAGCACTTTTAAGAGGGCGTTCTTCGAGACGGATGGGAAGGGGCGTGAGGTGGTGCGTCTGCAGCCGCTGAACCCGGCGTACGCGGCGCGGGTGGTTCGGCGTGAGGAGGTGGCGGGGTTGTATCCGGCGGTGGCGGTGCAGAGGAAGGTCAGAAGGGGTTGAGGGGCGGAGGGTCAGAGGGGCTGGAGCGGGCGGGCTCGGATGGAGCGGGGGAACGCGAAGGACGCGGGGGGCGCGAGGGGAGGCGTGGGTTTCGGGTCGCTTGTTCGTTCGGCAGGAGATTCCACGACGAGGGGGCGGGGCTTTCCAGCCACTGCTGTAAACATCTCCTTGCTCATCGTTCTGTGGTGGGGTCTTTGGTCTTGGCGTTGTGTTTCTGGATGAGCCGGTGCGCGGAGGCGTGGTGGCGTTGTCGGCGTGGGCGGGGCGGAGGCCTGGATCGGCCCGTCTTTGGCGCCCGCAGCCAGCGCGGCGTCCACAGGGGGCCCAGCAGCGTCCGCAGGCGTTGTCCCAGCGCCCGGGGCGTCGGGTCGGGTGTGAGGGCCTCGGCCAGGCGCGTCAGCGGGACCACCACGTCGCACGCGATCAGGTGGCGTTTGACATCGTCGAACAGGTTCTCGCCCGAGACCGCCGACGCGGGCGTCGGGCCGCCGGGAGCCACGATGCGTTTGAGCGCCTGGATCACGTTGTACCACGTCGCGCACAGGGCCAGCTGGAAGATGGCGGCCTGGGGCGAGGAGCCGATCAGCCGCGCCAGCCCGAAGACCTCGGTGATCTGCTGGAAGACCGTCTCGATGCCCCAGCGGGCCAGGTAGGCCTCCAGGATGTCGTGCGCGGGGTGGCATCGCCCGTCGAGCAGGCTGGTGACCACGCGGACCGATTCCTGGCCCGGGCGCGTGAGCGTGATGAGCCGGACCCGACGCCGACGATCGCGCGTGCGCAGCGTGCCCCATCGCTCGCGCCAGACGCGGCCGCGCGCGTCCACGCCGCGGCCCGCCGGGATCGCGGGGTCGGGCGTGAAGCGCAGGTCCGCACGGTGGCGGAGCACGAAGGCATCGCCCGGGGCCGCATCCATCTCGTCCATGTGCACCAGGTAGCAGAACTGGCGGTCGGCGATCCACAGCCGCGGGCCGGGGATCGCCCCGCGCACGCGCGGCATGGCCTCGGGCAGCAGGGCCGCCTCGTTGGTGTACCCGTCGGGAGAAGCGATCATCTCCACGATCAGGCCCGCGTCCAGCGTCATCGCCATGAGCCCCCGCCCGGCCAGCACACCCCCCGGCACGCCCCGCGTGGGCGTCAGACGCCTGGCCAGGCCCTTGATCGTCTGGGCGTCGAGCACCACGCCGCGGAAGCCCGACAGGCTCGCCGGCAGGCCCGGCTCGTCGGGCGGCGGGGCCAGCCCCTCCAACGCCCGCGTGCAGCCACGCAGCAGGGCCTCGCTCACCTCCACCGGCACGCGACGCAGCTTGCCGTACGCGGCCGCGAGCGAGACGCCCATCTGGCCCCGCTCGGCGGCGCGGAGCATGCTGCGCCGCCCGCTCCCCCCGTGCGTGGTGATCGCGTCGGAGAACAGGGCCACCAGCGCGGAAGCCGAGCCGGCCCTCATAGCACCGCCCGCGGCCGGACTCGAAGACCTCCTCCAACACCCGATCCGACGCGATGTGCCCCCACACCCGAAGCACCGCCTCGGCCAAGGGGACCCTCGACAGAATCGCCCGCTCTAGGTCGTCCATGACCGCGGCCCCCATGGGCCGTCCATGGCCCATCGAGCCAATCGGACACCACGCCGAGCACCCCCCAGAAGATGTTTACAGCAGTGGCTTTCCAGCCCCGCTCGAACGCGGGGAGGGTGCTGGGGCGTCGGGTTGCCGGCGTCGTTGTTGGTGGTGTGCTGCACCGAGGAGATCGGCCGGTTGGTTTGGGTCTATCGCCGATGCGGGTCGGGCTGGAAAGCCCGACCCCCTCACTCGGAGGTTTGTGTGGGACTGCTTGACTTGCGGGTTGCTGGCGGCGGACCGGCAAACCAAGCCGTGCCAGGCCGCCACCTACTGTTGGTCCATGACGCGATACGAGCAGTTCCATGCGTTCCGGAGCCGGCTGAACTGCCGCATTCTGGGGACGGACGAGAAGCGGGGCGAGGGGGCGGACGGGCGGGCGCGGCCCGGCGGGACGCTGGTGACCAAGCGTTTCTTCTCGCTCGACGGGCAGGCGTACAAGGACGGGGCCCTCGACACGCGGACGAAGGAGCTGATGGGGCTGGTCGCGTCGATGGTGCTGCGGTGCGACGACTGCGTGGCGTACCACATCGACCAGTGCCTGGGGCTGGGCGTGACGGACGAGCAGTTGTTCGAGGCGTTCGATGTGGCGCTGATCGTGGGCGGTTCGATCGTGATCCCGCACCTGCGCCGGGCGGTGGACTTCCTGGACGATGCGCGGGAGGCGTGGCGAAGGGGGTTACGCTCGCCCGTCCTGCGGAGGTGAAACGCCGCAGACGCGAAGTGCTTGATGGACGCCGGTCCTGAGGCTTTGCGAAGGGCCGGGTTCGAGCGGTCTTGATCGCGTGTGCACCCGAGTAGTTCGACCCGACCTCGTCGCAGGGCCTCCTCAGGTCCGGCGTCTGGGCGATCAGGGACGATCGGGGCTGCTCCACCACGCGCTCGCCCAGCAGCAACGCGAGCCGGCGGTTGGGCTCTTGAAGCGTTCGGCGAGGCGTTCGCGGGCGGCGGGGGGCATGGGCTGGTAGTCGCCGCCGTCGTTGTGGACGACGAAGGGGATTCTGGTGGTGGGCTGGGGGAGGCCGAGGAAGGCGAGGGTGCGGTCGTAGTCGGGCTTGGGGTCGGCGAAGAAGGGTTCGGAGCGGATGACGAGCAGTTGCTCCCGGGGGTAGTGCTCGAGCCAGCGTTCGAGTTGCCAGGAGTACTGGCCGCGGGTGGCGTAGGTGAAGTGCTGGACGGGCAGCGAGTTGTACTCGGGGTCGTCGAGCATGCGGCGCCACTCGTCGGCGGTGCGGTCCTGTTCGGCGTCGAGGGCGTCCTCGAAGGACAGCGTGTCGAGGCCCTGGCGTTTGTTGTGCTGGTAGTGGGAGTAGGCCCGGTCGGCGGGGTCGCGGAGCATGGCGATGAGGCGGGCCTTGGGCAGGACGCGGGCGGCGCGGGCGGCGGCGTGGGGGTGGAAGAGGTAGTAGGGCGAGGCCTCGCCAGTGGTGGTGCGGGCGGCGCGGCGGAGCCAGGCGCGGGCGTCGGCGGTGAGGATGTCCCAGCGGGTGGGGAAGTGGGCGCGGTACCAGAGCAGGCCGCGATGGGTGTTGTTGTCGAAGTAGTGGACCTCCTTGCGTCGGGCGCGGTGGACGAGGTCGTGGTGATAGAGGTAGGCGTTGAGGCTGGTGGTGCCGGCCTTCATGGCGCCGATGATGAGGAAGTCGGGCAGGACGCGGAAGGGTGCGGTGCGGCGTCGGCGGTCGAGTTCGGGGTCGGGCTCGCCCGGCTTGGGCGGTGGGATGAACTCGCGCGGCTCGGGCATGGGGGCGATGGTATTCCGTGGTGGGTGGTGCGACGCTTGTGGGACGTTGGCGGGGTGTGCGAGCCGAAGGTCCCCGCCCCGGTCGATTGGCCTGTCGCGGTGAGCACAATAACCGCTGGATGATCCGGGCGGGGACGCCCCGGCTCGCGGGGTTTTCTGGGTTCGAGGTCCGGGGCGGACGGCCCGACGCGCGCGGAATGGAGGGGGCGTGGAGGGATGGGTGTGGGGCCGATGACGGCGTAGGGTTTGGAGGGCGGCCGGAGGCCCGCGACCCCAGCAGACGGCATGTCGGCGATATGGAGATCAGGCGATGGGGCACCAGGAGATTCCGCTGAGCCGTCCTTCCATCACTCGAATGGAGGAGGAGCTGGTGCTGCGGGCGATGCGGTCGGGGCGGCTGTCGATGGGGCCGATGACCGAGGAGTTCGAGCGGCTGGTGGCGGCGGAGGCTGGGTGCCGGCACGGGGTGGCGGTGTCGAGCGGGACGTGCGGGCTGCACCTGGTGCTGCGGGGGCTTGGGATCGGGCCTGGGGACGAGGTGATCACGACGCCGTTCTCGTTCGTCGCGAGCGCGAACAGCATCCTGTATGTGGGCGCGAAGCCGGTGTTCGTGGACATCTGCCCGAAGTCGCTGAACATGGACCCGTCGCGTGTGGAGGCGGCGATCGGGCCCAAGACGCGGGCGATCATGGCGGTCGAGGCGTTCGGGAACCCGATGCACATGGACGCGTACGCGTCGATCGCGGCGTCGCGGGAGATCCCGCTGATCGAGGACTCGTGCGAGGCGCTGGGCACGTCGTTCAAGGGGCGGCGGTGCGGGGGGTTCGGGCGGGCCGGGGTCTTCGGGTTCTACGCGAACAAGCAGATCACGACGGGCGAGGGTGGGATGATCGTCACGGACGACGAGCGGCTTGCGGATGCGTGCCGCTCGATGCGGAACCAGGGGCGACCTTCGAGCCAGGGCGGGCACGGGACGGGCTCGTGGCTGCAGCATGAGCGGCTGGGGTACAACTACCGCCTGACGGAGATCGCGGCGGCGATGGGCGTGGCCCAGATGCGCCGGTTGCCCGATCTGATCGAGGAACGCCGGCGGGTGGCCAACGCGTATGTCGAGCGTCTGATGGCGGTGCCGGAACTGGTGCTGCCGACGGTGGTGGAGCAGGCGTCGATGTCGTGGTTCGTGTTCGTGGTGCGGCTGGCGGCGGGGTTCACGCGTGACGAGCGGGACCGGATCATCCGGGGGATGCGGAACCATGATGTGGGCAGCGCGGACTACTTCCCGTGCATCCACCTGCAGGCGTTCTATCGCGAGCGGTTCGGGCACAAGGAGGGGGACTTCCCGATCGCGGAGTCGGTGGCGGAGCGGACGCTGGCGCTGCCGTTCTTTGTCGATCTGACGCAGCGGGAGATCGACCTGGTGTGCCAGACGCTGGAAGTGATGATCTCGCGGGAGCGGCTGGTCAGGAGTTGAGGGTCCCCGGAGTTTGGTTTGGAACGCGAGGGTCGCGAAGAGCGCGAAGGGCGCCGAGGCTGGCGAGGGGGCGGTGGGGTTGGCCCAGGACTCCGACGGAGTCGTTCCGCCGTTGCTCTCCCACATCACCACCTCGCGAACTTCGCGTCCTTCGCGTTCCCGCTGATCGACCGGGAACCCGATCTACGATCGCCCAATGAGCCAGGAAACCAGTGCGGGCGGCGGGATGTGGGGTGGGCGGTTCGGGGAGGCGGGGCATCCGCTGTTCCGGGCGTTCAACGACTCGCTGCGGTTTGATTACCGACTGGCGGGGCACGACCTGGCGGGGTCGATCGCGTGGGCCGACGGGCTGCGCCGGGCCGGGGTGCTGACCGACGACGAGTGCGGGCGGCTGATCGACGCGATGAAGGGGCTGATGCGGGAGGTCGCGGCCGACCCGCGGACGCCGCTGGGCGGGGCGGATGAGGATGTGCACTCGTGGATCGAGCGCCGGCTGACCGAGTCGCTCGGGGCGCTGGGCAAGAAACTGCACACGGGGCGGTCGCGGAACGACGAGGTGGCGACGGCCCTGCGCCTGTGGGTGCGGGACGAGATCGACGCGAGGATGGATGAGATTCGAGACCTGCGCCGGGCGCTGGTCGCGTTTGCCAAGCGGGAACTGGACACGCCGCTGGCTGGGTACACGCACCTGCAGCGGGCCCAGCCGATCGTGTGGGGGCACTGGGCCCTCGCGTACGAGCAGATGCTGTCGCGCGACGCTGAGCGCCTGCGCGACGCGAGGCGGCGGGTGAACGTGTGCCCGCTGGGTTCGGCGGCGCTGGCGGGGACGACGTTCCGAGTGGATCGGCACGCCATCGCGGCGGCGCTGGAGTTCGACGGGATCACGGCCAACAGCCTGGACGCGGTTTCGGACCGGGACTTCGTGGTCGAGACGATCGGGGCGCTGGTGTTGTGCGCGCTGCACCTGTCGCGCCTGGGCGAGGACCTGATCGTGTATTCGTCGGGGGAGTTCGGGCTGGTGTCGATGTCGGACCGGGTCACGAGCGGGTCGAGCCTGATGCCGCAGAAGAAGAATCCGGACGCGTGCGAACTGCTGCGGGGGAAGGCGGGGCGGATCATCGGGGCGCACGCGGGGCTGTGCTCGGTGCTGAAGGGGTTGCCGCTGGCGTACAACAAGGACCTGCAGGAGGACAAGGAGGCGTTGTTCGACGCGATGGAGCAGGCGTCGATGTGCCTGCGGGTGGCGGCGGTGGTGGTCGAGGGGCTGGAGGTGGATCGGGCGGCGTGCCGCGCCGCGGCGGCGGGCGGGTACTCGAACGCGACGGAGCTGGCGGACTACCTGGTGGGCAAGGGCGTGGCGTTCCGGGAGGCGCACGACATCACGGGGCGGGTGGTGCGGGAGGCGATCCGGATGGGGGTGGACCTTGAGCGGATGCCGTTGGAGGCGATGCGGGCGGTGGATGGGCGGATCGGGGAGGACGTGTTCGGGGTGCTGACAGTTGAGGCGTGTCTGGCGCGGCGTGATGTGCCCGGGGGGACGGCGGTGGCGCGGGTGCGGGAGGCGGTGGCGGCGGCCGAGCGATTGCTTGGGGCCGAGTCGGAGAACGCGGAGGGCGCGGAGGGGGACGCGGAGTGACGCGGAGGGGGTTGTTTGGTCGGGGCCCGGATTGCCAGGGGAACGTGAAGGACGCGAAGGGCGCGAGGTGGGGAAGGGCGACGGCTGGCGGCCTGGATCGGGGTCGAGTGCGGGCGAGTTGTTCAGGGATTTGGTGGGGATGGCCGACTACTCTTGCGGTTGGATGGGCGGTGCCGGCGTCGGCGATGATTGCACCGGTTTGAGCGGGAGGTATCGATGGGCCAGGGACACCCGGAGGGTGATCGCGGGACCGAGCAAAGCGGTGGCGGCGCGGCGGTGGCCGAGCGTGCGCCGGCCAAGAGCCCGCCGCGGCTGGACAAGTTGCCGCCGTACCGGGTGCTTCTGCACAACGACGACAAGAACGACATGCTGTTCGTGGTGGGGACGCTGCGCGAGATCGCGGCCCTGGGGCGCGACGACGCGGTGCGGGTGATGGTCGAGGCCCACAAGCGGGGCGTGTCGCTGGTCAAGACGACGCACAAGGAGCGGGCGGAGTTGTACGTCGATCAGTTCCGGAGCAAGGGGCTGACGGCGACGTGCGAGCCGGCGGAATAGGGCGGGCGAGCGATGATGTGACGGAGCAGAGCCCGACGCGCGAGCGTCGGGTTTTTCGTTCGGCTGTGGGTTGTTTGGGAAGCCGCGAAAGGCAGACCGCGACGCTTGCGCGTCGGGCTCTGCGCCGGTTGCACGTCGGGCTTTGTCAGCGGGCCGAGGCCGGGCTGGCGGCGTAGTCCTGCAGGGCCGCGACGTCCCAGTCGCCGGCGCGGAGGGCCTCGATGGCGCGGACGGCGGCGGCGGCGGCGGTGACGGTCGTGAGCATTGGGATGCCGGAGCGGACGGCGGTGGCGCGGATGCGGCCCTCGTCGGTCTGCCAGCCGGTGCGGGTCGGCGTGTTGATGATCAGGCCGATGGAGCCGTCGGACATGAGGTCGAGGACGTTGGGGCGCAGGCCGGTGCCGACTTTGGGCAGGATCTGGGGTCGCAGGCCGTGGCGTTTGAGGGCGGCGGCGGTGCCGTCGGTCGTGTAGACCTTGAACCCCATGGCCATGAGCGAGCGTGCGACGTCGGCGATGGCGGGCTTGTCGGACTCGCGGACGGAGATGAACACGCCGCCTTCGCGCGGCAGGGTGATGCCGGCGCCGAGCAGAGCCTTGAGGTATGCCACGGGCATGGAGACGTCGATGCCCATGACCTCGCCGGTGGAGCGCATCTCGGGGCCGAGGACGAAGTCGACGCCTGGGAACTTTCGGTGGGGGAAGACGGGGGCCTTGACGGCGTACGCGCCGGTGTCGCGGGCCTCGTGGACGCCCTGGGCGTCGAGCGACTCGCCGAGCATGGCGCGGGCGGCGACCGCGGGCCAGGGGATGCCCTTTGCCTTTGCGACGAAGGGGGCGGTGCGGCTGGCGCGGGGGTTGACCTCGAGGATGTAGACCTCGTCGTCCTTGACGGCCATCTGGACGTTCATGAGGCCGCAGACGCGGAGTTCGGCCGCGAGGGTGCGGGCGATGTGGCGGATCTCGCGTTCGACCTTGGTGGGCAGGGACCACGGCGGGACACAGCAGGAGGAATCGCCGGAGTGGATGCCGGCGTGCTCGATGTGCTGCATGACGCCGCAGATGACGGCACGGGGGGGTGACGCAGTGACGGAGTGACGGAGTGACGAAGTGGCGGAGCCGACGGCCGCGGGGCTCTGGCCTTTCCCTTCGTCACTTTGTCGCTGCGTCACTTCGTCACTTGTTTGGCTGCTGGGGGCGAAGTCGGCGACGACGTCGACGTCGACTTCGACCGCTCCGTCGAGGAACTTGTCGATCAGGACGGGGGCGCCCTCGAAGTCGGAGGCTTCGAGGGCGTTGGTGATGTAGTCGCGGAGGGTCTTCTCATCGGAGCAGATCTCCATGCCGCGGCCTCCGAGGACGTAGGAGGGGCGGACGAGCACGGGGTAGCCGATGCGGTTGGCGGTGGCGATCGCGTCGGCGAGCGAGCGGGCGATGCCGGACTCGGGGCGCTTGAGGTTGAGGCGGGTGAGCAGGGCGTCGAAGCGGTCGCGGTCCTCGGCCAGGTCGATGGAGTCGATGGAGGTGCCGGCGATGGGGCAGCCGGCTTTGACGAGGCCGCGGGCGAGGTTGAGGGGGGTCTGGCCGCCGAACTGGACGATGAGGCCGTGGATGCGGGGAGTGACGGAGTGACGGAGTGACGGAGTGACGGAGGGTTCCGTTGTTGAGGCCTCGCCCGTGCGTTCGCCGGCTCTTCTCCCTTCGTCGCTTCGTCGCTCTGTCGCTTCGTCGCTGCCCCCGCCCAAACGCTCCACGATGTTCAGCACATCCTCGAGCGTCAGCGGCTCGAAGAAGAGCAGGTCGCTCGTGTCGTAGTCGGTCGAGACGGTCTCGGGGTTCGAGTTGATCATCACGCTCTCGAAGCCCATGTCGCGGGCCGAGAGGGCGGCGTGGACGCAGCAGTAGTCGAACTCGATGCCCTGGCCGATGCGGTTCGGCCCGCCGCCGATGATGATGACCTTGGGGGTGTCGGTGAGGCGGATCTCGTCGTCGGCGGGGAGTGACGGAGTGACGGAGTGACGGAGTGACGCAGCGGGGGTCGGTACATGGGCCCCTGTCTCGCTGTCTCGCTGTTTCGCTGTCTCGCTCGCTTCGTCGCTTCTCGCCTCAAACCCGCGCTCGTACGTCGAGTAGTAGTACGGCGTGATCGCTTCGAACTCGGCGGCGCAGGTGTCGACGCACTTGTAGACCGGCTCGATGCCCAGGGCCTGGCGGCGGCGGCGGACGGTGAGGATGGCGTCGGTGGTGATGCTGCCGAGGTAGAGGTTGGCCAGTTGGGGGTCGGAGTAGCCGAGCTGCTTGGCGCGGAAGAGCACGTCCGCGGGCACGTCGTCGAGCGTCGGGTACGCGCACAGCGTGTCCTCGAACTCGACGAGCTGGCGGAACTGGTCGAGGAAGAACGGGTCGATGCGGGTGAGCCCGGCGATCTTGTCGACGCTCCAGCCCATCTTCATCGCGTAGCGGACGAAGTAGAGGCGCCCCTGGCTGGGCACGGCCAGTTTGCGGGTGAGTTTGTCCAGCGGGATGGGCCACTCGATCGGCTGGCCGTCGGCGGTGCGGAGGCCCGTGTCGCTGACGCTGCCCGTGCCGGGCAGGGCGCCGGGGGAGAAGTCGAGCACGAGTTGCTGGTGCTCGACGGCGCGCATCGCGGCCAGCCACTTGTCGTTGCGGTCCAGCCCGAAGCCGAAGCGCTTGACCTCCATCGAGCGGATGACCTTCTGCAGCGCCTCCTTGAAGGTCCGCCCGATGGCCATGGCCTCGCCCACGGACTTCATCTGGGTCGTGAGCGTCTCGTCGGCCTCGGGGAACTTCTCGAAGGTCCAGCGGGGCATCTTGACCACGACGTAGTCGATCGAGGGCTCGAAGCAGGCGCTGGTCGTGCCGGTGATGTCGTTGCGGAGTTCGTCGAGGGTGTAGCCGATGGCGAGTTTGGCGGCGATCTTGGCGATGGGGAAGCCGGTGGCCTTGGAGGCCAGGGCGCTCGAGCGCGAGACGCGTGGGTTCATCTCGATGGCGACGAAGTGGAACTTGCCGTCCTCGGGGTTCGGGTCGACGGCGAACTGGACGTTGGACCCGCCGCACTCGACGCCGACCTCGCGCATGATGGCGATGGAGGCGTCGCGGAGGACCTGGTATTCCTTGTCGGTGAGGGTGAGGATGGGGGCGACGGTGACGGAATCGCCCGTGTGGACGCCCATGGGGTCGATGTTCTCGATGCCGCAGACGATCACGCAGTTGTCGCGCTTGTCGCGGACGACCTCGAGTTCGAACTCCTTCCAGCCGAGCAGGGACTTGTCGATCTGGACCTGGGTGATCATCGAGGCGGCCAGGCCCCGTGCGACGATGTCCTTGTACTCCTCGATGTTGTAGGCGATGCCGCCGCCGGTGCCGCCGAGTGTGAAGGCGGGACGGATGATGGCGGGCAGGCCGATCTGCTCGAGGAAGTCGAGGGCGTCGGCGAGGGTGGAGACGGTGCGGGTGACGCCGGTGGAGATGCCCAGGCGGGCGCAGACCTTCTTGAACTCCTCGCGGTCCTCGGCGCGGTGGATGACGGTGCGGTCGGCCCCGATCATCTCGACGCCGAACTCCTGGAACACGCCGTCGTCCCAGAGTGTGCAGGCGGTGTTGAGCGCGGTCTGGCCGCCGAGCGTGGGCAGGACGGCGTCGATCGGTGTGCCGAGGTCGCGTTCCTTGGCGAGGATCTTGCGGACGGCGTCGGGGGTGATTGGCTCGACGTAGGTGCGGTCCGCCATGGCCGGGTCGGTCATGATGGTCGCGGGGTTTGAGTTGATCAGGACGACGCGGTAGCCCTCCTGGCGGAGGGCCTTGCAGGCCTGGGCGCCGGAGTAGTCGAACTCGCAGGCCTGGCCGATGACGATGGGGCCGGAGCCGATGATGAGGATGGTGTGGATATCGTCGCGGCGTGGCATGGAGGGTGGGTCGGCTCCGAGGCGCGGCGATCCGGGGGCGGGCTGGCGGGAGTCGCCGGCGGGGCCGCGGGGACGCGTGCGCAAACTCGGAGAGGTTATGGCGCGAGGCGGCGGGTATCCATTGGGAGTGGCGATGGAGGCGGTGGTTTGAGGGGCTGTCGGATGCGCGGCGGCACGCCGGCGGGGTTTCGAGGGCACTCGGGCCTAGGCCCGGGCGATCCGCGAGGTTTCTCGTCCGAATGGCCTGACGGAACCGGCGTGGCGGCGTCTATCCCGGTGTGAGGGCCGCGATGGTCAGGGCGAGGATGAGCACGAGCCAGATGCACAGCGTGGAGGCCTGGGCCGACCTGAGCCGCACGCTGCGGAGATACGCCCTCGGGCTGACCGGCTCGGCGGAGGCGGCCGAGGACCTGGCCCAGCAGACGATCGCGCGGCTGCTGGCCCGGAGGCCTGACAAAGCCCTGCATGTGGGGTACGCGTACGCCGCGATGACGCGGGCGTGGGTGGATGAGCAGCGTTCGTTGAGGCGGAGGCTGCGGCGGCTGAGAGCGGCGGCGGCCGGGATTGGCGGCGGGTCTGGAAGAGGCGGCGACGGTCGACCGGGCGAACGCGAGGACGTGCCGGCCCGGCGCGAGAGCGTGCGTCGGGTCGGGCGGGCGATGGACGCGTTGCCGCCGCGTCGGCGGGCGGCGCTCGTGCTCAGGGCGGTCGAGGGCCTGACGTACGAGCAGATCGCGGCGGCCCTGGGATGCACGCCCGGCGTGGTCCGGGGCGAGTTGTACGAAGCGCGGCGGGCCCTGCGCGGGCTGATGGAGGATCCGCGATGAAACGGGAAGACGCACACTCGAACAAGGCCTGGGCCAGCCCGACGCAGGGCCCGACGCGGGAAGGACGCGGAGCAAACGGCACCTGGAGCGATCTGGACCTCGATTCGTTCCACGACGGCGAGATGGAGCAAGAGCGGGCCGCGGCTCTGGGACAGGCGCTGCGCGAGGACGCGGGGCTGCGCCGCCGGCTGGCGGCGATTGGCGAGGTCGACGCGGCGGTGCGGGGGTATGTCGAGGGGCTGGACGGCGTCGGCAAAGCCAGCCTCGAAGTGGTCCATCGCCCGCACCCAATCTGGTCGGGGCGTCGGTTCGGTGTCGTCGCCGGGATCGCGGCGACGGTTGCGATTGGTGGTACGGTCGCACTCGTGGTGCTCCTGAACGGAGAAGCCGGTTCCGCGAGCGGTGGCAGCGGGGTCGTCGATGGACGGATCGCCGAGGCACGTCCGGAGCAAGGCTCGTCGCAAGGCGAGCCGGAGAGCGTCGGGTCGGCTGGTCCGCGCATCGTGCGAGCCGTGGGCGATCGCGCGGAAGAGACGCCCTCGGCGTTCCGCGTCGTGCTGTCGGTGCCGCTTCGGTCCGGAGCACGCCGCCCGGCGGAGGTGCCCGCGAGTCAGTCCGAGTCGCCCCCGGGCGAAGCACAAGGCATTGCCGAGTCCGCCCTAGCCAGCGGTGATGCCGCGGCCCTCGACGGGGCCATGCGTGACGTGAGCCAGCGTGAGCGCGACGCGGCCTACGTGGCGATGGGGCGGACGATCCGGTCCGCGATGGCCGCGACGGCGTACCTCGACGCGCTCCCGGTGGAGGAGCAGGTGCGGGTGTGCCGCGTGTGGGCCGAGGATGCCTCGCTTCGACCGATCGTGTTCGAGCGGCTCGCGGCCCTGCGCGAGCGCGGGGCCTCGGTGCGCGGGCAGATCGAGCACGTGGCGGCGGAGATGGGTATGCGACGTGAGCTGGTGCCGTGGCTGCGGAGCCACGGGCTGATGTGAGCCGGTCGGATCGCTGACACAGAACGAAACACGAAACCACCTCGACAGGTCGGGGTGGAGCCAGAGCCACACAGAAACAGTTCCAAGAGAAGGAGACTCGCATGATCTCGACGATGCTGCTGATGATGTCGATGTCGGGGGCCGCGGCCTCGCTGCACGCCGGGGCGAACGCCTCTCAAAGCGACGGGCACTGTGCCCGGGAAGTCGATGCCCAACGCACCCGGCAATGCGGCACTCCGATCACCAAGGCCTCGGCGCAGCCGGATGACGGCGTCGAAGTGGCGGTCCGGCGGATCTACGACCTGCGCGATCTGGCGGCGATGCTGCCGACCACCGAGAGCCTCGACGAGGTGACGCGCACGGTGTGGGACGAACTGGTCAGCGCGTACTGGGTGCCGCTGCAGCCCGGCGTGTATGTCTCGGACGCCGAGCCATCGAAGCACGAGCAGGCCGAGGAAGCGTTCGAGATGCTCCGGACGCTGTACGGCGAGTCGTACAGCGTGCGTCTGGAGTGTGTGCAGGTGTATCGCGACGTCGATGTTCGCCTCGGCGGCGGTCGCCCGGAGACGGACGAGCCGCACCCGGCGGCGCTGGTCGAGCAGATGGTGCGTCGGCGGTCGGCGGCCAGCATCTCCGCGACCGAGAGGATCCAGTACATCGCCGACTGGCAGCCGATCGTGTCCAACAACGCGGTCGGGTACGACCCGGACATCCGCACGATGGAGCACGGGCTGGTCGGGTCGATGCTGATCGGGGCCGGGCCTGACCAGGGCGGTCGCGTCTCGGTGCGTTTCACCGGGTCGATCAGCCAGGGCGGGGTCCAGGAGTCGATGGTCGAGGCGCCGGGCGCCTCGGTGGTGAGCGGCCTGCCCCTGGGTCTGGAGCGCCGGGCCGAGCGCGTGTTCGATCTCCGCGGCGCGGTGCCGCTGGGGCGGGCGACCGTCATCGGCGTGCTGGACGGCTTCGAGCCGGACCTGCAGTTGGTCGTCCTGATCGAGGTGCGCGGGGCGGAGTGAGTCTGGCCTCGACGTGCCGGCGGTGGAATCGCCGCATCAGCCTCGGACGGTCAACGCGGCGCGAGCCTGATCCATCGTGACGCCCAACACCCGCAGGGTCTTTTCGGGGCTGGTGTGCCCGGCGACGAGTTCCACGTCGCCGGGCTTCACGCCCAGGGCCCTGGCGATCAGGGCGCAGATCGCCTTGTTGGCCTTGCCACCCTCGGGCGGGGCGGCGACGCGGACCTTGAGGCGGTCGCCCAGCACGCCGGCGACCTGGTCGCGCGAGGCGCCGGGGACGGCCTTGACGTGGAGGCGGACGCCGCCGGCGGGGTCTGGGACGATCATGAGAGGAAGGGGCAGAGGGGCCAGGGGCAGAGGGGCAGAGAGACAGGGGGAGAGAAGGGCCAACACGTCGATGCTACGCCGATCATTCTGCCCCTTTGCCCCTCTGCCCCTTGGTCCCTTCTCCCATCAAGTTGTACTTCGCGATGCACCACAGCGCGCGGACGCCGTCGCGCCAGCCGATCTTCTTGCCTTCTTCGTAGGTCCGGCCGGCGTAGGAGACGGCGACCTCGTAGATGCGGGCGCGGCGGCTTGCGGGCGAGGCCTCCACGCTTGCCCCCCCACCACTGACGTCTGTCGGCGGTTCGGTCGGCAGGCGCATCTTGGCCAGCCTCGCCACGATCTCCGGCTCGATCCCGAAGCGGTTCTCGCGAATCGACAGTGCGGCCGCCACCTCGCGCGTGAACGCCTTCGAGCAGCACTCGATGTCGGTCAGGTTCAGGTTCGTGAGCATGTTCGAGAGGCGCGTGATCTGGGCGTTGGCGACGGCGTGCCAGTAGTACAGCACCCGGTGCGAGAGGCCCAGGAACCGCGAGCCGATGACCGCGTCGGCCTTGCCATCAAGAATCGGCTGCAGGACCGCCTGGTGGTCGGCGGGGTCGTACTCGAGGTCGGCGTCCTGGATCAGAAACAGGTCGGCGCCGCGCTGGTCCCCGACCGCTGCGGAGCGGGCGGTTTCGAGGGCGGTGCGGATGGCCGCGCCCTTGCCCTGGTTTGTCTCGTGGACGACTGAGGAGATGTCGTCGTCCTGGCCCAGGGCGCGGACGGCGTCGGCGGTGCCGTCGGTCGAGCCGTCGTCGACGATGACCAGCACGCGGCGGCACGGCGTGCCATCGGGCAGCGTCGGCGCGGGTGTGGCCCGGACGCGGGCCACGAGGCGCGGCAGGAGGTCGCGCTCGTTGTATGCGGGGATGAGGATGGCCAGGAGCACGGAGGAGGTTATTCGCGTGCGGCTTGCGTCGCGCGACGGAGGCCAGCCCGGCACTGCGAGGGGGCTCTCGGCCGGCGGGGCTTGTCGATCGGGCCTTGACATGCCCCCCGTCCGCGCGGCAGACTGGCTGCGGATTCGCTTCGGGGGCGGCGTGCCCCCGCGCACCCCGATCGGGGGCATCGAGGGGATTGCCATGAAAAGCGCCGTTCTCCACCGCTTCGGAACGTTTGCGCAGACGTGCGCGGCGACGGCCCTGTTTGCGTCGACTGCGCTCGCCCAGCCGCGATTCACGATCCAGGAACTCGCCCCGCTCTCGGGCAACACCGGGTCGGCGGCGTCGCTCGGGCTCAACGACATGGGCGACGCCGTCGGGCGCTCGACCGCGCCGACCCTCACCGCAGCGGCCGCGGGGCAGCGACCCGTGATGTGGCTGCGGTCCAACACCTTCGCGTCGCCGCAGCCGCGCGACCTGCTGCCGAACATGGCCGGCTTCGGAACCGCCAACGACCGGAACAACGTCGGCACGTCCGTCGGCACGTTCCGCGGCGCGAACGCGACCGCTCCGCTGGGCTTCGTCGTCGGCGGGCCGAGCGCCGTCGCGCCCGCGGCGGTGTTCATCCAGCCGCTGCCCGGCGGGACGACCACCGCTGCCAACGCCGTCAACGACTCGAACTGGGTCGTCGGCTCGTCGAACCTCGCGTTCACGGGGGCCGTCGCGCCGGCGACGCACGCGATCCTGTGGCGTCAGGGCCAGACGCAGGACCTGGGCACGCTCGGCGGACGCAACAGTGAGGCACGGGATGTCTCCACCGACGGCTCGATCGTCGGCGTGAGCGACCTGCCCCCGAGCACGGCCAATGCCCGCACCATCCGGCGTGCGTTCATCGTGCCCGGGCCGACGTATCCGATGGTCGGACTCTCGGCGCTTGGGCCATCGCTGAGCAACGCGGCGAACGCGATCAGCGACACCGCGATCATCGTCGGCTCGTCCGAGACGCTCTCGACCGCGATCTCGCCCATCGGGCCGCGCCCGACGCGGGCGGTGCTGTGGACGCCGGCGTCGCTGTCGATCATCAATCTCGGGACGCTGCGCAACTCGGACGCGTCGAGCGAGGCGCTGGGCGTGAACGACGCGGGCTGGGTCGTGGGATGGTCCGGCACGCCGAGCAACGCGCTCGCCCCCAGCACAAGCCCGAACCTCTCCCCCACTGCCCGCCATGGCACGCGCGCCTTCCTCTGGATCGAGGGCACGATGCACGACCTGACGGGCCTCATCCCGCCGAACTCCGGCTGGGTGCTGCACGCGGCGTCGGACGTGAACGAGCAGGGCCAGATCGTCGGGTGGGGCAGCCGCGTGTCGACGAGCGTGGCGGCGGCGAGCCAGGTGCGGGCGTTCCTGCTGACGCCGGTGCCGCTGGACGCGGACAGCCGGACGCCGTAGGGGTTGCGGGCGTTGCTGCGTGCTGTTCGGGCACGACCTTCGGCCAGAGCCCCGAAGGTCGTGGCACATCATCACGTTGTCGCTCCGCAGAAGCGCTGGCTCCATACTCTCGGCCCATGCCCTCACGCCTCGCCCCGCCCGTGCCCGACGACTTCGTGCTGGCCCGCGACGCGTGTTCGTACGGCTACTTCCTGCTCCGACCCAACCACTGGGACCCGAAGCGGCGCGTGCTGAGCCGCGTGCTGCACCTGTCGGGCGGTCCGGCGACGCTGCGGATCTCGCAGGAAGGCGATCCGGACGCGGACGGGGCGCCCGCCGCGTGGCCCCAGGTCGCGGGCAACCAGCTGCGGATCTCCGTCGACCGCACGCTGGCGCGGGGCGAACGCGCCGAGGCGATCGCCCAGGTCACGCGGATGCTCCGCCTCGACGAGCCGGCCTCGACGCTCGCGGCGTTCCACACGCTGGACCCACGCTGGGCGGCCACCGGGCGCGGGCGCCTGTTCCGCTCGCCAACGATGTTCGAGGATGTGATCAAGACCGTGACATCCTGCAACGTGCAGTGGCCCAGCACGATCACGATGAACCGGCGTCTGTGCGAGGTGGTGGGCGTGGGCGGGGCGTTCCCGACGGCGGCGAAGTTGGCCCGGACGCGCCCGGCGACGCTGCGGGCCCGCTGCCGCTGCGGGTACCGCGACCAGCGGATCGTGGACCTGGCCCGCCTGTTCGCACCGCGCGGCAAGCGGCCGCCCGAGGCCGACGCGCCGTGGTTCGAGGACCCGGGCACGAGCGACGAGGCGGTGTGGGAGGCGCTGCTGGCGTTGCCGGGCATCGGCCCGTACGCCGCGGCCAACATCTTGCAGTTGCTGGGGCGGTTCGGGCGTCTGCCGCTGGACACCGAGAGCGTGCGCCACGGGCGCAGCGTGCTTGGGTTCGAGGGCAGCCACAAGGCGGTGATGAAGCGCGTGGGCGAGCACTTCGAGCCGTTTGGAGGCCACAAGTTCCGGTCGTACTGGTTCGAGTTGTGGGCGTTCTATGAGGCCAAACGCGGGCGGGCGGACTCGTGGGACCGCGAGACGGTCGGAGCGACGTTCACGGCGAGCCAGTTGGAGTGACGGAGTGACGAAGTGACGGAGCGGGATGCAAGAACAGACGGCGAGCGAGAGAGAGAGAGAGAGACGGGAGCACAGCCGCAGGGAGCCGGTACCCGCCCATTCTGTTCGTCACTTCGTCACTCCGTCACTCCGTCACTCCGTCACTCCGTCACTTCAACCACCTCCCCCGCCGCCACGAACACCAGCACGCCCCGCACCCGCTCGGGCGGGAGGGCGAACATGCGGGCGACGGCCCGCTGGTAGGCCCGCACCTGGGGCGAGTAGTGGGCCACCCGCTCGGCGAGTTCGTCGGGCGACGCGAGGCGGTCGGTCTTGAAGTCGATCACATCGGCACGCACGACGGGGCCGGGTGCGCCGGGCGTTGCGCCCTGGCCGCGAGTGAGCACGAGGCGGTCGATCGTGCCGGAGAGCATGCGGGGCACGGGCGGGCGGCTTGGATCGATGGCAGGGCCCGGTTCGTCCTGGCACAGGAAGGCCCACTCCCGCCGGACCTCGGGGGTCACGGGGTCGAGCGGGGCGCGAGACCCGTTGGAGACGTGAGGGCCGTGCGTGCCGCCCGCGAGGCTCCACGCGCGCGTCAGGCACGTGCGCACGTGCGAACCCGGCGTGCCCAGGGCCTGTTGCAGCATCGCCAGCCCGGCGTCGATGAGGGCCTCGGCATCGCCGGCGAGTTGGCGTCGCCCAAACTCGACCATCGCCGCCTCGCGCAGCGATGGATCGGAGCCATCCAGCGTGGTCGACGCGGCCTCGTCGAGCCACTCGATCGACGCCAGCATCGCGTGCACGATCGTCCCCAGGTCGCGCGCGCTGGGACCGGCGCACGGCTCCGATGGTGGCGAGCCGACGGCGAAGCGCGCCCCCAGCGCGATCGGCTCCCCATCTTCGAGCCCCCCCACCGGCCCATCACCCTCCGGCCGACGACCCTCGAGCGAAGAAGGCGACACAACCCGCGCCCGGCGCAGCGACGCGTGCGTTGGTTCCGCGAGACAGGCCTCGATGGGGCGCTGCGCCGGGCCGCGCACACTCGGCTCCTTCGCCCCCGGGCGTGCCCACCAGTTCCCGTTGCGCCGCTCGTACACCGCCTCGCCCGGCCCCGCCGCATCCGGAAGCGGCTCGGCGGCGCGGCCCGCGGGCTGGCCCACCTGCTGGCCCGTTCGCAGGCCCGCACGCACGACCCGGGCCGCGCTGGCGGCGCTGTCCGGCTTCGCTTTCGAATCGTCGTACTCGCCCATGAGCATGACGAGCGCTCGCTTCGCCCGTGTCATGGCGACGTAGAGGGTGCACAATCCCTCGAACGCCTCGCGCCGGTCGCGCTGGCGGACCATCTCGCGGAGGTCCGGATGGAGTTCGGCGATCTCGCGCCGGACGCCCAGCGACGCGGCCGTCACCTCGCCCAGCGTCCCCTGGCGGGCCATCAGGGCTCCCCCGCGCCCGCCCCATGTGCGGTCGAGTTCCGGCAGCACGACGGCGTCGAACTCGAGGCCCTTGGCCGCGTGGATGGTCATGACGCGGACGCGGGCCTGCCCGCCGCTGGCCACGCGCCGCTCGGCGATCATCTCGACCAGCGGGCCCGTGCGGACCGGCGCGGTGGCCTCGAACTCGCGGACGAGCCCGAGCATCTGCCAGAGGCGGGCGACCGAGGCCTCGGGCACGCCGTCGATGGCCGCGATGCGTTCGACGAGGCGCTCGAGCACGGTGGCCCAGCCGCGCGACGCCAGGGCCCGGCGCAGTCGCATCGCGCGGCGTCGGACGCGGGCCCCGCTCGGCACGCCGTGCCAGCCGATCGCCCGCCCCACGGGCGTCATCGCGACGTGGTACGCGCATAGGGTGTCGCCCGGGTGGTCGGCCAGATGCAGCAGCGAGAGCACGCCGGCGACGAGCGGATCGTCGGAGAGCGGCGCGCCGCCCTCTTCGGTGGCGTCGATGCCCGCGTCGCGGAGTGCGCGGACGAGCGTGCGGATGGGCTTGTTGGTGCGGACGAGCACGCCGATGCCCACGGGCGTATCGCCCGCCTCGGCGAGCAGTCGCCGCACCGCCTCCACGACGCCGCGGGCCATGTCGGGCTTGGGTTTCTGCGATCCGCGGCCCGTTCGCGGCGCGCCGGTGGAACTCGCGCCGCCCGGCTCGCTGGCGTCGGCGTCGGCATCGGCGGCCTGCGTGTCGGTGCCGCCCTCGCCATCTTCTTCGCTGGGCAGCGTCCAGACCTGCACCAGCCCGAGCTCGTCGGCGACCTTGCCGTCTGTGCCCGCGTCGCGCTCGCCCGGGCGGTGCTGGTCGTAGCGTTCGACGAACTCGTCGGCCGCGCGGCGCAGTCCGGGCCGGTCGTCGCGCGCCAGGCACGCGCACGACCCGAGCGAGCCGAACACCGCGTTGACCGCGTCGAGCACCACCCGCCCGGACCGCCACGACGCCGAGAGCGTCCGCGGCTCCAGCGAGCGCCACCTGACCCCCATTTGCTCCATCAACTCGGCCTCGGCCTGTCGCCAGGCGTAGAGCGACTGCTTCGGATCGCCAACGACCAGCACGCCGCGCCCGGCCTCCTCGGTGCTGAGCAGCTCGTCGAGCAGCGGCGCGAGCATGCGGAACTGCAAGAGCGAGGTGTCCTGGGCCTCGTCGATCAGCAGGGTCGACAGCCCGGCGTCGAGGCGGTACCACAGATCGCCCAGGTTGTCCAGGACGTCCGACCACACCAGCAGGCGCGTGACCTCGCCGAACCCGACCGCGCCCGAGGCACGGCGTGCGCTCCAAAGGCAGGACTCGTACCGCGCCAGAAGGCGACCCGCTGCCTCGTTGCGTCGGCGCAGATCGGCGAGCACGTGGGACGCCGCGTGCGCGCCGAGCACGCGCAGCGCCTCGGCCAGGTCGCCATCGACCGCCTTGCGATAGAACGCCCCGCCCGGCGTGCCCGCGGCACGCATCAGCGTGTGCGTCGCCGCCGCTTCCCAGTCGGCGCCGTGGATCGCTTCGACGATCTTGGACACCGCCGCCTCGAAGCGGGCGTCGGGTCGCTGGTCCGCACCCTTGCCGGAGGTCGGCAGCGTCGCGCCGCGCAGGCGGGCGACCGCGCCGGCCAGCGCGCCCGCGTCCAGCGGCTCGCTCTCGGGCCCGACGTGCGACCACTGCTGGAGACCGGAATCTGCACTGATCTCAACGGCCCCGCGCGTGCACTCCAGGAACACGGGGTGGGCGTCGGCAACGAGCCGGTCGAGCGAGGCAAGCACTCCCGCCGACATCGGACGCCTGCCCGCGTCGCGGACGAGCTCGATGACCTCGTCGTGCGACAGCGCTCCGATGCCCTGGCCCGAGTCGCCCGAGTTGCCTGAGTCATCCGAGTCGCCCGCCGCCAACGCCGCCTCCAGGGCAGCGCGGCGGATCGCCCGCTCGTCGGCGTCGTCGGCCAGCCGCCAGCCGGGCGCCATCTCCAGATCCAGCCCCGCCGCGCGGGCCATGCGGAACAGCAGGGCGTCGATGGTCATGACGCGGAGGCGGTCCATGCGTCGGGCGAGTTCGACCGCCGCGTGCTCGTACGCCGCGGGCGGCCTGGGCACTTCGGTCTGCTTCTCCAGTTCGCGCCGCTTCGACTCAATGTGGGCGGCTTCCAGCAGCCGCTCGAGCAGGCGATTGAGGATCTCCCCGGCGGCCTTGCGCGTGAAGGTCGTGGCCAGCACGCGGGCCGGGTCGTCCATCCCGCCCGGTTCGAGCAGCGCGCCCAGCATGCGCCCCGTGAGCGTGTGGGTCTTGCCAGTGCCGGCCGAGGCCCGGACGAGGGTTCGCGGCGGCGGCTTGCCGTCGAGTTCGGGGATCGGCGCGTCGCTCATGGCACGCCCTCCGCCTCAAGTTTCGCGTTCGCGCCCTCCTCGCGCGTCGCCTTCGCGGCAGCCTGGGCCACCACGCCCCATCCGCCCGCGCTGAGCGCTCCCACCACGCGCGCTTCGTAACGCCCGTTGCCCCGCCCGGCATCGCGGAACTCGCCACGCCGGATTGCACGTACGACACCCGCGGCCGCGTCGTCCGCGTCGGCGAGCGTCGCGGCGTCCCATTCGGGTTCCGCGACTCCGATGGCATCGCGCGACGCGCCAACCAGGAAGTACCCGACGGCGATGCGCCCGAGCACGTCCGAACGGTCGCCCGGCTGGCCCGCGACGGCGCTCTGCTTGGACTCCATCTCTCGCAGCAGCGGGGCCGCGAGGTGGCGGTACAGCGGCAGTTGCAGGTCGATCCACTCCCGGTCCTGGGCGCGCCCGCGTCGGTGGGCCTTGTCGGGCGTGGGCGGGTTCTCGCCGGCCTTGTAGTCGAAGATGGCCCACTGGCCGCTCTCGTGCCGGTCGATCCGATCGATCCGCCCGTGGATGCCGAAGGTCTGCTTGTCCACGACCAGGCCGGCCGCCCCCGCCTTGAAGTCGCGCTCGGCGAGCACCACGCGCCAGCCCGCGCGGGCCCGGTCCGCCTGATGCACCGCGGCCAGATCGAGCCTCTCGCGCGCGATGCCGATCTGAGCGCGAACCACCGCGCGCGGGCTCGGCCCGAACTGCGAGCGGGCCGCGTCGGACAGCGCGTCGCTCAACGCCTGCCGCACCCGCGCCGGATCGTCGCTCGCGCCCGCGTCGCTGCCCGCGAGCACGCGCAGCGTCTCGTGCAGCAGCGTGCCGATGCCCCGTCCGTCGAGTTCCGCACCGGGCTCCTCGACATCGCCGAGCCCGCGGACGCGGCGCAGGTAGAACTCGTACGGCGATCGCAGGAACGCGCCGAACGCCGTGACCGAGAGCGATTCCGGCACGCTCCACACGTCGATGGGCATCGGCGTGTCGTCCGGGTCCGTGATGCGGATGCTCCCGGGCGGTGCCGCGGCGGCGTCCGCGCGCGCGTCGGCCTCGCCTTCGATCTCCGGCGCGTCGCCCCGCACGAAGCGCTCCAGCCGGCGGGCCGCGACCTCGTCCGCAGCGGCGAACAGGAGGCGGCTCGGTCGGAGCGGGTTGCCCTGGCCATCGCGCCGGCCGACGACGACGCCGAGCGATCGCTTGGAATGGGCCATGAGTGTGAGCAGGTACGCATCGCGGGCGAGGCGCGACTCGGATGTGTCGAGCCCCAGCGCCAGACGCAGGCCATCGGGCAGCATCGGCGTCGTGGGCGAGGCCGACGGCACCTGCCCCTCGTTCAGCCCCACCACCACCGCGATCGGGGCCGGGTCGAGCGCAAGTTCCAGCCAGCCGACCATCTCGACCGCGTCGTGCCCCGGCTCGGGCGCGATGGCGCGGCCCTCCAGCGACTCGAGCAGGAGACGCCCGGCCTCCCAAGACACCATCGACGCCGCCGGCCCGCGCGTCATGTCGAGCGCGGCGTCGCGGATCGCGTCGCCGGCCGCCAGTCGCTGCGTCTGCACGGGATCGACCTCGCGCAGGCGGCGGTGCTCGTACGCGCGTGAGAGCATCGCCAGCCACTCGCGGGCCCACGACGCCGCGGGGCGCGGCGAGCGATCAAGCAGCGTGTCGAGCAGCAGGTGGACGGCGTCGCGGAGGCGCTCGACCACCGCCCGATGCGACGGATTGCCTCCGGCGAGGGTGCCGCGGGCCGACTCCGGCACGGCGTCGGACCGGTACCGGTCGAACGACCCGAGCCAGGACTCGACGGGGGAACCGGCATCGCCAGCCGGCCGTGTTCCCAGGGCGCGGAGCAGCCAACGCTCGCAGTCGGGGTGCCGCACGAGCGCGGCCAGATCCTCCATTGAGCCGGTTCGCGCGTAGTCGCCGGCGAGGCGCACCAGCGTCGCAACCGGCGTGCGCTCGATCGGCCGTCCCCGCCCGTCGCGCATCTCGATGCCGCGGGGCTGGACGCCTCGGGCCGCGATCGCCAAAGCCGGGGCCAGTGAGGGGGTTGAGTCGGTCTCGGCGACGCCGACGACGATGTCGACCGGCGCGGGCGGCTCCGCGCCGCTGCCGCACGCTCGGGCAAGCAGATGCAAGGCCGCGCGGGCTTGGTCGTCGGGTCCGTCGGCGAAGCGGATCGACGCATCATCGAGCGGCACATGGCGCGTCGCCCATCTCTCGCGGGCCGGGCCGACGATCAGTCCGAACGCGTCGAAGCCATCTGCTTCGGATTCGGGCGCGGCGACATAGGCCGTCACGTCCGGCGCGAGCGCGAGCCCGGCGCGCAGCACGGGCGGGAGATCGACCACGCCGAGCAGCACGATCCGGTAGCCCATGCCGAGCGGCGTGCGTTCCCCGCCGGCGGGCACGGGTGCCGCCTGGTTGATCGCGTCGATCAGCGCCAGGTCGGCGTCGTGCATCCCGACCGATTCGATGACCGCCTGGTACGCACGCTGCACGCGATCGGCCGCCTCCCACCGCGGCCCATCGACGAAGCCCGGCACGTCGTGGCCGATCGACGCCACATCGCCGAACCGGCGTCCGGCGGCGCACACGTCGCGGTGCCACGCCTCGAACAGGCGGGCCACGCGCGACAGGCCGATCGAGTCGGCCTCGTCTGGCACGTCCTTGAGCAGCGTGCCGAGCGCTTCCCGCCCGTGTTCGCGCAGCGTCGCGACGAGCGCCTCGATCCACGCCAGCCGGCGCGTCACGACCCCCGCGGGCGGCGTCTCGGGGCGTGCCAGCACCGAACCCAACTCTCCGGGCGACACGATCACGGGCGGGCTGATCGCCCCGCCGCCGCGGGCCAAGGCCTCTTCGAGCAGCACGCCCCGGAACAGCCGCGCGGCCCGCCCGGTCGGCACGACCAGAACGTGCCCGGAGAAGTCGAACTCGTGGGGCCCTTCGGCGGCGGACCCACCCGCCTCATCCAGCAGCCGCCGCGCCGCCGCCGGCAGCACCGGCTCATCCCATCCCAGAAAGACCCGGCGTGGCTCGTGCATCGCGAATCCATCATAAGGAAGGCATCCGCGCGGGCCGATTATGCGGACCGGGTTGGAGACCCCCTCTCCGATCCCGTGCGCCGCGCCCGCCGCCCGCCCGCCCCAGACGCTCTGGACGGGTTGGGAGGGTGGGCAATGCCTGTGGCCTGCGCCGGTGGGTGAAGTTGGGCAGGGTCGGGGTCGATAGTGCGAGTGGGAGGACGAGGTCGCGCGCGTCGCCCCGCGGCGTCGCGCTCAGCACGCGCCCGCGGTGGGCATGGCCGGAGTCCTGGCATGAGCGACAGCAAGCCCTCCGACTGGGCCGACAAGCGGATCTTCACGACGGGCGAGGCCGCCCAGGTCTGCAAGGTCAGCCAGCAGACCATCATCCGCTGCTTCGACTCGGGCCGCCTGACGGGCTTCCGCGTGCCCGGCTCGAAGTTCCGGCGCATCCCCAGGGAGGAACTGGTCCGCTTCATGCGGGCCAACAACATCCCGCTGGACCCGCTGGAGGGCGCCCGCCGGCGGGTGCTGATCGTGGACGACGACAAGGCCGTGCTCGAACTGCTGGTGGACATCATCCAGCGGGACGGGCGGTTCGAGATCAAGACCGCGAGCACGGGCTACGACGCGGGACTGATGACCGAGTCGTTCAAGCCGCACATGCTCCTGCTGGACTACATGCTGCCGGACCTCAACGGCAACATCGTGTGCCAGCGGATCCGGTCCAATCCGACGCTCTCGGAGACGAAGATCATCTTCATCAGCGGCGTGGTCCGCCCGGAGGAGATCACCGGGCTGATGGCCGCGGGCGCGGACGAGTTCGTCAAGAAGCCGTTCGACGTGGACGCCCTGATCAAACGGATGGCCGATCTGCTCGGCATGGGCGCACCGGCCCACCACAAGAACAACGGGAAGGGCTGATCCGCCGGCGGGCCACGCCCGCCTGCCACACCCCGGCCCCGGGGGCCGCCAGGGGCGACGACGATGGACGCCGCCCAGCCCAACCCGAACGCCGCGCCCGGCTCGACGCAGCACGTCGAACTGATCCTGCGCCGCCTCGACTCGCTGCCGACGCTGTCGCCGATCGCCACGCGGATCCTGCAACTGGGCTCCGATGACAAGGCCGAGATCGCCGAGGTCGCGTCGCTGATCGAATCGGACCCGGCCTTGACCGTCCGCATCCTGGGCCTGTGCCGCAAGGCCGAGCGCGGGCTGGGCGGGCGGATCACGACCGTTCGGCGTGCGGTGGTCATGCTGGGGCTGGAGGCCGTGCAGTCGGCGGTGCTGGGCGTGGCCGTGTTCGAACTGCTCGACCGCGAGAGCGAGATCCAGGAGCGGACCGCCGAGGCTCTGGGGCACGCCAAGGGCGCGTACGAGTTCGACCGCCGCGGGTTCTGGCAGCACGCGATCGGCGTGGCGTGTGCCGCGGAACTCATCGCCGAGCGCCACCCCGAGGCCGGCGTTGCGCCCGAGGAGGCGTTCACCGGCGGTCTGCTGCACGGGCTGGGGCGTCTGGTGCTGCAACTGGTGCTCCCGCAGGCGTACCGGCGGGTGATCGAGGCGTGCGAGCGTCGCCAGTCGGCGGCGGCCCCGGTCGAGCGGGCCATCATCGGGATGGACAACCACCTGGCGGGCAAGCGCGTGTGCGAGCACTGGGGCCTGCCCACGCCGATCGCCGACACGATCTGGCTGCACTCGCAGCCCGCCGCGTCGCTGCCGAGCGTCGCGCACAAGGAACTGATCCTGCTGGTGACCGCGGCCCGGGCGGTGTGCCGCCAGCTCCACCTGGGCTGGTCGGGCGACTGCGACACGCCGCCGAGCATGGAGACGGTGTTCATCGAGGCCGGACTCGATCCGAACCGCATCCGGCGCCTGATCCCGAAACTCCACGACGCGGTCGCGTCGCGCTGCAACGTGCTGGGGCTGGACCGATCCGAGTCGCCCGACCTGCTGATCCAGTCGGTCTCGAACGCCAACAAGCGCCTGAGCCGCGCGAATCGCGCGCTGGAAGACCGCGTCCGCACGACCGCCGGGCTCCACCGCTGCCTGGTGGCGATCCGCGAGTTCCACCAGCACACGGGCGCGCCGCGCTCGACCGCCGAGGCCCAGGCCGGGATCGGGCTGTCGGCCCGGAGTGTGCTGGGCGACGGGTACATCGCGCTGCTGGGCCTCGAGGCCGACGCGTGGCACCTGATCGAGATCGGGCCCGACGGCGATCCGGGGGCTCCACTGGCCGACCAGCCGCCGGCGGACTACGCCGATCGTGTCGCCCTGGGTGACCTGGCCCACAATCCCGCCGCCGCCGGTGCGGTCGCGGCCTGGGTCCTGGCCCACGCGGACAACCGCGTCAAGACCCGCGGCCTCCGCGCAGTCGCCCTGGGCGACGCCGCCATGCCCAGCGCCCTGCTGCTGTTCGAGAACCGCAACACCATCGCCGAGATCCTGGGCGACGGGCTCGAGTCGCTCCGGGCCGCGTGGGGCGCGGCGTGGCTGACCGGGCAGCGACAGGACGAGGTCCGCGTGCTGGGCGAGCAACTGGCCGAGGCCTCGCGCCGCCTCAGCGAGGCCCACGACCGCCTCACCGAGGCCGAGTCGTTGGCACGCCTGGGTGAGATGACCGCGGGCGCGGCCCACGAGATGAACAACCCGCTCGCGGTCATCTCCGGGCGGGCCCAACTGCTCGCGCTGCGACTGGCCGACACCGCCGAGGGCTCCTCGGCGAAGGCCATCGTTAGCGCCACCCGCGACCTAACCGAACTGATCACCAGCCTGCACCTTCTTGCCGATCCGCCCGAGCCGAAAGTGCGCCCCTGTACGATCGGCGATGTGGCGGATCGTGCGCTCCAGATCGCGCGCGACCGCCTCAACCGCGACGTGCCGCTGGCCATCAACGCCCAAGACTCGCGACTGCAACTGGTTGTGGACCCCGACCTGCTCGGGCAGGCCCTGGCCGAGATCGTCTGCAACGCGGCAGAAAGTGCCGGGCCGGACCAGGATCGCCCCACGATCTCCCTGCGGGCTCAAACCGACCCCCTCGATGGCCGACTTGTCCTCTCGGTGATCGACACCGGCCCGGGGCTGTCGCCGCGGGCGCTGCGTCACGCGTTCGACCCGTTCTTCTCCGAGAAGCCGGCGGGTCGGCAGCGTGGGCTCGGGCTGCCCCGGGCGCGGCGTCTGGTGCAGCAGATGGACGGCCAGATCACCATCGAACCCGCGAGCCCGGTTGGAACCGAGGCCCGCATCACCCTGGCTTCACCGGCGACCCGCGCACAGGCCGCCTGAATCCAACGACCGACCCGGGCGACGAGGCCCCGCTGGTGGAGAGACCCATGCCCAGCCGGAGAGCGATCCACGGGCCGTACGGAGCGGCGCACGCGGGCATCGAGGCCCGCCCCACGCCGCGCCCCGTGCCGGAGGTTGTTTCCGGCGCCGGACGCCACGCCATCGAGGGCGTGCGTGTGCTGGTGGTCTCGCCGGTGCGCTCGACGCGTGACCGCCTCGTCGCGCTGCTGGCCGCATCGGGCGCCCGCTGCCTGCACACCGACGACGCCGATGAGTTGCCCGAGTTCCTCGCCGCCCACCGCTTCGACGTGGTGATGCTCAGCGACCAGATCGCCGGAGCCGCCGCCGCCGCGCTGCTGACCGACCGCCCGCGCGAGACCTCGGCCCCGCCGAGCGTCGTGATCGTCTCCGAGCACCCGACGATGGAGCAGGCCCTGGCCGCCATGCGGGCCGGTGCGTCGGACCTGATCGCGTCGCGCCCGAGCGCCGATGACCTGCTGGCGTGCATCGCCGGGGCCGCGGAGAAGTCGCGGGCCAGGCGGGCCGAGGCCCGTCGTGTCCGGCGCCTGCGTCGCCTGTGCAAGAGGCTCAACTCGGCGCGTCGTGAGGTGGTGGGCCAGATCGAGTCGCTGTGCGACGATATGGCCGGCGCCTACGAGCGCATGAGCGACCAGATGACCCGCGTGGCCATCTCCAGCGAGTTCAACAGCCTCGTCCGCCAGGACCTCGACGTCGAGGGCCTGCTGCGGACCGTGCTGGAGTACGCCCTGGCCCGCCTGGGCCCGACCAACGCGGCGATCTTCCTGCCGTCGTCCTCCGGCGAGCACACGTTGGGGGCGTACGTGAACTACGACGTGCCCAAGGATGCGGCGGAGGTCCTGCTCGACCACCTGACCACCGTCGTCCCCCACCGCTTTGAGGATGTTGAGGCCCCGGCCCACTTCGTCGGCGACGCGGCGATGGAGCGGGCCCTGGGCGAGGACGCCCACTGGCTCGAAGGCCGCGGCCTGGTCGTCATGGCCTGCCGCAAGGACGGCGAGACGCTGGCGGTCGCGGCGTTCTTCCGCGACGCGGCCGTGCCGTTCACACAGGCCCACCTTGAGTCGTGCGAGATCATCGCGGACCTGTTCGGCCAGCAACTCGGGCGCGTGATCCACGTGCACCACCGGCACCTGCCGATGGATGAGTGGGGGCTGCCGGGGGACCCGACCAGCCGGTGAGGCGAGGACCGGATCGGGCCGGGCTACTCGGGCGCTTCGCCTCATCGAGACAGCGGATCAGCCCATACCGGCGGTCTTGGATCGGTCAGGTTCGTCCGACCAGCCATGCGTGTGAGCCGCCACAGCGCCCGCGGATTCAGCCCGCATTCCGGGCAGCGGATGTCGCGCGAGCGGATTGCGTAACGGCATCGCGGGCACTGGCCGCGGGCGTAGCACTCGTGCCCGCGGTCCATGGTGCGGCCGAGGGTGATGCGGGGCAAGCTGCGCTTCAAGAGGACCGAGGCCGCACCCAGGCTCACGAACGCCAAAGCAAGGATCACGACGCTCGACCACCTGATCGCACGAACAGTGCCAATGCCGCTCGAACCAGCGGCCTGCGACTCCAGCGCGCGAACAACGGCGCGCCGAAGCATCGCACGCTCGCTCAGAGGATGGTGTTCCAGTTCCCAAGTCATCGCACCATAAGTCCTGAGTAGCCACTCGCCGATATCCCCCGGCGTGGGGTCGACAACGTCGGCACCCTGGGGCCCGGGCCGCACGCTCCACCTCACCCGTTCGACTTCGAACTCCACATTGCAGCGCACGAACAAGTAGTCCGTTCTGGACTCGAGGTGAACCCAGACGAAGGCCGCCCCGTATGACCGCGGAGGCTGCTCGTCGAGGTCCAGTATTCGGCCCGATCGATCAACCAGAACGCGCGGCAGAGCCGAACGGGTGCGGTATGCGGGCTCGACACTCGCCGCCGGAATGGTCAAAAGCAGCAAACCCACCCCACCCAACACCCACACCAACGCGACGATCCTCTTCAACCGACGCGCCCGCGCGATGGACTCCGGCCCCGCCATGCCACGAGAAGGTACCGCCCGGCCACCCCATCCGGTTCCGCCGGCGTCGACCCAAGCGCCCCGCGCCGCATCTGGGAAGTCCTCGCAGGCCAGCCCGGCCGACTGGCGAGGCCGTCCGACCCCGGTATACTTCACGACTTGGCACCGCCGTGCAGCGGGGTGCCGGGGAGGTGGCCAAGGGCGATCACAAGCCCAAAAACCACCGAGAGTTACGGGCGATTGGCGCAGTTGGCTAGCGCGCATGCATGACACGCATGAGGTCACAGGTTCGAGCCCTGTATCGCCCATTCCGATTCTCGCATCGAAACGCCACGAGCCCGGGGTTCCCAAAGGCCTCCGAGTCAGGCTTCCGGGATGACTCCGCCCGCTCGCGGCCTCCGCGGGGCGACGCGGGGCGGTCGCTTCTGGTCGGTGGCACTCGGCCGGACGAGCGGAACCCTGCGGGAATCACCCGACGCCCGGACCAACGCCCCAAGCACTTAGAACGCCGCACGCAACCGCACCGCCGGGCTCGAACCCCGGACCTCCGGTCGGTAGTACTCCGCGGCGGTCGCCCCGGGCACCGTGACCTCCACGGGCGTCGTCGCGCGGATGCGGTACTCGATCTCAAGATCGCCCGACGCGCGCAGTTCTCGCAGGTAGACGACGACACTGCGGGGCGACACCTCGTACTTCTCGATGCGCCCCTCGGACCGCATCGCATCGAACGCCGCCGCGTCCACCTCGAATCCCGCGGGGATAGGGAGGTCCAGCACCACCATCGGGAGGGCGACCCGCGACGTGCTCCGAACGGACGCGGTGACGCGCATCCACTCGCCGACCCGCGCGCCGGCCGATCCATAGGACACGGCGATCGCCAGCGGGCCTGTCTCCGCCGGCGCGTCGCCTCGCACCTCGTTGTGCCGGAGCACGAGCTGATAGGCCGTCCTCGCGTCGGTCTCGTCCACCAGGCGCAGGCTCCGTGCCGCGGCGGCGCGGCCCGTGAGATCGAGCATCCGCACGACCTCGGCCTGGTCGGGCTCGATGACGACGCGGTCGATCGGCTCCCCGTCGACCCGGATCGCGATCTCGCGGAGCGCCGCGGGGCCCGGCCGCTCGGCCGCGAGCACCATCGCTTTGAGCGCCAGCACCGTCGCCTGCGTGGTTCCCCACGACCCATACGCGTCGCGCCGATTGGCCAGCCACGCGAGCGCACCGGAAGCCTCGGCCGGCGCCTCGCCTGATTCCAGCAGTGCGATCGCAGCCATGGCCGTCGCCTCGACGTCCCCGGACGCACCCGCGCCGTAAAACACCGTTCGCGCGCCCTCGGACCGGACCCACCACGCGCGTTCGCCGTCGCGTCGGACAAGTGCCACAAGCCTGCGCAGATACGGCGAGGCGGCCTCGGGTCCGCTCGCCGCACGCAGCGCCAGGGCCACGAGGGCGACCGTGTACGGATCGTCCAGGGCGTCGGGCGAGGTCTGCTCGAGGTAAGCCGCCGCGCGCCGGGCCTCGTCCGATGACGCCCGATCGCCCCGGAACGCCGCCCACGCGATGTACGCCGTCGTGGTGATCCTCTCGTCGCCCCGCTTGGTGGGGTCGTCGTGCAGCGCGTGCGACTCGGGCGTCCACGAACCGTCGGCGTTCTGCTGGCGCAGGAGCCATCGCCTCGTACGCTCGATGAGGTCCGGATCCACGTCGCGCACGCGGGCCATGTCCTCGAACTCCATCAGGCCGTACGCCGTGAGCGTCCGATTGGCGGGCGCGCGTCCGAACCAGTCGAACCCGCCGCCGGCGACCTCGAACGTCAGGAGCCGCTGGTACCCGAGGTGGATGTACTGCAATGCCGTGGCCTCGATCTCCGGCGCCGTCATGTCCATACCGCGCAGATAGTCGAGCGCGAGCAGGTTCGGGTACGTCGTCGAACTCGTCTGCTCGAAGCAGCCGTAGGGACGCCGGAAGACCCCCTCGAGCCCCTCCAGGAACTGGGCCAGTGCCGAGGGGTAGATCTTCAGGATCACCTGCTCGCTGTCGCTGACCGCGCCATCGGGGAACCCGATCGGCAGCGTCGCAGGCGCGCGGAGCACGCCGCTCGAAACCCGCTCGATCGTGCGGCCCTCGGGCACGACGCGGATGGTGCGCCGGATCGCGTCGGCGGCCTCCCGCCCCTCCGCGTCCCGCCCCCGAGCGTGGACCTCGAGCCGCACCTCGCCAACACCAGCCGCGCGGAGCCGCAGGATGGCCCGCCGGACCTCGCCCGGCTCGAGCGTGAGCGCCTGGTCCGCGCCGCCAAGGAACTCCAGCGCGGGCACGGCCGGGGCCGACAACGCGACCGACTGCGGCGAGTCGAGGTAG
Organism: Phycisphaerales bacterium; assembly: GCA_041401985.1. Classification (GTDB taxonomy): domain Bacteria; phylum Planctomycetota; class Phycisphaerae; order Phycisphaerales; family UBA1924; genus JACKHA01. Next base: position 57,967 of record JAWKTE010000014.1, read on the forward strand.
TTGTACACGACGATCGGCATGTCGTAGACATCGCCGCGCGTCAGCACCACCGGTGCATCGACATCGACGAAGAACGGCTGGAACACCACGAGGTCGCCCGAGACGGTGCCCAGGCGGCCGTCGGTCGTGATGGCCCCGCCGGTGATGGTCCAGTTAGTGATCGAGTCCGCCAGCGCGACGTCGATCGTCGCCCGCCCCTGATCGTCCGTGACGATCTGCGGCCGCCACAGCAGCGTCTCGGGGAACCACTCCCGGACGCGGGCGGGCGTGCCGATGCCGGCCGACGGCGACCGGTCCAGGAGGCCGTCCTCGCGGGCCATCTCGATGGCCTGCCCGAACTGCCGCATGTCCGACATCGCGACGGCGTTCCGGGCCGCGCTCCGGGCCTTGCCGAGCGACGGCAGGAGGACGCCGATGATCACCACGATCACGACGCACACCACCACCAACTCCACGAGGCAGCCCGGCCCCCGCGACCGAAGGCCGAGCGCGACCATCGCGACGAAACCGACGATGGCCCCCACCACGATCCCGCCCGTGGTCAGCGCTTGCACGGTCCGCCGCCAGGCCCGCCGCTGGGACTCGACCTCCCGCAGTTTCCCGCTGTAGGTCTCCGCCCGCAGGCTGTAGCCCGCGCCATCGCCGGTCAGCAGTGCGACCGTCTCGGCGTCGAACATCTGTTCCAGCGACCCCGTCGGCGTGAGTTCGAGACTCGACTCAAGCCGATCGATGAACCCCTCATCGATGAAACCTTCTTCGATCAGCGCGGCCAGCACCTGGTCACGCTCGGTCGGCATCGCGTCCGTTGACAGGGCGCCGATGCCCCGCCCCGAGACGCCCACGCTGGTCCGCACATCGAACGGGTCCCACGGGTACACCGCATAGATCGGCTCGAGCAACGCCTCGTCGAGCGCCGTGAAGCGAGACTCAAGCCGACCCCCGCCCGCCACTCCAAGCACGGCCTCGTCGATGATCGCAAGGCTCACCGCCCCCGGCGCCGGTCGCCCCTCCCGGTCGGTCACGGCAAGGCTCAGGTGCGCCGTGCCGCCGGGGCGGTGGCTTGTTCCCCCCGTGTCGATCGCCACGCGGAGCGCGGGGGCCGGGCGAACCACGATGGTCCGCTCCTGCCGCACCATCCGACCGTTGCGATCGAACCGGTACGCCACGACGCGGCACGCGCCGGAGAGGTCGATCGGCAGGTCCAGGTCGAGCGTGCCCACACCGTCGACCGGCATCGACTCGGTCAGAATGGTCTGCTGGCCCCGCAGCAGGTCCACGAACACGGGTTCGCGGCCGCTCCCGAACACCGTGATTCGGGCCGTGGAGCCGGCGTCGTACGCCGCGGCGTCGGTGCGAAGGATGAACGCCCCATCCCGCCCGCCAACCGGGAGCGTCACACGCTGGTTCACGCTCTCGCCCAGCCCGCTGACCGCCCGAACCGCCAGCACGACCTCTCCGTCCCCGCCCGACCGACCCGCCCGGCGCTGCATCGCCGTCGCGGGCAGCACGAACGAACCGATCCCGAGTTCGCCGGTCTGCAGGTCCTGCGACAGCCCCTCCACCGAGACCCGGGCGTCCACCGGCCGACCGTCCGGCGAGGTCACGAACACGAACACCTCGTTTTCCAGACCGCGGACCAGCCGCCCGGACTCGGGGACAACCGTGATGCGCATCGGCACCCTCGACACCACGGCCCGCAGACGCCGCTCGACGCGCTGGCCGGCCGAATCGATCGCGGTCAGCGCGATCTCGAGCGTGCCGTCCGTCTCGTTCGAGGTGCCGCCGACCATCGAGTCCGGCACCCGGATCAGGAACTCGCCCCGCCCGGTGTCGTCCAGTCGGATCGACTGCACCAACACCTGCACGGCCCCGGCCTGCCCCGCCGGCGTGGCTCGGACCTCGACATCGCCGCCGGCGACGGGCGCGCCGAAGTAGTACGCCGCGTCCACGGTGCCCCGGATCATCTCGCCCGGCGCGTAGTACGCCCGATCGATGCCCGCCTCCAAACGGAACTTCGGCAGCGTGTAACGGCGCACCTCGACCGCCTGCGTCGATTCGGTCGCCCCCACCCTGGCGCGGACGGTGTACGCACCCTCGACCAGCAGGTCCGCCAGCGGGCAGTCGGCCGCGGCGATGCCGAACTCGCTCGTGACCGTCCGCTCACGGAACACCAGGTTGCCCTTGGCGTCGGCGACCTCGAACGTCACGCCCTCGCCCCCGACCGGGCGCCCCGAGCCGCTCCGCAGCGCGAACACCCTCATCCGGATCATCTGCCCGGGCTGGTAGACCGGTTTGTCGGTCCCCAGGATCACCCGCCACGCTCGCTGAAGTTCGACGCTTCGGGTGATCGTCTCGACGCCCGATCGCGTCCGGGCCGAGACCCGCAGCTCGTACTCCCCGTCGCCCCAGTCGGGCAGATCGAATCGCGGCGAGCCGCTCCCCGTGGCGTCGGTCTCGAACTCGGCCAATCGCACCGTCTCGTCCGTCCGGGGATCTCGAAGCGAGACCGACACCATCGAACGCCCCACACCCTGGCCGTCGCGGTGGTCGGTCAACCGAATCCGCAGCGATGCGCCGCTCCCCGCCGCCAGCGTCCGCTGCCCCATGATGCTCAGGTCGTACGGCGTCGGGGCCAGCGTCCGGAAGTACTGCCCCAGCCCCAGGAAGAGCACGACCGACGCCGCCAACGCCGTGATCGCGCCGATCGTCCACGCCCTCCGACGCCGATGACGGCGCGGCCCCTCGACCGCGACGCGGCGCAGCGTCGCTTCAACAAGCCGGTCGTCCGGCTCGCTGGCGGGGACGCCCAGCAGCAACGCACGCCGCCGGAGCGCCTCGGCGTGGGCCGCGGCCCAGACGCCGCTCTCGGCGATCCGACGGGCGACCACGGCCCGCTCCTCCGGCGGGAGCAGGTCGTGCACGTAGTCGTCGATCGTGCCGAAGATGTCATCCTCGCGCGGCGTGGTCATGGGTTCGCTCCTGCCCGGTGCTGTCATTGACCCAGGGCTCCAGCCGCTTGCGCAGCGAGCGAAGGGCCAGGCTCATGTTCGAACGCGCGGTCGACTCGGTGACACCCAGGATGTCCGCGATCTCCCCGTACCCGAGCGTCGCGTACAGGCGAAGCACGACGATCTCCCGCTGCATCGGCGGGAGGTCGCGGATCGCGGCATCCGCCGCCGAGAGTGCCTCGCTTCGGACCACACCGGCTTCGGGCGCCGCCGCCGGCCCAGCCCGTAGATGCAGATCGCCGGCGGGGGCGGGCCGCGCCCTGCGGCGCGACCGATCCGCACACCGGTTGGCCGCGACGCGGTACGCCCACGGCCTGAACTTCCTCGTGGCGTCGAAGCCCGCTCGCTTCAGCCAGATCGCAAGCCACACCTCCTGGAACACGTCCTCCGCCTCGCCCCGATCCCCCAGCAGCCGCGTGAGAAACGTCAGGAACGGCGTCGAATAGCGTCGGATCAGGATCTCGAAGGCGCCGCGATCATCACGACGAACGCGGACCATCAGGGCTTCATCGTCCGGGACCTGGGACATGCGGGTCTCCGCCGCTCCATACGCGGGCCGCGGCCCGCGCGCTGAACGAACCACGCGGAAATCTGCGGGACCGCGAGGGAGGCCGCGGGCATCGTGGTCGGACACCGGCGCGATCCGGAACGGGCGCCAGTCCGCGAAGTCCGCATGCGCTGCGAATGCCCCGGGCACGCCACGCCGCCCTCGGTCGCGGCCGCTCCCAGCCCACACGAACAAAGCACCGGTCGAGCCCTGCGGCCCGACCGGTGCGGAGTCCTTCACGATCTGTCTGTGACCCGACTCACCGCGGCTCAGCAGCCGGCGGAGAACTGGCTCAGGTAGTAGAAGAAGTCGTCGTTGGTCACCACGCCGTTGGGCGTGCCGTAGCCGGGCATGCCGGGAACCGCACCCGTGGTCATGTCGGCCACCGAGAGGTTGCCGGCGGCGAACTGGGACAGGAAGTAGAAGAAGTCATCGTTGTTCAGCGTTCCGTTTGGGATGCCGTAGCCCGCCTGGCCCGAGACCGCGCCGGTGGTCAGATCGGCCTTGCACTGCATGCGGATGTTCAGGTTGAACTCGCCGGAGGCGTTGTTGAACCCGGAGACGCGGACCAGGTACTGCGTGCCCTGGACCACGCCCATGGTCACGCGTGAGTCGCGGATGCCGACCGCCATGTCGTCGTTGCACACCAGGCTGGTGCCGGGAAAGCCCGGCTCGTGGATCGACACAACGGTGTCGTAGGACGAGCCGATGGTGTCGACCGACACAGTGCCGCTGGTCGGCGCGGTGAAGATGTACCACACGTCGGGCGAGTTGGCCGAGGAGCCGCAGGACGCGCTGCCGTTGCTGGTCGCGCCGCTGGTGCAGCCCGTGTACGAGCCGGGCAGGTCGAGCGTCGGGGCGTTCCACCACTGGTTCGCGCCATTGGACGCCGGGACAACGATCGCCTGCACGGCCCCGGAGTTGGTCGGGAACCCGGTCAGCGACTTGGTGTTGTCGCCGGTCACGATCGTGCTGCCCAGGGCCGCCACGTCGGTGGCGTAGCCGAACGTTCCGGCGTAGACACCCTCGAACTTGAACTGGCCGTCGGCGCCACGCCGCATGTAGTACGTCTTGGGCCCGTTGGAAGCCGTCGCGCCGATCGCCAGCACGTCGCCGGAGATCGCCACCGACGTGCCGAAGTCGTTGGCGTAGTCGAAGTCCGGGCACGGGATCCGCTGGACGTACTCGTACAGGTTGTTCACCCGGTTGTAGATGTAGACCGTGCCCACGTTCTGCTGGCTCGCGGTGTCGGCCATCGGCGCGCCGACGACGATCGTGTCGCCGTCGATCGCCACCGCGGCACCGAAGTGCTCGCTCGAGTGGACCAGTTCCGGATCGACCAGCGTCTGCGAGAGGTTCCAGCCCAAACCCTGCCGCACGATGAACACCGCGCCCGAGTCGATCTGGCCCGACGAGTCGCGCCGCGGCGCCCCCACGACCGCGACGCTGCCGCTGATGTCCACCGCCGAGCCGATCTCGGCCGTGTCGTTGTTGAACAGGGTCATCGCCCCGCCCGGCGTCCAGACGCCGTTGATGTCGGTGAAGAAGTACACGGCGCCGGAGTTCGGGCCGGTCGTGTCGTCGCCGGGCGCCCCGACCAGCGCTGTCACGCCGTCGATCGCGACCGCCTCGCCGAACCGGTCGCTCGGGTCGAGCCCGCCCGGGGTCAGGGTGGCCTGCTGCGTCCAGATGCCCGAGGACTGGCGGAACACCGTCGCCCCGCCCTCCAGACCGTTCGAGTCGCGGTGCCCGACCAGCAGGTACTTGTCGGTCACATCCACGGACCAGCCCGCCTGCGTGCCCGCGCCCGCGGTGCTGGGGATCGCCTGGAACACCTGGATGAACGCGGGGCCGACACGGGCGTAGATATACGCGCACCCGGCGTTGCCCCCCTTGGCGTTGTCCTGGTTCGGGGCCCCCACGGCCATCCACTGCGTGCTGAGGGCGACAGACTGGCCGAACGCGTCGGCAGACGCCGCGTCGTTGGCGTGCACCCAGCGCGAGTCGCACTGGGCCTGGGCCGACCCGGCGGCCATCGCCAGGCCCAGGGCCGACAGAACAAGGCCGGTACGGGAAGAACGGTTCGACAGCGCACGGTCCATGGGAACGCTCCTTGAGTCAGAGACTTGGCTGGATCGGGGCAAGCCGCCCCGTGGCATCCCGGGGGCCGCTCGCGGCGGCGTGTGTCCCGGCACCAGACAAACGAAGAAGAGGGCGGCGGGCCTTGGTCGATGATGGCCCGCCCGGCCGACCCGCTCCGCCACACCCCGTTCGGACGGAATCCGTGCGGCTTCCCGAGGCCGCGGAATCTCGAACGGGGCCGCCCCGATCCGCCTTACACTTGCCCTCGGCTCCACAGGAGCGATTCCGAATGGCGCTCACGGCACGGGACGTCACAACCCTGGTCGACATGACCCGCGCCGGGGATTCCAGCGCCGGTCGCCGCCTCATGGAAGCCGTCTACGACGAACTCCGAGGCCTGGCAGGCGCCTATTTGGCCCGCCAGTCCCCCGGGCACACGCTCCAGCCCACCGCCCTGGTCCACGAGGCGTTCATCAAACTCATGGACCAGACCGGGGCCGCCTGGAACGGACGGGCCCACTTCTTCGCCGTCGCCGCCAAGGCCATGCGCCACATCCTGGTCGACCACGCCCGGGCCCGCAAGGCCGACAAGCGCGGCGGGGACTGGCAGCGCGTCACCCTCGACGGCGCCATGGTCTGGTCCGGCGACAAGGCCGTGGACACCCTCAGCGTCCACGAGGCCCTCGAAGAACTCGCCGCCCTCGACGAGCGCCAGGCCCAGGTCGTCGAGATGCGATACTTCGGCGGGCTGACCGTCGACGAGGTCGCCGTCGTGCTCGACGTCTCAAAGTCCACCGTCGAGGCCGACTGGCGCATGGCCCGCGCCTGGCTCAGCAAGAAACTCGCGGAGCGTGAATCGGCTTGACACCCGAGCGGCACCAGCGCGTCAAGTCGCTCTTCGCGGCGGCGTGCGAGATGCCCGCCGCGGAGCGGTCGGCCTTCCTCACACAGCAGTGCGCCGGCGACGACGAACTCCGACGCGAGGTCGAGGCCCTGCTCGGCTTCGACTCCGACCCCGCCGAGAACCTCAAGACACCCGTGCTTGGCGCCTCGCTCGCCACCGTCCTGGGCGCCCGCCCGCGCAAGACCGTCGTGCCCACCGAGATCCCGGAGCGCGTCGGGCCCTACAAGGTCCTGCGCCTGCTCGGCGTCGGCGGCATGGGCATCGTCTACGTCGCCGAGCAGGAACGCCCACGCCGCACCGTGGCCCTGAAAGTGCTCCAGCGAGGCCTCGGCTCGCCCGCCCTCCGCCGACGCTTCGAGCACGAGGCCGAACTGCTCGGACGCCTCCGCCACCCCGGCATCGCCCAGATCTACGAGGCCGGCACCGCCGGCGAGGGCGACCAGGCCTTCATCGCCATGGAACTCGTGGACGGGCGCCAACTGACCGACCACGCCGACGCCCGCAAACTCGGCACCCGCCAGCGCGTCGAACTCATGCACCGCGTCTGCGAGGCCATCGAGCACGCCCACCAGCGCGGCATCATCCACCGCGACCTCAAGCCCGCCAACATCCTCGTCGACGACTCCGGCCAGCCCAAAGTCCTCGACTTCGGCGTCGCCCGCGCCCTCGACGCCGAGATGGACGTCACCTCCTACCGCACCCACGTCGGCCAGCTCGTCGGCACCCTGCCCTACATGAGCCCGGAACAGGTCGAGGGCGACCCCGCCGAGATCGACACCCGCTCCGATGTCTTCGCCCTGGGCGTGATCCTCTACCAACTGCTCACCGGGCGACTGCCCCACGAACCGACCGGGCGCTCGCTCCCCGAAATGGCCCGCCTCATCAAGGACGAGGCCCCGCCCCGCCTGAGCACCGTCGACCGCGCCCTGCGCGGAGATCTCGAGGTCATCGTCGCCACATCCCTCGAAAAGGACAAGCGCCGGCGCTACCAGTCCGCCTTCGACCTGGGCGAGGATCTGCGCCGCTACCTCTCGGGCGAGCCCATCGTCGCCAAGGCCGACTCGGCCATGTACCTGCTCCGCAAGCAACTCCGGCGCTACCGCGGGTTCGTCGCCGCCGGCGTGCTGCTGGTCGTTGGAACGCTCGCCTTCGCCGCCTACGCCGTCGCCCAGTCGCGCGAGAACCTACGCCTGGCCCGCGCCGCCGACGAGTCCGCCCAGCAGGCCAACCTCCAGCGAGACGCGGCCATCGAGGCCACCGGCGCCGCCGAGGCCGCCCGCGCCGACGCCCAGCGCGAACTCGCCTTCTCCAACATCCAGCGCGGGCGCATGTCGGTCCGCGCCGGCAGCATCACCGGCGCCGAGGGCCTGCTCTGGGACGCGTTCCTCGAAAACCCCGACGACCCCGCCGCCCACTGGGCCCTCTGGGAACTCTTCGCGCGATACCCATACCACGCGACCATCCAGGCCCACTCACGCCTCGTCCGCCGCCTGGCCCTCTCGCCCGACGAGCGTGTCCTCTACTCGGCGGGCTACGACTCGATGGTCCGTGCCTGGGACACCCAGAGCCTCGAAATGCTCCGCGAGTTCGAGTGCCCGCGCGAGGTCTGGTCGCTCGCCGCCAGCCCCGACGGACGCCGCGTCGCCGCCGGCGGCCCCTGGGGCACCATCGTGCTCGACGCCGCGTCGCTCACGCCCGTGGCCGACCTGCCCGGCACGGACGCGCGCGTCCTGGTTTTCGACCCGCGGTCCCCGCGCCTCTACGCCGCCACGAACACCGGCGTGATCCGCGGCATCAGCACCGACACCTGGGACATCGCCTGGAGCCGACCCGTCCACACGCAACTCGTCTACGACATGCAGCAGCAGCCCGGCGGCACGCTGCTCGCATCCGCCGGCAACGACGGACGCCTCATCCTCTCCGACCCCGCCCTGCTCGAATCGGGCGACGACTCCGCCTCGCGAGACCTTGCCACGAACGCCGAGCAACTCCTCTCCCTCGCCTGGACACCCGACGGACGCGAACTCGCAGCCGGCTTCACGAACGACACCACCGTCGTCATCGACGCCGCGACCGCACAGCGCCTCGCCACCCTCAAGGCTCCCTGCGGGGCCATCCGCCACATCACCTACACCCGCGACGCCTCCCGCCTGCTCATCGCCGGGTGGTGGAACGTCCACGTCTGGCAGCGCGGCGACGACGCCCAACCGCCCCGCACCGACTCGGCCCGCCGCCCCGCACCCACCCAGCACTGGCGGCGCATCGAGTCCATCCCCATCCCCGCCACCCTCTACGGCGCGGCCTACACCGCCGACACCACCACCGCCTACCTCGGCCTCGAATCGGGCGTCATCCGCGTCTGGTCCATCGACGGCCGCCCCGAAGCCCTCCGCATCCCGGGGCACTCCGGGCGCACCGTCGCCACCTTCGACCCCACCGGCACACGGATCGCCTCGGGCGACAGCGCGAGCATCACCCGAATCCACGACGCCCGCACCGGCGCGACGCTCGCCTCCATCGTGGGCCACGCCGCCAGCCGCGTCCGCACCGTCGTCTACTCGCGCGACGGCGCGACGCTCGCCACCGGCGGCGGCTCCACCGTCAGCCTCCGCGACCCCGACACCCTCGCCGAACGCCTCGCCATCCCCAACACCTACGCCACGAGCAACTCTTCCTTCGACCTCTCGCCCGACGGGCGGCACGTCGCTGTCTTCGGCCAGGCCTGGGACGTGCGCATCCACGCCGCCGACGATGGCTCGCTCGTCGCCTCGATCCCCCGCGTGCCCGCCGAGCCGATCAGCCTCCGCTTCGACCCGACCGGGCGCTGGCTCGTGTGCGTCTGGCGCGAGCAGCCCGTGCGCATCTACGACACCGCGACGTGGCAACAGGCCGCCCGCCTCGACATCGGCGCCCGCTCGCCCTGGACCTGCGCGTTCTCGCCCGACGCCTCGCTCATGGCCCTGGGCGACTGGACCCAGGACGTGAGCGTCTTCCGCGCCCCATCCCCAGACGCCGCCGACTCCGATGGCCAAACCTGGACCCGCCTCTGGACCATGTCCGGGCACGCCGGCCTCATCTACGACGTCGCCTTCCGCCCGGGCGACGCCGCCACCGTCGCCACCGCCGCCGCCGACGGCACGGTCCGCCTCTGGGACGCCTCCACCGGCCGCGCCCTTCTCACCCTCGACCGCTTCGACGGCTGGGGCGCCAACAGCGTCTCGTTCGACCCCACAGGCCGCTTCCTGCTCTCGTGCGACAGCGACACCGGCGAGGTCGTCGTCTGGGACCTCCAGCGCTTCGACGACGCCATCGCCCGCCACGTCGCGTTCGAACTTGAGCGCCGGCGCGACACCCTGCCCGCCGACGCCGCCGCACGCGCCCGCGACTGGGCCGCCGACGTGCTCGCACGAACAAGCAACCACTGACCCCACGCTTCGCCCCGGCCGCTTCCTGAACCAACTTCGGGGCTGCCTCCGCGATCCGCACCGAGGTCTGTCACACCCCACGTCGGCACAGCATCACATCGCGGAATCGCCATGAACCGCCCCGACCGCTCATCCCGTTCCTGCAAGGCCGACCGGCGCGATCCGCTCCAGGCCGCCCTGAACGGCACCGGGCTGGCGCTCTTCTGACGCCGCCGGCCACTCCCGAGGGGCACTGCGCGCCCAGCGCTCGCCCCAAATACGTCGCCGCAACCGAACACCGAACCCCGCTCCCGCCGCTGACCGCGCGGGAGCGCGGCCCCGTCGCAACTCCGATCACCCGGCCCCCGCGCGCCATCCGCCCGCGGGAACGCCATCAACCGCGAGAACACATATGCCAAATCACAACCCCATCCTCGCCGACCTCGACCAGGCCCGCGTCCTCGACCTGGGCTCCAGCCGCCTCCTGCACCGCATCTCCAGCGAGCAGACGCGCGGCGAGTTCGCCGTCGTCGAGTTCCACTCCGAGCCCGGCGAGGGCGTCGGCCTCCACGTCCACCAGAACGAGGACGAACTGGTCTACCTCATCGAGGGCCAGATCAAGGTCACGCTCGGCGATCAGACCCTCACCGTCTCCAAGGGCGCTGCCGCCCTGCTGCCCCGCGGCATCCCGCACGGGTACGTCAACAGCGGCCCGACCCGCTCGCGCCTGCTCGCCGTTCTCCTGCCCGGACGCCTCGACCAGTTCTTCGTCGCCCTCGACGCCGAACTCAAGGCCGACCGCCCCCACGAAGAGCCCATCGCCCGCCTGTGCGAGCGATTCGGGCTGACGTTCCTCGAGCCGGCCCGGTCCTGACGCCGGCGCTCGCTCGGTTGCTCTCACGAGTCGTTGTTCCTTGTGTCATTCAAACACCGTTCCCATCGAAGGAATCTCGCATGAACCGCATCATCCCGGCCGTCATGGCCACGTCCCTGCTCGTTGCCCCCATCGCGCTCTCGCTGGCCGATGGCCACCACCTCGCGCAGCCCTCGCAGTCGCCCAGGGCCGCCGACACCCCGGCCGTCCCGCCCTTCACCATCAACCTCGGCCTGTCCGGCTACAGCCCCGTCTCCTACATCCAGAACAACCGCGCCGAGCCCGGCTCCCCGCGATTCGCCGCCGAACACGAGGGCGTCACCTACTTCTTCACCTCCGACGCCCAGAAGCGCGCCTTCGATGCCGACCCCGACCGCTACCTGCCCGCCTACGGCGGCTACTGCGCCTTCGGCTGCTCCGTCGACTCGCTCTTCACCCCCGATCCCACCAACTTCATCGTCATCGCAGGCCGCACCCACCTGTTCCTCCGCAACAGCGATCTCGACGCCCGCGCCCTCTGGCTCGAGGCCAAGCCCGACGAGGTCCTCGCCCAGGCAAACGCCTTCTGGACCGAGCACTCGCGCAGCCGCGCCTACACCGGCGGACGCAACGTCCCCGCCTCCGGCATCGCTCTGGAAGGCTACAGCCCCGTCTCCTACTTCACCGCCGGCCGCGCCGAGCGCGGCGACGCCCGCTTCGCCGTCGATCACAACGGCGTGACCTACCACCTCACCTCCGCCGAGCAGGTCGAGATGTTCAAGGCCAACCCCGACCGCTACGAGCCGCAGTGCGGCGGCTGGTGCGCCTTCGGCATGTCGGTCGAGGACAAGTTCCCCGTCGACCCAACCCAGTTCCAGATCGTCGACGACCGCCTCTACCTCTTCCTCAACAACGACCAGATCAACGCCGCCGAACTCTGGGCCCAGGGCGACAAGGCCGACCTCGTCCGCCGCGCCCAGGCCCACTGGCGTCGCGTCCGCGGCGAGTGATCCACCGCTCTTGAACACCTCTACCGCACCCTCTCGGCGGGCGGGCGCCGGTCCACGTCGGACCGGCGCCGCCCGCCTTCCGCCATCGGGCGATCGGGCGCGCGAAGCCGATCCAACGATCACCCGGAGCCACCGCCATGCGACTGCCCCAACTCCTCGCCGACGCCCGCGCCTGCACCACCTGCGCCGCCCAACTGCCGCACGAGCCGCGCTCGCTCCTTCAGGCCGCCCCCTCCTCGCGCATCCTCATCATCGGCCAAGCCCCCGGAGCCGCGGCCCACGCGTCGGGCATCCCCTGGGACGACCGCAGCGGCCAGCGCCTCCGCGACTGGCTCGCCCTCACTCCGGAGCAGTTCTACGACCCGCGCCTCGTCGCCCTCATGCCCATGGGATTCTGCTTCCCAGGCAGCGCCACGAGCCGGGCCGGCGCCAAGTCCGCAGACCTTGCCCCACGCGCCGAGTGCGCCCCGCAGTGGCACCCGCCGCTGCTCGCGGCCCTCAAGCGCGTCGAACTGACCATCTACCTCGGCCAGTACGCCTTCGCCCGCTACCTCGCCGACGAGTTCGACACCATCACCGCCGCGGCCCGCGCGTTTACCACCCTGCTCCCCACGCGCCTGGCCCTGCCGCACCCGTCGCCGCGGAACAACCTGTGGCTCAAGAAGCACCCGTGGTTCGAAGCCGAAGCGCTCGCGGCCATCCGCACGCGCGTCCGCGCAATCGCCGCGACCGGCGTGACCGGCTCGTGAATCCACTCCACAACCAGTCCGCCCTCAGCAACCCGCCGCGAAAAGCCCCAGGTAATAGAAGAAGTCGTCGTTGTTCACAACGCCGTTCGGCACGCCGTACCCCGCCTGCCCCGCGATCGCCCCGGTCGTCAGGTCGCACACCGCCACGTTCCCCGCCGCGAACTGCGACAGGAAGTAAAAGAAGTCATCGTTGTTCAGAACCCCGTTCGGCACGCCATACCCCGCCGCGCCCGCGATCGCCCCCGTCGTCAGGTCCGGCACGCACACCGGCACAAGCACGCCGCCCATCGCCTCCAGCGTCAGCGTCCCGTCCAGCCCCGTCGTGATGTCCTCCAGCGTCAGGCTCATCAGCACACCCGCCGTCACCCCCGCGGTCAGCGTCGGCAACTCGAACGGGATCTCCGGCAGCGCAACCCCCACCATCGTCGTCTGCCCCTGCGACACCATCTGCACGCCCGTCAGCGTCGCCACCGCCGACGCCCCCGAACCGACCACTTCGATCTGCCCCATCAGCACGATCGGCGTCGGCACGCCCGGCAGCGCAAGCGCGTTGCCCAGGAACGACGCCTCCCCCTCGATCGTCACCACCGGCGCCGCCGTGAAGTCCCAAGTCCCAGGCCCCGTCGGCGTCAGCACCCCCGCCCCCGCCAACCTGCGTCATCACCAGCGACGACACCTCCAACTCCCCCACCGGCAGCGACACCGCCACCCCCGGATACACGAACGTCGGACTGGCCGTCCGGAACGTCTGCGGCACCAGCGACACCGTCGCCGGCAGCATCAGGCTCCCGCCCGCGAGCAGGTCCGCCGCCAGCCCCGCAACCTCCACCGTCCCGAGCGCCTCGTTGATCGTCAGCGCGAACGCCCCGCCGGTCGCCGTGTCGATCGGCCCAGACACCGCCCCGCCCAACTCCACCGGGATCTCATCGTTCTGCGTCGCCCCGAACGGCAGCGGCGGGAACAACTGGAACCCCAGCGCCGTCCGCGTGCCCGTCGGGTTGCTCGTTGCGTCCCAGTCGCCCCGCAGCGTCCCCGCGCTGCCGAACGAGAACTCCGTCGACCCCACCAGCCCGCTCGCGTTCTGATCGATCTGCATCGAGAACGTGGTCTGGGCCCGCGCCACGCCAACGCCCACGATCGACGCCACGACCGCCGCACACCAAACAACGCCAACTCGGAACATGCGTGCTCTCCCTCTCGGCCAGCGATGCTCCGCCGACCCGAGGCACAAGCGTACCGCGCAACGCCGCGACGCCAAAGCCCGAACGCACACCAACGGCCCCCCACCGCCGCCGCACGCCGCCAATCAGGTTCCCGGGCGTGCCCCAGGCGTCACCCGCAGCCGCCGGTCCGGCACCCGCACCCCGCTCGGCGTCGCCTCACCACCCGGCGGCCCACCCAGCGCCTCCACATCCTCGAACTCCCACAGATCCACATCCTCAACCCGGTCCACCGGATACGCCCGCAGCAGCCGCTCCAGATCGAACGGCACCGCCGACTGGCGGTCCGCCCGGTTCTCGATCCGGTCGAGCAAGAGGCGGATCCGGATCGGCGTGCCGGGGATCGTCACGTCGATGTTCTCCGCCATCAGCGGGCGACGGCGCGAGTCGCCCCGCACCTCCACCAGCACATCACGCTCCAGCACCGACGCCACCGACACCCGCCCGCGCGAATCCAGCAACTCCACCCGCCGCGGCAGCATCGTCGCAGGATCGAACCACATCCGCCGCGTCCCGAACCGCGCCGGCACATCCACCAGCACATGCCGCCCATCGGGAGACCAACCAACCCGAGCCCCGGGCGGCGGCGCGAGCGCAGCACTCCCCCGCTCCCCACCCTCGCCTTCGACCTCTTCGCCCTCGCCACTCGCCGCCGCGCCCTCCGCCGGTTCGCCAGCGCCCTCAACCTCAACCGCCTCCGGCAACGCCGTGATCCCGATCAAATCGAGCAGATCCAGCGGATGCACCGGCGCGCCCAGGCTCGCCGCCCGCTCGGGCGAGGCCATCTCGTGCGTGCCCACATACGCGATCTTCCGCCCCGCCTCCAGCCGGTCGAACCACCAGTAGTGCGTCGCGTTCGCCCCGAGATAGAAGTACACCTCCGACGCGATCTGCTTGCCCAGGCTCAGCGCCACGCGATCCGCCTGGATGATCTGCAGATACCCCTCGGCCTGCTCGGTCCGCACCTGACCGTCCTGGTCCTGATACGTCACCAGCGCCGAAGCCGCGGCCCACACCCTGTCCAGGTCCGCCACCCGCCGGTTCTGCGCCCCAGCCACCTCGGCGTACGACGGCAGCGCAGGCCGCTCCGGCTGCGTCACGACCGGCGCCTCGGGCGCTTCGGGTGTTGATGAGCATCCGGGTAGCAACAGGAACGCGAAGGCCGCGACGAGCCCAAGCATCGCGGGACGGCGCGACGCGCGATCGCACTCCCCACCGAACCCACGCGCAGCCGCGAAGCCGCAGCGCAGCGTCCGTTGCAACCTGCTTCTCCCGGTCTTCGCCCCGAAGGGGCGCACGACTGTTGCCAGGGGCTTCAGCCCCTGGAAAGCCGCCAAAAAACGCCCCGGCCCCGGAGGGGCCGACGAATCCAACATACTGCCACCACTCTGAGAGCACCTTGAGAGAGATCCACCCTCACCGACCCCTCCGGGGTCGAGAGCCCCGCAAGGGCGCAAGCCCCGGGCAACGCCCCCGCGCCCCCTGGGTGAAGGCGACGAGCCTCTTCCACCCCGCCCCCTCACCGCCCACCCTCATCACCCAGCAGGATCGCCGACAACTCCTCCGTCCCCTCCTCCATCGCCCGCGCATCCAGCCCGGGATCAACCACCTCGACCAGCGCCGGTCCATCGCCCCCTCGCTCGGGCGGCAGCGCCGTCCCCTTCGGCCGCACCAGCAGCACCGACGCCCCATCCCGCGTCCGCGTCCCCTCCATGTGCAGCAGCCGCTTCCGCACAAGCACCAGCGCGAGCAGGTACCGGAACGCCACCTTCCGCCCCTCGCTCGCCCCGTCCAACTGCTCGAACAAATCCACCAGCGCGGCGTCATCCACCAACTGCCGCTTCCTCGCCCCCGGCGCCGCCACCACCGACCGCCAGAACGCGAACACATCGCCCTCCGGCCGCCGCCCGTCGTCCCACGCCGCCACGCTGAAATCCAGCCGCTCCAATCCCGCCGGCCCTCCGCCGGCCCCCGCCTTCGGCTCCACCAGCACCGCCACGAACCGCTCCCCAACCTCCAGCGGGCGCCCCGTCGCCGCGCACACGCCCGTCGGGCGACCCGTCTCGTACGCCGTCGCTGTCGCTGCCATGGCCCGACTGTACCTCTCTCGCCCCCGGCGCGTCCTACCGGCACGTCAACTCAAAGAACCGCTCGGCCGTCCCGCCCGTCCCCACCCGGAACCACATCGTCTTCGCGCACGTCGGGCACCGCGCCAGATACCCGTCCCCCGTCCCGGCCCGGAACACCCGGATGTACCGCCCCGCACACGTGAAGTGCACCCCGATCCACGGGCGTTCACCCCGCGCCGCCTCCCCGCCGCCCCGCGATCCCTCGACCACGTCCAGGCCGCCCGGCCCCCGCCCACCCGTCGATTTCTCGTCGTCGCGCATGCTTCTTCATGTCGATCGGCCCGTCTGGCCGAGAATGGTGCGGTTTTGGACCCGCCGGGCCCGTCGCCCGGCCTCCTCACCCCCCCCATGGGCGTCCACGAACCACCCCGCTCGCCCCGCCACAACGCGGGACGCCGGACGGGTCCGAAAGCTAGTCAACACTTGCTTGCAAACCCTGTCGCCACCGGCGGATACGCCGGGGCATGCGTATACTCCCCACCTCGCTCCGCCGACCGCTGAAAGCCCCAAGGGGCGGCCAATCTCAGCCGCCCGCGTCGGCCACACACAAGCGAACCATGGCAAAGCCCGTGCTCACCATCCTCCCCGATCCGCCAGCACCGCCGGCAGGCGTCGGCGTCATCGCGGGCGGCGGGCGACTCCCCATCATGGTCGCCCAGGGGCTCCGCGAGCGCGGCAACCTCGTCCACGGCCTCGGCATCGCCGCCCAGTTCGACCCCACCTTCCCCGAACAGTGCGACTCCTTCCGCGAAGTCGGCCTGCTCCGCATCGGCCAGTGGTGCAACGCCCTCAAACGCCGCGGCGTCCGCCACGCCATCATGGTCGGACGCGTCGACAAGGCCAAGGTCATGCACGACCCCCTCCGCGCCGTCCGCAACGTCCCAGACCTCCGCACCCTCCGCACCTGGCTCCGCTGCCGACGCGACCGCCGCTCCCACGCCCTCCTCTCTGCCATCGCCGAGGAAATGGACCGCGGCGGCGTCTCCCTCCTCGACTCCACCATCCCCATCCCCGACGAACTGGCCGACCCCGGCGTCATGACCCGCACCCGCCCCACCCCCGAGCAGCGCGGCGACGTCGAGTTCATCTGGCCCATGATGACCCGCCTGCTCGCCTTCGACATCGGCCAGGCCATCGCCGTCCGCGACCGCGACGTGCTCGCCGTCGAGGCCATCGAGGGCACCGACCGCATGATCGAACGCGTCGGCGACCTCTGCCGCGCCAAGGGCTGGACCCTCTGCAAGGGCGCCCGCGCGGGCCACGACCGCCGCAGCGACGTGCCCACCGTCGGCGTCACCACCATCCAGAAACTCCACGAGGCCGGCGGGCGCTGCCTCGCCCTGGCCGCTGGCGACGTCATCATGGCCGACAAGCCCGAGATGATCCGCCTGGCCGACTCCCTGGGCATCGCGATCGTCGGGGTGGCGATGGCCTCGAGCGGCGTGGTCGTCGAACCCAAGCCCCTCGGCACGCCGATCCCGGCCCGGATCTGACGCTCCCGCCGCCCTCCGCGAACAGCGCCAACTCCGACGCTCCGAGCAGCAACACGCCCGTCCGCTCCGCCAGCCCCCGCGCCGACGCCGTGAACCCGCCCGTCGCCACCACAGCCGCCATGCTGGCCCCGTGGTACGCCTTGCCCGCGAACACCTCCTGCACGCTGCGGTTGCTCACCGCCCGCGCCACCCGCTTGCACTGCAGCGCCAGCACCACCGGCCCCAAGCGCGCCAGCACATCCACACCCTGATCCCCACGCCGACCAACCACACACGCGTCCCAACCCGCCCGCCGCAGCCCCTCGGCGCACCACCGCTCGAACTCCGCCGGCGTCCACCTCGCCGGCGCCCGCACCGGCCCGGAATCGAGCGTTGCCACGTCTTCGCCATCAATCCCCGGCGTTGCCCGGACTTCGAGATCAGATCGACGCCGCGGTCGCACGACCAGGCCCGCGACCCCGAACAACCCGGCCCCAAGCCCGCTCACGGCAGCGCCCGCCAGGGCCGCCGCGTCCCCGCCCGGTCCGGCCCGCCGCAGATCAGTCGCCGCCGCCAGCCCGGCCCACAGCGCCAGAACCAGGCACCCCACGCGACAGACCCAAACCGAGCGCACGCCCACAAGCCCACCCTACCGGAGGATGGGCAATCTGGGAAGCCTGCGTCGCCAACTTCATGCAAACAAGAGACTTATAGGACCAGCGCCCGCTCGGCGATCCCGCCCGTCCGACCCCCGCCCGTCCAAAAAGAAACGGAAGTATGTACCTGACGCAAAGGCGGGGTGAACCCCGCTCGATCCCGTTTCGTATGGACAACGAGGGATCGAGCCGATAGACTCTGGGAGCAGGCGCTAGCACACACCGAACAAGAAACACCCGGACCCGTCGCCGAACAGTCACCGTATGGTGCGCGTTCCCGCAAGGGATAGGCGGCGGGACGTGTGTTTCTAGGAGGGCCAGAGGCGGAGTGTGCCCTGCCGTTTCTTGATGATGGGCAGATAGGTCGCGGCGTCCTTCTTGCCCGAGTGGTAGCGGAGTACCGCCCCGCAGACGACATCGGCCACCTGCAACAGGTTCGTCTTGTGCGAGTCCTCGGCCACGATGGACTGAACGCACCCAGGCCGCTTCCGCTGGTTTTGCACCCACTCGATCTGGGCCGCGATCGACTGGTACAGGTCGCGGTTCCCGTACCTGTCAAACACGACTCGCGCGTTTTCCAGTTCGTGCAGCGCGTTGTCGAACACCCACGCCACGACCCGCGTGTAGACGGAGTGCTTGTCTCGAAGCGCGTTGTGCCAAAGCCCCGTTTTGTCGAGGGTGAATGCGTGAAACGTGAAGTCCGCCGACGCGACCGCCTCTAGGAAAGCCACGCGGCGTCTGGAGTTCATCGTGTTGAACTTGAACTCCGCATCTTCCCGCCACCCCCAGTCCTCTCGAAGACGACGGATGTCTCCTGAGCACGAAACAGCGTGGTCCCGCGTCTTGAAGACGATGGCGGTCACGGTGAAGTACCGCGTCGATCCCTGATCGAACTTGAAGCCCGCGTCGCCGGCCTCATCCACGAATACCCACATCGGTTATCCCTTGGGCTTCTCGCCCGAGGGCTTCTTCTTGCGCTGGGGCATGGGTGGCTTGTCCCGGTCGGGGACGCCGCCCGGCGGCACGGGCTTCGTGACCGCCTTCTCAGCGGCCTTGTCCCAGTCGATGTTGATTTTCAGACGTTCCGGGTCTGGCCCCGGCGTTCGGTCCTTGGCGTTCACGTTGCCCCCCCGTGTTCCGACAGGCTTGCCCAAGCGCCTTGACATCTATTCGGCGATGGGCCACAATACGAGACCATGGTTGAACTCAATCCAGCCCAAGTCGCCGCGTGGCTCCGCTCCCAGGCGGCAAAGTATACGGCGATGGCGGAGCAGTTGGAGCGGGACTTTGGCGGGCTGGGGAACATGCCCCCGAACGCCCCCCTGTCGCCTGTTGCCTTGCTGTCCCCGGCACCGAGCGTAGACCGGGTGAAGCGGATGATGGGGAGCCGCAAGATGCGGCAGGCCGACATCGCCGCTGACCTGGGGCTCCCGCCCTCGGTTCTGTCTGACGTTCTGACCGAGGAGAACGGGTTTGTTCGCGGCGATCGCGGGTGGATCTGGGTCCAACAAGAAGATGGCGGCGAAGCGACAGATTGATTGGAATTGTGTGCGCGTCGAGCGCATATAAAGAACAGGGGAGGCTGGCGTTGCAGCGCCAGCCTCCCCAACACCCCTGTAGCTCAACTGGAAAGAGCGCTCGGCTGCTAACTGAGAGGTCGCCCGTTCGAATCGGGTCAGGGGTACTTCGGCGGCAGTGGCGAAACTGGTAAACGCAGTCGGTTTGGAGCCGACCGTCCTGGCTGGGATTTGCGGGTTCGAGTCCCGCCTGCCGCAATGGAATTATCGACGAAACACCCAGCGATGTCAAGGGGTTGCGCGAAGATTGCGCTATCTCCTTGGCCGCAGTTGAGTTGCGTCGTGTCGTCTAGGCTTCGTACCGCAACCGCTTTCCCTCCACCCGGTCGATCAGGTGGCACACCCGCTCCCCGTCGTTCATCTTGCGGGTGTTGTGGGCGAACTCGAACTGGGCCAGATAGCGGTGCAGGTGTTCGCGGCTGACGTTGTGGTACGTCCCGTTGATGCCGCGCTTCACACGGGCGAAGAACGATTCGACGGTGTTGGTCGTGACATCGCCGCGTGCGTACTCGCGGGTGCGGTGGTTGACCCGCTCGTGGGCGTACTCGGTCAGGCCGTTGTAGGACATGAACTCGTCGGTCATCAGCCGCGCCGACTGGTCCACGTTCTCGCGGACCATCGCCTGGATGTTCGATGAGTTGACCGAGGGCAGGATGCGAGTGCGGACGCTGCCGCCACGCTCGACCATCGCGCCGACGGCCTGCTTCTTGGTGCCCCGGCCACGCTTATTCAGCGGCTTTTCCAGCGTGCCGCGGTATCGGGGCTTCCCGCCGATGTACGTCTCGTCGGCCTCGACAATTCCGGTCATCTTGGGTGGCTTGGAGTAGTCGTCGGCCATGACCCAGCGAACCCGGTGCATCATGAACAAGGCGGTCTTGTAGGACACGCCGATGGTCCGGCTGATCTCCAGCGCGCTCACACCGTTCTTGCACTTCGCGGCTTCCCAGAACACCCGCGCCCACTTGTGCATCGGGATCAGGGATTCCTCGAACACGGTCCCGGTGCGGACTGTGTACTGCTTGCCGCAGCCCCGGCAACGCCACAGGAACCGCTTGTTCCGCTCGCCCGTGGCCCGGTCCTTCATCTGGTAGACGTTGACATCGCCGCAGTGAACGCACGCGGGACTGTCGCCCCAACGCTTCCGCTCAAAGAAGGCGACACCCTCGGCCTCGTCGGCGCAGGCTCGTGGCAGTTCGTCCACCGTGGCGGACTTGGCGAGTTCGGGGCGGGGCTTGCGTGCCATGATGGAACATGATACCTGTCTCAAAGCCCAAGTCCACCAAGGATTCCCCTAGTTTGCGTCAAGTACATACTTCCGAAAAGAAAAACTCGACCACGGCCTTCCGCCCGTCGTCGAGTCATAGGAGGAGAGAGACAAGACACGCAGAAGGTGCCACACGTCTGGAAGGATGCCAACGTCTGGCGCGAGTTTTCTGAAGATTCCTCCAATACCGAGCGTAACGCCTGCACCAACAGGCCCTTGGAGCCGCCGGGCCGCTCCAATCCTCCACCGCCTTAGCGGGCCGCAGACTCATACAGACCCTGAACAAACGGCCAGTTGATCACGTTCATGAACGCCGCCACGTACTCCGCCCGCCGGTTCTGGTACTTCAGGTAGTACGCGTGCTCCCACACGTCGATCCCCAGCAGCGGGCGGGCCCCCGTCACGAACATGTTCTGCTGCTTCTCCTGCTGGATGATCATCAGCCGCCCGCCCATCGGCTCGTGGATCAGCCACGCCCACCCGCCGCCCTCCACAGTCTCGGCCGCCAGCGTGAACTGGGCCTTGAAGAAGTTGAACGACCCGAAGTCGCGCACGATCGCGTCCATCAGCGGGCCGCTCGGCTCGCCGGGACCATCGGGCGCCATCCCGTTCCAGAACAGCGTGTGGTTGATGTGCCCCGAGGCGTTGAACGACAGTTGCCCGCACCAGTGCTTGATGAGGGCCGGGTCGCCGCCGCCGGTGCGGATGAGTTCCAGTTGCTGCAGCGCGATGTTCAGCCCACGCACGTACCCCGCGTGGTGCCGATCGTGGTGGATCGTCATCGTCTGCGCATCGATGTGCGGCTCGAGCGCGCCCGCGTCGTACGGCAGGTCCGGCAGCGTGTACTCACCCGTCGCCGCCTGGTACCCAAGCGCCGCCGCCGACAGACCGAACGCGCCCGACGCCAGCCCGGGCGCCCTCGCCCCCATCGCCGGACGAGCCAGAACCGCGGCAGAACCAGTGGCCAACGCACCAAGCGCCACGCGGCGGGTCAGGGGAGTGGTCATCGAGACTCCTTTCATTGCAAGCGTGCGAGGCACGCTCTGGCCATCCGATTCAACAGACTCCGACCAAGCCGGTCGCTCGCGTCGCCGACGCCGATTCAGCACGCCGACCCCATCGAACAGTACCGCCCTCCCGCCCAAAGGGCGCACGAGCGTTGCGAGAGGCTCGCAATCGAAGGGCGTTCAAGCGTTGCGGGGCTCTCGCGCCCGAAGCGTACACGAGTGTTGCCGGGCGCTCCCGATCGAAGGACGACGAGCGTTGCCAGGGTTCCCCGCCCGGAGGGCGCACGAGTGTTGCCAGGGGCTTCAGCCCCTGGGAGAGCCTTCAAGAACCCACGACCCCGGAGGGGTCGGCGAGGCGAGTTGTTCGAAGAGATTTCCGACCAACAAAGGCATCACCGGCCGTCCGGGCCGATCCGTCCCGACCGCCCACCAGGGGCTGCAAGCCCTCGGCAACCCTCACGCGCCCTCCGGGCGAAGTCCCGCCCCAGAATCTCCCCCACCACGAGCAGGTCTGTGCGCCAATTCGGTGACATCCGCAAACAAAGTTGGAACACCCGTCCTCCATCAGGTACCGTTCACTGTCCCCCGAGTGCCTAGTGCCGAGTGCCGAGTGCCCAGTGCCAAGTCCCGAGTGCCCAATGCCCAGTGCCTCCCCTCCCATCCTCGCCCCCCTCGCGGCCCTGCTTCTCGCCGCCCCCACGCTCACCCCCGCCCTCGCCCAGACCTGGCGCTGGGTGCCCGTCGAGGGCGACGTCTACGACTTGCTCTGGGACCCGCACCGCTCGGTGCTCTACTTCGGACGCGAGAACGGCTCGATCGGCGTCTACGACCCCGCCGCCAACCAGTTCCTGCCCGAGTTTCCGAACGTCGGCCTCCAACTCCGCGGCATGGACATCACGCCCGAGGGGCACAAACTGTTCGTGTCCGACCGAACCTACGCCGGGCTCGGGCTCACGCGGTACCTCCGCGTGGTGGACCTCGAAACCCGCGCGGTGCGCTCGATCCCCTTCACCGCGATCATCAACAGCGAGAACCCGTGGGACGTGGCCATCGGCGACGACGGCTGGGGCTTCGTCACGACCGAGTACCGGGGCACGGGCGACAGCGCCGCCCGCCGGGTCAACGTCGAGGGCGAGTACATCGAGTTCCTGCCCGACTGGTTCCCCACCGGCGGGATCCTCCGCATCGACGGCGACTCCCGCGTCACCGCGTCGCCGGACCGGTCGTTCGTGACCGTTGTGACTCCAACGACGTTCGAGTACCTGTTCAACTACGACCCGGCGCTCCAGGTCCGGACGCAGTATGTCGACCTGGTCAAGGCCGTCACCTACGACCCATCGTTCTCGAGCGACGGGTCACTCGTCGCGGTGTACGGGGGCGTGATCGGCGGCGGCGACGTGACGGTGTTCGACACGGCAACGCTCGGCCTCGTTTGGGGTATCAGTGACCACCAGGGCGGATTCGTGTTCGATCCGGTCCGCGACCGCCTGTACGTCGGCCATCAGTGGACGGCCTCAGTCGTGGTGTTCGACACCAACTCCTGGCTCGAGGTTGATCGGCTTCCGCCGTTCGAGGTGTACTCCGCGAACTATTGGGACAACGGCCAGTACGAGGTTTCCGCCGATGGCCGCTTCCTCTTCGTCTCCCGCCGCGACACGTTCGGCACCAACACCGGCTTCTACGTCTTCGACCTCAACACCCTCGACTGCCGCCCCGACCTGACCACCACCGCCGTGCCCGGCCAGCCCGGCTACGGCACGCCCAACGGCGTTGTGAACTCCGACGACTTCTTCTACTTCCTCGCTCAGTACGCCCAGGCCAACCTGGCCGTCTGCGACCTGACCACCGGCGCCATCCCCGCCCAGCCCGGATACGGCGTGCCCAACGGCATCCTCAACTCCGACGACTTCTTCTACTTCCTCGCGCTCTTCGGGGCGGGGTGCTGAGCCGACCGCGCGCTTCAGAACACCAGCAGCCACACCCCGATCCACACCGCCCCCGCCGCCATCACCACCGACGTGTACCCCACGATGTCACGCGCCTTCACGCCCGTGATCCCCAGCAGCGGCAGGGCCCAGAACGGCTGGAGCATGTTGGTCAGTTGGTCGCCGTACGCCACCGCCATGCACATCACTCCCGGCGAGACACCGGCCGCCTCGCCCGCCTCGAGCATGATCGGCCCCTGCACCGACCACTGCCCCCCGCCCGAGGGCACGAACAGGTTTGTCACGCCCGCGGCCAGGAACGCCAGCACCGGCAGCGTGGTCGGCGAGGCGACCTCCGCGATGCGGGTGGCCAAGAGCGCCGTCATCCCGCTCTCGCGCATCACCGCCATGATGCCCGCATACAACGGGAACTGCAGCAGGATGCCGGCGCAGCCGACCGCGCCCCGCTCGATGGCCCGCGCGTACCGCATCGGCGTGCCGTGCAGCAGCAGGCCCAGCATCAGCATCGTGAGATTGACGGCGTTGAGCGACAGGTTCTGCAGGCCGCTCTGGCCCCAGGCGATCGCGCCGTCCTGGCGGGGCAGGTAGTAGTCAATCGCCCACCACCCGATGACCGCCACCAGCAGCACCGAGACGACCGGCGAGTCCTCGAGCAGTCGCGGCAGGAAGGGCTTGCGATCCTCGGGCGAGGGCAGGCGAACCGTGTCGGCCGGATCAACGCTTTCGGCAGAGTCCCCGCGCCCCGCCTTCTCGCCGCCCGCGCCGCCCGTGCCGAAGGCCGAGGCCTGTCGCATCGCCGACGCGTCCCTGGGCGACAACAGCCAGGCCATCAGCGGGCACAGCACCAGCAGGCCGCCGGTGATGACCAGGTTCATGGGCGACAAGAGTGTGCCCGACAGCGGGATCGGCGCGGCGGTGGACGTGGCCCCGAGCGAAGCCCGGATGCCGCCCTCGGTCGTCATGCTCAGCGGGGCCGAGCCGGAGAACCCGCCGTGCCAGACCATCAGCCCCAGGTACCCGGCGGCGGCCAGCAGCGGGTAGTGGGCCGCCCGCCCACGCGCCTCCATCGACACGCCGACCTTGCGGGCCAGCACCGCGCCGGCCACAAGCCCCAGCCCCCAGTTCACGACGGCGAGCACGCACGCGACAGCGGCGATCATGGCCGCGGCCTGGGCGCACGTCCGCGGCAGGCGGGCCAGGCGCTCGAGCCCGCGATCGACGATCGGCGCGCTGGCCAGGGCCGTGCCCGTCACAAGGATCAGGCACATCTGCATGGAGAACGCCAGCAGCGACCAGACGCCAGCGTTCGCGCCCTCGGGACGCCCCGGCCCGGACGCAAGGCCCGACCAGTACCGGACGGCCTGGTGCAGCGACGTGTCGGTCAGCAGCACCGCCAGCCCGAGCGTCGCGAGCGTGAGCAGCACGGCCAGCACGAACGGATCGGGCGCGGTCCGGCGGAAGACCCACGACACCCGCTCGCCGACACCCGATACGAACCTGCCGATCATCGTTGGAAGGTACCAGAAGGCAAAGCTGATGGCCCGGCGGAGTGGGCGACGGACGCCGGACCTGAGGAGGCTCTGCGACGAAGATCCGGGTCGGACTCAGGAAAGGCGACAAACAACAGAAAGGGCTACCCGGACCTTCGCAGAGCCTCAGGTCCGGCGTCTGGGCGTCGGTCCGACACCGCTGCGTTCGCGTGCACCCTCGCGACTCGCGGGGCGCTACTGCTCGTCGGCCTTGCCGATCTGCCACTCCTCGAGTTCGATCGGGGCCTGGCGGCCGAAGATGGTGACCAGCACGCGCACGAGGCCCTTCTCGGGCAGCAGCTCGTCGACGGTGCCCTCGTAGCCCTCGAACGGGCCCTGCTTGATCGTGACGCTCTCGCCCTTGGCGAAGGTGAGTTTCACGGTCGGCTCGTCCTCGGGCTTGCGCGAGTCGCGGAGCATCTTCTCGATCTCATGCTCCTGCATGGGCGTGGGGCGCCCCGCGGTGCCGACGAAGTCGCCCACGCCCGTGGTCTCCTTGATGAGGAAGAACACGTCCTGGGGGATGCGCCCGTCGGGCTCGAGCTGCATCTCGACGAAGACGTAGCCGGGATACAGCTTCGTCTCGGTGATCTTCTGCTTGCCGCCCTTGATGGTCTTGGTCTTCTCGGTCGGAACGAGGATGCGCCCGATGAGGTGGGTCATCTTCTCGATGGCGACTTTGCGCAGGAGCGTCTCGCGGACGCTCGACTCCTTGTTCGAGGCGACGCGCAGCACGAACCAGTCCATGCCCTCCTGGCGCATGGCCTCGTCGGCGGCGATCAGGCCGGCCTTCTCGTCGGGGCGGCCGTCCAGCGCTTGGGTGGTCTGCTCATCGGGCATGGTGCGGGCTCCGTGAAGGGACTCCGGTGGGCGTTGGAGCGCCCGCGGACTGGCGTTGAAAAGAGAGGCAGACAGAAGAGAAAGAGAGACGAAGAGACGAACAGAAGCGGACGGGTGGGCGGGCTGGCTGCGCCGGGCTCGCCCGCGGCTTTGGCGGCTCAGCGCTGCAGCACGTCGATCGCCGAGAAGAACCCCTGGAACAGCAGGTCCACGACGAACAGCGCCCCGGCGATCAGGAACGTCGCCCCGATCACCACCCACGTCGAACCGATGACCTCCTTGCGCGTCGACCAGTTGACCTTGCGGGTCTCGTTGTCC
Organism: Phycisphaerales bacterium; assembly: GCA_041401985.1. Taxonomy (GTDB): domain Bacteria; phylum Planctomycetota; class Phycisphaerae; order Phycisphaerales; family UBA1924; genus JACKHA01. The sequence continues at coordinate 84,482 of JAWKTE010000014.1, forward strand.
GTCGCCACCAGGAAGTCCACCGACTTGGGACGCTTGCCGACGTACAGGAAGATCACCACCGCGCCGACGAGCACGACGACCGCCGCGGCCGCGGTCTGGATGTACGTCATCTCGAACGCGGCCACCGGTCGCCACGCGCCGTCGGGGGCGACCTGCCCCGTGAACCGATCGGCCGAGCCGGCGGGCACGCGGATCGAGCCGGCCGAGGTCAGTTCCCTCTCGGCGGTCACCGCGTCGGGCGTCCGCTGGATGTTCTCGATGTAGAGCGTCAGGCCGCTGGTGCCCTCGTCGGCCTGGCGGACCACGCCCGTGGCGATCGTCGTATCGCCCTCGTGGCCCACGAACTCGATCGAGGTGCCGGGCACGGGCGCCGTGCCCTGGACCGAGTCCACCAGCACGTTGTAGCCCTTGATCGGCGGGCTGATGCGCTCCACCGACTGCCAGACCCACGCCGCCCCGGCCAGGAACAGGATCCCGACCGCGATCGCGGTCATCATGCGGACCCAGTACCCCTGCCCCGGCTTGTAGATGCCCATCGACATATGGCGGTCCTGCCCCGATGCGGGGCGAATCAGATCACGGGAGGCGAATCGGAAGCCCGGATGAGAACCCGGATCACAGTCTCGTGCGAGGCCCCGACGCATCCCCGGCGGCCGCTTCTCGCGGGGCCCGGGACCGCCGATCGGCCCTCGCCCGTTCGCCCGGGCACGGACGCCCGAACGACGACGCTCGACGCCCGCCCGAGTCGCGCGCGCGCGGGCGGGCCCTGGAACACGGCGGGAAGGATTCGAACCCTCGACCGGTGGATTTGGAATCCACTGCTCTACCAGCTGAGCTACCGCCGTAGGAGGCACTAGGCATTGGGCACGAGGCACTCGGAAGGTGGCACGAGTGCCTGTTGCCTGGTGCCTAGTGCCACTCCCGCCCTACTTCTTCTTGATCTTGTGCAGCGTGTGCTTGCGCAGGCGCGGCGAGTACTTCTTCATGCCCGCCTTCAACTCCTCGGGCATGCCGCCCTTGGTGTTGACCGACGTGCGGTAGTTCAGGTCGCCGCTCTCGGTGCACTGCAGCCACAGGTACTCGCGGGCGGCATTCTTCTTCTTGGCCATGGCCGGAACCCCATTTCGCCAGCCGGGACGCCGCCCGCCCGGACCAACGCCGGACGGGCCATCCCGTTGGGACAACCGGCCCGGCGGGAAAGGGCCGCCGGGCCGGGGAAATCACGCACCACCGCCCCACCGGGCGGAGATCGGGGGATGATAGCCCGGTGCGGGCGGCGGGCCAGTTCGGGGCGGTGTCCCCACCGGGCGGGCGGGGTCGCCTAGGGGATTCGGTAGGATCGGCAGCGCCCTCATTCCAGGGCCGTCGAGCAGGAGAATCGCGGCATGCTGAACACCTTCCGAGCGGGCCGTTTTGGTGGGCGGGGGCTCGCGGGCCTTGTCGCCCCGTGGGCCGTCGCGGCGGCGGTCGGTTTGGTGGTCGCGCCCATCGCTCGTGCCCAGCCAGAGGGCGACGCCGGCGGAGGCGTCACGGCCCGAGAGGTCGCGCCGCTCGACGCGCTGCTCGAACGAGTCCTGGCCCAGCACGACGTGCCGGCGCTCGGGGCCGCGGTGGTCGATTCGAACGGCCTGGTGGCGATCGGCGCCGTCGGCGTCCGGGCCCGCGGCTCGGACGAGGCGGCGGCGTCCGACGACCTCTGGCACATCGGCTCCAACACCAAGGCCATGACCGCGACGCTGTGCGCCCTGCTGGTCGAGCGGGGAGACCTCCGCTGGGACACGACCCTCGCCGAGGCCTTCCCCGATCTGGCCGACGGGATGGACGAGGGGTACCGGCACACGACGCTCGGACACCTGTGCACGAATCGCGGCGGGTGCCCCACGTCGCTCGACGAGGGCGGGCTGTGGGGACGCCTGTGGCGTCACGACGGCACGCCGACCGAGGCCAGGCGTCTGCTGCTCGAGGACCTGACCAGCCGCCCGCCCGCCGCCGAGCCGGGCACCACGTTCATCTATTCCAACGCGGGCTTCGCGATCGCGGGGCACATCTGCGAGACCGTAACGGGCACGCCCTACGAGGCGCTGATCCGCGACATGCTGTTCGAGCCGCTGGGGATGGAATCGGTCGGCTTCGGTGCGCCGGGCACGCCGGGCGAGATCGACCAGCCGCGCGGGCACGACCGACGCGGGCGGACCCAGCACCCGACCGAGGACGGTCGCGGGGCCGACAACCCGCCGGCGATCACGCCGGCGGGGCGTGTGCACCTGTCGCTGGAGGACTGGGCGCGGTACGTCCGGGTGCAACTGGGGGGCGCTCGCGGCGAGGCCCAGCGGATCGGTGAGGTCACCTTGTCGCCCGAGACGCTCCATCGCATCTTCACGCCGCCGGACGCGGGCGATGGCCAAGGCTCGAATCCCTACGCGATGGGGTGGATGCGTGTCGAGCGCCCCTGGGCCGGGCCAGCGGGCGACCGCTGGGCGTACACGCACAACGGGAGCAACACGATGTGGTTCAGCGTCGCGTGGATCGCGCCGGCGCGGGACTTCGCGGTGATCGTGTGCTGCAACCAGGGCGAGGGCGGGGGCGCCGCCACCGACGCCGCGGCCGCGGCGATCATCCGGGAGTTCGTGGTCGGGCGTTGAGGCGCGGACCCGAAAGAAACAACCCCTCTCCGCCAGCGGAGAGGGGTTGCGATTGAGGCTGTCTCTGGCCCTTGCCTGCTCAGGCCTTCGCCGGAGCCGGCGTTACTGGATGATCTCGGTCACCGCGCCGGAACCGATCGTGCGCCCGCCCTCGCGGACGGCGAAGCGGAGTCCGGGCTCCATCGCGACCGGGCCCATCAGTTCGACCTCGATCTCGACGTTGTCGCCGGGCATGCACATCTCGGCCCCGCCGAGCAGTTTGACCGTGCCGGTGACGTCGGTCGTGCGGAAGTAGAACTGCGGGCGGTAGTTGGAGAAGAACGGGGTGTGGCGTCCGCCCTCTTCCTTGCTCAGGACGTAGACCTGGCCCTTGAACTTGGTGTGGGGGGTGATGGAGCCGGGCTTGCAGATGACCTGGCCGCGCTCGACCTGGTTCTTCTCGACGCCGCGGAGCAGCAGGCCGACGTTGTCGCCCGCCATGCCCTGGTCGAGGGTCTTCTGGAACATCTCGACGCCGGTGATGGTGGTCTTGAGGGCCTCCTTGGAGAGGCCGATGACCTCGGCCGCGTCGCCGACCTTGATCAGGCCACGCTCGATACGACCCGTCGCCACCGTGCCGCGGCCCTTGATGGAGAAGACGTCCTCGACGGCCATGAGGAACGGCTTGTCCTGCTCGCGCTTGGGCTCGGGGATCCAGGTGTCGATCGCGTTGAAGAGCTCGTCGATCGGCTTGCAGATGTCGTTGTCGTGCGGGTTCTCGAGGGCGGCCTTGGACTGCCCGCGGACGATCGGGGTGTCGTCGCCGGGGAAGTCGTACTTGTTCAGCAGTTCGCGGACTTCCATTTCCACGAGCTCGAGCAGTTCGGGGTCGTCGACCAGGTCGACCTTGTTCAGGAACACGACGATGTAGGGCACGCCGACCTGGCGGGCCAGCAGCACGTGCTCGCGGGTCTGGGGCATCGGGCCGTCGGCGGCCGACACGACCAGGATCGCGCCGTCCATCTGGGCGGCGCCGGTGATCATGTTCTTGACGAAGTCGGCGTGGCCCGGGCAGTCGACGTGGGCGTAGTGGCGGTTGTCGGTCTCGTACTCGGTGTGCGACGAATGGATCGTGACGGTCTTGGACGCGTCGCGAACCGTGCCGCCCTTGGTGATCTCGGCGTAGGACTTGATCTGCCCGCCGAACTTCGCGGCCGAGCGGGCCGAGAGGGCGGCGGTCAGCGTGGACTTGCCATGGTCGATGTGACCGATGGTGCCGACGTTGACGTGGGGTTTGGTCCGCTCGAAAACTCCCTTGGCCATGACGATGAACCTCCAGCGTGTGCGCCCGCGTCTCCCGGGGCGTCGCGTTGCCTGTGCTTGTCCGAACCACGAATGACCCGCCGGGACGGGGACCGCCGATCGGGGCCAAGAGCATATGCCCCGTTCGGGTTCCGGGCACCCGACCCACGGCAAGTCCCAAAGCAAGTCCCAAGGCAGGTCCGGAGCACGTCCGATCCCGGCCCCACCAAGCCCCGACTCGACTCGGCGCCCCGACTCGACTCGGCCGATCCGGTCGTGCCGGTCGTTCCGCGAGAAACGCCGCCCGCCGGAGCCCGATGGGATCGAGCGTCGGCCCGCGGCGCCTCAGAAGCCGCTGATGGGATTTGAACCCATGACCTCACCCTTACCAAGGGTGCGCTCTACCACTGAGCTACAGCGGCGACCCGCCGCCCCCCTTTGGAGCCCCCGGACCGGGCGGCGAAGCACGCCGACACCGACACCACGGACCCCGCCGAGAGGCGGAAGGGGAGTGTAGGCCAAGGCCCAACCTCGTCAACCGATTCCACCCGCCGACGCGCCGCACAACGACCACGGGCCGGGCAAGTTCGCCCGGCCCGCGCCGCACACCCCTCTCATGTTCGCTGCCGGGCCGCGATCGCTCGATCGCGGCGCTGGCTCAGAGCCCGGAGATCGGCTCGTTCCGCACCGTCGTGGCCTCGGCCACGGGCTCGGCCTGGACCGGGCGGATCACCTGGAACCGGGGACGCTCGCGCCGGATGTGGGCCGGCACGCGGATCGTCGCACGCGGGTGGAAGTCGATGCCGGGGCGGAGCTGGCCGGGCTCGCCCGACACATCGCCCATCGCCTCGCCCGACGCGGCGGCCCGGGGATTGACGAACGTCCGCACGCCGCCGACGAAGCCCTGCTCGCGGAGCCACTGGATGCGGGCCCGCTCGGCGTTGCGCAGGCCGTTGGTGTGCAGTTCGACCCAGGGCGAGACCGTGATCATCGCGGCCCCTTCGCGGACGTACACGCGGGCGAAGGCGTCTTCGGGCGCGCCGTAGTACGCCGGGCCGGGGCCGCCCCAGTTCAGGGCGGGCTCGAAGTCGCGGGTGATGCCGCGCGAGACCCAGACGCGGTTGTTGTACCCGTACCCGCGGACGCTGTAAACGCCGTTGGCGGGGATGGGCGAGGGCGTGGCGAGCAGACGCCCGTCATTGAGTTCGCGCCCCTGGAAGTTGACGCGGCCCGAGCCGGGGTGGGCCAGGGCGACCAAGGCGACGGCGCCGATCGTGGCGGTGAGCATGCGAGGTCCTCTCTTCTTTCTGTGCGTCGGGAGCGATCAGACGGGGCGGGTGCGAACGGGGTGCGGGCACGCAGGCCCCCAACGGGCCTGGCACCAACTCCATGATGCACCACCACTTGAGAGAATCCAGCCAATCGCGCCCGAGGCTGACGATCGGGGCGAAGTTGCGGCGGCTTCTCGGACGCTGGGCGGCGTTCTCGGGCGGGTCCGGCGTCAAACCGGGGCTGGCGGGCGCTCGGGCCGACACGCCCGTCCGACACGCTGGGCCGGGCGGGTACCCTTCCCGAGCGTGATCGATACCCACTGCCATCTGACCTTCCCGGAATTGGCCCCGGACGTGCCGGGCCTGCTGGACGAGGCCCGGGCGGCGGGGGTGACGGGCGTCATCACGATCTGCACGACGACCCGCAACGGGCCGGAGGTGCTGGCGGTCGCTCGCCGCTTCCCGAACGTGTGGTGCTCGGCGGGCGTGCACCCGCTGTACGCCGACGACGGGCCGCACGAGTGGGACGTGCTGCGCCGGTGCATCGCGGACCAGCGGTGCGTCGCGTGGGGCGAACTGGGGCTGGACAACCACTACGCCGAGCCGGCCCGGGACGTGCAGCGGCGCGTGCTGGACGAGCACCTGTCGCTGATCGCCGGCTGCCGCGCGGCGGGGATCGACAAACCGATCGTGCTGCACTGCCGCGAGGCGTTCGACGACCTGATCCCGATCCTGCGGGCCTCGCAGATTCCTGGCGAGCGTTTCGTGTTCCACTGCTTCACGGGCGGCGTGCGCGAGATGCGCCAGGTCTTGGATTTCGGGGCGATGGTCTCGTTCACGGGCGTGGCGACGTATCCCAGCGCCAAGGACCTGCACGAGGTGGCCCGCCTCGCGCCGCTGGAACGGATCATGGTCGAGACCGATGCGCCGTTCCTGAGCCCCGTGCCGCACCGTGGCAAGCGCCCGTGCCGCCCGGCGTGGGTGCGATTCACGGCCGAGGGTCTGGCGGCGCTGCGGGGCGAGCCGTTCAAGGACTTCCACGCGGCGATCAACGCGAACACGACGCGGTTCTTCGGGATCCCGACGCAAGACGAGAGCGAGACGAAGCCGGGAGGCTCACGGTGAGCGCCCTTCTCGGATCCGCGATCACGCTCGGCACGGCCCCCGCCGCTGCCGGCTCGGACCTCGGCGGCTGGTTCCACACGCTCTCGCCCTTCCTGGTCGAGTTCTCGCCCGGCGTCGGGCTGCGGTGGTACGGGCTGGCCTATGCCGCGGCGTTCGTGTGGGGCTGGCTGTATCTGCGATGGGCGGCCAAACGCGGCGTCTCGCTGATCCCCGCCGATCGCGTCGGCGATGCGATCCTGTGGATCATCCTGGGCGTGGTCGTCGGCGGACGCCTGGGCTACGTGCTGTTCTACGAGGTCTCGCTGCTTTGGTCGTTCTCCGACTCGCTCCCGTTCTGGGGCGTGCTGGCGATCAACAAGGGCGGCATGGCGAGCCACGGCGGGATGATCGGCGTGATCCTGGCGGCGTGGCGGATCTCGCGGGGGTGGAAGCCGTTTGAGGCCGATGCACGCGAGAGCGACGCGAACGCCCGATCGAACGTGGCTGGAGACGCAAGGCCGCATCGGGTCGGGCGCTGCCCGATGCTGCATGTGCTCGACGTGCTGGCCTCGTGCGCGCCGATCGGCCTGCTCTTCGGACGGCTGGCGAACTTTGTCAACGGCGAACTGCTCGGGCGCATCGTCGCGATGCCGGGGCAGCGGGCCCCGTGGTGGGCGGTGCGATACCCGCAGGAGGTCACGTCCGGGCACGATGCCCCGCGGACCGACGAGCAGGTCCGCGCCCTGGACGAGGTGATCGCCGCGTATGCCCGCGACGGCGACAGCGTGGCCGACGCCTGGGACCGCGTGCTGCACGCCATCCATCGGGGCGATGATGGCCTGGTGGAACGCCTGGAGCCGCTGATCTCGGCCCGGGCCCCGTCGCAACTGGTCCAGGCGTTCTGCGAGGGCGTGGTGCTGGCGGTCGTGCTGTGGGCGGTGGCCCGCGTGCCCCGCAAGCCGGGGGTCATCGGGTGCTGGTTCCTGATCGCCTATGGCTTCATGCGGATCGGCACCGAGTTCGTCCGCCTGCCCGACGACCACCTGGCCGATCCGCGGATCATGGGGATCACGCGGGGCCAGTGGCTGAGCGCCCTGATGATCGCCGCGGGCATCGGGTTCCTGTTCTGGGTGTCGAGACGATCGGTCGAGCGGCTGGGCGGGTGGGCACGGCCCAAGCCGATGTCCGGTGGACCCGACGGGCGGGGCACGTCCGAGAAGCCCGCCGCCTGATCAACCCGCACGCGGCGTGCGAATCTCGCCGGAGTGCCGCCCCGGCGATTGTCGCCGCCCAACTGCCCCCGAAAGATTGAACGTGGTCGGCCCGGTGGCTGACCAGTGATTTTGCGTCGCCGCCGCAACGCGTCGCCGCCCGTCCCGGAGCATCGCGTGGAGATCTTCAAGGAGTTCCGGTTCGAGGCGGCCCACCGGCTGGAGGGGCTGCCCCCCGGGCACAAGTGTGCCGGGCTGCACGGGCACTCGTACCGAGTGGTGGTTTTCGTGCGCGGCAAGGTGGACCCCGCGACCGGGTGGGTCATGGACTTTGCCGACGTGAAGCGGGCGGTGGCCCCGACGATCGATCGGCTCGACCATTCCTATCTGAACGAGATCGACGGGCTCGGCCAGCCGACGACCGAGGTGCTGGCCCAGTGGCTGTGGCGGCGCATCGCCCCGGAACTGCCGGGCCTGGCCCGGCTGGAGGTGTGGGAGACCGCCACGTCCGGGTGCGTGTACGCGGGGGAGGATGAGTGAGGGCCGGGTACGGACGTGCACAGGTGTCGCGGTGCGGAGGGCGCGGTGCATCGTGGCCTTCGAGCGGAACGAACACCGCATGGCGTGCGGCCTCGGGGCTTTCCACCTCGACACCTCGACACCTCGGCACCTCGACACCTCGGCACCTCGACACCTCGACACCTCGGCACCTCGACACCTTGACACCTCGACACCTTCCCCGCCCGTCCTACGCTCGAATCCGGGCCTCTGAGACCCTCGCATGAGCAAACCGCCGTCAACTGCCGCACGCGTCGTTTCGCTGGTTGTGCGGTCGGTCGTGGGCGTGGGGATCCTGGTGATCGCGATCGCGGTGGCCGGGACGCTGGTGGCGACGCGCCCCTCACCGCCGCGTGCCAACCGCCCCGAGCCGGTGCTGCAGGTGCGGGTGATGCCGGCGGCGTCGGCCCAGGTCGCGCGCGTGTGGACGGGCTACGGCACGGCCCGCGCGATGATCGCCGCCCAGATCCCCGCCCAGGTCTCGGGCGTCGCCACGGAGCGGCCCACGCGGATCGAGCCCGGCATGGCGGTCCCGGCGGTCCGGACGCCAACGGATCCCGCCATGGACCCGGTGCCGAGCCGGATGGAGGATCAGTCGCTGTTTGAGCGCCCGGAGGATCGCGTGGGCGGGCGGGCGTATCTGGCCTGGCTGCGTGAGGCCGCGGGCGAGGGGCTGATCGTCCAGATCGACCCGTCGGACTACATCGCGCGTCTGGACTCGGCCCTGGACCAGATCGCGGCGACGCGGGCCCAGATCTCCAGCCTGGGCGTGCAGGAGACGCGGTTGCGCGAGCAGGTGGCCCTGGCGACGCGCGAGCGTGAAGTCCAGGAGCGTGAACTGACGCGCATCGAGGAGGCCCAGTCCGCGGGAGGGGCGAACCTCAGCGAGATCGAGCGGCGGCGTTCGACGCTGTTCCTGGCCCAGCGGGTCGAGACGCAACTGCTCGAGCAACTCGAGCAGATCGAGCCGCGTCGCGCCGAACTGCGGGCCCGCCTGCGCGACCAGGCCTCGGTGGCGCGGATCGCTCGCGAGAACCTCGGGCGGACGGTCATCACCAGCCCGATCGCCGGATCCCTCCAGGACGTGATGGTCGAGCAGGGCGAGTGGGTCCAGAGCGGGGCGGCGGTGGCCCGGGTCGTGGACCTGTCGCGCGTCGAGGTGCCGCTGCGGGTGCCGATGAGCGCGGCCGGGTCGATCCGCGTCGGCGACGGCGTGACGCTGCGGGCCGACGTGCGGGCCGACCTGTCCTGGGAAGGGCGTGTGGCGAGGCTCGCGCCCGAGGGCGACGCGGGGACGCGGACGCTCACAGTGTTCGTCGAGGTCCGCCAGGACCCGGACGAGGGCGGCGACCTGCTCCGCCCGGGGCAGTTCGTGGTTGGTGATGTGCGGACCGAGCGGGTCGAGCGTGTGCTGCTGGTGCCGCGCCGCGTGATCGCCGACGACCGGTTGTACGTCGCGGTCGAATCGGAAGCCGCCGAGGGCGGGACGATCATGGTGGCGAGGTCGGTGCACGCGACGCCGCTGTTCGCGGTCGTCGGGCAGCGCCCCGATCTGGACCCGCGCGAGACCGAGTGGATCGCGCTCGATCGCGGCGGCGACCTGGGCGAGGGCGACCGCGTCATCGTGACCAACATCGACGATCTGCACGAGGGGCTGGTCGTCGGCGTGGCGGCATCCGAGGCGGCGGCGCGAGCGGATCAGGGTGCTGGCGGCGGCGCGGCGGCGGGCGAGGGCCAGAGGGCCTCGCCATGAGCCTGTCATCGTTCGGCGTGCGGAGGCGGGTGCTGCCCAACCTGCTGATGTGGGCGATCATCGGCTTCGGGATCGTGTTCGGTGTCAACCTGCGGCGCGAGTTCTTCCCGGAGATCCGCGCGGACCAGGTGCTCATCACCGTGCCGTACCCCGGTGCCAGCCCCGACGAGATCGAGCAGTCGCTGGTGATCAAGATCGAGGACCGCATCGAGGGCCTCCGCGGCGTCGACGAGATCAACTCCACGATCTTCGAGGGCGTGGCGACGATCAGCGTCGAGTTCGACGGGAGCGTCGAATTCGAGTCGGCCCTGGCGGAGGTCAAGCGCGAGGTCGATGCGCTCCAGGACCTGCCCGAGCGGGCCGAGCGGATCACCGTCGCCAAGTTCGAGCCGAACCTGCCGGCGGTGATCCTGACGCTCTACGGGCCCGGCGACGAGGCGGCGATGAAGCGGGTCATGCGCGAGATGCGCGAGGACCTGCGCTCGCTGCCGGGCATGGGCGACGTGGCGATCAGCGGGACGCGGCGCGACGAGATCAGCGTCGAGGTGCGTCCCGAGGCGATGCTCGAGCACCGCGTCGGCCTGCCGCTGGTGGCCGCCCGCGTCCGCGAGGCCATGCAGGAACTGCCCGGCGGCACCGTCCGCACGCCGACGGCCAACGTGCCGGTCCGCACGGTGGCGGCCCAGGAGCGCACGAGCGAGATCCGGGGCATCGTCGTCGCCGCCGGGCAGGACGGGCGTCGCGTGACCCTGGGCGAGATCGCCAGCGTCGAGTCGGGCTTTGCCGACGTGGACGTGATCACCCGGCTCAACGGCGAGCGAGCCATGTCGATGACGGTGTTCAAGGTGGGCGACGAGGACGCGGTGACCATGGCCGACCTGGTCAAGGCCTACGCCGCCGGACGCAGCGGCGAGTCGATCGACCTCCGCCCGGGCGAGCGCCTCAGCGAAGAGGGCGCCCCGGCGACCGCGACGCGGATCGTGGCCTACGAACTCGGGCGGCTCCGCCACGACCAGCAGGCCCTGCCCGGGCGTCTGGCGATCACGACCGACCTGGCCCGGTTCATCACCGGGCGTCTGGAACTGCTGACGCGCAACGCCCTGTCCGGAGCGGCGCTCGTGTTCCTGACGCTGATGCTCATGCTCAACTGGCGGGCGGCCTTCTGGGTCACGGGCGGAATGGGCGTGTCGATCCTGGGCACGCTGGCGGCGATGTTCTTCCTGGGCGTGACGCTCAACCTGCTCACGATGGTCGGGCTGATCATCGTGGTCGGCATCCTGGTCGACGACGGCATCGTCGTGTCGGAGAACATCCTGGCCTGGCGTCGCCAGGGGCTCAGCCCGATCAAGGCGGCCATCCGGGGCGCCGAGGAGATCGCCTGGCCCGTCACCGGCACGGTCACGACCACGATCGTCGCGTTCCTGCCGCTGGCGCTGATCGAGGGACGCATCGGCGACATGCTCTCGGCGTTGCCGACGGTGGTGGCGATCGCGCTGGGCGTGTCGCTCGTCGAGGTGCTGTTCATCCTGCCGACGCATCTGGCCCACTCGATGGAGGCCAGCGAGCGACGCCAGCGCGAGGGACGCCCTTCGATTATCGACCGGGCCGAGGCCTGGTTCAGCAAACGCCGCGAGCACGTGCTCGACAACATCTTCACGCCGGCGTACCTGTGGCTGCTTGGCCCCGCCCTGCGCCGCCGCTACCTGACGCTGTGCGCCGCGGTCGGGATGATCGTGATCTCGCTGGGCATGGTCGGGGGCGGGCGCGTGCCGTTCACGTTCCTGGCCTCGTCCGACGCCGAGACCATCAACGGCGAACTGCGGATGCCGATCGGCACGCCCGCGGCCCGGACCGACGAGGTCGCACGCCGGATCGAGGCCGCCGCCCTCGCCCTCGACGAGGTCAAGAGCGTGTTCGTGAACGTCGGCGGCGTCGGCAGCCTCGACGGCAACTCGCCCCCGTCCAGCGGCGCCCACCTGGCCCAGGTCGTGCTCGAACTCCACCCCGTCGAGCTCCGCGAGCGGACCAGCGAGCAGGTCATCACCGCCCTCCGCCAGACCCTGGGCGACATGACCGGCGTCAAGAGTTTCCGCCTCGAGGAGATCGGCGGGGGAGGCTCCGGGCCCGACATCAACCTGGGCCTCGTCGGCGACGACCCGGACGCGCTGCTGGCAACGGCGGCCGAGATCCGCAAACTCCTGATCGACTTCGAGGGCGTGTTCGACGTTTCCGACGACGCCGACACGGGCCAGCGCGAGGCCCGCTTCGTGCTCCGCCCGGGCGCGAGCGAACTGGGATTCACCCAGGCGAACCTGGGCGAACAGATCCGCGGCATGGTCTTCGGGCTCGAGCCCTACACCTTCGCCGGCGACCGGGAGGACATCGACGTCCGCGTCACGATCCCCGTCGAGGACCGGCGCAGCCTCGGGCAGATCGAGTCCATGCACGTTTTCACGCCCGCCGGCCAGCCCGTGCCGCTGGGCGAGGTCGTCGAGTTCGACTCGGCCGACTCGTTCGCCTCGATCCGGCGCCTCAACCGCGAGCGGATCATCACCGTCACCGCCGACGTCGACCAGGCACGCAGCAACCCGGAGGAGGTCGTCGCGGCCCTCATGGGCCAGCGAGGCCTTGGCTCCGGCGGGAATGCCGACGGCGCCGACGCCCTGCCCACGATCCCCGAGATCCTGGCCCGCCACCCCGGCGTGCGACTCGAGGTCCGCGGTCGCCAGAAGGACCAGGCCGAGTCGTTCGCCACGCTGCCGATCGCGATGCTCGCCGCCGCGAGCATGATCTATGTGCTGCTGGCTTGGCTGTTCGGCTCGTACACCCAGCCGCTGGTGATCCTGACCGCGGTGCCGATGGCGGTGATCGGCATGGTCTGGGGCCACTTCGTGCTGGGCTACACCATGACGATCCTGTCGCTGATCGGGTTCATCGCGTTGGCCGGCATCGTCGTGAACGACTCGCTGGTGTTCATCAAGTTCTACAACACCCGCCGCGCCGAGGGCTTGACCCCGCTCGCCGCCGCCATGGACACCGGAAAGGCCCGCCTGCAGGCCATCATGCTCACGACGCTCACCACGGTGCTGGGCATGGCACCGCTCATCCTCGAGCAGTCGTTCCAGGCCCAGTTCCTGATCCCGATGGCGATCACCATCGCCGGCGGGCTCATCTCCGCCACGGTGCTGACGCTCGTCGTGCTCCCCTCGCTCCTGCTGATCCTCGACGACATCGGGCGCGTGCTGGTGTTCCTGTGGACCGGGCGCATGCACGCCCCCGGCGGCGGCGAGACCGGGCACACCTACGACGACGAAGACGAGCCGGCACCCGCCGCCGCCACGTGACCTCGTATCCGCGATCATGGCATCGCGACACGACGCGGAAGCCCGAATCCAACCAGATCTGATCGGTCCGACCCTACGACCGCCGCTCCGATCGGGTCGCCGACTTGGCGCGCCGCCTCGGCCGCTCCGCCGGGCCGCACCCGCCGTCCAGGCACTCCGGCGTGTGCACGTGCCCCGCCTCGGGCTCGGCCCCGGCCTTCTTGCCCCGCGCGCACGCCGCGCACCAGCCCTTGAGGATCACCTCGTGGTCGAGCACCTTGAACCCGGGCGGGGCCAGGGCCGAGAGGTTGCCCGGGCAGTCGTCCACATCGAACACCCCGCCGCAGAGCGTGCAGTGGAAGTGGTGGTGGTGATGGCGCCCGGCGGTCTCGTACCGGTCCGGCTCGCCAGGCAGACGCACCGTGTGCAGCCAGCCCTCCTCGACCAGGGCCGCGATCGTGCGGTACACCGTCGAGATGCCCAGCCCCGGCACGGCCTCGCCGGCCAGCGTCTGGGCCTCGCCCGGGCCGAGCGGGCGGTCCGCCCGCTCGAACGCCCCCTTGATCGCCTCACGCTGGCGTGTTTTGCGGACCATCGGGGGAGTTTAGGAAGCGAGCGAGGCAACGGAGAGAGGCACTAGGCATTGGGCAACGAGGCACTAGACAAGACTCGTCCGTGGTGTTTGATGCCGGCATCCGACACGAGTGCCTGATGCCTAGTGCCTCTTCTCTCCCCCCACCGACGCCAGCAGCAGCCGCTCGAACATCCCCGCCGCCGGCGTCGGCACGCGCCCCTGGCGGCGCACGATCGCAAGCCGCCTCGTCAGCCGCTCGTCCCGGCACGGCAACCCCTCGCGCGCCGCCAGCGCCAGGCTCGAGATCAGCCCGACGCCAACCCCCGCCTCCACCATCGACTTGATCGACTCGATCGAGCGCAGTTCCATCACCACGCTCAGCGTCGCGCCCGCCCGCTCGGCGGCCCGGTCCACCAGTTCCCGCACCGCCGAGCCGGCCTCGAAGGCCACGAACGCCTCGCTGGCCACGTCCCGGAACCGGAACCCGCGCCGCCCCTCCAGCGCGTGCCCCGCCGGCACGATCAGGCGCATCTCGTCGTCAACCAGCGGGATCTCCTGCAGGTCGCCCCGCCCCGGCACGCGCACCGGAAGTGTCACGATGCCCAGGTCCAGCTCGCCCCGGAGCACCGCATCGGCCACCGCGCTCGAGCCCGCCTCGCGCACGAAGAACCGCAGCCCCGGGTGCTGGCGACGCAGCGCCGACACCACGCCCGGCAACAGGTACGTGATCGCCGTCGCCCCGCCGCCCACGCGGATGGACCCCGCCCGCAGCCCCACCCGCTCCTGCACCGACCGCACGCCCGCCTCCACCCGCCGGATCGCGTCGCGCGCGTGGTCGATGAACACCGCCCCGGCGTCGGTCGGCTCCACGCCGCGCCCGGTGCGGTGGAACAGTTCCACGCCCAGTTCCGACTCCATCTTGCGGAGCATGGCCGACAGGGCCGGCTGCGTCACGCCCAGACGCTCGGCGGCCCGGGTCATGTGCCCGGCGTCGGCGATCGCCACGAGGTATCGGAGCGGGGTCAACTCCATCGGGGGCAGCGTATCGGCGCATCGCCATGCCGTGCCATCAGGCGTGGCTCTGCACGCCTGATGCCGGGAAACGGCGGACGCCCGAAGTTCAAGGGTGTTTGCACCAGCCGCTCCGAGCCGCGGCTGGTGGCACGAACCGAAGCCGCGATCGAAAGAACGCAGCAAGCCCCCACGATCTCCTGATCGCCGCCTACTTCGAGATCACCACGCACCTTCCGCTGCTCTTGTCGTACCGCGGCACGCTCGCGTCCACCGCCAGCGACCACAGGTCGATCCCCCCCGCCACCGACCGCACGTTCTCGAACCCCGCCTGGCGCAGCAGCAGCGTCGCCTTGAGCGACCGCCGCCCGCTGTGGCAGATGACCATAACCTCCTTGCCGCCGCGCTCGTCGAGCACGTCCTCGAGTTCGTCGAGCCGCTGGCCCAGTTCCGGTAGCGGGATCAGCGTGCTGCCCGCGACGCTGGCGGTGTCGAACTCCTCCTGCGAGCGGCAGTCGAGCAGCATGGCGCCGCGCTTCGCGTCGCGCAGGGCCGCGTGGGCGTCGCGCGGGGCGATCTCCAGGTCTTCCTTGAGCAGGAACCCGGCGGGCAGGCCGCGCTCGTCGAACTGCGGCGAGCCGGAGCCGGCCCGCGCATCGCCCTGGCTCGCGGCGCCGCTCACCGCTGGCCCCCGCCGGGCGCGGCCCCCGGCTCGCCGGTCGGCACCAGCCCGGGCTCGCCCGTGGGCACCGGCATCTCCGCGGGATCGGGCTCGCCGATCGGCGCGCCGCCCGGCGCGGGCTCGATCGGGTACATGGGCCCGGACGCGCCCCCGGCGCCCTGCGGCCGCGCGCTCGGCTCGACCACCGGCGCCTGCACCGGCGCACTCGAGCCGCTGCCCGCGGGCGATGCAACGCCCGACGCACCGTCCAGCGCCGGCAGGCCCAGCCGATACACGAACGGATCGCCCGTCGCCTGGCGCGGCCCGATCGCCGACGCCGCGCCCGGACGCCGGTCGTACTCCCACTGCGGGCTCCGCTGGATGTCCATGCCCTGCGGCTCGACGATGAACCCGAGCGGCACCGCCACCGTCGCCGGGGCGATCACGATCGGCCACGTCACCGCGTCGTAGATCTGCTCGCTCTCGGACGGCCCGCCCGGCAGCGAAAGCGCCTCGGCGACGGTCGGGTACGCCCCCGACGCCCGGGCCGACACGCCGAAGCGGGTGTTCCGCCGGGCGTAGGTGGCGTTGTGGTGCACGCCGTGGTTGTCGATCTCGTACGCCGTGGGGCTCCAGTTGGCGCGGTCGAGCGAGACGACCGACGGGGCGTCGCCCGCCCGCCCGGGCGTGGTCGGGCCGGCCTCGAGGGCCGCCGGCATCCGCCCGGCGACGTCGAAGCGGTCGTTCTGGGCCTTGATGCAGCCGGTCAGGCACGCCGCGCCCGCGATCAGGACGAGCGCCGGGCCGGGATTGATGGGTCGGATCATGCCCAAACACTAGCGAAAGGGGGGTGGCGGGGCCAGTCGCCCGGACCGGTCGTCAGGACCGGTCGTCGGCGCGTGCCATCAGGCGTGGCTCGGCATGCCTGATGCTCGGAAGACTGTGGCGTCGGCGATCCGCGCGATCGGCACCAGCCGCTTCGGGCCGCGGCTGGTGGCACGAATGGGTGGTGGTGCGAATGGCCGGTGGCGCGAACGCGAGCGCGACCTCACGACCGCGGCTCGTCCCCACCGAACCGGGCCGCCAGACGCTCGGCGATCTGGCGGACCACCCGCACCGTCGTCGCGTCCAGGTTCGATTCGAGCCTCGACACCCGCGACTGCGGCACGCCGAGCACCTCGCCCAGTTCCGCCTGCGTCAGGTCGAGGCGTTTGCGGATCGCGCCAAGCCCGTCGCGCAGGATGCCGGCCGCGAGGTCCTCCGCGTCGGTCCACTGCTCGTTCGGATCGCTCAGAATGGCTAGGGCCTGATCGACCTCCGACCGGGGCGGGGCGGCCTTGCTGGCCGCCTCAGCCAGCGCCCGGTACTCCTCGATCGCCAGCAGCACGTGCGAGGCCTGTTCCGGCGGGACCGGGGGCGTGGGCGCGACGATGGCGTGCGACGTAGCGAGCGTGGCCAGGAAGATGGGCATGGCGCGACCTCCAACGGACAACGCGACCGGAAACGCCAAGGCCCCGACACACGCGGGCCCGCGGCGACGCCGATCGGGGACTGGACTGGCTGAGATGCACGTGGCACGCCGACGCGAACCGCGTCAGGCGCAACTGATCATGCGGATGCGATCGTGGGCCGGGTCGAACGTCAGGTACGCCCGGTGCGCGACGCCGAACGCCGCCCAGCGCAGCCCCTGCTTCGTCGCTTCCGGCGGGTGCAGGATCGCGTCGGAATGGGACAGCGGATCGGCGTCCAGGCGCAGCAGCAGTTCCGCGAAGGCCAGGCGCGTCGATTCGTCGGCCTCGCCCAGGAAGCGGCGGACGTGCGACGACACCCCGAACGACCGGTGGAACAGCCGCCGCCGACCCGACGCCGAGCCAGGCCCCAAAGGCTTGGCCTCGAACAGCCACGACACCACCAGCATGACGGTCTTGGTCGCCATCGCGGGCCAACGATACTTCCCCGCCGGGCCCCACGCCCCGTGGCGCACCGCCCGCGGCACTCGCTCGCGCGGCCTGGCAGACCTCGGGACTCGGGCGACCATCCTTCATGCCGCGACAACCCTCCGACGCGACTCGCGGGCTTGGCCACGCCCCGACCCGGGCAACCCCGCCCAAGCCGCCGCGGCTCCATGCTCCAAAAGTCATAGCCATCGACACAATATACGTCAAACGGCATATTGTGTTCCCGCTCCGACGAGAATCCACGCCGGTTCATGCCGACAACGCCATAAATCAGGGCTCTGATCGGACCCGGCGGTTATCGGACGTCCGCGTCCGTCAGGCGGGCCGCCTCGCTCGCCTCACGCAACCGGTCAAACGTCGCACGCGACGCGATCGGCTGGGTCGTGCCGGCGGCGATGTCGATGCGGAACCAGCGGGTCGGCCCGGCCCGCGGCGTCGCGTAGCCGTAGATCCACCGCTGCCCGGAGGCCATCCTGACGCGACGCTCCCACTCGCCGGTCTCGGTCTCGAACGAGTCCTCGCCCTCGGGGGTCAGCAGCGTGACGGTCGCGCCGGGCATGGTCTGGCCCTCGACCACGACCCGCACGCCCGCGATCGAGTACGACGTGAGGTACTCGTACGTCGCGGTCACCTGCTCGCCCATCGAGACGTACCCCATCGGATCGCCCGTGGCGATCGACGGGCGGGCGGCCAGGGCGTTGAGCTGGCGCTGCACGCGCAGGGCCTCGACGTGCGAGGGCAGGCGGATCGAGACCTCGTAGTCGCGCAGCGTGATGCCGCCGACGGTCCGCGGGTTGGTCGGCTTGGCCTCGGCGGCCCGCTGGGCCATGGTGGTGCGGATCTCGCCCGCCAGGCCGGCCACGAGGGCTTCCTGGATCTGCGTCCACTCGTCGCCTCGGGCGCTCGAACGCACGTTGCGGAACGCGTAGACGGCGTTGATCGAGTCGAACGACTCGACGGGGCGCACGCGTTCTCGTTTCCATGCACACGCGGGCAGCGGGGCGATCAACGCGGCGCCCGCGAGCAGGGCCGCGGCCAAGCGCCCTGCCGCCCAGCGGCGGCGCGGTAACGCGTTCGAATGGCCATCCATGGCTCGCACGCCCGAAGGGTTATCGAGTTGCGGGGCCGCTGTCAACTGCCCCAGCGGGTCGCGTGGGCGGTGCGTCGGTCCTCCGGGCCGACGCCGGGGTCGTTTCGGGGTACACTCGCCCCACGCATGTTCGGGAGCCATCTGTCCATCGCGGGTTCGATGTGCAACGCGCTGCGCGAGGCGGAGTCGCTGCAACTCGATTGCGTGCAGGTGTTTACCAAGAACCAGCAGCAGTGGAAGGTCAATCCCCTCAAGGCGGAGGATGTCCAGGAGTGGGCGGGCGAACTGCGCCGTCTCAAGTGGACCATGGCCGACGGGCAGCCGGCCAGGACCGTCAGCCACGCGTCGTATCTGATCAATCTGGCGGCCCCGGACGATGAGTTATGGGGCAAGTCGATCGACCTGATGACCGAGGAAATCGGGCGCTGCGAGGCCCTGGGGATCCCGCTGCTGGTGCACCACCCCGGGGCGTTCACGACGTCGTCGCGCGAGGCCGGGCTGGCCCGGATCGCCGGGGCGTACCGAGAGATCTTCACGCGGACGAAGGGTTACCGGACTGTGTCGTGCCTGGAGAACACCGTGGGATCGGGCAGCAACCTCGGGCGTGAGTTCGAGGAACTCGGCACCCTTCGCGCCATGATCGCGGAGGCGACGGGCACGCCGGGGCGCGTCGGGTTCTGCTTCGACACCTGCCACGCGCACGCGGGCGGGTACGACATGTCCACGCTCGAGGGCGGGCGGGCGGCGCTGGACGCGTTCGAGGCCTCGTGCGGGCTGGCGAACCTGCGGGTGGTGCATGTGAACGACTCGAAGGGGCGGGCGGGCAGCCGGCGGGACCTGCACGAGCACATCGGCGAGGGCACCATCGGCGGGCCGAGCAAGCGTCCGACGGCGGCTCGCCTGGGCCAGAGCGGGTTCGCGGCGGTGGTGAACCGCCCGGAACTGCGGGGCGTACCCATGATCCTTGAGACCCCGAAGGGGCAAACGAAAGCCGGAACGGCGTTCGATACGATCAATGTCGGTCGGCTGCGCCGGCTTGTCGAGGCCGGGGATGGCCGCGGCGGGGTTGGGCGGGCCAAGGGAAGGATCTCAGGATCATGACGCCAGGCACGCCCTCGACCCTTCGACTCCAGCGAAACGCCCGCACTCGGGCGCTCGGCGTGCCGGCGTGCGCGGCGATGCTTGCCGCCGTCGCGCTCGGTGGCTGCGGCATGATGCGGAGCGAGACCTCGGCGGCGGCCCCCTCGCGCGTGCAATCGTCGTCGGACCGCCCGACGGTCACGGCGGGCGACATGGTCGCCGCCGGGCGGGTGCTGCGGACCCGGGGCGACGTCGAGCGGGCCTTGCGGGCGTTCGAGCGGGCCATCGAGATGAATCCGCAGTACACCGCGGCGTACCTGGCCGCCGGTGACATCTACCGCGAGCAGGGCGACTACTCGTCGGCGGAGCGCAGCTACGGCCAGGCGGCTCAACTGGAGCCGCGCAACTTCGACGCCCAGTACTCGCACGGCCTGGCACTGCAACTGCTTTCGAGGTTCGGCGAGGCGGTGCGGGCGTACCTGCGGGCCCTGGCGATCCGCCCGGACGACTTCCAGGCCAATCTGAACATCGCGACGGCGTACCTGCAGTTGGGCGAGGCCGAGCAGGGCTTGCCGTACGCCCAGCGGGCGGTGCGGCTGAGCCCGTCGAGCGGCGAGGCGCGGGTGAACCTGGGGTCGATCTACGCGGGGCTGGGACGGCACACCGAGGCGGTGACCGAACTGCAGCAGGCCTCGGAGATGATGTCGCTCAACGGGTCGCTGCTGCTGAACCTGGCCAACAGCCTGTACCAGTTGGGTCGGTTCGCCGAGGCGGCCAACACGCTGGAAGAGGCCGTGCGTCTGGAGCCGGGAGCGATCGCGTACGAGCGGCTGGGCGCGTCGCGGTACCGCCTTGGGCAGGCGACCGAGGCCGAGGCGGCGTTCCGGCACTCGCTCGACCAGGACCCGGCCCACTACCCGGCGATGAACGGCGTGGCGGTGTGCCTGCTGAGCCGGTACGTGCTGTCGGACCAGACCGACGAGACGGCGCGGCTGGAGGCGCTGGGGATGCTGCGGAACTCGCTGCGGATCGAGCCGCAGCAGCCGCGGGTGATCGAACTGGTGCGCCAGTTTGGGGCGTGAGCCGATCGCTTGAGATTTCCGATCCTCGCGCAAAACCCTGCGTTGGCGCGTGGGCGTCTCAACACGCGCTCGGCCCGCGTCGATAGCCCATTGCACGCGCACGTCGCGCGGCGGGCAACGAGCACGCAAGGGAGTTCCATGGGCACCGTGATGGCCGACCGGATCTGGCGTTCGTTCAACCGACTGGGCAAGACGCCGGAGGAACTGGCCGAGCGGTTCGCCGCCCGCCTCATGGAGCAGGACCTGGAGGGGCTGGACGTTCGGAGCAAGCACCGCTCGATCGCCGCGGCCCTGAGCCTGGTGGTCCACAACGCGGACATGCTCGGATCGATCCAGGGGGTGCTGTCGCGCTCGCGGGTGCCGGTGATCGGGCGCCTGCCCGACCGGTCGAGCCTGCGGCGCGTGCGGGACCTGCTGCTGGACACGATCGAGGAGTCGGCCGGCGAGGCGTTCGACGACCGGCTCGTCGACGACTGGAGCCAGGTCGTGGACGCGGTGTGCTCGGCGATGTTCGGGGATCAGCCCGCGTCGGCGCGGCTGGTGGCCTGAGGCGCGGCGGGTTGGGCCGGTGGCGGGATCGCATCGGCGATGGCGTGCGGGGCGAACAACCGGAGGGCCGCGGGCGTTTTCCCTCGTGGTCCGAGTCCCCGCGTCGTTCACCTAGAGTTCGTCATGCTCTGGCAGCCTTCGCTCCCCGATGTGTACCTGCGGATGTCGGCCGACGATTTGGCCGCGGCGATCGCGGTGCGTCGGCGCGAACTGGGCGAGAGCCTGTTCATCCTCGGGCACCACTACCAGACCGACGAGGTCATCCGCCACGCCGACGCGACCGGGGACTCGCTGAAACTCTCGCAGATCGCGGCGGACATCGCGGCCCGGCGCCCGGTGAAGCACGTCGTGTTCTGCGGCGTGCACTTCATGGCCGAGTCGGCCGACATGCTCACGCCCGAGCACGTGTCGGTGCTGCTGCCGGACCTGTCGGCGGGCTGCTCGATGGCGGACATGGCGCAGTACGACGACACGGTCGAGGCGTGGGACGCGATCCATGACGCGCTCAACGAGGCCCATGGCGGCAAGTGGATCGGGCGGGTCGTGCCTATCACCTACGTGAACTCGTCGGCGGCGATCAAGGCGTTCGTGGGCGCCCATGGCGGGGCGTGCTGCACGTCATCGAACGCCCAGCGGGTGTTCAAGTGGGCCCTGGCCCAGCAGGCCGCCAACGGGCCCGAAGCCAGCGACGACATCCGCATCCTGTTCCTGCCGGACCAGCACCTGGGGCGGAACACGGCGTGCACGTTCGGGCTGGACCCCGAGACCGACATGTGCGTCTACGACCCGCGCCGGGCACGACAGGGCGAGGATCTCGGCGGGGCGACGCGCGAGCAGATCGAGCGGAGCAAGGTCATCCTGTGGGCCGGGCACTGCTCGGTCCACAAACTCTTCCGCCCCGAGCACTGCGACGAGATCCGGGCCGAGGACGCGGCCAACCCGGGGCGCCCCCCCACCACCATCCTCGTGCACCCCGAGTGCTGCAAGGAGGTCGTGGACAAGGCCGACCTGGCCGGCTCGACGGAGTTCATCATCAGGACGCTGCGCGAGGCGCCGGCGGGCTCGCGCTGGGCGGTGGGGACCGAGGTGCACCTGGTCAACCGCCTGGCCCGCGAGATGGCGAGGCGGAAGGACGGGGTGGTGGACGTACGGATCCTGTCGGACTGCCAGTGCCTGTGCACCACGATGTACCGGATCGATGAGCCGCACCTGCTGTGGACGTTGGACAACCTGGCGGGTGTGGAGGCGGAGGGCGAGTTCGCGGCGGGGGCGGCGCAATCTCGGTTCTCCGACCTTGGGCGTCTGCCGGGCAAGCCGCGGGTGGTGAACCAGGTCCGGGTGCATGCGGAGGTGCGACGCGACGCACTGCTGGCGCTGGAGCGGATGCTGCGGCAGGCGGAGAGCCTTGTGATGGTGGATTGAGGGCCGGCTCGGCCCTGCGGCGACGCGGCCTCGGCGGTCGGTCGTTGGCACATCGGCCGAGACACCGGTTTGTTCGTGTTTCTTATGGAATTCCTCCGTCGATCTGGTAGAATATCTAGCCGATCTAGATCGTTTGATTGCTGGAAAGGCGGGGCCGCTCATGCAGTGGAAACTGGCCGAGGCGAAGAACCGACTGAGCGAGTTGATCAACCGGGTGCTCACCGAGGGGCCGCAGGTGATCCGTCGGCGTGACGACGCGTTCGTGGTGCTGACCGAGGCGCGGTACCGGGAGTTGACCGGCGAGCGTGCGACGTTCAAGGCGATGCTGGTGGAAGGGCCGGACTTTGACGGCCTGGACCTGACGCGTGACCGGTCGGCGATGCGCGGTTTCGAGGCGGGGCACGACGCGGACGCAGGCGCGATGGAGCGGCGTTCCGGCAACGGGTCGCACGGCGCGGGCGAGGCCGCGTGAGCGTGCTGATCGACACATCGGTGTTGTCGGAACTGCGTCGGGCGCGGCCGGAGCCGCGGGTGCGGGCGGCGGTGGAAGCGATCCCGGACGCGGACCTGTTCATCAGCGTGCTGACAATCGGTGAGATTGTCTCGGGGATCGAGCGGCTGGCTCCCGGTGCAAAGCGGAGCGCGCTGGAGGCATGGGTGCGCGGGCTGGCGGAGATGCACGCGGCGCGGATCCTGGGGGTCGATCTGGACGTGGCGAAGGTGTGGGGCGATCTGACGGCGCGTGCGGCGCGCCAGGGGAGGGTCGTGCCGGCGGTTGACGGGCTGATCGCGGCGACGGCGCTGCGCCACGACCTGGCCGTGATGACACGGAACGTGGCGGACTTCGCGGCCACGGGGTGCCGCGTGGTCGATGCGTGGGAGGGTCCGGCGTAGGCGGAGAGGCGGGATCTACGCAGGATCGGGGGCGAGGGTGTTGCCGCACGGGTGCGTCCGGCGGGGCGTGCGCGGCGATGGCTCCTATGATCGCGACTCGGGGGAGAGAACGCCCGAGGGTGTAGCTCAGTTGGTAGAGCAGCGGCCTTTTAAGCCGTAGGTCCAGGGTTCGAGTCCCTGCGCCCTCATTGGATGCGTCCGGCGGGCGGGCGGGGAGGCCGCCCGGCGGGCGGTGGCACGGAGGCCGGATGATCGTTGTGCACGCGGCGTTCGTGGATGGGAGCCTGCGCCTGTGGGGCGAGCGGGCGGTGGGTGCGCTCGCGGCGGTTGGGACGGGCGGCGGCGGGATCGGGGGCGAGTCGGGTGGCGATGATGGTGGCTCGGGCGGCGTGGCGGCGCACCCGTACGCGGCCGCACGGGCGGAACTCGCGGGCGCGCTGCGGGCGCTGGGCGTCGGGGGGGGGGCGGACGCCCAGGACGAAAGCCAGGACGAACGGATCGACGTGGCGCTGCCGGCGATCGAGGGCGTGCCGGTGGCAAGCCCGCTGCTGGGCTCGCGGGGGGCGGCGGCCAGCGCGGATGCCTCGGCTGATGCGCCGACACTCGAGCGGTTCGGCGTTGAGGGTGTGGCGATCGCGCCCGAGGACGCGATCGGGGTGCTCGAGGCGCTGTCCGAGCGGGCCGGCGGTGATGGCGACGACGCGGGTGAGCCGCGTGGCGCCGAACGGATCGCCGTGGCGCGATCGGTCGAGTACTACGCGACGCTGGCCCGCCTGGCCCGCCATCTGCTCGCGCAGCAGCGGTTCGTGCCCATGCTGCTCAACACCGCCGAGGGCGGGCTGGGGGCGTCGTGGCGGCCCTGGCTGGCCGACGAGGCGACGGCCAAGCGGTTCGCGTCGATCGTGACGTCGATGCCGGCGTCGGCGCGGGCGGGCGTGGACGTGCTGGGGCACGACGCGTGGCAGATGAGCGAGGGGTTCCTGTCGTCGGTGGTCGATGCCGAGTGCCGTCGCGTGATGCGCGACGAGAACATGGGCGAGACGATCGAGGACGCCGACCCGAACCGGGACGTGCAGGTCGCGTGGCTGGCGGCGTTGCTGGGTCGCCAGCGCGACGTGACGGCCAGCCCGGCGACGCGCCAGGAGATGACGCGGCGGGTCCGGGCCTGGGTCGCGGGGCTTGAGGACCGCGGGGCGTCGGCGGCGTGGCGGCTGCTGCTGCACCTGCACGAGCCGGATGTGCTCGACAGCATGCCTGTGGGTGAGGCCAGCGCGGAGGGCGAGGCCGGACCCTCGTCGCAGAACGGCACGCCAAACGGGAAAGCGACCGGGGCCGTCGCGGGCGGCGTCCACGTCGCCGACACGTCGGAGATGGAGTGGCGGCTGTCGTTCCATCTGCAGGCCGTCGGCGATGAGTCGGTGGTGCTGGACGCGGAGGACATCTGGCTGCTCTCGGGCGAGGGGATCACGCTGAGCGGGCGTCGGTGCGACCAGCCGCGCGACCTGATGCTGCGGGAACTGGGGCGTGCCAGCCGGCTCTACAAGCCGCTGGAGAAGGCCCTCGACGACGCGGAGCCCACGTCGCTCTCGCTCAGCACGCGGAAGGCGTACGACTTCCTGCGCGAGGCCCGCCCGCTGCTGGGCGAGCAGGGATTCGGCGTGAAGATCCCCGACTGGTGGGACAGCCCGCTGGCCCGCCTGGGCGCGCGGCTGCGGATCGACGGCGACGAGCCGGGCGAGGGCACCGAGAACGCCGGCTCCGGCTCGCCCGCGTCGTCGAGCGTCGGGCTGACGGCTCTGGTGAACTACAAGTGGGAGATCTCGCTGGGCGACACGACGCTGTCGCTGCACGAGTTCGAGCAGCTCGCCAGCAAGCGTTCGCCGCTGGTGCTGGTCGCCGGGCGGTGGGTGGAGATCCGCCCGGAGGACGTGCGGGCGGCGATCAAGTTCATCGGCGAGAACCCGGGGGGGAAACTGCGGCTCGTCGATGCGCTGCGCCTGGCGTACTCCTCGGACATCAAGACGACGGGCCTGCCGGTGGTTGGGCTTGAGGCCAAGGGCTGGGTGTCGGCGCTGATCTCGGGCGATGCGCAGGCCGCGGGCGTGCCGTCGCTGGACACGCCGGGGACGTTCATCGGGACGCTGCGTCCGTACCAGCGTCGCGGCCTGTCGTGGATGTCGTTCATGGAGCGGTGCGGGCTGGGGGTGTGCCTGGCCGACGACATGGGCCTGGGCAAGACGATCCAGTTGCTGGCCCTGATGATGCACGAGCGGGAAGAGGCGGCGGTGGCTCGGGCGGAGCGGGAGTCGAAGGGACTGGGTGGCGAGGCGTCGGAGGCGCGGCTTGGAGCCGAGGGCGATCAATCAAACGCCCTCGACACCTCGGCTTCTGGGCCCCCTGAGCCATCCCCACAGGGTGACTCGCCGCCCTCGGGCGTGGGTCCAACCCTTCTGGTCGTGCCCATGTCCGTCGTGGGCAACTGGATGCACGAAACCAAGCGCTTCTGCCCGACGCTGCGGGTGCATGTGCACCACGGCGTGGACCGCCCCGTGGGCGACGCGTTCCTCGAGCAGGCCGGGTCCGCGGACCTTGTCATCACGACGTATGCCCTGGCCCATCGCGACCGGGAGACGATCGAGCGCGTGCCGTGGCACCGCGTCGTGCTCGACGAGGCCCAGTACATCAAGAACCCGCAGGCCAAGCAGACCCAGGCCGTGCGGTCGCTGGCGGCCGACCGTCGGATCGCGTTGACCGGCACGCCGGTGGAGAACCGCCTGAGCGAGCTGTGGTCGATCATGGACTTCCTGAACCCGGGGTACCTGGGCGGCCCGACGACGTTCCGCACGCGGTTCGCGGTGCCCGTGGAGCGGTACCGCGACGGGCGCCGGGCCGAGCAGCTGCGGGGCCTCGTGCGTCCGTTCATCCTGCGCCGCCTGAAGACGGACCCGACGGTGGTGGCGGACCTGCCCGAGAAGATCGAGAGCCGCGAGTACTGCCACCTCACGAGCGAGCAGGCGACGCTGTACGAGCAGTGTGTCAAGCGGATGCTGGCGGAGGTGGAGCGCAGCGAGGGGATCCAGCGCCGGGGCCTGGTGCTGGCGACGCTGATCAAGCTCAAGCAGATCTGCAACCACCCGTCGCAGATGCTCAAGGACGCGGACGGGAACGTGGCGCTGGGGCGGTCGGGCAAGTGCATCCGCCTGGTCGAGATGCTCTCGGAGGTGCTGGCCGAGGGCGACCGGGCCCTGGTGTTCACGCAGTTCCGCCAGATGGGCAACATCCTGGTGCAGATGCTGCGGCGGGAACTCGGGCGGGACATCCTGTTCCTGCACGGCGGCACGCCGCAGAAGCAGCGGACGGCGATGGTCGAGTCGTTCCAGAGCGAGAAGAACACGAAGCACCCGGTGCTGGTGGTGTCGCTCAAGGCCGGCGGCGTGGGCCTGAACCTGACCAACGCCACGCACGTGTTCCACTTCGACCGCTGGTGGAACCCGGCCGTCGAGAACCAGGCGACCGACCGGGCCTACCGCATCGGCCAGACGCGCACGGTCCAGGTGCACAAGTTCGTCGTCCGCGGCACGCTCGAGGAACGCATCGACGAGATGATCGAGAAGAAGACCGAACTGGCCGAGCAGATCATCGGCGCGGGCGAGCGGTGGCTGACCGATCTTTCGACCGAGGACCTGCGCGACATCCTGACGCTGCGGCAGGACGCGGTCGGGGATGAGGGGGAGTAGGCGGGCCGCGCGACTCGGCGGGGACGCGCCGCAGAGGGGACTCACCGCAGAGGCGCCGAGGACGCAGAGGAAAGCGGCGTCGTGCGGCGTGGCGCGTACTCGTTCCGCGGGGCATGGGGTCGCATTGGCGAGTATCGAGTCCGGAAAGTCGCGAGACGCATCCGACCCGCGTGCGTTTCTCGGCGGCCTCTGCGCCTCAGCGGTGAACGCTCACGCGACGCCGCAGAGGCGGTACAGCACCCGGGCGCCGACGTTCGCGTCCCACTCCGGCTCGTCGGCCCGCGGGCCGGGGGCGACCTCGACCAGATCGAACCCGACGACCTGCTTGCCGCTGGCCTTCAGCGCGGCCAGCACCGCGCTGGCCTGCTGGAACGACAGGCCTCCCGGCACCGGGGTGCCGGTGTGCGGGCACAGGGCGGGGTCCAGGCCGTCGATGTCGAACGAGACGTACACGCGATCGGGCAGCGCCCCCACCGCTTCGTTGCACAGGTCTTTGAACGACCCGCCGGCGAGCGTCCGCTCGGCGATGTCGTCGTCGAAGAGCACTCGCACACGCCCATCGCCGCCATCCGCCCCGTGCTCACGCGCGAACGCCCACTCCCCCTCGCCGAAGTCCCGGATCCCGACCTGCACGAGCCTGGTCACCTGTGGCAGGCCCGTGATGACGCGGTGCATGATCGAGGCGTGCGAGGTCTCGAAGCCCTCGAACCGCTCGCGCAGGTCCATGTGGGCGTCGATCTGGAGCACACCGATGGGACCGTGCGCGGCCGCGCACGCCGCGATCGCGCCGAACGAGATGGAGTGCTCGCCCCCGAGCAGGGCGGGGACCTTGCCCTCGCGCAGGATGGCCGCGGTCTCGCTGCGGACGTGCTCCTCGATGCGCCGCCCCGCGGCATCAACGGCCTGGACCGCTGCGGCGTCGCCGCCCTCGGCCCCGCCCTTCTCGATCAGCGGGAGGGCGATGCGGCGCGTCTGGTCCGAGAGCGTGCGGATCCACGCCGGGGCCTCCGGCATGTGGATGCCCTTCTCGTAGACGCGGCCGAACAGGCGGTCGTACAGGTCGACCTGGTGGGAGGCCTCGAGCACCGCGTCGGGGCCTTTGGCGGTGCCGGTGCGGTACGACGTGGTCGCCTCGTATGGCACGGGCAGGACGATGACTCTCGCGTCATCGCGCGTGCAGGAGAGCCCGAAGAGGCCCGAGTCCGGGCGTGCGGCGGCGTCGGGATCGAACTGCATCGGGGGCCTCCTCGAGTCAGGGAGCCTTGATCGGCGCACACCCGGCGAGATGGGCCCGGGGCCTACTTCACGCCCAGCAGTTCGATCTCGAACCTGAGGTCGGCGCGTGGCGGGATCGTGGGGGGCGAACCGCGCTCGCCGTAGCCCATCGCGTAGGGGATGGTCAGCAGTCGCTTGCCGCCGACCTTCATGCCCGGGATGCCCTGACGCCAGCCCTCGATGAGGTTGTCGAGGGGGAACTCGATGGGCGTGCCGCGCTTGTAGGAGGAGTCGAACTCGGTGCCGTCCATGAGGGTGCCGCGGTAGTGGACCTTGACCTTGGCGTGGGGCTTGCACTCGGCGCCCTGGCCGACGACCGTGTCCTCGATCATCAGGCGGTCGACGGGCTCGTTCTGGCTGGGCATGGGTGCTCCGGGCGAGGGGGTGTTGTGCGGATGGAAGCGGCGCGGGCCTGTTGCAACGGTAGCGCCGCCGCGCGGCTCGTCCACACGGCTCAGCGACGGGCAGATCGGGGCGAGCCGGGGCCGGGAACGATCATGCTGGGCTCGGGCTGGCCTGGTCTACCCTTTGCCCATGCGGTGGATCACCCTCATCTCGACCGGCGGCACACTCGAGAAGACCTACAACGAGCGGACCGGCTCGCTCGAGAACAAGAAGTCGGTCCTGCACCGCCTGCTGCGGCGACTGCGGCTCGAGGATGTCAACGTCAACATCGTCGAACTGATGCAGAAGGACTCGCTGCACATGACCGACCAGGACCGCGCGCGGATCCTCTCGGCGGTGCGCGACTTCGGCGGCGCGGCCGAGATGGCGACCGAGTCCACCGGCATCGTCGTCACGCACGGGACCGACACGCTCGAGCGCACCGGGCAGGTGCTGTTCGAGGGCATCCCGTCGCCTCGCGTGCCGATCGTGCTGACCGGGGCGTGGCGCCCCTTCGAACTGGGGCGGAGCGACGCGCAGCAGAACCTGACCGAGGCGCTGTTCGGCGCGAGCGTGCTGGCCCCGGGCGTGTGGTGCGTGGCCCACGGGCGGGCCCTGGCCTTCCCCGGCGTGGTGAAGGACCGGGAACGGAACACGTTCGTGCGGCGCGACGAGGCGCCCGCGTAGGGCACCGCGGCGGCGGCACGTTGCCGCTGCACCATGGCATGCCATGCCGGGCCGGGGTCGGGTCGGGCCATCGGCGTTCCACACGCGACGCATCCGAGAAAGGAAAGGGGCCCGCGAGCGTTGCTCACGGGCCCCGAGCAGGAGTGTTCTGGCACGCCCCGTCGAGCGGGGCGGGACGCTTGCCGATCAGTTCCGGAGCAGGACGCGCTCGAGCAGCGAGGCCGACGACTGGACGCCGATGACGAAGCCGCTGGCGCGGTCGGAGTCGGTCGGCGTGGTCAGCGGGCGGATGGCCTGGAGGAACTGCCAGGAGCCGTTGTTGCCGGGGTAGAACCCGCGGTCGGGCGAGTTGGCGGCCATGATGTCGAACGTGGCGGACGTGTTGGGCGTGTCGGTGGTCAGACGCAGGCCCATGAGTTCGCCGACGCGCCGGCCGACGGCGGCGGTCATGGCGTCGGACAGGGCGGTCAGCCCGGCCTCGTCGGGCGTGAAGGCGAGGTTGGCGAAGGAGGACACGAACACGACGCCCTCGTCCTCGATGTCGCTGTTGAAGGGGTCGGAGCGCTGGCTGTAGCCGAACTCGGTCTCGGAGGTGAGGTTGATCGGATCGACGCTGTTGGACAGGAAGATGGTCGAGAACGGCTGGAACTCGAACTCGTTCGGGTCGGTCGAGATGTTCACGTCCAGGCCGAGCTGGTCGAAGGCGTTCTGGAGGTTCGAGACGATGCGCTGCAGGACGAACTCGTTGACGGCCACGCCGCCCGAGGTCGTGCCGGTGAAGCCCAGCGCCTTGAGGTCGTAGGCGGTGAGCGAGGTGGACAGGCCGCCGGTCTGGAGCCAGTCGATCTCGCCGCCGAGGGTCTCGATGAAGATGTTCTGGGTGGTCTTGGTGATCTGGCCGGTGCCGGCGGTGACGATCTCGAGCTGGTAGTCGGTGTTGAAGGCGCCCTGGACGTAGACGGCGTAGGAGGCGGCGGTGTCGTCGTCGGTGCCGGACTCGCCATCGGCGCCGGCGCGTCCGGCGGCGATGAACTCGATGTAGAAGTCGCCGTTGGCGTCGAAGCCGTACTCGATCGGGCCGTTGTCGCTCAGGACGGTGTTCGGCTCGCCGCCGACGCCGGTGA
The DNA here is from genome assembly GCA_041401985.1 of Phycisphaerales bacterium. Lineage (GTDB taxonomy): Bacteria > Planctomycetota > Phycisphaerae > Phycisphaerales > UBA1924 > JACKHA01. The sequence continues at coordinate 115,153 of JAWKTE010000014.1, forward strand.
ACTGCGACGGCGAGGCGAAGAGCAGGCCGTCGTCGATGCCGGTGCTGGACGTCGTGTCGAAGATGCCGAGCTGGACGACGGAGGTGACGTCGATCGGGAGGAACCCGGAGTCGACGGTCTTGCTGCCCAGGTCGCCGCCGACCTCGCTGACCTTGAGGGTCACGCGGACGACCGAGCCGTTGGCGATGGTGGCGCGGTTGTTGAGGTGGTAGACGTCCAGGTCGCCGTAGGGTGTGTTGGGCACACCGGAGAGCCCGCCCGGTCCGATGGCCGAGGCGATGGTGGTGGTCAGGGTGCCGCCAGCGCGGGTCGAGGTGACGCCGAGGGAGTTGGAGCCGGTGACGACCTGCTGGCCCTGGGCGTTGGTGGTGAGAGTGAAGGAGTAGTCGCCGACGGTGATGACCTGGCCCGGCGAGGTGAACTGGTTGGCGGGCGGGGCGTTGACGATGGCGGTGCCGTCGCCCGAGTCGGTGTCGGCCGAGAATCCGCTGTCGAAGTCGTCGAAGACCTCGATCGTGAACGAGTATGGCCCGAGGGTGCTGGGCTGGGCGCTCGACGGGTTCGTGACCGTGCCCGTGGCGCCGACGCTGCCCGCGCCCTCGCCGATGGCGATGTAGTAGACGCCCGACTGGCGGATGTAGTACGACTCGGCGAATGTGGCGTCGAGCGAGCGGAAGTCGAGCCCGCCGGCGATGAGGGTCGTGACCTGGGCGCCGGTGGCCCCCTGCCCGCCCGAGTTGAGCAGCACGCGCGGGGCCTGCTGGGCGGCGCCCTGCATGGCGCCGAGCTGCAGGATCTGGCCCGCCTGGAGGGTGATCTTGTAGAGGTCGGTGTCGCCGGCGAAGCGGAAGAAGTTGACGTTCTGGTCGGCGTGGTCGCCGATGGAGCCTCGGATGACGACCGGCGCGTTCACGTCGGGCAGGCTGTCGCGGACATCCTCGCGGTCGAGGACCACGTCGAGGTCGACCGGGCCGTAGTAGTCGACGGAGTGGACGAGGTTGCCGCCCTGGAAGATGTTGGCGGTGCCGGGATTGAGTTTGTCGCCGGCGTCGCCGACGATCTCGGCGATGTTGTAGTCGTCGCCGCGGGCGAACCCGTCGCCATTTCCGTCGAGGCGGGCGCTCGACAGGCTGCCGCGGATGACGGCGTCGTCGATGACGAAGTTGAACACGCCCACCGCCGGGGTGCCCGGCGTGATGGGCAGGTTGGCCTCGGTCACGTCGCGGGAGAACGTCACGATGGCGGCGTTCTGGTTCGCGTCGTAGCGGAGCGTGTAGTCCTCGCCCGAGATCAGGAAGACCTGGACCTGCCCGCCCTGGCGGACCTCGCGGATCGAGAGGGCGGTGTCGAGCGTGGCCTGGTCGATGGCCTGGTTGAAGAAGATGGTGGCGACGAACTGGTCGTTCTCGAGGCCGACGACCACCTCGTCGACCTGGATCTCCAGCGGCTGGAAACCCAGCTCGCGGGTCTCGAAGTTCAGTTGGTTCTGGGCGGGCTGGCCCGCGATGGTCACGCCGCGGAGCGAGCCCGTCGACGCGACGCGGTAGGACTCGGTGAAGCGGTTGGAGCCCACGCGGTTGCCGACGATCGTGACCGTGCCGATGGTCGAGCGGCCCGCGGCGACCGCGTCGTCGGCGGTGCCGAAGAACCCGTCCGGCCCGCGGAGCAGGCCCGCGACGATGTCGGACTCCTCGAAGTTGCCGCCGATGAACACCGAGCCGAGGAAGCCGGAGGTGACGCGGTCGGCGTCGAGCCGCGACCCGCCGATCTCGCCATCGGCGCCGAGGTCGCCCCCGACGATGATCGCCGAGTCGAACACGTTGCCGTTGATGCGGACGGCCTGGACGGTCTGGTTGCCCCCGGTGTTGCCGCCGGAGGCGTTGGAGCCGCCCAGGAAGTCGCCGACCGAGACGCGGGTGCGGCTGAGTTCGCCGGCGGTGAGCGAGCCGAGGCGCGAGCCGACGCGGATGAGGGCGTTGGCGACCGTGCCCGTGACGTTGATGGCGTTGGCCTCGCGGGCGATGACGATCACGCCCCGGTCCTGCCCGGTGATGGCGATCGTGCCGACGTTGGTCGCGGCGATGGTCGCCTCGTTGCGCAGGGCCAGGTTCGGATCGCCGAACGAGCCGGTGATGTTGACCGACGCGACGTCCTTGGCGGCGAACGAGCCGCGGAGGAAGTCGTTGACCACGCGGAGCGTGCCCAGGTTGCCGCCGTAGACGACCCGGCCGCTGGTGGTCAGGCCGGTGGCGGTCAGGGTGGTGCCGTCGGCGTCGATGACGATGTTGGAGTTGCCGGCAAGGATGGCGTTGATGGTCAGCGTGCCGACCGAGGCGTCGTCGTTGGTGACGATGTTGAGGTTCGAGAGCGTCTGGCCGTTGGTGGACGTGACCACCAGGCTGCTGGCCAGCGTGGTGTCGATGAGGCTGATGGTGCGGGTACTGGAGTTCCAGACCGCGCGGCCCGGGCCGGCGAACGCGAGCGTCGCCCGCTCGCCGCCGCCCAGGTTGATGTTGAGCGACGCCCCGATGTTGGTCCCGTTGGGGTTGTTCTTGGCGACCAGCGCGTCCTCGGCCTTCAGCCCGCCACCGTTGACGCGGATCCCATCGCCGCTGACGCTCGAAACGATGTCGCTGCGGACCACCGCGTCGCGGGTCGAGCCGCCGACGGTGAACGAGCCGACGGTCGAGCGGCCGAGGGCGACCAGGTCGTCCTTGGTGTTGTACACGCCGTCGTCGCCGGCGAGCACGCCGGCCAGGAGCTGCACGTCGGTAGCGCGTCCGGCGATGGAGACGCTGTTGATGTTGCCGGCCTGGAGGATGTCGGAATCGTCGCCCGTGCCGCCCGGACGCTGGTCGGCGCCCAGATCGAGCACGCCCGCGATGATCTGCAGGCTGGCCCCGTCGCCGCCCACGACGACGCTGTCGACCAGGTCGCCCGCGACCACGTACGACGCGAACCCGCTGGTGGCGTTGTCGCGCGTGAAGCCCTCGGCGATGGTGATCGACTGCACGGCGCGGCCCGCGTGGAACCCGGCCTCGAAGACCGACCCGCCCGTGACCGCGACGCTGATGATGTTCCGCCCGGCGCCGATGCGCGGGCCCTGGATCGCCGCGGCCGCCGCGACGCCGACCGGCACGCGGTTGCGGAGGCTGTCGTAGTTCTGGTTCGCGTTGAACGCGGGGTTCACGCCGATGTCGCCGAACACGCCGTCGGCGCCGGCGACGACCTGCAGCGAGACCAGGTCGTAATCGGCGTACACGTCGCCGTAGAGGTTGCCGTTGGTGATGACCAGGCTGGTGATGTCGCCGTCGTAGGCGGCGATGGTGTTGGGGCGGGCCGCGTCGCCGCGGAGGAACGAGCCGTTGTTGATGGCGATCGAGGCGATGCCGCCGGTGTAGGAGATGATCGAGCCGCCGAAGTCGCCGTTGATCACGACGTTGGTGATCGCGCCGAAGGCGATGATCGAGCCCTGGCCGATCTGGTTGTTCGCGGGCTTCGCCGACGCGGCGCCGAGGGTGACGGCCCCACCGATGGTCTGGCCCACGCGGACGTCCGAGTAGAGCTGCCCGTTCGGAGCGGTCAGCGTCGTGAGGTTGCCGCGGACGAGCACAACGGTGGGGTCGGCCTGGCGACCGATGTGGCGACCGGCGATCAGCGCGGACAGCCCGCGGCTGATGTCGGTGTCGAGGACCAGGTCGCGCCCGGCCGAGAGCGTGCCGACCGTGCCGCGCCCGGTGGTGGTGCGGATCCGGGCGTCCAGATCGCCGGTCGTGGTCGTGATGGTGCCGATCGGCCCGGAGGCGATGAACTCCGAGTCGAGGATCGAGTTGGCCGCCGAGACGAGGTCGAGGCGACCGTTCGGGCCGCTGATGCGGACAATGGTGTTGGTGATCGAATCGCCGGCCGCGAGGCTGAGGATCTGGTTGCCGGTGAACTCGGAGTGGCGGATCGACCCGCCGATGACGCCGGCCTCCAGGCGGCCGAACACGAGCTTGGACCCGCGGATCGATCCGGTGATCGACAGCGACGGGATCTCGTTGTCGACCTGGAACTCGGAGCGGGTGATGAACCCGGCCGCGACTTCCTGCGTGATCGAGCCGACCACGTCCACGACGGTGTCGCGGATGTCGCCCGTGGGGGTCTGCGTGCGGATCGAACCCAGGTCCGAGCCGACCAGGATGATGCTGGGGCGGAACTCGAAGTCCGATCCCGAGAGGGTGGAGTTGCGGTAGCCGGTCGCGGTGATGGTGCCGGCGTCGGTCTGCGCGTTGAAGCGGGAGGCGTCGAAGAACCCGTTGACCAGGTCGAACTCGTTGATGTTGAGGCCGACGACCTCCGAGCGGAAGAAGTTCGAGTTGGTGCCCGTGACGCGATCGACGGTGCCGGTCAGGGTCCGGGCGTCGTCGTAGCTGATCGAGATCCAGAACCCGTCGAGCAGGCCCGCGCCGATGATCGCATCGGCGTAGTTGCCGTCCTGCAGGAACGTCCGCCCGATCGCCGGCGTGCCGACGGGGTTGACGGTGTTGGCCACGTTGGCCGCCCAGATGCGCCCGGAGATGCTCGCGGCCCGCCCGGCGAACGTGCCGCCGGTGACCTCGATGATCTGGTTGGCGGCCATGATCGTGCCGCTCGACAGCGGCGCGTACTGGTCGCCCCGGAGCCCGTCGCCGACCTCGACGCGGACGATGTTGGCCGCGTACACCGAGCCCACGATCCCGTGGAACTCGCCGATCGGCGTGAAGTTGTCGGTGTTGACCACCAGCTCGGTCAGCGTGCCGTCGCCGCCCTGGAGGATCAGGTCGCCCACGACGCCGCCCACGCGG
>JAWKTE010000015.1:0-107383 GCA_041401985.1 Phycisphaerales bacterium
TCTTTGTGCCGCGCCCCATCGAGGGCGTCTTCGATTTCTTCGGTGACGCGGGCAACCTCGAGCGGATCACGCCTGGGTTCCTGAACTTCTCGATCGCGACGCCGCGCCCGATCGAGATGCGGGCGGGAACGCTGATCGACTATCGCCTGCGTCTGCACGGGCTGCCGATGCGGTGGCGGACGCTCATCAGCGCGTGGGCGCCGCCGCACCGGTTCGTGGACGAGCAGATCAAGGGGCCGTACCGCCTGTGGCGTCACGAGCACACGTTCGAGGCGGCCGAGGTGGACGGCGTGTCCGGGACGATGTGCCGCGACCGCGTGGAGTACGCGCACTGGGGCACGGGGCTCGGCGAGCGGCTGATGGTGCGCCCGAACCTGGAGCGGATCTTCGCGTTCCGGCGGACGGCGATCCTTGGGGTTTTCGGGGGCGACGCTGGTCAGGGGGAGCGTGAGGGGCGGGGAGCGTTGGAGCCGGTCGGCGTGTGAGCGTGCACGGGTACTTCGGCCACGCCCGCGCTGCGCGTGGGCGTGCCACCCGATCGGGCGTTGTGATGTGGACGTCGGCGCTCCGACCGATCAGGGCTGGCCGTACGGCGGGCCCTGCATGGGCGGCTGGTGGGGGCGCGGCCGCCCGCCGATCACCGACACCACGATGAGCAGGATGCCCAGGGCCAGCATCCCGCCCTGGATCATCAGCGCGACGGTCGGCCCCCACATGCCGATCCACGCGAGGATGATGAACTGCATGCCGAGCATGGGCAGCAGGAACGAGCCGACGGTGAAGATGATGAGCCAGACGCCGAGTGATCGCATGGGCGGCTCCTGCGCGCGTTTCGGGAACCCGAACGGGGCACGACCCGCGTGAGCATACCACTCAGCGGCTCGCCGGCGAGGCCTCTTCCGCGTCGCGCCCGTCTCGCTCGGCCGCCGCGGCGGCCACGACAGGGTCGGGCTCGAACTCGGGGGGGTCCGGCGCGGGCGCCCCGTGGTCCGACGCGGCCTGGGCGCCCGCCTCCGGCGTCTGCCGCCGGCTCATCCGGTTCTGCACGAGCAGCATCACCAGCGTGCCCGCGACCGCAACGGTGCCCAGGGCCCACTGCGGCCCGCTGAGGAACTTGCCCTCGATCGGGATCGACGCGACCGCGACGGTGAAGGGCTGCAACTGGATGACGCCCGCCGAGACCGTCACGCCGAGGCGCGCGATGCTCATGTAGTACGTCACGTGCCCCATGGCGATGCCGACGAACGACGAGACGAGCAGGAGCACGAACTGGGTCGGGGCCAGGTCGATGGCCGCGGCCCCCATGCGCTCGCCGAGGGCCAGCATGAGCGCGATCATGACGCCGGCGGTGTAAAGGCTGATCGCGGCGAAGGACACGAGCGTCGGGATGCCCTTCATGCAGATCCGCACCGCCAGCGCGTAGGCCGCGTAGAACGCCCCGGCCAGCACGGCGAAGAGGATGCCCAGCGGGCTGCTGCCCTGGGCGAAGCCATCGTCGAGCACGAGCGTGCCGCCGGTGCCGGCCAGGACCATCGCCATGCCGATCAGGAAGCGGGGCGACGCGAGGATCTTCCGCTCGGCGGCAAAGAAGATGGCGGCCCCGATCGCGGCGCAGATGATGTTCGATCGCAGCCCGAACGCGGCCATGGTCGAGTCGACGTGGTAGAACGCCGAGGTGAAGAAGACCTGGCCGACCGCGTTGATGGCCGCGGGCCAGGCGGCCTTGCGCCACAGGCCCTCGGGGAGCCGCTTGCGGGCCGCGCCAAGGATGAGCACCGGGCACCAGACCAGAGCGGCGAAGCCGTAGCGCCACCCGTTGCTGGTCCAGGGGTCGATCTGGGACGCGAAGTGGCGGAGGAACAGCGGGATCGATGTCCAGCCGATCAGGGTCAGGACGACCATCATCACGCCGATGAACTGCTCCTGGGCGGGGGATGTGGGCGCGATTCGGGTCATGGAGGGCTCGGGGGCCGATGGTAGGGTTTGGGGGGCTTTGGTTCGTGGCGCTGGCTTGCGGCGAGCGTCGGCCTTGGGTCCGCCGGTCGCCGGGCCTTGCCGGGATGCCCGGTCGATGGAGAGGGTTGGATGATGCTCATCGCGATTCTGCGACACGCGAAGGCGGAAAAACAGTCGGCTTCGGGGCGCGACGAGGATCGCGTGCTGTCGCCGCGGGGCGAGCGTCGGGCCGGCGAGTTGGGCGGGCTGATCGCGGGTGTGACCCGGAACCGGCGTGCGGCCATCGTGTCCAGCCGCGCGGCCCGGACGCGCCAGACGGGCGAGGCGATCGCGGCGGGTTGCGGGCTGCAGATCGCGTTCGAAGAGCGGCTGTTCATCGATGCGCCCGCCTCGGTCGGTGTGTCGATGGTGGAGGAGCGGGTCCGCGAGCAGGACCTCGACGTGCTGGTGCTGGTGGGGCACAACAACCAGGTGTCCGAGGTGGCGGGCGTGCTGGTGGCTGGGGTGCTGGGGAGCAGCGGGCGTGGCGTGGCGCCGCTCCGCACGGGCGAGGGCGTGCTGCTGAAGGCCCCGACGCCGCTGCGGCTCGAGGACTCGCTGATGGGCCTGTGCGAGGTGGTGCGGGAATGGCGTCGCGACGACGAGACGGTGTGCTAGGAACGCGTCGACGTTATACAAACATGATCCTATCGACCGGCGTCGAGGGTTGATCGCACCGCTGCGTTTGGGAGTTGACGCGTCGGTGGGTTTTGGTATGGTGTCGCTTGGTCCGGCTTCGGCCGGGGCGGGCGATTGCGGACGCCCGCCCCCGTTGTTCCGGCGGTTGGTGCCGTTCGTGGACTCGTCCGGGAACACGCGCGGAAGAGGGTCGCCGCCGCGATCGTGCGGAGCAGCGGGTTGCCGCCGATTCTTCGGCGGCCTCGTGGTTGGCTTCCCCGTCCGCTCACGGGGACGCCGCGGCGCGCGAGAGCGCGAGGGGCGGTGCGGGTATGAGCGATCAGGTGGGCGAGAAACTCGCGGGCGTCGAGGGAGTTGTGAAGTGGTTCGACCCGCGCAAGGGGTTCGGGTTCATCGTCGGGCCGCAGGAGCAGGACGTGTTCGTCCACTTCAGCGTGATCGCGGGCGATGGGTTCAAGGCGCTGCGCGACGGGTCGCACGTTGAGTACGACGCGGAAGAGACGGGGCGCGGGTGGCGTGCGACGCGCGTGGTGCGGACGGACGCGGCGGAGATCACGGTGGTGCCGCGGCGTGGGACGGTGCGGACGCCGAGGCGGTAGGCGTGCCGAGCGACGGGCTGTTCTTCGCGTTCGTCGGCGGCGAACGATGACAAGCGATGAACCCCGACGACCACGTCTGCCTGTGCTTCCACGTTTCGCTGCGGAAGATCCGCGGGTTCCTGCGGCGCGAGAACCCGCCGGTGGCGTCGCTGATCTCCGAGTGTCTGGGGGCCGGGACCGGCTGCGGGTGGTGCGTGCCGTTCCTGAAGCACCTGCACGCCCAGCACGGGCGGGGGCAGGAGCCGGACCTGAGGGTGTCGCCCGAGCGGTATGCCGCGGCCCGGACGGGGTTCCACAAGAGCGGGGAGCGGGACGCGGGGGTTGTGCGCGAGGGGACCGAGGGCGACGGGGGTTCCTGAGCCCGGGACACGCGTCGTGACGGCTCGGTTCGCGTCGGTTCACTTGGAGTCGGGGTCGCGCCGTCGTGCCCGGCGTTCGCGGCGTGCGGCGGCCCATCCGTCGATCGAGAACAGCCCGCCGCCGCGGACGATGGAGATCAGCGCGACGGCGCCCAGGATCGCGTTCTGGATGATGTTGCAGGTCGAGATCTCGTCGGGGCAGAAGGGCGAGGTCTCGCCGAAGCAGCCGCACTTGGTGCTGATGCCGCGGGCGAGCACCGAGGCGATGGCGCCGATGAACGCGAGCAGGTTGAGCAGGATGACGCAGGCCGAGGCTCGGGTCCAGACGCCCAGCAGCAGGAAGAGGCCGGCGACGAGTTCGACCCACGGCACGACGAACGTCGCCAGCACCACCAGGTGGTCGCCCTCGGGCGGGAGCAGATGGAAGCCCTTGATCGAGTCGGCAAAGGCCTGGGGCTGGCCCAGTTTGACCACCGCGGCCCACAGGAACACGCCCGCCAGCGCGAGGCGCAGGATGAGCAGGACGACGCTCTCGGCGATTCGCAGCGCCTTCACCTACAGGCCCCCGGGCGAGCCGAACATCGGCGTGGGGGCGCCGGTGTCGGTGGGGAGGCCGGCGGCGGACCAGGCCGGGAATCCGTCCCGGAAGATGTGGACCTGGGTGAAGCCGGCCTGCTGGAGGAACCGGCCGACGTTCTCCGAGGCGTCGCAGGAGCCGCCTTCGCAGTAGATGACCATGGTGGTTGTGGCGGGGTCGAACAGGCCCATGACCAGGAACTCGGGCGGGCTGGTGTACATCACGCTGGGGTCGCAGAGCAGGGCCCGCGGGATGTGGCCAGCGGCGTACTCGTCGGCGCGGCGGGCGTCGATGAACTGGGCCAGGCCGTGCTCCCAGAGGGTGCGGGCCTGGTCGAGGGTGATGTACTGGCCGAGTTCGAGGGATTCGCCGTTTGAGGAAGAGTTGGAGGCGGTGGTCGGATCAGTACCGGACTGACCATCAGGCACGATCGGAGGATCATCGCCGTTGAGTTCTGGGTCGGTTTGTGGCGGCAGCGTGATCGTCCGCGTCTCTGTCGCGTCCATGCGGAGTTTGACCGGCACGAGGACCGAGTGGGCGGCGCCGCCGACGCCGGCGATCGCCAGGATGATCAGCACGCGCGGCAGGATGGCGCCGCGCCGTGGAGCCGCGCCCGATCGGTCCATGGTCAGCGGATCCCCTGGACGTGCCCGAAGAACGGGATGGTGATGGTTTCCTCGCCTTGGAGCGTCGTGTGCAGGCGGATCTCGCCCTGGAACTGGGCGAGCGACGCGGGCACGCGGGTGCGGACGGTCAGGATGTAGCCCTGGTTCGGCCCGGTGGTGATCGGGTCGATCTGGGTGAGCATCCGGTGGGTCTCGGGCAGGTTGGAGATGACCTCGACGTTGTCGATCCGGAACCCGAGGCCGGCCCGCGAGATCAGTTGCACGCGGCGTTCGACGACGGTCTCGGGCGGGATGATGCCGAACGCGATGGCACGGGGCGTGACGGCGACGTCGCCCACCACTTCGCCGGCCACGACGACCGACACGATCTCGCGGCGTGGGTCGTTGGTGCGGACGGTGATCGAGCCGTAGAGGCGACCGGGCTGGGCCTCGGGGCTGACGGTGACGGTCAGGCGGGTACGGCGCAGACGCTGGGGGCCGGCGTCCTCGAGGATGGGCTGCATGTCGGCGTCGCTGGGGGTGGCCCCTTCGTGCGCGTGGTCGTGGTCGTGCCCGGCGTGGGCGTCGTCCTCGGGCTGCTCGCCGCCCTCGGCCTTGAGGGCCGCGTCGTCGCCCAGATGGGCCACGTCGTCGGCGTCGCCCTCGACCTCCTCGGCCGGCACCCATTGCCCGTGCTCGTTGAGCAGCAGGTCGACGGTCTCGTGGATCTGGACGCTCACGAACTCGTTGCCCGCGAAGGTGGCCTCGACGACCTCGAAGTCGTCGGTCCGCCCGGTGACGAACACCTCAAGCGACCCGCCGACGCCCTTGGTGACGGCGTTGAAGTTGGCGATCGCCGGCTCGACGCGCACCACGGGGATGACGTTGGCCGAGATGCGGAACACGCGGACCGCGTTCGTCGGGTCGTTGATGGTGAATGCGACGGTCTGGGCCTGGATGCCGGCCTTGCCGTGCGGGTCGTAGTTGATCTCCAGCCAGCCGCGCTCGCCGGGCTGGTACCGGACCACGGGGAGCATGCCGTGCTCGTCGGGCGTTCCGGCGGGGCGATCGGGGTCCTCGCCTTCCTTGTGGAGCGTGCCGACGGTGCAGGAGCACGAGCCGCGCCACTCGCGGATTTCGAGGACGCCAGGCCCCTCGTTCCAGAAGTGGAGCATGGTGGTCTGGGACTGATCGTCGAAGATCGTGCCGAAGTTGTGCTCGGTGCGATCGAACTTCATGGTGGGCAGCGGGCCCGTCGGCTGCTGGGCCTGGGCCTGGGCCGGCTGGCCCGGCAGGGGCTGCGACCGGAGGTCGGCCATCTGGGCACCGGCCGGTGCGGCGAGCGCGCCGGCGAGCGTCAGGACGGCGCCGAGGGCGAAGCGGTTGGCGACTCGGTTCATCTCGCGTCTCCGTCTGGGATTCTTCGGGGGGGGCGTGCCCTGCCGGCGCGTCGGTTCGATCCCCCTGAACGACAACAAGCCTTGCGAACAGTTCTGCGATCTGCCACGCGATCCTGATATCCGATACTGCCATCGGCGCGAACGGTTTCCGTCCGCGCAGCGCGACATGATCCAGTGTACCCCACGCCCCGCCCAAGCCCACGCCGAATCGCGGCATGATTGGTCGGAGTTCGGGCCACACGCCGCGTCGTTCCGACTGTAGGGCTTATGAGCCCTTCTTGGCGAACAGATTCCGAGTGCCCAGGGCTCCGTGGGCCTCGCCCAGGCGGTTGAGGGCGTGCGTGTACGTCGCGGTCCGCATGGGGATGCCCTTGGCCTCCTTGAGGGCGTAGATCGCGTTGAACTCGCGCGACATGATCTCGCGGAGGCGGGTGTGGACCTCCTCGAGTTTCCAGTAGTACCCGGCTTTGTTCTGGACCCACTCGAAGTACGAGACGGTCACGCCGCCCGCGTTGGCCAGGATGTCCGGGATCACCAGGCACTTGCTCTTTGCCAGGATCTCGTCGCCCGCGGCGGTGGTGGGGCCGTTGGCCAGTTCGATGGACACGCGGGCCTTGATGTTCGGGGCGTTGCGCTCGGTGATGGCGTTCTCGAGCGCGGCGGGCACCAGCACGTCCACGTCGAGTTCCAGGAGCTGGTCGTTGGTGATCTTTGTGCCCTTGAAGTCGGAGACGGGCTTGCCGGACTCCTTGTGGTCCGTCAGGGCCTCGACGTCCAGGCCCGCGGGGTCGTGGATGGCCCCGCGCGAGTCGCCGGCGGCGACGACCCTGTACCCATCGGCGGCGGCGAGACGGGCGAAGTGCTGCCCGGCGTTGCCGAACCCGTGGATGGCCACGGTGGACGAGCCCGGCTTGAGCCCGCGGACCCTCTCGAGTTCCTTCAGGATGTAGTACCCGCCGCGACCGGTGGCGTCGTCGCGCCCCAGCGAGCCGCCAAGCGGCACGGGCTTGCCGGTGATCACCGCGGGGCACGGGGCGCCGTGCATGGTCGAGTACTCGTCCATCATCCACGCCATGATCTGGGCGTTGGTGTAGACGTCGGGCGCGGGCACGTCGGTCTCGGGGCCGATGGCGTCGCCGAGTGCCCGCACGTACCCGCGGCTGAGGCGCTCCAGTTCGGTCTGCGAGAGTCTGCGCGGATCGACGATGATCCCGCCCTTGCCGCCGCCGTAGGGGATGCCCACGGTGGCGCACTTGAAGGTCATCCAGAAGGCCAGGGCGCGGACCTCGTCGGCCGAGACGTCCGGGTGGAAGCGGATGCCGCCCTTGCCGGGGCCGCGGGTGTCGTCGTGTCGGCAGCGGAAGCCGGTGAAGACGCGGAGCGAGCCGTCGTCCATGCGGACGGGGATGGAGACCTCGAGGGTGCGCTTGGGGTGGCGGAGTTTCTCGACGATCTCCGGGGCCGCGGTCGTGTGCTCGGCGGCCAGATCGAGGCGCTTGAGGGCTTCGGCGTAGACGGACGATGAGGCCATGGGCGGGTGCTCCTGTTGCGGGCCCGGCGCGATGGGGCTGGCCTCTGCTCGGCCGGCGGATCGTGCGGGCGGGATCGGCAACGTACCAGACTCGGGCGGGGCGGGCACGTGCCGCGGCGTCGGGGCGAACGCGGGCGAGGCCGGGTTCGGGATCGGTCGGGTTGTGCGGGATGCGGACGCGGCTCGGGAATCGGGGCGGAAAGGGTTGTGGCGGGCGCGGGATGGGCGGTACGCTGGTGGGCCGCCGGGCGGGAACGCCCGGGGGGAGTCGGGGCTCGTGTTTGGGCTCGTGTGTTGGGGAACAGCGTCGGGGGAAGGGAGAATCGCGATGCGTGCAGCGATGGTTGTGGCGGTGGCCGGCTCGGTCCTTGGTATGGTTTCGTCGGCCTCCGCCGACGTGTTCACGTGGCAGATCAAGGCGTCGATCCACGACGCCCCGCGCGACGGGATCGGTGATTCGTTCAACGCCTCGCCGTTCGAGGGCCTGCTGCGCCAGACCTCGACGCAGGAAGACCGGGCGGTGCTGGAGTACGACGTGTCGGTGATCCCGACGGGCGCAACGATCACCTCCGCGACGCTGGCGGGCCAGGTCTTCGTCAACAACGGATTCGACAACGGACTGCGGACGTTCGACTTCTTGCTGTACCAGGGCGACGGCGTGGCCGACGTGTCCGATTTCGAGATCGCCGGGGTCGTCGTCGGCTCGGGCTCGTACGCGCCGCCGGCGCAGTCGAACTTCACGTTCTCGTTCGACGTGACGGCCCAGGTGCAGTCGCTGGTCTCGGGCGGGGCGGCGTGGATCGGCGTCAAGTGCGACCCGACCAGCGAGCCCAACTTCCCGAACATCTTGGGCGACGACGAGACCACGCTGACCATCGAGTGGACCAGCGGCCCGACGTGCGCGCCCGACCTCACCACCGGCGCGATCGCCGGCCAGCCCGGCTACGGCGTTCCCAACGGCATCCTCAACAACGACGACTTCTTCTACTACCTGGCCCAGTTCGCCGCGGGCAACGTCGCGGTGGCCGATCTGACCACCGGCGCCATCGCGGGCCAGCCGGGGTACGGCGTGCCCAACGGCGTGATCAACAACGACGATTTCTTCTACTACCTGGCGATCTTCGCGGCCGGGTGCTGAGAAGTCCACAGTTCCAGTCGAGCAAGCGGTTCCATTCAGGAGACAGACATGAAACGACTCACCGCTTCGTTGGGTGTCATCGCTCTCGCGGCAGGGGCCGCGCAAGCCCAGGTCGGCGTCCTCGACCAGACCAGTCCGTTCGCGACGGGCGCCCCGAGCGCGAGTTTCAACGTGTCCGCGTCGTTCCTGGTCTGGAACCAGCAGGTCCGCTGCGGCGTCGCCGGCCAACTCGAGGGCGTCAACGTCGGGATCAATCAGCAGGGCACCAGCCCCGGGGAGACGGGGACGCTCCGGCTTCGCAGCGGCGACGTGTTCTCGCCGGGCGCTGTGCTCGCCGAGGCGACCATCACCCACTCGATCGTCGGGTTCGAGATCGTGTTCGTCGATTTCACGGGCGCGAACCTCATGCTGAACGTCGGCGACACGTTCGTGCTGGAGTTCCAGGGCAACGACAGCGGACTGTGGATGCGCGGTTCGTACATCGACCCGGTCCAGGGTTCGCCCCTGTACCCGGAGCCGCTGAACCTCAACGGCACCCCGCACTCCAACGGCGGGTGGCGCCTCGGGTTCGAGTCGTTCATGCTTGCCGGCGGCCCGACCTGCGAGCCCGACCTGACGACCGGCGCGATCGCGGGGCTGCCCGGTTATGGCGTGCCGAATGGCGTGCTGAACAACGACGACTTCTTCTACTACCTGGCCCAGTTCGCCGCGGGCAACGTCGCGGTGGCCGATCTGACCACCGGCGCGATCGCGGGCCAGCCGGGGTACGGCGTGCCCAACGGCGTCATCAACAACGACGATTTCTTTTACTATCTGGCGATCTTCGCGGCCGGGTGCTGAGCCCGGGCGTGGCGGCGTGATTGTCGATCGAATCGCGGCGGGGGCTCCGGGGGGACCCGCCGAACACTCGAAAGGAAGCGACCATGCGCAACATTCTGACCCGAGCCGCCGCGCTCGCCGCGGGGGCCGTGCTGGCGGGCGTCGTGCACGCCGACGTGCTGGACCAGAGCCAGGAGGTCGTCAGCGGCAGTTCGCTGCTGGTGTGCTGCGGCGGCGAACTGGTCGACCACCAGCAGCAGGTGACGGCCGGCATCGCGGGGCAACTCACCCGGTTCGAGGTGCTGCTCAGCGGGCTCAAGTCGGGCCAGGCGACGTTCTTCGTGAACGTCGGCCCCGGGCCGCAGACCGATCCGCACGACTTCGAGATGCTCATCGACGTCTCGTCGGCCGGGCCCAGCACCGGCGACGTGTGGTTCGAGGTCGACGTGTCGTCGGCCAACATCGTGCTCAATGTCGGCGATGAGTTCGTGATCGGCGCGACGGGCACGCCCTCGATGCAGGCCGAACTCCGGGCCGCCAACGTCGGCACGCCGCCCGGCTACACGGGCTATCCCGGCGGCTCGCAGTGGTCGCGGCGCGACGGGTTCAATGGCGGGGTGTTCTACCAGCCGTTCAACGGCAACTTCGACATGTGCTTCCGGACGTATGTGGAGGAGGCCGGCGGCTGCGAGCCGGACCTGACCACCGGTGCCGTGCCGGGCGTGTCCGGCTACGGCGTGCCCAACGGCATCGTGAACAACGATGATTTCTTTTACTACCTCGCCGAGTTCGCCGCGGGGAACCTGGCGGTGTGCGACCTGACCACCGGCGCCGTCGCCGGGCAGCCGGGCTACGGCGTGCCCAACGGCGTGCTGAACAACGACGACTTCTTCTATTACCTGGCGATCTTCGCCGAGGGTTGCTGAACGGGCCTGATCCCGTCGCCGACCCGCGTCGGCTTGAATCGGATCCAGCCAGCCGGAATCCCGCGGGCCACCCTCGTTTTTGGGGGTGGCCCGCGTCGCATTCTGGTATCCTCGCGGCTCCCCAGGGTGGGGGGGGTGAGGGAGGGTCGGAGCGATGGCGCGATCGGTGCGTGCGGATCGGGTTCCCGGGATCGGGCTCGCGGCGCTTGCGATGGCGGCGGTGCAGCCGTCGGCGTGGGCCCAGTGCCAGTGGGTCGGTCCTGCCAACGGGCCCAACGGTGGCGTCGCGGCCATGGTCGCGTGGGACCCCGACGGTCCCGGGCCGATGCAGGAAGCGCTGGTGGTCGGCGGGATCTTCGCGGCCGCGGGCGGGCTGCCGGCGAGCAACGTCGCGATGTGGAACGGCTCGTCGTGGTCCGGCTTCGGGAGTGGGCTGAACGGCGAGGTCCGCGCGCTCGCGGTCCATCAGGGGCAACTGATCGCCGGCGGGCGCTTCACCGGATCGGGCGCGACCACCACCGGGCCGCTGGCCCGCTGGACCGGCTCGGCGTGGGTCGAGTTCGACGCCGCCCGTCCGAACGGCGACGTGCTGGCGCTGGCCTCCAACGGCACAACGCTGTACGCCGGCGGCGCGTTCCAGCGCGTCGGCACACTGGACACCGGTCGCGTCGCGTCGTGGAACGGCTCGGCGTGGGGCGCGATGGGCGGCGGGATGGACGCCAACGTGCAGGCCCTGATGGTCGGCGGGGCGAGCGTCTATGCCGCGGGGCTGTTCGCGACCGCTGGTGGGCAGGCGGCCAGCGGCGTGGCGGAGTGGGTCGGCGGGGCGTGGGTGCCGCTGGGAAGCGGGCTGGAGCAGTCGATGTACGCGCTGGCGCGGTCGGGCACCGACCTCTACGTCGGCGGCATCGAGGCGGTGCCCGGCGGGGCGGAGGGACGCGTGCGTCGCTGGACGGGCTCGGCGTGGACGCCGGTCGGCGAGGCGCTGGTCGATGGGACCGTGCGGTCGCTGGCGTGGTACAACGGGTCGCTGTACGCCGCGGGGACGTTCGACTCGCCGGCGGCGGCGCTGGTCCGCCTGAACGGGGCGGCGTGGGAGGGCGTCGAGGGCGGGCTGTCGGGCGACGCGCAGAACGCGGTCGCGCTGGCCCCGTTCCGCGGGTGGCTGGCGATCGGCGGGAACTTCCTGAGCGCGGGCGGGCAGACGGTGCGCCGGGTGGCGATCCTGGACTGCGCCGGCGGTCCGTCGTGCGTGCCCGACCTGACGACCGGCGCGGTGCCGGGCCAGCCGGGGTACGGCGTGGCGAACGGCGTGGTGAACAACGACGACTTCTTCTACTACCTCGCGCAGTTCGCGGGGGGCAACGCGGCGGTGTGCGACCTGACGACCGGGGCCGTGCCGGGCCAGCCGGGGTATGGCGTGCCGAACGGCGTGCTGAACAACGATGACTTCTTCTACTACCTGATCGTGTTCGCGGCGGGGTGTTAGGGGAGACAGAGAGACGGAGAGACAGAGTGACAGAGTGACGGAGTGACGATCGCGGCTCGGCGCGCGAGTCGCCGGGGGCGATTGGTCGGATCGAGTGCGATGAACGGCACCGGGTCGGGGCATGTGGTCTGAGTGGGGAAAACCCGTGCGCCGCGCCGGAGTTCTTGTTAGACTCTCGCGACCCGCTCGCCGTGCGCTCGAACACCCACACGCAAGCCAACCCCGGCGGGCGGTCCAAGGAGAGATTCCATGGGCCGATTCCCTCTGGGCGTCTTTGTCGCCGTTGCTGCGGTGGTGGTGGCGTGGCTGAGTGCCTCGCCCGCATTCGCACAATGGACGTACACGATCGACGCGACCCCGCTGAGCGCGGACGTGATCGAGATCGACGGGGTGTCGTACCCGAACACGGGCGCCCAGGTCCTGACGCTGGCCGACGGCCCGCACACGGTCGGGTACCGCTGGCCGAACGACCTGGCGGTCACCCTGCCGTTCACGGTAAGCGGTGGGGCGGTGAGCGTCGGTTCCGGTTTTTCTGGGTTCGTGTCGATCTCGGGTTCGTCGCTGGTCGTGAGCGGCGTGACGCACATCTTCCGCAACCTCGGCCTCGCGGCCGATGACCTGCAACTGACCGGGTACGGCCCGGTGCCCGCGCCTTCGGCGACGTACCTCAGCGGGAAGTTCCTGCCGGGTCTGCATCGGCTCAGCTACGCCACCGGCGTCGGCACGCCCCGGGCATCCGTCGACTACACCATCAACTCCAACGGGCGGGCGACGTACAACGGCGTGTACGAGGGCATCCTCCAGGGCAACGGCGGCGGGGCCTTCGACTTCTCGATCCACGGCGCCCTGATCACCATCAACAACTCGTCCCTCTCCGCCCCCGACGTCCGCATCAGCGGCATCTACCCGAACTCGCCCGCCCCGCACGCGACCTTCACCGTCGCCCTGCTGCCGGGCGCCCACCAGATCACCTACGACTCGAGCGACCTCGGCCAGGACGCGAGCACGGCGTTCAGCGTCGTGGCCGGCTCGTCGGGCGCGACTGTTTCGTACGCAGCGAGCCAGCAGGGTGTCCTGCTCGGCGCGGGCACCAGCACCCTGACCATCCAGGGACGCGCGGTCACGGTTGACAACTCGTTCCTGTCCAGCCCGCAGGTCCGGTTCGGCGGCGTCTACGACTCGTCCGCCATGCCCGCCTCGCTGGTTCCCTTGAACCTGCTGCCGGGCGAGCACGACATCGGCTACGAGTCCAACCCCATCGGCCCCGACGCGGCAACCAGCGTCGCCGTCAACAGCGACGGCACCGTCGCCTACGACCCCGCCGACGAGGGCGTGCTGCTTGGCGCGGGCTCGAGCGGGCTGACGCTCCGCGGCGCGGACCTGGTCATCGACAACTCGTACCTGTACGCCACGAACGTGGAACTCCACGGCTTCGGCGTCGGGTTGGACAACGACACGACGATCCAGACGCTGCTGCCGGGCGTGCACGCGGTGCAGTACGCCGCGTCGCCCACGAATCCGCCGGCCCGCGTGCTGTTCGACGTGGACGCGGCGGGGGCGGCGATCTATGACCCGATTCTCGAGGGCGCGGTGCTGGGCTTCGGCACGAACATCCTGCGCCTGCCGGGGCTGGAGGTCCGGGCGGCGGTGCCGGAGTGGGGCGCGGGGTCGGCCCAGTTCTTCGCCAATCCGTTCCTCGAGTCGTGTGAGCGGGTCCGCCTGCTGCCGGGCTGGCACAACCTGGGCACCATCGATCCCTCGCCCGACGCGGTCGAGTTCCTGGTGCTGGCCGGCGGCGTGATCGACTTCGACCCGTCGTTTGACGCCGACTGGGCCGGTCGCGGCACCAACGTGCTCGCGCAGCGCGACGGCGCGGGCGTGCCGCAGGTGTGCAACCAGCCGCCGGTGGCGATTGTCGACCCGGCGGACATCACGGTCGAGGCGACCAGCGCGGCCGGGGCGTTCGTCTCGCTCGACGGGCTCATGTCGTTCGACCCGGAGAACGAGGGCCTGACGTACCACTGGGACGTGTCGGACGTGTCGGTCGTGCTCAGCGGGGCCGACACCGCGACGCCTTCGGGCGTGTTCGCCATCGGCACCACCATGGCGACGCTGACGGTGACCGACCCGCAGGGTGCGTACAGCACGGCCGACGCGATCATCCGGGTCGTGGACACCACGCCGCCCGCCGTGACCTGCTCGACCGACATGGCGACGCTGTGGCCCCCGAACCACAAGATGAAGGTGGTCGAACTCCAGGTCATCATCGAGGACATCGCCGGCTCGGCCCACCTCCTGTCGGCCACGCTGCGCAGCGATGAGCCGGACGATGCGCCCGGCGGCGACGACGGCAACACCAGCGGCGACGTGAACGGGGGCGACGGCTTCGCCGGCCCCGTGGATGTGGCCGACCTGTTCGTGTTCGACCCGTCGCGGGGCACGAGCGGGGCCTGGGTGGCGAGCGTGCTGCTGCGGGGCGAGCGGGCCGGCAGCGGCGACGGGCGCGTGTACACGCTGGACGTGGTCGCCATCGACGAGCACATGAACATCACGGAGTGCAGCACCTGCGTGATCGTGCCCAAGAGCCGCGGGCACAACTGACGCGGCGTGGCATCGAGTGATCCGGCGGGGCGGGCGCGGGGCGCCCGCCCCGCTTTTCAATGTCAACGCGGCTCGGGATGCGCGTCTGGGGGGGGGGCGCCTGCGGTCGGCGTCGCCGGGTTGGGTTCGGGGTGTGCGGCGCGGCGTCGATGCGCCGCGGGCGCGATCACCCCCCGCGCGTCAGCAGCAGGAAGAAGTTCCCTGCCACCGAGATCGCCAGCGTGATCAGCAGCGCGATGAACAGCGGCTGGCGGACGATCGAGTCGGCCCCGCCGGGGGCGGCACGGTCCATCGGCATCTCGCCCACGGGCAGGGCCGTCGCCTCGGCGGCGGCCAGGCGGGCCAGGGCCGCGGAGTCCATCATGTCCTTGTGGGCCAGCGGGGGGTGCTTGCCCTCGCGGACTGCGCGCAGGTCCTCGAGCAGGTCGCGGCAGTGCTTGTAGCGGCGCGACGGGTCCTTGGCCATCATCATCTCGATGACCTCGGAGATGCCCGCGGAGAGTTTCGGGTTCACGTGGTCCGGCGGGATCAGTTCGGCCTTGAGGTGCTTGTGCATCACCGCCGAGGGGTTCTTGCCCTCGAACGGGACCGAGCCGGTGACCATGTGATACAGCGTCGCGCCCAGCGAGTAGATGTCGGCGGCGGGGCCGATGGTCTTCTCGCCCCGGATCTGCTCGGGCGAGATGTAGTACGGCGTGCCGAAGGCCTTGCCGACCTCGGCCTCGGCCATCTCCTTGTCCGACACGGCCCTGGCCAGGCCCATGTCGGCGAGTTTGGCCACGCCCTCGCGCGTCATGATGATGTTCTTGGGCTTGACGTCGCGGTGGATCAGCCCCTTGGCGTGGGCGTGGTACAGCGCCTCGGCCACCTGCATCACGATCTCGACCGCGTCCTTCTCGCCGAACCGCTTGTGCGTGACGATGTCGTCGTAGACCGTGCGGCCCTCGACGTACTCCATCACGAAGTAGTAGAGTTCGCCCGCCTTGCCCACGTCGTAGGCTTGGACGATGTTGGGGTGGTTCAGGGCGGCGGCGGCGCGGCCCTCGGCGTAGAAACGCTCGATGAACTGCGGGTTGCTCGAGAACTTCTTGGGCAGGATCTTGATCGCGACCGTCCGGTCCAGGCTGATCTGGCGGGCCTTGTAGACCGCGGCCATCGCCCCCGCGCCCAGTTTGCCCAGGATCGTGTAGCCCGGGATCTTCTGCCCGCTGCGCTCGGCCTCGAGGATCTGGCGGAGGCGGCTGATCTGGCGGCGCGTGACATACTCGTTATCGACCAGCAACTGCACGAGCGAGCGCTGGCTGGCCTCCTCGCGCGTCTGGCGGGCCAGGGTCAGGCAGTGCTGGACCTCCTCGTCGGTGGCCAGGCCGTTCTCGACGACCAGGCGGCTGACCAGCGTGTCGAGGTTGGTCTCGCCCTTGGCCACCGCCTGGATCTGCTGCTCGACCTCGCGGATCGGGGGCACGGGCAGGGGGGAGGACGACATCGGGGCCGTGTCGTCGCCCATCGGCAGCGGGCCGGAGTCGCCCGAGGTGTTCGGGGAGGCGTGGTCCGGGTTGTTGGAGCGGTCGGTCATGCGAACGAACGGGTCTGCGGGGCGAAACTGGTCGAGCGGGCTGCCCCGGAGGGAACGGACATCATTGGCCGCGGGATCGGCCGGGGGGCGGGCCCCTGGATGCGGCGGAGCGGCGTGGGGGCCGATCCCGTCATCGGCGTGCCGAGCGAGGCCCTGAGCCGAGTCGCCCGCGCCGGGCGACCCGAATTGGACGCCCTGCAACGCCGCGGCGTGATCGTCCGTGGAAGTCGAAAGTTCAGCGGCCATGCCTCACCCGATCAGCGGGTTGGCGCGGCGGCGGTTCCACCACCGGAGCCAACCCTACCCAACGCGGGCCACGCGTGCAACGCCCGCGTGGCGAGCCGAGAACCACGGCTCCGGGGCGTCTATACGAAGGGATCGGCTGGTGGTTTCCGGGCCGGGGGCTGGGCGTGATCGGACCCAACCGCCGAACGGGCCCTCAAAGCGAGCCGGGGCGTCCCCGCCCCGGACCGAATCGGGACCGGGGCGAAGAACGACCGGAGGCAGACCGGGGCGAGGACGCCCCGGCTCGCGTGCGTCGCTGTGGGCCGCGAGGGCTGGGGACCCGAAGGGAACGCGGGGCGCCGGGGCGTAGACTTGCCCCATGCTCGACGTGCTGGCCGAGATCGAAGCAAAGGGGCTCGCCGAACTCGGCGCGGCGGGGGATGCCGATGCTCTCGAGGCGTGGCGCGTCGCGTACCTGGGCACCAAGGGACGACTCAAGTCCGCCATGGGCGGGCTGAAGGACGTTCCCAAGGACCAGAAGCCGGCGGTGGGGGCCCGCCTCAACGCGGTGCAGAAGGCCCTGACCGAGGCGTTCGAGGCCAGGAAGGGCTCGCTCGGCGGCACGGGCTCGGGAGGCGGCGCGTCCGGGCCGCTGGTTGATGTGACGCTGCCGGGGATGCTCCACAGCGAGGCGGTGGGGCGGTCGCACATCATCACGCGTGTGCGGAACGAACTGGTCGAGGTGTTCGCGAGGCTCGGGTTCGACGTGGCCGACGGCCCCGAACTCGAGGACGACGAGCACAACTTCGTCAAACTGAACATCCCGGCCGAGCACCCGGCCCGCGACCCGGTGGACAACTTCTACGTCGATGCGCCGGGGAAGGTGGCCACGCCGCGGATGCTGCGGAGCCAGACGAGCACGGTGCAGATCCGTGTGATGGAGGACGCGGTGGCGCGGGGCTGGGGCCCGCCGATCAAGATCGTTTCGCCGGGACGGGTGTATCGCCCGGACACGGTGGACGCGACGCACTCGTTCATGTTCCACCAGATCGAGGGGCTGTACCTGGATCGCGGCGTATCGATGGCGGACCTCAAGACCACGCTGCTGCAGTTCGCGCGGGCCTACTTCGGCGAGGGGGCCGAGATCCGCCTCCGCCCGTCGTACTTCCCATTCACCGAGCCGTCCGCCGAGTTCGACATGAAGATCGCGCTGCGCCCGGGCGAGCCGCCCCGCTGGATCGAACTCGGCGGCTGCGGCATGGTCGACCCCGCGGTGCTGGAGATGTGCAGGATCGACCCGGAGGTCTGGACGGGCTTCGCGTTCGGCTTCGGCATCGAGCGCCTGGCGATGGGCAAGTACAAGATCCCGGACATCCGCATGCTGTTCGAGAACGACGTTCGGTTCCTGGAGCAGTTGTAGCGGGCGGCGGTTCTGTCGCTCATGCCATGGCACGTCGCCGTCGTGACGCAGGCGTGCGGACGCCGGACCTGAGGCTCTGCGAAGGTCCGGGTCGAGCAACCGCAAGGCGAGACCCGGGCGCGAGTGATACCTCGACCCGGGTCTTCGTCGCAGAGCCTCCTCAGATCCGGCGTCCGGGCGCTCTTCGTGATTCGAGGTTGCTCAGTCGGTGTTCAGTCTCGGCTGGCGCTTCCGGGCCGAGTCGGCCCCGCCGCCGATGACGCCCAGGTCGGCCAGGACCGCGATCACGACCAGGACCAGGAACATGCCGTCGACCCCGCCGTGCTGGTTGATAGCCACGGCGTAGGCCAGCGTGGTGTACGGGGCGAACAAGAAGCCCAGCAGCGGCCAGAGATTGGTGTCATAGGCGCGGCCGATGTAGTCGCCGAAGATCACCAGCAGGATGATGGCCACGCGTGGGAAAAAGAACGCGATGGCGGCGATGATGCAGCCCATGCCCTGTTGTTCCGATCCGGGACGACTCGGTTTCGCGCCCTCTCGCGCGGGCTCTCTGGCGGGCTCTCTTGAGGCCTCGGCCCTTCCCGGCATCCGGCGGGCGTCAGCACCCCGCGGCGAACAGCGTCAGGTAGAAGAAAAAGTCGTCGTTGTTCAGCGTGCCGTTGGGCACGCCGAAGCCCGGCGAGCCGGGGATGGCGGTGGTGGTCAGGTCGGCCACGGCCCGGTTGCCGGCGGCAAAGGCGGTGAGGTAGAAGAAGAAGTCGTCGGTGTTCAGGATCGCGTTGGGAACCCCGTAGCCCGCGCTGCCGAGGATCGCCGTCGAGGTCAGGTCGGCGCGGCACTCCCGCACCGCCCCGACGAGCAGGAACGGGAACTCGACGCCCGCGCTGTTGGCGGGGTCAAGGGCCTGGGCCCAGACTCCAGCGCCGGAGCGGGCCAGGGCGTTGCCGGGCATGTGCCCGCAGTAGTTCTGGACGGGCACCACCATCGGCGTCGAGAACGTCGACGTGCACGCGATCTCGATCCAGTATCGCCCGCGCGGGAGCACGGTGTTCTGGGGGAAGGTCGCGGTGAGGCGCCGGACCGGGCGGAAGTTCGAGATGGCCGAAGCCGGGTCACGGTACGCGTTTGCGAACGTGTTGCTGGCCAGCGGGTTTGTCTGGGCGACGATGCTCGCGCCGGGCGACTCGGGAACGCCGTTCCAGACGCGGACCGCGAGCCCGTTGATGATGGACGTTGAGCCCGATGAATCGCCGTGGGCGAACACGAACGTGGAGAACGCGTCGAGTCGCCAGCCCTGGATGTCGTTGATGACAATATCGTCGGCCACACGCTCCCCGCCGCTCAACGCCGTGAACCCCAGCAGGCTGTCGCGGAATCCGATGGCGCTGAGGTCCGCGCCCCCGGTGCCGAGGCCGGGACGGTTGACGATCCCGCCGTTGTCCCACAGCACGCCGGGAGCCTGCGCGGGCATCGTGCGGATGGACAGCACCAGCGGCTGCGACGCCGTGCCCGACTGGGACTGGTAGCCGTTCGACGCGCGGGCGCCCGCGACCGCCGAAGCGGGCACGGCGTCAACGAGCGGGGCGCTGGCGATGCTCGACCCCGTGTGCGTGATCGTGACCACCAGATCGCCGCCCTGGTACGCGTACGGCTTGATCGGGACCTCGAAGAACGGGTCCGGCCCGAGCGGGTTGGCGATGATCGACCCGGCGGGGATCGTCAGCGGCCCGCCGCGGACCAGCACCGGGTCGACCTGGTTCGCGGCGAGGGTCGTCGAGAGCCCGGCGACCGTGTTGGCGGCGCGGCTGAGCGTGATCTCATAGGCCGCCCACGTCGCTCCGCCCGCGGGCGGCCACGGGGCCAGCCCCTGCGAGGCCTGGTCGAGCCGGATGCCCAGCGACGTGATGATGTCGCCGGGCTGGAGGGCGGTCAGTTGCGACGCGGCGTACTGCACCTGATACGTCCGCGCGTTCCCGAAACCGGCGAGCAGGCTGGGGCTGGCGTCCGCGCCCTCGGCGTTGGTGGCGGCGTTGGGGACGGTGGTGATGCCGCGATCGCAGGACAGCACACGGACGATCGTCGAGGCGGTGGGCGTGCCCGCCGTGGCGACGAACGACGAGCCGGAGATGGCGTTGCCGGCGATGTTCGTCGCGTCCAGGAACGGCGCGACGGGCACCTGGTTGCTGCCCGGGTGCGCGACGGTGACGAGCAGCCCGCCGCCGGCGTACTGGTACGGCGTGTCGAACAGGATGCGGTGGCCCCAGGCGTTGGGGTTCGCTCCGCTCGTGAACGTGCCCGCGGGGATGGTCAGCGGGCCGGAACGGACGCGGACGGGGGCGGTCTGGTTGACGGCGAAAGTCGGAGACAACGCCGCGCCGCTCGTGGCGTCCTGCGACAGGGTGATGTCGTAGGCGGTCCAGGTCGCGCCGCCGGCGGGGGGCCAGGTGGTCGGGTTGCTGCCGGTCTGGTCGAATCGGTAGGTGATGGCGTCGAGGAACGAGCCGACGGGCACGCCCGCCAGCTCGGCCGAGGCGATGCGCCACTGGTAGGTCCGCCCCGCGGCGTTGCGGATGAGGGTGTTCAGGCCGGTGTCGCCGGACGCGTTGGTGTTGGCGCTGGGCGCGACGAGTTCCTGGGCCGGGGCCGGGCCGGCCACGAGCGCGGGAGTGAGCAGGAAGCCGATCGTGGCGATCGTGTGGCGTGCGTGCATGGGCTGACCTCCCAGCGCGGAACCGCGGCCATCGCCGAACAGCTCGCGCGTCCACCCTCAATCACCCTCGGCGGCGCGGCCACCTCCCAAAGTGTAAACGCGCCCGCGGTCCAGCCAATGTTCGTGCCGGATTCGCCGCGGTTGCCCGATCGGAGCGAGGCGCCCGGTCCGGGCCGCCGACGAATGCCCTATGCCAGCACGAGACTCGACAACCACAGCCCGCCTGCGGCGTAAAGCCCGGCCACCAGATCGTCCAGCAGGATCCCCCACCCGCCCGGCACCCGCTGGAGGACATTGGCAGGCCAGACCTTGGCGATGTCGAACGCCCGGAACAGCAGGAACGCCAGCGCGAGGGCGACCAGGGCCTGCCACCACCCGGCGGCGATCATGGCCGGGGGCACCAGCAGCAGCGGGATGCACTGCCCGGCGGTCTCGTCGGCGACGACTTCGGAGGGATCGTGCCCGAAGACCGCCTCGGCCCGGTCGGCCCCGGCGATCGTCGCCCACGAGAACAACAGCAGCACGCCCCACAACGACAAGTGATACAGCCACCAGACAGACCCGCCCAGCGAGGGCGCCAGCCCGGCGACCAGCAGCAGCCCGGCCGCCCAGACCACCGGCGGCAGCGAGCCCCACGTCCCGCTGGCCGGGCGCAGGTGCCCGAGGCCGAAGGTCGTCACGAGCGTGCTGGCGATCGGCTGGCGTCGGGGCATCGGGGCTCCAGGGCGGTCGAGCGGGGGATCGCCAAGACGGCGGATGGTGGGCGGCGCTGTCGGGCGGGGGGCCAGAGCCTACCGCACCGGTCCTCGCGGCGTGCGCAGGGCCCTGATGCCATAGGGCAGGCCGCTGAGCAGCGTCGCGATGACAGTCAGCCAGATGACCCCGGCCAGCGCCCCCGCGATGCCTCGCGGCACGGGCGTGGGCTGCGTCACCAGCACCAGCATCGCGATCGGGGCCGCGATGCACTGGAGGACCATCTTGACCTTGCCCGAGAACGTGGCGGAGAAATCGACCCCGTCGCTCTCGTACACGCCCCGGAGAGACGTGACGAGCAGTTCCCGGGCGAGGATCGCAACCGCCATCCACGCCTGGATGCCGGCCAGGTTGATCGGGCCCAGCGGCGTGCCGATTGGCACCTTCATGCCCGACCAGAACACCGGGTCGGCCAGCATGATGAACGTGCCGAGGATGAGCAGTTTGTCGGCGAACGGGTCCATGACCCGCCCGAAGCGGCTGACCACGTGCCACTTCCGGGCCAGGTGCCCGTCGAGGGCGTCGGTGACGGCCGCCAGCACGAACAGCGCGAGCGCGGCGATGATCCAGGGCGAGCCCTGGAACGACGGGTAGATCGTCGCCGCGGATTCGGTCGCGGCGTCGCCCGCGCCTTCGGGGGTCCGCGGCTCGGCCACGCCGATGCACACGAAGCACAGGATCGCCAGGACCACCCGCGCGATCGTCAGGGCGTTGGGGATCGCGGCCCGGGTGCGTTGGGCGCTGACGCTCGCGGACGCGGTGCGTGGCTCGGGCTGGCTCGATGGCGCGTCGGGCATCGCGTGATCGTACCGCTCGGGCCGCGCGACGCGCCGGGACGGAGCCTGAACGGTGCCGGAACAGGGCCGGAACAGGGCCGGACCGCGCGGCTCAGACCTCCATGATCTCCGCGGACTTCTTCTCGATCGAGTCGTCCACCTGCTTCTCGTACTTCTTGAGCAGTTCCTGGATCTCGTCCTTGAGCGTCGTGATCTCGTCCTCGGGGATGTGGGCCGTCGCGTCCTTGCCGAGCGTGTCGGCCTGCTTGTTGGCGTCGCGCCGGGCGTTGCGCATCGCGACCTTCTGCTCCTCGCCCATCTTCTTGGCCTGGGTGACGAGTTGCGTGCGGCGCTCGCGCGTCAGGGCGGGCACGTTGAGGCGGATCTGCTTGGCCTCGGTCACCGGGTTCAGGCCCAGGCCCGAGGCCTCGATCGCCTTCTTGATCTCGTGGATCGAGCCGGCGTCGAACGGCTTGATGAGGATCTGGTGCGGCTCGGGGATCGAGATCGCCGCCAGGCTCTTGAGGTCGGTCGACGAGCCGTAGTAGTCGACCTTGACGGTCTCGACCAGGGCGGTGGAGGCCCGCCCGGTGCGCAGGCCGCGGAGTTCGCTGGAGAGGTACTCGTAGGCCTTGGACATCTTCTCCTCGGCCTCGAGGAGGATCATGTCGGGGTCGGTGCTCATGGTGTTGTCTCCGCGTGGGCGCGGGCGAAGCGGCCGCGCGGGGGGATGATAGAGCGTCGAAGCCGCGGGGATCGGGGCGTGAGGGCAAGAAGGCCACGCGAGCGATCAGGCGCCCGAGCGCCCGTCAAGAATCTTCCGCATGAACGCCTTGTGCCGCGCGATGTCGAGCGAGGCCTCGACCGCGTCCTCGATCACGCCCGCCTGCGAGACCAGGTACGTCACCCGCCGGACCATCAGGCCCATCAGCCCGACGGCCTCGTACTGGCGGGCCACCCGCTTGCCCCGGTCCGAGAGCAGGCGGAACGGCAGGTTGAACGCCGCCCGGAACCGCGCGTGCATCCTTGGCGAGCCGGGGTTGATGCCCGCGACCGTCACGCCCGCGTTGGCGGCCAGGTCGTGCATGTCGCGGAACACGCACGCCTCGGCGGTGCAGGCCGGGGTGAAGTCGCCCGGGTAGAAGAACAGCACCGCCGGGCCGCTGCGGAGCAGGTGGGCCAGCGAGACCTCGGCCCCGTCGTGGTCGGGCAGCGTGAACGGTGGGGCGGGCGTGCCGGGGGCGAGCATCGGCGGATCGTTGCGATGCCCGGCGTCCGGGTCCAATGATCCGGCATGTGCGGGCGGTTCACGCGCGAGTACACCTGGCGGCAACTCCACGAGTTGCTGAGCCTGACCATCGAGTTCCCCGAGCAGTGGGGGGACGCGGCGGCGCTTGCCCCGTCGTACAACGTCGCGCCGACGCAGGACTCCCCGGTGTGCCGCGTCGCGCGGGATGGCGGCGGCAACGGCAGGAGCGAGTCGGAGGTCGCCGGTTCGTCCGGGCGCGAGGTCGTGCCCATGCAGTGGGGCCTGCGCCCGGCGTGGGTGGACAAGCCCGGCCTGGCCCCGATCAACGCCCGCAGCGAGACCGTCGCAACCAGCCCGATGTTCCGCCAAGCGTTCAGGAAGCGTCGCTGCCTCGTGCCGGTAAGCGGGTTCTACGAGTGGAAGAAAGACGGCGACCGCAAGCGCCCGCATTACATCCGCCTTCGGGACGAGCCGGTGATGTGCTTCGCGGGGCTGTGGGAGTTCCGGGTCGAGGGCTCGAACCGGAACGCGGAGGGCGCGAACGGGGCGAAGGACGCGGAGCCGCGTGGTGGGGTCGGTGGCCGGGACGCGGGCCAGAAACTGGGGCACGGCGACGGTGGGGAAGAGGGCACGCCGTTGCTCACGTTCACGATCCTGACGACAGGGCCGAACGCCCTGATGCGGGACATCCACGACCGCATGCCGGTGATCGTGGACCCGGCCCGGTTCGCGGAATGGCTCGCTTCGGACGCGCCCGACCCGTCGCTCTTCGAGCCGTTCCCCGCCGATCGGATGGAGGCGTACGAGGTCTCGACCCGCGTCAACAGCCCCAGAAACAACGGCGTAGGGCTGCTGAAGCCTGTCGAGCCCGACGGGCTGTTCGGGTGAGGGCTGAGTGCTGAGTACTGAGTGCTGAGTGGCAAGTGGCGGAGCGCGGGGGCGCAGGCCGGTGGCCTCGGCCCGACTCAGCACTCGGCACTCAGTACTCAGCACTCAAAACGCAATCGGACCCCGCGCAAGCGCGGGGCCCGATGCAACAAGGAGCGTTTGAACGAGTGGCCGAGCGCCAGGCCCGGCATGAGGCCACGGGCCCTCAATCAGGCGCGCCGACGCCGACCGGCCAGCAGCCCGGCGATGCCCAGCACGCCGAGCGAGCCCGGAGCCGGCTCGACCTCGTACTCAAGGAAATCACCCGACGTGGAGCCCATGCCCCAGCCGCTGGTGGCGATGCTGTTCAGGCTCAGGTGATCGACGCCGGGGTCGCCGCCCGAGCCGCCGGTCGTCGCCACGTCGAGGTAGACGTTCGAGCCGACGGCCGGGTTGCCCAGGGCGTGGCTGCCCACGCCGACGTGGAACAGGCCGGCCGCGGCATCGGTCAGGCGGACGTGCAGGCCCGCGGGGTTCATGTGCGTCGCGTCGGAGACGAACTCCCAGCCGGTCGGCGTGGCCCGGTACAACTCCGCCCCGCCGCCGCCGTCGGCCCAGCCGCCGATGAAGTAATCGGCCCCGTTGGACGAGGCGATGTTCCGCCCCCACGGGTTGTCGTTGCGGCCCTGGCCCGGGATGGTGTCGTAGAACACCAGGAACTTGCCCCAGTCCGTACCCGTCGCGCTGGAGATATCGGCGTTGACCACGATGTCCATGTGGAAGCCCATGTCGTGGTTGTCGAGTTCCACCGCGACGATGTCAAGGTGGTTGAACCCCTGGTTCAGGAAGAACGGGTCCACATCGCTCGACATCCCGAACGGGTCGAGGTAGGTGGTGTGGGCCGAGGCGATCCCGGCGAGGGCCGCGATCGCGGCGGCGGCGACGAACGTCTTCTTCATGGTGTCTGTTCTCCCAACCCAGAACGTGGTGACGGGGACGGTTGTGACCCGCACGATACCGCGGGCCGACCCGCCGTTCCAGCGTAATCCCCGTTTCGTGCGGGGCTCGCCCCCGGTTCCGCCCGCATAAACACAACGCCGGGCGCTCCCGCGAGCGCCCGGCGTCTGTTTCATGGCTTATCGGATCGGAGCCCGATGCCCGCGATCAGGCGCGACGGCGCCGACCGGCCAGCAGCCCGGCGATGCCCAGCACGGCCACCGAACCCGGCGCCGGCTCGACCTCGTAATCAAGGAACGCGCCGCCGACAGACGGCGTGCCCCAGTCGGGCGTCGCGACGGTGCCGAGGCTCAGGTGGTCAACGCCCGGGTCGCCCCCGCCGCCCGCGGTGATGACCACGTCCAGCCCGATGATCTGGCCCGGCGTCACGCCGAACACGGCCTCATCGACCTGCACGTTCCACAGCCCGCCCGCCGCGTTGGACAGGTCCACGCCCGCGCCGGGGAACGTGGTGTACGTCGCGCCGATGAGCGTCCACGCCCCGCCGACGACCTGGTAGATCTCGGCCCCGCCGCCGCCGTCGGCCCAGCCGCCGATGTAGAAGTCGGCCTCGGCCCCGCTGGTGATCGAGCGGCCCCACGGGTTGTCCGTCCGACCGCCCGGAGCCGTGTCCAGGAAGATCAGGAACTTGCCCCAGTCCGTCCCGGTGCCGCTGGCGATGTCGGCGTTCACCACGATGTCGAAGTTGAACGCGCCGGACTCGTTCTCGACTTCGACAGCCGCGATGTCCAGGTGGTTGAACCCCTGGTTCAGGAAGAACGGGTCCACGTCGCTCGACATGCCGAACGGGTCGAGGTACGTGGTGTGGCCAGAGGCGACCCCGGCCGCGGCCGCGATCGCGGCAACGCACAGCAAACGGCTCTTCATTGCACTCTTCCTCTTGTCTCGCCGTGACGACCGCCCCGAACCCCGGGGATGGGCGCCCGGTCTCCTATGTATAGAGATACTACCACACTCCCCCGCCCGCCGGAAGCACGGAGTTCGCCCGATCCCGCAGAATCCGTCGTGAGCGGACGTGGGGCGAGCACCGCCAGCCCGCCCGCCGATCCGGCGTCCCGGCCACGATGGGGAGATGGGCAAGATCGCCGCCCGATCAGCCCTCGAGGCCGCCCGAACCCGTCGCCACCGCCGCCGGATCGCGCGGCCCATCCGGCGGCACGCCCAGATACTCCAGCGCCCGATCGAACACCCGCCGCACAACCGGCCCGGCGGTGTACGACCCGTAGTGCTCGCGGTTCCGCTGCGTGTGCGGCCCCGGATCATCGATCACGCACAGGATCACCAGCCGCGGCGACTCGACGGGCCCGGCCGCGATGAACGACGAGTTGTACTGGTCCTCGTAGTAGTTCCGCTCGCCCGCCGGGCGCCGGAAGCCCTCGGGCGGGGCCCCGAGCGGCACGTTGGCCGTGCCCGACTTGCCGAAGATGCGGTACGCCCACCCGCCCTCGGGGGTGTCGCGGATGTGGCGCTCCATCCGCTGGGCGACGATCTCCA
This sequence comes from Phycisphaerales bacterium, assembly GCA_041401985.1. Classification (GTDB taxonomy): domain Bacteria; phylum Planctomycetota; class Phycisphaerae; order Phycisphaerales; family UBA1924; genus JACKHA01. Next base: position 26,766 of record JAWKTE010000015.1, read on the forward strand.
GCGGCCCGCGGACCATCCGGGCCGCGTCGGGCGCCAGCACCCGCTGGGCGATCACGCCGTTGGGGTCGTTCTCCGGGCGGGCCACGAGCGAGACGCTCGGGATCGTGCCCGCCAGATCGCCCTCACGCGCGAACGCGCAGAACCCGCGGGCCAGGTGCAGCGGCGTCACCAGCACCTCGTACCCGAACGAGACCGACACGCTCGTGTCGACTTTCCAGTCGCGCAGCGTCGTGAGCGTGCTCCGCGCCTCGTAGGGCAGCCCGATGTCCAGCCGCTGCCCGAACCCCCAGCGGGCCAGCGCATCGTGCAGCACGCGCGGCTGCAGGCGCAGCGCCACCCGCGACATGCCGCAGTTCGACGAGTACACCAGCACATCATGCCACGAGCGGGACGCCGCCCGCGACGACAGGACGTCCTCCACGAGGCGCCCGCGCCTCGGGTACCACGAGTGCGTGTCGATCACCTCGTCCAGCCGAACGACGTTGTTGGACAGCGCGATCGCCCACACGAACGGCTTGAACGTCGAACCCGGCTCGTACGAGTCGACCAGGCAGCGCAGGCGCGCGATCGCCGGGTTGTCGGCCCGGGCCGGCTCGGGCTGCACGACCTGGTACCGCGGGCGCTCGCCCTTGGGCGGCAGGCGCTGCTGGCTGCCCTCGGGCATCCACGGATAGGGAACAACGCCCTCGATCGGGCGCACGATGTCGCCCATCGCCACGATCGCCCCCGACGCGGGGTCCAGCACGAGGATGCGCCCGCCCTGCGCGTCGGCGTCCTCGACGCCGCGCTGCAGTTCCTCCATCGCCATCCGCTGGATCTCGATGTCGATCGAGAGGCGCAGGTCGTCGCCACGGGCCGCCGGCTGGTACGCCGAGGGCTCGATCCACATCGCGTTGCCCTTGGCGTCCTGGACGTACCGCACGCGCCCGTCGCGGGCCCCGAGCATCGACTCGAACGACGCCTCGGCCCCGACGGTGCCCTCATCGCCCCAGCCCACCAGACCCAGGATCGGCGCGACGCCGTCGGCGCCCGGGTACTCGCGGACAGGCACACGCTCGAGCATCAAACCGGCGATCGGGTTGTCCTCATCGGCGCGGATGGCCCGGATCGCTGCCTCCTGCGCCTCGGTCAGGATGTCCGAGACCGGCGTGTACCGGATCGGGTTGGTCGGCGGCGATTCCGGAGCGGCGTCCGCGGTCGTCCCATCCGCCGTGGCTTCCCCACCCTCAGACGCTGAACCAGAGGGCGCATCGGGAGAGGCAGCGGCCGCGCTTGCCGACGGCACGCCCGTCGCGCCGACCTGCAGCAGGCGCATCAGCCCGTTCGGCCTCGGGGCCCCCTGTTGCAGCGCCCGTTCCTGCTCGATCGCCGCCCGCCGGGCCGCTCGCTCGGCGTTCTGGGCCTGGGCCCGCAGCACCCGCGTCCCGATCCGCTCGGCGTCCAGCCCGGTCGCGTCAACGATCCGCCCGATCGCCTCGTGCGGGCTGTCGGGGAAGAGATGCGGATCGATGACCAGACGCGTGGCGAATCGGGTGGTCGAGAGTACACGCCCGCGCGCATCGAGGATATCGCCCCGCACGCCCGGCAGCGGCGCGCTGCGCCGGCCCGCATGCGTGTACGCGCTCAGCGCCTCGCCCGGGCTCAACTGCAACTGCGCCACCCGCCCGACCACCGCCAGCATCCCCAGCGTGACGACCACCAGCGCGGCCCGGAGCACGAACGTCGCGCGCGCGACAGACAACGCTCCCGATGACGAGGCGCTCGACGCGGCAGTTCTCGCGGCGGTCCGTTGCACGTGCGTCCTCCGACTCTCCCGCGCGGCATGCCCGCGCGACCCGGCATCACGCCGTCGCCCGGCGCTCACTCGCCCGTGGCCCGACCGGCCTCTCGCCCGCCTCGCGTCGCGCCCTCCGCGATGGCCGAGCCCCCCGGCGCATGGGGCTGATCCACTGGCCTCAGCGGCCCCATCGCCCCGGCCATGCGCCGGACCTCCGTCGGCTGGATCCGCTCGGCGATCTCGGCCCGCAGCTTGAACACGACCTCCTCGTGCTGGCGCAGGCGCAACTGGCTGGCCGCCGACTCGTGGAACGCCTGCAGCCGCTGCTGGCGGATGGCCAGCAACGCGCACGCAATAACACCCCCGGCCGCGATCAGCACCCCGACCTTGGCAAACGTCGACCGCCCCTGCATCGCCGGGTCGCCGACGCTCGAGCGATCGGGGTTGGCGGGGCGGGCGGGCATCGGCACTCCGGGAACGCCTTCCGATCGGAAGGCAGAGACTCCGGCCGCCGACCGGCGGCAGGATCGGTCACGAGTTCGACGACGGCAGCACCAGCACCGTGCCGGCCGGGACGTGGTTCGGATCGTCGATTCGATCGCGGTTGAGTTCGTAGATCTCGCGCCAGCGGCGCGACGTGCCCAGTTGGCTCATCGAGATATCGCCCAGCGTGTCGCCGCGCGCGACGGTGTAGGTCCGCGAGCGATCCGGCTGGGCCGGGCGCTGGGGCTGGGGTGTGGGTTGCGCCTGGGTCTGGGTCTGGGGGCGGGTGTTCGCGGGAGGCGTCGACGGCGTGGCAGTCGGGGTCGCGGCCGGGGTCGCGGCCGGGGTCGCCGACGCGGTGCCCTCACGGGCCGGGATGCGGAGCGTCACGCCCGACCGCACCGAGCCGTCGGCCCCGACGCGCCCCTCGTTGGCCCGGGCGAGTTCACGCCACAGGTTCCCATCGCCGTAGTACCGCTCGGCGATCTTGTACAGGCTCTCGTTCGCGGCGACGGTGTGGGTCCGCACCGCGGCCCCGGGAGTCGTGCCCGACGCCGCGTTGCCCGCCGGAGGCGTCGCCGAGCCGCGACCGCGAAGGACGGGCTCGCGCGGCACCACGCGCTGGTCCAGAATCAGCGGCTCGTGCCCATCCGGCGATTCACGCCCGGAAGCCTCGGTCGAGCGGCTCGTGCCCATCGCGGTCGGCGCGCTGCCCAACCGATTCAGGAACGACTGAATCGCTCCGGCATCACCGCCGGACGCCTCGGGACCATCGACCGGCTCGGCCAGCGCCAGTTCCCGCTCGCTCGGCTGGCCTCCACCCGGGTTCCACTCCTGCTGAGACCGCGCAATGTCGTCGAGCGTCCGGATCGGGCGCAGCGGCGTCTCGGGCAAACGCGAGTCGTCGCGCACCTCGCCCGCCACCGCCATCCGCGCGCTCGACAGGTGGTCGCTCAGCAGCACGCTCACGCCTAGGATCAGGGCGAACGCAACGATCAAGGCCAGTTTGTTCTCTTTGGTCACGGCGCCAGCGTCCTTGCTCGGCTGTGCCCCGGGCGCGAGCCCCGGGGTCCGGGCCAGCGGGTGATCCTTCCCGCCGCCTCTCGATCCTCGGCCCGGCATCGCCGAGCCCTTGCACCCGCCCGGCGATCCTTGCCGAGCACGTCGAAAGCCCGATCAGCGTATCACAACGCCGCGCGGACGCCAGTTCCCACATCGTTTCCACCATCGCCCGCGAGGCGCACCGCCCGGAGCCGCGCCGACCTGGCCCGCGGATTCGCCTCGAGTTCCGCCTCGTCGGCCCGACGCAGACGCGAACCGATCGCCTCGCCCAGCCCCTGCCCGCACAGCGCGGTAAACGCCCGCTTCACCGGGCGGTCCTCAAGAGAATGGAAAGAGATAATCGCCACCCGCGCTCCCGGCCCCAGCCACCGCCCCGCCTGATCCGTCCGGGCGGACGCCGCCCGACGGACCGACGCGAGGAGGCTCTCCAGCACGCCCAGTTCGTCGTTGACCGCGATGCGCAGGGCCTGGAACGTCCGGGTGGCGGGGTCGATGCGATCCCCACCGGCCCCCGGGCGCGCCAGCACGCCGCGAACGATCTGCGCGAGTTGGAGCGTTGTCGAAATCGGTTCCTTGGCGCGGGACTCTGCAAGTTTCCGGGCGATCCGCCGGGCCTGGCGTTCCTCGCCGAACTCGAACAGGATCCGGGCCAGTTCCGCCTCCGGAAGGGTGGCCACGAGTTCGGCGGCGGTGGTCGGCAGGCCGGGGTCCAGGCGCATGTCCAGCGGGGCGTCGTGCTGGAACGACATGCCCTTGGCCGCGTTGTCGACCTGGTTCGACGAGAAGCCCAGGTCGGCGAGCAGCATGTTGGCGGCCAGGTTCCGTTCCGCGAGCTGCCTAGGCAGGTCGGCGAAGTTGGCGTGGATGGCGATGACTGCGGGGCACGCAGCGCCGAGTTCGTCCTTCAGGCGACCGGATGCGCGTCCGAGGTTGCTCGGATCGGCGTCGTTGAGCACGACCGTTCCGGTCGGGCCGAGGCGGCGCGCGACGGCCAGGGCATGCCCGCCCAATCCAGCCGTCGCGTCGGCGTAGACCTGCCCGGGTTCGGGGGCGAGCACGTCGAGCACGTCGTCGAGCAGGACGGGGATGTGCCCGGCGGGTGGGGGCGTCACGGCCACGCCCTCAACGCGCCGCCGCCGCGTGGGGGCGGGGTTGGGCGGCGACCGCCTCGACGGCGTTGAGGAAGATCCTGAGGCCCGGTGTCGGGCCGCGACGGACCTCGGCGGGCAGGCGGGTCCACCACGGGTGGCGGTTCCAGTCAAGGTACCGCTCCGGGTGGGGCATCAGGCCGAAGACCCGCCCGCTCGGATCGCACACGCCCGCAATGGCGGCCTCGCTGCCGTTGAAGTTGTCGGCGTAGCGGAGCGGGATCTGCCCCCCCGAAACGAGGCGGTCGATGACCACGGCGTCGGACGCGACAAACCGCCCCTCGCCGTGAGCCGAGGGGTACATGAGGGTCTGGGGGGCGAGGTCGGCGTAGGCGTCGAGGCCGCGCGTCCAGAGGCAGGAGCCGTCCGGGTCGGGGACCATGCCGGTCCAGGTGTCGACGAAGCGGCCCCCCTGATTGTGGGTGACGGCCAGAAGTTGGCGGGAGCCGCCGGTCTGCTGTTCGGGCCAGCCGGGGACGAGGCCGCACTGGGCGAGGACCTGGAACCCGTTGCACACCCCGATCATGGGGGTGCCGCGCTCGGCGGCGGCGAGGAGGTGAGGCAAGAGTTTCTCGCGGGTCCGCATGGCGAAGATGCGCCCGGAGGCGACGTCGTCGCCGTAGGAGAACCCGCCGGGGAAGCCGATCAGGTCGAACTCGTCGATGGCGGACGGGGCATCGCAGAGGGCGTCGAGGTGGACCAGGTCCGGGTTGGCCCCGGCCATGGCGAAGGCGCGGCACAACTCGGCGTCGCAGTTGGTCCCCGGCGCCCTTACCACCAAAGCCCGCGGCTGGTTCGGCATGGCCAATGGTAGGAATGGGGCGAAGCGGCGTCGGCCGGCGGCGCTACCGACAGATTGCGGGAGCGGGCGTCTTGCGGGCGGTTCGGGCGTGCCGGGCCGGTACACTCACCGGTTGCAGGAGGCGACCATGGACGCGTCAGGGATGATCTTGCGGGCGATTTCGCGCCGACGCCGAGCCGGCGCGATGGTGGGGGCGCTGGCGATTGCGCTGCTGGGCGCGGCGGGTCTGCCCGGCTGCGTGGGCTACCGCACCGTGCCGAACCAGTCGACGGGCGGTTGGCCCAACGGCTCGCCGAACACCGCGGCGGTCGAAGAGTCATGCACCGAGGCGCTGCGCTGGGCGATCGATCGCGTGCCGCCGCCGGACCATCGCGGCTCGGCGGGTCAGTTCGCCATCAGCCCGCCCGAGGGCATGCGCCAGAGCCGCTATCTGCGGATGGCCCGCAATCTGGGGCCGAACGCGTTCCCGGTGACGGAGGACTCGATCCACCTCCCGACGTATTTCGTCGGCGCGGTGGAGGTGCGCGGCGCGTTCGCGACGATCGACGTGCTGTGCCCGACGCTGGATCGGTGGGGCGACATCGCGTACAAGCCGTACACGCTGGAACTGGAGGGCGGCCCGCTGCCGTGGCGCGTTCGGGACGTGCAGGCGTGGCGCATCGGCGCGATGGCCCCGCCGGCGAAGTATTTCCTCCCGGCGACGGACGAGCCGGTCGTGACGCAGGCCGAGCCGTAGGACGCCGCGAAGCGGACTCACCGCCGAGGCGCAGCGAGCGCTGGGGAAGGCAAAGGACTGGTGGGGAGCCTTCACCGCCGATTGGCCGGGATCTTGCATCCCTCTGCGTCCTCCGCGCCTCGGCGGTGAGTCCCGGCTTCGAGGGCGGACGACGCACGGGTCGCTCCTACCATCGCGCCCCGTGCCGCGGCCAGACGTTCCACCACCCGCCCTCGACCCGGAGATCCTCGAGGCGAGCGAGGAGGTCGCCACGCGCCCCGGCCCGCCGGCGCGTCCGCTGGGCCTCACGCCCGACGGGCGTCTCAAAGCCGGGCGTCTGGCCGGGCTGACGATGGGCGGGGCGATCTGGGTGCTGGCCTGGCCCGTGATGCTCGAGTCGTTCCTGAACTCGCTGGTGGGGCTGACCGACACGGTGCTGGCCGCGGGCATCGACACCGCGACGACCGACGCGGTCGGCGTGGCGACGTACGCCATGTGGTTCACGGGGCTGATCATCATGGCCCTGGGCATGGGGGCGACGGCGCTGATCAGCCGTTCGGTGGGCAAGCGGCGGATGGCGGTCGCGTCGGCGGCGCTGGGCCAATCCATGCTGCTGGGCATGGTGATGGGCGTGGTGCTGGGCGTGTTCCTGTGGCTGGCGGCCCCGTTCTTCGCCGGGCTGGTGAACATGAGCGGCCCGGCCCGCCAGGCGTTCATGACCTACCTGCGGATCCTGGCCTTCGGCATCCCGCTCGAGACGGTCATGTTCGTGCTGATCGCCTGCGCACGCGGGGCCGGCGACAACATCACGCCGCTGTGGGCGATGGTCGCGCGGAACATCGTCAACGTCATCGTCTCGTTCAGCCTGGCGGGCGTGGACCTGACCTCGACCAGGATCGTCGATGGCGAGACGGTCAGCACCGTGATCTTCGCCAACCCCTTCGGCTTCGACATGGGCGTCCGCGGGATCGCGCTGGGAACCGTCCTGTCGGACGTGCTCGGGCTGGTCCTGGTGCTCATCGCCGCGTGCAGCGGGCGGTGGGGGATCACGCTGCGGGCGCGGCGGATGCGTCCGCACTGGCACACGCTGCGGCGCATCGTCCGCGTGGGCCTGCCGAACTTCATCGAGACCCTCGGCATGTGGGTCGGCAACTTCATGGTCCTGATCGTCGTGGGGTTCCTGGACGAGCCGGGGCTGTTCGGTGTGCACGCGCTGGCGATCCGGATCGAGAGCCTGTCGTTCCTGCCCGGCTTTGCGATGGGCATGGCGGCGGCGACGCTCGCGGGGCAGTACCTGGGCGCGGGCAGCCCGGCCATGGCTCGCCGCGCGGTGCTGATCTGCACGGGCGTGAGCATCGCCATCATGGGCCTGATGGGCGCGGCCCTGCTGCTCATCCCGCGCGCCATCGTCGGCGTGCTGTCGGACCAGGCGATCCATCTGCACGAGACGCCGGCCCTGCTCATGCTCGCCGGGGTCATGCAGGTGCCGTTCGCCATGGCCATCGTGTTCCGCCAGGCCCTGCGCGGCGTGGGCGATGTCCGCGTTGTGCTGCTGATCACGTGGATCACGACGTATCTGGTGCGTCTCCCGCTCACGTTCCTGCTCAGCGGGGCCGATATCCCGATCCCGGGGTGGGCCGGGGGCGGCGTGATCGAGAACCCCTCGCCGGTCGCGTGGGGGCTGTGGGGCGTGTGGCTGGGGCTGAGCGCGGAGATCGTGGTCGTGCGGGCCCCGCTGTTCGCGATCCGGTTTCTGCGGGGTGATTGGGCCAAGGCCCGGGTCTGACCGCCGCGTGCCATCACGTTGCCGCCGGAACGGCGCAAAGATCAGGGTCCATGAGCGAGCCAGCCGACCAGCCGCAGACCGCTTCGACCGGACAGCCCGGCGGACCCGCCGCGTTCGGCGAGGGCTTTCCGATCTCCGTCGTGATCCTCACGAAGAATGAGGAGATCAACATCGGGGCGTGCCTCGACACGCTCTCGTTCTCCGACGACATCGTGCTGTACGACAGCCTGAGCACGGACCGCACGGTGGAGATCGCCCGGTCGTATCCCAACGTGTCGGTGGTGGAGCGGAAGTTCGACAACTGGGCCGCGCACCAGAACTGGGGCGTCCAGAACATCCCCTTCAAGCATCCGTGGGTGCTGTATGTGGATGCCGACGAGCGGGTCGAACCCGACCTGGGGCGTGAGGTGCGGCGCCTGGCCGACCCCGCCTCGCCGATGGAGGCGTACAAACTCCGTCGCAAGGACATGTTCATGGGGCGGTGGCTGCGCCGGGCCCAGATGTACCCCGTCTGGATCGTCCGGATGTTCCGCCCGCAGAAGATCCGCTACGAGCGGCTGGTCAACCCGATCGCCATCGTCGACGGCGACATCGGCCACCTCGACGGGCACCTGATCCACTACCCGTTCTCCAAGGGCGTGGAGCAGTGGTTCGAACGCCACAACTCGTACTCGAGCTTCGAAGCGAAGGAACTGCTCAAGGTGCGGGCGGGCAAGCGCCAGCCGCTGGGCAAACTGCTGAGCCGGGACGCCAACGACCGCCGGGCCGCGCTGAAGGACGTGTACTACCGCCTGCCATTCCGCCCGCAGATCAAGTGGCTGTACTACATGCTGGCGCGGTGGGCGTGGCTGGACGGGCGCCCGGGGCTGGCGTACGCGCGGATGACGTACCTGTACGAGTACATGATCACGATCAAGGTGATGGAGGAGTTGGCGCGGCGGCGGGCGGAGGGGGCGGGGGGGGCCGGTGGCGAGGCCGCGGGTGGCGTTGATGCTGGCAGGGCGGGTCAGTCGTCCTGAGGGGCGATGGCGTCGAGGCGGGTGCGGAGTTTGTCGACGGATTCGCGGATGATCGCTGAGAGACCGGCACTCTCCGGCAGCCCCCGCAGCAATATCGGCTTGATGAACCAAGGGTCGGACAGCGAGTTACGGAACACGGCCTCGATGTTCGCGGGGTCCTCCCCCGCGAGCATCATCGCTTCGACACGGTCCAGCAACGGCAGAGAGTCGTCCAGCACCTCACGCAGCCGTTCCGGCGACATCGAGGCGATGGGCAGCGGCTCGTCCACATAGACGATCAACCCGCCGCCAGGGGCCCCGGGTTCCTCCTCGTCCCGTGGTGCGAGCCCGTTCTCCCACATGAGCCGTTCGATGATGTGGGCCGCGGAACCGTGCGCCTCGACCTCTTCGAGCAGCTTCGCCGCGTAGTCCCGCCGCTCCTGGACGGTCCAGGCCATCAGCCCGCCGGGGTCGGCGCGGTCGACGCGATCCAGTGCGTCGCGGAGTTCGCGAACCTGGTACGGGCTGGGGCCGGATTCGGGCCAGTTCCAGTTGTCGAGCAGCATCACCGCCTCGTCGGCGGCCGTCTTCATCGTCGTGGCGCCCGCGAACGGGTAGACGTCGCGGAGGTGGCGGCACGCTCGGATGACGGCGGCCAGGTTGTTCGCCGCCAGTCGGGGGGCTTGTGCGGTCCACAGGCTGCGGGCATCGAGCATCGCAAGACGCGACATCGTGCGGATCGTCGTGCCGATCGATTGGGCCGGGTCGTCGATCCTTGGTCGCCGAATCGGCCACTCGATTCTGGAGAAGTCACACCGTTCCACGAGCGAGGCCCGTCTGAACAGGTCGAGCGCCGGCCCGTTCAGGACCACGAACTGGTGGACCTCGTGCCTGAAGTACTCGGGAGACACGATCGCGGCCGTTTCCCCCGAGATCTCGAGCCCAGGGCGAGACGAGTCGAAGTCCGTCGGCCACCACTGGCGGTGGTTCCAGCCTCCACCCCTGATCATCTCTTCCCAGTGCTGGGGGAGGACGGCGTAGAGGACCGCCGCGTTGCTCGGTGTGGGGAACGAGTCGTCGTACGCCGGGTGGTCGTAGAACTCCGAAGGTTCGGTCGGCTGCGCGACGAGGGCCGCCGGAAGCGGGGCCGCGGCCATGAGCGCGAGTAGGCCGCTCGAGAATGCTGGGATCACCATGTGGGGAGTCCGAAGAGTGGATTCGAGCGCGGGGCGTCCCGAACGGATCAGTCGTCCTGAGCGGCGATGGCGTCGAGGCGGGTGCGGAGTTCGTCGACGGAGCGACGGGTACGCTCATTTATGGTGTTGCGAGCCGGCGCGGCCCACAGGATGATGGGGGCGATGAAGGCCGGGTCGTTGCGTGCCCGGTCGAACGCGGCGTCGATCTCCGGCTGGCGTCCACCTTCAGGCATCAGTCCCAGAACCCGGTCAGTGTGCCGAGGCTGTCGACGATGGCGCGGCGGACGGCTTCTGGCTCCATGCGTCGGAACGGCAGCGGCGGCTCGTGGCTCAGGAGGAGCCCTCCGAAGTCGTCCGCGTTGTGAGGGCCCGGGATCTGGATCATGACATGTGGGGGTGTGGCCAGATCCCACGGCGGAGACGCCATCATCAAGTTGCGCCGCATGTTCCGGCGGAAGCACTGTGGCCGGCGTACCACGAAGCGATGTCCCCGGTCGGATCGTGTGCCGGTCGAGCGCGACCACAGCGTCGATCAGCTCGCGGGCCTCGCTCGCGCACGAGGACATGCCGCGCGCCATGCCCGAGCACCCGGTTCGCGCGCCGCACGGTTGCTTCCAGGAACCCCTGGCCCAGCGTGGAAGCAAGCAGCGAGTCGGGCTGCAATCCGCACTGGCGGGCACAACGAACGCCGGCGGCCCATCGGTCCATCGCCCGCCCGTACTGCCCAGCCTCCCACGCGATGTGGGCGTCGAGCATCAACAGTCGGTAGGCAAACCGCAGGAGTCAGTGACGCGGACCTCCTCAGACTGCCGCGCCTCCGCGTCACCACCCTCGGCCAGCGCCCCGAAGTCGCAGGTGTCCACGCGGCTGGCGCGGTCGAACAACTCGATCGCGGGCCGGTTCGCCGCGGCGTACCGACGCACCGCCGCCACGAACTGGTCGTTCGGGACCGCTGGCGCTTCGGGGTGGAGCCGCAGCCATGAAACCTCGTCGTCGTAGTCGAAGACGAGCACGCTCCCGACCCGAGGGCTGCCCGCGTACTCATCGAAGGCGGGCAGGTGCTGGTACAACGCCGCCGCGTTGTCGGGTGCGGGGATGTCCGGGTCGTACGCGGGATGGTCGTAGATGCCGGTGGGTTCGGTTGGTTGTGCGACGATCGCGATCGCGGGCATGCCGGCCGCCGTGAGCCCAAGCATGCTGAACGTGATTGCTTTGATCGCTCCCTGCATGCTCCATCATTGGGAACCCAACCCGCCGGGGTTCATTGCGACCCATTCGTTGGCTCGGACGCGCGACACGTCGCGTCGCAAACGCCCACCCACCCCCGACTCCCGCTAGCATCCACGCCATGTTCAGGCGGCGCGAATCCCGCGGCCACGGCGACGGGCGTGCACACGGTCCATCCGACGCGAAGCCCGTCGGCCAGCCCGACGCCTCGTACCTCCGCCCCTACCGCGACGCCGTCGAGGCCGCCGGGCCGGTCTTCGAGGCCCTGCTCTGGCACAGCCGCGCGTACCAGCAGGTCCGCTTCAAGGTCATGACCGATGCCATCCGCGGCGTGATCGCGGCCGGGCACGCCAGCCGCCGACCGGCGCTCGACGGACGCGTCGTCGTGGACTTGGGCTGCGGGCGGGGCGACTATGCGGCGTACCTCGCTAGCGAGGGCATCCAGATCGCGCGGTACATCGGCGTCGAGGCGGTGCCGGAACTCGCTGTGGCCGCGCGAAAGACGGTCGCGGGCCTGCGAGGCCAGGACGCGGAGTCTGACGCGGAGGCCGACGAGGCGCTCGACGCCACCATCATCGAGGCCGACTTTGCCGCGGATCCTGTGCTGATCGAGCGATTGGCCGCGGGCGGGGGCGAGGTGTTCACGCTCAGCGGCTCGCTGAACACGATGGACGAGGGCTTGGCGCGAGCCGTGCTCGAGCGGGCGTGGCGGGGCGTCTCGCGCGTCCGGCGCGGCGTGCTGGCGTTCAACTTCCTCTCGAGCGCGTACGAGGGCGGCCTTGGGAGTGTGGCAACGCCCGCTCGCACCGGCCCCGACTTCGGCGGCCCCGCCCGACGCTTCGACACCCTGGCCATGATCGAGTGGGCCCTGACGCGCTCCACCAGCGTCGCCATCCGCCACGACTACCTCGGCGGACGCGACGCGACGATCGTGATGGGCGCCGAAGCCTGATCCGGCAAACAGCGACGCCCCGGAAGGCCGGGGCGTCGCTGCGGATCTGTCGTGCGAGTCGCTGGCTCAGTGCACAACCGCACATCGTGCGGCTTGCATTCGCGTGCGGAGCACCCGCCTCAGCGGCGCCGGCGCCCCAGCGCCAGCCCGCCGAGCCCCAGCACCGCGACGCCCGCCGGCGCAGGGATCACCGTGATCGTCAGCGTCTCGTAGTTGTACTCGGCTCCGGCGTTGCCGAACCGACCGATCGTCCAGCCGAACACGCTCAGGCCGGTCAGGTCGTACGTCCCCGCGGCACCAACGATGTCCAGCGACGACAGCGTCGTGCCGGGATACGTCGCCAGGAAGTCCAGGTCGTGGGCGGCGGTCAGGCCCGGGATGTGCACGCCCACCGGCTGCGGGAAGTCGATGTTCCGGGAGAGCAGGAACCCGTCGACGGCCGGGTCGTTGTCGCGGAGCACGAAGTACGCCGGACCGAAGGGCTGCGGATCGTCGAGCGTGACGCTCGCGCCGCCGACGGTCATGTTGAACGAGGCCAGGTCCAGCGCGTAGCCGCGCGTCGGGAAGTTGGGGCTGTTGACGAAGTTGTTTGGAGTCGACCTCGAAGAAGGACATGCGGACGGGCGAGCCGCTGGGAGGATGCCGGCGTGCCAGGCCCTGGATGACGTTGAAGCCGACAGTGCCGGTCACGTCGATGCGGACGGTGTCGGCGGGGGTGACGGACGCGACCGCCGCCGCGCGCGTGCGGGGCTGGGGGTGGTCATTGTCTCTATCTCCTGGAGGGCGCGGCGGAAGCCGGGCCGGGGTTGGAGGCGGACTGGGCCAGGCAAACTGTTGCAGCAAGTGTTTGTGCAAACAGCACAAGCCGTGTTCTGAACTGGGGTTGCAGGCCTCCGGCCCTGCGGCTCGTTTTCGCATTGGCCACACTCGGGCAGAAAGCGCTGGGTACACGCAGGACGGGAACGATCGTCCGGTGAGGCTCGCGGCATGAGGTGAGCCGACAGCATCGACGCCGGCACCGCTGCCGCCACTTCCTGCAGGTGCGGTCGCGGTCGCCGTGCTGGCGATCGTCGGCGGCGCGTCAGCGGCGTGGGACATGTTCGCGTCGAACTGCAGACGGGTGCCGTGAATCTCAACCTCGCTGTAGTGTGCCTGCCGCTCGGCATCGGCGTGCTGCTGCGGAGCAACACATCGCGGCGTGCTGCTCGCGGCCTGCATATGCTCGTGCTCGTCCTGATGCCGCTGGCCATGTGCCTTGGGATGGTGCTCGCCGCCCAGGGCAACGGCACGTTGTACGTGTCGTGGGCAGGTCGGCGGATCCGGGGAATCGGCAGGTGCTCCACCTCGCGGTTGCGATGGTCCTCGTGCTGGCCATGTGGTTGTTCGTGTACTGGGCCTACCGCACGCTCCGCTCCGATCGGACCCGCGCGGCGTTCGGGCTGGATCCGAGGACGCAGATCTGAGTCTGGCTGGTGAGGAAGTTGCCTGTCCGGTCATGCAGATGTGGTCGAGCGCGGTAACTCGTCACTGCCGCACTCTGGAGGCAGCCCGCGTCGGCCAGGCCCTGGAGGTCGCCCAGCCGCAGCGGGGGCAGCGGCGCGGCGTCGGCGGGAGGATCCAGGTGCATACGCCGGATCAACATCGAACGGGTGTGGCTCGATGTCGAACACTTCTGCGGCGGGGACGACGATCTCGCCGGCCCAGTACTCGTCGCGGCGGAGATCGGCCAGCGCCCCGAGCGGGTCCGGGCGGACCCGAACGATCACGTCGCGCAGATCGAGGTCGCGCCCCTCATCGACGAGCAGCCCGCCCCAGCCAGTCGGCCCGATCCGCACAGCCCTTGCCACTCAAGCGGCGACTTGGCGGCAGCTCCCCAGTCTCGTTCCAGCGGAACTCGCCGAGCACACCACGCCGGCGTGCTCGACCGTATTGACACGCAGCGAGGTGGTGTACCTGATCGTTCCGTCACTGTGGTTCAAACCAGAACCGCAGCGTCGTCCAGGTTCCCCCGGTCTCACCCGATTGGCTCCTCGCGCCCGACAGGCGGATGCCCTCAGAACCCTCTCGCGGGACTGCGGCGTGTCGACCGGCGTCATGCACTCGTCGATCGACGACGCCTTCGAATGAGACGGTCGCCGAAAGCGGCTCGCTGTGCCACGCCGTTCCGTCACAGGGCGAGCGTCCAATGGTCTCCATCGACCTCGATCGTGTTCTCGCCTTCGACAACCATCGGCCCGAGGACACGCATGCCGCCCCAGTCTGACAGCACCATCTGGTGCCCGGGCCCCGCCGATTCCCCAGTCGACGCTATCGCCCTCGGCCCAGAACTCAGTGCCGTCGATCGAGCAGTAACCCCATCGCAGGTGGACTGAACACCGAGCACAACCGGCAACCCGACCGGCCACCGAGGGCCTCCCCATGACAATGATGGCTGCGCCCGACTCGGGGGCAACGCCAGGAACTCCTCGCCCACAGCAGTGCATCTCGGTCCGCAAACAGGTGGCCTCAGTCCCAGCGACGATCCAGGCTGCGGCCGGCATCGCTTTTCTCCGGGAACGAGCGGATCAGCCGCATGAGGGCCCAGTTCGGCATCAGGCCCGTCCAGCCCTGGTAGCCTTCGCGCCGCTGGTACTCGGTAGTAGAGTGGCACGAGTTGCAAGCTTTCTGCGCCCCGCCAGCACGGCGATGCGCGGCAGCTCTGGCGGAGCCGCCAGCTCGAATCGGCCGTGGCCCACCGATCGCGTGGCGACGGTCGGCGCGCCCTCCGGGGCACGGCAGCGTCGCGTCGCCGCCTTGCCAGTTCCCGCCATGTCGTACCTGGCCGCCGGGCAAGCGGATCCCCGCTCCAGCCCGCCGCGCCCTCGGATCGCCCAGACCCAAGCCCGCCAGCGCGGACCAGCTGTGCCAGGATGGCGATGGCAGCCATGCACCGCGGACTCCACGCCGCGGAGGTCGGTCCAGTTGGCGGGGACTGCCATACATCCCCGTGCTCGCCCGCCCCCTCCACATCAGCCCAGTTACTTTGGGTAACCTGCATGCCCGTTAAAGTACGATCCCAAACGACATCCGCACTTGTGGCGGGGGCGATAAAGGCATTCGTGAAATATTATCTCGGCCACACACGGGTACTCCGCATTCACCATTGAGTCAGCAATAAACCTGGCCACATTACGACGCCATTTCTTCATCGATACGGTCGCCACGAAGCTCGACCCACATTATTCGACCGCGAGGACCACTCGCTCCTGGTATCATGGAGAGGCGACCGTGGAGTGTTTTATCAGCTTATCGGACTTGCCCGATTTGACAAGGTCACGAAGAAGGACGGCCCGGGTCGGAAGCTGATGAAAATGACGCCTCCTGACCCGGGCGTGCGTGTCGCAGTCAGCGGAGGGCAATTACCGGCGGAACGCGCAACTCGGTCAGCTCGCGCGGCAGGCCACCCAAGGTGCGCTATCGCTGGACGGAACGCCAGCGTAACCTGCGGAAGCTGGGTGCGGCGGAACTGGCGCGGTAAACCACCTGATGCGCATTAATGGCGAAATGGCGGCAAATCGATGCATCGACGGATGACGGTCACGGTTCAGGAAACCAGAGAGTGCCGGCGACAGGGATCGAACTGCGGAAGAAGATTGGTCGGGCCAGTCGCGGCATCAGGCGCCTGCTGGCCGGCAGTTTGCGGCCTGCAATCAGCAACCTGGCAACGGCATCCGCGCCGAAGAAGGATTGCGGCCGTCGAAAATACTGCGCAGCCGGGCGAGGCGTGATCGGAGCGCGGCTCGCTCGAACCTTCGGCCGGATCTTCCACTGACTACTTGTAGGCCAGCACAGACCGGGCGTGGTACCGCGCCAGCGCCGCCGAGCAGAAGAGGCGAAGATCGTGATCATCAAAGCTGGTTCGAGCATGCACCTTTATGGTCAGCCTGGCAAAACGCCGCACGCCGCAGCTGGATCACGCTCGCGGATCTCGGCTGGCAGGAGATCAACGGGCCACTGCCGCTGACTGGACGCGATCCTGCACCAGCGCGATGCCACAGGTGATGTGCACGCGGCCTGGACAGGTGGCTGGCTGAGAGCGGGGGCACGTGGTGGATCGGTCGGAGTACCGCCAGGGGTCGCGGAGGCGGCGGGTGATGGCGCCGGAGAGGTGGGTTTATCCAGGGAGCGTGAGGCTCGAGTCGGTGCGGCGAGGTCACAGGCCCACCGGCGTTCGGTCGTTGCGGAACGCTCTCAAGTCAGTCCGCCAGCTTGTCACTGGCCACGCTGTCGACGATCTGCCTATGCGCGCATGTCGGCATCGACCGCTGCGACCCGAAGAGACAGCGTTCAACCCATGCTTGAATGGTCACTCAGGAGGCCCGATGTCACCCGCCGACACGCCGACAATTCTCGACGCCGCCATGCGTCTGTTCTATGAGCAGGGCTTCCACACAAAACGCCGGCGTGGCGACAATCCTGCAGACCAGCGTCAACAGCGGGAGCATGTACACTTCTTCGATTCAAGGACGCCCTGCTGAAGGAGGTTTTGGAGACGTATCCGGACGCGGCCTGTCCGAACCGATGGTGATGCACGCCCGGCCGAAGAAGGCGACCTGGACCCGATCGACCGCGTCTTCGCGCTGCTGGACTGGTACCGGGCCGGGCTGGAGGCGATGGGCTGCCAGTTCGCGTGCCCGATCGGGCAACTGGCCCTCGAGATCGGGCACGACCAGAAGCCGCTGCGGACCCTGATCGACCTGAACTTTCGCAACACGACCGCCCACACGTCAAGGGCTGGCTCGACAGGCGGCCGACCGCCTGCCCCCGGCACGGACATCTCGCCTGTCGCGGCCGGTTCTTCGTGCTGAAGCCGTCATGGAGGGCGGGCAGATGGTGAGCCGCAGGCTCGCTACGCTCAAGCCATGCGACGGAGGCGCTAGAGCGTGCTCGAACTGCGCCGGTTTTTCGACCTGCTGCTCGAACGCGGCACTGCAAGCCCGCGGCCCGCGGTTGCGAAGCGTGCCAGGCGGGCGTGATCCGCGCAGACCTCGATGCCTCGCCGCCTCTTGCCTCGATGCCTTCCGGTCCATCATCACTCCGCTCGAAGCCGCGATCAAACCCGATCCACCACGTTGGAGCAACCACCATGCGACCCGCACAAACTCTCGCCGTGCTGACCGTTGGCATCGCCGCGCTTGCGTCCGTCGCGCCGGCGCAGGACGCCGGGCGCGTTCAGCGGACCTCGGCGGTCATCGACGCCCCGGTCGAGGCCGTGTGGGACGCGTTCACAACCGAGGGCGGCATCGAGGCGTGGATGGTGCCCGTGACCTCGATCGACCTCCGCGTCGGCGGCGAGTGGCGCACGTCGTACAACCCGGCGTCGACGCTCGACGACGCGGACACGATCGTCCACACGATCCTGTCGTACGAGCCGCAGCGGATGATCTCGGTCCGCACGCGTCCGCCCGCGAGCGCGGCCCGCCTGTTCGGCGACGTGGACTTCTCGCAACTCTGGAGCGTGTTCCGCTTCGACCCCACCGATGATGGGCGGACCCGCGTCACGGTCGCGGGGATGGGCTATGGGCGCGGGCCGTCGTGGGACCGGGTGTACGACTACTTCGAGGCCAACAACCCGCTGGTGATGCGGGAACTGGCGGCGCACTTCGCCGAGCATCCCGCAGCGGCGACGCCGGACAGGGGCAGCGGCGCGGGTGCGCAGCCGCCCGTCGCGTCCGCCGCCGACACCGACCGAATCATGGAACTCCTGCACCGCTGGGTCGGCGGCGAGTGGATCCACGAGGGACGCCCGCCCGGCGGCGGCATCTTCCGCGTCCGCAACGTCATCGAGGAGGGCCCCGACGGCGTGTCGCTCCTCTCGCGCGGCTGGCTGGGCAACGAGGCCGGCATGTTCCCGCACGCCCTGGCCATCGTCCGGCGCTCGGCGACCGGCGGCGTGGTGTTCCAGAACGTCAACGAGGTGGGCGATGTCGCCTCGGGACGGATCGCGCTCGTCGACCGGAACACCCTGCACTGGGACTGGACGGTCACCCGCCTCGAAGGCGCCGAGGGGCGGTACGACATCCGCGTCTCGTTCCCCGATGATCCGAACGCGTACTCGATGACCATCGGCGAGGTCGTGGAGGAGCCGGACGGGCGCGAGCGGGTGGTGCCAATGGTCCAGGCCGACTTCCAACGCGTGCCGGAGGCGCCGGAGGCGTTCCGGCGGCTGCTGCCCTCGCCGGCCGAGTGAGGCAGAACGCGGAGATCGCGGAGAGGAACGCGGACGACGCGGAGAGGAAAAACAGGGGTTCCGATCCGGGTGCCGATCAAGTTGGGGCGGGGCGGGCCTCGTTGTACGCGTCCGATCAGCGGTGTCTCGAACCACTTCCTCCCCTCCGCGCACCTCCGCGTCCCCCTCCGCGCCCTCCGCGTTCTCCGACTCACACAGCCGAACTAACGCGACGCCTCGTTCGCGCGAGTCGCCGGCACCACAGGCCCATCCTCGCCCACCGGCTCGCCTTCCTGATCCAGCACGCGGATCTGCAGGTCGCGGTACATGATCTCGTTGCCGCGGTGGTGCGTCTGGAACGCCAGGTGCCCGGTCTGGAAGTCGTTGAGGTCGGTGTCGACCATCGGCACGCCGTTGATCCACGTCTGCACGCGGCTGCCCACGGCCCGCACGCGGTAGTCGAACCACGCCTCGTCGCGCGTGATCGGCTCCTCGTTGTGCCCGGGCCACGCCTTGTCGTAGATGCAACCCGTGAAGTTCCGCGGGTCGTGGTTGTCCACCTGGGCCTCGTAGCCCAGCGGCCAGGTGTCCGGGTCCTCGGGGCGGGGCACGGTGCGGAAGTACATGCCGCTGTTGCCGCGTTCGATCACGCGGACGAACGCGCGGAACTCGACGTTTTCGAAGGTCTCGTCGGTGAACAGGTGCCCCGGCCCGTTGCGTCCGACCAGCGTGCCGCCCTCGACGACCCACTCGCCCCCGCCGCGCTGGTGGAAGCCGGTCAGGTCGCGTCCGTTGAACAGGGGCTGGAAGTCGCCGGGATCGGGATCGGGCGAGAGGTCCTTGATGCGGATGCTGCGGAAGCGCACGGGGTCGCCGTGGTCCTGCAGCGAGATGTAGCCGGTGGTCAGGCGGTCGGCCAGGGGCGAGGGGCGGTCGGTCGTGTGGACGAACCCGCGATCGTCGAGCACCTGGTCCTGGTGGATGTGCACGCCGTTGAGCCAGACGTTGAGCGTGTCGCCGACGAGGCGGATGTGGTACGCGTTCCACTGGCCGGCCTCGTGGACGGCCATCTCGGTCGGGGCGATCGCGTCGTAGACCGAGCCGCAGAACGTCAGCGTCGGCTCCCGCCCGTGCGTGTCCAGGATCTGGACCTCCATGCCAGTGAACGCCGGGTCGCCCACGGACGAGCCGCGGAGCCCGACGCCCGAGTTGCCATCCGGCGGCACGTTGAACTCGAGGTACAACTCGAAGTCGCGGTACATCTTGTCGGTCTGGATCCACCCGCCGCGCCCCGAGCCGAGCCCGGCGATCTCGCCATTGGCGGCGGTCCAGGCGTCGATGTCGCCGGTGGCGTGCCAGCCGGTCAGGTCGGTGCCGTTGAAGAGGTCGGTCCAGCCCTCGCCGGCCGAGGGCGGTGGGGGGGCGGCGATGGCGAGCGAGGCGAGGGAGAGTGAGGCGAGGCTGAGCAAACGGTGGTGGGGGCCGGGCATCGGGGGCTCCTCCGGGTGACGTGGCGGGACGGGCGTGCAGCAGCGAGGCTGCCGCGCTCGCGGAGTCTACCGCATGGACGGAGCAATGTCGGCCCGAACCTGCGTGTGGCGGGCGAACCCGGGCGATGGCCCAAACTACAACCGGACCGGCGATTGGGACTGCGGCGAGGAGAGCCCAGCGATGCAGAGCAGTTCGCCAACCGCCGCGGCGTCCGCCTCATCGAACGCCCGCAGGTCCCACGAGTCGGCGTCGAACACGCCCCACGCGGAGGCGTTGGCGTCCAGGCAAGGCAGTACGAGTTCACTCCGGTCGCGTGGGTCGCAGGCGACGTAGTTCTCGCCGAGCGTTGCGACGTCGTCGATGATAATGGGGCGGCGGGTCTGCCAGGCGCGCCCGCACATGCCGTGCAGGCCGATCGGCGAGCAGGCGGGCTTGTCGCGCCGGACGGCCAGGGTCATCTCGTCGGCACCGGGCCCGCCGATGTAGAACCCGACCCACGAGTATCCGCGCCCGGAGCGGTGCGGGCCGGGGTCGCCGAAGTGGTCCCAGAGCAGGTCGCACACGCCGCGCATGGCGGCCTCGCGGGTGGCCCACTGGCTGTGGGCGGCGGCGTCGCGGGCGGCGTCGAGCACCGGCGAATAGTCACGCGTGTGGATCCCGGGCATCACCGATCGTATCGCGGAAGCGTCGCAACCAATCCACCCTGGGGCTGCGGGCGTCCCGCCCGCACGCCGGTTCTGGGTCGCCCACACGGAATCAGCCGAGGCGGCACCAGACGCCGGACCTGAGAAGGCTCGGCGCCGAAGGTCCGGGTCGGACAACCGTGCACGACTGTTCGCGCGCCAACCGCATCAAGCCCTGGCGCTCCGTCCGCGCAACGACCCGGACCTTCGCAGAGCCTCAGGTCCGGCGTCCGTCGCGATCGGGGAGTGCCGAGCCCGAGAGGCTCAGAGCGTCGCCGAGGTGTAGGGCAGCAGGGCCATGAAGCGGGCCCGCTTGATGGCCGCGGCCAGCATGCGCTGCTCGCGGGCGGTGGTGCTGAGGCGCTTCTGGCTGTAGATCTTGCCGTTGGGGCTCATGGCCCGGCGGAGATTCTCGACGTCCTTGAAGTCCACATAGACGACCCCCTTGCCGGAGGTCTTCAGGACGGTGGGCTTCTGGACGGGGGCGAACTTGGAGAACTTGCTCATGCGATCGTGGCTCCGTCGTGGGATGTGCCCGGCGCGGCCGGGCGACGGTTGGGGAGGCGGATGGTAGACCGGGCGGGGCGAGAGGTCATCTTTGCCGCGGGCGATGCGGGCGGGTCGCGCGTGATCGGGGGCAGCGGAGAGGGCGGGGGGAAGAGGCGTGGTAGGACGGGTAGGGGAGCCGGCTCGGAGAGCCGGCGTACTTACAGAAGCCCGTCCCTCTCGGCCATCATCAGGATCATGTCCACGCACCGGGCCGCGTAGCCGGCCTCGTTGTCGTACCACGACACGACCTTGAAGAACCGGTCGTTGAGTTCGATGCCCGCGAGGGCGTCGAAGATCGACGAGTGGCGGTCGCCGATGAAGTCGCTGGACACGACCTCCTCCTCGGTGTAGCCCAGCACGCCCTTCATGGGGCCGGCCGCGGCGGCCTTCATCGCCGCGTTGATGTCCGCCAGTTTGGTCGCCTTGGCCGTGCGGAACGTCAGGTCGACGCACGAGACGTCGGCGGTCGGCACGCGGAAGGCCATGCCGGTGAGTTTGCCCTTCAGGGCCGGGATGCACAGTGTGACGGCCTTTGCGGCGCCGGTCGAGGCCGGGATGATGTTCTGGTAGGCGTTGCGCCCGCCGCGCCAGTCCTTCTTGGAAGGCCCGTCCTGCGTGGGCTGGGTCGCGGTCGCGGCGTGCACGGTGGTCATCAGGCCCTCTTCGAGCCCGAAGGTGTCGTTGATGACCTTGGCGATCGGGGCCAGGCAGTTGGTCGTGCACGAGGCGTTGGACACGATCGTGTGCTTCTCGGGGTCGTACTTCTCGTCGTTGACCTTGTAGCACAGCGTCGGCACCTGCTCGGCCGACTTGGTCGGGGCCGAGATCAGCACGCGCTTGGCCCCGGCGGCCAGGTGCTTGCCCGCGCCCTCGTGGTCGGTGAACAGGCCGGTGGACTCGAGCACGTACTGCACGCCCATGTCCTTCCAGGGAAGGGCGGCCGGGTCCTTGATGGCGGTGGTCTTGGTGGTCTTCCCGTTGACGGTGAAGGACGTGTCGGTGGCCGAGACCTCGGCGGGCTTCCCGTTGACGGTGAAGCGCCGGTGCATGGTGTCGTACTTGAGCAGGTAGGCCAGGTTGTCGGCCGGCACCAGGTCGTTGACGCCGACGATCTCGATCGCGGGGTTCTCCGCGGCGAGGCGGCACACGAGGCGTCCGATGCGTCCGAAGCCGTTGATTCCGATGCGGATGGGCATGTTCGCTCCTTCGAATGGACCCGGGCCGCCGGGCTCCCCTGCCCGGCTGGGGCGAGGGGGTTCGGCGGGACCGAGAGGATAGGAGTCCGATAGCGGTGCCGGTGCCCCGTGTGACAGCCGGGGCGGCTGTGGTAGGCGTTTGCTCGCGCTTTGGAAACGCCGGGCGATTCCGTATCATCAGGTCCTCTGGGGCGGGGAGCAGCCGCGCGGGTCGCGGGAGGAGATGGCAATGTCGGATCGTGGCGTTCGGTGGAGCGCCGCCCGGGTCGGCCCGGTCGGCGGGGCGATGGTTGTGTTCCTGGCGGCGGGGCTTGCCCAAGCCCAGCCCGCGTCCTCAACGGCCTCCGGGGAGGACGTGCCGCCGCCGCGGACGCACCTCGAGGTGTTCGATCTGCTGCCGGGCGAGCGGACGCAGATCCCGCGCCAGCAGACCCCGCCCTACCGAGGGTTCACGGACAGCAGCTTCATGGCGCAGGCGAGCGTGAACGCCCAGGGCATGAACGTGATCGGCGACGCCGCCAACGAGCCGAGCATCGCCATCGACCCCACCGCCCCCAACCGCATGGTCATCACCTGGCGCCAGTTCGACACCATCGCGTCGAACTTCCGCGTCGCCGGCAAGGCATATTCCTGGGACGGCGGGCGCACCTGGACCAACAACGGGCCCATCGACCCCGGCCAGTACCGCTCCGATCCCGTCACCGAGGCCGACGCCAACGGCGTGTTCTACCACCTGGCCCTGTGCGGGTCGGGCGCGGGGTGCTCGTTCACGACCGACCTGTTCCGATCGACCGATCACGGCGTCACGTTCCCCGTCTCCAACTACTCCATCGGCGGCGACAAGACCTGGCTGCTGATCGACAAGATCCCGGGCCAGGGCCAGGGGCACATCTACCAGATCTGGCAGCCCGGCTTCGGGCCCTCGCCCAACCAGACCTTCACGCGATCGATCAACGGCGGGCTGTCGTTCCAGAACCCGATCAGCGTCTCGTCCCAGTTCGGCGTGATCGCCAACGGGCCCAACCACGAGGTGTACGTCTCGAGCACCGTCACGGGCGGGTTCCGCGTCAGCCGCTCGACCAACGCGTCGAACCCGGCCCAGACGCCCACGTTCACGGGTTCGACGTTCAGCCTCGGCGGCTCCTTCGGCATCGGCTCCGGCACCGACCCCAACCCCGCGGGCATCCTCGGCATGGTCTGGGTCGATGTGGATCGCTCGGGCGGGCCACGCAACGGCTGGGTCTACGCCCTGTGCTCGGTCGATCCCTCCGGCACCGACCGCCAGGACGTGTACTTCGCACGCTCGACCAACAACGGCCAGACCTGGTCCAGCCCCATCCGCGTCAACAACGACCCGCCCGCCAGCGGCTCGCTCCAGTGGTTCGGCACCATGTCCGTCGCGCCAAACGGCCGCATCGACGTGGTCTGGGTCGACACGCGCGAGAGCCAGAACCCGCGACTCGGACGCATCTACTACGCGTACTCCGAGGACGGCGGCGACACGTGGCTCGGGCACGAGCCGCTCACGCCGCAGTGGGACTCCCACGTCGGCTGGCCCCAGCAGAACAAGATCGGCGACTACTACGACATGCAGTCCGACCTGGTCGGGGCCAACCTCGCCTGCGCCACCACACTCAACGGCGGCCAGGACGTCTACTACATCCGCATCAACGACTGGGATTGCAACGCCAACGGCGTCGGCGACGCCACCGACATCTCGCTCGGCACCGCCCAGGACTGCAACGGCAACGGCATCCCCGACTCCTGCGAGATCGCCGCGGGCACCGTTCCCGACACCAACAACAACGGCGTCCCCGACGCGTGCGAGGTCTGCGAGCCAGACCTGACCACCGGCGCGATCGCGGGCCAGCCCGGCTACGGCATCCCCAACGGCGTGCTCAACAACGAGGACTTCTTCTACTACCTCGCCCAGTTCGCCGCGGGCAACATCGCCGTGGCCGACCTGACCACCGGCGCGATCGCCGGCCAGCCCGGCTACGGCGTGCCCAACGGCTTCATCACCAACGATGATTTCTTCTACTACCTGGCCATCTTCGGCGCGGGCTGCTGAGCCGAGTGACGCCGATCCGACAATCCGAGCCCCGGGCCCGAGCCCGGGGTTTCTTCATGCGCCCACCCCGCCTCCAGGAAGCCCTTTCGGGCTCGCCCGCGCCGCGTCGCCCGGGCTCAGATCGCCGCGTCCCCGTCCAGCCCTTCGGCGTTTGTCTTCGCCGCCGGCGTCAGCCGCGTCACCAGCACCTGGTCGACCCGGTGCCGGTCCATATCGACCACCTCCAGGCGCAGGCCCTGCCACACCACGGAATCCCCCGTGTCCGGCACGCGGTCGAGCAGCTCGATCACGAGCCCACCCACGGTCGAGGACGAGACGTGGGCCGCGGCCTCCTCCGCCACTCCCAATTCCAGAACAAACTCGTGCAGCGGGAGCGACGCGTCGGCCAGCAGACTCCCGTCGTCCCTGGCCACGATCCGCGGCGGCTCCTCCTCGCCGAGCCTCGCAAAGTCGCCCACCAGCGACCGCAGCACGTCGTTGAGCGAGATCAACCCCTCGACCGCACCGTGCTCGTCCACCACCAGCGCCACGTGCGCTTTGCGGTCCTGGAACGCCTCGAGCAGTTTCAGCGCGGGCGAGGCATCCGGCACGTACAGCGGCGCGCGTGCCACCGACGTGGCGTCAAAGTTCGAGTCTTCCAGCAGGCCGTAGGAGATCAGGTCCTTGATGTGGACCACGCCGCGGACCTGGTCCATGCCGCCGCGGCACACGGGATAGTGCGAGTACGGGCTCGTCCCGATCAGCACGCGCACCTCCCGCATCGACCACGAGTCCTCGATCCACACGACATCTCCCCGCGGCACCATCAGGTCGCGGGCCTTGAGTTCGCGCACCCGGAACAGGCGCTGCATCAGTTCGTGCTCGCGCGGGTCGAACACCCCGGTGGCGGCGGCCCGGGACAGCAGCGACTTCACGTCGTCCTCCGACACGTCGTGCTGCGATGGCTGGGGGATCCGCAGCAGCGCCAGGATCGCGTCGGTCGAGAGCGAGAGCACCCGCACGGGCAGGGCCGTGATCTTCGACAGCACCGCCAGCGGGCGTGAGATCAGGCGCGACACCAGTTCCGGGCGGGCCAGGGCGATCCGTTTGGGCACGAGTTCGCCGAACACCAGCGACGCGTAGGTGATCCCCAGGACGACCAGGATCAGCGAGAGCCAGTCGGCCGCCGGGGCAAGGAACTCGACCTTCTCCAGCAGGCCGGCGACGTGCGACGACAAGGAGTTCTCGCCGAACGCGCCCGCGAAGATGCCGATGATCGTGATCCCGACCTGCACGGTGGAGAGGAAGCGTGTCGGCTCGCGGGCCAGGGTGAGGGCCGCGATCGCGCCCTTGTCGCCCCGCCGGGCCGCCTGGGCCAGACGCGAGTGGCGCGAGGTCATGACGGCCAGTTCCGCCATCGCCAGCACGGCGTTGAGCAGCAGCAGAACCGCCAGGATCAGGATCGAGACCAGCATGGGGTGGATTATGGCGACTGCGAGCCGGTGGTGGGGGATGGGTGCTCTGATTCCAGTCTGATCCTCAACACGAAGCGCGCGAGCCGGGGCGTCCCCGCCCCGGTCAGATCCCCCCCGCGCGAGCCTGTGCGTCCCCGCCCCGGCTTCAAGGTTGCAGCCGCGTCACGCTCCACCCACGCTCGACCGCGGGCGAGCCGGAATCAACCCCTGCCTCCGCCGCTCCCCCCGCAAACTCACGCGACCACAACGCCCGATCGTGGATCCGCCCCGACCCGCCGACCCACAGTTCCACACGATCCACCCACAGGCGGAACCCGCCCCAGAACGGGGGCCGTGGGATGTCGACCGTCGGGCGTTCGTCCGGCCCCGCGTCGATCAGCGGGCGCAGGTCGATGTTCTGCTCGACCACCACGTCGGCCACCTGACCGAGCAGTTCTTCGCGCGACCCGATCGGCCGGCTCTGGCTGCTCGCCCACGCCCCGATGCGGCTCTGCCAGTGGCGCGACGCGAAGTACGCGTCCGACTCCGCCTCCGTCGCCCGCCGGACCACCCCCTCCAGTCGCACCTGCTTCTCGAGCGCGTCCCAGTGGAACACGCACGCCGCTCGCGGCACCGCCTCCAACGCCCGCCCCTTGCGGCTCTCGAAGTTCGTGAAGAACGTGATGGACCCGCCGCCCTCATCGACGTCCTTGCACAGCACCATCCGCACGGAGGGCCGCCCGTCGGCGTCGATCGTCGCCAGCGCGATCGCGTTGGGGTTGGGCGTCACGCGCCGGGCCGTGGCGTCGTCCAGCCACGCCCGCACCGTGCCCATCGGCTCCGCGGGCAGCGGATCGGGCAGGGCGTCGGCGGTGGAGTAGATTGAGTCAAGCGCGTCGTTGGGTTGCATGGCACATCGTAAGGCAGGGCTGCCGAAGCCTCGCAGCCTCAGCGCCGCATCGCCTCCTCCAACACAGGGTCCCGCCCCGCCAGCACGTCCTCGGGCTCGATCTTGACCACAACGTCGGGCGTGACGCCCAAGCCCTCCACAGCCCCCGGGCAGTCGTTCTTGCCCCACACCAGCGGCACGCGCACCGTGATACCGCTCTCGGGCAGTCTCAGGAACACGATCGTTCCCGCCGTCGGCCCAACTGCGCTTCCGCCGGTCGGTTCGCCGACCGTCGTGATGTGCGGCTGCCCGGCGAGCGTCGCCAGCAGGTTCGTCACGCCCGACGCGTTCCCTCGGCTGGTCAGCAGCGTCACCCGCCCGGCGAACGCATCGTCCGCGGGCCCCACCGTCACCGTGACCTCGCGGATCCGGTACAGCGACCCCGCTGGCTCGAACATCTCCTGCGGCGGCTCGAACGCCGACTCATCCCACGTCGAAAGGAACACCCGCAGGTCCTCGGGCGTCCTCGTCGCCCGAACAAACGACCCGGGGCCGGACGTCACCGGCGTGCGAATCAAACGCCGGGCCAGGCCCACCGCGGCGTCGGTCGAGCCGCCGCCGTTGTTTCGCAGATCGACGATCAGGTGCTCGACGCCGCGCTCGGCCAAGGCCGCGAAGATCGGCCCGTACGCCTCGTCCGGATCGATCGGCCGCCGGTAGTTGACAAACGTGCCGACCCAGAGCGCCGCAACGCCCTCGCCCGGATAGGTCACGCGAATGGAATCGATGAAGTCCTGGTACCCCGCCTCCGGGGCCAGCGCCAGGAACTTCTCCCACGCGACGCACGCCACTCGTGGGCGCAAGAACTCGTCGCCGCGCCGCACAAGCACATCGCGGGCGTCGCTCCAGCCGTGCAGCAACGGCAGGTACTGCTCGAGGGCCGAGCCCATGTACTCGCTGGTCAGTTCGATCTCGTCGTCGCGGGAGTGCTCGGTGTAGCCGTCGATCGATACCAGCCCGCGGATGCGCCCGAGCAGCGAGACGACCGGCTCGTTGTCGATCTCGAGAATCTCATCGCCCACGACCAGCCCCGATCCCGGCTCGCATGCGCCCACGAACATCCGCCCGCCTCGCACGATCGCCGTCATCGGCAGATGCGTCGGATTCGACTCCCGATGCACTCGGATGGAGTCCGGATACTCGGCCTTGGTGTGGTCGCAGCGGATGCGGGCAAGGTGGTCGCTCACGCCCAGGTACATCGCCTCGACCGTCGCGCCCGAGCCCATCGATGCCCGGAGGCGGGCAAGGTTCGCATCCAAAGCGGCGCGCGGCGTGTACCGCTCGTACCCGGGGTGCAGCGTCTCGAGTGCGCGCTCCAGCAGCAGGAGATCTCGCCGCACCTGCTCGCCGGTGAGCCGCCCGACCGACTGCACGCCCGCGGCTCCGATGCCGGCGGACACTCCTGTGTCGGCTTGCGGCGCGAACGCCGCCGACGAACTCACGGGAGGTGCCAGCACGCCCAGCGACACGAGCACCACCCCCGACACACTCCAGCACTGCATCGCTTGCTCCCCGCGACCAACCCCGGTCGGGCAGGTGTTCGCCCGCTCGCCCGTTCGGATGCAGGGTGAAACCACCAAGGCGGTTCTGGCCACGCGCTATTTGTTCGGATCCCGCCGATCGAAATCCCGCTCCAGAGCCCGCGCCATCTTCCGCGACGCCTCGCGCGCGATCTCGTACAGATCGCTCCCGGCGTCCTTCACCACGATCGGGTCCAGCCCGCGCGGCCGCGCCTCCAGCACCACCGCCTTGTCCCCAGGCCCGGACTTGGCCGCGTTGTTGTCTGAGAGGTGGACTTCGACGCGCGTCAGGCGCTCGGCGAACCGCGACAGTTCACCCTCGACCGACGCCCGGACCCGCCCGTCGAGCGCGTCGGAACGCTCGGTGCCGGAGTATGAGATCTCGATGTGCATGGTCGCCTCCTGTACATGCCGCGGACGGGTGTGCCAATGAACCAAGTCACTGTACGGGCCGGGACTCGCCCAGTTCGCGCATCGATCACCGCTCGGCTCGTTCCCGCACCGATCACCCCCGCCGACTACGCCTTCTCGAACACAAACCCCTTTGCCCGCGCATCCACACGGATCGAGTCCCCCGCCCCGAACTCGCCAGCCAGAATCCGGCTCGCCAGCGGGTTCTCGATCCGCTGCTGGATCACACGCTTGAGCGGGCGGGCCCCGTACGCCGGGTCCCAGCCCTCGGCCGCCAGCAGCGCCACCGCCTCCTCGCTCAGGTCCAGCGTCATCTCCCGCTCGGCGAGCCGCTTCCGCAGGCGGGCCAGCTGGATCGCCGCGATCGCCCCCATCTGCTCCTTCTTGAGTTGGTGGAACACCACCACCTCGTCGATCCGGTTGAGCAGTTCCGGTCGGAAGAACGCCTGACGCATGTCCAGGTCCAGCCGGGCCGAGAGTTCGCCCGACTCCATGTCCGGACGCAGCCCCTTGCCCGCCACGTCCACGCCCGCCCCGTGGCGGATCAGGTCCCGAACCGCGGCCTCGATCTCCCAGTCCTCCGCGCCCGCCTCGGTCATCGCCTGGATCTTCTGCGAGCCCAGATTGCTCGTCATCACCACGATCGTGTTCTTGAAGTCCACCGTCCGCCCCTGCCCGTCGGTCAGGCGACCGTCGTCGAGCAGTTGCAGCAGCACGTTGAACACGTCCTGGTGCGCCTTCTCGACCTCATCGAGCAGCAGCACGCAGTACGGCCGCCGGCGCACCGCCTCGGTCAGGGCCCCGCCCTCCTCGTATCCGACGTACCCGGGCGGTGCGCCGATCAGGCGGCTCACCGCGTGCTTCTCCATGTACTCCGACATGTCGATGCGGACCAACGCTTCCTCGGTGTCGAACAGGAACGACGCCAGCGCCTTGCACGTCTCGGTCTTGCCCACGCCCGTCGGCCCCAGGAACAGGAACGAGCCGATCGGGCGGTTCGGATCGCCCAGCCCCGCGCGCGACCGGCGCACCGCGTCGGACACCACCCGCAACGCCTCGGTCTGCCCGATCACGCGCTGCCCCAGATGCTCCTCCATCCGCGCCAGTTTGTCCCGCTCGCTCTCGACCAGGCGCGTCACCGGGATCCCCGTCCACTTCGCCACGATCTCGGCGATCTGCTCGGCGTCGACCTGCTCCTTGATGAGCGAACCCCCGGCCGCCTGACGCCGCGACAGCGATTCCTCGGCCTTCTTGAGTTGCGCGTCCAGGTCGCGGAGTTCGCCGTACTGGATCCGGGCCGCGGTTTCGAGATCACCGCGCCGCTGGGCCTGCTCGAGTTCGATCTTCCGCGCATCGATCCGGGCCCGCACGTCCTTGACCGCGTCGAGTTCCTTCTTCTCCGTCTCCCACTGGGCGGTGAGCGCACGGTTCTTTTCCTCGAGTTCGGCCAGTTCGCGGTCGAGCCGCGAGAGCTCACGGTTCGCGCCCTCGGTCCCCCCCTTGGTCGCTTCGTCGCCCCGCCGCTCCGTCGCTTCGATCCTCACCGCCTCCCGCTCGATCTGCACCTGCATGATCCGCCGGCGGAGTTCGTCCAGTTCGCTCGGCATCGAGTCGTTCTCGATCCGAAGCCGGCTGGCCGCCTCGTCGATCAGGTCGATCGCCTTGTCCGGGAGGAAGCGGTCCGCGATGTACCGGTGCGACAGGCTGGCCGCGGCCAGGATCGCCGAGTCCAGGATCTTCACGCCGTGGTGGCTCTCGTAGCGCTCCTTCAGCCCCCGCAGGATCGCGACCGTCTCCTCCACGCTCGGCTGATCCACATAGATCGGCTGGAACCGGCGCTCGAACGCCGGGTCCTTCTCCACGTGCTTGCGGTACTCGTCCAGCGTCGTCGCGCCGATGCACCGCAGCTCGCCCCGCGCCAGCGCCGGCTTGAGCAGGTTCCCAGCGGAGACTGCCCCCTCGGCCGCCCCCGCCCCGATGATCGTGTGCAGTTCGTCGATGAACAGCACGATCTCGCCCTTGCTGGCCATCACCTCGCGAAGCACGGCCTTCAGCCGCTCCTCGAACTCGCCGCGATACTTCGCCCCGGCGAGCAACTGCCCGACATCCAGCGCGATGATCCGCTTGTCGAGCATCCCCTCGGGGGCGTCGCGGTTCACGATCCGCAGCGCCAGCCCCTCGGCGATCGCCGTCTTGCCCACGCCGGGCTCGCCGATCAGGACCGGGTTGTTCTTGGTGCGACGGCTCAGCACCTGCATCGTCCGCCGGATCTCCTCGTCGCGCCCGATGACCGGATCGAGTTTGCCCTGCTGGGCCTTCTCGGTCAGGTCGATCCCGTACTTCTTGAGCGCCTCGTAGTTCTGCTCGGCGTTCTGGTCGGTCACGTGCTCGACGCCGCTGGCCACCCGGATCGATTTGATCGACTCCTCGACGATCTTCCGCGTCACGCCGTTGACCGCGAGCAAGTCCTTCGCCGGTCCCGCCGCCTCCGTCAGCGCCAGCAGGAGGTGCTCGGTCGACACATATGCGTCGCCGAGGCGCTGCGCCTCCGCGTCGGCTTTGGTCAGGATCTCCATGACGGCACGCCCGGCGCCGCCGGCCCCCGCCGACGCTTTCGGCAGGCGCTCCAGTTCGCTCCGCACCAGCGAGTCCAGGCGGCGCACGTCGGCCCCGGCCTTCTCCAGCAGCGACCACGACGGCCCACGCGCCCCGCCGGACCCGCCCGCCGCCGCCCCCTCACCATCGCCGCGCAGCATCGCCCCCAGCACATGCAACCCATTCACCTCCGGGTTGCCGCGCTTCATCGCATCGCCCTGCGCGCTGGCCAGGGCCTGCTGTGCTGTCGTCGTGAGCCGATCGGGTCGCATAGGAGCCTCCATCAGGGCGAACACCACGCCCGACACGCCACAGGTGCAAACCCGATGCCACCGGCCCCGTCCGAGAAACCACCCGCACAACCCGCCACGGACCCGATCCCGCCGAACACCACCCTCGTCCGGTGCCGCTCCCTCGGCTCCGCAATCGCTCTCACGCCCACCCTGCCCAAATGGCAGCCACAATCCACTCCGTCACTCCGTCACTCCGTCACTCCGTCACTCCTCTCTCTTCTCCACCCTCTACCCCTTCCGCACCCAGCACGACGCCCCCATCCCGACCCCCATCTCCACCCGCTCCGATCGCCGCGCGAAGAACTCCTCCACCGCGATCGTCACCCCAGGCGTGTCCGGGCAGCGGTAGTCGTCCACGATCACGATGCCCCCCGCCTCAACCCGCGGCCACCCACGCTCCAGCACCAGCCGAGTCCCCTCATACAAATCGCAGTCGATGTGCAGCAGCGCCAGCCGCTCCCCGTCGATCCGCCCGACCGTCTCCTCGAACCATCCCGGCACCAACTCGACGCGCTCCGCCAATCCATGCCGCGCCAGCGTCGCCCGCGTCCGCTCCACCGACGTGTCGTCGAACATCCCGGCCTGAACCACATCCCCGTCCTTGTTCGCCACACCCTCCGGCAGCCCCCGGAACGAGTCGAACCCCAGCATCGCGCGCCGGCGATCCGCCCCCTCGCCCCACGCGGCCCCAACGAAGCACAGCGCTCCGCCGCGCCACACACCGAACTCCGCGTACCCGCCCGCAACCCCGCGCCGCGACACGTCCCGAGCCGCGCTCACCAACTGCACCACCTTCATCCACGACAGGCGCGTCCCCGGCTCCGGCGCGTTCCACGCCAGGTCCCGCCACATCGGGCCCCACTCTGCAAGGAACGCCCGGCGATCCGCCTCAAGCCCGGCGGCGAATCCGGCCGCCGCGCTCGCCAGCGGGCTCGCCATCAGGTCCGATCCACCGGAAGCATCGACCGTGGGTCCAGCCATGCCCGAACCATAAGCCCCGGTCCGCGCGCCGACAGCAACCGCAAACCCACCCCGCACCGGTGCAGGCCAGCCCCAACGCGTCACGTTCGGTCGTGACGCCCAGCCCCAATCCCGCAGTCGCCACGAACGGTAAACCTACCCCGCACCGGCGAAGGCCGGCCCAAAAAAGCCGATCCGCCCGGATCGTGGCCTTGGAGCGCCGCTCAGCCCTGCAAATCAAGGGGGGTGAAGTTCCTGCCCCGATCCCGGCCTTCCACATTCCGCCAAACGGGCGGCAGGCATGGCCTTTGCCGGAGCGCCCGGAACACCCTTGAGGGCCCGCAAGAGCCGGAGCAAAACAGTCCAAGGCACACGATCCGGGCGGATCGCCGGAACAAGATACCAAGTCCCGCGTCCAATGTCGAGCCGATCCACATCGCCACGTCCAAACGCCCCGCTCCACGCCCAAACGCCCCGACTCGCGCCGAAAACGCCCGGGAATCCGCGAACCAGCCCGCTCCCGACACCCGCCCCGCCCCGGCCCCGTCCACCCCATGTGAACACTTGTTCGGGTTCCGGCCACGCCCCGACCCCGTTCCACCACCCCGTTCCGGTTTGACGCCGCCCGCCCGTGCCGATACAACACCCGTCTCGGATCGGGCAGGCCTATCCTCGCGGCCAGTTCAGGAGACCACAGATGTCCATTCGTTCCCGCGCTTCCAACGCCGTCCTCGCCGCCGCCGGTGTGGCCGTCGCCCTGACCCTCTCGGGCTGCTCCTACAACACCCTTGAGACCTACGACCTCGAGAACGAACTCGGCCCCGCCCACGACCTCCGCTACGACCCCTCCCCCGAGGCCTACACCCTCCACCAGCGCCCCTCCGACATGCGCAACGAGTTCGGCGTCATGTGGGACGAGAACACCCGCATGATCCGCCAGGACTGGCACCGCATGATGTACTGGGACCGCGCCAGCCGTCTCACCCGCGAGCCGGTTCCGCGCTGAGCCGCTAGGCCCAGGCTTGAAGTCTCGGGTCTCAGATCTCAAATCGCGGATCTGAAATCGCGCCTCTGTACTCGCGGATCTGAAATCTCAAATCCGAGATCTCAAATCCGAGTCCACCCGCACCCATCCAAGCCGCCCACCCAACGCCCGGCCCACGCCGGGCGTTTTCCTTCATCCCAAGCCGGAGTCGTCCGCACCTCAACGCCGCAGCAGGTCCACCACCACCGGCATGTGGTCGCTCGCGCGGCTGTCGTCTCGGCGCAGCCCAACCGCCCCCAGCGCGCCGTCCGTCAGCCGCTCCGTGTCCACCACGAACGCCCGCGCCGCCCGCGCCTGCGAGTCGCTGAAGATCACGTAGTCCAGCCGCCCCGGCGAGAACGGGCTCCCGTCGTCGCTCCACGTGTAGTACGCCGCATCCCCCAGCACCAGCGCCGGCGCCACGTCCATGTCCGTCGCGTCCGCGTCCAGCCCGTTCCGCAGCACATCGAGCGGCCCGCGCGAACCCACCAGGTTCATGTCCCCGCCGATCACCCGGAACGCCAGCGACCGCGTCGCCATCGCCCCGAACGCCGCGTTGATCGCCCGCGCCTCGTCCAGACGCCGCTCGTCCTCCGGGCTCCCCGCCGACCCGCAGCACTTCAGGTGCGTCGAAGCCGCCAGCACATCCCCCTGCGGCGTCGACACCACCGCCGCCACGAACCGCACGCTCGACGACCCGATCGCCAGCGTCCGCGCCGCCAGCGTCCCGTCCGCCGTGCTCGCCGAGATCGGGTGCCGCGACACGATCCCCACGCCGAACAGCCCCGGCGTCATCGCCACGTGCCACGGCGCGTGCTCCGGCATCGCCTCGTCGAACCACGCCCGCACCGCCGCCGCGTCCGTGTCCCATTCCTGCACGAGGATGATGTCCGGGTTCAGCGCCCGGTACATCCGCGCGAACGCCCCAGGGTTCGACGCCGGCGACGCCCGCAACACGTTGTGCGACACCACCCGGATCGCCCCCCGCGGCGTCGCGGGAATCGGCGCGCTCGACACCACCGCCCCCGACCCCGCCGGCGGCAGTGTCGCCCGGAACGGCTCAGACGCCCCGGCAATGTTCCCCGCCGCGTCGTACAGCCCCATCACCCCGCGGATCCCACGCCCCTGCAGCACCGTGGGCGCCAGCAGCCCCGACCCGGTCGGACGCCGCGCGATCCGCGCCTCGTACCAACCCGTCGCAGACGCGGCAAACGTCGGCGAGAAATGGAAATCCAGGTCCGCGTGCGACAGCCGCTCCGTCGCCCCCGTCGCGTCGATCGCGATCGCCGACACGCCGCTCGCCGGCACGCCCGCGTCGGTCATCGGGCTGAACTGGATCTCCAGGTCGATCCCCATCGACGACGCCGCCGGCAGCTCCGGGATCGGCGCCCCCGTCGCCCGGTTGTCGTCCGCATCCAGCAAAATCGACAGCGTCTCGGGCGCCGCCTGCAGCGTGCTGGCCTGCCCTGCAACGCGGAATCGCAGGTACACCCAGTCCGCATCGCCCGTCACCACCACATCCGCCGGCCAGTCGCCCACATCCCCATCGATCGTGATCCGCGACGCCGGCGCTGCAGCCGACCCGCCGGATGCGCACCCCAGCATCCCGACCGACCCGACAACCAACAGGGCCGCACCCGCGAAGAGCCGCCCAGCCAGCCCCCCGCACGCCATCGATCGAGCAATCCGTGCCATGGCCCGGAGTATGCCCACCCAACCCGCCCGGAGCAAGCGGACCTCCCTCTACGTCTCTTCTCTCTCCGTCTCTTCTCTTTCCCTCTCCCCTCTCCCCATCTCTTCCGCCTCAAACACCACCGGCACCCGCTCCACCGGCACCCGATGCCGCGGCGCGAGCGCCACGGGCTGCGCCTCACCCCCGACAATCGCCGCCACCAGCAGCGCCTGGCCCGCCCGCGGCTCATCCGACACCGCCGCCACCACATCCCGCACCGCACGCCCCAGCCCGAAGTCGTACTGGCGATACACCTGCATCGCCCGACCCCGCACCGGCCCGCGGCTCAACCGCTCCCGCTGGCCCAGGAACACCCCGATCGCCGCCAGCAACTCGTCCGCCACGGGCTGCCACGGGTCCCCGCCCGCCGCCGCCCGCACGAACCCGCACGGGCTGCCCCCAAACAGCACGAACCCCGGTGCCGGCACCATCAGGTCGCCCCCGAACCCCGATTCCAGCAGCAGCCCCACCAGTTCCGCCGGGTGCTCCGTCACGAGTTCATCGCTGGTCACGACCCACGCCAGCCCGGCCCCTTGGGCCTCCTTCAGCGCCCGGCGCGCATCTTCAACGCATCGGCGCAGCGCCTCCGGCATCTCGACCCCGCGATACGCCGCGTGCACCGCCGCCGCGTGCTCCCTAATCGCCACCTCGGCCCGGTCCAGCCCGACCGCCCGCTCGTCCGACGGCAGCCCGTCAACTTCCTCCAGCGCAAACGCCACCGCCTGCAGCCCGATCACATTCGCCACGCACTGCCGCAGGCGTTCCCCATCCTCCGTCCGCGGCAGCGCCGCCGCCCGCTGGGCGATCCCTGTGAAGTGCGCCAAGAGCGCGACCCAGGTGGTGGGGGAGGGCATCGATCGGTCACTCCTCAAAGGCGCTCACGCAGCACTCGCACACGCCCGAACGACCGATCACTTCCCCCGCCCGATCAGGAAGTAGATGATCAGCCCGATCAGCGGGAACAGGAAGATCACCAGCAGCCACAGCACCTTCTTGAGCGGGTCCATCCCGGACTTGATGATCTCCACCGCCGCGATGATGAACAGGATCAGGTGGATGAGGCCAAGGATGTTGTACAGCATGCGATGCTCCGGTTCGTGTTCCGACACAGTGGCCGCGCGACGCGAAGGGTATGGCGCCGCGTCCGAGACGCCCGCCCGGTCCACGGCACGCACGCCCCGCACTACGCTCGCCCATGGACATCAACCCCGCCGAGCTCGACATCGCCTCCCGCTACAAACTCCTCATCGGCTGCATCGTCCCGCGGCCCATCGCCTTCGTCTCCACACTCTCGCCCGACAGCCGCCCCAACCTCGCCCCCTTCTCCTTCTTCGCCGGCGTCGGCTCCAATCCCATGACCCTGCTCTTCTGCCCCGCCAACAAAGAAGACGGCTCCGAAAAAGACTCGCTCCGCAACGCCAAGCCCATCGCCGAGGGCGGCACCGGCGAGTTCGTGGTCAACGTCGCCACCGAGCCCTACGCCGCCCGCATGGCCGCCTGCGCCGAGCCGCTCGCCTATGGCGACAGCGAGTTCGACCTCGCCGGCCTCACCACCGCCCCCAGCGCCGTGGTCCGCCCGCCCCGCGTCGCCGAGAGCCCCATCGCCTTCGAGTGCCGCACCCTCCAGGTCATCCGCACCAACCCGGGCCAGCCCGCCGGCGGCAACATCGTCATCGGGCAGGTGGTCCACGCCTTCGTCCGCGACGAGATCATCAACGACCGCCACCACGTCGACCAGGCCTACGGCGCGATCGGCCGCATGGGCGGCCGCACCTACTGCCGCACCCGCGACCGCTTCGAGATGCCGATGGGCAGGGCGGCGTTGGGAGAGTGACGAAGTGACGAAGTGACCGAGTGACGAAGTCGAGGAGTGCGGAAGCGCCCGCCCCCTCGCGAGCCGCTCGGTCAACGATCCACTGCTCCATCTCTCTGTCTCTCCGTCTCTGCTTCACTGCGTCACTCCGTCACTCCTCACCCCCCGTACAGGCCCCCAATGTCACGGATGACCTCCATCCTCGGCCCCGAAGGCCTCGTCGCCCGCGCTCTGGGCGACCGCTTCGAGCACCGCGACGAGCAGATCCGCGTCGCCGACGCCATCGCCGACGCCATGCACGCCCGCGCCCACCTGCTCGTCGAGGCCGGCACCGGCACCGGCAAGTCCTTCGCCTACCTCGCACCCGCCATGCGCCGCTGCCTCGACCACGCCGAGACCGTCGTCGTCGTCACCAACACCATCTCCCTCCAGGAACAACTTGTCGCCAAGGACATCCCCCTCCTGGCCGCCCTCCTCAACCCCCCCGACGACAGCCCCGCTGACGCAAGTGCCGACGACCCTGCCAACGCGCGCGCGAGCCGGGGCGTCCCGCCCCGGTCCGATCACCAGCCATCGCACCAACCCCTCCACCCCTCCGACCCCGCCTTCGATCCCAACGACCTGATCGACCCAACCTACGACGCCGACGGCGTCCGCCTCGACGACCACAAGATCCCAGACACCCCCGACAAGCCAACCCCCGCCATCATCCCCTGCCTCGTCAAAGGCCGCGGCAACTACCTCTCCATCCGCCGACTCAAACTCGCCTCCTCACGCCAGGACAAACTCTTCGCCGACCCCGCCGCACGCCGCTCCCTCCACGCCATCGAAGACTGGGCCTACGCCACCACCGACGGCACCCTCGCCTCACTCCCCCAACTCGAACGCCCCGCCGTCTGGGACCGCGTCCAGTCCGACTCGGGCAACTGCATGGGACGCAAGTGCCCCACCTACCGCCAGTGCTTCTACCAGAACGCACGCCGCGCCATGGAGAAGGCCAACCTCCTCGTCTGCAACCACGCCCTGTTCTTCAGCGACCTGGCCCTCCGCATGCGCGGCCACGCCTTCCTCCCGCGCTACGACCACGTCGTCATCGACGAGGCCCACTCGGCCGAGGAAGTCGCCAGCGAGCACTTCGGCCTCTCCATCTCCGAGGGCCGCGTCAACCACCTGCTCTCGACGCTCTATTCGCCGCGCGCCGCCAAGGGCTACCTCGCGCACCTTGCCCTGCTGGCCGGCAGCGCAGACGACGTCGATTCCGCCGTCCGCCTCGTGCTCGAGGCCGACAACGCCTCCCGCGCCTTCTTCGAGAACATCGCCTCCCTCGCCGGACGCCTCGGCGAGAACGGCGGCCGCGTCCGCACGCCGCCAGACATCCCCAACACCCTCTCCCCGGCGATGAACGAACTCGCCCTCCGCCTCCAGCGCCTCAAGGACCAGGCCAAACTCGAGGCCGACAAGTTCGAACTCAATGCCTACGCCGACCGCGCCCTTGAGATCGCCCAGGGTGCCGCCGCCTGGCTCGAGCAGTCCATGCCCGAGTCGGTCTACTGGGTCGAGTCCGCCCGCACCAGCGACGGCCGCTCCCGCCGCCTCACCCTTGCCTGCTCACCCGTCGACG
The DNA here is from genome assembly GCA_041401985.1 of Phycisphaerales bacterium. GTDB lineage: Bacteria > Planctomycetota > Phycisphaerae > Phycisphaerales > UBA1924 > JACKHA01. The sequence continues at coordinate 65,461 of JAWKTE010000015.1, forward strand.
TCGGCCCCCTCCTCAAAGAGCACCTCTTCGCCCGCGGCTGCTCCGTCACGCTCACCAGCGCCACCCTCACCACCCGCCGCGTCAGCCCCGACGAGCCCGCCGAGCACGCCGAAACCGCCTTCGCCCACACCATGTCCCGCCTCGGCTGCGAGGGCGCCGCCACCCTCCAGGTCGGCAGCCCCTTCGACTACCGCGCCGCCGTCGAACTCTTCGTCGACCGCACCATGCCCGACCCCCGCCAACTCCCCCCGCGCGAGTACCAGCAGGCCCTGGTCAAGCGCATCCTCCACCACGCCGACGCCACCGACGGCGGCGTCTTCGTCCTCTTCACCAGCCTCGCCGTGCTCGCCTCCGTCGCCACCATGCTCGCCGATCCCCTCGCCGACCGCGCCATGCCCCTGCTCGTCCAGAACCGCAGCGGCACCCGCACCGAGATCCTCGAAGCCTTCCGCCGCGAGGACCGCGCCGTGCTCCTGGGCGCCGCCTCCTTCTGGCAGGGCGTCGACGTCCCGGGCCGCGCCCTGCGCAACGTCATCATCACCCGCCTGCCCTTCGACCCGCCCGACCGCCCCCTGACCGAGGCCCGCGGCGAGCGCATCAAGGCCCGCGCCGGCGATCCCTTCCGCGAAGAGTCCCTCCCCCGCGCCGTCATCCGCTTCAAACAAGGCTTCGGCCGCCTCATCCGCTCCACCACCGACCGGGGGCGCGTGGTCGTCCTCGACCCCCGCCTCATGTCCGCCGCCTACGGCCGCCACTTCCTCGCCGCCCTGCCCGAAGGCGTCACGGTCCATGAGATCACGCCCCAGGGCACCCGTACACATACCGACGATCTGTGACCTTTGGCGGGTCGCTCGCTATCGTCCTTGTTCCCCGCCGGGACAGCCGCCGGACGCCGTGCCGGGCGCCCACGCCCGGCCCACGCCGCCCTTCTGACCCCAGGAGCACCGATGCTCGGACGAATCTTCAAGGCCTACGACATCCGCGGCACCTACCCGGACCTGCTCAACGACACCATGGCCTGGCAGATCGGCTTCGGCGCCAGCAAGTTCCTGCTGGGCGATGCCGAGGCCGCCGGCGAGACCACCCCGATGATGAAGAACATCGTCGTCGGACGCGACATGCGCAAGAGCAGCCCAACACTCGCCGAGCAACTCATCAAGGGCATCAACGACCAGGGCGGCAACGTCATCGACATCGGCATGGTCGACACCTCCATGGTCTACTTCGCCATCAACCACCTCGACTGCGCCGGCGGCGTCATGGTCACCGCCAGCCACAACCCGCCCCAGTACAACGGCTTCAAGATCTCCAAGCGCAAGGCCAAGCCCGTCGGCGAGCCCACCGGCCTGGCCGACATCCGCAAGTACGCCGCGATGATCGACAAGGTCACCTACAACAAACTCGCGCCCACCATCACCCGCGGCCGCGCCGAGCAGCGCGACCTCTGGGACGCCTACATCCAGCACGTCCGCTCCTTCCTCGACCTCCACGGGAAGAAACTCAAGATCGTCGTCGACGCCTCCAACGCGATGGCCGGCACCATGGTCCCCCGCGTCTTCGGCAAGAAGGGCGCCCACATCCCCGGCCTCGAGATCGTCGAGATCAACTACGACAACTCCAAGGGCGTCTTCGCCCACGAGCCCAACCCACTGGTCCCTGAGAACGTCCGCCAGACCCAGGACGCCGTGCTCAAGCACAAGGCCGACCTGGGCTTCTGCTTCGACGGCGACGCCGACCGCTGCATGCTCGTCGATGAGAAGGGCCAGATCGTCGGCTGCGACCACCTCACCGCCCTCATGGCCCGCCACTTCCTCAAGAAGAGCCCCGGCGCCGCCGTTGCCTTCGACCTCCGCTCCTCCAAGGCCGTCTCCGAGGAGATCACCAAGGCCGGCGGCGTCCCGGTCCGCGGGCGCGTCGGGCACGTCTTCATGAAGCAGGCCCTCTCCGACAACAAGGCCGTCTTCGGCGGCGAACTCTCCGGCCACTTCTACTTCCGCGACAACTTCAACGCCGACTCCGGCGCGATCGCCATGGCCGTCGCCCTCTCCATCCGCGCCGAGGCCGGCAAGCCCATGAGCAGCCTCATCAGCCCCATCGCCCGCTACGCCCAGTCGGGCGAGATCAACTTCGAGACCGAGGAGAAGGACGAGGCCCTCGCCGCCGTCAAGGACCAGCTCACCGCCCGCGGCACCATCGACGAACTCGACGGCGTCACCATCGACCGCTTCAAGACCGACGGCTGGTGGTGCAACGTCCGCAAGAGCAACACCGAGCCCTTGCTCCGCCTCAACGCCGAGGCCAAGGACAAGAAGACCCTGGCCGCGTGCCTCGACAAGATCTCGCCGCTGCTCGGGCGCCGTGTCGCCCACTAACCAGTCTCTCTCAGCACTCAGCACTCGGCACTTCCCACCCCATGAACCTCTCCCAGTTCTTCGACCACTGGAAGATCGTCGAGAACCCCTTCCGGGGCGAGGAGGCCCGCAACGACGCGGTCTTCGCCCGCATGTCCGCGCTCACCACCGGCGACCCCGCCGCCGCCGCCCTGCACTCCGACTTCGAGAAGGTCCTGGGCGACCCCGCCCGCCCCAGCACCGCCATCGTCTTCGGCGAAAAAGGCAGCGGCAAGACCGCCATGCGCCTCCAGATCGAGGCCCGCATCGCCCGCCACAACCGCGACAAGCCCGACCAGCGCATGTTCGTCGTCCTCTACGACGACCTCAATGGCTTCCTCGACCGCCTCCAGTCCCGCGCCACGCGCCACGCCGCCGCCGCCCGCCCCGCCCGCGGCAAGGCACGCACCCGCAACGGCGTCGAGCCACGCGAGCCCGACGGCGCCGAGGTCTTCAAGAGCATCCGCCTGGTCGACCACATCGACGCCATCGTCTCCACCGCCGTGACCCGCCTGGTCACCAGCGTCCTCCGCCGCGCCCGAGCCGACGAGCCCGCCCCCGACCTGCACGGGCTCGACCTGTCCGCGCGCCGTGACCTGCTCCTGCTCCAGGCCCTCTACGACGCGGGCGAGCACGCCGACGAGCGCACCCGGCGCCTCCGCCGCCTGCTCCACCTGCCCCCGCCCCCGGCCGTCATGTGGAGCGTGCTGGTCGTGCTTGGGGCCATCCCGCCGCTGGCGTTCGTCGTGTGGTCGATCCTCAGCCCGCAGGGCGCGCAGGACCTGTGGCGTCTGGTCGTGCTGCTCGTGCTGCTGGGCCTGTGGTTCGGCGTGCTCATCCGGCGCCTCATCGTCGATCGCTTCCGCGTCCGCTCGCTGGCCCGCCGCCTGCAGCGCCAACTCCGCGTGCTCGACCGCCCGGAGCGTTCGCTCGCCCGCGCCCTCGACGCCCTGCCCTCGCGCGATCGCGACGCCGAGGTGCTGCCCGTGACGGAATCCGAGGACATCCGGTACGCCATGCTCGCCCGCCTGCGGCGCGTGCTCGCGGGCCTGGGATACGCCGGCATCGTCGTGATCGTCGACCGCGTCGATGAACCGCGGCTCGTCGCGGGCGACGCCGAGCGCATGCGCCAACTCATCTGGCCCATGATGTCCAACAAGTTCCTGCAGCAGGACGCCATCGGGTTCAAACTCCTCTTGCCCATCGAACTCCGCTACGCCGTGTTCAAGGAGTCCAGCGGCTTCTTCCAGGAGGCCCGCCTCGACAAGCAGAACATGATCGAGCGCCTGTCGTGGACCGGCGCCACCCTTTACGACCTGTGCGCCGCGCGCCTGAACGCCTGCCGCGCCGAGGGCGAGCCTCCCATCTCGCTCGCGGCCATGTTCGACGACGACGTGACCCGCCAGGACCTGATCGACGCCCTCGAGCAGATGCACCAGCCGCGCGACGCCTTCAAGTTCCTGTATCGATGCTTCAGCGAGCACTGCGCCGGCGTCCCGGCCGAGAGCGGCCAGTATCGCGTGCCGCGCCTGCTGATGGAGACCGTCCGCCGCCAGGAAGCCGAGCGCGTCCAGCAACTGCACCGGGGCATCAGGCCGGCGTAGCGGGAGGCCGATCCGGCGTCTCGATCGTTCGGCCTCTCCGCCCCGCACGGGCCGGGTGCGTGCCCGAACGTGTGCGCGATGCAGCGGCCCCACTTTGTTCCGGTATGATGCCGGAACAGGCGATCCGCCCCAGTGCCCCTCGATCAACATTGGAGTATCGCGATGCTCCTGCGCAACATGATCGCAGCAACCATCGTCCTCCTCGCCGCCATCAGCGCGGCCGCCGTCCAGCCCGCCGAAGTCGGCGCCATCGACGGGCAGTGGATCTACGTCGAGGACCGCACCGAGGGCCGCGCCGTCGAAGACCACCAGCCCAGCACAAGCGCCCGGCTCACCCTTCGAGTCGAGGACGACGCCGTCGTGTTCGTCCGCAGCGACGGCGAGATCCGCATGCCGCTCGACGGTTCGCCCGTCGATGTCCAGCGCGGGCCGAGCGTCTCCCGCTACAGCGGCCAGTGGACCGACGACGCGTACGTGTTCGAGAGCGTGCCCGTCCGCGAGCCGGGCGACACCCGCACCGGCGGCCTGATCCGCTGGGAACTCCGCCCCACGCCCGAGGGCCTGCTCGCCCGCGCCTCGGTCGATCCGCCCGGCGGCTTCTCGTCGCTGGCGCTCTATCGCCACGCGGAGGACATCCCGCTGCCCGAACCCGCCCAGGCCACCATCGACCGGATCGACTGGCTCGCCGGCGCGTGGGTCGGCACACGCGGCACGGGCGGCACAACCTCCATCGAGGAACGCTGGACCCCGGCCCTCGGCGCGCGATGCTCGGCATCTCGCGCACTGTCTCGCGCGGCTCCATGCGCGCCTTCGAGTTCCTCCGCATCGTCGAGCGCGACGGTGGTCTGGTCTACATCGCCCAACCCAACGGCGCCGCGCCGACCCAGTTCGTGCTCACCGAGATCGACGCGAACCGGGCCGTGTTCATGAACCCCCGACACGATTTCCCGCAGCGCATCATCTACGAACTCGGGCCCGACGGGCGTCTCACCGCGGCGATCGCCTACGCCAAGGGCGGACGCCCCCGCCCGTTCGAGTATTCGCGCGAGGGCGACCCGGCCGACTCGCCAGCGAGGCCCTGACCAGAACCCGATCCGCCCATGCCCGACTCTACTCGCCAACCGCCCATCGCCAGCGTCTCCGAGATCGCCCTCAACGTCCGCGACCTCGCGTCGATGAGCGCGTTCTACCAGCGCGTTCTCGGGTTCACGCCGTTCCGGCCCGAGGCGCCGGCCAGCCAGCAGCCGCTCGCGCCGGTTCCCGATTCTGTCGCCTCCGATCAGCCCACCATCGTGTTCCTCACCATCGGCGGCGACGCGGCCTCGCGGAGCGTTGGCCCCGACGCCCCGCACCCGCCGCTGCTGGTGCTGATCGACCCGGCCCGCCACGCCCCGGCCGCGGGTCGCTTCGACGCGCCCGTGCCGCGTACTTCGACGCTGAACCACATCGCGTTCCAGATCCCGGCGTCGGCGTACGACGCGGAGGCCGCCCGCCTGCGCGGCATGGGCATCGAGGTCACGCCGGTCGCGTTCGCGTGGATGGGCGCCAAGGCCCTGTTCTTCCGCGACCCGGAGGACAACACGATCGAGCTCATCTGCCGGGATGTGGCGCCGCGGTAGCGGAGATGGGTACATCGTTGCCCGCCTCATTCGCATTGGGCTGCGTCGAGCATCATCACCATGTGGACCTCGTCGACGCTCTCGGCGTCGAGCACCACCGCGCCCGGCTCCACGCCCCACGCGCGGAATCCGACCCGCTCGTACACCGCGATCGCCGCGTGCGAGCGCGCGCTGGCCGACAGGGCCACGCTCGTCACGCCGGCCCACCCGGCGGCCACCTCTACCGCCCGGCGCATCATCGCCTCGCCAAGCCCCTGCCCGCGCGCCCGCGGCGACACATACACGCCCCACACATGGGCACGGTGCCCCATCTTGGCCCGGTGGTCGGCCCGCAGCCCGACGGACCCGACCAGCGAGGCGTCGTCCGCGAACGCCCCGACGATCGCCTGGCGCGCGTGCGACACGAACTCGCGGACGACGGCCTCGTCCCGGAACCGGTCGTCCTCCGGCGACGACGCGAACGCGAACGGCGAGTCGACCAGCATCTCGCGGCGGAGGGCGAAGTACGCCGGCGCATCGTCGGGCGTGAGGAGGCGGATGGGCATGGCGGATTGTTGCGGGTCGGTGGGCCGCTCCGTCGAGCGGGCGGATTGCCCTGGGGAGAGGATCGGCGGCAGGTGCGCAGAGACGAGGGTCGGATTGTCCCCGGACTTGGCTGGGATGGCCGGGGTGCCTAGAGCGGGCGGTTGGCGCGGCGGTGCTTGCGGTGCCAGGGTTCGGTGCAGGTGCTGGGGAGGTAGGGGTCGTAGGGGATGTGCGGCGGGCGGGTGGTGATGCGGCTGAGCATCCACGCGTCGTGGAAGGGGTGGAACCAGCGGGCGCGGTCGAACATGAGGCGGAGGATGAGGCGCTGGTCGTCGTGGGTTTCGATGTCGGCCTCGAGCCAGGCGTGGTCGGCGTGGGGTTGGCGATGGATGGGGTGGGCGGTGTGGGCGCGGATGTTGAAGGCGGCGGGGGTTTCGGCTTTGAGTTCGGCGAGGGTGTTGGCGGGGGCGGCGGCGTCGCGGTTTGTGGCGGCGCGTTCGTGGAGGTTGTGGAGGCGTGTGGCGGTGTCTGGCGGCTGGGTGAGGAGGGTCTCGAGGACGTGGGCGGCGATGGTTTCGAGGGGGTGGTCGGGGTGGGGGAGGAGGTCGGCGGGGTTGATGGGGATGCGGTTGTCGCCGGGGGTTGTGGGGGCGAGGAGGTCGGCGCGAGTGGGGGCGGGGGAGGGGAGGAATGAGTTTGGGGGAAGGCATGAGGCACGAGGCATGAGGCATCGAGTGGGGAGGAGGAGCCGATGGGGGCGTGACGCTGCTCATCGCTGCTCGCGGCCGGTTTCGGCCGGCCGGAATGGGCTGCGGGGGTGGCGCTGGGCTGATCGGTCGGCGGCTGCGCCGCCGGCACAGGATGCAATCCTGTGCCACCAGGCTTGAAGCCTGTGCCGCCGGGCAATGCTGTGCCACCACGGGGGCCGAAGCGGAGGAGTGTGGTGGCGGTGCGGCGGGCTTCGATGGGGTTGTCGGTGGTGTCGAGGAGGGCTTCGAGGCGGGCGAGGGACTTATTGAGGCGGCGGTGGGCGTGGAGGGATTGGAGGGCCGCGATCCAGGGGGCGATGTCGGGGGCGAGGGACCAGGCGAGGAGGTCGCGGAGGGGTGTGTTGGTGGGGTCGGCGAGGGCGTGGAGGTCGAGGTCGGCGGCGATGAGGGCGTCGAGGCGGGAAGCGTCGTCGGGTTGGAGGGTGGGGAGGGGCATGGGAGAGTGACGAAGTGACGAAGTGACGGAGAGACGGAGAGACGGAGAGACAGGATGTGGGTCGTGACGGGAAGGGGTCGGACGAGGGGTGTTTCTACCCATGGGGGTGCGGGCAGGTTTGGGCGCGCGCCGGTGCGTTGCGATTTTTGGGGAAGTGGGTTTGGGGCTTGGATTGTCGGGGTGGAATTGTTTTGTAACGGGCGCGCACAATGGTGCGCGCGCTGGTTTGTGCGCACGATCGTGGCTGTTGTTGCGCCGCGGGGTGGGTTGGCTCTCCGAGCCGGACTCCCTACCCCTCCTACAGGCCCCACCCAGCCGACCATCGCCCGGCGTGTGGCATGTTTGCTGCCCTGAGAAAGCATGCGAACCACCCGTTGCGAGCGCGCACTTGCGCAATCGCCATGCCTGTGCAAAGCCACAGGCATGCCACACGGCGGACGTCTGTCCGCGCATCGGCACCGAGTAACGCCCCAGAGCCGGCGTGACTCGGTGGCACAGTTTCGGCGGCGGCGTGTCGTGCGCGACGAACCCTACCGCTTGCGCTCCCCCAACAACCTCGTCGCCTCGTCGACGTCCTTGTCGCCGCGGCCGGAGCAGTTCACCACGATGTGGCTGTCCTCGGGCATGGTGGCGGCCAGGCGGACGGCTTCGGCGATGGCGTGGGCGGTTTCGAGGGCGGGGATGATGCCTTCTTTCTCGCCCAGCAGGCAGAAGGCGTCGAGGGCCTGCTCGTCGGTGACGGCGGTGTAGCGGACGCGGTCGGCGTCGCGCCAGTAGGCGTGCTCGGGGCCGACGCCGGGGTAGTCGAGGCCCGCCGAGCAGGAGTGGACGGGGGCGGTCTGGCCGAACTCGTCCTGGAGGACGTAGGAGAGCGAGCCGTGGAGGATGCCGGGGGTGCCGAGGGAGATGGAAGCGGCGTGCTGGCCCGGGGCCGGGGCGCGGCCGCCGGCTTCGACGCCGACGAGGGCGACGTCCGTGTCGTCGATGAAGGGGTAGAAGATGCCGGCGGCGTTTGAGCCGCCACCGACGCAGGCGACGATGGCGTCGGGCAGGCGTCCCATGTTGCGGAGGCACTGGCCCTTGCACTCGCGTCCGATGACGGCCTGGAAGTCGCGGACGATCGCGGGGAAGGGGTGTGGGCCGACGACCGAGCCGATGATGTAGTGGGTGGTCTCGACCGAGCCCATCCAGTCGCGCATGGCCTCGTTGGTGGCGTCCTTGAGGGTGCGTGAGCCGGACTCGACCGGGATGACCTTCGCGCCCATGAGTTTCATGCGGACGACGTTGAGGCGCTGGCGGCGGACGTCCTCGGCGCCCATGTAGATCTCGGCCTTGAGGCCGAGTTGGGCGGCGGCGGTGGCGGTGGCGACGCCGTGCTGGCCCGCGCCGGTCTCGGCGATGAGGCGGTGCTTGCCCATGGCGCGGGCGAGGAGTCCCTGGCCCATGGTGTTGTTGATTTTGTGGGCGCCGGTGTGGGCCAGGTCCTCGCGTTTGAGCCAGATGGTCGCGCCTTTGGCGCGCGGGGCGTTGCGCCGGGCTTCCTGCGAGAGGTGCTCGGCGCGGTAGAGCGGGGTGGGGCGGCCGACGAAGCGGGCGAGCAGGTCCTGGAGGTCGGACCAGAAGCGGGGGTCGCGGGCGACGCGGAGGTAGGTCTCTTCGAGTTGGCGGAGGGCGGCGGTGAGGGTTTCGGGGACGTACGCGCCGCCGAAGCGCCCGAAGCGGCCTTGCTCGGTCGGGACGGCCGAGAGGCGGCTCTCGCGGATCTCGTCGAGGGCGAGTGTGACCTCGTCCTTGTCGTCGTCGGCACCGGCGCGGGGTTGGGACTGGTTGGACGGGCGGCGGCGCTGGTCGCGGCGGTTGGGGTTGTGGTTGCGGGTGTCGCGCGGCGGGCGCGTGTCGGCTGCGCTTTCGAGCGGTGGGGCCGCGGCTTCCGCGTCGGGGGTTGGGGTGTTGTTGTTGTCGGTGTCGGACATGCGAGGAAGGGTACGCGGAGGGGGTGGGTGCGGGGGTCAGGCGGTGGGGGTGGTGGGGGCGGGCATGTCCTTGATGCCGCGGGCGGCCTCGGCGTCGCGGGCGGTGCGGAGGCCGTCTTCCTGGTCGATGCGTGTCATGAGAATGAGGCCGAGTGCAAAGAAGGCGCCGACGAGCAGGAGGCCAACGACCTGGCCGAGTTGGGAGGATTGGGTGGCCGCGGCTTCGGCGGCTTCGGTGAGGGCTTCGGTGGGGGTTTCAGGGGCGTCGGGCTTGGCGTTGAACATGGTGGAGACGAGGCCGAAGGTGACGATGCCGGCGATGGCGGAGAGGCGGTTGATCATGCCCCAGACGCCGAAGAACTCGGCGGAGCGGTGGGCTGGTGTGAAAGCGCCGACGAGGGCGCGGGTGGCGGTGCCGACGCCGCCGAGGGCCAGGCCGATGAAGGCCGAGAGGATCCAGAAGGACCATTTCGGGGCGTTGAAGAACTGGGCGGCGGCGAGGCCGACGGTCGCGATGATCCAGAAGACCAGGAAGGCCATGATGGTGCGCTTGTGCCCGAGGCGGTCCTGGTATCGGGCAGTCGCGGCGGAGGTGATGCCGGCGGTGATGGCGACCAGCAGGGCGAACAGGAGCATGCGGTCGAGGCCGAAGCCGAGGTTGACGCCGATGGTGCCGAGGAAGTAGATGACGGTCATGGTGCCCATGTTGTAGATGAAGTAGGTGGCGAGGAATCGTGCGAGCTGGCGGAAGTGGCGGGTGTCCTTGGCGCTCTGGAGGAGTTGTTTGAAGGCGGCGGCGACGGCCGAGCCGGCCGCCCCGCCGACGGGGGGTGTGCGCTCACGGAGCCAGAGGAAGGCGGGGAGGATGCCGGCGGCGAACCAGAGGCCCGAGACGACGAACATGGGTCGGAATTCGTGGGCCTGGGAGCGGTCGAGGACGAAGGCGTAGAGGGCGGTGATGCCGACGAGCATGAGGGCGCCGACGTAGGACATGGTCCAGCCGAGGGCGGAGACGAAGCCGATGTTCTTCTGGGTGGAGATCTCGGGGAGGAAGGCGCCCAGAAAGTTCTCGCCGAGGCCGCAGGCGACGGCGGCGATGGTGTAGCAGGCGAAGGCCAGCGCGATGTCGCCCTGTCCGACCAGGGCGAGGGCGGCGGTGAGGGTGGCGCCGATGACGCCGGTGGTCAGGAGCATCTCGCGTCGCCAGGCGCGCTGGTCGGCGATGGCGCCCATGATGGGCGAGAGGATGGCCACGAGCAGGAGGGCGCCGGCGCTCATGGCGGTCCAGAGGCGGCGTCCGTCGTCGGGGTCGGAGGCGACGACGCGTTCGACGTAGATGCTGAAGAGCAGTGTGTTGATGAGGAGTTGGAAGGACTGGTTGGCCAGATCGTACATGCCCCAGGCGAAGACCTCGCGGCCGCGCTCGAGGCGGGCGAAGGGGTTGAGGCTGGCGAGGGTGGGCATGGGGTGGTTCCGCGAGGGGTGGGACGCGAGCGTATTCGAGATGGGACGATTGTGCGCGCGGTGGTCCGAGGTTGGCGCGCGGCGGCGTCGGGTTGTTCGACCCGGACCTTCGTCGCAGTGCCTCCTCAGGTCCGGCGTCTGGACGCGGTTGCACGATCGGCGGCGTTACGGATTCGCACGTTGCTGGACCGAAGGCGCGGCCTGCGAGTCGGGCGCGAAGGGCGAGAGGAGCGTGCGGAGTTCGGTGGCGAGCGGGGCGGCGCAGGAGATGGCGTGGCCGGCGGTCAGGCGCTGCTGGCCGGTCCAGTCGAGGAACGCGCCGCCGGCTTCTTCCATGATGACGGCCATGGGGGCGACGTCCCAGATGCTGACGATGGGTTCGACGGCGGCGTCGGCGCGGCCGGTGGCGACGAGCAGGTGGGCGTAGCAGTCGGACCAGCCGCGGATGGACCTGCAGGCGCGGGAGAGGGCGTCGAACGCGCCGGGGCGGTGGGTGTTGAAGAGGGTGGGGTCGGTGAGGGCAACGAGGGCGTCGGCGAGGCGGGCGGTGGTGGAGGCGTGGCAGCGGATGGGGTCGCGCGCGGCGACGGTGTGCCAGCAGCCGTGGCCGCGGGCGGCGTGGACGGTCTCGTCGAGGGCGGGCATGTGGATGACGCCGGCGACGGGGCGGTTGTCGTGGAGGACGGCGATGAGTGCGCCGTAGAGCGGGACGCCGCGGATGAAGGAGATGGTGCCGTCGATGGGGTCGAGGACCCACTCATAGCCGGAGGTGCCGGGTGTGCGCCCGAACTCTTCGCCGAGGATGGCGTCGTCGGGGAAGCGGGCGGCGAGGCGCTCGCGGATGAGGCGCTCGGCGTTGCGGTCGGCGATGGTGACGGGGGAGCCGTCGGCTTTGCTGGTGACGTCGAGGTTGGAGCGGAAGGTGGTGAGAGTGGAGTGGCCGGCGGCGCGGGCGAGGTCGATGGCGGCCTGGAGGCGGTCGTTGGGCATGGTTTATCACGGAGACACGGAGGCTCGGAGAGAGGCCGGGATTGAACACAGAGGCACAGAGGCACAGTGCGGGGCAGGGGAGAGAATACTGGGTTTGTCTCTGTGGCTTTGTGGTTCTGTGTTGGGTTCCTGGCGGGATCGGCGCACTGCGTTGATCGGCACCGACGAACGCCGCGGAGCCGGCGTGCGTCGGTGGCATATCGAGGGTGCGCGCGAGGGATGATGGCGGGGAAGGCATCGAGGCAGGAGGCATCGAGGCATCGAGTGGGGATGGGTGTCAGGCGTCGTAGTCGTCGAACGCGCCCTTGGCGGCCTCGTTGTCGACGTACTGCTGGAACGCGCCCATCTGGTAGGAGATGAAGCAGAAGGCGTGGTGGAGGGTGAGCCACTCGATGTCGGTTGGGTCCTCGTCCAGGTCCTTGCGGAGTCGGTTGAGTTCGGCCAGGAGCGTTTCGGCTTTCACCTTCGCCATGGGGTGTTCCGTTGATCGAGGAGGGGGTTCACCGCAGAGGCGCAGAGAGCGCAGAGGGTGAGGCAGGATCAGAACCCGGACGGCCGCGCGTCTTCGCTACACCGCAGCGCCTTCCTCTGCGACCTCTGCGCCTCGGCGGTGAGTCCGGCTCTGCGGTGAGTGCGGCTCAGTCGAACTTGAAGACGCCCTTGCGGTAGCCGTAGACGTAGGCGATGACGGTGGTGAGCAGGAAGAAGAGGATGCGGACGAGCCACTCGACGGCGTACGGGGAGTCGTGCCCGATGTTGGGGAACGTGGCGGCCCAGGGGTACAGGAACACGATCTCGACGTCGAAGACGAGGAAGACCATGGCGATGAGGTAGAAGCGGACGTTGAACCGCTTGCGGGCGGTGCCCACGGGGTTCATGCCGGACTCGTAGGAGAGGCCCTTGGTCTTGCCGCGGCGGGAGGGGCCGATGATCTTGGTCAGGACGATGTTGAGGACCGCGAAGGAGATCGCGGCGAGGACGATGATCGCCAGGGGGAGGTAGGAGTTGACGTCGACGGCGGCCAGGGTCATGGGAGGCGATGGTAGGGTGGGGCGGGCGGGGCCGCCAGCGGCGGGTGCGATGGCGCGGGTGTTGGAAGTGCTCCTGCCAGATCGGCAGGCGGGCGCGCGGGGCGGTCGGCGGTGACAGGGCGGGGGGCGTGGTTGGGGCGGTTCGGGCGGTGCGCTGGCGGTGGGCTGGGGGCGGCGGTGGGGGCGGGCTGTCGGATGACGGGTCCAAGTTGGGCGTGGGTTGGCATCCGGCTTGCCTCTGGCCTTGCTCGGCCGCCGATGGCGGGCGGGCGATCGTCCCGCTCCGGCGGCGTCATCCCGTACGACACCCGGACCGCCGGCCCGACGAATCGGCAGGGCGGGACCCACGCGGCACCTCACTCGCGGCACTTCAAGAGACGGAGCAACGACCGATGGCCACCAAGGAACTGACGTTCGACCTCGACGCCCGCCAGGCCCTGCTCGCGGGGGTGGAGAAGTTGGCTCGCGCGGTGAAGAGCACGCTGGGGCCGCGCGGGCGGAACGCGGTGATCGACAAGTCGTGGGGCGGGCCGACGGTCACCAAGGACGGGGTGACGGTCGCGGAGGAGATCGAGCTCAAGAGCAAAGCCGAGAACATGGGCGCCAAACTGGTGAAGGAGGCGGCCAGCAAGACGTCGGATGACTCGGGCGACGGGACGACGACGGCGACGGTGCTGGCCGAGGCGCTGTTCCGCGAGGGGCTGCGCCACATCGCGGCCGGCGTCGACGCCAACGCGCTGGTGCGCGGGATGAAGAAGGGCGTGGAGGCCGCGGTCGGGGAGATCAAGTCGCTGGCGACGCCTGTGAAGGGCAAGGGCGACATCCAGAACGTTGCGGCGATCTCGGCGAACAACGACGCGGAGATCGGCAGGATCATGGCCGACGCGTTCGACAAGGTGGGCAAGGACGGGGTGATCACGGTCGAGGAGGGCAAGGGTCGCGAGACCGAGGTGACGGTGGTCGAGGGCATGCAGTTCGACCGAGGGTTCCTGTCGCCGAACTTCGTGACCAACCCCGAGGGGACGCGGGTGGAACTGGACAAGTGCCTGGTGCTGGTGCACGAGGACAAGATCGAGGGCGTGCAGGGCCTGCTGCCGCTGCTCGAGAAGGTGATGAAGGCCAAGAAGCCGCTGCTGATCATCGCCGAGGACGTGACGGGCGAGGCGCTGGCGACGCTGGTGATCAACAAGCTGCGGGGCACGCTGCAGGTGTGCGCGGTCAAGGCGCCGGGGTACGGGGATCGTCGCAAGGCGATGCTCGAGGACATCGCGGTCCTGACCGGGGCCGAGCCGATCATGAAGGACCTGGGTGTGACGCTGGAGAACGTGCAGTTGTCGCAACTGGGCATGGCCAAGAAGGTCGAGATCGACGCGGACAACGCGACGGTGATCGAGGGTGGCGGGGACTCGTCGGACATCAAGGCCCGCTGCGACCTGATCCGCAACGAGATCGCCAACGTGACGAGTGACTATGACCGGGAGAAGCTGCAGGAGCGCCTGGCGAAACTGGCCGGCGGGGTGGCCCAGATCTCGGTCGGGGCCGCGTCTGAGGCGGAACTGAAGGAGAAGAAGGCCCGTGTGGAGGATGCGCTGCACGCGACGCGGGCGGCGGTGGCCGAGGGCATCGTGCCGGGCGGCGGCGTGTCGTTCGTCCGGGCCCGTGCGGCGATCGAGAAGCAGAAGGAGTGGCGCGCGGTCTACGCCAAGGCCAAGGATGTGTCGGCCGATGACATCGGGCAGGCGAAGTACGACTTTGCCGCCGGGCTCGAGGTCGTGCGGCAGGCGCTGGCGGTGCCGACGCGGACGATCGCCGAGAACGCCGGGGCCAAGGGCGCGGTGGTGGTGGCGAAGATCGAGGAGACGCCCGAGGCGAACTTCGGGTACAACGCGCTGACCGACGTGTTCGAGGACCTGGTTGATGCGGGCGTGATCACGCCGGCGAAGGTCGACCGCTCGGCCCTGCAGAACGCGGCCAGCGTGGCGAGCATCCTGCTGGCGGCCGACTGCATCATCACCGAGAAGCCCGAGCCCAAGGGCGACCACCACGGGCACGACCACGGCGGCGGCATGGGTGGGATGGGCGGCATGGGTGGCATGGGGATGGGCGGCATGGGCGGGATGGGGATGGGGATGTGACGCGGGCGAAGCACTGACCCGTTGTTTCCGTCCGGGTTTGGGCTCGTCTCGCCCGGGTTCATCTGTGGATTCGACTCTCGGCTCGCGCCCTGCGAGGAGGCTCCATGAAGTTCCGTGTGGTGATCGAGCAGGATGAGGACGGGAAGTTCGTCGCGTCGTGCCCGACGCTGCCGGGCTGCTGGAGCCAGGGGGATACGCGGTCGGAAGCGGTGGCGAACATCCACGATGCGATCGAGGGGTATCTGGAGAGCCTGCGGAAGAGCGGGGACCCGATCCCGGCGCCGATCAGCGAGGAGATCGTGGAGGTGGATCTGCCGCGGAAGGTCGGGTGATGGGGCGGCTGCCTGTGGTGTCGGGCAAGGAAGCGGTCCGGGCGTTCGAGCGGATCGGCTACGAGGTGAACCACCAGACGGGGAGCCACATCATCCTCAGGCGGAGGGAAGCCCCGCACCGGCACGTGTCGATCCCGAATCACAGGGAGATCGCCAAGGGCACGCTTCGGGGGTTGATCCGGGACGCCGGGCTGACGGTGGAGGAGTACGAGAACCCGCTTCGCAGCAAGTGAACACACGATGCCCGAGTTCCTCCAACCAATCCTGGACATCCTCCACGACCTGCCCGGGTTTCTCGACGGGTTCGTGTCGGACTACGGCATCTGGGTGTACGTCCTGCTCTTTGCGATCATCTTCGCCGAGACGGGGCTGGTCATCATGCCGTTCCTGCCGGGAGACTCGCTGCTGTTCGCGGCCGGGGCGGTGGCGGCGCGGAACTCGGGGCTGGACCCGTGGGTGCTGATGATCTCGCTGATCATCGCGGCGGTGATCGGGGACGCGGTGAACTACCACATCGGCAAGTGGGTGGGGCCGCGGGTGTTCAGGCTCGGGGCGGGCGCGGAGGCGTCGGCGGCTGGCGCGAAGCCGGCGGGCGTGAAGCGGCTGCTGGAACTCGCGCTCAACCGCAAGCACCTGGACCGGGCCCACGCGTTCTTCGAGAAGTACGGCGGGAAGGCCGTGGTGCTGGCCCGGTTCGTGCCGATTGTGCGGACGTTCATCCCGTTCGTGGCGGGCGCGGGGGCGATGAACTACTCGAAGTTCGTGTTCTACAACGTGCTCGGCGCAGTGCTGTGGGTGGGCATCTGCGTCGGGGCGGGGTGGTTCTTCGGGAACATCGAGTGGGTGCAGAAGAACTTCGAGGCGGTGATCATCGCGATCATCGTGGTGTCGCTGATCCCGTTGGTGGTGGAGTACATCCTGGCGCGGCGGCGGGCGAAGGCGGCGCGGTTGGGCGTCGCCGGGGCCGGGGCGCGCGAGCCGGTTGAGCCTGTCGCGCCTGTCGCGCCTGTCGGGCCTGTCGCGCCGGTTGGGCCCGCTGGGCCTGTCGAGCCCGCCAAGCCTGTGGAACCTTCGTGAATCCGGATCGTTCGAGTGTCACAACGTCCGCCCCGGCCGGGGCGAAGCAAGGAGAATCGCAATGACCGTCAAGCCTCTCGAGGATCGCGTCCTGGTCAAGCCCATTGAGGCCGAGACCCGCACCGCCAGCGGGCTGTACCTGCCCGAGACCGCCAAGGAGAAGCCGATGCAGGGCAAGGTCGTCGCGGCCGGTCCGGGCAAACTGCTGGACAACGGCAAGCGGGCGACCCTGTCGATCAAGACCGGCGACACGGTGGTGTTTGGCAAGTACGCCGGGACCGAGGTCGAGATCAAGGGCGACAAGCACCTGATCATGCGCGAGACGGAGCTGCTCGGGGTGATCGGGTAAAGCGTTCCACTACGGAGGCACGGAGACACGGAGGGAGTCAAGAGAGAGAGGTTCGATCCGTGTCCCGATGCTCCGTGGACCAAGCCGGAACCGTCTGCCCGAGCTTGCGCTCAATGTGCTCCTCTCCGTGTCTGCGTGCCTCCGTGGTTGACGCCTTCCTTTATGGACCTGGACCGCTACAAGTTCTTCTTCGTCTGCGGGCACTCCCGCAGCGGGACCACGTGGGTGGCCAAGGTGCTCGATCTGCACCCGCGGATCAAGTGCCGCGGCGAGTTCCACTTCGAGGTCTTGCGGGCCGGGTTCGACGAGTTCGTGGGACGCCGGTTCCACCTCGCGCACCGCGGCCCGATGCGCCGGATCGCCGAGCGGTGCTTCGAGGACACGGTGCGTCGGCTGATGGCGTGCCCGGCGGGGCGGAAGGGCAAGACGCGGGTCCAGTGGCTGGGCGATCGCACGCCGCGGCCACTGCGGGCGCTGCTGGCGGGCTGCCCGCACCTCTACATGCACCGGGACGGGCGGGACGTGGCGGTGTCGTACACGATCCATCAGTTGCGGACCGAGGGGATGGACGCCGGACGCCCGCGCTGGCGGGAGCGCCTCGAGCCGCTGCGCCGGGGGATCCGGGAGAACCCGCGGTTCTTCAAGGAGCACCCGGAGCGGCTGTTCGAGGACGGGCAGTGGGTGCGCCATGTGGCGCGGAAGTGGGCGACGCGGGTCCGCAACGACCTGGCGGAGGCCGAACGGATGCGCTGCGCGGGCGAGGCGATCCAGGTGTACCGGTACGAGGACATGCGTCGCGAGCCGGAGGAGACTCGCGCCGACATGTACCGGTTCCTGGGGCTGGACCCGGCGGAGGCCGCCCCGCTCCGCGCCGGGGAGACGGCGGCGGGGTTCGTGGCGGAGAGCCCGTCGGCCAAGGCGCGGCGTGGGGACGTGGGCGACTGGGCGAACTACGCGATCGGCGAGTCCGGCGAGCGGTTCCGCCGGGCGTTCAAGGAGGAGGCTGGGGAACTGCTGATTCAACTGGGGTATGAGAAGGATGCGGACTGGTAGATGATGGCGATGGCGGAAGGGAATGCGGCGCGGATCGAGGGCCACTTGGCCTCGGACGTGCCGCGCGCCGCCTCTGCCATCGATCCGCGCGCGAGCCGGGGCGTCCCCGCCCCGGATCTCTTGAGCGCGGCGCGTGATGGAGGATTGGAGGAACCGGGGCGGGGACGCCCCGGCTCGCGCACGCCGGTGGCGGCGTCGTCTTCGGGTGGAATCGGAAACGATGCGTTGAAGTCGCAACACGCCGAGCCTCGCCTGCCGCAGAGCATGCAGGCGCGTGAGGCGCTGTCGGCGGACTGGCTGGAGGCGGTGCGGCACGCGCGTGGCGAGCGGGATCGCGTGACGGTGGAGTTTGGTGAGGGCGGTGCGGCGCCGACGCCGCGCGAGTACCGCCTGTTCTTCGTCACCGGGCACCCGCGTTCCGGCACGCACTGGCTCGGCAGCCTGCTGAACCTGCACCCGGCGATCTACACCGACGGCGAGTTCTTCTTCGATGCCCTGCACGAGGGGTTCGGGCGCCTGTCCGCATGGAAGTGGCTCGCGGTCGGCGGCGACGCGGGGCACGCGGCCTTGCGGGACGCGTGCTTCGAGGACTCCGTGCGCCGCCTGCTGGTGGCGGTCGCGCCGCGGAAGGCGGGGGCCACGCACATCGCCGATCGCACGCCGCGGCTGCTCAAGGTGCTGCTGCCGGGGGCGGCCCACATCGTGGCGCTGCGCGACGGGCGTGATGTGCTGGTTTCTTGGACGTTCCACCAGTTGCGCGTCGGCGGGCGGATGCTGGAGCGGTTCTGCGATGGGGCGCGGGGCGGACAGAGGCCGCGCGGCGCGGGGATGCGAGCGGTGCGGGACGCGTTCGCGGCCGACCCGGACGCGTTCGAGCACCAACCCGGGCTGCTGCTGTCCGACGAGCGGTGGGTGCGGGCGGTGGCCCGCCAGTGGGCCGAGCATGTCCGCCACGATGCTGCGGCCGCGGCGGCGATGGATGCCGGGACGATCGACGCGCGGGCCCTGGTCGTGCGGTACGAGGATGTGCATGCCGATCCGTCGGGACAGGCGGCGCGGATGGCGGGGTTCCTGGGGCTTGATCCGGCGCTGATGGCTCCGGTTTCGGACGATTCCGGGACCGCGCCGGGCGGGCTGGGGCGCGACCCGCGATCGTTCTTCCGCTCCGGGCGGGTCGGAGACTGGCAACGGTACTTCACGCCCGAGGCGGGGCGCTGGTTCGAGGAGGAGGCCGGAGAGACGCTGCGAGAGGCCGGGTACGAGACCGCGCCGGATTGGCAGGGAGATTGCAGAGTGGAGGGGTAGGGGAGAGACGCGAGCAGAGAAGAGAGAGACGAGATGAGAGACTAAGGAGCGATGGGGAGATTCCAGATCCGAGATCCCGGATCTGAGACAGGTTTGGCAAGCGAGTCAGGTTCGAGAACACACACACGCACCACACGCGCCCGACACGGGCCGCAGATTCAACGAGGAAGGACCAACCAATGGCGCAGAAGCAGCTCATGTTCGGCTCGGAGGCCCACGTCCATATGAAGGCCGGGGTGAAGCGTCTGGCCGACGCGGTCAAGTGCACCATGGGCCCGTCCGGGCGGCACGTGGTGATCCAGAAGTCCTACGGCTCGCCGCACATCACCAAGGACGGCGTGAGCGTCTCGAAAGAGGTCTCGCTGCCCGAGGTGTTCGAGTCGATGGGCGCGAAGATGGTCAACGAGGTCGCCAAGAAGACGGCCGACAAGGCGGGCGACGGCACCACCGCCGCGACAGTGCTCGCCGAGGCGATCTTCGGCGAGGGCCTCAAGATGGTCGCGGCCGGGGCCAACGCGGTGCACGTGCAGCGCGGGATCAACAAGGCCGCCGAGGCCGCGTCCGCGTCGATCGATCGCATCGCGGTCAAGTGCAACGGCAAGGCCGACTACAAGAAGATCGCGACGGTCTCGGCCAACCACGACGCCCAGATCGGCGAACTGATCGCCGAGGCGATCGCCAAGGTCGGGCCCGACGGCGTGTGCCAGGTCGAGGACGGCAAGACCGCCGAGACCACGCTCGAGTACGTCGAGGGCATGCAGTTCGACAAGGGCTACCTCTCGCCCTACTTCATGACCGACCCGAAGACGGCCGAGTGCGTGCTCGAGGACTGCCTCGTGCTGATCCACGAGAAGAAGATCTCGAACCTGCGCGACCTGCTGCCGCTGCTGAACAAGATCGCCACCAGCGGGCAGCCGGTGCTGATCATCGCCGAGGAGGTCGAGAACGAGGCCCTGGCGGCGCTGGTGGTCAACCGCCTGCGCGGCACGCTGAAGATCTGCGCCGTCAAGGCCCCGGGCTTCGGCGACCGGCGCAAGGCGATGCTCGGCGACATCGCGGTGCTCACGGCCGGCACGTTCTTCAGCGAGGACCTGGGGCGGAGCCTGGACTCGATCGAGCTGTCCGAACTCGGCAAGGCCAAGAAGATCATCGTGACCAAGGACGACACGACGATCATCGAGGGCGCGGGCAAGAAGAAGGACATCGAGGCCCGCGCGTCGCAGATCCAGGCCGCCCACGACAAGTCGACCAGCGACTACGACCGCGAGAAGCTCCAGGAGCGTCTGGCGAAGCTCACCGGCGGCGTGGCCATCGTCCACGTCGGCGGCGCGACCGAGGTCGACATGAAGGCCCGCAAGGACATGGTCGACGACGCCCTGCACGCCACGCGCTGCGCCGCCAAGGAGGGCTACGTGCCCGGCGGCGGCGTCGCCCTGCTCCGCGTGATCGACGACGTGCTCGAGGCCAAGAAGAAGGCCAAGGGCGACGAGAAGCTCGGCTTCGACATCGTGGCCGCGGCGTGCGAGTCGTGCTGCCGCCAGATCGCGATCAACGCCGGCTACGACGGTGATCTGGTCGTGTCGAAGGTGCGCGAGGGCGCGGCGACCGGCAAGACGGCCAAGAAGCCCGAGGTCGGCTACGGGTTCAACGCCGCGACCGGGGAGTACACGGACCTGGTCAAGGCGGGGATCATCGACCCGGCGCTGGTGGCCAAGACGGCGCTGCTCAACGCGGCCAGCGTGGCGGGGCTGATGCTGACGACCGACGCGATGGTGGCGGAACTGAAGGATGAGGCGGAGGTGACGGCGGGGGCGGTTTCGTAATCCGTTTCAACACAGAGGCACAGAAGCACAGAGTCCGGAAGGAGGCAGGATCGTGGAGGGCGAGCTGAGAGATCCGCTCACCCACGCGATCATCGGCGGGGCTATCCAGGTCCACAAGGCGCTCGGACCGGGGATGCTCGAGAGCGTCTACGAGCAGTGCTTGGCGATCGAATTGGCGGATCGCGGCCTCCATGTCCGCCGCCAGGTGGAAGTGCCCATCGTGTTCAAGGGCCGGAGCGTCCCGGCCGCGTTCAGGATGGACATGCTCGTGAACGAGGAGGTGATTCTGGAGTTGAAGGCGGTGGAGACCGTGCTGCCGGTGCACGAGGTGCAACTGATGACCTACATGCGGATGGCGGGCAAGAAGAAGGGCCTGCTCTTCAACTTCCACTCCGCGTATCTTCGAGACACCATCGTGCGGCGCGTCCTGTGAGCGGCGACCGCCCCCTGCTCATCTCGTGCCGTTCATCAGTCGTCTCGTCAAGACTGGCTCAAGCCTTCCAACTCATTCTTCTCTCCGTGTGATTCCCTCCGCGTCTCTGTGCCTCTGTGTTGAAGGTTCCCATGCCCACCACCCGCGACTATTACGAGATACTCTCCGTCGAGCGCACCGCCGACGGCGAGGAGATCAAGCGCTCGTACCGGCGCCTGGCCATGAAGTACCACCCGGACCGAAACCCGGGCGACGCCGAGGCCGAGGTCAAGTTCAAGGAGGCCGCCGAGGCCTACGAGGTGCTCTCCGACGAGTCCAAGCGGAAGTTGTACGACCAGTTCGGGCACGAGGGGCTGCGGCGCGGCGGCGGGCCCGCCACGCACGACTTCTCGCGCATGGACCCCACCGACATTTTCTCGATGTTCAACGACATCTTCGGGGAGGCCTTCGGCGGGGGCGGCGGCAGGCGAGGCGGGCGGCGCGGCGGCGTGGCCCGCGGCTACGACCTCGAGACCGAGGTCACGCTCACACTGAACGACGTGCTCACCGGCTGCGAGAAGGACGTCGAGTTCACGCGCCTCGACGTGTGCGAGACCTGCACGGGTTCCGGGGCCAAGCCCGGCTCGTCGCCCGTGCAGTGTGAGACGTGCGGCGGGCAGGGGCGGGTGCAGCAGGCGGGGCTCGGCGGCATGTTCCGCATGGTTACCAACTGCCCGACATGCCGGGGACGCGGGACGATCGTCAAGGACGTGTGCGCCTCGTGCCGCGGCAAGGGGCGGGTGTCGAAGAAGCGTTCGCTGACGGTCAAGATCCCGCCGGGGATCCACGAGGGCCAGGCGGTGCGCGTGCAGGGCGAGGGCGAGCCGCCCGCGCCGGACGTGTCGCCCAAGGGCGAGGGCATCCGCGGCGACCTGCACGTGGTCGTCCGCGTGAAGGAGCACGAGCACTTCCGGCGCGAGGGCGACCACCTGCTGCTGGAGATGCCCACGTCGTTCACACAGGCGGCCCTGGGGGCGGAGGTCGAGGTGCCGACGCTGGAGGGCACGACGACGTTCACGATGCCGCGGGCGACGCAGCACGGGGCCATGTTCCGCGTGAGCGGGCACGGCCTGCCCAACCTGCGGAGCGCCAAGCGCGGCGACCTGATCATCGGCGTCCGCATCGAGATCCCGAAGAAACTCACGAGCAAGCAGGAGAAACTGCTGCGGGACTTCGCCGAGACCGAGGACGAGAAGGTGCTGCCCGAGTCGCACGGGTTCTTCAAGAAGATCCGGGACATCATCAGCGGGTGAGCGGGCGGGCGGATAAGCAGGCGGAAGAGGCAGCCGAGAGCGACGGTGACGCATGGCACGCGAGACGGATTCAGGCAAGCAGCACGGGCCGCACGGCGGCGATGAGCACACGACCACGCACGATCGGAGTTTCCACATGTCCGAGCCAAAGCCCGATCGCGACAGGCACGACCAAGGCGCCGCCTCCGGCGGGCCCGACGGGAGCGCGTTCGAGATCGACCCGGACGAGACCGCGGCCCTGATCGACGAACTCTCCGCCGAGCGCGAGCGCCTGGCCGAGGAGAACAAACGGCTGCTCATGGGCGCGGCCGAGCTCCAGAACCAGGTCCGCACGCTCCGCGAGACCGGGCCGAAGGACGTGGCCGAGGCGCGGCGTCAGGTGCTTGCTTCCGTGGCCCGCGACGTGGTCCAGGCGATCGACACGTTCGACCTGGCCCTGGGGCACGACGCGAGCACGGTCTCGGCCGAGTCGATCATGCAGGGGATCGGCGCGATCCGCGAGGCGCTGCTCAAGGCCCTGAAGGACCATGGCATCACGGCGTTTGCCCCGAAGCCCAACGATCCGTTCGAGCCCGGGCGGCACGAGGCCGTCACAATGCAGCCCGGCGAGAACATCGAGCCGGGGCACATCGTCGCGACGTTCCAGGTCGGCTACCTGATGCACGACCGCGTGCTGAGGCCGGCGAAGGTCTCCGTCGCCCCGTCGTGATCCGCCGATGGCGCGCGAATCCTCGCCCCTCTCTCTCTCTCTCTCTCTCTCCTCTCTGTCTCTTACTCTCTTCCCCACTCCATCACTCATTCAATCCGTCACTCCCCCCATGCCCACCTACGACTACCGCTGCACCGCCTGCTCTCACGAGTTCGAGCACTTCCAGTCCATGAAGGACAAGCCGCTGCGCAAGTGCCCATCGTGCGGCAAGAACGCGCTGGAGCGCCTGATCGGCACAGGCGGGGCCGTCATCTTCAAGGGCGGTGGGTTCTACCAGACCGACTACCGCTCCGAGTCGTATAAGAAGGCGGCCGAATCGGACGCCAAGCCGGCGGCACCCGAGAAGGCGAGCGGCGATTCGGGCGCGAAGGAGTCGAAGTCGGCTGGTGCGGACGCCGCGAAGGACTCGAAGCCGAAGGCCAAGGACACGCCGGCCAAGGCGAAGCCCAAGGCGGGACAGTCGAAGGAGGGGTCGTGAGTCGGTGCCCTCACCCATGCCTTCCTCTGCGCCCTCGGCGCCTCTGCGGTGAGCCATGACGCCGCTGGCCCACGGCATCGACATCGTGCCCGTCGCCCGCATCGAGCGGCTGCTCGATGAGCACGGGCCGCGGTTCCTCGATCGGTGTTTCACCGCGCACGAACGGGAGGTCTGCCTCGGGCACGCCCGGTCGGCCGAGCGATTCGCGGCCCGGTTCGCCGCCAAGGAGGCGGCCTTTAAGGCCCTGGGCACCGGCTGGTCCGGCGGCATCGCCTGGACCGACGCGGAGGTCGTGACCCAGGCCTCGGGGGCGCCGGCGTTGGTGCTGCACGGGGCCGCGGCCCAGCGGGCCGCCGCCCTCGGGGTCACGGCGTGGCTGGTGTCGCTGTCGCACGCGGGGGGGATGGCCGTGGCGTCGGTCATCGGGGTGGGCGGGATGCCGCCAGGCCCATGACGCCCGAGGTGTGTCGGCCCGAACTGTCAAGCGGGCGCAAAGACCGGGCGACGACCCAACCTTGGCCTTGACAAGGCCCTCACATCCGGTTCTACTTCTTGCGAAAGGGAGTCACCATGAACCGGATATTCGGCGGCGGAATCGGGGCGCTCGTGATCGGCGTCATCATCTTCTTTGTTCGCATGGGCGCCAACGACGCCAAGGTCGAGGAGTACGGCGAGGACACGCGGCTTGAGTTCATGGCCGAACTGGCCCGGACCGAGTTATACCAGACCGGCGAGAACGGGGCGTACCTGGACTATCTTTCGCTGAACTGCCACGAGCAGGCGTGGGCCGACCACCACAGCCTGGAGTACGTGAGCCGCCGTCGCAGCGAGGTGGTCATCGACTTCGACGGTTACAGCCGCGAGATGATGTCGAGCATGATGGTGATGGCCCGGCGCGAGAACGCGGCCCACATCGCCGAGGGGCTCGGGAAGATCCACGCCGAGGTGTACGGGCTCGAGTAGGCGGGCCTGCGGGCCGCGGATCCGAACCGTGTGCCAGGCGATGCGAGCGACGACGCGTACGGGGCGGCGCGGCCGTCGTCGCTGCGCCGGCGGTTGACCCGCGGCGTTGGTCCGGCGCGCGATCGCGCCGATCTCCGGGGCATTCCACGAAAAGTTGAGAATCCGCGTGAGTGGCGGTGCGCTCCTGACGCTCCACGAGTGGACGCGCGGTGGGCACCCCGCCGCACGACCGTGCCGCACGGGGCCCGAGTTGCAAGGGAGGGGCTCGCCCCGTGCGCGGCGCCATCGGCCCCGTCGGCTTGCCGGCGGGGCCGTTGTGCTTTGAACCGGAGTGCCGCGCTCTTCGCATCCGCTTGCAGTGGCGATCGCGAGCCGGGGCGTCCCGCCCCGGACTCTCCGACCGCGATGTTGCGGGCCGCCGATCGGAGGACCGGGGCGGGGACGCCCGGCCGCGCGCTGGTGGTGGGGGTGTCGGGCGAGCGGGGGATCTCGTTTCAGCGCACGCGGCGCTGCCGGGCGGAGCGACGATCGGGAGGGGGTGTCGCGGCCGCCGTACCGTTGGCCTATGGCAGACAAGCCGCATGCGACGGGCGCGATCGTGTCGATCGGCGATGAACTCGCGATCGGGCAGTCGCTGGACACGAATGC
This sequence comes from Phycisphaerales bacterium, assembly GCA_041401985.1. Taxonomy (GTDB): domain Bacteria; phylum Planctomycetota; class Phycisphaerae; order Phycisphaerales; family UBA1924; genus JACKHA01. Next base: position 90,860 of record JAWKTE010000015.1, read on the forward strand.
GAAGTGGCTGGCGTCGCGCCTGACGGACCTGGGCGTGCGGGTTGTCGAGCATGTGACGGTGGCGGACGATCTGGAGCGTCATGTGGCCGCGCTGCGCCGCCTGAACGAGGGCGCGGATGGAGTTGACCTGATCGTTTCGACCGGCGGGCTGGGGCCGACGGCGGATGATCTCACGCGTGCGGCGCTGGCGGGGCTGCTCGATGAGCCGCTGGTGGAGGACGCCGCGGCTGTCGCGGACCTGCGACGCTGGTTCGCGGGGCGAGCCATGCCCGAGCGGAACCTCGTGCAGGCCCAGCGTCCGGCGAGCGCGGCGTGCCTGGCGAATCCGAACGGGACCGCGCCGGGGCTGCGGGTGCGGGTCGGCGGGGCGGACGTGTTCTGCCTGCCCGGCCCGCCGCGCGAGATGCAGCCGATGTTCGAGGCGGAGGTGGCTCCGCGGGTGCGTCGGGCGCCCGGGGTTGAGGTGGCGACGCGCGTGATCCCGACGTTCGGGCTGGGCGAGTCGGACGTGGCGGCACGGCTTGGTGAGCTGATGGATCGGGATCGGGAGGGGCGCGGGCTGCCGCTGGTCGGGACGACGGCGTCGCAGGGGGTCGTGTCGATCCGCATCCGGCATGTGGGGCGGGGCGATGTTGCGCGTGTGGTTAGTGCGCTGGCGGCGGAGTGCCGGGCGCTCGTCGGCGAGGAGTACGTTCTCGGCGAGGGTGTCGAGTCGCTCGCCGCGTGCGTGCTCGATCTGGTGCGGGGGCGTGGCGAGATGGTGGCAGTGGCCGAGTCGTGCACGGGCGGCGGGCTGGGGGCGTCGCTGACGGAGACCGCCGGATCGTCCGACGCGTTCGCGGGCGGTTTCATCACCTACACGAACGAGTTGAAGACGCGGCTGCTGGGCGTGCCCGCGGCGGTGCTGGCCGAGCACGGGGCCGTGAGCCGCGCGTGCGCCGCGGCGATGGCCGAGGGGGCGCTGCGGGCGACGGGCGCGGCCCACGCGCTGTCGATCACGGGGATCGCGGGCCCGGGAGGCGGGTCGGAGGCCAAGCCGGTCGGGACGGTGTGGATCGGGCTGGCCTCGGCGGGGATGGCGACCGCGGCGCGGCGGTTCCGCCTCGCGGGGGACCGGGCGAACGTGCGGGCGTGGTCGGCCCAGGCGGCGCTGGGGATGCTGCGGCTGCGGCTGATCGGGAGGGAGGAGTTGCGTCTGTTGCGTGAAGTTGAATCGGCGCAATGAAAGAGCCGGGGCGGGGACGCCCCGGCTCGCGGGATTGTGGTGAGACTGGAGCGTCTCTTGTTGTTCGCACCGAGTCACGCCTCAAAGCAGGTGTGACTCGGTGGCACAGTGTTGGATCTGCTCCTAGCGCTGCCCGCGCCCGATGCGGTCGAGCAGTTCGCGGACCGCGGCCTCGAGTTGGCGGTCGCGTCCGGCGGCCTCGTCCATCGGGGTCTGGGGAACGTCAACGTCGGGCTCGGCGCCGTTGTTCTCCAGGTCCATCGGGCCATCGGGCTTGGGCAGGTACCAGCCGCGGAACGGCTGGCGGACGTTGGTGCCGTCGACCAGACGGAAGGCGCCGGTGGAGATGACGCCGCCGAAGGTCTCGGTGCCGATCAGCGAGCCGCGCCCGATGTGCTTGACGGCGTGGGCGAAGATCTCGGCGTTGCTGAACGAGTTCTGGTTGATGAGCACGTTGATGGGGTGGGGGTAGGAGTAGATGTAACGCCGGTCGCGCGGGTAGGCGTCGCGCGGCGTGGTGTTGATGTCGGCCCCGCGCGGGACGGTGAACGAGTGCTGCGGCTGCGTGAGCGAGGAGAGCAGGTAGTCGGCGGTGGAGCCGCCGCCGTTGTCGCGCACGTCGATGATCAGGCCGTCGCGCCCGTGGGCGGCGGCGTAGAGGTCGCGCTCGAAGTCGCGGACATAGGCCTCGGACATGCCGCGGATGTGGAGGTAGCCGAGCCGCCCGTTGGAGAGCCGGTCGACCTCGGCCCGCCGGTCGCGGACGCCCTGCTCGTAGGCCATGTTGGAGATCGCGCCGGTGCTGGTGGGCACCATGAGGATCATGGCGGTGTCTTCGGCCAGCACGCCGTCGGTGCTGCGCCGGATCTCCATCAGCGTCTCGGTGTTGTTGCGACCGAACATGACGGCGTTGTAGTCGATGCTGGGCATCGCGTCGGGCGACGGGGCCAGCACCGTGTCCTCGACCGCGACGATCACATCGCCGACGTTGAGGCGGGAGCGCCGGGCGTCGGCGGGCGAACCGGGCAGGACGCGGTCCACGCGGTAGCCGCCGGCAACGGGCGTGAGGTCGGCGCCGATCGCGCCGTGCGACGCGGCGTTGGGGGACGAGTAGCCGTCGAGCCCGCCGCCGGAGACGCCGATATGCGAGCCGTTGACCTCGCCGAGCAGCATGTTCATCACGCGGTTGTACGACGAGGTTGTGCGGGTGTAGGAGGCCAGTTCGGCGTAGCGGGCGGTGAGGCCGGCCCAGTCCAGGTCCTTCATGGTGGGGTGGTAGAAGGTCGCGCCGAAGGTGCGGCCGAGTTCGAGGGCCTTCTGGCGCTGGGCATCGGCGATGACCACGTCGATGGTGGCGCTGATGGCGTACGAGGAGGCCGAGCCGCCGTTGATCGAGACGGTGCTGGCCGAGCCACGTCGGTACACGATCTTGTCGCCGAGGTAGTTCGCGCGCCCGGACGCGCCGCCGGACAGAACCGTCTTGCGGTCGCCGCCGCGGTGATCGACGGAGTACAGCGCGTACGTGCCGTCGACATTGCCGTTGAAGAGGATGCGGTCGCCGGCGGGGGAGATGGCCACGACGCTCTCGGAGCCGGGGAAGGAGGTCAGGCGCCGGACGCGGAGGTACGCGTCGTCGAGGTCGAACTCGAAGGGGGTCGGGGGCGTGTAGTCGGCGGCGAAGTCGATCTCCTCGAGCACTTTCCGCTTGTTCAGCGCGTCGCGGACCTCCTTGAAGTGCTCGTCGTACTCGAAGCCTTCCATGACCTCGAGGTCGCGGTCGAGGTAGACGCAGTAGATGTCGAAGTCGAAGTTCTCGCCGGCGCGGTCGCTCTGGAAGGTGAGCACGCGTCCGTCGTGCGAGAGGCGGGGGTTGGTGTCGATGTCGGGGTGGCGGGTGACGTTGACGGGCTCGCGGCTGGAGCCGTCCTCGTTGGCCGCGGTGTCCATGATCCAGATGTCGGAGTTGAACCAGAGGTCGCTGCGCTCGAAGACGATGTGGCGCGAGTCCCAGGCCCACTCGACGCCTGGGGCGTCCCAGCCCTGGAACAGGACGCGTCGCGAGTTGTCGGCGAGGTTGATGTGGATGAGATCGCCGTTGCCGCGGACGACCAGCATGGAGCGCCCGTCGGGGGAGATGTTGGCGCGGGTGTGGGGCGCGTCGGCCTCGACCAGGAAGGGCTCCACCTCGAAGCGGAGCGCGTCGGCCCAGCGGGCGCCGTGGTCGGTCTTGGGCGCGGCGGGCTCGGCCTCCGTGGCTTCACCCTCGGGCTCGTCGCCGCCGGCGGGCTCGGCCGCGGCGGTGCGGGTCGCGTTGAAGCGGAACACCGCGTCGTCGACGCTGACCGTGCCGGACATCGCGCCGGCGTCGTCGAGGCGGGCTTCGACCGCGGCCGAGGCTTCCTGGACGGTCATTGACCATGTGAGCGTGCGGGCCGAGGCGTTCCATGTGCCGCCGCTGAACTCGACCATCGGCATCGCGCCGGCCTGCATGGAGCCGGAGACGGTGGTGCCGGAGAGGCGGATGGTCATGGAGAGCGGCAGGCCGTCGGGCGGCAGGGGTTCCGGGCCGGTGACGGTGCCGGACCACGTGCCGGAGACGGGGTCGGCGGCCGGCTGCAAGTCGGTGATCTGTGTGGCGGACGCGTCGTCGGAGAGGCCGAGCATGGCGTTGATGAAGGTGGCGGTGTGCTGGGCGGAATCATCCGGACGCGGGCCGCGCCGTCCGCCGCCGGGGCCGCCGGGGCCACGCCGGGGCGTGTCGCCGCCGGAGGCCTCGCCGCTTGCTGCTCCGCCACCGCCGGCGGGCGCGGACGCGCCGGAGGTGGCCTCTTCCTCGTCGGGATAGACATCGGAGCGCGTCAGCGTCACGCTCGCGCGGTAGATCCCCTCCATGCCCGACTCGTCGGACGTGAAGTAGAGATACCGCCCGTCGGGGCTCCACGCCAGGCCGTCCTCGCGCCCGACGGTGTTGGTCACGCGCCGCGTGTAGCCGGGGTCGTCGGTGGAGCGGATGAACACCTCGCCTCGCGCGATGACGGCCATGGTCTTGCCGTCGGGGCTCAGGGCCTGATCGGAGACCTGGCTCGAGACATTCACCCGCTGGTAGGGCAGCAGGTCGTCGTCGGCGGCGGTGCGCAGGGGCACGGCGTTCGGCGTGGCGCCGCGGGCCGTCAGGTCGAGCGTGTACAGCGTGTCCCACACGCAGAACACGGCGGTCTTGCCGTCGGCCGAGACTTCAAGGTCGCGCACGCCGTGCCCGAGGGTGAGTTGCTCGCCGGTCGGGCGGAACGTGGTCAACTGGCGGAGTCCCGGCGAGTTGGTCGTGCCGTTGTCGCGCGCGTTGGGGGCGAGCATCCACAGGTTGTTCTGCCCGTCGCGGCTGGAGATGAACACGATCGAGCCATCGGGCAGTTCGTGGCCCTCCAGGTCGTTGCCGTCAAAGCGCGTGACCTGGGTGAACGAGCCGTTCTGGTTCATCCGCCAGATCTCGTGCGCGCCCGAGCCGCGGTAGATTGGGCGGTTATTCGACGCGCCCGAGCCGCGATGGAAGATGGTGCCGGTGCCGGTCAGATTCTGCGACACCTCGGCGCCGTAGGCGTCGGTGAGGCGCGTGACCGGGCCGCCGTCGAGCGGGGCGCGATACATGCGGGCGTGGCGATACATGCTCGGCTCGAACGTGGACGAGAAGAGCAACGCCTCGCCGTCGGCCGAGAAGCCGCCGAGGTAGGCCGAGCCGGGGATGACCGTGATGCGCCGGGCGTCGCCTCCGATGAGCATGCCGCGCTCGACCGAGACGTCCATCACATACAGGTCGCGCGAGCCGTCGCGCGTCGACTCGAAGGCCAGCATGTCGCCGGTCGCATTGAACGCCGACTGGCTCTCGTCGCCCTGGTTGCTGGTCAGACGCGTCGCCGCCCCGCCGTTGCGCCCCACGGCCCACAGGTCCTCGGCCCAGGAGAACACGATCATCGACCCGTCGGGGCTGATCGAGGGCACCTCCGGGAAGCGGATCTCGTCGCCCCAGGCCGGGGCCGCCAGCGCGAGGCCCGCGAGCAAGGCCGGGATCCGGTTGGCGACACCACGCATCCCCGTTGAGTTCGGGCGCTCGGACATGGGCGACTCCTCCAGCGGCTGCAAAGCACGAAGGTGCAAAGAGAACAACACCGGCGGCGCGGACGCTCCCCGCGCGCACGGCCACCCCGCAACCGACGCGGGGGCGGTTCCGAGTCTACCGAACACACCCCCCGAAGTGGCAGCCATTTTCCGCCAGCCCAGCCGAATCCGCCGCCCCAGCCACGCCGCCCCATCCCCTCCGCCCCTCCGCCCCTTCGCCCCTTCTCGCTTCCCCTACCATCCCCCATGCCAAAGAAAGTCGTCCTCGCCTACTCCGGCGGCCTCGACACCTCCGCCATCGTCCCCTGGCTCATCGAGAACCTCGACTGCGAGGTCGTCTGCTTCTGCGGCGACGTCGGCCAGGGCGCCGACGAGCTCACCGGCGTCGAGGAAAAGGCCAAGGCCTCGGGCGCATCCGCCTGCTACGTCGCCGACCTCCGCCGCGAGTTCGTCGAGGACTTCGTCTTCCCGACCCTCCTCACCGGCGCCATCTACGAGGGCCGCTACCTGCTCGGCACCTCCATGGCACGCCCCATCCTGGCCAAGGGCCAGATCGAGGTCGCTCGCGACGTCGGCGCCGTCGCCCTCGCCCACGGCTGCACCGGCAAGGGCAACGACCAGGTCCGCTTCGAGGCCACCGCCGCCGCCCTCGCCCCGGACCTCGAGATCATCGCCCCCTGGCGGCACCCGGACTGGACCCTCAACTCGCGCGAGAAACTGCTGGGATACCTCAAAGAACGCAAGATCCCCACGACCGCCTCGCCAACCAAGCTCTACTCCCGCGACCGCAACCTCTGGCACATCTCCCACGAGGGCGGCGCGATCGAGGACATCAACCAGGCCCCGCCCGACGACGTGTGGATGCTCACGACCGACCCCGCCAGTGCCCCCGATGAGCCGCGCGATGTCACCATCGCCTTCAACCAGGGCCGCCTCGCCGCGGTCGACGGCTCCCGCCGCCCGGCCCACGAACTCATCGAGACCCTCAACACCATCGCCGGCCAGCACGGCGTCGGGCGCATCGACATCGTCGAGAACCGCCTCGTGGGCATGAAGTCGCGCGGCCTGTACGAAACCCCGGGCGGCACCGTCCTGTTCGAGGCCCTCCGCGGCCTGGAAGAGATCGTCCTGGACCGCGACACCCGCGCCTTCCGCGAGCACCTGGGCCAGGAGTTCGCCAGGCTCGTCTACGACGGACGCTGGTACGCCCCGCTGCGCGAGGCTGTGCAGGCCGCGGCCGAGAAGATCGCCGAGCCGCTCACGGGCGAGGTGGACGTCCGCCTGTTCAAGGGCCGCGCCACCACCATCCGCCGGCGCTCGCCCAACACGCTCTACGACGAACGCTTCGCGACCTTCGGCGAGGAAGAGGTCTACAAGCAGGCCGACGCGGCGGGGTTCATCAGGCTGTTCACGCTGCCGATGCGGATCAGGGCGATTCGGGATTTGGAGTAGGGCGAGTTCAACTGGTTCGTCGCTGCAATCCGGCGATTTGCACGAGTTCCTGCACGGTTGTGCGCACGCCGCTCTGGATCGCGCTTAGGTCGGATCGCTTCGTTTCGAAACGTCGATTGTGGGCCGCGCGATCACCAAGTGATTTGACGGCCTAGGGAAGAGTCGACTGGCGCGGCCAGCACGCCGTTGTGAGATCGGATCTTCGAGATCTGATCGGACCAGACAGTATTGACTGCCAGTTCGCAAACGCCGAGGGGTGCAAAGGCGCAAGGAGGAAATGCAATAATCTCGAAACGCCGGGATACTACAACTACGTTGAAAGATTAAAAAAAGCGCGCGAAAAGCCGCCAACTAGAGCTAAATTATGACACCCCGAAAACGAAGTCGGAAGTACCGCGATTCCTGCCCGCAGCAAAGACCCGTTTGGAGGCCTCTGAGGCTGGACATTTCAAGGGCTATCACATTCGCTCTCAATGGTTCGCGATGGAGCAAGGGTGTTGAGTGGGCGAGGAGACGGTTCGTCGCTTTACGATTTTCTCCGAATCGCCTGCCACCACGGTTTCATCGCCGAGTCGGGTCTCGGGGGAGGAGGACCACCGCGAGCTTTGCTGCCGCAGTACCGCCAGATTCAGGAGATGATCGAACTGCTTCTTCCGAACACCAGGTTTGATACGAACTGAGAGGCGGCGGAGTCGCGGCTGCCGACACTTAATGGGAGGCGATTGGAGGTGCGGGACTTGTCGGAGGGCCAGCGGATCCTCTGGAGCGGTGGCAAGCTTGTTCAATGGCGATGGCGTACTAGAGGGTTGCACCTTACTCATGGACGAGCCCGAACTGCATGTGCAACTTTTTCTTGGGCCACGAAGCAGTTTGTATTGCAGGCTCGGAAGCTCGTTGGGCCGAAAGGGCAAGTCTGGGTGGCCACGCACTCTGTCCCACTTATCGCCAAGCGCAGAGCCGCGCACAGATATCTGGACCATTCAGGCGAGAGAACGGTCAGTCCACCCAATGCTAAGCAAACCGCTGCCGCACTACAGCTATTGTTGGGCGAGAGAGATCAAGTCGAGCGTCTCGCCGAGTTGGTCGCTGAGCCTGACAAGCATCTCTGGCTGAGTTCGCATTGCAGTGCATCCGCGATGCGACGGTGGCACTGCCGCTGCGGCGACCCTCAGAACGAGCAGGAAGCTCGTGGCGGCCGTCGGTGCGTCAGACAGTTCGGACAGAACGCTGCATGTGCTCGACGTGGGTGCAGGAGCAGGGCGGTTAGCCAGTGTCTTGATCCAGGATGGGCTGTCTTCCATCGTGCAATATACCGCAGTAGACCGAGATCTGAAGAAGCTCACTATTGACCATGAGTTTGCAGGTGTAGAGATCCTCGAATCGCTCAATCAGATCGATACTCGCATGGCTGCCGATACGTGGCGGTACTGTGCAACGTTCTGCACGAGATACCTCCAACACAGTGGAAGGTCGGACGAAAGGTGCAATGCGCGGCGCGCCGCGCCGCGAAGCGCATTGTCATCCTTGAGGTGACCAAGAACTCCGCGTCGGACGAATGGGCCAACCAGTTCGATTCTTGATTCTCTCTCCCGCGGAGTGCGTCACGCTTCTGGGAGCGACGACGGCAAGATCGATTCCCCATCCTGTCGAGCTGCACCAAAGTCGACTGTCATGGTCGCGGCGGGCGATCAGATACAACCAACGCGGCACACAGTCGTCGAGGCGATTCGGCAGCCGTGCAGAGTCGCATCCGGCATACCCTGAAGGAGATTCGCGAGCGACTACCTTCGGAGGACGGGAGACTTGCATGAGGGATGGCGCTCTATAATCAGATGTTCGCCAACGCACACTTCGCCTTGGAGGAGCTTGAGCCAGCGTCCGTCTGATCGCTCATACTGGTGTGGCTCAGGCGAAGGCACCCCACGAGCACCGCTGTGCGGCGGGTGCCACTGACGCCCGATGCTCAGCGGGATGTACTCGTTCTGGATCGACGAGGGCACCGGCCCGCAGAACTACGCGATCGAGGTCGTCGCCAGCGGGGCCGCCACCTGCGAGCCGGACCTGACCACGGGCGCGATCGCGGGCCAGCCCGGCTACGGCGTGCCGAACGGCGTGCTGAACAACGACGACTTCTTCTACTACCTGGCTCTCTTCGCCGCGAACGATCTCAGGGCCGATCTGACCACCGGCGCGATCGCGGGCGTTCCCGGCTACGGCGTGCCGAACGGCATCCTGAACAACGACGATTTCTTCTACTACCTCGCCCTGTTCGCCGCCGGCTGCTGACGCCGGGTCGTCCCAGGCGGCACATGGCGTGTGTCGTGGCTGTGGCTCGGCACGGCCACGTCCGAGTCCACGGATGATCGCATGGCTGCTCCGCGCAGCAGCCATGCCACGCGCGCGGATCAGCGGGCGGGCGACATTCCGCGTGCGGCACGACCATCGGCCAGAGCCCCGATGGTCGTGGCACGGATCAGGTCCACGTATCGACCTTCTTCGCCTCGCCGCCAGTCGTGCTGCCGGCCGCGTGCCCGTTCACGCCGTTGCGCTGCTCCAGCGGGGCGTGGTGGTCGGCCCGCCACGACTCGGGGTACGCGATGTCGTCGAGGGCCATCGCCTCCTTGGTCGGGAACAGCGGGCGGAACGTGTCGCACATCACGGCCAGTTCGTCCGTGTACGTCTTGCCGAGCGACTTCTCGACCGTGCCGGGGTGCGGGCCGTGCGGGATGCCCTGCGGGTGCAGGCTGATCGAGCCGGACTCGATGCCGCGCCGGGCCTTGTAGTTGCCCTCGACGTAGTAGAGCACCTCGTCGGAGTCGATGTTGGAGTGGTTGTAGGGGATCGGGATGGCGTCGGGGTGGAAGTCCAGCACGCGCGGGCAGAAGGAGCAGATGACGAAGTTGTGCCCCTCGAACGTCTGGTGGATCGGCGGCGGCATGTGGAGTTTGCCGACGATGGGCGCGAAGTCGTCGACGTTGAACGCGTAGGGGTAGTAGCACCCGTCCCAGCCGACCACGTCGAGCGGGTGGTAGGGGTAGATGTACGAGTGGACCAGGTCGCGGGCCTTGATGCGGACCTCGAACTCGCCGCGGGCGTCGTAGGTCAGCGGCAGCTCGGGCACGCGGAGATCACGCTCGCAGTAGGGCGAGTGCTCGAGGAACTGGCTGGTCTGCTTCGAGACATAGCGCGGCGGGGGGCCGATGTGCGAGCCGTTGGCGGTCTCGAACGCGACGAACTTGCCGTAGGGCATGTCGGCCTTGGCGTACCCGCCGAAGGCGTCGAGGTCGGACCCGTCGTCGGGTCGCTCGTCGAACTCCATCTGGTAGATGGTGCCCTTGGGGATGACCAGGTAGTCCTTCTTGCCGAACGGGACGGTGCCGAACATGGTGCGGAGCGTGCCCGAGCCGTAGTGGATGAACAGGCACTCGTCGCCCTGGCCGTTCTTGAAGTGGTAGAGCATGTGCTCGGCCGGGATGCACAGGGCCATCTCGACGTCGGCGTTGCCCAGGACGACGACGCGCCCGGTGACGGGGTCGCCATGCGGCTTCATGTGGGCGGTTTTGAGGTGGCGCATGCGCATCACCTCGGTCTCGACGTACTCGGGCTTGGTGCGGTACATCTTCTTCCAGCCGCTGACCTGCGTCGGCGGGTGGATGTGGTACATGGTGCTGGTGGGGCCGACGAAGCCCTCGGTGCCGAAGAGCTCCTCGGAGTAGAGGGCGCCGTCGGGGCGGCGGAACTGGACGTGGCGCTTGCGGGGCAGGTTGCCGAGCTTGAAGTAGTACGCCATGGTGTGCCTCCGTGTGGGCGAGGGGTTTGGCTGGGGGTCTTGATTGGGGGACTTGGCATTCTACGCGGGGTTTGCGGCGCTTCGGGCGCACGAAAAAGGGCGGGCCGATCGGCCCGCCCCTGGGTGCATCGACTCGTTTGAGGTCGCTTACGGGAAGATCCCGCGGACCTCGTAGATCTTGGCGATGTACTCGACCGCCGCGATGTAGGCCGCGGTCCGCAGGTCGCAGTCGTAGCGGCTGCGGGCCACCATGCTCCGGCGTGCGGCCATGGTGATGATGCGGTTGAGTTCGCGGTCGACCTGCTCGGCGTCCCACGAGACGTGGCTGAGGTTCTGGATCCACTCGAAGTACGAGACGGTCACGCCGCCGGCGTTGGCCAGGATCGCGGGGATGACCTCGATGCCGCGCTCGCTCAGCACGCGGTCGCCCGCGGGGTTGCACGGGGCGTTGGCGCCCTCGGCCACGACGCGGCAGTCGAGCCAGCCGGCCTCACGCTCCTTGACCATCTGCTCGAGGGCGGCGGGGATGAACACGTCGCACTTGGTCCGGTAGAAGTCCTCGAGCGTGATCTTCTCCGCGCCCGCGCCGGTGTTGGCGCCGTTGGAGGTCGCGGTCTTGAGCGACTCGAAGCCCCCGACGCCGCCGCTGGGGCTGGACTTGCAGTACTCGGCCAGGGCGTGGGCGTCGAGCCCGTGGTCGTTGCGGATCGCCCCGCTGTGATCGGCCACCGCGACGATGGTCGCGCCCATGTCCTGCAGGATGCGACCGGCCCACGAGCCCACGTTGCCGAAGCCCAGCAGCGTGATCTTCATGCCCTTGAGCGGGATGCCGATCTCGGGGAGCATCTCGGCGAGCGTGTCGGCCACGCCCTGGCCGGTGGCCTTCTCGCGTCCGAGCGAGCCGCCGAACTCGACGGGCTTGCCGGTGACGACCGCCAGCCCGTTGGGCACGCCGCTGGACATCATGTAGGTGTCGGCGATCCAGGCCATGTGCTGGGCGTTGGAGCCGACATCCGGGGCGGGGATGTCGACGTCCGGGCCGATCATGTGGGCGATGGCGGAGGTGAAGCGTCGGACGATGCGCTCCATCTCGCCGGCCGAGTGCTTGCGGGGGTCGACCTTGATGCCGCCCTTGCCGCCGCCGTAGGGCAGGCGTGCCAGGGCGCACTTCATGGTCATGAGGAAGGACAGGGCCTTGACGTCGTCCAAGTGGACGTCGGGGTGGAACCGCAGGCCGCCCTTGTAGGGGCCCAGGGCGTTGTTGTGCTGGACGCGGTAGCCCTTGAAGAGGCGGTGGTGCCCGTCGTCCATGCGGACGGGGAAGTGGACCATCACCTCGTTCTTGGGCTGGGCCAGGATGATCCGGACGCGGTGGCGGAGGTTGATGATCTCCGCCGCCTTGAGCATGTTCGACACCGTCTCGGTGTACAGGTTGTCCGGGTCGGCCGGGAAGCCGAGTTCATCGAACACGGGATCGCGGGCGGGGACGGCCTCGGCGGACTTCGGCATCGTGGCGGTGCTCATCGGAGCGTCTTCTCCAAATCCTGGCCCGACCGGTTCCAAGCGGCTGGGTGGTGCGTGACGTGACGGACGCCATCGGCTGTCGGTCGGTTCGGATGCGGTGGCAGAGCCCCTCGGCGCGCCGACCCGATCGCCGCGCCGCCCGGGCCAAACAGGCCCATGTCTAGTGTTGCTCGACTCAATCCGCTCCCGACCCGATCGGCCAGCCACTCACCCGGGGCCACTCCCCCGGAAAAGGTGCAACCCAATGATACTCTACCTCGCGAGCGATCTCTTGTGGGCGACCCGGATCAAGCGGGCCGCGGAGGATCTACGCATCGCGGCCCGCCCCGTTCGGTCGCTGGAGATGCTCGAGGCCCGATTGGGCGAGTCGCGCGGCGCCGCTGCGGGCGAGAACCCGAAGGCGGACCATGGTGGAGGCGCTATGGGACAAAGCCCCGGCGCGGGCGGTGGGGGTGGTGGGGGAGGGGCCGCGGCGTCTGAGCCGATCACCGGCGTGATCCTGGACCTCGAGTCCCCGGACGCCGCGCTCGACATTCTCGGACGCCTCCGCGGCCCCTCCGCGACCGACGCCGACCGGGCCATCCGCATCCTCGCCTTCGCCCCCCACGTCAAGACCGACCTGATGGCCCGGGCCAAGGCGGCGGGGGCGGACCGGGTGCTGCCGCGCGGGGCGTTTGATGGGAACTTGGGGAGGTTGCTGGGGGAGTTGGCGGGGGGATAGAGAGGTTGCCGTTCTCGCGGCGTGTGGTACCGTTTCCGGACGCGATGCGAACACACGGCTCGATCACGGTTGCGGTTGCCCTCTGCCTGGCGATGGTGGCGGCGGAGCGGGCCGGTGCGCAGTCGGCGCGGATCGAGTTTGTCCACAGCGCTCCGGGTGGCGTTGTCGGGCCGGGCGAGACGGTTCAGATCACGTTGCGGCTGTCATGGACGCAGGGGTGGACGCTCGGCACGGTGTTTGGAGACGCGGTGGCGACGCCGGACGTCGGGGTGGCCGCCAACCCGGCGAGCGCGGGTTCGCCCCGCGTTTGGCGGGGCGTACGTCGCGGCCGGGCAGCCGACGCTCGGTTCGATCCGCGGCTTCGGGGCGGGGGTGTGGCTCCGGGATCGCAGTTGTTTCCGAAGGCGTTCACGCAGGGGTGGGCCGGAATCGATGCGCTCTCGCGTTCGAGTGACGGCGCCGAGTCAGCCGCAGCAGGCGACGTTCGACTTCGAGTTCGTGCCCAGCGTGCCCACGGTCCAACTCTACCCTGGGGGGCCGGGGGCGCCGCTGGAGCCGGTGCCCACAACGGTCGTGCCCGCGACGCTGACGGTGGTTCCCTCGCCCGCGCCGCTCGTTGTGCTGGGCGTCGCCGGCGGATTGTCAACGCGGCGGCGAAGGGTTGGAACATGAGACGAGCGGCTCTGGTCGTGGCCGCGTGCTTCGCGTCCGTCACGTCGGCGCAATCGGCAGTCGTCGCCGTGTCGCACGACGACCCCGACGGCATCGTTGATCCGGGCCAGTCCGTGCGGATCTCGGTCCAGGTGGCGTGGACGCAGAACCGGGTCCTGGGGGGTCTCACCGGCGATGTGGTCGCGTCTCCGGACGCCGGGATGGCGCAGAACCCGGTGAATCTCCTGCAGGGGTCGTGGCCTGCGTCGCCGGCGTTCCATCCCGGCAATCCTGTCCTCGGCTCGATCCGCGGGTACTCGGCCTATGTGCACCCGGGATCGACCTCGGTGCCGCCGGGGTTCCTGCAGTGGTCCGGCGCCGATGCGCTCGAGTTCGACTGGATCGCGCCGGGTCTGTCGGGCGCGGGTGAATACTCGTTCGGTTTCGAGTTCACGCCTCCCTCGGCCGGGGTCTACCTGTACCCGGTGCTGATCGGCAGCGAGCCGCCGGTGCTGGTCCCGACAACGGTCATCCCCGCGACGCTGACGGTCGTTCCGGCCCCGGCGTCGATCGGCGCGATGGCGCTGGCGGGCCTGGCGCTGCCGGGGCGTCGTCGCCGGCCCGACCGTTGAACCCGGCTCGAAACGCCGCGTGACGCCCGTGGCGTGTTCGCCATCCGCCCGGGGCGGGGGTAGACTTGTGGCGGTGGCCGGGAGCGTGTTCTGCCGCGAGCGCGGCGGCGCTGCAAACCCAAGGCTCGTACATGGCCCTTCGTGGGCCCGGGTGTCGGTCCCGACCGCTCGCGGTCGCCCCCGATGCCCGTCGGCCGTGTCCCTCGCCCTTGCCCGGCCCCGGGCGAGTTCGCGGCCGAGTCCACCCGCCCGACCGGCGGGGCCGCTCGCCTTTGGTGGCGGGGATTGGAACCGATTCATGGTTGACGAGATGCTGATCGACACCCTCGGCAAGCACGACGCCGAGGTGGACGCCCTCCTTGCCGCCGCGTTCGGCAAGGCCGGCGAGCCGGACATGGAGTCGCTGCTTGGCGAGCAGATCGCCGACGTCTCGCCCGGGAAACTGCTCAAGGGCAAGGTCGTCGGGATGGCGGGCGACGACGTGGTGATCGACGTCGGGCTCAAGAGCGAGGGGCTGATCGACAAGAACGAGTGGCCCGAGGGCACGGAGTTCCGCCCCGGCGACACGTTCGATGTGCTGCTCGAGTCGCTCGAGAGCGAGGAGGGCTCGATCGTCCTGTCGAAGCGCAAGGCCGACAGGCTGATCAACTGGCAGCGGATCATCGACACGACCAAGGAGAACGACGTCGTCGAGGGCACGTGCATGCGGAAGATCAAGGGGGGCCTGCTCGTCGACATCGGCGTGCCGGTCTTCCTGCCCGCGAGCCAGGTGGACGTGCGCCGCCCGCACGAGATCGGCGACTTCATCGGGCGGAAGATCCGGGCCCAGATCCTGAAGATCGACCAGGAACGCAAGAACATCGTCATCAGCCGTCGCAAACTCATCGAGGAGGAGCGCGACGCGGCCAAGAAGCGTCTGCTCGACGGGCTGGTCGAGGGCCAGATCGTCAAGGGCACGGTCAAGAACATCGCCGACTTCGGCGCGTTCGTCGACCTGGGCGGCATCGACGGGCTTCTGCACATCACCGACATGTCGTGGGGGCGCGTCAACCACCCATCGGAGATGGTCCGCATCGACGACGAGCTCGAGGTCAAGGTCCTCTCCATCGACCGCGACAAGGAGAAGATCGCCCTCGGCCTGAAGCAGAAGGACGCCAGCCCCTGGGAGGCCATCGAGCAGAAGTACCCGGTCGGCTCGCGCATCCGCGGGACGGTGGTCAACATCATGTCCTACGGCGCGTTCGTCCGGCTGGAGGACGGCATCGAGGGCCTGGTCCACATCTCCGAGATGTCTTGGACCCGGCGCGTCAACCACCCGTCCGAGATGGTCTCGGCCGAGCAGGAGGTCGATGTCGTCGTCCTGGCCATCGACAAGAACAAGCAGGAAATCAGCCTCGGCATGAAGCAGACCGAGGTCAACCCCTGGGAACTCGTCAGCGAGAAGTACCCCTCGGGCACCGTCATCACCGGTCAGGTCCGCAACCTGGCCAACTACGGCGCGTTCATCGAGATCGAGCCGGGCATCGACGGCCTGCTGCACATCTCCGACATGTCCTGGACCAAGAAGGTCACCCACCCCAACGAGATCCTCAAGAAGGGCGACGAGGTCCAGTGCGTCGTGCTCGACGTCGACCAGGAGAAGCAGCGCATCAGCCTCGGCGTCAAGCAGCTCACCGAGGACCCGTGGCTCACCGCCATCCCCGGGGCCTACCAGCCCGGCATGGTCGTCCGCGGCAAGGTCACGAAGATCACCAACTTCGGCGTGTTCGTCGAGCTCGAGGACGACCTCGAGGGCCTGCTGCACATCTCCGAGCTGGCCGACCACAAGGTCGAGAACCCGCAGGAGGTCGTCAAGAGCGGTGATGAGGTCGACGTCAAGATCCTCCGCGTCGACACCTCCGATCGCAAGATCGGCCTGTCGCTCAAGCGGGCCCAGTGGGGCGACGCC
This sequence comes from Phycisphaerales bacterium, assembly GCA_041401985.1. Classification (GTDB taxonomy): domain Bacteria; phylum Planctomycetota; class Phycisphaerae; order Phycisphaerales; family UBA1924; genus JACKHA01. The sequence continues at coordinate 106,916 of JAWKTE010000015.1, forward strand.
TCCGGCATCGACGATGCGGGCGGCTCGGCCCCCAGCGGCGGCGGCGATCGCGGCGAACGCGCCCCCAAGCCCGGCAAGTCCCGAGGCGGCATGGACGACCACGGCTCCATGGGCACCGACAAGATCACCTTCGGCTGATAAAGGTGGGCCGGCTCTCCGAGCCGGTTCTCCTACCCCCTCTACCCGGTCTCGACACAGGCCAATCCAAGACGACCCCCATCGCACCCGAAAGGGGCGGGCTCAGGCCCGCCCCTTTTTTACGCGCCGCGAGCCAATGCGTGCGCTGGATCGGTGGCCGCACGGCGCGCCGTGCCGATCTTTGAGGGGGGATGGGTGTCGGGACGCGTGTGCCACCGAGCCACGCGTGGAGCGCGATCGTCGATCCGACGGTCCAGCGGCCGGGCGCTGGGGCGAGCGGTGCCGCGGGTGGGCACCGGCGTTGGTCGGTCCTACTGCTTCTTCGCATCC
>JAWKTE010000016.1:0-97931 GCA_041401985.1 Phycisphaerales bacterium
CCTGCGCCGAGACATGCTCGCGGCGTACCGTCGGGACCTGTGGCGGGACCAGCCCTGCCGCGTCGAGATCTGGCTGGAGAAGCAGGCGCTGGTCGGCGTGGTGTACGACCAGACCGACGAGTGGGGCGTGCCGCTGTACCCGTGCCGGGGCTACCCGTCGGTCACGTATCTGGCCGACGCCGCGGCGGCGATCCGGCGGTGCGGCAAGCCGACACACATTTTCTACTTCGGCGACTTCGACCCGTCGGGGCTGGATATCCCGCGGGTGGTTGAGAGGCGTCTGCGGGACCTGGCGCCGGAGGCCGAGATCCACTTCGACCGCGTGGCCGTGACCGAGGACCAGATCAAGTCGATGTGCCTGCCGACGCGGCCGACGAAGCGGACCGACTCGCGGGCCAAGGGCTTCGAGGGCGGGTCGGTCGAGCTCGACGCCATCCCGCCCGACGACCTGCGGGCCATCGTCCGCGGGTGCATCGAGCGGCACGTGGACACGGACCTGCTGGAGCGGACCCGGCGGATCGAGGAACTGGAGCGCGAGAGCCTGGCGGGGCTGCGGATGCCGGAGGTGGGCGGGGACGACTAGGGACGAATCTTCATGTGGAATTCGGCTCGCCGCGCCGTACATTGGTTGCATGCCCAGCCGACCGGTCGCCCTCGCGCTCGCCATCTGCACCTCGACGACGCTGGCCGGCGCCCAATGCGGCGGGTGGGACACCAGGTTCGGCATCGTTCCCGGCCTGCAGGACGAGGCGCTGGCTATCGGGATGGCGGACCCCGACGGGGCTGGCCCGATGGGACCCCAGCCGGTCATCGGGGGCCGGTTCAGGCTTGTCAACGGGCTTGAGGCGGATCGCATCGCGTACTGGGACGGCCAGCATTGGCGTCCGCTTGGCTCGGGAGTCGGCGGCGCCGTACGCGGCATCACCTCGTGGGATCCGGACGGGGCCGGACCGCAGTCGCCACAGATTGTCGTGACGGGTGAGTTCCTCAGCGCAGGCGGGGCATCGGCCAGCCAGGTCGCCGCGTGGGACGGACAGCAGTGGAACTCGATGGGATTCGGGATCGACGCGCCCGGCCGCGCCGTCGTGTCATGGGACGCCGACGGCGATGGCCCGCTGTCGCCCGTGGTCGTGGTCGGAGGAGAGTTCCAGACCGCCGGATCTGGTTTGGCCAGCCGCGTCGCCAAGTGGGACGGCGTGATGTGGCACCCGATGGGTCCGGGACTTGGCTGGACGGTCCACGCGCTGGCCATCGTCGAGAGCGATGGCCCCGGATCTGCGCAGCGGTTGTTCGCGGCCGGCGCCTTCACGTCATCAGGCACGACGGCGATCGATCGCGTCGCGGAGTGGACCGGCGGAGCCTGGGTGCCGGTGGGAGCGGGGATCGATGCGCCGGTGCGGTCGCGTGCGGCGTGGGATCCCGACGGCCCCGGCGGGGCGCCGGTCGGCCTGGTTGCAGCGGGCGAGTTCACCGCCGCTGGCCCGGGGCCTGCCGCGGGCGTGGCGTTCTGGGATGGGACCGAGTGGCTCCCGCTGGGTACCGGCCTGAACAACACCGTCTTCGCCGTTCGGACGTGGGACGACGACAGATCGCCCTCGACGCCCGACGCTCTCCTGGTCGGCGGGGCGTTCACGGCTTCCGGTACCCAGCCCGTGTCGCGCATCGCTCGCTGGGAGGGCGGATCGTGGGTGCCGCTCTTGGGCGGGCTGGATTCCGATGTGTTCGCGCTGCTGCCGGTTGAAGCGCCACCGACGTCGCTCGCCACGACCGCGCTGCTCGTGGCCGGGAAGTTCATGCTCGCGGGCGGGCAGACGTCGCCCCGGCTGGCCGCGTGGGACGGCGTGGCGTGGATCCCCTCGGGCGGGGCGGAGGTCCGGACAAGCGTCTACGCGTTGCTCACGTGGGATCCTGACCAGGGTGGGCCCGCACCGACCGAGCTCGTTGTTGGAGGCGGGTTCCAAGGCTTGGCGGGCAACGACGGCGTCGCGGCGTACTCCCAGGAAAGCGGGTGGCGAGCCCTCGGGAGCGGGCTGCCCAATGGAAACGTCGGAGGCCTGCTTGAGTGGGACCTCGACGGGGCCGGACCGGCGCTTCCCCAGCTCGTCGCGTGCGGTTCGTTCAACATCCCCTCTCCGTTCTCGCGTGGCATCGCGGCATGGGATGGTCAGCGCTGGATCGGACTCGGCACCGGAGCAAGCAGCGTCGCAGGCGTGACGCTCTGGGATCCGGACGGTGACGGGCCCACCGAACCGAAGCTGATCGCCGGCGGGCCGTTTCAGTCGATCTCCGGCGTCGCCGCCAACCGAGTGGCGATGTGGGAGTTCCCGTTCTGGCAGCCGTTGGGCACGGGGCTGAACGGCGGTGTCAACGCGGTTCTGGCGTGGGATCCGGACGACGACGGCCCGATGAACCAGGTGCTAGTCGCCGCGGGCAAGTTCCAATCCGCCGGCGGCGTGAGCGCCTCGAACATCGCGTTCTGGGACGGCAACTACTGGGCGCCGCTCGGCGAGGGGCTCGGTGGCATCGTGCAGGCGCTGGTCGCCTTCGATGAAGACGGCGACGGCCCCGAGGCTCCACGGCTCATCGCGGGCGGTTCCATCAACTCCAGCGGGACGACACCGATGAGCGGCGTGGCGCGGTGGGACGGCACCGCGTGGCATCCAATGGGGGAGGGCCTGGGGGGCGAGGGCGTGGACGCCCTTCACGTTTGGGACCCCGATGGCGACGGCCCCATGGCAGCCACCCTCGTCGCCGGCGGGCTCTTCACCATCTCGGGGTCGAACGCGACGCCGCGCCTTGCCCGCTGGGATGGCAAGTCGTGGCAGCCCATCGGTGGAGGACTGAGCAGCGGAGGCGCGAACGCGCTCGCGACGTGGGACCGTGACGGCGATGGCCCGGCGGTCGCGGAGTTGGTCGTCGGCGGGTGGTTTCGGTCCATCGCGGGCGATATCCCGACGGTCGGGCTCGCCATGTGGTCCATCAATCCACCGGAGATCACGATGGACCCCGCGGACCAGTTCGCAAACCCCGGGCAAACCGTGTTCTTGTCCGTTGGGGCGGCGGCGGGAGCGCCCGAGTTCCAATGGCGACGCAACGGCGTGGAGCTCGCGGATGGCCCGACGGGAACCGGCTCAACGCTGCTCGGCACGCGCGGGACGACGCTGCGGGTCTCGAACGCCCAGCTCGACGACAGCGGCGAGTACGACTGCGTGGTCTCCAACTCGTGCGGCACCGCCGCGAGCCAGACAGCGACGCTGCTGGTTGGGTTGCCGTGCGCTCCGGACATCACATCCAACGCCGTTTCCGGGTCGCCCGGGTACCTTGTGCCCAACGGCGTGCTGAACAACGACGACTTCTTCGCGTACCTGCTCGAGTTCGCGGCTGGCAACCTCGCCATCGCCGATCTGACGACCGGGGCAGTGCCGGGCCAGCCGGGGTACGGCATGCCGAACGGTGTATTGAACTCGGATGACTTCTTCTTCTACCTGTCGTTGTTCGCGGCGGGGTGCTGAGGGGCCGACTCACTGCCCAGTCGCCGCCGCCCACAGCGCCCGGTCCAATTCCGCCGCCCGGCGCCCGAGCCGCTGGGCCGCGGCCTCCAGCAGGCCGACCAGTGCCACGTCGCCGACGGGCCGTCCGAGCACGCCCTCGACGTACCGGCGGATGTGCACGTCGGGCTTGATGGTGTCGGCCCCGAAGAGCATGCGCAGGTACTGGAACCCGGCCACGCCGAAGCCGCGGACCTCAAAGGCGTAGGCGTCGCCCGGTCGGGCCCACTCGGCCCAGGCCCGAAGGCGCTCGGTTTCCGAGCCGCCCTTGAACGCCGCCTGGGCCTCGGCCAGGTGCTCGGCCACGCCCTCCATGGTGGCGGCGCGGCGTGGGTCGTTGAGGCCCAGCGACTCGCGGGCGAACCCGGCATGCCCGGCGGACGCGATGGCCGCGAGCAGGTCGGCGCACGACCGGATCTCGGGATGCCGATCTGGAACGCCGCCACGCGAGGACGACGTGCCGCTGGTAGTTGCGGTTGAGCGACAGCACGCAGTCGATGATCTTCACCGCCGGCGGGGCGTCCCATGGCTCGGGCGGCGGCATCGCCCGCCGGATGGTCCCGCCGGATCGCCTCGGCCAGCCTGTCGATGTCGCCGCGTCGCAGCCTACCGCCAGCCCTCCGGTCGCCAACCCAAACATTCTGCGTACACTGCCCCGTGCCGCCCCGCGAGCCCATCCCGCGCGACCTCTGGCTGCGGCTGTGGAGCCTCGACGGCTCGTGGGACTGCTCGCTGGTCCGCTGCGACGCCAGGGTCGAGCGGGAAGAGGGCCGGTACGCGTCGAGCCTGAACTTCCGGCGCTGGTGGGTGGCCCGGCTGTGGCCCACCGGGCACCCCGACCGGGCCGTGGGCTCCTCGCACCCACGGCTGGCCCGGGCGCTGGCCGGGGCCGTGGCGCTGGCCGAGCAGGCGCAGGCTCAGCAGCCGCCGGCGAAGAGGGAGAGGTAGTAGAAGAAGTCCTCGTTGTTCAAGACTCCATTGGGGATGCCATACCCCGGTTGACCGGGAATGGCGCCGGTCGTCAGATCGCACACCGCGAGGTTGCCCGCCGCGTATTGGCTGAGGAAGTAGAAGAAGTCGTCGTTGTTGAGAACGCCGTTCGGTGTGCCGTAGCCGGCCTGTCCAGGAACGGCGCCGGTGGTGAGGTCCGGCGGACAGGCGGTTGTGGCCCACACCCAAGTCTCGCCGTTGTAGCGGCCGTCGAACCCGCCGAAGAGCACTACTTCGCCCCGCGCATCGTCGAACGCCATCGCGTGGAAGTACCGAGCCGATGGTCCCGTGGTGTGACCCAGCGCCCACGATTGGCCATCCCAGACCCAGGTGTCCCCGAGGTACGAGCCGCTTGCGAGGTAGCCGCCGAATAGTACGGTCTCGCCGCGCGATGCGTCGTACACCATCGCGTGCCAATATCGAGGCGACGGACCCGAGGTGGCGCGCAGCGCCCACGACTGTCCGTCCCACACCCAGGTCTCGCCGTTCCGAGCGCCATCGTACCCACCGAAGAGCACGACTTCGCCGCGCGCCGCGTCGTACGCCATCGCGTGGCCGTATCGAGCCGAGGGGCCGGTGTTGGCGCGGAGCGTCCACGACTGCCCATCCCACGCCCATGTCTCGTCACTTCGCGAGGGGGTGAAGCCGCCGAAGAGCACGACCTCGCCACGCCGCGTCGTACACCATCGCGTGCCAACTTCGAGGCGACGGACCCGAGGTGGCGCGCAGCGCCCACGACTGTCCGTCCCACCCCCAGGTCTCGCCGTTCCGAGGGTTCCCGCCGAAGAGCACGACCTCGCCACGCGCCGCGTCGTACGCCATCGCGTGGTAGTTTCGAGCGGATGGGCCCGTTGTGGCACGGAGCATCCACGGCGGTCCGTCCCATGTCCACGTCTCCGCGTTGAGGGAGGATTCGTTGCCGCCGAAGAGCACGACCTCGCTCCGCGCGGCGTCGTACACCATCGCGTGGTAGTAGCGGGCTGAGGGGCCAAGGGAGGCGCGGAGCGTCCAGGACTGCCCGTCCCACGCCCATGTCTCGTCACTTCGCGAGGGGTGAAGCCGCCGTGGAGCACGACCTCGCCACGCGCCGCGTCGTACGCCATCGCATGGCCATAACGGCCGGAGGGGCCCGTGGTGGCACGGAGCGTCCATGACTGCCCGTTCCACACCCAGGTCTCGCCATTCTGAGCGCCCCCACCGAAGGACACAACCTCGCCGCGTATCGCGTCGTAGGCCATCCCATGTCCGGAAAAACCCGTTGGGCCCGAGGTCGCCCGGACTGTCCACGACTGCCCATCCCACACCCAGGTCTCTTTGCTCCCAACAGTAGCGTTGCGGCCGCCATAGAGCACGACTTCGCCCCGTGCGGCGTCGTAGGCCAACGCGTGACCCCACCGCCCGAACGGCCCCGCCGTCACTCGCTGCTCCCAAGACGAGCCATCCCACACCCATGTGTCCCCGTAATAGTCGTCGTCGTTCCGTCCGCCGAAGAGAACTATCTCGCCGCGCGCCGCGTCGTACGCCATCGCGTGCCCATAACGGGCTGAGGGGCCCGTCGTGGCGCGGAGCGTCCACAACTGCCCATCCCACACCCATGTATCCCCCGAGTAAGGGGCCCCGTCACCGCCCCCGAAGAGCACGACCTCGCCACGCGCCACGTCGTACGCCATCGCATGCACGTACCGAGGCGATGGACCCGAAGCAGCGCTGAGGGTCCAAGACTGGCCGTCCCAGACCCAAGTTTCCCCGTTTGCGGGGTTCTCCAGTCCGCCGAAAAGCATGGCGCTGCTTCGTCCCGCGTCGTACACCATCGCATGACCAGAACGAGATGCGGGGCCGGTGGTATCGCGGAGCGTCCAGGCGGGCTGAGCTGCCAGCCAGGACAATCCCGGCCCGCACCAGAGCAGCACCAGCCACACGAGCGTCAGCGACGCGATCCGTTCACTCCCGCATTCGGCGCGTCGCACCGCTCTCGCCCGTCGAAGCAGGCTCTTCATGACCCCGTTCGAACCGAACGACTCCGCTTGGCATCGTGACGTTTGATCCCGCTTCGGGGCCGGTGAGTCAACCGGATCAGCCGGTTCGCCAGCCGGCGCAACCGCGGTGATGCCGGGGTGCCGGACGGTGTGCCACGCATGCCCGGAATCGGAATGGGCAGGGGGGAGCGAGGTCGATCCCGCGATCATTGACTTGGCGGAATCCACTCGGGCATTGCGGCCGCGATTGCTGGGCATGTGAGTCCTCCTTCGGTCGTGGGCCTCGCTAGGTGGGGAGCCCGGGGCGTCCCGTTGTCGAAGGGATGGCGACACAATCAGGACCGGGCGGCAGAGATTCATCGGTACACTGCGGGACGTGGGAGCCGACCCAAACAAACCCCCCGGCCAAGACCGGCCCAACGACCGGCTCCACGGGCTCGGTCTCGACCAGGCCACCTACAACGAGATCCGGGCCATCGCCGCCGCCCTCATGGCTTCGGAGCGGCCCTGGCACACCCTGCAAGGCACGGCCCTGACGCACGAGGCGCTGATTCGTCTGGCCGACTCCCGTTCGCTGGAGGCCGGCGACCCGAACGCGTGGAAAGTTGCCGCCGTCGGGGTGATGCGTCGCATCCTGATTGACCACGCCCGCGCGCGCGGGCGAAGCAAGCGCGGCGGTGAATGGAGCCGGGCGCCAGCCGAGGCCATCGACGGGGTCGGTGCCGGCCAGGAGATCTCGACGGAGCTGCTGCTGGGCATCGAGGAGGCGCTCGGCGAGTTGGAGCAGTTCAACCGGCGGCACGCGCAGATCGTGGAACTGCGGTTCTTCGGCGGCTTGACGGTCGTCCAGACCGCGACCGTGCTCGGTGTCAGCGAACGAACGATCCGGAGCGAATGGCAGATCGCACGCATGGCTGCAGACCAGACTCAGCCCGTGAACCGAGGGCCTGACCGCCGAGCAGTACGAGCAACTGGCCCGGGCCGTTACGGCCGCGGCTCGAGTCGGGCGGGCTCGATGTCGAGCGGGAGGTGGTGGACCGCCTGCCGACCCCGGAACTCGTTCCGGTCGCGCTCGCGATGCTCCGAGCGGCCCGCGGCCGAGCCCCCTCGACCGGCCGCTCGTTCCCGGCTCCAACGACGCGGGGCAAATCGGCCCGGCGCCGTCGTCGATTGGTCCGTACCGCGTCGTGCGGGAGATCGGGCGGGGAACCAGCTCGGTGGTCTACGAGGTGATCGAGCCGCCGCCCATGGAGCGGCGACTTGCGGCGAAGGTGCTCCGGGCCGATCAGGACTTCGGCGCGGCGGGCGCCAGGCGGTTCGAACTCGAACAGCGGGCGCTGGCGAGCCTCGAGCATCCATCGATCGTCGCGCCCGTTGGATCGGGGGTTCTGGATGACGGGCGACCCTACTTCGTGATGCGGCTGGTCGAGGGGGCCTCGATCACGCGGTGGGCCGCGGACAACATGGTCCCCTTGGAGGCCAGGCTCAGGCTCTTCGTGGAACTCTGCGATGCTGTCCACCACGCCCACCGCGCCGGGGTGCACCACCGCGACCTGAAGCCGGGCCACGCGATAGTGGAGGCGCGTGATGGCCGCGACCAGATCGCCGTGATCGACTTCGGCATCGCGGCCTTTCGCGACGCCCCGCCGCATCTGGCGGGCTTGACGAGCCGCGGCGAGGTGCTCGGCAGCATCGCGTACATGGCTCCCGAACGCTTTGGGCATGGCCCGGTCGATCAGCGGGCCGACGTGTTCGCGCTCGGAGCGATCCTCATCGCGCTCGTCTGCGGCCGGGACCTCGAGGACGGCGGGGGCAGTGCGCTCGCGATCGCTGGGGCCAGGGCCCGGGGAGAAGTCCCCTCGCTCACGAGCCTGATGCCGGGCGTAAACGGGGATCTGGCTTCCATCGCCGCCAAGGCAACGTCTCCGCTGCCGGACGACCGATACGACACCGCGGCGGCCCTCGGCGAAGACGTCGGGCGGTTCCTCGATCGACTGCCGGTGCACGCGCGTCGCGCTTCGGTGGCTCGTCGCGTGGGCATGTGGTGCCGGCGGCAGCCTTGGGCAGCGGCCCGCCTCGGCGCTCTGTTGGTGCTTGTGACAGCGGCATCCGCTGCGCTACTGGGCTGGCAGCAGCGTTCCGCGGCCGACCGCGCCGCAGCCAGAGAAACGGCGACGTTCCTGAGCACCGACCTGATTCCCCGCCTGGAGGCGACGCTCGGAGCCACGCCGGTCCTGCTGGACGCGATCGAGGTCGCGCACGGCCAGCTCGACTCGCTCGAGGCCCGGTATCCCAACGACCCGGCGCTGCTGCGTGCCCGGGCGGACCTCCTGCTGGCCCAAGGCGGAGTGGAGCTGAGCCGCCGCGATCCTTCCGTTGCAGGCCAGACCTTCCGACGCGCCGAGGCGATTCTCCGCGCCGCGAACGCACGCCCGGGTCACGTGGCGCAGCGACGCCTCGCGTTCGCCATCGTGCGACATGGCGACGCCTGCCGGGCACTAGGCCGCACGTCCGACGCGCTGACTCGCTATCTGGAGGCGCACGACCTGCTAACCGACGCGGTGCGGCGGGCGCCGACGTCGCGGGACGCGCTTGATGATCTCGTCTGGAGCCTCGAGCGCCTCGCCCACGCCTACAAGCAGGCCGGGCAACCGGCAACCGCCGAAGCATACCGCCAGGAGCAGGGGCGGCGATCGTCAGAGCTGTTGCAGCTGGACCCGAGCGACCCTCGCGGCATCCACGCCCGTCTGGCATGGGTCCTTGAGGCAGGAGAATCCGCCCTGGACATGTCGTCGCCTGGCGGAGCGGCCGAGCTCGCAACCGAGGCGGTCGATCTGGCGGAACGGCTCGTCCAGGCGGACCCAAGCCAGCTGTGGTACCAGCGGCGGCTGGTCCGCGCAAACGTCCTGATGGCGCGCTCGTCGCTGAGAGCCGGCGACTACGGCCGTGCCGGTGTCGCCGCGGCGACCGCTCGCGAGGTGGCGAGCCGAAACCTCGCGCGGGACCCTTCGCATGCTGACTTGCGCATCGACTACGCCGCGTCGATGGGCCTGGACATCCAAGCCCTGCTCTACTAGGGGGAGTTCGCCACCGCCGAGCAGCGGGGGCGCGAGTACCGGCTGTGGCTGCTGGACGAGCCGCTTGGCGAGGTCGAGTCCCGCGTCCGGCTTGGCATGGCCTACGCGACGATCGCCGAAGCCCTCGCCGGCCGCGGGGAGATGGAGGCGGCCCGCGCGAACGCCCTGGACGCGGCGAGAGAGTGGAGCGCCGTCGCCAGCGAGCCCGAGTTCAAGGACCCGACCCGCGAGGTCGTCGCGCGTGTGGCGCTCACGTTTGCTCGGCAGCCCACGCTTTCACCGCGGGAAGCACTCGCCCTGGTCGAGTCGCTCATCGAGTCGCGTGCCAACGGTCTAGCCTCAACGGAAGAACTCGCTCGGGTCCGAGCGGAGTTGGAGTCCATGATCGATCCACCCGAGTGAGCGCGGGGCCAACCGAGCGTGACTCACTCACGCGCCGCCCGGTGCTCGGCCACCCGTTGCCCCCGCGTGCTTCGTCGCCACGAACACCCCGCGCTCGTGCTTCTTGAAGCGGGCCTGCGCGCCCTTGGCGGCGATCTCGCGGATGATCGCCGCGTAGAGCGTGGCCTCGGGGTCTGGCCGCCCGGCGACTTCCACAGCCCTGGTCTCCATCGCCGCGATCATCTCCTTGGCCCGCATGGGCACGTCGCTGGCGGCCAGCACGGTGGCCGCGGCGTCGAGGCGGCTGAGCGCTTGGGCTTGGGGGCCTTGGCTTCGCCCCAGCCGCCTTGCCAGCGCCGCGCTTGGAGCCGGCGGGCTTGCCCGGCTTGGCACCAGCCTTCTTGCCCTTGGCCCCACGGGCCGCGACGGCGGCGTTGGTGGCGTCCGGCGCGGTTGGGGCGGCTTCGGTTCCGGCTTGGGCCGCCTGGCCCGTCGTGGCCGCGTCGGGCGTCTGGGCGTCGATGGCGGCGAGGTTGGCCGCGACCTCGGCCCGGGCCTTGCCGATCGCCTTGGCGCGGGCCCGATCGGACTTGTCCTTGGTCTTGTTCCTGGCCGTCTTGACCGCCGCCTTCTTCGAGCCGCCGCGAGCAGCCACCTTCGGCCTGTTGGCCTTCGTCTTCGTCATGCGAATCTCCTTGGTGTCCGGCCCCGCGACGCGCGGCGGCCAAAGCGGGCCACGCCCGGTGCCCCGGGCGGACGCGTCACTCGGCCAGGAACGCCTCGACGTTGGCAGGGTCCATCCCGGCCAGGAACGCGACCGCGCTGATGAGGTCGCCCGCACTTTGGCCAGGTCCCCGGCCCGGCCCCAATCCGCGGGTTCACGTTTGGCAGCCCCGGCGTGCTTGTCGAGCTCCATCCCCAGCGTCCAGCAGGCGGGCGATGTCGGCCCGGGGGCGGCGTAGGCGTCGGCGGCGGTCCGGTTCATGGCGTGGTCTCCTGTGGCGGGGCATTCCCGCGGCCCCGTCCGGGGTGGTCACATGAAGCCATGGAACCGCCCGGCCAGCAAGTCCAACGGGGCGAATCGGGCTGGAATTCAGATGTTTCTGGCCTGCGCCCCGTCAATGTGGGCAGGGTGTGGGCGGAGGAGCCACGTTCGGAGGCCACCCGGGAGGCCTCGCCCGGGTACGCTGGGCACATGGCAACGTGCCCTTCGGCGGTCACGTCGCGATGATCCACCGGGCTCGCGATTCGCTGCGATCGGACGCTCAAATGCTCGTGGAACTGGCAATCTGGCCCGCTTCCACCTTCGCTGCTCGACCTGGCCGTGTACCCGATTCAAGATCGCGCCCGGTCAGTTATCAGGGGTGTCCTGGTTGGTTTGGTCGAGCTTGGCTTGCCACCCGCTGCAACGGCGGCGTGGCCGGCGCCTTCGCTCGGTTCGATGCCATGCGGCGTAGGTCGATGAGCAGCTTGATCGCGGCGATCGTCTCGGGATGGGTCGCGCCAAACTCCTCGCGGCTGAGTCGCTCAAGATCGATCGCAAGAGGCTCGGCAGCGGCGAATCGCCCGCGCGCAATCAGCAGCCTGGCAAACCTGTCGATCGAGTCTCGCGCGAGCGGGTGCTGGTCGCCCAAGACGCGGCGGCGGGTGTCTACGGCCTCGCGGTAATACGGCTCGGCCTCGGCGAGCCGGCCTTGGGTCTGGAGTAGGAACCCCATATTGGTGATGCACTTCAACGTGTCCGGGTGCTCGTCGCCCAGCACGCGCCGGCCCGCGTCAAGCGCCTCGCGGAGATAGGACTCCGCCTCCCCGAGCCGCCCTCGCGATCCCACCAGGAACCCCATATTCGCAATGCTGGTCACTGTGAGCGGGTGCCGGTCGCCCAGCACGCGGCGGCTGGTGTCGAGGGCCTCGCGGTAGAAGGGCTCGGCCTCGGCGGCCCGGCCCTGGGTGTGGAGCAGCGACCCCATGTTGATGATGCTCGTTAGCGTGTTCGGGTGCTCGTCGCCCAGCACGCGGCGGCGTGTGGCAAGGGCCTCGCGGTAGTAGGGCTCGGCCTCAGCGAACCGGCCCTGGGCATGGCACAGAAACCCCATGTTGCCGATGCTGATCAGCGTGTCCGGATGCTCATCGCCCAGCACGCGGCGTCGGCTCTCGAGCCGCCTCGCGCCAGAGAGACTCTGCCTCGGCCGTCCGCCCTGGGCGTGGAGCAGCAATCCCATGTAGTTGATGCTGGTTAGCGTGTCCGGGGTGCTCGTCGCCCAGCAGTCGGCGGCGAGAGTCGAGGGCCTCGCGGAGGTGGGGCTCGGCCTCAGCGAGGCGGCCCAGTTGTTCGAGCAGAAACCCATGTTGTTGATGCTGGTCAACGTGTCTGGGTGCTCGTCGCCCAGCACGCGACGGCGGGTGCCGAGCGCCTCGGTTTGCGGCTCGGCGGCTGAGCAGCCCAGCTCTTCTGGCGCCGCATCGGCCAGCCCTTGCTGGAGTTGGGCCTGCACCAGCGGCTGGCCGTCGAACCGGCGGCTCGATCACATCAGCCGCCGGGTTGAACACATGCTCCTCGAGCGAGGCAAAGCGCCAAGCCGGTGAAGTCCACACGGGCAAGCGAAGCGTCCAGCTCGTCGCCGAGACGGACGGCTTCGTCGGGGGCGATCCCGTCGCGCTCGAGCCGGTCGACGAAGTCAGCGACGATCCGCTCTCGAAGCCCCAGCCCCATCGCGGCGGCGTCCACCGAGCCGAGCTGCTCGGCCTGGAAGTCGGCCACAATCTGCAACTGCTCGGACCGCTCCTGCTCGTCGGCCAGCGCCGCGTCCCGCTCGACGAGCAGCCTCTCGGCACGCTCCCACTCACCCTCTGCCCTTTCTCGCTGCTGGTCGGCTAGGACGGCGAACACGATGCTGACGCCCGTGGCCAGAACGAGCGTGGCGGCGACGAGGGAGCCGGCGACGACCGCACCCCGGTTCCGCCGCACGAACTTGCCCAGGCGGTAGGACGCGCTGGGCGGGCCGGCTACAGCACCGGCTGGTCGCCGAGGAACCGGCGCAGGTCCTCCGCGAGGCATTGGCGGTGTCGTAGCGCCGCTCGCGGTCCTTCTCCAGGCACTTCATGCACACCCAGTCGAGGTCGCGCCGGAGGATGCTGGACAGCGACCGGGCCTCGGTGCCCCGCGACGCCGCGATCGTGTCGGCCTCCGCGGCCGTGCTGAGCCGCGTGCTGGGCTTGGGTGGATCGACCTCGCGGATGATCCGCTGGATCTCCAGCAGCGCGGCGACGCGGAGCGGTGCCGTCGAATGTAGCGCTGGCCCGTGAGCAGCTCGTACAGCAGCACGCCGAGCGAGTACACGTCGCTGCGGGTGTCGATGTCGGTGCCGGACATCTCGGCCTGCTCGGGGCTCATGTACTCGGGCGTGCCGATCATCTGGCCCTGCCCGGTGAAGATCGTGGCCTCGGTCAGACGCTGGTTGAGGGCCTTGGCCACGCCGAAGTCGATGACCTTCGGGCTCGCCTTGCCGCCCTCGTACTGCACGAGGATGTTGCTGGGCTTCAGGTCGCGGTGGACAACGCCCTTATGGTGGGCGTGCTGGACGGCCTCGCACACGCGAATGAACAGCTCGACGCGGGCCCGGACACCGAGCTTGTGCCGGTCGCAGTGCGTGGTGATGGGCTCGCCCTTGACGAGCTCCATCGCGAAGAACGGGCGGCCCTGGTCGGTGGTGCCGCCGTCGAACACCTTGGCAACGCCGGGGTGGTCCATGAGGGCCAGCGCCTGGCGCTCGGCCTCAAAGCGGCCGACCACGGCCTTCGAGTCCATGCCGGGCTTGATGACCTTCAGGGCCACCTGCCGGCGGACGGGCTCCGACTGCTCGGCGCGGTAGACCACGCCGAACCCGCCCTCGCCGATGACATCGAGGATGCGGTAGCGGCCGATCGACTCCGGGGTTGGGAGCCCATTGGGGTCGAGAAGCCTCGGGACGGGCCGGGCTTCATCGGTCGTCGCCAGCCGGGCCGCGGAGTCGCTCGTCGTGCTTTCTTCGCACGAGGCTCGCTCGTCGAGGTGGACAAGGCGCATTACCGCGGCCTTGAGCTCCGAATCGCCCCCGCACAGGCGCTCGATCTCTGCCCGCCTCTCCGGGCCCGACAGCCCGGCGGTCGCGACCAAGATCTCTTCGATGCGCGGATCCGACACCAGAAGTCCCCAACGGTCAATCCCCAGCATACTCGGCGGCACTGGCAGAGTGCACACTAACTAGACGACGCTGACCTGCGGGACTACTTGCACTCATGTTCGGCAGCAACCGAGAAGGCCGAAACAGCTTTGCGCCACAACGCCCCACGATCGATCCTGGCGCGCCCTCGTACCCGGAGGCCCCGCAGCCCCATGCATACCCCGGAGGGGGCTCTGATTTGGTTTAGGTGAGCCTATGGACCACGCGGTTCCGCGCACATTCGCAGCGCCAGGTAACGGTATGGGGGGGGTGCCCCGGCGCGCTTTGGCCGCGGACTCGGCTCCTACGATTGACGACTACCCACGCGGCGGCGCGTGCCCCGCGATCTACCGGTTCTTCAGGCCCTTCCCATGGGACGACGCGGCCCAGCCCCGACCCCGTCCGCCGTGCTCAAACTCCGGGGCACGCTGCGCCCCAACCGCGTCTTCGACGAGCCCGAGCCGCCAGAAGGCATCCCCGAGTGCCCGGAGTGGATGTCCGACGAGGCCAGAGAGGCCTGAGACCAGGTGGCCCCGGACCTGGCCGCCACCGGCCTGCTCACCCGGCTCGACGCCAACGCGCTGTCCCGCTACTGCACCATGTGGGCCAGGTGGCGCAAGGCCGAAGCCTTCATCGCCCAGCACGGCGAGGTCTACACCCTCAAGGACTCGAAGGGCAACGCCCGCTGCGTGATGCAGTTCCCCCAGGTGGCCATCGCGCACCGGCTGTCGCTGGCCCTGACCCGGCTCGAGTCCGAGTTCGGGATGACGCCCAGCGGCAGGAGCCGGATCCACGTGTCGCCGCCCTCGACCGGGCCCTCGACGCTCGCCAAGTTCATCAGGCCGACCGGGGTCTGCGTGTAGAGAAGCGTCCGGTGCACGGGAGTGCCCGCGGCCACTTGGTGGTCGCGACGCTGTACCGGGCCCGCTGACCAGCAGCCGTGGGACCGGCCCTACTGAGCTTGGCGGGCGTCCTCACGGAGTGTTCGCTCGTCGCACCCGAGCGCCTCGGCAGCGCCCGCCCAGGTTCGGTGCTCGGCCCGTGCCCACTGCGCCAACTCGCGTCGGAACGCGCGGACCCTCTGGTCTCTTGTGCCCGTGAAGAAGCGGTCGATGGGAGGCGCCGCGGGTTCCGGCCGGCATCGCTTCCACTCGTCTATCACCCTCGTGATCGCCCCGGCCCCGCGGCTAGCAACCCCGAAGGCAATGCAAAGCAGAGCCAGCCGCTGAAGGTCGCGGAAGTTGCCCGGAAGCGGGTCGTGTCGGAGCGCCTCTCGGATCTCGGGATCGAGTGGTGCGGCCTCGGGAATGGAGTCCTCCGACCGCAGCTCGTTCCACACCTCATGCCAGTCGCGTTCGAGATCTTCGCGGCACGCCCGCAACGGGGGAACCTCGACGACGAGGTGGGACACGCGATCGAGCAGGTCGGCGTCCAAGCAGGTGGCCAGTTCGCTCATGGATCGGTTGGACGCGCACACCACATCAAACTCGCCGGACTGCTCCCGGTCGGCACCGACCTGCGTGAATCGGCGGTGGCGGTCTTGCAAGACCCGAACCAGCTTGCGCTGGACCGGGCGGGGCAGGTCTTGAATCTCGTCAAAGAACAGGATCTGCCCCTTGGCCGTAGCGAGCAGGCCCGGGCGGTCCCGATCCGCGCCCGTGAACGCTCCTTTGACGTGGCCAAACAGGGCGCTCTCCGCCAGACTTGTGTCGAGGGAGCCACAGGCAACCGTTACGACGCCGCGGCCACGAACATCGGAAACAACCGACTCGACCAGGCGAGTCTTTCCCGTCCCCCGTTCGCCCAGCACGAGGACCGGCGCACCGGGAACCCTGCTATATGCGGCGAGACGCTCGATCGCCGCTCGGCGCAGCGCCGATCGCGCCTCGGGGTCGTACTGCCCAAGCCTCGGCCGCCGGGAACGCCCCCGACGGATCTCGCCCAGCAGCGTGGTTACCTCGAACTGGACAGGGCTGATGCTGCGACGCGCTGTCGCGCGATCGAACTGCGTGGACCACAGTCGCGTGCCCTCGGGGAACGCCCCGCCCGCGTGGAGGATGAGCCACACGGCGTGCATCGCCGGAGTGCCCGGTGATATGTTGATGTGGAGCGAGCCCTCGGTCGCCGCGAGCGGCAGCACGTTGTCGCGGATCAGCTTGTGAATCACCGAGTGGTCCGTGGGGTCCGGCACGTCGAGCTCGAGCGGTTCGACGCTCGCGCCGGCTACGCGAGACGGCACGTCGGCCTTGGAGCGACGCTGCACGAGGTAGATGACGCGACCGAGCCGAACTCTCCTCTTCGAGAGGAGCGCCACGGCCGATTCCAGCACCTCGATGCCGTGGTTGGCCGAGTGCCAGGTGAGGAGGGTCGCGGTTGGGGATGTCACTGGTGGGCTCCGCCAAAGACGATGGCATCGGCCTTCAAGAGGTGCTTCAGATCCACGGCAGCGTCGAGCTCGGTGATGTTATCGATGGCGATAAGCGTCCGACCCCCGTGCTTGTAGGCTCGGGGGGAATACGACCGCGTGCGGGTGCCGCCGACGCCGTCGTTCACGGTCTGCAACAGTTCCTTGGCCCCATGCGGCAAGACCGGAGGCACAAATTCGGCACGGATCGTCACCGATCGCGCTCGAGGAAGGGGGCCCGGAGCCTCCGGAACGGCGCGGGCTAGCAATTCCACCGAGGCAATCTCGACGCGGCCGTGGTCCACAACTCCCCCGTCTTCGATGTTGCCTTCGACGAGCCGGTTGTTCTCGAAGACCTGGACCGATCCAACGGCACGGCCCAGGGTCGGCTCTGCAAGCAGCTCCCATTCGGCCGCGTGCCGCCACTCGGAGAATACCGCCTTGAGCGCCTCCGCGTCACCTTCGTTCAACGCGACACCCAGTTCAAACCCTTCGTCCATGCCATGCTGTTGGAGGTTGGCGGTCATGAGGATGGAGGCTCCGCTCGCCGTTCGGAGAGCCTTGGCATGCAGGTGATCGAATCCGAGGACGGTCGCACCGGCCCGAGCGAGTTTGAGCAAGGCGGGCATCGAGCTGGCCCGGGGCCGGGCGAACGCCGTCACCCGCACACCAGCGATGGCACGCTCGATCAGCGCCCCGACCACGTCGTGATCTGCGGACCACCCAAAGCACGAGATCTCCAGCTCGCGTCCCTCGGCCCGAATGGCAGCGAGGAGCGATTCCCTGATCGTGCGGCTCGCCGGAGTCGTGCACAACACGTGCTCCAGCAGTGGATGCTCGATTTGCCCGAGCGGCGAGATGGCTCCCAGCGTGTCGGCATTTGGCTCTAGGATCTCCTGGCGGGCCAGTTCCCAGAATCCCCACCGCAGCAGTGCCATGACGTCCCGCACCTGGCCAGCCGCGAGCGACACGGCCAGTTCCTGGTTGCGTTCGAGCGCTTCCTTTGTCAGGTTCGCGGTGTACAGAACGCCCGCCGGCGTTGTGTCCGGATCCGCGATCACGACCTTGGCATGGAACGAGTCGCCGGCCCGAATGAGCGTGTGGCCCCCAAGACGACGGAGCGTCTTCTTGAACCCATCGGTCACCTCACGCTTCCAGTTGTCGGAGCGGCCGCTCCAGTGCTCCGGCGGTTCGGACAACAATCGACCCTCGGCCGCGACCAGCAGATACACCCGAACGCCGCGTGCTGCGGCACGCTCGATCGCGGCGATGAACTGTTCGTCGGCCAGAAGGAACGAGCACACGACCGCCACCTCTCGGGCTTGATTCAGCACCCGGATGCCCGCCGCTGCGGCGACACGACGTGGGCCGGATTGCATAATGCCCGATCCGGGAAGCGCTTCCGCACGGGGCGCTCCTTGACTCTCTCGACGCCTCCATAGCGGGGGCAATGGCTCGTCCGAACGATCGATGACTTGTGTGGCGATCCTTGAATCCATGCATTGCCTCCGAGGCGGTCAGATTCGGAAATCGGCGGGAGCCTGGAGCCGCCACGCGGTCGGGGTTCGTGCGGAGCGAGGTCCGCTCTCGTCGGGCCTCGGAGCAAGCGCAGTGAGCAGCACTTCACGGGAAGGAAGCGTCGGATCAAACTCCTCGAACGGCGCCGCCGCGCTCTTGAGCGAGTGCTCGAAGCGAGAGGCCGTCTGGTGTTCTTGGATTCCGGCCAGCAACCGGCGCGTCGCCCATCGCTGGGCCGCGTCGGGGGAGTCCGCGCCGAGCGGGATGTCCGGCACCGACACCGACTGGAACACTCCCAGGCCGAGGCGGTCCAGATTCAGGCGCCGGACAGCCACGCTGCGCCTCATCGATTGAATGGACGCCGCGTCCAAGCCCTCCACGTCGCACCGCAGCACGCCTGCCTGGCTATCCCAGAAGGCCGCGACGCCGGCCTGATCGAGCAGCGCGTCGAGGACCGATTCGAACTCGACTTGCGGCTCGGTGAGATCCTCGTCGATCCGCAGCGAGCCCCGCTGGCCGTGTGCGGGCAGCGAGCCGGTCAACTGGACCCGATGTGTCCCGCTCGAGTCGATCATCCACTCGACGCGAATCTCGGCCTGAAGCGGCTGCGGTGTCGTGGATGCACCTGCGTCACAGATCCGAACCGTCCGCTTCTTCCCAGCGAGGGTGGTCACGTCGAGGTCGAGGCACGACCGCAGTTCGGCCGGAACGTCGGCTCGGTCGATCGACTTCGGGCGCCCCTTGCCGCCGGTTGCCTCCAGTTCCTTGAAAGCGTCCGCCGGGTGCACCGCTTCCAGATGCACGAGGGGACATGGCACCAGGGGGTCGGCTGCCAGCCATACCTGCCACGTGCCGTCCCGCGGGACCATTACTTGGTGCAGATCGCGCGCCAGTTCCCCCGCCTCGGTGAGACGAAGCCCGTGCTCCGCACGCTGAACAAGGCCATGCGCGAGCGCGATCACCAGCAGGCGGCCCGCGGCTGCCCGGAACGCCTCGGGTACCAGGTACCCCACGAGGTCCTCGGCCTCGATCTCTCCCCCCAACTCGGTGATGGCCTTGAGGACCGCCACCAACTCCTGCCGGGGCTCGGCCATCGCGACCGTACCGGCGAAGCGATGGGCTCGGACTTCGACTGGGCGCGTGAGCTCAATGCGAACCATTGCGTCGGCGCTCCCTCAGGTCGCCCTCGAAGTGGATCTCCTTCGAGTGAGCGAGTTCGTGGATCAGGGTTCCGTGGGACCGATCGCGACCCATGGCCTGCTTGTTCCCGACGATCAGGAGAAGGTACCGGGCCCTCGTGATCGCCACGTTGAGACGGTTCAGGCTCTCGAGGAATGTCGTCGTATGGTCGTTGGCGATCGAGATCACGACTAGGTCCGCTTCCTGGCCCTGGAAGCGATCAACAGTGCACAGGCGGATCGTGCACACGGGACGCTCCCGCGGCCCAACTCGAAAGAGGTGGTTGGCATAGTGCTGGCCGGATTCGTCACGGAGCCGGTCGCGTAGCAGACGCTCCTGTGCTCGGTAGAACGTGAGCACCGCCACTTCCCACGGCTTGCCGTCGGGCGTGCCCTCTTCATCGTGGTGGGGGTTGGCCTTGGCCCACTGCACAAACCGATCAACCCGCGAGATCACGAGATCCGCCTCGTGCGTGCTCTTCCGTCCGGCGCATGGGGCGCCGACATGCAACCAGCGGGCGCGAGGCTGGTCCGCCTCGAATCCCCAAGATCGACGTCTGAACATTGTGTCGTCGGTGGCGAGAGCCTTGCCGCCATAAACCCGATCACGCGGAAATACTGCGATATCCGGGTGCATCCGGTGCTGGTGTTCCAGCAGCACATGGCGTTCGCTGAACCGGGCCAGGGAGCGACTAATAGCGTAGTGCCGTGGGTCAAGAACGGCGCACTCGTTTAAAGCCGCACTGAAGAGACTCAAGAATAGAGGGCAGGCAGCGCGCCGACAGTCGATCCCTCGGCGAGCTTGAACAAGCGGCCTCGTCCAGAAACACGGGGCGCAGTTGCGCTGTTCTGCTCGGAGCTGTTGCTCCCTTCGCGTCGGCGTGTCCTGCGGATCGGGCCCGCCCTCGGCGTCGATCAGGGCGGCCCTGCCGCCCACGCGGAACCGCTGCTCGTACTCGCGGACGAGCCGATAGGCGTGCGGCATCTGCCTCGATCCTCTCCTCTTCCGTCGTCGATGCAGCGGCGCGCATGCTTGGATCGCCTGAGGACGTCATCGAGCGTCGTGGGATCGACTCGTTCGGCGATGCGTGGGTCCACGCGAACCCGACACAGGTCGGGTGGCGACGCGTGTGCCGCCGCAGCAGCGCGTGCGGCGTCGCGAGCACAACCCCGGCCGAGGCCAGTTCGAGGGGGTCGTCCGCGTCGATGTCCGCGACGAGGACGCCGCGCGCCTCCGACTGTCGCCGGTATCGCCCGACCATGCTCGAGTCCTCGGTGACCACCAGAACGGGCCGTTGCCCGCGAGACAGACGACCGCGTCGTGCGGCCATCGGTGGGGCATCGGATCGCGCTGGAAGACGTCGAGGCGCGCGTCCCGCGCCCACGGGATCCGGAAGCGCCCGACTCGAGGCCAACCTGCATGAGCTCCTCATCCACGTACAGCGAGCTGCCGTGGATCGCCGACCAGCGCTACATCGCTTGGCGAGCAACGCCGGCACCAGGAACTCCTGAAGTGGTCTTACTGGCCTCATCAATGATGAGCATGTCGAACAGCTCGGCCCTGTCGGTCGTGCGTGGCTCACGATAGCCTCCACCCCGCCAGCAGCTTGTGGAGCCGGAGGATCGTTCCGCACACACGACGTTGGAGGTCTCCAGCATGAAACGGGTCAGCAGCCCCTCATCCGAGATCGCATCTGAAGGTGCCGGCGTGCATCGGTGGCTGGCTGCGACCGAAGGAACCGGCCCGGTTGTTCCCGATCCGTTGCCTTCCGGTTCTCCGGCAGGAAGCAGCTCACAGCGTCCCCGGCCTTTGACTCGTCCCCCGGTCGCAGCGCGTTGATCCAAGTGGAGTGGACTCGAGAGGGTCCGCCCAGCCGCTCGAGCACGTTGTCAGCCGTGCATCGGCGCTGTCGTGTACCCGCCCGGCGTTGGGCGGCGGACGATCTGGAGAATGAGCTCGCAGATCGCGGTGGTCTTGCCCGAACCCGGACCCTCAAGCACAGCAAAGTCCGGCGTCGCCAGCATGGCCACGAAGGACCGCTGGCTCGCGGTTCCCGGCCGCGCGGCGTCTGTCGGGATGTGCCAACTCGAAGCCGGGGATCTCCGTCGGCTGAAGCGAGCCAGAGGTGGTCGGCATTCGGCACCGAAGGTTGCACGATCGGCCGGTGGTGCGGCCGCAGGGAGCGTCGGTCAGCTGCTTGAGGGCTTCCTGTTGACGCTCCAGTATCATGTTTGGCCAAAGGAGCAGCTGTGAGTACTCGGGCAGCCGGGACAGCAAGAGCTGGTTGTCGTCGCGGTCGCGGCGAAGAACTGGATCTGGTGATGCTGCGGCGGCGAGCGGCGCTGACACCTGCGATCCGGTGGCGGCATCTCCGAGTCCGCCGAACCTTGCGCCCCGCTGAGTCGGATCCTCGAACGCGAAACGTGCGTCCTCATCGAAGAACCAGTCGAAGAGCGCGTCGGGATCGGTACTCCCTCCGGCTCTACGAGGTTCAGCCCACCGCTTCCGAGGGCGAACTCCGCGACTTGTGGCCGGGACCATCGACCCTGCGGTCCGTGCGTTGCCAGCCCACCCGGAACACGCGGCACTGCTCTCGCAGGAAGTTGAGCGCGTCCTTCTGAAACTCATAGAAATCGCACCCGGCGAAAGAATGGCTCAGCACCTCGCGGGTGCGGTCTTGGAATCGAGTCCGTCATACCTCGAGCAACGCCATGGGAGGCTCCCGAACGCCCAGATAGTGAACCGGGCAAATCGAGGCGATGCAAGTGCCGTGCCAACTGTGCCGAAAGGGCGAGTTCGCCGCAGACCGCCGAGACCCACCACTGCTCTACTTCCAAAGCTCGCCCGGCCTAAAGAGGATACCGGGTTGTATCACCCGTGTGCGGGTGAATGGACCCGCCTGTGACCCAGACTGGGCGAGCACAAGGCTCAGCTTCAGGAGGTCCCGCCGACTTCTCAATGAAGATTGGCATGGCGTCTGCATCCGGGCTTGGCAAGAAAGACCACGCCCATGGCCACGCCATCACCATCGACCTGCGACGACTGAAGTGGTCACCGCGCTCACTGCCGCAGCCAACAGCGAGGTATCTCCCCCGACGCGGTCGAGGCGATGGTCTGGTACGGACACCGATACTGGGCTGGGGACAGATTGTGTGGCATATCACCTCGGCCGCAAAGCGATCGCCGCGGCGGGTGAACTGTCGCCAGCGCGTTGGATCGGTACCGCGATATGGCTGTGATCCTCGCTCCAGACGGGTCGTCGTGACGTCCAGCACACCTCGACCGAAGAAAGGCGGTGGAAGCCGTGAGCCGGCTGTGCCGGCACGATGGGGATCTTCATCGCGACCACTTCACCCATATCAAGGACTCATCGACATCGAGCCCCGCGTACCACGTCACGGACGGGCCGCTCGGGCGAGAGATCAATGAGCACGCGACGATGACGAACAACAGGACTTGTGCGGCTCGTTCGGACGACGTTTGAGCCCGTTAAGAGGGTAAGAGGGCTGTCCAACGCCAAGCTGGGGCCGGTTCCGGGCGTTTCACGCCGCGGAGCTGGCGAAACTGGCAGACCTACCGAGTTTTGGGGCGGGAAACGCCGGGTGTTCTGCACCGGGCGTCGTGGCCGTGGGCCGGGTGGAGAGTCTCGGGAGGGGTGGGGATCGGGCCGCCGAGGGGCGCGGACTCTCAATATCTCGGTTCTCGGGGTTGACGGGGGCTGTGGTTGACAGGGGGTTGGGGTCGGACGCGGGATCGCGACCGCCGGCGGTTTCTTGCCAGGTGGTCGGTCACCTCCGGGGCGGTTCATCCCAGCGGGTTGAGCGAGCCGGTCCTGGACGATCGCAGCGGCTTCAGTCGCGGTGACGGGTGGTGCTCCGCACCGGTGCGGCACCCCACACCAAGAGCGGTGGCGAGCAGCATGGGTCGAAGTCGTGGTCGAACAGGATCAGTTCGAGACGAGCCGACTCGACTTCAGGTCGTAGCGGCAACGATCAATCGACCCGTCCTTGATCCTCTCGATCGCTTCATCGATCACCGTTAGCGGGAGCAGAAACCACTCGCGTGGCTCAACCCGCGATCCGAAGCGGTCCTTGAGTTGCATGTCGAGCCGGGCGGCCGCGAAGACCTTGTGAAGGAGCGCCTCGAGCGCTTTCCGGCTCACGTTCGCCAGTTTGTACTCGGCCACGACCTCCACGTCCGCGAGCAGGTAGGTTGGGTCCTTCTTGGCGTTGCCGATCCGAGCCTTTACGTTGCCCCCCGTCACGCCGATCTTGTGGAGCACCGCGCGGTGCTCCTTGACGAAGGGGTGGTCGGACCTGCTGCGCAGCACGTAGATAGTGCCTGACTTCAGGTCACCCTCTTCTTGCACTCCTGTAAACAGAGTCACGGCATTCCCATCCGGCAGCAGGATCCGACGCCCGCTCTCGGACTTGTAGAGTGCTCGTTGCAAGGATCGCAGGAGCATGTTCGACTCCGTACCGTTATCGAAGATAATACGTAGCCGGCTGTCCTCCCGGCCGAAGTCCTTCTCGATGACTTCGCCCACGGAGGCCACGTACACCATCTGGCCGTCGAGGATGAACAAATCGCCGACGTCGAACCAGCCTTGGTGCTCGAACGGGACTGTTCGTCGGACCTTGGCGTCCAGCTCGCGTTGCACTTGTTCGAAGATGGGGCGAAATGTGTCGAAGTCCGCACACGGCGTGCGCTGCGCGACCTCCACCGCCGCCTTTCGGTCTTCGTGCGACCGCACATGCACCAGCCGCGACACGTCGTTCTCCGCGACGAGATCGCCGAGCTCCGCCCGCAACTGCGCATCGTCCAGTTCATCCGCGCTGGCATTCGACGCATCGAGCGCTGTTCCCAGAATGCCGCGCGGGTCGTGGTCCTTCAGCACAGCGCGGCATTGCGGTGACCGTCGCAGGCGGTCAAGCCGCACGGCGTACAACCGCTCGAAGATGTCGCGATCCTCTCCGTGCTGCGGCAGTCGGCGGTGCTGCTCAACAAAGCGCTCAATCTCTTCAAACCCAGCGAGAATCCGCTGCTCGAGAGGGGATCGACCGACTCGCTTCTCCTCCACGCCGAAGTCCTCGGCGAGTTCCTGCTGCAGCGATGCATCGTCGATCTCACTCATGGCTCCTTACGCCTTCTTCTCGTAGCGGCCTTCCTTCGCGTACCGCATGTACGCCTGCGCTCCTTCGGCCAGCTTCCTCTCCCAGGCGTCCGGAGAAGCCACGGACGGCGCCCGTCCGCGCTCCCTCTTCCACTGAACCGCCCGTACCGCGTACGCACGGGCCTCATCGGGCGGAATCGTAGACCGCTTCGCCGCGATCACATCGGCGATCGCCCGCAGTCTCGCCTCGCCCAGGGACTTGGCCATGATGGCGTACGCCGCGCCGAACGGGTTGATGGCGTCGATCAGGTCGATGTTGAGCTCTCGCACCGACATCGCGTACCGCCGAATGCCGTCGATCAGAGCCGTGTTTTGTGACACATCTTCGCCCGTCTCGATCGCATCCACAATCGCCTGCTTGCCAACCTGCACGAAGTTAATGGCGGCAACGGCCTGCTGGCGGACCGCTTCTTGATCCTCCTCGGTCAGCGTCGGGTATTTCTCGCGGATGATCTTGCCCATCCGGACCTGCGTCACTTCCTGCGGGGGCGTCTCCTTGTCGAACATCCCGATCTGTAGCGTTCGCTCATCCTGCACGAACGCGGCGACCAGCTCGTTCAGGTCCTCGCGGCAGATACGCTGCGCCTCCTCGCTCTTGGGCTCCGCGAGTCCCTTGATCTCCATCTGAATGCCGCCCGTCTCCGAATTGACACCGATGTTCTCCTTGCCTGGCTGGTACCCCTCGGGCCCGTAGTCGAATCCCGGCTGCGGCCCGCTGCTCGGGTCCTTCGGCTTGAACTCGAACCGCGGCGCCAGCACCTGCTCCATAAGCAAGCTGGCGGCGATCGCCTTGAGCGTGTCGTTCACCGCCTCGACCACCGCCTCCTCGCTGGCATCCGGCTCGGCGATCAGGTTGGTGAACCGAGCCCTCGTCTTGCCCGGAGCGTCACGTGTGGCCCGGCCGATGATCTGCACGATCTCCGTCAGGCTCGATCGGTAGCCGACCGTCAGCGCGTGCTCACACCAGATCCAGTCGAATCCCTCCTTCGCCATTCCAAGGGCGATGATGATGTCCACGTGATCGCGGTTGTCCTTCTGCGAGGAATCCCGCAGGGATGCCGCGACCTTCTCGCGCTTTGCCTCGTCGTCCACGAGGTCGGCGACGCGCAGGATCTTGCCGGAGGGTGCCTTGATGAGTTGAAAGCCCGTCGCTGGATCGACTCCCTGCCACTCACCAAGGCCGCTCAGAATCGCGTTGGCCTCGTTGATCTTGTCGCGTGTGCTCTCGCGGGCGTTCACGTTGGGGATGTGGATGATGGTCTTCTCGTCGGGATTGAGCACGTCAAAAATGCTCTTCTTTCCCGCGCGCTGCTCCAGGTACGAGCCGGTGTAGAAGTAGTACCCGATGTCCAGCTCCTTCAGATACCGGTAACCGTTGAGCTGCTCGTAGTACGTGTAGGTGACAGATTTGAACTTCTCCTCATCGTCCGGGTGCAGCACCGCAGCGGCATCGCCCCGGAAGTAGCTCCCGGTCATGGCGACGATATTGACCTTGTCCCGCGCGATCAGGGCGCGCACGAACTCGCCGAGGCGGCTGTCCTCGCTCGAAGAGACGTGGTGAAACTCATCCACCGCGATCAGCCGGTCGTCGAACGCCTCCGCACCGAGCCTCTCGAACGCGAAGCGGAACGTGGCGTGGGTGCAGACCAGAACCGTGTCGCCAGACGCCAGGAACTTCCGGACGGCCTCGACCTTGCTGCCGTTGTCGCCGCCGGGGCATCTGTACAGGTTCCAACGGGCTCCACCTTCCAGTCGGTCCAGAAGCCGTGCTTGCTCAGCGGCTCGTCGTGGAAACTGGAGCCGATGGTCTTTCCGGCACCGTGATGATTACCTGCTTCAGACCCTGGTGGCAGTTTTGTCGAGCCGCGACGAACATCAGGGCCGGCTCTTGCCCGATGCGGGGGCTCTTGATGAGCAGGTAGCGTTCGCCCCGATACAGCCAGACCCGGGCCTGCATCGGCCGCATGGCCGAGCGAGTCCGACGCAGCCGAGCGACCGTCGTGGGAGTACTTCACCGAAACGGAGGGATGGGCTGGGTCATGGTCATGCACCATCCTGTTCGGAGGCCTGGGCCGCGGCCACACCGAGCCGCCACGCCTCCTCGATCTGCCTGTCGCTGGCGAGGTAAACCCGCCGTCGAGATGCTCCGCGTGCGCAGCGAGAAAGTGCTTCATCGTACTCGCCCGCCTCCTGGGCGGCGCTGAGGTCCAGCGGGCAGGGCGCCATCGGGCAAAGGTCGTGCGGTGGATCCGCCCACGTGAACGCCCACGGGGGAGCGTCGAAACTGTGTCCGCCGCGTCTCCGGGCTCACCGCGAGTCCGATCTTGATGATGTGGCGCGTTCGAGGCGGGACCGAGAAATGCGTCGGCGGGGCCGTCGAGGCGGAGGATATACAGGTGCCGCGGGAGGTCCTGTGTGATCGGGGGCACCAGATAACCGCCCGAGTTGTCCGGGCCTGCGGGACCCAGCTTCTGGCGCGGCCGCCGCTCCCGACCGCCGATCCGCTCCGCGGCTGGTACACGGGGACCTCCTCCCACGGAACTTCGCGCAGAAGGCGGAGCCGGCGCGCATCCGTGACAGGCTCACCGTGCGTGCCCACCGCCTGCGCCCGTTGGAGCAGGGTCGGGTCAAACTGCCGCGTGTCCAGGCGGTACTCGGGCAGGTAGGTGAAAGCGCGGACCGCGCGGAGTGCGTACCGCCACTTGGCGGGCTCCAGCGAATGGTGGATCGGGTGTGTGAACTCGTCACGGTCGCCGGTCTTGTGGCTGATGTGGTAGAAGCCGACGATCTTCCCCAGTTCGTGCTGCGCCGCATCCGGCGCGCTAAGGGTCACGTTGCAGACGAGAATGAAGGGGTTTGTCGTTTCCCGGAGCACCGTGTCGCGCCGTCCCCCGCTCGACCAGCCGAGCGCGGCCCAGGTATCCGGCGTCCAGCCCCAGAAGGACTTGAAAAGGACGGATCGGCCGTTCCAGACTTCATCAGCGGCAGCGATCACTTCTTGCCCGCCTTCCCGCGCTTGGCCGGCTTCTCCTGCTTGGCGGTCATCTGCGTGTACATGTCGAAGAGCTTCTCCAGCCGCTCGGTGTCGTTCCTGAAGCGGCGGCCGATGTAGATGCGCTCGAGCGTCTCATCGTTGCGGTCGTGGGCGGCCCGCAGGTCGGCGGGCATGGCCTCGGGGTCGTACAGGTCGGCGATCGTCGCCGGGAAGTGCGCCTCGCGGGCCAGCAGGATGTCCTCCGCACACCGCGTAAGGTCCGCCTTGTGCTGATCCGACAACGCCGGCACGGGGAACGTGTTCCAGCCGAGGGTGTTGGAGTAGGAAGGGTCGTTCCGAAGCCGAGCACAGACGGTTCCAATCCAAATGCGATGCAGCCGCGAAGCGATCAATGACATGTTCCACAATGGAGCGTCATAGAGCGCGAAGGCCTTGTTGTGGACGAGCGCGCTTGGACCGGCGAGCCCGATCGGAAGGTACTGGCGCGCGTCAGTGCTCACGATCGGCACGACGAGCAACCGCTCAGCCGCTTGATACTGGTCCCGAAACCTGTACGGGGTCGCGGCAAGCTTGAGGGACTGAGCGTCTGACCCTTTCTCCAATCGTACTCTTCGGACAGCCTCAACTCGGTCGCGAACGGCTTCGATTGCCAACGCGTCGGCCACCGTCCTGTTGTCGATCCAAAGGCAGAACCGCGGATTGCCCTCGATGAACTCTTTGGAGCCGTAGAGCGGGCGAATGAACTGCGAGGCTTGAGGAGATTCCAGAATCAGTGAATCCCTCTCGTGCGCCCGCAGCATCAGTTTGTTGGCGTAATAGGGATGGTTGCCGAACTGCATCGGCGTTCGGTCGTCCGGGACTCCGCTCTTCGGCGTCACAAAGACGTCATGTCCCGCCACCAAGTATGCGTTTATGTGTGGGACAGTTCTCGAGGCGACAGAGTCGTTGTCGGCAATGGTGAAGAGGCGTCGCGGAGGGCTCGTGTCAGTTGTGATACGGATCGTGACTACTTCTCGTGCGTGATGTAGGTGCACGCGCAGACGGATCGGAGCCGCTCGGGCGTGAGGTCCTGCCAGGCCGCGGCCCCGGCGGCCAGCAGGTGGTCGTAGTCGTCGAACACCCGGTTGGACAGGTAGTGGCTCCGCAGGTACGCCCACAGGTTCTCGACCGGGTTGAGCTCCGGCGAGTACGGCGGCAGCAGCAGGATCGTGATGTTCGCCGGCACCGCCAGCGCCCGGGCCTTGTGCCACCCGGCCTGGTCCATGATCAGCACCGCGTGGTCGTCGGGATCAAGCTCCTCCGACACCATCCGCAGGAACACGTTCATCGTCGGCGTGTCCACGTGCGGGGCCTGCAGCGCCACGCTGTGGCCCGTGGCCGGCTCGACCGCGGCGTACAGGTACACCCACTCGTACCGCGTCTGCTTCACCGCGGTCGGGCGCGAGCCCGTTGGCGCCCACACGCGCGTGGTCGTGCCCTGCTGGCCGAAGCGGGCCTCGTCCATGAAGTAGACGCGCAGGGCCTTGCCGTGGGCCGCGCACAGGTCGCTCATGGTGGAGACAAAAAGGGGGCGGCCTCCTCGCGGAACCTCTTCTGCGCGGCCGGGTCCTGCTTCTCGTGGCGCGGGCGCGGGGCCAGGCACGAGTAGCCCAGACGCCGCAGCAGCGGGTAGATCCCGTCGAGCGTGTACTTCACGCCGAACTCCTGCTCGAGGATGCGCTGCACGTCCTTGCCGCGCAGCGTGCAGACCCGGTCCTCGGGGCGCGGCCCGGCGTCGAGCCGCGCCCGCAGCTCGGCCTCGCGCTCGGGTGGGAGCTTGGGCGCGCGGCCCGGTCGGTCCTTCTCGCGCAGGGCGTCGATCCCGCCGTCGCGGTAGGCGTAGGCCCAGCGCTGCACGAAGCCGCGGCTGCGGGCGAGCATCTCCTGGATGTGCGCCGTCTCGACGCCGCGGCAGGCGTGCGCGGCCGCGAGCAGCCGGTCCTTCTGCTCGGCGTCGGGCTCCTTGCGCGCCATCGCGACCAGCCGCTCGATGTCGCCCGCGTCCCGCGCCGTGATCTGCATGCGTTGGCCTCCGTGCCGCACGCATCATCGCACAACCCGAGCCGAAGCGCAACTGCCAAACGTGCGCCGTACGCGCACGAGACTCAATCACGAGCCGTATAAGTCCGTGGGGCACAATGCCCCATCGCGAAGTACGGCCATTGCCCGGCGAGAGCCGGGCGATCAGCCTTCCCAGTGTCGAAGACCGCGCGCGGCGCGAACGCGTTTCTCCCACGCGACGCGTGTAGGTCGAATCGCGTCACCCTTGACGAGGCCACTCTCGTGACGCGATGGTCGAGTCGTATCGCGCGCTGGGCCGCGACGACACCGCGGCACGCCTGCTGGAGCGGAGCAGTCGGAAGTAAGACCCCAAGCGGCCCACATGCTCCTTCCCGCCGTCGGCGCGGACGCATCACCCCGCCCCCCGCTCCCGCCTCGCCCGCCTTCGCTTCGCCAGGATCGGCACGAAGAACAGGTACACGCCCGTGAGCAGCAGGCCGAGCAGCACGATCGCCGACGGCGTGAACAGCCACATCTTCGCGATGTCGCCGAAGAACGAGCCGTCGTGGAGCGACTCGATCAGGTCGGAGCGGCGCGGGGCGACCTGCAGGATCGCGCCGGTCGCCGCGTCGATCTGGATCTCCGTGCGGTTGTTCGAGACCACCTTCACGAGGTTCCGGCCCGGGCGGTACTCGACGCGGTAGACGTCGTCCCACGCGTCGATGGCCGCGGCGTCGACAGTGGCCGCGGCTTCGAGGATCTGCCCCAGGCCCAGCGCGGGCTCGCCCGCGGCCCGCTGCTCGGGCGGCTGGACCCACGGCAGCGACTTCTTGAACTGCAGGAGCAGGCCGGTGGCGATGACCAGCAGCAGCGGCACGGCGATGGGCAGCGAGGCCCAGTAGTGGACCCGCCGCAGGAGGATGTGCGGCTTCATGAGTCGGGACGGCTCCGGCGGGGAGGGGTGGAAGAGCGGGCAGCATAGTCGCAGGCCGTTGGCATGCTCGTCACCCGCCGGACGTGCTCCGACCGTCCGATCAAATCCAGAAAATGGGTCTTTCGGAAACCGCGCTCGCCCGGTATGCTGCCGCCAGGCGGCACCGGAATAGGTGGATCCACGCGGTCCGGCCGGGTCGGACGCGCGTGGGTCGGCAGGCCGGTGGCTTCGATTGAAGGAGTGGGGCATGGAGCGGACTTGCGTTCTCATCGGTGTGGCGTGCGTGGCTTCCGCGGCGTCGGCCCAGGTCGGCGTGCTGGACCAGTCGTCGCCGTTCGGGGCGACGCCGACGGCCAGCCCGGCGTTCTACAACTTCAGCATCGCCTCGACGCGCTGGGGCCAGCAGGTCCGCTGCGGGGTTGCCGGGACGCTCGAGGGGGTCCGCATCGGGCTGCGGAGTTTCGAGAACCTCGCGACCGAGATGCGCCTGCGCTCGGGCACGGCCGCGTCGCCCGGGCCGGTGCTGATGGTCGTGCCCATCCAGAACAACGGCGGGCCGAACTACCCGTTCATCGACCTCTCGGCGGCCAACCTGGTGCTGGCGGTGGGCGAGACGTTCGTGCTCGAGTTCCAGGGCGGCGGCTCGGGCATCCCGGCGGTGGATGGGCTGGGCACCTACACGCCGCCGCCGGGGGTGCCGGGGTACCCGGAGCCGCTGTTCCGCAACAACGGGGCGTTCCTCGACGGGGGGTACCGGATCGGGTTCGAGACGTACATGCTCGCCGAGCCGCCGGCGTGCCCGCCGGACATCACGACGGGGGCGATCCCCGGCGGGGCGGGTTACCTGGTGCCCAACGGGGTCCTGAACAACGACGACTTCTTCTGTTTCCTGAACGAGTTCGCCGCGGGCAACCTGGCGGTGGCGGACGTGACGACGTCGGCGGTGGTGGGTGGCCCGGGCTACGGCGTGCCGAACGGGGTGATCACGAACGATGACTTCTTCTATTACCTGACGCTGTTCGCGGCGGGGTGTTGAGGGGGGAGGAGGTTGGAGTGGTTGGTCGTCGCCGGTTCATCGGCACCGACTTGCTCCGAAGACTCCGCAAGTCGGTGGCACATCACGGGCAGGGCAAAGTCGCTGCCGACTTGCCGGTTGCAAGCTCGCTAGCGCCATTGCGCGAGGCATATACTCGCAAAGTCGCCCGAAACGTCATCCCAATGGAGGGCCCAACGAATGCAGCCATCCAACCCGTATGATGCCGACGAAGACCCCGAGGGGTTCGACGAGTACGAGAGCGCCTTGGAGGCTGAGTTCCAAGACGAGGATGAGTATCCGGACGAGAACATGCCCGACCGGGACGAAGACGACTGAGTCGAGAGTCGCGGAGAATGTCCCGCGATTTTCGCGGCCAGCGTCACTTGTTCGGCTTGCCATGCCCTGACGATTTCTTCTCAATGCCAGTCGCAGGCGGGCGCATCGGGTTCACCGGTGCTTTCGATGGGTCTGGAGAGTTGCTGGGCTTGTTTGGGGTCGGAGGCTGAGACCGAACCGGCTTGTCGCTCATGGCGAATCCCCCAATCGTCAATATGCTGAAGAACAATCACCGCTGCAAGAACCAGCGTTGTGGCAATCGTAGACAATCTCGAGCATCGCACCAAGCGGTGTCGGCCGGTGTTTAGCGTCTCAATCGACGTACAGACTTGATCCAGATTGAAACACAGAGCCGCAAGCTCGTCGTCGGAGAGCCTAGCCATGTCGGCATTGCCGCTCGTGTCGGCTCGAATGCTGTGCACGTGGATTTCCCACCAATTCCGCACCTGATCAAGCGTCAAGAACGCGACGCAGTGTCTCGACGTTGTCGCCATCACGATTGCCGAGACTGCGACAATCCCGAGAACCGCGCCGATGACCGACAGCGCCGTTGAAACTAGATCGCCGTCCCTGTACGCCTGGATCAGGTAGAACACCTGTCCCGCTAGCACCGCTGCGAGTACTCGAGCGATCATCGCGAGCGACGAGAGCAGCGATGATCGCTCGCGGTCCGCGTGACCCACCCGGTTAGACAAATAGGTCAGGAGCGGATTGGCGCTTCTGAATCGTCGGAGAAACGCTAGGCGATCGAGTTCAGCGTTTGGCATGAGCGAGGTCGTGGAGTTCGTGCGAAAAGGGGGGCCGCCCGGTTTGGGGCGGACTCCCATGTGCTTGAGTCTCCGCTTTGGACTAGCGTCCCTTGTTGTACTTGTAGGTCGTCGTCCGTTCGCCCTTGGACGTGGAACGTTCGTGGGTGAACGACTTGGAGTCCTTGCAGTCACGGATTCGGACGTCATTCGAGGTGCGGTAGCACTTGCAGCCGTCGTTCTTGCTCTTGTCTGACGAAGAGGAGCGAGAGAACCATCCCATGTATACCTCCATGCCCCTTGGGCAGTCGCGCGGACTCAATAGTCCATGTCATCCATCCCGGCCCCCGCACCCACCGGGGCCTTCTTCTCCTTGATCTCCACGATCGCGGCCTCGGTGGTCAACAGCAGGGCCGCCACCGACGCGGCGTTCTGCAGGGCGATCCGCTCGACCTTGGTCGGGACGATCACGCCCATCTGGACCAGGTCGCCGTACTCGTGGGTCAGGGCGTTGAAGCCGAAGTTCGCGCCCCCACTCGAAGGAGAGGCCTCTTCGACCTTGGACGCGATGACCGAGCCGTCGAGCCCGCAGTTGTGGGCGATCTGCTTGATCGGGGCCGACAGGGCGCGGTGGACGATGTCCATGCCGGCCCGCTCGTCGCCCTCGGCCTTCTTGCGCAGGGCGTCGATCGCCTTGCGGGCCCGGATGACGCTGACGCCGCCGCCCGGCAGGATGCCCTCCTCGACCGCGGCGCGGCACGCGTGCAGGGCGTCCTCGACGCGGGCCTTCTTCTCCTTCATCTCGACCTCGGTCGCGGCCCCGACGTTGATCTGGGCGACGCCGCCGGCCAGTTTCGCCAGGCGCTCCTCCAGCTTCTCGCGGTCGTAGTCGCTGGAAGTCGCGTCGATCTGGTGGCGGATCTGCTCGATGCGCCCCTTGATGTCGGAGGTGTCGCCCGCGCCCTCGACGATGGTGCAGTTGTCCTTGTCGATGGTGACCTTCTTGGCGCGGCCGAGGTCGGTGAGTTCGATCTTCTCGAGGTCCAGGCCCAGTTCCTCCATGACGGGCTTGCCGCCGGTGAGGATGGCGATGTCCTCGAGCATGGCCTTGCGCCGGTCGCCGAAGCCGGGGGCCTTGACCGCGGCGACCTTCAGGATGCCGCGGAGTTTGTTGACCACGAGGGTGGCCAGGGCCTCGCCCTCGACGTCCTCGGCCACGAGCAGGAGCGAGGCGCCGGCGTCGGCGATCTTGCCCAGCAGCGGGAGCAGGTCCTTGGCCGAGGAGATCTTCTTCTCGTGGATGAGGATGTAGGGCTTGTCGAGCACGACCTCCATCTTGGCGGGGTCGGTGACGAAGTGGGGGGAGAGATAGCCCTTGTCGAACTGCATGCCCTCGAGGAGCTCGACCTCGGTGTTCAGGCTCTTGCCCTCTTCGACGGTGATGACGCCGTCCTTGCCGACCTTGTCCATGGCGTCGGCGATGATCTTGCCGATCTCGGCGTCCTGGTTGGCGCTGCAGGTGCCGACCTGGGCGATCTCCTTGGAGGAGGAGATGGTCTTGGACATCTTCTGGAGTTCACCCACGACGGCGGTGACGGCCTTGTCGATGCCGCGCTTGACCAGGTTCGGGTTGGCCCCGGCGGTGATGTTCTTGAGGCCCTCGGCGTAGATGGCCTCGGCGTAGATGGTGGCGGTGGTGGTGCCGTCGCCCGCGTCCTTGGAGGCCTTGGAGGCGACCTCCTTGATCATCTGGGCGCCCATGTTCTCGTAGGGGTCGTCGAGGGTGATCTCCTTGGCGACGGTGACGCCGTCTTTGGTGACGGTGGGGGCGCCGAAGGATTTCTCGAGGACCACGACGCGCCCGGAGGGGCCGAGCGTGACCTTGACGGCGTGGGCGAGTTTCTGGACGCCGCGGAGGATGCGCTCGCGTGCGTCGGTGTTGTATGCGATCTGCTTTGCGGCCATTGGCTTTTCCTTGATGGATGGGTTCTTGGTGGGTCGAGATTCACCACGGAGACACGGGGGCACGGAGGGAGGCAGGAAACTGGCGTGCTGCTGCCTGGAGGGATCGGGCGAGGGTCGGTCGCCTCGCGCCGCATTGCTTCTCTCAGTGTCTCCGTGTCTCCGTGGTGAGTGTTCTTCAGTGGACTTTCTTGAGCCCGATGCGGATCCACGCGATCCGCTCGGCGTCGAGGATGAAGATGGACGAGCCGTCGGTGACCTTGACCAGGTGGTCGGCCTCGTCGGGGATGAGCATGGCCCGCTTGATCTCGAGCACGTTGCTCACGGGGCCGGTCGGGTGCGGGTAGACGCCCACAAAGCCGACGCTAACGTCGCGCTCGCCGTTGAGTTCGGACAGGGCTTTGCGGACGGAGTCGTGGGTCAAGGGGAGTTCCGAGTTCCGAGTGCTGAGTGCTGAGTGCTGTGGAGCGAGTGCCGAGTGGGGCCTTAGCGGTCGCGCACGGCGATGGCCGAGACGTCGTCGGTGTCGATCAGAAGGCAGCCGTGCACCGTCTTGAACTCGTTGGTGGTCGGCTCGTCGTTGCGGAGTTGCCCGATGACCATGGTGACCGAGCCGGACAGGTCGCCGCAGTGCATCTCGGGCGGGAGGTCCTTGTCGGTCTCCAGCCCTTCGAGACCGGCGGAGGCCGCCAGACGGGCCTCCTTGCTCGGCACGACCACCCGCTCGATCGAGTCGATGTGGAACGGGTGTCCCCGGATGACCAGGTCGACGCGTCGGTCGGTGTGCTTGGCCATCATGAGCATGCGGATGGCGGTGATGTGTTGCATGGCCAAGTCCCTTATGGAAGAGTCAGGAGTGCCCAGTGCCCAGTGCCGAGTGCCGAGTGCCGAGTGCCTAGAACTTGATGAACGCCACCTGGGCCGGGTCGAACACGATCTGGGTCTCGGGCTCGGCGCTGCCGTAGGGCTGGACGAGGGTGGCGGTGAGGGTGCCGGCTTCGGCGGATGGCTTGACGCTCTCGCGGGCGACGCGGACGGCGCCGGCGTTGAAGCCGAGGGTGGCGTACTTGGAAGTTGAGGCCGCGAGTGTGGCGGTGATGGTCTGGGCGTTCATGGTTGTCTCACGGTGCGACGATTCCTCGGGCGGCGAGCGTCGGTAGGTGTGGTAGAGAAGCCGGCTCGGAGAGCCGGCCTACCCGTTTCAGCCCTCGATCACCGCCAGGATGTCGTCCTCGGACATGATCAGGACCTCCTCGCCGTCGAGTTTGACCTCGGTGCCGGAGTAGGACGAGAAGATCACGCGATCGCCGGCCTTGACCGTCAGCGGGACGCGCTCGCCCGTCTCGGTGTTGAGTTTCCCGTTGCCGACGGCCTTGATCGTGCCGGTCTTCGGGCGGTCCTTGCTCGACTCGGGCAGGTAGATGCCGCTGGTGGTGCGGGTCTCGGCCTCGTCGCGCTGGACGATGATGCGGTCGTGCAGCGGGCGGATGCTGGCCCCGGTCGTCTTGGCGGTCTTGGTCTTGGGGGCCGGGGCGGGCTTGGTGGCGGTCTTGCTCATCGGGTTCTCCCTGGATCTCTCGGGGGCGGACGCCCCGGTGTTGGAACTTCTTCTCGCGGTTCGGCGGATCGGCGATCCGCGTCGGCGACGATGTCCGGCGCACGCGCGCCGGGGGTTACGAATCGTTCGGCAAGCAGTTGGACGAGCCGGGCCAGCGCCCCTTGTAGAAACGCGTCAGGCACCGGCGCAGCACGTCGAGCATGATCTCGAGGTCGGCCGGCGTGCTGGGGCGGTCGATGACGGCGAACGCGCCGCACCGAAGGGCCGCGGCGATCTCGCGGGCCTCATCCCGGTGCGTTCGCATCCGCTTGACGATCACGGTGGGCGGCGCGCTCTCGAGCCGACGGAACAGTTCCAGCAGACGCAGCCCGCCGTCGTCGCCCGAAGGCCCGCTCGCCGAGCACTCCAGCGGCAGGCCCAGATCGACCACCGCGATGTGGATCGGCGTGCTGCGGATCACCTGCGAGGCCTCGGCCCCGCTGGTGGCCCGGTGGGCGACCACGCCCATCGGCCCCAGCAGCGGCGGGATCTGGTCGACCCAGGCCTCCGGACGCCAGCCGGCGTACGAGAGAAGGAGATTCAGTCTGTGTTCGGGTGCGGTCGGCGCAGGCGTGCGCGGGCCGGCGGGGGCCTGTCCCCGTCCGGTGCCGCCGTCGCCTTGGCCGCGCGAGACCATCATCGCCTGACGCAGGGCAAGGCGGATGCCAACGGGAGAGCGATTTGGGGAGTCCGGCGCGGAAGAACCGCCGACGTGGCCGCGGCTTCGCACGCCCGACCGCTGCCGCCGCTCGCCGGCCCCCGGTGCGGGGTGTCAACTTGGCAGACGCGGCGTGACGGGCGCGACGGGAGAGGCGCCCCGGCGCGGACTGGTCAGCCGCCGCGACCCGCCATCCCCGGCCCCCGCCCGATGTCAGAACGGGATATCGAGGCTGAACGAGAACAGGCGTTCCTCGTCGGTGTCCTGCTTGACGATCGGAAACCCGAAGTCGAACGCCAGCGGCACCTGGCTCAGAGCCGGCACCGACACCCGGATGCCCAGGCCGACCGACACGCGGTACTCGTCGAACCCGATGTCCTCCTCCACGGTACCCGTGTCGAGGAACACGACGCCCGAGAGCAGTTCCTGGTACAGCGGCTGCTCGAGTTCGACGCCCCAGAAGAACGACCACGACCCGCCGACCGCCTCGTCCGACGCCTCGCCATTGTCGGCCCGGATGCCGCGCGGCGAGACCCCGCGATAGTCGAACCCGCGGAACGCACGCCCGCCCAGATAGAACCGCTCGTACGTCGGCACGTCGTCCTGGCCCTGGGGCGACCAGCCCGCGGCGGTCCGCATCGACAGGATCGTCTGGCGGCCCAGCAGGTCCTCGCGGATGGCGAAGAACATGGTGTGCTCGGCCGACAGCCGCGTGAAGTTGAAGTCGCCGATGACCTGCTCGATCGAGAGTTCGGTCCGCGAGCCGCGCGTCGGGCGGACCCGATCGTCCACGTCGGTGCGGACCAGACCCGCGCCGAAGCCCATCAGCACCGAATCGTCGGCAACGTCGTAGAAGTCGGTCGGGCTGTCGGGTTCGAGGTCGGACAGGCCGACCTGCTCGAGCCGCACGAAACTGTTGCCGGTCCAGCGTGTGCCGAAGCGCCGGGCCAGGGTCCAGCGCGTGCCCAGCCGCTCCTCGTCGTACTGGCGGTAGTTGCGGCTGCGGTAGTATAACGACGCCGAGCCCGAGTAGTCGCTCTCGAACAGCGCGGGCTCGGACAGGCTGATCGCATACGTCTGGAACCGCGTGCCGGGCAACAGTTCGAGCCGCGCCGTCTGGCCCGCCCCTCGGAACGCGCGCCCCGAGAAGAAGTCGCCCCACGACTCGGGCCAGTCGTACAGATCGAAGTTCCGCTGCTCGACCGAGAAGCGCCCGGTCAGGCCGGCATCGGAATCGACGGCCGCGCCGAAGTTGAAGCGGCCCGTGTTGGTTTCCTGGACCTCGTACAGGACGTCGCGGTACAGCGGGTCGTCCTGATCCGGCGGCAGGATCGTGCCGCGGACGCTGCTCTGGCCCGTGGTCTGGTCGCGATGGAACAGATTGGTTGACTGGATGCGCTGGACGGACTCGTTCATCTCGCCGCGGTCGAGCGGACGGTCGGGCAGCGTCGTGATCTGGCGGCGGGGGACGCGGTCCTGCGTGATCTCGTCGCCGGTCACCCTCACCAGGCCGGTGCGAGTCACCGGCCCCGGCACGATCTGCAGGATCAGATCGACCTGCGCCGAGTCGATCGCGCGCCGCTCAACCCGGTTCACCCGTGCGTCCGCGTGCCCCAGCGCGAATAGCGCGGTCAGCACGTCCTCCACCGAATCGTCGGCGTCGCGCGTGCCGTACGCCGCACCACGCTTGAGTTTGATCAGCCCCTCGATCTGCGCCGACGTGAACGGCTCCGGGCGGAACACGACGTACCGGAACCCCTCATCCAGCGGCACGCCGATCAGTTCCTCGCCCTCGTCGAGCGCGGCCCTGGCCTCGCCCTCGCTCTCGAACGCCTCCCACTCGGCCGTCGGATAGAACACGCCCACGTTCCGCAGCGTGAACTGCTCGCCCTCGTCGATCAGGAACGTGACGATCACCTCGCGGCCATTCGGCGACGGGCGCACGATCCGGTCGGCCCGCACGTCCAGGAACCCGCGCGAGCGGTAGTAATCCACGATCGCCGCCACGTCCAGGTCCAGCGTGTCGTCGTTGACGTACCCACGCCCGAGCAGCCACGCGGCCTCGCTGCTGATCTGGTTGTGCAGCGTGCCCGGCGCGACCGACGAGTTTCCCTCGAACCGGATCTGCCCGATCCGGACGATGTCGCCCTCCTGGATCCGGAACAGCACGATGCCCGACTCGACCAGCGCCTCCTCGTCCCAGTCCACCTTGACCAGGTAGTACCCGGCCTCGCGGTACTTGTCCTCAAGCCGCCGGCGCAGGCGGTCGAGCGTGAAGCGGTCCACCGGCGCGCCCTCGATCAGCCCGATCTCCGCCAGCAGGTCGTCGTCGTCGAACCGCCGGTTGCCGACCGTCTGCACCGCCTGCACGATCGGCTGCGGGTCGAGCGTGTACGTCAGGCGGACCGAGCCGTCGGCCAGTTGCTGCACCTGGCTCTGCACCGTGCCGAACCGACCGAGGCGATTCAGCGAGCGGAGATCGTGCTCGGCCTGCTCGACGTTGAACGCCGTGCCCTCGACGAGGCGCAGTTGGTTCCTCGCGTACTGGTACGTGCGCTCGTCCAGCCCGCCGCGCGGGCGGTCGCCCCGCCCCGGACGCTGCAGCACCACCTCGCGGATCGGGCGTCCCTCGAAGACCGTCCAGTCCACCGGCTGCTCGCTGCCGACCCGCGCCACCGCCGCGCCGTCGTCGGCGCCACGCGCCGGGGCGGCGAGCGTGAGCCCCGCCGCGAGCGCGAGCACGAGGGCGGCGGACGGGCCGAGGTTGCCCCGGGTTGATGGCGGTCTGGGCATGGGGGACAGGACAATACCCGCCAACGTTGGCGTTCACAAACCTGAGGGGATGGTGGTTGCGCGCCAAGCCGGGAAAGCGGCCGCCCGGATGTGTACGCCCCGTTCCGGGGTTTCACCTGATCTGTTCCCGTTCTGGATGGGAGGTGGAAAGTCCTGTGGATTCCGCCCCCGCAACCGGGGTGGCCTGGCTACGCTCCCCGCCCCCGGAAGCGTCACCCTGCTTCCGGGGACCGGCCACGGCTGGCCGGTTTGCGGGCGGGCCGGCGTGGCCGCCGCATCGCGTGCTGTCAGGACGACAAGGCGACTATGAACCAACGAGATGTGCATGACGCCGGGGCGGCCAGCCCCGCGAGGTGGCGTTTGGATCTCCGAGCCGCGGCGGCGCGGTGGCGGGTCGCGGTTCGGCGGGCGCGGATGGCCGGGCTTGTCGGTGTTGCCGGGCTGTCGGTTGCTGGGGGAATCGGGGCGATCGCGGCCCTGCTCCGCCCAGAGGTTGTCGGGCTCGTGTCCACGC
Source organism: Phycisphaerales bacterium (assembly GCA_041401985.1). GTDB lineage: Bacteria > Planctomycetota > Phycisphaerae > Phycisphaerales > UBA1924 > JACKHA01. Next base: position 40,060 of record JAWKTE010000016.1, read on the forward strand.
CCATGCTGCTCGGCATCGTCGGCATGGTCGTGCTGCCGGGCGCGGCGGCGGCGGCGGTCGGGTTGGAGCGCCGGGCGGTGGGGCACGCCGGTGACCGGGTCGTGGCGGCCGATGCGATCGGGGCGGTCGCGCCTGCCCGAGGCGTCGCGACCCCCGCGGCGTCGTACCAGGCCGTGGAGCACCCGGCCGGCAGTGGTGGGGGCGATACGGGCGGCGACCCGTGGCGGCACCGGCACTCGCGGACGGAGCCACGCGTCGAAGGCCGCGGCGACGCTCGCGGGCCGAAGGCCGAGGCGGCGTAGGACGTTTCGGCACTCGCGTCGCGTATCGTGGTCGGGCACGGCTGTGCACATGTGTTGACCCACGCGGGTCGCACGCGGTAAAGCCGAGCCGAAGCCCGCGACCCACGCCATGCCCGAGCAAGCACGCGATCACGATGCCGCGCCGAGCGTGCCCGACGCGCTCGATCAGGCCAACGAGGCCGACACCCATCCCGTCGTGCTCTTCGACGGCGTGTGCAACCTGTGCAACTCGAGCGTCCAGTGGATCATCCGGCGCGACCGGCGGGCGTTGTTCCGTTTCGCGTCGCTTCAGTCCGAGGCCGCGCGGCGGCTGCTCGAGCGCCACGCGCCTGGGCGGACGTTGCCGGACAGCGTCGTGCTGGTCGCCGAGGGTCGTGTGCTCGTGAAGTCGTCGGCGGCGCTGGGAGTCGCGCGCCGCCTGGGCCCGCCGTGGTCGCTGGCGATGGCGGCGTGGATCGTGCCGCGCCCTGTGCGCGACTGGGTGTACGCGTGGGTCGCGCGGAACCGGTACCGCTGGTTCGGCAAACGCGAGGCGTGTATGGTGCCGAGCGCGGCGTTGCGGGGGCGGTTCCTGGAATCGGGCGCCGCTCCAAGCGAGCCCTCGGTGCAATCTTAGGAAAGGCATCGGATGTGCCACGACCTTGCGGCTCTGGGCAAGGTCGTGCTCCGCCCTCTCCCCTCTCCTGCTTCTACCCCCCATTCACCCTCGCCACAACCTTTGGCCAGAGCCCCGAAGGCCGTGGCACACTCGCTTGCGCGTCGCGTTCGCCGGGGCGGGCCCGACGTGTGGCATGCCTGCTGCTCTGAGCAGCCATGGTCGATAAGCGGAGTGAATTGCACGCTCGCCATGCCTGTGCAAAGCCACAGGCATGCCACACTTTGGGCGTCCTTCCCTTATCGGCACGACCTTCGGCCCGAGCCCCGAAGGCCGTGGCACGGGCGTTCGCGTGCGCGTCGCGAACGCATGCAGGATCGCCCGATTCTGTGCCGCCTGCTCCTCCCCGGTCTCCAGCCACTCGCTCACCGCATGCTCGACCACACCACGTACCCCACCCCGTAGAGCACCCCCCCGATCACCGCGGCCACCACCGCCCCGAGCCCCCCGTTCATCCCGCACGCCGCGCGGATGCCGCCCCAGATCAGCCCCACCGGTGGCACGAAGAACGACACCAGGTACAGCACGTTGTGCTCTCCCGGCTCGCTGATCTTCTTCGGCGGCTGGTAACTGTCCAGCGCCCAGTCCTTGCCCTGCTTGCGGTACACCTCGTGCCGCGACGGGCACTTGATCATCTCGGGGTCCATGCCGATCGACTCGGCATGGGCGATCGCCTCGTTGATCGAGGTCTTCTTCGTCTCGTACGTGCGGAAGGTCCCCTGCTGGAACCCGGAAACGATGTAGATCGGCATGGGGCACAGGATACCGCCGCACGCGATCCGCGGCGAGATCGACCGCGGCAACGACGATCCACGGGTGGTTCCACCCATCCGTCAGACGAACATGTGTCCATTGGCGGCGATGAGCGCAAGGGCCGTGCCCCCAACAATCGTCGCCACCCCGAGGGCCACGGGCACGAAGCCCAGCCGCCCCGACGTGGCCCGAAGCACCTCCACGAGCCCGCTGAGCACGCCGATCGCCAGGCCGACGAAGCACAGCGCCACCGGCACGAGCAGCCGAGCGCTCGGACGTATCACGTCCATCTCCTCGATCAGCACATAGAGAACGCCCGCGAGCAAGGCGCCCGCCACGGCACAGCCAATCGATTTGCCCAGGCCCCGAGCCAGCGACGGAGCCGGGCGTGCGGACGTTGTCCTGATCGTCTCCATGCGTGGACCCCTTGGGGTTTGACGGCCGCTCGCCCGACGGCCGGGATCCCCGCCGCGGTGGAGGGGACACGCCCGGGCCGGCGGCAGCCGGTCGGTGAGTAACGTGGCGTGAAACGACCCTTGAGGCCGCAACGAGCCGCAGTCCGGCGGCCTCTTTGAAGACCCCGATCCCCTCCCGCGATGTCCTCGGCGCGCCAGGTCGTGTGGGACCTGCGCGAGTCACAAGCGGGCGTCACGCTCACAGCGGGTCGTCGGCGATGTGACCTTGAGCCGGATACGACCACAGGCCGACAACCATCGCCTCCTTACCTCCGAACACCTCCGTCGCCGCGTCCCCCTCTCGTGGTACGCTGCCCAGATGGCTTCCTGCACCCGCTCTCGCACCTGCCGCCGACACCTCGCTCGCCGCCGTTGCGAGCGAACCCCGTCCCGCCCCGCCTTCACCCTCATCGAACTCCTGGTCGTCATCGCCATCATCGCGCTTCTGATCGGCATCATCCTGCCGTCGCTGGCCGGCGTGCGTGAGGCCGGGCGCTCGGCGATCTGCCTGTCCAACCAGCGCCAGATCGGGATCGCGATCACCCAGTACTCGACGGAGAACACCGACTGGGTGCCGCGCGAGTCGGGCGGCGTCGGCTTCGTTGCGGGCAGCCCGCCCTCGCCGCCCGGGTTCCCCGCCCTGCACCCGCGGTACCGCATGCCGTGGGCGTTCGCGGCCCGCCCGTTCCTCGACTCGCGCTTCACGTGGGACTCGCTCACCACCGACTTCTACCGCTCGATCCAGATGTACAAGGACCCGTCCCGCCCCGTCGAGTCGCACCAGTCGAACAGTCCGGCGCTGGCGGGAGTCGTCGGGCACCAGATCCACTACGTGGTCAACGGCGTGGGCTTCGGCGCGCCGTCCAACTGGCCGTGGCCGAACCTCGGCGACACCGACTACAAGCCCATGACGCGCCTGCCGCGATTGCCGCGACCCGACCAGGTCATGTACCTGGCCGACTACGGCGAGGACGATCAAGGCCTGAACTGGAACACCGCGTACGGATCGCCCAACGAGATCAACATCGCGATCTTCTACGACGTCCGCGAGCGGGCCCATGTCTCGGGCAACCCGCTCACGCTGCGTGTCGCGCCGAACCGCCACCGCACCGGCGCCAACGCCGTGTTCCACGACCTGCACGCGGCGTGGCAGCGGGCCGAGGAGTACACGAAGATCGAGAACTGGGACGATGCCGACCGGAACTGGTGGCAATCGGTGTTCCCGAAGCCACCGAACTTTCCGTGACGCGCATCACGCCACGCCGGATCGACCGGCGTTGCCACCCGCCAACGCCCCGATGCGTGGCACCGCTGTGGTTCGGAACAGCCAGGCGATTCACGGGTGAAGCCCGCTCTCCCGCACCGCATCACTGGCCCGCACCCTCGCCACGCCCCTCTCGCACGGGCGGTTCGAGTCCCTCGAGATCGCGCACGAATCCGGCCTTGCCCCGCTTGATGTCGCGCAGCGACCAACGCTCGACCCGCCCGAGCCGCGCGACGAGCAGGTGGCCGCGCGAGTCCCAGCAGGCCCAGTCCGGCGCGGGGTCCATCACCTCCGGCCGCCCTTCCAAATCGAAGCGGAACTTGTACCCGTTTCGGTAGCCGGCGTATGCGATGCCGAGCGCGGGGTGCTTCGGCGTCGGCTGCTTCCGCCTCGTGCCCTTCTCGCCTGTGGCGTCGTTCGGGCGGTCGTACTCGAAGCCGTCGCGCTTGAGGCGGGGGAAGATGTTCCCGAGGTCCTCGCTGTTCCCGAGACGGAATCCCTCGGGCAACTCATGGACCAGTTCGGGCGCGCCGGCCCGGGTGTTCGGCCCCACGTCGGACTCGATCTCGCCGAACCAGGCGTTGCAGATCAGCCGCCCGTCAGGCATGAAGAACCCGCCGCCGTTCCACGAGCCCATGTTGGCCGAGTGGTACACCGCCGTGAGCCGCGGCGGGCGGCACAGCCCGTTCCACGTCTGTCCGCGATCGCCCATCGCCAGGTACACCATCCACGAGCCGTCCGGCGACAGGTCGCAGCGCCCGGCGTACAGCTTCCCCCGAAACCACGACCCATGCTCGATCCTGTCCTTGTCCGTCCGCCACAGCATCACATGCCACTGGCGGCTCGGCTTGCGGCGCAGGATGACCGCCACCGGCGCGTCCAGCGCCGGGAGCAGGTGCAGCCGCGCTGGGGGGAGAATGGCGGCCATCTGACTCCCGAGTCGGCGGAGGAGCGATGCCTTGAACCGCCGACCTACTTGGCGATTTGCTCGAGTCGGTCCATGATCCGATGCCCGTTGGCTGCCAGCGTCGCCACGATTTCCGAGTCCCCCACGAACCCAGAGAGCGCGAGCTGTGTCTGGTTGATCAACAACTGGAAGTGCAGTGTTACGACATGCATCAGCGCCAGCCGCTCAATCGGGGCGACTGGGCTATCAGCAATTTGTGGGTCGTCCGCGGCGAGCACCGCGAAGCGATGGAGAATGACCTTCGTCACCGAGCCCAGATTCCGGGCAGATTGGTGAATGCCGTCCTGGAGTGCTACGGACGCCGTCCAGTCTGCAACTCGCGTCTTGAACTCTTTCAGGAACTCTTCAACCTGCTCATACGTCCATCCGCGTGTCCGCTTGCACTCCGACGTCCACTCGATGAGCAGGCAGTACTGTGCCGCCTCCAACCATGTGCCCGTCGGATCGGACTGCGGCGAAAGATCAAGCGCAATGCGCTTGTGGACGCGCTTCCGCCCCGAGACTATCACATCCACACCCCGAGAGGCCGCGGATCGGGTGCCGAAGAGGGTTCGTAGGAGGCGACTCATGGCTCATCCCCGCGCCGGCCCCATCAACCCCTCCGGCTCCTGCAGCAACTCCACGATCTTCGCCAGCGCCAGCGCCGCCGTCGCGCCATCAACGACCCGGTGGTCGCACGCCAGGCTCAGCGGCATCAGTTTGCCGACCCTGAACCACCCGTTCTTGACCACCATCCCCTCGCGCGTCCGCCCGACCGCCAGGATGCCCACCTCCGGGTAGTTGATGATCGGCGTCGCGAACCGCCCCGCGTACGAGCCGACGTTGCTGATCGTGAACGTCGAGCCCGACAGCGCATCCCGCGTGATCGACTTGTCGCGGGCCGCCTTGGCCGTCGCGTTGACCGCACGCCCGATCTCCAGCACGCCCAGGCGATCGGCGTCGCGCACCACCGGCACCATCAGCCCCTGCTCCGTGTCGGTCGCGATGCCCAGGTGCACCCAGCGGTGCCGCACGATCTCGCCCGCCTCGTCGTCCATCCACGAGTTGAGAGCCCCGAACTCCCCGCCCAGCACGCGGCACACCGCCGAGCACACGAACGGCAGGAACGAGACCTTCTCGCCGCTGGCCGAAGCGAGGCGACGACGCAGGTCGTCCAGCGCCGACACGTCCGCCTCGTCCATCACGTTGAAATGCACGGCCTGGTTGACCGAGTGGCGCAGCGCCTGGGCGATGTTCCGGCGCACGCCGCGAACCGGGATCCGCTGGGTCTCCTGGCCCTGCGGAATCGCCGGCAGCGCGGGACGAGGCGCCGGGGCCGAAGTCGCGGCCCCCTGACCCGTCGACCGCGGCGGCATCATCGGCACGCGGGCCGACGGTGCCGCGCCCTGCCGCGCTCCGCCGCCACCGCTCGCCGCCGCCCGCACGTCCTTCTCCGTCACCCGCCCGCCGATGCCCGTGCCGGCGACGTGGTTGATGTCCACACCCAGATCGCGCGCGATCCGGCGCACCGCCGGCGTCGCCAGCGCCTTGCCGTCCGACGACACGCCCGCCAGCGTCGAGCCCACCTGCCCGACCACGGTCCCGGCATCCTCGGTCCGCTCCGGCACCGCCGAGGGCACGGCGTCATCGTGCGACGCCCGCGCCGGCGCGCTCCGCGGCGCGTCCTTGGCCGGAGCAGCCGTCCCGTTGCCGCCCTGGTACGTCACGAACGGGTCGCCGATCTTGACCACCTCGCCGTCCTTGCCGTGGAGCGTCGCGATCACGCCGGCCCGCGGGCTGGGGATCTCCGTCAGGGCCTTGTCGGTGTTGACCTCGGCCAGCGACTGGTTCTCCTCGACCGCGTCGCCCGGCTTGACCAGCCACTTGATGATCTCGGCCTCCTGCAGGCCCTCGCCGATGTCGGGCAGAAGGAAAACGTTGGGGTCGGATGAGTGCTTTCCGGCCATGGCTGGGTCCTCTGCGGGTGAGTCAGGGGGGGCCGCGACGGAACCCCCGCGGCGAACACCGATTCTAGCGGCGGGAGGGCGAGCGCGACTCACCACGGAGACACGGAGGCACGGAGAGAGGCGTCCGGGTTGGGCAAGAGGCCCGACGCCCGTGCCTCCGAAACCGCCCGCCGGTGTCCACCCCCAAAGTCTCCCCTCCGTGCCCCCGTGTCTCCGTGGTCAACCTCCATCGCAAACCCCTCCCGGCGTACCATCCCGCATCATGACCATCCGCGAGCAGGACATCATCCCCATCACCCGCGCCCCGATGAACCGGGCCGAGTCGATCTACCTCCCCGAGGTCCTCAAGGGCATGGGCACCACCCTCCGCCACTTCTTCACGTCCTTCGGCCAGGGCAAGACCAGCCGCACCATCCAGTACCCCGAGCAACGCCGCGAGCACTACAAGCCCGAGGACGGGGGCATGCAGAAGTCCAACTTCCGCGGCTTCCACCGCCTCAACCGCGACGAGGACGGGCGCGTCCGCTGCGTCGCCTGCATGATGTGCCCGACCATCTGCCCCGCCAACTGCATCCACATCGTCGCCGCCGAATCGCCCTGGGACGACCGCGAGAAGTACCCCGCCAAGTTCGAGATCGACGAACTCCGCTGCATCTTCTGCGGCATGTGCGAGGAAGCCTGCCCCGTCGACGCCATCGAACTCACCACCGAGTACGACATCGTCGGACTCTCCCGCCAGGAGATGGTTTTCGACAAAGAGAAACTGCTCAACGTCTACGACGTGACCATCGGCAAGAAGCCGATGTAGCGGCTCTCCGGCTCTCTTGGTACGCCGGCTCTCCGAGCCGGACTCTCTACCTCTCCTACCCCGCCCCGACATCGCGGCAGCCCCGTTTTTTCGCGGCGCCCGCAGCGCCCCAGTCTGCCGCCTCCACCGCCGAACCGCAATAGAATGCCCCACACCCGGCCCCGCGGCCGGCCCGCCATCCCACACCCCCCCACACCCCCGCGTCCTCGCCAACAGGAGCACGCCATGACCACCGCTTCCACCCAGCCCGCCGCCGCCTCCAAGGCCAACGACCCGCTCATGCTCATCGACGTGGACCACGTCCGCTTCTACGTCGGCAACGCCAAGCAGGCCGCCTACTTCTACGCCCACACCTTCGGCTTCAACGTCGAGCAGGTCTCCGACCTCACCACCGGCTCGCGCGACGAGGCCAACTACCTCCTCACCCAGGGCAACATCCGCTTCATGCTCACCACGGGCCTGGCCGAGAACCACCCCTCCTGCAAGGAGGTCGCCCAGTTCGGCGACGGCGTGAAGGACGTCGCCTTCACCGTCTTCGACGCCGAGAAGGCGTACGAGCGCGCCGTCGCCAACGGCGCCGAGTCCGCCTACGAGCCAAAGACCTGGAAGGACGACCGCGGCACCGTCACCAAGGCCGGCATCAAGTCCTTCGGCCGCGCCATCCACTCGTTCGTCTCACGCACCGGCGACTACGACCTGGTCAACGTCAAGAAGGGGGGCCAGTTCGCCCCGGGCTACCGCGGCGTCAACTTCGCCCTCAATGAATACAACCGCCAGCACCCCTGCGGCCTCAAGTACGTCGACCACCTCGTCGGCAATGTCGAACTCGGCAAGATGAACTACTGGGTCTCGTGGTACGAGAACGTCCTCGAGTTCTCCATGTTCAAGCACTTCGACGACAAGGACATCTCCACCGAGTACTCCGCCCTCATGTCCAAGGTCATGGCCTCGGGCAACCACCTCATCAAGATCCCCATCAACGAGCCCGCCGAGGGCAAGAAGAAGTCCCAGATCCAGGAATACCTCGACTGGCACAAGGACACCCCCGGCGTCCAGCACCTGGCCCTCCGCACCGACGACGAACTCCACTCCATCTCCGAACTCCGTCGCCGCGGCGTCGACTTCCTCGACATCCCCGACGCCTACTACGACTCGGTCTGGAACCGCGTCAACACCATGCTCGGCGAGCACAACAAGCCCGAGGTCAAGGAGGACCACGCCAAGGTCAAGGACCTGGGCATCCTCGTCGACGCCGACGAGGACGGCTACCTGCTCCAACTCTTCACCAAGCCGCTGCAGGACCGCCCGACCCTCTTCTTCGAGATCATCTGCCGCCGCGGCTCCCAGTCCTTCGGCAAGGGCAACTTCAAGGCCTTGTTCCAGGCGCTGGAGATGGAGCAGGAGCGCCGGGGGAATCTGTAGCCGCGGGCCCGTCCAGCGGACTGCACGGGTCGAGTCTGTCTCCAGCCCGAAGGGCTTGAATGCAATAGCCGGGGGCAACGCCCCCGGTCGAAGGGGTAGCGCGTCACGATCCCGAAGGGATCGAATCGAATCCGCTGCACGCCCCGACGGCTCACCGCTGTCTCATCCTCCCAAGCCCGAAGGGCTTGCATGCAATAGCCGGGGGCAACGCCCCAGGTCATCGTCGTCCGTTGATCCGATCCTGAAAGGATCGAACCACGCCCCATCCCCGCGTCCGGCGGCGTTGCGACGCGACCCGCTGCAATCGCCATCGCGCCCTCCCTCCGCCCCGCTCACCGCCACACATACCTCTCATCAAACCCCACCCGGTACTTCCTCAACAACGCACGAAACTCGTCCTGGAACGACGCGTCGCGATGATGATCCGACTGGTTCTCGATGTACCTCGTCAGCGCCGGAACCTGGCTCTCGCCGATCGTGAACGCCCCATACCCCTCCTGCCACGCAAACCCCTTCAGCGACGCCGACTTCGTCTTGATCCACCTTGACGAGTCCTTCTTCAGATGCTGGAGCAGCGTGGCAACCGCGATGTTCTTGGACTGCGACACAAGCAGATGCACGTGGTCGGCCACACCCCCCGCGGCAAGCACCGGCGACTCGTGGTTCCGCCCGATGCCCGCGAGGTACAGGTAGAGTTCCGGCGCGACGGCATCCGTGATGAGCGGCTCCCGATCCTTCGTCGAGAAGACGATGTGGACGAGCAGTTTCGTCAGCGTCTGGGCCATGCCGCGAGTCTACCGGGACCGCGTTTTGTCTCGCAGCACATCCGATCCCTTCAGGATCGAGATCCGCCGCCCGACTCTACCGGGGGCGTTGCCCCCGGCTATTCCATCCCAACCCTTCGGGTTGATTGGCGGGGTGGCACCGTCTCCTCAACCCGTGCCACCGACTTGCACAGCCTTCGGACAACTCGGTGCGATCAACCCGGTACGCCCGCCGCGCCGTGCCACGCCCTTCGGGGCTCTGGCCGAGGGTCGTGCCGTCCATCCCTGACACCACGTCAACCCCAATCCGACCCCCCGCGCGCACAAACCCGTCGCAAACCCCGCCCCGCGCGCACCTTTGTGCGCGCAATCCCAACAACAACTTCACCCCACGTTTCACCGCTCCAAATCCACTTCCCCCAAAATCGTGGTTCACCGGCGCGCGCCCAAACCTGACCGCGGCCCCATGGGTAGAAGCCCATGCCCGCCGCCCCCGCCATCCCGACCACCCGACTCCTGGCCGCCCTCCTCTCCCCCAATCCCACCCGCGCCCGCCGCGCCGCCATCGCCATCCTCATCGCCGCCGCCCGCCCCCGCCTCGATGCCTCGATGCCTCCTGCCTTGATGCCTTCCCCGCCGTCATCACGCCTCCAAACCAACCACTCCATCCCCCGGTATCCTGCCCCCCGTCCGCCGGCGTCAACACACCCGCCGACGCCGCAGGAGCCACCCCGATGCCCGAAAATCCCAAAGGCTTCATCCGCGCCGCCGGCCGCGAGATGCCGCTTGCCAGCGTCGGCCTCAACATCACGCCCAACGCCGGCGCGATGGAGGACATCGCCGCCGGCCGCCCGTACCACACCTTCGGCCTCTGGGTCGAGCCCGCCGAGGACCAGTTCCCATACCTGCTCATCACCGACGTCGATCTCTACGTCGAGGGCGAGATCCCCGCCGCCCTCGACGGCCTCCGCCTCTCGCAGTCGCTCCACGAGGGAGACTACGTCGAGCCCGAACTCCCGTGGATCCGCCCAGGCAGCATGACCGGCATGGCCGAGATCGTTTTTGAGCCGCCGTCGGCCCGGAACTCCCGCAACTGGAACCCCGGCGCGGGGAAGTACCTCCAGGGCGACTTCCACCTCTCCCTCGATCGCGTCGGCGACCTGTGGCGGGTCGAGGTGCGTGCCTCCCACGAGGACGACCCGCCCCCGCGGACCACCCCGTCCTTCCACGCCGTCTTCTTCGCCGAACTGGAGATCGAGGGCGATGCGTACGACGAGCCGGATGACGACGAGTGATCCCGGATCACACGCGCCGCCGCTTCCCGAGCACAAGCCCCGCCGCCCCCAGCACCACACCCGCCGCCGGCCCGGGCACCGCCGTCAGCACCCGCACCTGCGCGTAGTCCGACGGGAACACCGGCCCGCGGTTCAACTGGAACTGGATCGTGTTCCCGCTCACCACCACCCATTCCAGCGGGAACGACGCCATGCCGCGCTGCGAGGATGTCGAGTACGTCGTGCCGGTCGGGCGCAGCAGCGCGTCCGAGGCGTTCAGGCCGGCGGCCGTCCAGATCACCCCGACGATCGGCGCGTTGAACGCGACGGTGCCCGTGTGCTGGTTGGGCGTGAGCGGCCAGCCGGCCTCGGCGTGCAGCAGGTGCGAGTCGACCACGCCCGTGATCAGCCCCGGCGCCGGGGACCCCGAGTTTCCGGCCCCGACCAGGTCCACCGCCAGATTCGTCACGCCGACCTGCTGCCGCTCGTTCCACGCGTGGGCGTGCTGCCCGCCGAAGGCGTTGCCGGCGATCAGGCCCGTGGGGCTGTGGACCAGCGTGCCGGGCGTGGCCGACTGGATCGCCGCCGCCGCCGGGAGTGCGAGAAGAGAGAGTGCCGTGATCGAGATGGAGCGATTGCGCATGAAGGGCCTCCGTGGATGGGGCGCCAAAGCGGCCGCCCCGCCCATCAGCGACGCCCACGCCGCGGGCTCACGCGGCCATGGAAAAAGGGCGGGCCGATTCGGCCCGCCCCTTAGGGGTCTGGATCACGTTGGCGTCAGCGATCAGTTGTCCGCGCCGACGTTGGTCCCGCCGACGACCACGTCCTTCAACTGGACCTGCGGCACGCCCAGCGGCTCGTGCCGGTCGGCGCCCAGGGCCTCGGCGGCGCGGGTGGCCTCGGCCATCATGGCCGCGTCCCCGTCGAACCCGTCGGACACCGGCTCGGCCAGCAGTTTGACGCGGATGTCCTGGTACGGGCGGAAGCCCGTGCCCGCCGGGATCAGGTGGCCCAGCAGGACGTTCTCCTTCAGGCCCACCAGCGTGTCCATCGCGCCGCGGAGGGCGGCCTCGGTGAGCACCTTCGTGGACTCCTGGAACGACGCGCCCGAGAGGAACGACTCGCTGGACAGCGCGGCCTTGGTGATGCCCAGCAGCAGCGTGCGACCCGTGGCCGGGCGTGCCTTCTTGCCTTTGGCCCCCTCGCGCCCCTCGGCCTCGGCCCGGGCGTTGGCCTCGCGGACCTCACGCCGGGCGTACAGGCGGTCGGCGACCAGGTCGGTGCCGCCCGGCTCGGTGATGCGGACCAGTTTGGCCACGTCCTCGTTCTTGCGGTGGAACATGACCTTGTCGACGACCTCCTGGGGCAGGAAGTCGGTGTCGCCGGGGGCCTCGACCTTCACCTTGCGGAGCATCTGGCTGATGATCAGTTCGATGTGCTTGTCGTTGATGACCACGCCCTGGGCGCGGTACACGTTCTGCACCTCGTCGATCATGTACGTCCACAGGGCGTCCTCGCCCTTGATCCGAAGGATGTCCTTCGGGTCGAGCGGGCCTTCGGTGAGCGGGTCGCCGGCCTGGACGTAGTCGCCCGTGTGCACGAGCAGGGACTTCTCACGCGGGACGTGGTGGTCCTTCTCGATGCCGGCCTCGGAGATGACGCGGACCGTCATCTTGCCCTTGCGCTTGTCGGAGTAGATCTCGACACGCCCGGAGATCTCGGCCATGGTGGCCGGGTCGCGGGGCTTGCGGGCCTCGAAGATCTCGGTCACGCGGGGCAGACCGCCGACGATGTCCTGCGAGCCGGCGGCGGAGCGTGGCTTGCGTGCGAGCATCTGTCCGGCCTTGATCTCCTGCCCGTCGGTCACCTCGATGCGGGCCTTGGCGGGCAGGGGGTGGAAGTCCAGGATCTGCTCGCTTGAGTCGATGATCTCGATCTGGGGATGGAGTTCGCCCTTGTGTTCGATGACGACGTGGGCCTTGCGCCCCTGGCCGGCGTCTTCGACGCGGAAGGTCTTGTCGACGATGAGGTCCTTGAAGCGGACGGTGCCGGACTTCTCGGCGAGGATGGGGTCGCGGTGGGGGTCCCACTTGACCAGGACCTCGCCGCGCTTGACGCTCTCGCCGTTGCGCTTGAGGATGTAGCCGCCGTAGGGGATCTTGTACTTCTCGAGTTCCTTGCCGCCCTCGGCGACGACGGCGACCTCGCCGTTGCGCCGGAGGGAGACGAGCACGGTGTTGCCGTCCTCGTCGGTGACCTCGGCCTCGTTGCAGTCGCGGACCTCGACGGTGCCGGCGGCCAGTGCCTTGTACTCGGTTTCGGAGATCGAGCGGGTGCCGATGCCGCCCGTGTGGAAGGTCCGCATGGTGAGCTGGGTTCCCGGCTCGCCGATGGACTGGGCCGCGATGATGCCGACGGCCAGGCCCGGCTCGACGACCTCGCCGGTGGACATGTCCAGCCCGTAGTCGAGCACGGAGCAGCCGGAGAAGGAGTGGCTGGTCAGCGGGCTGCGGACCTCGACCTCGGTGACGCCGGCCTGCTCGACGGCCAGGGCGGTCTCGGGGGTCATGATCTCGTTCTCGGCGACGATGGGCTCGCCGGTGACGGGGTTGTTGATGGCCTTGACGCTGGTGCGTCCGACGATCTGGTCGCGGAGCGGGACGTCGACCTGCTCGCCCTTGTAGATGGCGCGCTTGATCACGCCGTGCTTGGAGCCGCAGTCGTACTCGCCGATGATGACCGACTGGGCGATGTCGCAGAGTTTGCGGGTGAGGTAGCCCGAGTCGGCGGTCTTGAGGGCGGTGTCGGCCAGGCCCTTGCGTGCGCCGTGGGTGGAGGAGAAGTACTCGAGGATGTTGAGGCCCTCGCGGAAGTTGGCGCGGATGGGGGTCTCCATGATGGTGCCGTCGGGGCGGGCCATGAGGCCGCGCATGCCGGCGAGCTGCTGCATCTGGGAGACGTTGCCGCGGGCGCCCGAGTCGGACATGAGGTAGACGGGGTTTAGGTAGGCGCGGCCTTCCTTCTTGCCCTCGAGGGGGGCGTAGGAGCCGTCGGGGTTGCGCCGGTCGGCCTTGAGGGTTTCGATGAGCTTCTTGGTGATCTGCTCGCGGCAGTGGGACCAGATGTCGAGCAGCTGGTTGTAGCGCTCGCGCTCGGTGATGATGCCGCGGTCGTAGTTCTTCTCGACGCGGTCGACCTTCTTCTGGGCCTCGGCGAGGAGTTCGACTTTGGCATCCGGGATGCGCAGGTCGGTGATGCCGAAGGAGAGGCCTGCGAGGGTGGACTGCTTGAAGCCCATGGCCTTCATGCGGTCGAGCAGGTCGATGGTGGCGGGCTTGCCGCTGTAGAGGAACACGTCGTCGATGACGCGGGCGCAGCCGCGCTTGCCGATGGCGCAGTTGTAGAAGGGCATGCCGGGCTCGAGGATGTCGGCGAAGAGGCAGCGTCCGGCGGTGGTGATGATGCGCCGGTTCTCGGGGAGGGTCTCGACGGGGCCGCCCTGGGAGTTGACGACCTCGGAGAACTGCTCGAGGCGGACGGCGATCCGCTCGTGGATGTGGATCTTGCCTTGCTCGAGGGCGAGCAGCGCCTCCATGCGGTTCTTGAAGTGGTGGAGCTGCTCGACGGGGCGGTCGTCGTCGGCGTCGACGATGGTGATGAAGTAGACGCCCATCACGATGTCCTGCGACGCGGTGATGGTGGGCTTGCCGTTGGCGGGCGAGAAGATGTTGTGGACCGAGAGCATCAGGACGTGGGCCTCGGCCTGGGCCTCGACCGAGAGGGGCAGGTGGACGGCCATCTGGTCGCCGTCGAAGTCGGCGTTGAACCCGCCGCAGACCAGCGGGTGGAGGCGGATGGCGTTGCCCTCGACGAGCACGGGCTCGAAGGCCTGGATGCCCATTCGGTGGAGGGTGGGGGCGCGGTTGAGCAGGACGGGGTGCTGGTCGATGACCTCCTCGAGGATGTCCCAGACCTCGGCGTCGCGGCGCTCGAGCATGCGCTTGGCGGACTTGATGGTGTCGGCCAGGCCGTGCTCCTTGAGCTTGCGGATGATGAAGGGCTGGTAGAGTTCGAGGGCGATCTTCTTGGGCAGGCCGCACTGGTAGAGTTTGAGTTCGGGGCCGACGACGATGACCGAGCGGGCCGAGTAGTCGACGCGCTTGCCGAGCAGATTCTCGCGGAAGCGGCCCTGCTTGCCCTTGATCATGTCGGTGAGCGACTTGAGCGGGCGGTTGGAGGAGCCCAGCACGGGGCGGCGGCAGCGGCCGTTGTCGAACAGGGCGTCGACGGCCTGCTGGAGCATGCGCTTCTCGTTGCGGATGATGACCTCGGGGGCGTTGAGGTCCATCAGTTTCTTGAGGCGGTTGTTGCGGTTGATGATGCGCCGGTAGAGGTCGTTCAGGTCGCTGGTGGCGAAGTTGCCGGATTCGAGCAGGACGAGCGGGCGCAGGTCCGGCGGGATGACCGGGACCACGTCCATGATGAGCCACGACGCGTCGTTCTCGGAGAGGCGGAGCGACTCGACGAGTTTGAGGCGCTTGGCCAGGTCCTTGATCTTCTGCTTGCTCTTGGTCTCGCGGAGTTCGGTGCGGAGCTGCTCGGCCAGTTCGGGGAGGTTGGTGCCGGCGATGAGTTCGCGCATCGCGTCGGCGCCCATGAGGGCGCGGAAGGCGTTGCCGTACTTGTCGACGGCCTGGCGGTGCTCGTCCTCGGTGAGGACCTGCTTGTACTTGAGCTCGGTGTCGCCGGCGTCGACGACGACGTAGTCCTGGTAGTAGATGATCTTCTCGAGGTCGCTGGTCTTCATGCCCAGCAGGGTGCCCAGGCGGCTGGGCATGGACTTGAAGAACCAGATGTGGACGATGGGGCTGGCCAGGTTGATGTGCCCCATGCGCTTGCGGCGGACGCGGGAGTGGGTCACCTTCACGCCGCAGCGGTCGCAGATGATGCCCTTGAACTTGGTGCCGCGGTACTTGCCGCAGGCGCACTCGTAGTCGCGTTCGGGTCCGAAGATGCGCTCGCAGAAGAGCCCGTCCTTCTCGGGGCGGTAGGTCCGGTAGTTGATGGTCTCGGGCTTCTTGACCTCGCCGTAGGACCAGGACCTGATGTCGTTTGGCGACGCCAGGGTGACCTTGACGGCGGAGAAGTCGTTGACGCGGTCGTACACGGTCTCGGCCATGATGGGGCCTCTCAATCGGCGGGTGTGCCGGGGTGACTTGCGATGTGCGGAAGGACGGGCGGTGAATCAGGCGACGTCTTGCCACTTCTGGAACGGGATGATTCGGGGCACAAGCAGGACGCGCACGCCGTGGGTGGACTCCAGAACAGACTCGATGGAGGAGAGCGCTTCGTAGATCGTGGCCATGTTCTCGGTGTCTCTGTGGATTGACACCGGGAGGTACCAGAACGATCCGTCAGACGGCTTGGTGATCTCGTCGGCGAGCACCCGGACAGACCGCACGGCGAATCGCTGGTCCGACCGAAGTTGCTCTTGCACCAAGGCCGCAACGATCTTGGGATCGGTCGTCATTTCATCCCTCCAATCGCTGGTGGAACTGGCTGGCTTGCTGGAGACAGAACACGGCGTCCTGTGACTCGAGGGTTGACTCCGGGTCGTAGTCGGCGCTCTGGCGAAACCTCATCAAGTGGCGGAATCGGCGAGCGAGCTCTTTCCGATCGTGGTCCGAGAGTCGCCTCGGCTGTAGGTTATTTCGGACCAGGTCGTGGAGCTGGTCGTGGCCTGGATTGGGACGCCCTCGGTGTGAGGTATCCACGCCCGTGTCCTGCAAACGAGCGGTGGCGATCGCGTAGACCGAGTAGTACGCCCGGTTCAGACAGCTTCTCACCTTGTCCTGCTCCTTCAGCAGTTTCGCGGCCTCCAGGTTCTCGATGCCGATGTCATTCCACGTTGCCACGGTTGGCCCCCTCGAGCGGCCTACAGCAGGCTGCCTCCCGCGAGCTGCTTCTTCTCCAGCGTGATGTTCATGCCCAGGCCCTTGAGTTCGTTGCACAACACATCGAAGGCCACGGGCATTCCGGCCTCGAGCTTGTTGGTGCCCTTGACCATGGACTCGTAGATCTTGGTGCGGCCCTCGACGTCGTCGGACTTGACGGTGAGGAGTTCCTGGAGGATGTAGGCCGCGCCGTAGGCCTCGAGGGCCCAGACCTCCATCTCGCCGAAGCGCTGGCCGCCGGTGCGGGCCTTGCCGCCCAGGGGCTGCTGGGTGATGAGCGAGTAGGGCCCGGTGGCGCGGGCGTGGATCTTGTCGTCGACGAGGTGGTGGAGTTTGAGCAGGTACATGAACCCGCAGGTGGTGCGCTGGTGGAAGGCCTCGCCGGTGCGGCCGTCGTAGAGCTGGATCTTGCCGCCGGCGGGCATGCGGGCCAGGAGGTCGCGCGGGTGGGGCCAGGTGCCGTTCTGCTCGTGCTCGGCGAGTTTGTTTTCGACGAACTCGTTGGCGTCGCGGACGGCCTCGTGGACCTGGGCCTCGGTGGCGCCGTCGAACACGGGGGTGACGGCCTGGAAGCCCAGGACGGTGGCCGCCCAGCCGAGGTGGGTCTCGAGGATCTGGCCGACGTTCATGCGGCTGGGCACGCCCAGCGGGTTGAGCAGGACGTCGACCGCGGTCCCGTCCTCCATGAAGGGCATGTCCTCTTCGGCGACGATGCGGGCGATGACGCCCTTGTTGCCGTGGCGTCCGGCCATCTTGTCGCCGACGGAGAGTTGGCGCTTGGTGGCCAGGTAAACCTTGACCATCTCCAGCACGCCGGAGGGCAGCTCGTCGCCGCGCTTCATGTGCCCGACGCGGCGCTGCTTCTCCTTCTCGACGGCCTCGATGCGTGGCCAGAACTGGCGGTGGGTGACCAGGGCCTCCTCGCGGGCCTCCTTGGAGCCCTTGATCCACTTGGCGTCGAAGGTCTTGATCTGCTCGAGGATGACCTCGGGGATCTCGCTGGCGCCGACCTTCTGGCGGGAGTAGGGATCGACCATCTCCGAGCCGGTGACCTCGTTGATCGCCTCGACCATCTCGCGGAAAATGGCGATGGCCTGCTGGTCCATCTCGGCCTCGAAGGCCTCGATGTCCTTCTTGAGCTGCTTCTTCTGGGTCTCGGTGAGGTGGGTGCGACGGCTGAACTTCTTGGCGCCGATGACCACGCCCTCGACGCCCGCGGGGACCTCGAGCGAGTCGTTCTTCACGTCCTCGCCCGCGCGCCCGAAGATGGCGTGGAGGAGTTTCTCCTCGGGGGTCAGTTCCGTCTTGGACTTGGGGCTGACCTTGCCGACCAGGATGTCGCCGGGCCCGACGCGGGCGCCGATGCGGATGATGCCCTGGTCGTCGAGGTTTCGCAGCATCTTCTCGGAGACGTTGGGGATGTCGCGGGTGAACTCCTCGCGTCCGAGTTTGGTCTCGCGGATCTCGACGTCGAAGGCGTCGATGTGGATGGAGGTGAAGGCGTCGTCCTTGACGAGGCGCTCGTTGATGACGATGGCGTCCTCGAAGTTGTAGCCGTCGAAGGTGTTGAACGCGACCAGCGCGTTGTGCCCGATCGCCAGCTCGCCGAACTGGGTCGAGGCGCCGTCGGCGATGATCTCGCCCTTCTTGACCTTCTGGCCCATCTTGACGATCGGGCGCTGGTTCTGGCAGGTGCGCTCGTTGAGCCCCACGAACTTGCGGAGGATGTACTCGTCGGAGTTGTCGATGATGATCCGCTCGGCGTCGACCAGCGTGACCGTGCCGGCGTGCTTGGCCCGGACGATCATGCCCGAGTTGAGCCCGACCGGCTTCTCCATGCCCGTGGCGACCACCGGCGGGTCGATCCGGATCAGCGGGACGGCCTGACGCTGCATGTTCGAGCCCATCAGGGCCCGGTTGGCGTCGTCGTGCTCGAGGAACGGGATGAGCGCGGCCGAGATGCCGACGATCTGCTTCGGCGAGATGTCGAGGTAGTCGACCTCCTTCGAGTCGATCTCCTTGAGTTCGCCGTCGACGCGGGCGACGATCGCGCCCTCGCGGAGTTTCCCGCCGGACTCGAGCGTGTCGCACGGGGCGAGCACGGCCTTGATCTCCTCGTCGGCGCGGAGGTAGACGATGTCGTCGGCGGCCTTGCCCTTCTTGACGGGGCGGTAGGGGGTGCGGATGAAGCCGTACTCGTCGATGGAGGCGAAGATGCCCAGCGACGAGATGAGGCCGATGTTGGTGCCCTCGGGCGTCTCGATGGGGCAGATGCGTCCGTAGTGGGAGATGTGCACGTCGCGGACCTCGAAGCCGGCCCGCTTGCGGTTCAGGCCGCCCGGGCCCAGAGCCGAGAGGCGGCGCTCGTGCACGAGGCTCGAGAGCGGGTTGGTCTGGTCGACGACCTGGGAGAGTTCGGAGCGTCCGAAGAAGAAGTCGATCGCGCTCGAGATGCTCTTGGTGTTGACCAGGTCGGCGATCTTGGTCAGGGTCTCGGGGTCCTTGACGCTCATGCGCTCCTGGACGGTGCGGCGGAGTTTCAGGAAGCCCTTGCGGAGCTCCTCGACCGCCAGCTCGTCGAGCGTGCGGAGGCGCCGGTTGCCCAGGTGGTCGATGTCGTCGGTCTGGGCCGCGGGACGCTGGGTCTCGGGGTCGAGGCGGTTGGAGCGCAGGTCCAAGATGTACTGGATGACGCGGAGGAAGTCCTCGGCCCGGATGAACATCATGTCCTCGGGCACGTTCAGGTTGAACTTGCGGTTGATGCGGAACCGACCGACCCGCCCGAGGCGGTAGCGGTTCTCGTCGAAGAACTTCTCGGCAAACAACTGGCGGGCCTTCTCGACCTGCGGCGGGTTGCCGGGGCGGAGCTTGGTGTACAGCTTGACTAGGGCCCGCTCGTAGTCGGTGTCGGCGAAGTCGGCGAACTGCTCGAGCCGCTCCTCGGCCAGGGTGTTCAGGATCAACACGTCGGCCGGGTTCTCGACCACGCGGACCGAGTCCAGGCTGCTGCCGGCGATCTTGCCGGCGTTGTCCTCGCCGATCATGCACCCGACCTTGACCAGGATCTCGCCCGACTCGGTGTCGACGATGTCGGTGGCGGCGTAGTGCTCGGGGCGGACGGCCTCGGCCTTGATGTCCGAGACCTCGTAGAAGAGGCTCAGGATGGCGTCGGTCGAGGCGACCGACTCGTCCAGGCAGCGGAGGAACGTCGTGGCGGTCAGTTTCGTGGACTGGTCGATCCGCATCGCCAGCACGTCTTTCTTGGTGACCTCCAGCTCGATCCACGAGCCGCGCTCGGGGATGATGCGGGCCCGGTGCAGCGGGCGGTCGGTCTCGAGTTCGTCGCGGTCGAAGTCGACGCCGGGCGAGCGGTGGAGCTGGCTGACGATGACGCGCTCGGCCCCGTTGACGATGAACTCGCCCCCGCCGATCATGACCGGGAACTCGCCGAGGTAGATTTCCTCCTCGGGCAGCCCGGGGTGGGCCTCGCGCGACATGCGGAGGCAGACCTTGAACGGGAACCCGTAGGTCAGGCGGAGTTCGCGGCACTCCTCGGGCTTGTACCGGGGCTGCTCGAGCTGGTAGTAGACGTACTCGAGCTTCATCGTCTGGTCGTACGACTCGATCGGGAAGACCTCGCGGAGCAGGGCTTCGAGGCCGATCGTGGTGTTGCGCTCCTCGGGGCCCAGGCCCATCTGGAGGAACCGCTCATAGGCGTCCGACTGGACTTCCGTGAGGTTGGGCACCTCGACCGCGTCGCCGCGCTTGGCGTAACTGCGGATGGTGCGACCGGTCCCTTTGGCTCGCGACTTGGTGGCCATCAATGTCCCCGTTGTCAAGAGCACCGCTCGGCCCGGGCGAATCGGCCCCGGCCGGCGGTGGCGTGTGTCCTGAGATGAGCCGACCCGCTTCGGATCTGCCTGGCTCCCTGCCCGAACGCTCCCGCCCGTGTGTCCGACGGGCCGCGGCCCGTCCGAGCGATTGCGCCCACTTCACTCGTACCCCGTCATTCCTGGCGTCGACCCCCGGTGCTCTTCCGGGTGTGGTCCCCAGCACGTCTGGCTTGCGCCCCGATGCGACCCCTTGCACTGCTCGGCCTGTTTGCTGGCCGAACTGCCCCGGCTCTCGCCGATGAACTGGCCGTTGCCGATGGACCGGCGCCGGCCGATGAACCATGGGCTCTCGCCCGTGGCGACAGGCCTTGCGGCTCGGGCGACCCTCCCGAGCGTGCGGCCGTCGTGGATGGCGGTGTGCGCCTGTCGGTTGGGCTCGTGGCGATGCGCGGGGCGATCGCCGACGTTCCTCCGATGAGACGGCTTGGGCACCGCCGATAGCACAACACGTCCCCCGGAAGACACCGGGCGACGCGCGCAGCAATCGCCTCCTGATTACATGAGAACGGGTCGCACCATGACGAGCCTAGAAGCATAGGCCGTGCCGAACGCCGGGCAACCGTGTGAAGGTCGAAAAAAAACCCGCCCCGGGCGGGGCGGGCGAACTCTTGTTTGGATTGTGTATGGAGATCGCCGTCGGGTTGATCGCTGGGGGTCGGGCCTCAGGCGACCTCGACCTCGGCACCGGCTTCCTTGAGCTTCTTGGCGAGGCTGTCGGCCTCGTCTTTGGAGACGCCCTCTTTGAGCTTCTTCGGGGCGCCGTCGACCATGTCCTTGGCCTCCTTGAGGCCCAGGCCGGTGATCTCGCGGACGACCTTGATGACGCCGATCTTCTTGGCCGCGTCCACGGACTTGAGGGTCACGTCGAACTCGGTCTTCTCCTCGGCGGCGGGAGCGGCGGCGGCGGCCGGGCCGGCCATGACGACCGCGCCACCGGCGGCGGCCTCGATGCCGTAGGTCTCCTTCATGTAGTTGCCCAGGTCGACCGCGTCCTTGAGGGACAGGGCCGCGAGCTTGTCGCCCAGTTCGGTGATGGTCGCGCTGAAGTCTGCCATGGTTCGAGCCTTCCTGACGGCCCGGCGGAGCGTTCCGCCGAGCGGGGCATGCCTCCGAAAGGGGCCCAGACACCTGGGCTCTTTAACCCGGCCCGCGAGGGGCCAAGGGCCAGACGGGTGCGATGTCGAGTGCGAAGCGAGAGTCCTGATGAGGCCTGAGTCCTGAGTCCTTGGTCCTGGAGGTCGGGCAACCGGTTGGAGTGGGATGCTTGAGCAGACGGTCGTTGGACTGGTCCGAGGCCTGATTCGCGGAAGGGGCCGGGGCGACCGAGCGCCCGACCTCCAGGACCCAGGACCAAGGACTCAGGACCGCCTCTGCCTTACCCCACCTTCGCGATGGCCTCGCCCTTCTCGAGTTTGGTCTCGATGGTCTTGATGATGCCGGCGACGCCCGAGCCGGGGCCCTTGATCTGGGCGACGAGTTTCTTGGCCGGGCCGAGGATGAGGGCGACGGTCTGGCCGAGCGCCTCTTCGCGAGTCGGGAACTTGGAGAGGGCCTTGACCCCGTCCTCGCCCTTGAAGAGTTGGCCGTCGAGCACGGCGCCCTTGAGTTCGATCTTGGGGAAGTCCTTGAGCGAGTCGACGATCTCGCGTGCGATCTCGACGACGCTGTTGCCGCCGTAGACAAGGGCCGAGGGGCCGGTCAGCACCGGCCCGAGGGCGGCCATGTCGGTGCCGTCGACCATCTTCTTGAAGAGCGAGTTGCGGACGATGGTGACGCGCATGTCCTTCTTTGCCAGGTTCATGCGGATCTGGTGGGTGGAGATCGCGTCGATGCCCGAGAGGCTGACCAGGACGGCGTCCTTGTTGTCGCCGATGCGGCTCTGGTAGTCCCGCAGGATGATCTCTTTGACTTGCTTGGACATGGTGTGGTCCTCTTCGGTCGCGCCGCCTTCGATCACGCCCCGCGGGGCTGGCGGCTCATCCTGTTCAGGCGACGACGGCCTGCTGGTACTTGATCTGCACGCTGGGGGTCATGGATCCGCTCACGCAGATCTTCTTGATGTAGATGCCCTTGGTCGACGAGGGGCGGGCCCGCTCGATGGTGTCCACGAAGGCCTGGAGGTTGACCGCCAGATCGGCGTCGGAGAAGGACATCTTGCCGATGATCGCGTGGACGTTGCCGCTCTTGTCGGTGCGGTACTCGAGCTTGCCGGCCGTGAACTCCTTGACGGCCTGGGCGACGTTCTGGGTCACGGTGCCGTTCTTGGGCGAGGGCATCAGGCCCTTGGGGCCGAGCACGCGTCCGAGTTTGGCCATGACACGCATCATGTCCGGGCTGGCGACCGCGACGTCGAAGTCCATCCAGCCCTTCTCGACCTCTTCGACCAGCGACTGCCCGCCGGCCTTGACGGCGCCGGCTTCCTTGGCGGCGGCCTGCTGGTCGTCGCCGCAGAACGCGACCACGCGCTTGGACTTGCCGATGCCGTTGGGCAGGGCGACCGAGCCGCGGAGGTTCTGGTCGGCCTGGCGGGGATCGACGCCCAGGTGCATGACGATGTTGATGGTCTGGTCGAACTTGGGGGCCTTGAACTTCTTCAGCGCGGCGATGGCCTCGGGGATCTCGAGGGGCTGCTTGGGCTGGAGTTCGAGGTTGGCGGTTGTGCGCTTGTTGAACTTTGGCATTGGGATCAGCCCTCCACCGTGACGCCCATGGAACGGGCGGTGCCCTCGATCACCCGCATCGCGGCCTCGACCGAGCCGGCGTTGAGGTCCTTGACCTTTTCTTCCGCGATCTTGCGAACGTGCGCCTTGGTGATCTTGCCGACCTTGTCCTTGTTCGGGACGCCCGAGCCCTTCTCGATGCCCGCGGCCTCCTTGATGAGCACCGAGGCCGGGCTGGACTTGAGTTCGAACGTGAACGAGCGGTCCGAGTACGCCGTCACCACCGCGCTGATGACCTTGCCATTGAGTTTGGCGGTCGCGGCGTTGAACTGCTGGACGAACTGGCCGGGGTTCACACCCTTGGCGCCCAGCACGGGGCCGAGCGGCGGCGCGGGCGTCGCCTTGCCCCCTGGGGCCATGATCTTGAAGACCGCAGTGACTTCTTTCTTGGCCATGGCATCTCCACCTCCCACCGGACGCCTGGTGATCCGGGCTGGAAGCCCGGGTGGTTCACCAGCGACCGCCCCCGGCCAGGGGACGGTCCGCCGCGGTGGTGCGAACGGGTCTGGATGTGGCTCGCCCGGCGAGGGCCGGGGAGTCGAGCGGGAAGTCTAGGCGGGGGTGGGGGGAAGGCAAACGGGGGCGGGGAGTGGCGGCGATATCCTATTGAATTGCGAACAATCAGGTTGACAGGAACGGAGTCATGCCGTATATTTCCCTTATGCTGGGCCGCGAGCCTGGCCGACGGTTCTCGCCGGATGTGGGCCGCTGCGAGAGGTTTTGAGCGAGCGGGCAGTGGATCGGGAGCGCTGGAAATGTCTGTCGCGTCGCGTGATCTTGGGATCGGGGGGCTTGAGTCCGGTTTCGCCGGTCTTCGGATGACGGCCGAGGAGTATCTCGCCCTTGGTGAGACGCGGGATCGGTACCAGTTGATCGATGGAGTGGTCGTGATGTCGCCGAGTCCGTCGCCGCTGCACCAGGAGATCAAGATTGCCGTGGCCTTCCAGGTGCGCGGCACCTCGTTGCCAGACGGCGTGCCGCGGGTGTTCCTGGACATCGATGTGCTGTTCGACGATTCGCTGGTGTACTGCCCCGATGTGAGCGTCTACCGGCGGTCGAGGCTGCCCCGCACGCCCAGCCGGCTGACGATCGCGCCGGACCTGATCGTCGAGGTGCTGTCGCCGTCGAACCGGGGGCTGGATCTCGTGACCAAGCGGCGGGACTTCGATCGCTTCGGCGTCGGGGAGTACTGGATCATCGATCCGGACACGAAGTCGGTGCGGGTGCTGCGCCGTCGGGACGGGGCGTTTGTTGAAGCGCCGGAATCGGAGTCGAGCGCCGACCAGATCGTGTGTGCGGCGATCCCTGGATTGACGCTGGATATGCGGGCGATTCGGGCGATTCCCGGGGAGTGATGCAGAGAGCGGTCGATCGGGCAAAGACCAATAGGAAAGGGCGGGCCTTCGAGGCCCGCCCTGAGTTGAGGCTTGGATGGGTTGTTGGTGGCGGAGCGCTCGCTTGCGCGTCGCGTTCGCCGGATTGGCGGGCGGATCGTGGAGCGGGCGCCCGGCCGATCAGCGTCGCCCGTAGACGACGCGCCGGAGCGAGTCGGCCATCGGGGTGGCGACCGACTGGTCGAGGCCGACGCCGGTGGCCTTGATGACCATGTCGAGGGCGACCGAATCACGCCCCTCGGCCTGCATCAGCACCGCCAGGGCGAACCACGCCTCGGGCGTGTTGGCCTGGTTGGCGTGGATGGACGCGCGCCGGACCAGGTCGCGGATGCTGAAGCGGGCGCCACTCGGGAAGAGGCGCTCGTCGATCGCCTGGTTGGCGAGCGACGGGTCGGCGCGGTAGGCGCCGAGGATCTGGGCCGCGCCCTGGGCGACCTGGGCGTCGGCGATCATGGCCAGGCCCAGCATGCGGGTGGCCTCTGGGTTGTCGCCGGCGAGGGCCGGTGCGGCGGTCGTGGGAACCGCGGCGATGGGCGCGGGCGTCGGCGCGGTCTGCCCGGTGGCGATGTCCGTGCCCGTGTCGGCCTTGTCGGTGTGGGCCGCGGCCTGGAGGGCCAGGATGGCATCGTCGACCTGGCCCTTGCGGAGCATGGCGATGGAGTCGCCGGCCCAGGTTGGGTCGAAGTCGCCCTCGAGGCCGCGCTGGCGGTCGGAGCGGGCGACGGTGTAGGCGGGCGCTTGGTAGTTGGCGGGTGCGACGGCGGGGTCGCCGGCGTAGTAGTCGTTGCGGTAGTTCACGCTGCCGGAGTTGTCGTTGCTCGAGACGTAGTAGCCCTCGACGGCGTACCCGCCGCTCCAGTAGTAGGGGGAGCAGTTGTCGTAGCGGTAGTGGCGGCGTGGGGTGTAGTAGTAGTTTCGCGGGGTGTAGTAGCGGGGCTGGTACCGCGGCTGATAGCGGGGCTGGTAGTAGTAGCGGTAGGAGCGTGGGGGCTGGTAGCAGTCGTCGTAGTAGTACGAGCCGCCGCGGTAGCCGTGGCGTGGGCCGTAGGCGTAGGCGGGGCTGGAGTAGCCGACGGAGACGAAGCCGTTGTCCCACCCGGAGGTGAATCCGATGGAGACGCCGCTGGAGTAGCCGTAGCAACTCTGGGCGGCGGCGGGGCTGGCGGCGCCGGCGAGGATGCCCGCGGCGAGGCCGAGCGAGGCGGTCAGCGAGGCGAAGCGGTTGCTCATGAGGATTGACCTCCTGCGGGAGCCCCTGGGCGGTGCACGCTTGGGGAAGCGGGACGCGGTCGGGCGGGGCGGCGGATGCGGCCCACAGGTCTGACGCGTCGGACCGGGGATTTGTTCCGGGGGCGGGGCGGATCGGCCGCCGCGTGCCGGGAACGATGGCGGAGTTGGCCCCGGTGTTGGTCCGGCCCCAGCCTCCGACCGCCGCGCGGGAAAATCCGGCGGGCACGCGAGGTTGGCGGGCACTATCCTGCTGGCCCTATGGGCTCCCTGCTGAAGGATACCGCGCCGGCGAACCGCCGGCTGACACAAAAACCCGGGCGGCACTACGGGTTTCTGGACCCGGTGCTTCGTCGCCCGACGCCATCGGGGGCCTCCTCCGGACCGGCGTTCAGAACGCTTCCGGTCGTGGCGGTCGGGCTGCTCCTGACTGTCGCCCTTCTGGGCTGTGGCGGCGGGGTCGGGGGGGCCAGCGGGTACCGGATCACCTCGATCCAGACCCGGGCGACGCTGTCGCCGAATCTGAACAGCGGGTGGTTCTCGGCGGCGGATGAGAACACCGCGGACATGTACCTGACCGACCTGCCCGCCGAGACGCTGACGTCGATCGAGGCGCTGTCGGGAGCGACGGGTCACATCGTGCATGTGCGGATGCTGCTGCGCCCCAAGCCGGGCAACACGCCGATCGAGCCGACGGCGCTGTCGGCGTCGGTGGTGCACGTCGTGCTGGCGGGGGGCCAGATCGGGGTGTACCAGGGGGGCGGTTTCTTCACGCCATCGGGCAGCACGGGCGACCGGACGTTCGGCGGCTCGCTGGTGGGCGGGCGGCTGCAACTGGGCGCCGCGACCGCTGGATTCTCGGATCGGCTCGGGCCTTCGGAGATGTCGGCGGGGATCCGGGCCGAGCGGAATCCGGACCGGGTCGCGACGGTGCGCCGGGCGCTGGCGTGGGCGCTGTCGAGCGCGCCGGCGGTGCAGCGGCGCGGCGTGCTGGCGGATGAGGACGCGCCGCTTCGGGGAGCCGACGAGTCGGGCGTCGAGCCTGTTGTCGAGCCGGTTGGTGGCTCCGGCGGCAACTAGCGAGCGTGCAGGCGTGTCCAGACGCCGGACCTGAGGCTCTGCGAAGGTCCGGGTTTGGCGAACGCGGCGTCGGGCGCGGAAGGCTGCTCGACCCGGACCTTCGGCGCAGGGCCTTCTCAGGTCCGGCGTCTGGGCGGTTGTCCGTTCATCGTCGTGGAAACCGAGCATCATCCCAGCACGCGCGTGAGCGAGCGGGCGATGGCGTTGTGGACCAGCATGCCGGCGTCGGTGAGACACCAGCGGGGAGGCGTGCCGACGGGCGGATTGGCCTTATCGGCGTCGATGTGGCCGTGGGCGACGGCGTGCTCGACGCGGAGCGATAGGCGGGCGGGGGCGTGGGGGTCGAGGGACGCGGCCGCGGCGAGGATCGTGTCGGCGTGGAGGCCCTCGCGCAGGCGCAGCCCGGTCATGATGCGTTCGACCAGGGCGCGGCGGGGGTCGGGCGGCTCGTGGTCCTGGGCGGTGGTGAAGCCGTGGTCGTCGTGGGCGAGGTAGTCGTCGAGGCGGGGCGTGTTCTTCCAGCGGTGGGGGCCATCGGCGAGCGTGATGTGTGCGGCGGCCGATGGGCCGCAGGCGATCCACTGTTCCTGTCGCCAGTACGCGAGGTTGTGCCGGGATTCGGAGCCGGGGCGGGCGTAGTTGGAGATCTCGTAGCGGGCCAGGCCGGCGCGTTCGAGGCGGCTGGTGGCCTCGCGGAACATGTCGATCTCGGTGTCCTCGTCGGCGGGTGTGAACTCGCCGCGGGCCAGGCGAGCGGTCATGGCGGTCTGGGGCTCGTACGTGAGGTTGTAGCAGGAGAGGTGGTCGGTGCTCAGGGCGATGGCGGCGTCGAGGTCGCGCTGGAAGTCGGCCAGGGTCTGGCCCGGGATGGCGTAGATGAGGTCGATGGAGGAGCGGGGGATGCCGGCACGGCGGATCAGGTCGAGGGCGGCGGCGACGCGTTCGGGTTTGTGGAGGCGTTCGAGGGTGCGCAGGTGGGAGGGGTTGAAGGACTGGGCGCCCATCGAGATGCGGTTGACGCCGGCAGCGGCGAGGGTGTCGAGGAGTTCCGTGGTGACGGACTCGGGATTGCACTCGACGGTGAACTCGCCGGCACCCGCGCGGATGTCGGACAGGTCGTAGTGGCGGTCGAGGGCGGCCAGGACGGCCTGCCACAAGTCGACGCGCAGGAGCGACGGCGTCCCGCCCCCGACGAAGATCGTTCGGAGCGGGGCGCCGGCGGCGAGCGGGGACCATGCGGCGAGTTCACGGGCTAGACGGTCCGAGAACGCGGCCTGGCGGTCGCGGGTGTCGACGATGGAGTAGAAGTCGCAGTAGTGGCACTTGTGGGCGCAGAAGGGGACGTGGATGTAGAGCGAGCGGGCGTGAGGGCGGCTCGGGGGCGGGTTTGGGGGCGGGTTTGGAGCGGTGGCGGCCTGGGCCAGGCGGCGAAGATCGCCCGGCGAAAGGGCGGATGGAGGAGCCGGGGGGCGTTGCTCCAAGAGGGAGATGTCGGTACGCTTGCCCATCGCTGGCGGGTTGGCGAACGTTCTGGACGGGGTGGCGCGGGGCTTCGTGGCCCCGGCGTCGTGTCTCAGGACGCGGGTCGGGATCGGTTGCCGGCGTGTGTCGGCGTGGGTTGGGGGCGGGTCGTTGAACACCGCGCGGACCGGCGATCAGGCGGCCGCGGCGCAGGAAGGATAGAGCACCCGTGAACGCGAGCCTTGTGCTGATCCGAACCGACGGCACCCAGAAGGAGGTCCCGCTGAAGCGGGGCACCGTGGTGGTGGGTCGTGAGAACGACGCGGACATCCGGATCCCGGTGTCGGGCGTGTCGCGGCAGCACTGCCAGTTCGAGGTCGGCGAGGGCGGCGTGCGGGTGAGCGACCTGGGCTCGCGGAACGGGACGTTCGTCAACGGCGAGAAGGTGACCAAGCAGGACCTGGAGGCCGGGGACACGATCGCGGTGGACCAGGTGGTGTTCGTGCTGCGGATCGACGGGCAACCGGCGGAGGTGGACGCGACGGCGCGGAACCGGGCGCTGCCCTCGGCGATGGGCGGGATGGCGGACGTGGAAGATGACCTGGGCCTGTCGCCGGCGAAGCGGGCGGGCGGGGACATGAACGACAGCAGCGTCGAGGGGTTCGACTTCGACGACCTGCTGGATGATGAGGACGATGCGCCGAAGTTGTGAGGCGTGGGGGCGTCGCGCCGATTGCGTTCGGCTCACGCGGCCTGCTGCTGGTCGCCCGAGGACGCCTTCGGCTCTTTCTTTGGCGGGATGCGGATCGAGGCGTTGCAGTACTTGCAGCGCACGGTCTTGCCTCGTGCCTGTGCCGGGACGGCCAGGATCTTGCGGCATGTGAGCGTTGGGCACATGATCCGCAGGCCGGAATCCGCTCTGGCGCGTGCGTCTGACATCGGATGGTGTTTCGGTCCACCGGGCGGGCGGCTTTGGCGTGGTGTGGCCGGGGGTGGCGCGGGGCGTGTCGGGTGGGCAGATCGGGGCGGCTGGCGCGTCTGGGCGGAGTCGGTGGCGGGTGCGGGGCACTATGCTTCGGCTGGGGCACGGTGGCTTGGGCACGGGTTGGCCGCGTCCGGTAAGCCAGGGCGGGTTCGGCCGGCCCGGGATCGTCGCCAGGGACGGAGCCGCATGACCAGCACCAGCACAAGTTCGGGCACAAGTTCGGGCACAGTTTCGGGCACAGCCTCGGGGCCGGGGTCGAGGGCGGGCGCGAGGGCCGAGGCAAGCCCGGTCGGCGGGGCGTCGGCCGGGGCCGGTTTGGGAACGGCGGTGGTTGGCCTGCAGTGGGGCGACGAGGGCAAGGGCAAGATCGTCGATCTGCTGGCCCGGAGCCACGACGCGACGGTGCGATACAACGGCGGGGCCAACGCCGGGCACACGGTGGTGGTGGGGGGCGAGCGGTTCGCGCTGCACCTGATCCCGTCGGGGATCCTGGCCAAGGACACGGACGCGATCATCGGCAACGGGGTCGTGGTCGATCCGGACGTGCTGCTGGAGGAGATCGACCGGCTGAAGGAGCGCGGGGTCGACTGCTCGCGGGTGATCCTGTCGGACCGGGCCCACGTCGTGCTGGCCCACCACAAGAACGAGGATCGGCGTCGGGAGTCGGCCTTGTCGGCGATCGAGGGCGGGGCCCGGATCGGGACGACGGGGCGCGGGATCGGGCCGTGCTACGCGGAGAAGGCCCAGCGCGGGGCGGCGATCCGGGTGGCGGACCTCTTGCGTCCGCTGGTGCTTCGGGACCGCCTGACGCGGGCGCGGCTGCTGAGCCCGGCGGCCGCGGGGCTGGACATCGCGGCCGAGACCGACCGGCTTGGGAAGATCGGCGAGCGTCTGCGCCCGCACATCAAGGACACGACGTACCTCCTGCACGACATGCTGGGGCAGGGCAAGCGGCTGCTGTTCGAGGGGGCCAACGCGACGCTGCTGGATGTGGACCACGGGACGTACCCGTTCGTGACGAGTTCCTCGACGACGGCGCTGGGGATCGGGCCGGGGACGGGTGTGCCGGCGCGGCATATCGGGCGTGTGGTTGGCGTGGTCAAGGCGTATTCGACGCGCGTTGGCGGCGGGCCGATGCCGACCGAGGACGCGGGCAAGCACGGGGCGAGGATCCGCGAGCGTGGCAACGAGTTCGGGACGACCACGGGGCGGCCGCGCCGGTGCGGGTGGCTGGACCTGGTGGCGGTGAAGTACGGGGCGATGATCAGCGGCGTGACGGAACTGGCAGTGATGCTGCTGGACGTGCTGGCGGGGTTCGAGACGCTGCCGGTGTGCACGGCGTATGAGCGGCGCGACGGGGCGAAGACCGACCGGTTTGTGCCGGATGCCGACGAACTTTCCGGTGTGCGCCCGGCGTATGAGACGCTGCCCGGGTTCGGCGAGGAGATCCGCGAGGTGCGCCGGCGCGAGGACCTGCCGGAGGCGGCGCGGCGGTACCTGGAACTGATCGAGTCGTTCGTGGGCGTGCCGGTGCGGACGGTGAGCGTGGGGCCGGATCGGGCGCAGACGATTGAGTGTTGAGGGATGCGGCGCCGAGCCGACGATCGGATCGAACGCGAAGGACGCGAGGGCCGCGAAGGCTGCAGGTGAGCGGGATGGCCTGTTTGAGCTGGTTTCCTGCGACCTTCGCGGCCTTCGCGTTCCGTGTTGAATCAGGAGCCGACCAGTGCCCGTTGCATCGCCCGTGAGTCCGTTTGCCGAGTGCCCGCGGGCGGCGGCTGTTGTGGAGCGGATGCGCCGGTTGAACCCGCGGGCCAATCCGCTCAAGCACCTGCCGGACGTGCACCCCGAGCGGGTGCCGCGGCATATCGCGATCATCATGGACGGCAACGGGCGGTGGGCCAAGGAGCGTGGGTTCCCGCGGATTTTCGGGCACCGCAACGGGGCGGGGGCGGTGCGGGACGTGGTGATGCAGTGCGGGAATCTTGGCGTCGAGGCGCTGACGCTGTACTCCTTCAGCCTGGAGAACTGGAAGCGCCCGGATGATGAGGTCAAGGCGCTGATGTACATGGCCGTGGCGTACTGCCACGGCGAGCGGGAGGCCTTGCGGCGTGAGGGGATCAGGTTCCGGGTGATCGGGCGGCGCGAGGGTTTGCCGTCGGAGGTGGTCGAGGCGATCGAGAGCGTCGAGGCCCACACGGCGGATGTGGTGGGGCCGACGTTGTGCCTGGCGCTGAACTACGGGGCGCGGCAGGAACTGGCCGACGCGGCCCGGCGGCTGGCGCGGGACGTGGCGGCGGGGCGGGTCGATCCGGAGTCGGTGGATGAGGCGGCGATCGCGTCGCGGTTGTACGCGCCCGATCTGCCGGAGCCGGACCTCCTGATCCGCACGGGCGGGGAGATGCGGGTGAGCAACTTCCTGCTGTGGCAGATCTCGTACGCGGAACTGGTGGTGCGTGAGACGTACTGGCCGGACTTCCGGGGCGAGCAGCTGAACGACGCGGTGCGGGAGTTCTCGAAGCGGTCGAGGCGGTTCGGGGATGTGGAGGCGAAGTAGGCGTGGCGAGCGCGATGCCACGCGTTGTGTGGGCCGCACCGGTCGCCCGATCCGGTTCAGTGCTTGGTGGCCCCGTTGAGTCGGACGAACTCGATCGACTCGACCAGGAGCAGGTCCACGATGTCGGCCGAGTCCGTGCCGGGCTCGAAGACGGCGAGGGTCCGCTGGCCGGGGCTGATGGCGACGAACTCCGGATGGGAGACCTCGACGCGCCGACCGCTGGCCATGCGGAGCGCGAACGGGCGGAACGGCTCGGCCTTCCAGA
This sequence comes from Phycisphaerales bacterium, assembly GCA_041401985.1. GTDB lineage: Bacteria > Planctomycetota > Phycisphaerae > Phycisphaerales > UBA1924 > JACKHA01. The sequence continues at coordinate 72,206 of JAWKTE010000016.1, forward strand.
CCTTCTTGAACGCGTCGCTGGTCATGGTGTTATGGTAGCAGGAGTTTTCTCGGCTCTGCCGAGTTGTTCGGGGTTGGCGTTGACGAGGTTGCGGCGCGGAGGGCGGGCGATGACCAACGCATGGGCGATCGGGTGTGTCCTCGGGTCCGTGGTCGCTGTTGGGATCGGGTGTGGCGAGGCGGCGAACGGCCAGAGTCGCGGGGCGTCACGCCAGGCGGCGGAGGCGGCAACGACCCGTCCGATCGACAGCGGCGGGGTTCGAGAGCCCGGCGAGCAGCCGCCCACCGACTCGCCCTCCGATACGGTCGACGCCGTGCCGGTGGTGCTCGTGTTCTCAAAGACCGCCGGCTTCCGGCACGGGTCGATCCCGGCCGGGATCGAGGCGATCGAGGCGATCGGGGCCGAGCGCGGCTTCGAGGTCGTCGCGTCGGAGGACGCAGGACTGTTCACGGACCAGGGGCTTGCGGGGTTCGACGCGGTTGTGTTCCTGTCCACGACCGGCGACATCCTGAATGAGGACCAGCAGGCGGCGTTCGAGCGGTTCATCGCGGATGGCAAGGGGTTTGTGGGCGTCCACGCCGCGGCCGACACGGAGTATGGCTGGGCGTGGTACGGCGAACTGGTCGGGGCGTACTTCCAGAGCCACCCGCAGGTGCAGGAGGCGACCATCGAGATCGAGGACGCGCAGCACCCGTCCACGATCACGCTGCCCTCGCCGTGGGTTCGTCGGGACGAGTGGTACGACTATCGCACGAACCCGCGGGAGAACGAGCGGATCCGCGTGCTGGCGACGCTGCTGGAGTCGTCGTACAGCGGCGGGCAGATGGGGGCGGACCACCCGATCGCGTGGTGCCAGGCGTTCGGCGGCGGGTGGGCGTGGTACACCGGCGGGGGGCACACCACCGAGGCGTTCGGCGAGCCCGAGTTCCGGGAGCATCTGGCGGGCGGGATTCTGTGGGTGCTCGCGGAGGGGCAGCCAGCGAGCGATGATGCGGCGCGGCCGTGACTGCGGGGCGAGGGCAGCGTGCCGATCGGGCTTCCAAGCGATGGCGGAATGTGGTAGGCTGCGGCTGAGTTGCTGCCGGGAGTGCCGCGGGCCTTCCCAGCGCAGGACGCGATGGGGGTCGCGGTGAGCAAGTTGATACCAACCGGGCGGTGGCCGCGCGATGGCGCGGCGGAGAGAGGACGGGCGTGGGCCCGCGTGGTATTGCTCGCGGCGGTGTGCGGGGCGATCGGCGCGGTCGGCGCATCGTGCGGGCCGGGCGGCGGCGGAAACGGCGGTGGCAACGGTGGCGGTGGCGCCGGGACGGCCAGCGGCAGCGGGGCCGGTGATGGCGGCGGGGCGAGTGGGACACCGGAATCCACGGCTGCTTCGGGCGGAGCGGGCGCGCAGCCCGGCACCGGTGTGGCGCGGGAGGGCGGCGGGCAGCAGGGACCGACGCCGAATCTGGTGCCGACGCTGGCGGGCACGGACGTGGACATCGGTCGGAATCTGCCGCCGGGCGATCTGCCGGCGTGGATGTACACGTGCGCGCGGTGCCATCTGGTGCCAAGCCCCGAGGTGCTGCCGCGGGATCGGTGGCGGGGTGCGCTCACGCGGATGAACGAACTGATCAAGCAGTTCCATCTTGGCGAGGCGCTGGACGACCGGGTGCTCGCCGATGTGATCGCGTACTACGAGGCGCGGGCGGCCACTTCGATCCCGATGCTGCCGGTCGAGGCCCATCCGGCGGGGCGGCCCTCGCCGATCGTGTGGCAGCAGGGGCCGTTCGGTTTGCAGGAGCAGCCGCAGCCGGGTGCGCCGTTCGGACCGGTGATCGCCGGGGTGAACATCGCCGACCTGAACGCGGACGGCACGCCGGACGTGCTGTTCAGCGACGCGAAGAACAACATCGTGACGTGGATCGCCCAGACCGCCCAGGGGCCGCAGGAGGTGGCGCTGGCGCAGGTGGCGGCCCCGGCGCGGACGAGCGTGCTGGACATCGATGACGACGGCGACAACGACGTGCTGGTCGCGTCGCTCGGCTCGCTGCAGCCGACGGACGATCTGGTCGGCTCGATCCGCGTGCTGGAGAACCGGGCGGGCGAGGGGTTCGTGTCGCGCGTGCTGCTGGAGAACGAGCCGCGAGCGTGCGACGTGCGCCCGGCCGATCTTGACGGCGACGGCGACCTCGATATCGCGTTCGCGACGTTCGGACTGTACCACACCGGGCGGGCGGGCTGGCTGGAGCGGACCGGGGCGTTCGAGTACACGGCGCACGAACTGCTCAAGTCCAACGGCGTGAGCCACGTGCCCACCGGCGACGTCAACGGCGACGGCCTGCCCGACATCGCGGTGCTCGTTTCCCAGCAGCACGAGCGGGTGGTGCTGTACGTCAACCGGGGCGAGGGCGAGGGGCCCGAGCGGTTCCGCGAGGTGGAACTGTGGCGGGCGCCGCACCCGATGTGGGGCAACTCATCGGCCGAACTGGTGGACCTGGATCAGGACGGCGACCTGGACATGCTGTTCACCAACGGCGATGCGCTGGATTCCGAGCCGTACTCGAAGCCGTGGCACGGCGTGCAGTGGCTCGAGAACCAGTCGGAGGGCGAGGCGATCTCGTTCGTGTACCGGCGGATCGGCGGGTTCCACGGGGCGTACTGGGCCGGGGCGGGCGACTTCGACCTGGACGGCGATCTGGACGTGTTCGTGACGAGCATGATGAACCAGTGGCAGGACTCGCGGCGGGCCGCGATGGTGTGGTTCGAGAACGATGGGCATGAGTCGTTCACGCTGCGTCCGGTGAACGTCGGGCCGACGTACCAGGTGGTCGGCGATGTGGGAGACATGGACGGGGACGGTCGGGCGGACGTGATCACGGGCGGGATGTATGTGTACCAGCCGTTCTTCCGGGTGGCGCGGGGGCAGTTGTTCATGCCGCGGGCGGCGCCGGGGGTGGGTGCGCCCGCCGGTGGTGGCGAGGGGCCTGCGCCGGGCGGGCAGTAGGTCCAGCCTGTGCGAAGACATTGCGGCTCCGACGTGTGGCATGCTTGCTGCTCTGAGCAAGCATGGCTGAGCAACCGGAGCGGGTTGCACGTTCGACATGGCTGTGCGGAGCCACAGCCATGCCACACTTCGGGCATCCGTCCGTTGAACGCACGACCTTCTGCCCGAGCCCCAAAGGTCGTGGCACGCTCGCGTGCCCGTCGCGCTTGCCGACGCGGCCCCAGGGTGTGGCATGCTTGCTGCGCTGAGCAAGCATGGCTGAGCAACGGAGCGGGTTGCACGTTCGACATGGCTGTGCAAAGCCACAGCCATGCCACACTACGGAGGTCCGTCCGTTGAAGGCACGACCTTCGGCCCGAGCCACGAAGGTCGTGGCACGCCCCGGAAGGTCGTGGCACTCGATCAAGGCGCTCCTACTTCGTGCACGTGTACACGAACGCCGGCGGGATGTTCCGCCACACCACCGGCGAGATCTCGACGCGCGAGAACAGGCGGCGGACCGTCTTGCGGAACCCCCACGCGCCGGGGAGCGTCAGGCCGATGTGGTAGCCGAACGTGCGGAACTGGCGGCCCGGCGGGAGGGCGGCGGCGGTCTTCTCGAGGATCGCGTCGCGGACCTTGGCGGGGATGGAGGGCCAGCCGAGGCCGGAGAGGATGAAGTCGGCGTGGGACAGGCCGCGCTCGGTGAGGATGCGGTCGATGTCGAGGGCGTTGGCGTTCAGGACCTCGACGCGCGGGCCGGGATCGTCGTCGTTGTTCGCGCCGGCCGCGAGGTCGGCCGCGAGGGCCGCGGCCATGCGCTGGTTGAGTTCGAGGGCGATGACCGTCGCGCCCGTATTGCCCGCGGCCCGGAGGGCTTGCAGCACGGCCCGCGTGAAGATGCCGGTGCCGGGGCCGAACTCGACGATGGTGCGGAGGGAGGCGATGTCGACGCCGCGGAGCATGGCGGTGGCGAGTTGGGGCGAGGACGGAGCGATGGCCGCGGTGGCGATGGGGTTGGCGAGGAACTCGCGGAGGAAGGAGGGGCGGCGTCGGTTCGCGGCGGGTGTGGAAGATGAGGATGGCGCCGGAGCGGGCATGGGCGGGGATGGTAGGGATTCGCCGATGCCCTACTCCCGATCCGCGAACGACGTCCCCACACTCCGGGCCGCGGCCATGAGCGGGTGGTCGTGCGGCACCGTGCGCTGCTTGCCCGCCGCCTCGACCAGGGCCACGTCGGTGTACTGCCCGCCCTGGTACGCCACCATCCGGTTCTTCTTGGCCCCCAGCAGCAGGTCCATCGCGTAGTCGCCGAAACTGGTCGCCAGCACGCGGTCGGCCGCCACCGGTGTGCCGCCGCGCTGGACGTGCCCGAGCACGACGTACCGCGATTCCAGCCCGGTCTTCTGCTCGACCATCGACGCGACCAGGCGGCTGACGCCGCCCAGGCGGATTGGGTCCGGGCTGGTCGGGTCGGTGCGTTCGATGACGGTCTTGCCGCCGGCGGGCTTGGCGCCCTCGGCGGTGCAGATGATCGTGAATCGCTTGCCGCGGCGCGAACGCTGCTGGCACACGCGGGCCACGATGTCCGGGTCGAAGGGGATCTCGGGCAGCAGGATGATGTCGGCGCCCGCGGCGACGCCCGAGTGCAGCGCAATCCAGCCCGAGTTGCGCCCCATGACCTCAACGACCATCACGCGGTGGTGGCTCGCGGCCGTGGTGTGCACGCGGTCGAGCGCGTCGGTGGCGATCTGGACCGCGGTGAGGAAGCCGAACGTCAGGTCCGTGCCGTGCAGGTCGTTGTCGATGGTCTTCGGGACGCCGATGCAGTTGACGCCGCGCTTGATGAACACCTGCGAGCCGGTCATGGTGCCGTCGCCGCCGACGACGACCAGGGCGTCGAGGCCCTGCATCTCGATGTTGCGCATGCACAGGTCGGTCATATCCTGGAACTTGGGCGTGCCGTCCTGGTTCTTGCCGACGGCGAAGCGTTCCGGGTTGGCCTTGTTGGACGAGCCGAGGATGGTGCCGCCGGCGGTGAGGATGTTCGAGACATCGTCGTGCGAGAGCAGGCGGGTGCGGTTCTCGATGAGGCCCAGGAAGCCGTCCTCGATGCCGACGACCTCGATGCCGTGCCCGATGGCGTCTTTGGTGACGGCGCGGATGACGGCGTTGAGGCCGGGGCAGTCGCCGCCGCCGGTGAGCAGTCCGATGCGATTGACAGGGGCGGTGCGGGCCATGTGGGCTCCTGGGGGCTGCTTCGTTCGGCGTGCGATTGGGTCGGCGCGGGCCTGGGGCACGGACAGAGCGCATCGACGCGGGCAGCGTAGGACTTTATCGGAACTGGTTGGGGCAGGGGCGTCGGCGACGGGTGCGGAGCCGGTAGGATGGGGTCGGGTGTGCTGCGGGCGGGTGCTCGCGGCGACGCCTCTGGAGATTCGCGCGTGCCCTTCCGGCGGTGTGGCCGGGGGGTGGCGGGCGATTGCACGGGCCGTCGAGCGTCGGCCACGGATGGGAGGACTCGTATGGACCTGCACACGAATCGGATGGGCGTCGCGGCGGTGGTTCTGGCCAGCGGGCTGGCCCATGGGCTTGCCTGCGGCGTCGCGTCGGGCCAGACCGCGGACCTGCGCTACCAGTGGGAGCGGGGCCAGACCCTGCGGTACGAGGCCGGGCAGGAGACCGTCCAGGAGATGAAGGGCGGGATGTTCGACTCGAACTCCGAGGTGGAGAACCGGTCGGTCTCGGAGATGACGGTGGTCGGCGTCCGCGACGGGGCCGCGGAGATCGAGGTCACGACGACGTCGATCCGCGTGGACGCGGACATGGGGCAGATGGGCGGCGGGCGCGTGCAGTATGACTCGGAGAACCCGGACGACCAGGCCCTCGAGAACGACCCGTCGATCCTGCCGTTCGCGTTCATGCTCGGCAAGACGTACACGATGACGCTGGACGGCGCGGGCGAACTGCAGGAACTCGACGGCTACGCCGAGATCGTGGACGCGATGCTCGAGAAGGTGAGCCCGCAGATGCGGATGGGCATGGGGTCGGCGCTTGCGGAAGAGGTGTTCGCCGCGGCCCTGGAGCAGATGTGGCACGTCGTGCCGGGCGAAGAGACGGAGGTGGGCGAGTCCTGGGAGTCGCACATCACGCAGTCGATCCCGATGCTGGGCAATCTGATCATCGACGTGACGTACACGTTCGAGGGGATGCAGGAGCACGCCGGGGCGGACCTGGCGCTGATCTCGTCGGTGGGCACGGTCTCGATCGACGGGGCCGGCGGGATGGGCCTGGAGATCAAGGAGGGTTCGCTCGAGGGCGAGATCCTGTTCGACGCCGGGCGCGGCGTGCTGGTCTCGTTCGTGCAGGACCAGACGATGGTGATGTCGATCAACGCCGGCGGCATGGCGATGGAGCAGCGGTCCGAGACTCGGATGAGCAGCCGCCTGCTGGAGGGCGACGCCGAGGATGTTGAGGACGCGGGCGGCGACGAGGACGGCGGTCGGTAACCCGTTGCCGGACCAGAGACTTGAGAGTCGGTTGGAATCCGCCGATCCGGCTGCGGGGCCGCGGGGTGGCTGTCGCCTCGTTCGGTTGCAGGGTGCGCCCCGCGGCTCTGGCGAGCCAAGGGGCCGCCGGGTCTGGGGTCAGGAGCGCAGGATGCCGCGAGGATTCGGACAGCGTGTGGTGGGCGTGGCGCGTGTGGCCCGTGTGGCGGGCGCGGCGGCGTGGGTCGGCGTCGCGGTAGCGACCGCGGGCGTGGCCCGGGCCCAGTCCCCGGATCAGTCGGTGGAGATGCGGTACTCGTGGCCGGTTGGGGCGTCGCTGACGTACGACAACCGGGCCGAGGTGCTGACCGAGGCCGAGAGCCGGCGCGAGACCGCCAGCAGCGTCATCACGACCTTCGCGACGCAGGAACTGGAAGTGGCCAGCGAGCGGCGCGGCTCCGGCGAACTCGACGTCGCGACCACCGTGGTCCGTGTCGACGGCGACCTGGGCGCGGCCGGGCGGATCCGGTTCGATTCGGAGAGTGCCTCGGATCGGCGTCGCGCCCGCGAGGACCTGATCGCCCCGTTCGCGTTCCTGCTCGGCGAGCGATACTCGATCCGCCTCTCGCCCGTCGGCGAGGTCGAGCGGATCGAGGGCTACGCCGAGCTTCTCGACCAGATGCTCCGCGGCCTGCGCGACCGCGGCGTCCGCGAGACGATGCGATCCACCATGAACGAGGACGTCTTCCGCGCCAACCTCGAGCAGCAGTGGCACGTCGTGCCCGATGGCGAGGTCGAGGTCGGCGACACGTGGACCGTGCGGCGTTCGCAGGACATCAGCGGCGTCGGGCGTCTGACGCTGCAGATGCGGTACACGCTCGAGCGGGTCCAGAGCGTCGACGGCCAGCGCGTCGGCATCGTCTCGGCCACGGGCGACGCGTGGGTCTCGGGCGGGCAGGCCCGGGGCGTGGAACTCGACATCACCGATGCGAGGATCGACGGCCAGGCGGTGTTCGCGGTCGACGCGGGCGTGCTGCTGTCGGTCGAGCAGAACACGTTCCTGCGGATGGAGGTCCGCGCGGGCGGGCAGTTCATCTCCCAGACGATGGACATGTCTTCGCGCGTGTGGCTGACCGGGGCCGACGGGTACGACCTGCCCTCGGGCCTGGTCGATCCGTCGCGCCGGGACCGGGCCGTGAGCGCGGGGGGCGGCGCGGGGCGGCCGTCGGGAAAGCGCTGAGGCGGGATCAAAGCGGGGTGGGCGGCGTCACTACGATTGCCCGATGCCAGGACGCGAGCCAACAGAGTCGTCGGAATCGGGGCGGATCGGCGCGCGCGGGGCCGCGGCAGGCGTCGGGCCCCGCGGCGAGCGCCTCCAGCGGGTCCTCAACGACGCGGGCGTCGCGTCGCGCCGCCAGTGCGAGGCTCTCATCCGCGAGGGGCGGGTGAGGGTCAACGGCGAGGTCGTCTCGTCGCTGCCGGCCTGGGCCGATCCGCACGCCGACACGATCACGATCGACGGGAGGGTCGTGCCGAAGCCCGAGCCGCTGCTGTACCTGATGATGAACAAGGCGGCCCGGACGCTGACGACTGCGCGCGAGGGGGCCGACGATTCGCGTCGCACGGTGCTCGACACGGTGCAGCACCCGCTGGCCTCGCGCTTGTTCGTCGCCGGGCGGCTTGAGTTCGACTCCACCGGCCTGCTCATCCTGACCAACGACGGCGAGATGGCCAATCGCCTGACCCACGCACGCTACGGCGTCGAGAAGACGTACCAGATGGTCGTCCGCGGCACGCTTGACGAGGAGTCGCTGGCGCGCGTCATGGAGGTCGTGGAGCAGGCCGGGCGGCGCGAGGCCCGCGAGGCGGGTGTGGTCCGTCAGGCCAAGGTCGAAGTCTCGATCCTGGCACGCGAGATGGGTCGGACCGTGCTGCAACTCGTCGCGCGCGAGGGGCGAGTGGCCGCCGTGCGCGATGCGCTGGCGGCCATCGGGCACCCGGTGAAGATGGTCGAACGCGTCGCCATCGGGCCGGTGCGCCTGCGTGGCGTCGCGCCGGGGCAGTGGCGCGAACTCGAGCGCGAGGAGTTGCAGGCGCTCCGCCGGGCGGTGAGCGGGAAAGGGCCGGCGTCGGGCGGCTCCGGCAAGCGGGGTGGACCGCCGGCGCCGGAGGCCAAGATCGCCCGGCGGTTCCGCGGCATCGGCAAGCCGATCGATGCCCAGCGCGACGGCGGGCGGGGCGAAGCGAGCAACCCGGCGGCGACCGGTGCGCCATCGAGCCTCGACAAGAGGCGCGGCCGCGGGCCCGGTTTGAACGCTCAACGAAAGAAGAAGGTGGTCGCCAAGAAGCCGATCGGCGGTCGCGCGCGGGACGCGGCCCGGGACGAGGCTCGGGACCGCGTCGGCGAGGGCGATCGTCCCGGGCGGCGATCCGGGGATTCGGAGCAAGCCCGGCCCGATAAGCGCCGAAACACCGGTGGGAAGCCGGGCGGTCCACCCGCCCGGCGGTCGGATCGCGCCGACGGGCCGCAGGGCCGACCCGGCGCACGCGCCGGCAAGGCGGGCGGCGGGCGTCCCAAGAAGGCCGGGGGTGGGGCGGGTCCGCGCGCGGCCAAGCCCGGCGGCAGCCGGAAGCCGACCCAGAGCCGCGCGTCGGGTGGCCCCGGCGGCAAGCGGTCCGGTGGCCAGCGGCCTGGGGGCCAGCGATCAGGCGGCCAGCGCGGCGGCGGGAGCAAGGGCAGGCGGTGAGCACAAGCAACGGCCAACCCACGCGCGACTCCGAGCAGCAGGCTGCCAGCGTCGCGCGCGCCGAATCGGCGGCGCTCGACCGCGACGACGCCGACGCCCCGAAGCAGGAGAGCCTCTTCCGGCGCCTCGTCCGCTGGTACCGCCAGATCGAGCAGACCATCCACGTGCTGCGGCGGGCCGGGCGGATCCTGATGCACACCTCGCTGCCGCGGATGGCCGCGGCCCTCTCGTACCGCACGATCTTCGGACTAATCCCGACGCTGGTGATCGGCATCGCGGTGCTGGGCTCGTTCGCCTCGCCCGAGCGGATGCAGGAGACGATCCGCGGGCTGCTGGAGTACAGCGGAATCTCCGAGATCGTGATCGACCAGGAGACCGTCGCCCGCACGGAAGAGGCGGCCCAGTACCGCCCACGCCTCGGCTTCTTCGGGCCCAAGGACCCGGCGCTGGAACAGAGCGGGCCGGAGCAGCCGCCCACGACCCCTGGAAACGGCGCTGGCGAGCCGACGACGCCGCCGACGCCCACAGCCGCGGCAGGTCCGTCGCAAGCCGGCAATCCGGGAGCCGGCAGCGCCCCGACCGCGGGCCAGCCCGCCGCGATCATCTCCCCCCGGCTCGAGGACTGGATCGCCGAGCTCGTCTCGCGGGTCCGCGGCATCGCGTTCCAGGCGATCGGCGCGATCGGCGTGCTCATGCTGGCCTACGCCGCGATCTCGATGCTCATCGAGGTCGAGCGGGCCTTCAACGACATCTACCGCGCCCCGCGCGGGCGTGCGTGGCGTCAGCGGATCCCGCTCTACTGGACCATGCTGACGCTCGGGCTCACGCTCGTGCTCTTCACGTTTTTCCTCAGCGCCCGGGCCACGGCGTGGCTGGGCGGCCTGAGCCCCGCGCTCGGCCAGGGCACGGCCCTCGGCACGCTCATCACGTTCTCCGCCACGCTGCTCACCAGCACGCTGCTGTTTATCGGCGTGTATCTGTGGGTGCCCAACACCCGCGTCGCCTGGCGGCCCGCGGTCATCGGCGCGTTCGTCGCCGCCCTGGGGTGGGAGATCAGCAAGCTCGGTCTGGCCCAGTACACCAACTTCGCGACCGGCTACGCCCGTCTGTACGGCTCGCTCGGGCTCATCCCGCTGCTGCTCATCTGGGTGTACGCGACGTGGCTCATCGTTCTGTTCGGCCTCCAGGTCGCGTACGCGCTGCAGCACTACAAGACCTGGAAGGCCGAGGACGAGGCCCGCGACGAGGCTCCGGCGGTCATGGAACCCGCGGCCGTGGTCGTCGTCGCCGCGGAGATCGCGCGAGGATTCGCCACCGGCAAGGCGGTGCTGGGCGGGAACCTCGGGACCAGGGTCGGCCTCGACGATCGGGCCGTGCAGGCGATCGTCCAGCGGCTCATCGGCGCGGGCGTGGCGTCGCGCCTCGAGCAGCCCGACACCGGCCTGACGCTGTCCGGGCCGGCGGAGCGGGTACGCATCGAGGACCTGCTCCGGATCGGCTTCGACATGGCGGGGCCCGCCCGTGGCCTCGCGGCGGAACTACGCGAGCAGTCAACCAAGGCCGTTGAGGGGCGGACGCTTGCGGGGCTCGTGCCGGCGGCAGCCGCGGCGGCGGTCGCCGCCCAGGCGCCCGCGGTGCTCGACGAGGCGAGCCCTCCAGAACGCCCCGCCCCGCAGAGCGACGATCGCGTCCAGATGGCGGATGACGCCGCCGCCGAACCGACCAAAGATCACGCTTCCGGGAGGATCCCTGTAGACGGAGAGTCGGATGCCGACGAGTTCGAGACCGAACCGAGCGACAGCGAGCAGCGCTCGCGTGACGCGGGCACGCCCGTGAATCGGCCCAGGAACTGGCACGCGACCACGGCCGCGGCGGCGACCGTGCGCCTTCTCACGCTGCTCAGCGGCGGCTGCCTGAGCGCGTCGTCGAAACCCGCGGCATCGGCGCGTCGGGCACGTCGACATACGAGCCCACCCAGCCGACCGTGCTCGATCGCCTCATGGGCGGCCCGAACCAGAACTCGGGCTCGCAGCGCCGGTATCGGTCGAACTGAGGGGGCCACAGTCGCCACCAGCCCACCGAACGAGGGGGCGGGGCTTTCCAGCCCCGCCTGGCTGCCCAACCCCAAAGATCCTCCGGATGGAGTGCTCCCGCCTCTCCGCCCGCCCCGATCATCGGACGCCGAGTCGGGCTGGAAAGCCCGACCCCCTCATCCTCCAACACCTGCGGCCCGACTCCGTCTCCGCCCCTCGGACTCTCCCGATTCTCGTCAACCCACTCTGTCCCGCCCCTATGCTTCCCGTTCCCGCCCGAGCGACCCGGCGGCGGAGGCGCTCGAGGGAACGATGCACGCCGAAGTCCTCAAGGAGTTCTCGATCTTCCTGGCCGATCGCCCCGGCGAACTGGTCGGCGTGCTCGAAGCCGCCGACGCCGCGGGCGTGGACATCGCCGCCCTGTGCGTCTCGCACCACCAGAGACGCGGGCCAGTCGGCCCGCGGCGTGGTCCGCCTCATCGGCACCCCCGTCGACCGCCTCGAGGGCGTGTGCGAGTCGCTCATCGAGACCGGCAAGGCCGGCCCGATGGCCGAGTTCGAGGTCCTGGTCGTCGGCATGCAGGACCGCCCGGCGCCTTCCGCGACATCGCCGCGGCCCTGGCCACCGCCGGCATCAACGTCGAGTACGCCTACCAGACCCCCCAGCGCAACGGGCACAGCGGGTACTCGGTCTTCCGCGTCAAGGACGGGATGGTGGGCAAGGCGGTGGAGGTGGTGAGGGATCTGCCGTAGGGGCTGCAAGTCCCATTGACCGCGTTCGCGCGCCTCGTAATCTGCGCGAATGCGAACACTGGCGGCTGCCTTCGGGCTTTTGGCGATCGGTGGTGGCGTCGCTTCGGCGCGGGCGCAGACTGCAAACGTGTGGGTCTCGCACGACGATCCGGACGGCATTGTCGTTCCCGGCCAGACGGTTCGGATCGCCGTGTTGCACGGCCGCGCTCGACCAGCATCTTGGCTGGCGTCGGCGGGTCGGTCGTCGCGACCGGCGATCTGGGGGTGTCGAACGGGCTAGTCTCGACCTGACTCCGCCATCGCCGAACGTTCTGTACCCCAACTCGCCGGGCACCATTGTCGGCGGGAGCGTCTACGACGTGTCGTACAGTTTGTCTCGCACCCGGCGTTCACATTCCACCTGCTTCCCGCGTACGATTACACCGCCGGCGTCGTGGAAGTCATCGCGTTCGACTGGATCGCGCGCCGCTGGTCGGCTCCCCACGCCGGTGGCGTTCGATTGGGTGCCGTCTGCGAGCGCTGCCGCAGGTCAAGGCGATCCTGCCGCCTATGGCCTTGTGACCATCGAGTTCATCCCCACGACGGTCGAGGGCACATCGCTGCTCGTGGTCCCGGCCCCGGCGTCCATCGCCGCGATGCTCGCAGCGTTCTGCATGGCCGCACGCCGCCGCCGGTAACGCATCTGAGGGGCGACGCTTCGGCTCGCGCTTACCTCCCCCTCCCCCCAAACTCCAACTCCAGATATTTCGCCACGTAGTCCACGATCGACTCGGCCGTCGGGATGTCCGGGTTGCTCGTCGGGCCCATCACGGCTCGAAACGCATCCCTTGAACACGCACCACCGCGTCCTGCAGCGTCAGGCCGTGCTGGATCGCCAGGCTGAACGCGCGGCAAAAGGCCTGGCAGAAGCCCGAGATCGCCGAGCCCGCCTTCGAGACCTTGATGAAGATCTCGCCGGGCATCCCGTCGTCGTACAGGCCGATGGTCAGGTACCCCTCGTGCCCGCCGACGGCGAACTTGTGGGTGAGGGATTGACGGGTCGTGGGCAGCGCACGGCGAGCGAGCATCATGCGGGGCGATTCCTGCGACTCGTCCATCGGCTGGACTGTACCGCCCGGGCCGGGGCCGAGCCGGCCGCGACACCGCCCCGGCACCAACCCCGGAACGCCGCGGCCCGGGTCGGAGCCCGAGCGGAGGTAGTGATCGGACGATGGGGCGGCGTCGCACCACAAGCGGTGGGGGTGGGGGGGACGCGCGGGAGACGAGGGGTGCGGGTGTTTGTGTTGTGGATGGGGTGGCGGACGGTATGATCGCGGTCGGAGTGTCCAGGGCTCGGATGTGCCACGACCATCGGGGCTCTGGCCGAAGGTCGTGCCGCCAGCGGACGGACCCCCGAAGTGTGGCATGCCTGTGGCTCTGCACAGGCATGCCGATCGTGCAACCCGCCCGGTCCATCGGGCATGCTTGCTCAGAGCAGCAAGCATGCCGCACGTCGGGGCCGCTTGGGGTGGCGGAGCACGACCTTGCCCAGAGCCGCAAGGTCGTGGCACTTGGGCGATGCGGAGGCGATCGATGCGGCAGGCGGTCAAGATTGCCAGCGTCATGCTTGTTGTGGCGGGCGGCGCCACAACCTCACTTCGCCCAGTCCGCCTCCGTCGTGGTGTCCCACGATGATCCCAACGGAGTTCTGGCTCCGGGGGAGTCCTGCCGCGTGACGGTGCGCCGGATCATCCCGTCGGGCCTGTACCTCCATCACATCGAGGGCGATCTGCGGACCACGCCCAACGCCGGAACAATCTCGGGATTCGCCAGCCCGTATGTGCCAGCGGTTACGCCGTGGACCGGTCAGGCTGGCACGATCTCAGGGGCCGTCATCTCCGGATTCGCCGTCGAATTCGCCAACCACCCGGTTTTCTACGGCGGCACCCTGCCCGGGCAGTGGGGCACTGTCAACTACGAGGTGTTCTCGTTCGACTGGACGGTCCCGCAGGTCGCCACGCCGACGGCCTTCGACCTCAACTGGCTGTCCGCACCCGCGTACCCGGAGATCACGGTCTACGAACTGCTGTCGCCACCGCCGTTCGCGTTGCCGACCACCTACACCGGCACCTCAATCCTCGTCGTGCCGAGTCCGGCCCCGGCCGCGCTGATCGGCGGCGTGCTGGCGATGGCGGCTCGCCGGTCGCGACGGGCCGGCTGAGCCCCGGCACGCCGCGGCCCCGGTTTCCGGACCAACCCGCCGCTCCGGGAATCGAACGGGCGACGCCCGAGTTGCCACGGCCGCCGGGTCAGGACGGCGGTGCCCCGCCACCCGTGCCGAGAGCGGCCCGATCACAGCGCCTCAAGCCGCCTCGTCGTCTCCTGCTCCAGCAGCGCCTGCATCATCGCACCCAGGTCCCCGCCGATGACGTCCCGCAACTGGAACTTCTCGGCGAGGCGCTCGTCGGCGACGATGCCGTCCTGGTAGCGGTACACGCGGACCTTCTCGCTGCGCTGGCCCGTGCCGATCTGGCTGTTGCGGGCCTCGGTGCGGGCCGCGTGGACCTTCTGGCGCTCGAGTTCGTACAGGCGGGCCAGCAGCAGGCGTTTGGCCCGCTCGCGGTTCTGCTGCTGGCTCTTGGACTCCTGCATCCGCACCTCGATGCCGGTGGGGCGGTGCAGCAGGCGCACGGCCGTGGCGACCTTGTTCACGTTCTGCCCGCCCGGGCCCTGGGACGTCGTGACCGTCTCATCCACCTCGCTCCAATCGATCGAGACCTGGACCTCCTCCGGCTCGGGCAGCACGGCGACGGTGGCGGTCGAGGTGTGGATGCGTCCGGCGGCCTCGGTCGCGGGCACGCGCTTGACCGAGTGCACGCCCGCTTCGAAGGCCAGTTCCGACCACACGCCTTCGCCCGAGATGTTCGCCACGACGTGACGGATCCCGCCGAGGCTGGCGTCGCCGGTCAAGTCGAGCGTTTCGATGTTCCAGCCCTTGCGGGCGGCGTACTTCTGGTACATGTCGAACAGGTCGCGGGCCCAGAGGCCGGCCTCGTCGCCGCCGGTGCCGGCCCGGATCTCGAGGATGACCGAGCCGACCCCGCGGTCCTCTGCATTGACGAGGGCGGCCTTGACTCGGGCGATGGTGTCGGCGGCCTCGGACTCGAGGCGGGGCAGTTCCTCGCGGGCCAGTTCGGCCAGTTCCGGGTCGGCGTCCGACTCGACGGCCCCGCGCAGTTCGGCGGCCTCGGTGAGCAGGGCCTGGTACCTGGTGTACCCCTCGGCCGCCGGGGCCAGGCCGGCCCGCTGGATCGAGAGGTCCCGGACGCGCCGATGGTCGCTCAGGACCGCCGGGTCCTCGAGTTGCTCGCCCAGGGCGCGGTACCGCTCGGCGAGGGCGTCGAGACGCTGGCGAACGCGATCCGACAGGCTGTCGGCGGCTTGGGCGGCCATAGGACGACGATAGGGGGCTTCGGACCCGAAACGAAGCCGCACGAAATCTGGCTTGGTAAGGGTATTTCCAAGTTCGCGTGCCTCGCGCTTGCAGCGGACGAAGATATCGGTATCATGCTCTGGCACCGTTGCGGGAAACCCCCGGGGTGTGGTTCGAGGAAAGCTTTGTCGCCTCGGATGTCCGGAATTTGTCACCCTCCTTTCATCGAGGCTCCGCTCAAGGGCGGGGCCTCGGTGTTTTTTGCTGTCTCGGTGCTCGTGCCGCGAGCGTGGAACGGCCGACGTGGGACCGGCGGGTTGGCCCCGGGTTGGCGGGTGCGACGCTTCTGGGTGGGGATTGGGGCGAGATCGGTCGGGGACGCCCCAACAATGGGTCCGGGCCGGCGGCGGGGGAATGACCCCGAGGCCGGTGCCCGCCAGACGGAGCGGCCATGGACGATGCGATCAGGCTGACGGGCGTGCGGAAGACCTTCGGGAGCAAGGTCGCGGTCGAGGGGCTGGACCTGGCGATCGAGCGGGGTTCTCTTACCGGGTTCATCGGGCCCAACGGCGCGGGCAAGACGACCACGATCCGGATGATCATGGCGATCCTGTTCCCCGACGCGGGGCGGATCGAGGTGCTCGGGCGCAAGTCGGCGGTCGAGAGCAAGGACCGGATCGGCTACCTGCCCGAGGAGCGCGGCGTCTACAAGAAGATGAAGGTGCTGGCGTTCCTGGAGCACATGGCGGCGCTCAAGGGCGTGCGCGGCGGCGGGCTGCGCCAGAAGGTGTTCGATTGGCTGGCCAAGGTCGAACTCGAGGGCGTGCACGCCAAGAGGTGCGAGGAACTCTCCAAGGGCATGCAGCAGAAGGTGCAGTTCATCGCGTCGGTGATCCACGAGCCGGAACTGCTGATCCTGGACGAGCCGTTCAGCGGGCTGGACCCGGTGAACATGCGTCTGCTGCGGGACCTGGTGATGGAGCAGCACAAGGCGGGGCGAACGGTGATCTTCTCGACGCACGTGATGCACACGGCCGAGGCGTTGTGTGATCACATCGTGATGATCAGCCGCGGGAGGAAGGTGCTCGATGCGCCGCTGGCCCAGATCGAGCGGGAGCATGAGGCGAGGGAGATCGCGTTCGTGCCGCTGGATACGGGGGCGGGGTTCGAGGCGGTGGAAGCGGTCGAGGGCGTCGCGTCGGTCCGACGCACCGAGCGGGGCGGGGCGGCGCTGATCCGCGAGGGCGAGTCGATCGCGGAGGTCATGGGTCGGGTGGCGGGGTCTATGGCGATGTCGAGGGTCGAGATCCTGCGACCGAGCCTGGAAGACCTGTTCATCGACATCGTCAAACGTCAGGGCGAGGAGAACGTCGAGCAGGTGCGTGCGTCGATCCGCGAGGCGGGCGGCGGGGCGCTGGCGGGCGTCGGGGCCGAGGGGGGTGAGGCGTGAACCGGATCCTGCAGATCGCCAAGCGTGAGTTCATGTCCACGGCGATGACCAGGGCGTTCATCATCGGGGCGTTCGTGATCCCCGGCGTGTGCTTCCTGGCCATCCCGCTGATCATCCGCCTGACGATGGCGGCCGAGGCGCCGAAGGTCGTGGGCACGGTGGCGATCATCGATCGCTCCGGGGCGGCGGCGGACGGCGTGATCGAGAGCCTGTCGCCCGAGGCGATCTCGGCGCGGCGTGGCGATGAAGTCGGGCGGATCCGGGAGGCGGCGCTCGCGGGCGAGGGGCAGGAGATCCTCGAAGGCCAGGACGCTGGCGACGGGGCCGCGGAGGGTGCGGAAGGCGTGGCGGGTGTGCCGCCCGGCGCGGGCGTCGGCGGCGACGGTGCGCGGTCGCTCCAGCAGGCGATGCGTATGGCCGACCGGATGCAGGGGCTGTCGGACAAGATCCCGGAGTTCACGGCGCTGGTGCTCGATCCGGGGTCCGTGGACGAGGAGGCCGAGAAGCAGCGGCTGTGGGAATCCCCGGGCGAGGGCGAGTCTGCATCGTCGCAGTTGCTGGCGCTGGTGGTGATCGACGCCGACGCGGTCCGGCGCGGCGATGGCGAAGAGCAGTTCGGGACGTTCTCGCTGTTCCACCGCCCGCGGATGGACGACCGGATTGTCGACGAGATCCGCGAGGGGGTGCGCGGGGCGATCCGCGAGGCCAGGTACGCCGCGTACGGCCAGGACCCGGCGTGGCTGGAGGCGCTCACGACGGTGCGCCGCCCGGCGGTTCGGGAGGTGACGCAGGAGGGCGAGCGGAGTTCGGCGTCGGGCCTGGCGATGATGCTGCCGCTGGGGTTCATGATCCTGCTGATGCTGTCGGTGATGATCGGGTCGCAGTACCTGCTGACGACGACGATCGAGGAGAAATCCAGCCGCGTGGTGGAGGTGCTGCTGTCGGCGGTGTCGCCGATGCAGCTGATGTCGGGCAAGGTGCTGGGGCAGATGCTTGTTGGCGGCGTGATCCTGCTGATCTACGGCGGGCTGGGGTTCGGAGCGCTGGCGGCGTTCGCGCTGGCGGACCTGGTGAGTCCGGTGCAGGTCGCGTTCCTGGTGGCGTTCTTCCTGCTGACGTACACGATGATGGCATCGATGACGGCGTCGGTCGGTGCGGCGGTGAACGAGCTTCGCGAGGCCCAGTCGCTGCAGGGGCCGATCATGATGGCGGTGATGATCCCGTACTTCCTGTGGCTGCCGCTGTCGCGTGATCCCAACGCGGTGTGGGCCCAGGTGCTGTCGTTCGTTCCGCCGATCAGCCCGTTCGTGATGATGATCCGGATGACCTCGTCGGACCCGCCGGCCATGTGGCAGCCGCTGCTGGCGGTGGCGATCAACGCGGTGGCGTGCTACGGGTTCCTGTGGTTCGCGGCCAAGGTGTTCCGCGTCGGCCTCTTGATGTACGGCAAGCCGCCGAATCTGGCGACGCTGATCAAGTGGGTGCGGATGGCGTAGGCCCGGCGAGGGAGTGTGGATCGTGCCATCGGGCGTGGCTCTGCACGCCTGATGCAGATGAGCGGGATCGATCGCGACTCGCGGTTGATCGCACGAGCCGCTCGGGGGCGAGGCTGGTGGCACGGTTGTCCGGGGCGGGGACGCCCCGGCTCGCGATGGGGGAAGGGCACCCGATTCGTCGCGGGGCGTGTAGCATCCCCGATCGGGGAGGTGCGCGGTGGGCGACGCAGCGGCGGATCGAGGCACCGATGGCGACGGGGCGCGGGTCACGCGCCTGCTTGGCGACCTGGCCAGCGGGCAGCGGGCGTCGTCGGACGAGTTGCTGCCGCTGGTGTACGAGCAGTTGCGCCGGGCCGCCCAGCAGCGGATGGCCCAGGAGCGGACGGCGCACACGCTGACGGCGACGGCGCTGGTCCATGAGGCGTACGCGCGGCTGGTGGGCGATGAGGACGTGAAGTGGGACGGGCGGGGGCACTTCTATGCCGCGGCCGCGGAGGCGATGCGCCGGATCCTGATCGAGCACGCGCGGGCCCGGGGGCGGGTCAAGCGGGGCGGGGGACGCCAGCGGGTGCCGCTGAGCGTGGTGGACCTGGCGACGGAGGCCGACGCGGGCGAGATCATGGCCCTCGACGGGGCGATCGAGCGCCTGAGGGGTGAGGACGAGCGGCTGGTGGAGATCGTGCGGCTGCGGTTCTATGCGGGGCTGAGCGTGGAGGAGACGGCGGCGGCGCTGGGCGTCTCGGAGCGGACGGTCAAGCGGGACTGGGCGTTTGCGCGGGCGTGGCTGCACCGTGAACTGGAAGAAGGTGAACCACGGAGGCAGGGAGACACGGAGGGAGGCGTGGAGCGGGGTGGGGACGAGCGGTGATCGTGGTCGCAGCGTGCGGGTTCTGAACCGGTTCTTTGCTTCTCTCCGTGCCTCCGTGTCTCCGTGGTGATACTGGAACTCGTATGGCCAAGCGACTCGACGACATCCGGCGTGTGTTCGATGAGGTGCACGAGTTGCCCGCGGCCGAGCGGGAGGCCGCGCTCGATCGGCTGTGCGATGGCGACGCGGCGCTGCGCGGCGAGGTCGAGTCGCTGCTGCGGTCGCACGGCACCCAGGAGTTCCTGGGCGCGCCGACGGTGGTCGCGCCGGAGCGGACCGGCGAGGGGGCCGGGACGGTCATCGGGGCGTACAAACTGCTGCAGATGATCGGCGAGGGCGGGTTCGGCGCGGTGTACATGGCCGAGCAGGAGCGTCCGGTCCGGCGGAAGGTGGCGCTCAAGATCATCAAACTGGGGATGGACACGCGCCAGGTGATCGCGCGGTTCGAGGCCGAGCGCCAGGCCCTGGCGATGATGGACCATCCGAATATCGCCAAGGTGCTCGACGCGGGGGCGACCGAGACGGGGCGGCCCTACTTCGTGATGGAACTGGTCCGGGGCGTGCCGATCACGGAGTACTGCGACACGAACAAGGTCACGACGCGGGAGCGGCTGGACCTGTTCATGCAGGTGTGCCACGCGGTGCAGCACGCCCACCAGAAGGGCGTGATCCACCGGGACATCAAGCCCAGCAACGTGCTGGTGACGCTGCACGACGGGCGGCCGGTGCCGAAGGTCATCGACTTCGGCATCGCCAAGGCGACGAGCCAGCGTCTGACGGACAAAACGCTGTTCACCGAGTTCCGCCAGTTCATCGGCACGCCGGAGTACATGAGCCCGGAGCAGGCGGAGATGTCCGGGCTGGACGTGGACACGCGGAGCGACATCTACTCGCTGGGCGTGCTGCTGTACGAACTGCTCACGGGCACGACGCCGTTCGACGCCCAGACGCTGCGGAACCAGCCGCTGGACAAGATCCAGCGTCTGATCCGGGAGACGGAGCCGCCGCGCCCGAGCACGAGGCTGGACACGATGGCGGCGGGTGCGGGGACGGGGGCGCGTATCGCGCCGGGGTCGGGCGGGAGCTCGACGCTGGCGGACGTGGCGCGTTTGCGCCGAACGGATCCGGCCGGGCTTGGGAGGCTTCTCAAGGGCGATCTGGACTGGATCGTGATGCGAGCGATCGAGAAGGACCGGACGCGGCGGTACGAGACCGCGACCGCGCTGGCGGGCGACGTGCAGCGGTATCTGGAAGACAAGCCCGTCGAGGCCGGGCCGCCGAGCACGGCGTACCGGATGCGGAAGTTCGTGAAGCGGAACCGCCTGTGGCTGATGCCGACGGCGATCGGTGCGACGGCGTTCGCGGTGTCGTTCGTGGGCGTGGTGTACGGGCTGGTCGAGGCCCGGCGCGGGCGGGACGCCGCGGAAGTGGCCCAGCAACAGGCCGAGACGGCGCGCGGCGAGACGCAGGCGGCTCTGGAGCGGGCGCGGCGTGAGGCGGACCGGAACCGGGCCGTGGGCGAGTATCTGCAAGACGCGGTGTCGGCGACGCGGGGCAGCGGGAGCGGGGCCGAGGTTCTGCCGCTGGAGGAGGTGCTGACGCGCGGGCGCGGGCTGTTCGGCGGGGACCACGCGGTGATCGCCAGCGCGCTCTTGGGCTGGGCGTCGGCGCGGCAGTTGTCGGGCGATGCGCGGTCGGCGGAACTCGCGATCGTCGAGGCGGCCGGGATGTTCGAGCGTCTGCACGGGGCGGACGATCCGCGTGTGACCAACGCGCGGCTGCTGCAGGCGCGGGCGATCGAGGCCCAGTCCGGGCGCGAGAGCGAGGCGGGGCCGATCTTCCGGGCGGTCGTGGAGGCGTTCGCCAACGCGCCGGGGGCTGACTCGCCGGAGTACGCGGCGGCGGCGCTGGCGCTGACGAAGCACACGATCGCCCACGCCGCGGGGGCGTCGCTGGAGGAGACCGAGCGCCTGTGGCGAGAGTCGATCCGGGCCCACGAGGCCGCGTTCGGCGAGATGGACCGGCGGACGATCCAGACGATGGGCGAGTTCGGGATCTACCTGCAGCGGCGCGGGCGGACCGAGGCGTGCATCCCGGTGCTGACCGAGGCGGTCCGGCGCGGCGACGAGGCGATCCCCGACGGCGACCTCATCATGTTCTACGCCCTGAACTCGCTGATCCTGGCGGACCTGACGCAGTCGGGCCAGATGGCGCGGGCGGCGGGCAACTACGACCGCCTCATCACGATGGCCGAGCGGATGGAGGGCGAGTTCGCGCGGGCGACGGTCTCGATGTGGATCGAGGTCGCGGGGCTGCACGCCGAGGCCGGCGACGAGGAGCGGGCACTCGCGCGGCTCGAGACCTTTGTGGAGTCGCGGGACCGGACCGATCACGAGTTCGACTGGACCGACACGATCCGGGTCGAGTCCGGGATCGTGATGGTCAGGCCGGTGCTCGACCGGCACCCGGACTTGGGGCGGCGGGTGCAGATCGCGAGGGCGGCGGGCGTGGGCAACCAGTCGCTGGGGTTCCAGAAGCCCCCGGCGACGATCCTCTCGGAGGTGGCGGCGTGGCTGGTTGAGCGCGGGTTCTCCGCCGACGCCGAGGGTGTGCTGGAGCGCGTGGTGGCGATGCGGCGTGGCGAGGAGCCGCAGGATCGGGCGCGGCTGGGGCGTGCGCTGGCAGAACTCGGGCGGGCGCGGCTCGAACTCGCCGACGCGGCCCAGCCGATTGGCGCGCCGGCGACGCCGGACGCGATGGAGCGATGGGCCAGGGCCGAGGCGCCGATCGCCGAGGCCCTTTCGATCATGTCGTCGTCGGGCGAGCCGGATGCGAACGCGGTGGCGCATCTGCGGTGCGGGCTGGCCCAGTGCCGGGCGGCGCGCGGGCGTGTCGAGGAGGCCGCGGAGGAACTGGCGAAGGTCACGCCGAGCGAGGGCTGGCCCGAGTCGCTCTCATCGTCTTACGAGCGTGCCTCGGCGCGAATCCGGGCCGGACGCGACGCGGCCCGGGATGGCGTTGCGGCGCCGGGTTGACCAGCGCACTGTCCGCGCGCGTGGAGAGGCGACGAGGAGGGCATGTGAACCTTTCGCCGCGCGGCTCGTGAGCGCATGGCTCGTGAGCGAACGCGCGTCCGCCGCGCCGGCGACTACCGCAGCCCGTACTCCTTCAGTTTGCGGTACAGCGTCCGCTCGCCGATGCCGAGCAAAGCCGCGGCCTGCTCGCGGTTGCCGCCCGTCAGGCGGAGCGTCTCGCGGATGGCCCGCTTCTCGATCTGCTCGAGGCTCGTGCCGGCGAGCGACCCGGCGACCCCGCTCCCCGCGTCGTCGTCGGCGTCCGCGGCGCGGATGTCGTCGGGGATGTGCCTCGTCTCGATCGTGATCGGCTCGCCGGCCCGCCCCTGGGCCTCGGCCTCGCCCATGGCGGAGACCACCATGTTCTGCACGACGTTGAGCAGCTGGCGGACGTTGCCGGGCCACGGCGCGCTCGTGAGGCGCAGCAGCACGGCGTCGGTCGGGGTGATCTGGGGAGGGGCCTCGCCGTCGGCGGTGAGCGAGGCGGCGAAGCGGTCGATCGCGTGGCGCACGAGCGGGGGGATGTCCTCGCGCCGCTCGCGCAGCGGCGGGATCGAGACGTGCGCGCCGTTGATGCGGAAGTAGAGGTCGCCGCGGAACGTGCCCTCGTCGACCATCTTCTTCAGGTCGCGGTTGGTGGCCGAGACGAATCGGACGTCGGCCTTGCGGGCCTCGTTGGATCCGAGGCGCACGACCTCGCCCGACTCCAGCACACGCAGGAGTTTGGCCTGCATCGTCAGGGGCATGTCGCCGATTTCGTCGAGGAACAGCGTGCCGGAGTCGGCGTACTCGAACACACCCTGGCGGTCCTTGTCGGCCCCGGTGAACGCGCCGCGGACGTGCCCGAACAACTGGTCCTCGAGCAGGCTCTCGCTCTGGCCCGCGCAGTTGAACGTGACGTACCGGGCCGACGCCCGCCGGCTGTTCAGGTGAACCGCCTGGGCGACGAGTTCCTTGCCCGTGCCGGACTCGCCGGTGATGAGCACCGGGATGTTGCTTCGGGCCACGGTGCGGACCGCGCCCAGCACGCGGCGCATGGGCTCGCTCGCGGCCACCATGCCCGGCATCGTCGCGGTCTCGAGCGCGTCCTGGAGTTGGGCGTTTTGGTGGCGGAGCAGGACGGTCTCGGCGGCGCGGTTGATGAGGTTGCGGAAGACCTCGAGGTCGAGCGGCTTCTCGATGAAGTCGTACACGCCGTGCTTGAACGCGGCCCGGGCGGTGGGCACGTCGCCGTGCGCGGTGACCATGACGGTCTCGGCGTTCGGCTGCAGCGTGCGGGCGGCGTGGAGGACGACCAGCCCGGCGTTCGCGCCGTCGGGGGCGACGGTGGAGTCCGTCGTGGAGGCTCTCGTTCCATCGCCCGATGAGCCGCCCCCATCCCCGTCCTGCACGCCGTTCGTGCCCGCGGACGACGGCATCCGCAGGTCGGTGATGATGACGTCGAACGCCCCGCCGCGGAGTTCCTCGAGCGCGGCCTCGACGGTGTTGACGATCGTGCAGACGTGCCCCGGGCGGCGGAGGGCGTCGGCCATGACGTCGGCGTGGTCGGGCTCGTCCTCGACGATCAGGACCTGGGCGCGGGCCGGGGCTTTGTTCGTGGCGTTGGTCATGCGGCGGGGTGCGTTGGCGTGGCGGTGGTGGGGGGCTTGGGTTCGATTGTGGCTTCGGGCGATGGAAGGTCGGGATTGTTGCCGGGTGGCGGCGGCGATGCCTCCCGCGTTGGCGACACGGCGGTCTGTGTCGGCTTCGGTGCGGCCGGTGTCGCACCTCCGCGTCTGACGATCGTTGGGCCGGTCGTTGGGCCCGTCGTTGGGCCGGTGAGTTTCTCGTCCGAGAAGGGTTGAAGCCGCTCGGCGAACTTCGAGTCCGGCCGCAGAAACAGCAGATCGAACAACTGCCCGACGGGCCGCTCGAAGGGCGTGAGGCGGAGCCTTCTGCCGCCGAGCACGCGCCGGGGCGACTCGAACAGGAAGGCTTTGTACCCGTGGCGGGCGAGCATGCGCCATAGGTCGCGCGGCCTGGCCCCGGCCGCCTTCAGGCACGGGCGGTTGATCTCGCAGATGATGGCCGGGTTGCGCTGCTTGATCGTTCGCGTCAGGCCTGCGAGCACCTCGCGCTCGAATCCCTCGACGTCGATCTTGATGAGCATGGGCGCGTCGGGCAGGTGGGCCAGGCGGGCGTCGGCGCGATCGACGACGCACTCGAAGCGCTCGCCCCGATCGCGGGCCCAGGGCAGGTCGGCCAGCGAGCCGGCCCCGGGGTTGTCCGAGGCGAGGCGCAGGGTCGCGGTGCCTGGTCGCCGGGCCAGGGCGATGCGGCTGGGCGTGATGTTCGTCGCCCTGTTGTGGTCGATGTGCCAGGCGAGGCGTTCGTACACGACCGGGTTGGGCTCGAAGGCCAGCACGCGCCCGGCGGGGCCGACGAGGGTCGAGGCGTGCAGAGAGACCATGCCGAAGTTCGCGCCGATGTCGATGAAGGTGTCGCCGGGGCGCAGGGCCCGCCCGAGCAGGTCCAGCAGCGGGCCCTCGTGGTAGCGCCCGAGCAGCCAGGCCCATCGCTGGAAGTACTCGCGGGGGTCGAGGCGGAGGGTGTGGCGTCCCCAGCGGTCGCGGAGGTCGACCGGCGACGCGCCCGACCAGAACGCGTCGTTGCCGACGCGGGCCAGACAACTCGCAACCAGCGACCGGCCGGGCAGGTCCGCGCGGCACCAGACGGCGGCGAGTCGCACGAGCGGTTCGCGGGTGGGGCCGCGGGGCGGGTTGCGGGGCGGGTCGCCGGTGGGCATGCGTGCGATGGTACGAACCGAATGCCCGCGTGGGCTGGACGCGCGTGCGGGGGTCGATGTCCGACCGAGCCGTGTCACGACCATGTCACGCCGATCGGCTTGGCGTTGCACCGGGCGGGGGTGGGGTGCGTCCCATTGTCGCCTCGTTCGATCACGGGCCGTCGCGGAGGCGGCCGACATGCAGGCCGATCGGCCACAACCGGTACAGGAGCAAGCGATGGGCACTTCTGCGAGAATGCGGGCGACGAACGCGGGCGGGCTGGTGCTGGCCGCCGGGTTCGCGACGGGGTTGGCGACATGCTTGGCGTGGTGTGGGGCGGCGGTCGCCGCTGAGCCGGAAGACAGCCCGCCGGCACGGGAGGCACCGATGGGCGTGGACGACGCGGCACTGCGAGCCTCGGGTCTGGCGGGCAACGACTTCGCGTTCGAACTGCTGCGCCGCTCGGCCCCGGCGGGCCAGAACGCGGTGATCTCGCCGCTGAGCGTTCGCCACGCGATGGCGCTCGCGATGGTTGGGGCCGAGGGGCGGACGCTGGAGGAACTGGCCGCGGGGCTGGGCATGGACGGCGATGAGGCAGAAGCCCACGCGGCCCTGGCGTCGCTGGTGGCCCATGCGGTCGCGGCGTACCCGCAGGTCCGGGAGAACCGCCCCGAG
>JAWKTE010000017.1:0-87572 GCA_041401985.1 Phycisphaerales bacterium
TGGGCGTCGAGACGATGCGCGACAAGGACGGCGCATGGCTCTTCCACACCGAGGACGCCGAGGGGCGGGAGGTGCCCATCTGGGACTGGGCCCACTACTACGACGTGAACGTCGACGAGCGCCTGTTCGAGGAGTACCGCGTCTTCGGGCGACACAAGCACAAGAACCTCGCCCCGTACAGCCAGTACGTCGCGTCGCGCGGCCTGCGCTGGCCCGTCGTCCAGCAGCCAGACGGCTCGTGGCGCGAGACCCGCTGGCGCTTCTCCGGGTTCGATGACCCGTTCGTCGAGCGCGGGCGGGACTTCCAGTTCTATCACTCGGTCACGAAGGACGACCGCGCCCTGATCTGGTTCCGCCCGTACGAGCCGCCGCCTGAGGTCCCCGACGCCGACTACCCGTTCTGGCTCTGCACCGGGCGTGTGCTCGAGCACTGGCACACCGGCTCCATGACCCGGCGCATCCCCCAGCTGCACCGCGCCATGCCCAAGGCCTACGTCGAGATGAACCGCCAGGACGCCACCCGCCTTGGCGTCAACACCGGCGACAACGTGACCATCCGCAGCCGGCGCGGCAGGATCGAGCTGCCCGTGTGGATCGGCGGACGCGGCGACCCCAAAGAAGGCGAGGTCTTCGTCCCGTTCTTCGAGGAGACCCGTCTCATCAACGAGGTCACCCTCGACGCATACGACCCCTACTCCAAGCAGCCCGACTACAAGAAGTGCGCCGTCGCCATCGAACGCTCCTCACCGGGGGGCAACCAATGAGCGCGCCGAGAACAGCCCCGATCACGCCGTCCGTCTTGGTCGGCGCCGTGGCGGCGGTCGCGCTGGCCATCGCCGGCGGGCTGGCCGCGTCGCCGCCAGCCGGGGATGGGCCGCTGGTTGCGCTGGCCCCGCTGCCGCCGGTTCCACCGATGCAGCCGACCACCGCGGTCGGACCCGACAGCCCGCTCGCCTGGCGCCTGGCCAACCCCGCGCCGGTTCTTGTGCCCGAGGCGGAGGCCAACCCGGTCGCCGTCGCCGACAAGTTCGCGGCCCGCGTGCGCTCGCTCGACGAACGCGCGGCCCTGCGCGCGTTCGAGGGCGCCCCGCCAGTGATCCCGCACGCGATCGCGGACATGAACATCCAGACCTGCCGGGCCTGCCACGCGACGGGCCTTCGGGCCGGCGATCGCACCGCCCGCATGGTCTCGCACACCTACCTGCCCAACTGCACCCAATGCCACGTGCCGGGCGTCGGCCAGTTCATCGAGCGCGCACCGACACCGGCACCGAACCGGTTCGTCGGCATGCGGGGCTCGGGCTACGGCGGGACACGCGCCTATTCCGGTGCGCCCCCGGTCATGCCGCACACAACCTTCATGCGCACCAACTGCGTCGCCTGCCACGGCGAGCACGGGTACGACGGCTGGCGCCCCGACCACCTCTCACGCACCAACTGCGTCCAGTGCCACGCGCCGGCCGCCCAGTTCGACCAGCTCGCGCCGACTTTCGGCGTGCCCGACCTGCCCGAGGGCCTGTCGCGCCTGATCGAGCAGGGCGCCGGGACCGCCTCGGCGTTGGCGGTGGAGGTCGCCGGTGGGGGATGACCGCCGCCTGTCGCGTCGGGACCTGTTCCGGGGTCGCCTGCGCCCTCGCGTGGCGGACGAGCCTCGGCTCGGCGTCGCGCCCGAACGCAGTGGTGTCGCGCCGTCCGGGCGCACCGTCCGACTGCCCATCCACCGCCCCCCTGGCGCCGTCGACGAGGCGGCGTTCCTGTCCGGTTGCACACGCTGCGACGCCTGCCTGGAGGCGTGCCCCGCGGGCGCGATCGTGCACGCGCCGCCCAGGTTCCGTTCCGCCGCCGGAACGCCCATGATCGACGCCCACGCCGCCGCCTGCGCCATGTGCGCGGACACGCCGTGCATCACCGCGTGCGAGCCCGGCGTGCTCACGCGGAACCAGCCGCTCAAGATGGGCGTCGCCTGGATCCAGACCATGGCCTGCCTGGCCCACACCGGCTCGTTCTGCTCGACGTGCTCGGAGCGCTGCCCGGTGCCCGGCGCGATCCGCGTCGATCGCGGACGCCCGACCATCGACCCGGACGCCTGCACCGGCTGCGGCACGTGCGTGCACGTCTGCCCCGCCCCGAGCAACGCGATCGTGCTCATGCCGCTGGCCGATCGCCCGACGCGCACGGGCGACCCCTCGCGCGCCGCCCCCACCCAACGCACGCCCAGCGGAGACGCCCATGTCGACCCGGCCTAACGCCGCCCGCCTCGCGCCGATCTGCCTCGCTATCGCCGGACTGGCCTGCGCTCCCTCGCTGGCCCAGACCGACCCCGCTCCGGCCCGCCCGGGCTTCAAGCCCAACCGCTCCGACGAGAACTGGTCCGCCTTCACCCCGCCCGCCGACGACCCCGAGTTCTGGGACCCGATCAAGAACATCCGCCTGGCGGAGGACGTGTCGCTCTCGCTGGGCGGCGACGTCCGGTTCCGAGTCGAGCATTGGGAGGACTTCGCCTTCGCCCAGCCCAACGACGACACGTTCCTGCTCGGGCGCGTCCTGCTCCACGCCGATCTGCGGGCCGGCGAGCACATCCGCGCTTTCGTCCAGGGCAAGTCCGCGTTCATCGTCGACGACCGCGACCTGCCCGGCGGCTCGCGCACGCTCGACGTCGACACCCTCGACCTCCAGCAGGGCTTCGGCGACTTCATGTTCAACCTGAACGACGACGCCTCGCGGCGCGTCACGATCCGCCTGGGCCGTCAGGAACTGGCTTTCGGACGCCAGCGCCTGGTCAGCCACCTGCCGTGGGCCAACACGCTCCGCTCGTGGGACGGCGGGCGGCTCATCTTCAACATCGAGAAGTGGCGCATCGACGCGTTCTACACCCGGTTCGCCGCCGTCCAGAAGTACGAGTTCAACGACTGGCAGTTCGGGCCCGACTTCTGGGGTGTGTACGCCACCGGCCCGATCGGCGAGGGCGAGTCCACCCCGTCGATCGACCTGTACTACCTGGGCGTCGACACGCGCGCCAGCGCGTTCAACGGCGACGCCGGCGCGGAGACCCGCCACACCATCGGCTCGCGCCTGTTCGGACGCTTCGGCTCCGGCGGTTTCGCCTACGACGCCGAGGGCGCGTTCCAGTTCGGCGAGGTCGGCGACGCCGACGTGGGCGCGTTCATGCTCGCGGGCGAACTGTCCTACACGCCCCCCGAGTGCGCGTGGAGCCCGAAGTTCTGGATCGGCGCCGACTACGCCAGCGGCGACAGCACCGCTGGCGACGGCGACGTCGAGACCTTCAACCAGCTCTTCCCGCTCGGGCACGCGTTCTTCGGCTACCAGGACTTCATCGGACGCCAGAACCTGGTCTCGGCCAGCCTCGGCGCCAGCGCCAGGCCGCTGCCCGCGCTGCTGCTCCGCGCCGAGGTCCTTTCCTTCTGGCGGGCCGACTCCGACGACGCGCTCTACAACGCGGGCGGGGGAGTTCTCAGGGCTCCGGGCGGCTCGGACGAGTCTCACGCCGGCATCGAGTTCGACCTCACCGCCGTGTACACCCTCGACGCCCACACCGCGATCGAGGGCGGGTACTCCCACTTCTTCACGGGCGACTTCCTCGACGAGACCGGCGCGTCCGAGGACGTCGACTGGCTGTACCTCCAGGTGACGTACCGCTTCTGACACGGCTGCCGGGTGTGGTACTGCGGCTCACTCGCGTGTCGTGGATGCCACGCGCAAGGCCTGCAGGGCCGCGCACGATCCCTGGCCGGGCGACTCGCAGATCGAGGCCAGCGTGGTCGTCTTGAACACGGCCTCGATCAGCGAGTACGCGTCGTCCAGGCGCCGGTGCAGCGGGCAGAGGTGGGTGTGCTCCGGACGCCCGAGCGGGCACGCGGTGATCCGCTCCACGTCCGCCGAGACGGCCGCGAAGACCTCGTGGAGCGAGATCGACTCGGGGCGCCGCGTAAGGGCATAGCCGCCCTTGGTCCCCCTCTGGGCCGAGAGCAGACCGGCCCGGGTCAGTTGCGCCAGGATTTTCTGGATGTAGTTCGGCGGCACGCCGGTGGCGGCGGCGATGTCGCGCGACACCCGGGAGTTTCCACCGGCCTCGGCCAAGTGGGCCATGGCCCGCAGGGCGTATTCGCCGCACTGAGGGAGGTATCGGGTCGCCACAGCGATAGTGTACTTGAGCATCCACAATAAGGCAAGCTGGGCGTGCATTCGGCGCCCCTGCTTCAGGGATGAGTTGACATCAATCGATAAATGGCTATACTTGTCCACATATCTGGATTTGGAGCGGGCATGGACATCAACTCCGGCGTTACTGGCGACTCGGGCCCACGGGGAATCTGGCAAGTGCCACCTTCGATCGATCGCAGGCTGCACCGCTCGGCGGGGCGCGCGCGGCGGGGGAACACGGTCCTGCTCTCGGTCGTCGCCACCGCCATGATCGTCGCCTTGGCGGTCGTGTGTGTGGGCGGAGCCATGGCCCAGAACCGGCGTGCGGGCGCTTCGCTGCGAGCCCACCAGGAGCGGGTACTCCGCGTCGCGCGCCAGATCGGCGTTGACCCGTGGGCCATCGACGCGGGGCGCGAGACGTACATGGGAACATGCACCGCTTGCCACGGACCGAGCGGCCAGGCGCTGCCGGGCCTGGGCAAGGACTTGGCGCACAGCGAGTTCGTTCGAGACCTGAGCGACGGCGCCCTGCTGATGTTCCTGAAGATTGGACGCAGCACCTGGGATCCCATGAACACCACGGGCGTCGAGATGCCGGGCAAGGGCGGCAATCCGATGCTCAACGACGACGACCTCCGCGAGATCGTCTCGTACCTGCGTTTCCTCCAGATCAGTGCCGCGGGGGGCGCCGACTGAGTCCGGCAAGATGGGCCCCGTGGCTCGGCGCGAGTTCGGGGGTCTCCCAACGTGTTCTTCTCTCACCCAAGGAGTGAGCCATGAGCGTTCGACATGCGATGCTGCTTCTGCTCGCGGGGGGGCTTGGCGCCCTGGCCTCGTGCGGGCAGCAGGCCAGCGGGCCGACCGGCGTTAACCCGACGCGTCCGGCCTCCCAGACCACTAGCGGTGGCAGCGGCGCGGGCGGCAACACACGTCTCGCAGCTGTCGCCCAGCAGCGGAACCTGACGCCGGACGACCTAGTCGCCGCCGCCATGACCTACACGCCGTCGGGGCGCCACGACGAATACATCCAGTTCTCCTCAGGCGGGCACTCCGGTCAGGTCTTCGTCATCGGCGTGCCTTCGATGCGCATCCTCCGCACGATCGCCGTCTTCACGCCCGAGCCCTGGCAGGGCTACGGCTACGGGGTGGGCAACGACATCCTGGCCGAGGGGCGCGTCAACGGCCAGGACGTGCTGTGGGGCGACACCCACCACCCGGCCCTGAGCGAGACCCGGGGCGACTACGACGGGCAGTTCCTGTTCATCAACGACAAGGCCAACGCCCGCGTCGCCGTCATCGACCTGCACGACTTCGAGACCCGCCAGATCATCAAGAACCCGCTCTCCCTGAGCGACCACGGCGGGACATTCGTCACGCCCGACACCGAGTGGGTCATCGAGGGCGGGCAATACGCCACGCCCTTGGGCATGGCCTACGCGCCCATCAGCGACTACCAGGAGTCGTACCGCGGGATGGTGACGTTCTGGAAGTTCGACCGGGCCGCCGGTCGGCTCGATCCCAACCGCTCGTTTGCGATGGAGCTGCCGCCGTACTGGCAGGATCTGTTCGACGCGGGCAAGGGGCCCAGCGAGGGCTGGATCTTCGGCAACTCGATCAACACGGAGATGGCCACCGGCGGCATCGAGCTGGGCAACCCGCCGTTCGAGGCCGGCGCCAGCCGTCGAGACATGGACTACATGCACGTGATCAACCTCGTCAAAGCCGCCGAACTGGCCGCCGCGGGGCGGACGGTCGAGATCAACGGCTTCGACGTGCTCCCGCTTGAGACCGCCGTGGCCGAGGGCGTGCTCTACTTCATCCCCGAGCCCAAGAGCCCGCATGGCGTCGACGTCGCGCCCAACGGTGAGTTCATCGTCGTCTCGGGCAAGCTCGACCCCCATGTGACGGTCTACTCGTTCTCCAAGATCCAGCAGGTCATCGCGGCCGGGGAGTACGACACCGACCAATACGGCGTGCCGATATTGGACTTCGACGCCTGCGTCGAGGCCCAGGTCGAGGTCGGCCTCGGGCCGCTGCACACGCAGTTCGACCACCAGGGCTACGCCTACACATCGCTGTTCCTCGAACCCGCCGTGGCCCGCTGGACGCTCGGCGGATCCTCGGGCTCGCTCAACCCCGAGCCGGACTGGACTCTCGTCGGCAAGACCAGCGTCCACTACAACATCGGGCACCTGGCGGTGGCCGAGGGCGACACCGTCAGCCCCGACGGGAACTACCTGATCGCCATGAACAAGTGGTCGATCGACCGATTCATGCCGACCGGTCCGCTGCTCCCGCAGAACTTCCAGCTCATCGACATCTCCGGCACGGGCGAGCGCATGCCCCTTCTGTACGACATGCCGATGGGCATCGGGGAGCCCCACTACGCCCAGATCATCCGGGCCGACAAGCTCCAGCCGTGGTCGGTCTACCCCGAGGTCGCCTGGAATCCCCAAGAGGGACGCGTGCAGGTCGGCGCGCCGACGCCCGGGCGGGAGCGTGTCGAGCGCCACGGCAACGAGGTCCACGTCTACATGACCGTGGTGCGCAGCCACTTCAATCCCGAGCACGTCGAAGTCAACCAGGGCGACCGCATCATCTGGCACCTGACCAGCGTTGAGCGGGCCCTTGACGCCTCCCACGGGTTCTGCGTCCCCACCTACAACATCAACGTCAGCCTCGAGGCCGGCGAGTACGCGCGCGTCGAGTTCGACGCCACCGTGCCCGGCGTGTTCCCCTTCTACTGCACCGAGTTCTGCTCGGCCCTCCACCTCGAGATGATGGGGTACCTGCTGGTCAAGCCCAGCGACCAGGCCGCCGCCGAGGCGCCCGAGCCCATCCAGCCCGAGTCGTGATGATCTTCCGGCACGGGGCGGCCGACGCCGCCCCGGCGCCGCTTGCACTCGCACGTCCGATCGGAGGTCCACCCAGTGAGCCGCCTGCTCCACGCCATCGCCGGCCCCCGGGTTCCCGCCGCGGAGCTCCGGGCCCGCCCCTGGCGCTACGCCCTGCCGGCGCTGTCGCTCAGCGCCGCACGCGTGGCGATCCTGGTCTCGATGTTCCTCCCCTACTGGACGATGGTGCTCGAGGCCCCGCAATACCCCGACGGGCTGCACGTCCAGGCGTACGTCAACCACCTCACCGGCGACGTGGCCGAGATCGACGGCCTGAACCATTACATCGGCATGCGACCGCTCGAGGACGCCGCCCAGCTCGAACGCTCCATCTCCGTGTACCTGCTCATCGCGGTCGTGCTGCTCGTCGAGGGCGCGATGCACATCCACAGCAAGTGGGCCGTGCTGCTGGTCGTGCCCGTCATTGTGTTCCCCCCGTTCTTCCTGATCGATCTGCACCTGTGGCTGGACCACTTCGGCAACAACCTCGACCCCGCGGCCCCGCTCTCCAGCGCGATCAAGCCGTTCACGCCACCGGTGCTGGGCACCGGCGTGATCGGCCAGTTCAAGACGCACGCCAGCGCGGGCCCGGGGCTGTGGCTCGCCGTGGGCGCCTCGGCGTGCTCGATCGCCGGGCTCGTCCTGCACCGGCGCGCGTTCAAGCCGCTGTTCGACCGCATGCGTGCCGAGGAGCGCACCCAGCCCGCGGCTCGTGGCGACGGAGGGGAGCCCGCCCCGGGGGCCGCGTCGTGACGCCACGCCGCACACGCAACCGCACGAGCGTGTGGGCGGCGCTGCTCGCGGTCGCCTTCCACTCGCAGGCGTTCGCCGAGACCAGGCAGCCCGCCGGGCCTGCTCCCGCGTTCGACCTGCCGGGCGCGATCGCCGCCGCCGCGCCGGGGCAGGAGATCATCGTCCCTGCCGGCGTGTACCCCTCCATCGTCATCGACCGCCCGCTCGCCCTGCGCGCCCGGCCCGGGGCGATCCTCGACGCCCAGGGGCGGGGCGATGTCGTCCGCATCACGGCTCCCGACGTGACCATCTCCGGCTTCACCATCCGGGGCACCGGCCAGAGCTTGGACCGCGAGAACGCCGGCGTCGCCGCCACCGCCCCCCGCGCCACCATCGAGAACAACCGCCTCGAGGACGTGCTCTTCGGGATCGTGATCGCCGGCGCGCCCGCCAGCGTCGTGGCCAACAACACGATCGTCGGCAAGGACCTGGACCTGGGGCGTCGCGGCGACGCCATCCGCCTCTGGCAGAGCCCCGACACCATCGTTGAAGCAAACGACGCCCGCCAGTCCCGCGATGTCGTGGTCTGGTACTCCAGCCGCGCCGTCCTCCGCGCCAACACCGTCATCGAGTGCCGGTACGGCCTGCACAGCATGTACACCGACAACTGCGTGATGGAGGACAACCGCCTCGAGCGGAACTCCGTCGGCATCTTCATGATGTACAGCCAGGACCTCGAAGCCCGGCGCAACGTCATCGCCGACAACCGCGGCCCGAGCGGTTTCGGCATCGGCCTCAAGGACGTCGACGGCGTCACCCTCGAAGACAACACGATCGTCGGCAATCGCGTCGGCATCAACCTCGACACCTCCCCCGTCCGCAGCGACATCCACCACCACCACACACGCAACATCATCGCGTTCAACGATGTCGGCGTCGCCTTCATGCCCGCCGTTCGGAACAACCACTTCCAGGACAACGCCTTCGTCGAGAACATCGAGGACGTCGGCATCCTCGGCGGCGGCGCGTTCGAGGGCCAGAACTCGTTCACCGTCGACGGACGCGGCAACTACTGGAGCGCGTACCGCGGCTTCGACCTCGACGCCGACGCCATCGGCGACATCGAGCACCGCAGCGACGGGCTCTTCGAGAACCTCATTGACCGCGAGCCCAAACTCCGGTACTTCCTCTACAGCCCCGCCCAGCAGGCCATCGACCTGGCTGCCAGGTCGTTCCCCGTCGTCGCCCCCCGCCCCAAACTGGTCGACACCGCCCCGTGGATGGCCCCGCCCATGCGGGCCCCCACTCCGATGGACGCCGCCGCGTCGGGCCCGTTCGCCATCATCGCCCTGGCCCTGGCCGGAACGGGCATCGCGGTGGCGACCCTGGCCGGCAACAGCTTCGGCGCGACCCTCGCAGCATCGGGAAGGAGCAAGGCGTGATCCGCATCGAGGCTGTGCGAAAGCGGTTCGGACGGTTCGTCGCGCTCGACGGCGTCGATCTGGACATCGCCCGCGGCGAGGCCGTCGCCCTCTGGGGGCCCAACGGCGCGGGCAAGACCACGCTGCTCCGCTGCACGCTCGGGCTCATCAACTTCAAGGGACGCATCACCATCGACGGGCTGGACATCCGCCGGCACGGCAAGGCCGCCCGGCGCCGCCTCGGCTACATCCCGCAGGAGTCGATCCTCCCGCCCGATCTGCGCGTGTCCGAGGCAATGGCGCTGTTCGCGGGCCTCCGGCGCGCGAACGGGGAGGAGGTCGATCGCTTGCTCGCCCTCGTCGAGCTGGACGCGGCCCGGTCGCGCCGAGTGGCCGACTGCTCCGGCGGGATGCGCCAGCGCCTCAGCCTGGCACTGGCCCTGCTGGGCGAGCCCCCGCTGCTGGTGCTCGACGAGCCCACGTCGAATCTCGACGCCGCCGGGCGCAAGGCGTTCCTCGACCTGATTCTCGAACTCAAGCGAGCCGGCAAGACCATCCTGTTCACCTCGCACCGTCCGGACGAGGTCCACATGGCCGCCGACCGTATTGTCACGCTCGAGAACGGGCGCGTCGTGGGGCTGGAGCGGGTGATCCGAGACGCCGACCCCCAACGCCCGACGCAGGGTCCCGCCCAGCGCCTGTCGCCCCAACGGGACGCCCAGCACGCGCGGCCGCAGCAGCCGTTCCACGACGCCCCATCCAGCCTCGGCTTGGGAGTAATCGCATGAACGCCGCAGCCCGTACCGCCGCGCCGAGCCCGCGCGCCCTCGCGCGGGAGCGCTGGCTCGACCCCGGCAACCTCACCTGGCTCATCCGCAAGGAGATGCGCGACGCCATCCGCAACCGCTGGATGATCCTGTACGCCATCGCCTTCACCCTCATCTCCCTGGGCGTCGCCTCCGGGTCGCGCCTCGGCACCGGCATGGACGGGCTGGCCGGATACGGAAAGACCGCCGCCAGCCTCATCAACGTCGTCATGCTCTTCGTCCCACTCATGGGGCTGACCCTGGGCGTCACCAGCCTCGCCGGCGAGCGCGAGCGCGGCTCGCTGGCCTATCTCCTTGCCCAGCCCGTCTCCCGCGGCGAGGTCTACCTGGCCAAGTACCTGGGCCAGTCGATCTCGTTCCTGGCCGCGCTGGCGATAGGCTTCGGCACCACCGCCGCCCTCATCGCCCTGTCCGCCTCGCCCGACGCCCACACCGAGGCGTTCCTGTGGCTCGCCGGGCTCAGCGGGATGCTCGGGCTCTCGATGCTGGCAATCGGCGCGCTCATCGCCGCAGCCGTCCGCCGACCGGGCTCGGCGATGGGTGTCGCGATCTTCACATGGCTCGCGCTGGCGTTCCTCTCCGACCTCGGGCTCATGGGCGCGTCGATCGCGTTCCGCCTCCGCGTCCAGGACATCCTGGCGCTGTCGCTGCTCAATCCGGGCCAGGTGTTCAAGCTCGCGTCGCTCAGCGGCTTCGAGGCCTCGCTCGATGTGCTCGGGCCCGTCGGCCTCTACGCGCAGCGCGTGCTCGGCGACTCGGTACGTGCCGCGATGCTCGGCGTGATGGCCCTCTGGATCCTCGTCCCGCTCGCGATCGGCGCGATCGTGTTCTGCAGGAGGCCGATATGAACCGCCGACGCCGCACGCTCGCCGCCGCGGTCGCTGCCCCGCTCTGGCTCCTGACCGCCTGCAGCGACTCCGGCCCGCTCGCCCCGCCCGAGATCCTTCTTGGGCGCGACACGTGCGCCGTGTGCGGCATGGCCATCAGCGACGGACGCTACGCCGCCGCCGTCGTCGTCCGCCACCAGCGGCGCGACCAGTCGCTCCTTCTCGACGACATCGGCGAACTCCCGAGCGTGTCCATCCCGCCGCACGACCAGATCGCCATCTTCGTCCGTGATGAGTCCACCCAGCACTGGCTGGTCGCCGAGGCCGCCCACTACGTCCGCAGCGAATCGCTCCGCACGCCCATGGGCTTCGGCGTCGCCGCGCTGGCCACCCAGGAGCAGGCCGAGACCCGTCGCGCCGAGATCGACGGCGAGCTCTTGGCGTTCGACGCTCTTCGACCGGCCGCGCTCGATGAGTGAGATCCCTGCGCGCCGCAACCGCCCCCCCTCCCCGGAGCCCTCTCCGCAGCCCCGCCCGACCCGCCGCCCCACATGCCGCCGCCCGCCCCAAACCGCCCGAGCCTCACGTTCGTCTCCGCCCCGACTATCTCCGTCGGCGGGGACACGGCGCGCCGGCGCGACCGCCGATTCTGGCTGGACGCGTTCCGCCCGTTCTATCTGGGCGGCGCGCTGCTCGCCGCCATCGCCGTGCCGCTCTGGCTCGGGATGTGGTACCACGCCTGGTTCACGCCATCGCTCCCCCCGTTGCTCTGGCACGCCCACGAGATGGTCTTCGGGTTCGGCGTCGCGATCATCATCGGGTTCCTGTTCACTGCCGCCCGCAACTGGACGGGCCTGCCGCTCCCCGCGGGCGCGCCGCTCGCCGGAGTGTTCTCGCTCTGGGCCGCGGGGCGTGCGGGGATGCTCCTGGCCTATGGCATCGCCGTCGCCGTCGTCGACTCGCTCCTCCTCGTGATCGTGGCCGCGGTTCTGGCCCGCAAGTTCAGCCGAGCCGGCAGTTTCGCCAACATGCCCCTGGTCGGCGTCCTGGCCGCCCTCGCGCTGGCGAACATCGCGTTCCACGGTGCGATGCTGGGATTGCTCCGTCTCGCGCCGCTCACCGCCGTCGAAGCCGGGCTCCTGCTCGTGGTCATGATCCAGCTGATCGTCGGCGGGCGCGTGGTCCCGGGATTCACGGCCAGCGCGATCCCCACCCAGACGCTCTGGCGTCCGCGCTGGCTCCCCCCAATCTGCCTCGCGCTGAGCGCGATGGCCATCCTGGCCGACACGGTGCGCCTCTCAAACGCCCTGACCGGCGTCCTCTGCCTGGCCGCCGGCGTCGGCGTCGCCGTCCAGGCCGCGGGGTGGAAGCCGCTGGGCACCCTCCGCCGCCCGATGGTCTGGGTGCTGCACCTTTCCTACGCGTGGATCCCCGTCGGACTGCTCCTGCTCGGGGCCGCGTCATTCGGACTGATGCCCAGGTCCGCCGCCATCCACGCGCTGGCGGTCGGCTCCATGGGCGGGCTCATCCTCGCCATGACCACCCGCACGACGCTCGGGCACTCGGGACGCCCCGTCCGGGCCGGCGCCTGGGACATCGCGGCTTTCGCGCTGGTGCATCTCGCCGCGGCGTGCCGCGTGATCGCCTCGATCGCCCCGCCGGTCTACCTCGCGGGCATCGCCGCCGCCGGATTCATGTGGGCGGCCGCCTTCCTGATTTTCGTCGGCGTCTACGCCCCGCTGCTGCTCGGACGCACCCGACCGTAGACAGGCGACTGAGGCCCCCGGTCGCCAAGAAACGCCGCTACGCAGACACATCCGCGCCGCCCCGCCGGCCGGAGCCCGCCCACGCGCCGGAGCGTCCCCTCGAACGTCCGCACTCAACCGGGCCCGCACCCGAGGCTGTACAGCGACGGGTAGTAGAAGCGGTCGTCGTTGTTCTCGATGCCGTTGGGCACGCCATACCCCGGATGTCGGCCAGGCCCCGCCGCCCCGAGAGATGGCCATCTCCTCCAGGTTCGTCGAGGCATTGATCGCATTGGCGGCCAGGGCGTGCCGTCACGCGAGATCGACGCCCACCCGTTGCCGGACTTGCCGCGGAGCATCACCAGCCCCGTCGACTCGGACCAGGTGTCCACCTGACTCCCAGCGCTCATGCCGAGCACCGACCCGTCGCCCGAGCAAGAGTTCACGCGTAACGCCGTGCCCACCGGCGGGAGCGCCATCTTCCGCGTGGGACGCGTGCCCGGACTCCGTTCGGGTTATCAGGAAAAGACGCCCCGCGTGCCTTGACCGTCGCCTGCTGGAGGCACGTATGACCACAGCACGACGGCGTTGGTCGTTGGCGGCAAGGCGCTCGATGCGCCGCGTGGGGTTGGCCGCTCGGTGGCGGGTGCTTACCTTTGGTTCGGTCGCACCGACGGTCTTGCACGCAAACGCGGCCGAAGGGGGCGCTCGATGAGACGACTGATTTGGTTCCCGGTGTTGGCGGCGTTGGTTGGCTGCGGCGAGCAGGGCGTGACGGAGCGGACGATCCCGAAAGGCGTTGAGGCGTCGCCGCGCCAGGGCTTGGGCGCTGGGCAGGAACCCGGGAGCGGCGTCGATGGGAGCGGTGAGGAGGGCCAACCGGAGGCGGGCGGCGAGGTGATGCGCGACACGGGCACGCACGACTGGGTGCTCCCCGACGGCTGGAGGCTTCTCACTGAGTCTCGCCCGATGCGGGTCGCGACCTTCTTTGTCGAGGCCCCGAGCGGCGTCGTGGAGGTGGCGGTCACTCGATTCGACGGTCAGACCGGGGGGCTGGCGGCGAACATCAACCGTTGGCGGACGCAGCTCGGGCTCGAGGCGATTGCGACGGACGAGGCCGAGGCGTCGGTTGATCGATTCGAGCGTGAGGGGTGGTCGGGGTACGCGCTGCGCATCCGTGGCGGGTCGGCGCATACGCTGGCCGCGGGCGTGTACGAGCAGGCGGCCGATCGGACGTGGTTCGTCCGGGCGACGCTCGCGCCCGGCGACGCGGACGCGATCGAGGCGGCGTTCATGGCGTTCGCCCGGTCGATCGGGGCCCAGAGCGGGACGTGAGATGCTGGCTGGAGATGGAAGCCGGGTGGACCGGGCGAACGGCGCAGGACGCCCGGCGGTGGCGGGGCGCGGGCGTGGTCCGCTTCGCGGGCTGGCGTCGCTGCGTCTGACGGTGGCGTTGCTGGCGTTGGCGATGGCGCTGGTGTTCCTGGGCACCCTGGCCCAGGCGCGCGTGGGCGTGTGGGAGGCGGTCGCGACGTACTTCCGTTCGCCGGTCGCGTGGGTCGATCCCGCGATCGTCGTGCCGGGTCTGGGCGAAGGCCCGGGCTGGCGCGTCCCGCTGCCCGGGGGCGTGGCGGTGGGCCTGGGGTTGTTTGCCAACTTGGCGGCCGCGCTGATCGTGCGGTTCCGCGCGATGCGGGCGCGTCCGGGGCTGCTGGTGGTCCACCTGGGCCTGATCGTTCTGCTCGCCGGCGAGTTCGCCACTGGGATGCTGGCGGGCGAAGGGCTGATGCGGATCGACGAGGGAGGACGATCTGGCCATCTGGAGGACGTGCGCCGGGTGGAGATCGCGGTGGTCGACTTCTCCGGTCCCGACCAGGACCGCGTCGCGAGCGTGCCGGGCTCGATGGTGATCGCCGCGGCCAGGAGCGGCGTGCCGATCCGCGACCCGCGCCTGGGCTTCGAGATCTCCGTCCGGTCGTGGCTGCCGAACGCGAGGCTGTTCCGCAGCGACGAGCGTCGAGGGGCCACCGCGGGGTTCGGGACCGAGGCGGTCGCCGAAGCGGCGCCCCGCAGCGCGGGTGCGGACACGGACACGCCGGCCGCGTACGTGACGCTCCGGCGCGGTAGCGAGACGCTGGGCACGTGGCTGCTGTGGGCGGGGCTCGACGAGCTGCAGGCCGTGGAGGTCGACGGCGCGACGCACGGGATCGCGCTGCGGTTCGCGCGGTCCTACCTGCCTTTCGAGTTGCATCTGGTGGACTTCCGTCATGACACGTTCGTGGGCACGCAGATCGCGCGGAACTTCTCCAGCGACGTGCGGATCGTCGACCCGGAACGGGGCGTCGACCGCCCGGTCCGCATCTGGATGAACAACCCGCTGCGGTACCGGGGCCTGGCGTTCTACCAGGCGTCGTACAAGCCGGACGGGAGCGGCACCGTCCTCCAGGTGGTTCGGAACCCCGGTTGGCTGCTGCCCTACGCGGCGTGCGCGATGGTGGGGGGCGGGCTGTCGTGGCACCTGACGGTTTCGCTGCTGGCCTCGCTTCGCCGGCGGCGGGCAAGGGGCGTGGCGCGGGCGGGTGTCGGGTCAACAGGGAGTGCCAGGCCCGGCTGGAAGGCGCTGTGGCCCGGTGTCGTCGGAGCGTGCGTCGGGTTGGCCATCGCGTCGGCGGGCCTGCTCGGCTCGGGTGGCGCGGCGACGGAGGCGGAGCAAGCGTTCGCCTCGCTGCCGGTGTCGGCAGGCGGGCGCGTCAAGCCCATGGACACCGTGGCGAGGAACCTGCTGATGGCCGCCGGCGGGCGGGCGTCGGTGCGGACCGAGGCGGGCACGGTCGGGGCGTCGGCGTACCTGCTGGACTTGATCGCACGCCCCGAGGCTGTCGCGGACCTGCCTGTCGTGCGCGTGGACCATCCCGGCGTGCTGTCGCTGCTCGACCTCGGACCGGAGGACGGTGGGCGGATCAGCCTCGCGGCCGTCGAGCCGCACTGGAACCGTGTCGTGGAGCAGGCGGGAGAGGCGTTCGCGACGCCCGACGCGCAGCGCGACGGGTTCCAGCGGGCGGTGCTGCAGCTGCACGATCGGGTGAGCCTTCTGCTGGCCCATGCGCGGATGCAGGAGCCGTATGTGGTGCCGCCGCTTCGGGCGGGCGAGCAGTGGCGTCCATTCGAGGAGGCGTTCCTGGACCACGCCGCCGGGCAACAGGCAGCGTCCGGCGCCCAGACGCTCCCGCACCCCGGCGTGGCGTACTACGCCGCCATGATGACCGCGTACAGCGAGGGCGACGCGGGCGGTTTCGAGAGCGCGGTGCTGGCCTATGACGGGCTGCTGCGCCGGGACCTGCCCGCAGCACACGCCAAGGCCCGCCTGGAGGTGCTGTTCAATCGGGCCGCGCTGTTCACCGGGGCGATGGGGGCGTATGTGCTGGCGGGGCTCGCGCTGCTGGGTTCGTTCCTTCTGGACCGCCTCGGCGACGCGTGGGCGATCCGCGGGGCCGCTTGGAGCCGACGGGGCGCGTTCGGCCTGCTGCTGGCGGGCGTGGCTGTGCACACGCTGGCGATCGCGGCCCGGATGTGGCTGCAGGAGCGCCCGCCGGTGACGAACCTGTACTCATCCGCGGTGTTCGTCGGGTGGGCGTGCGTGCTGGTCGGGCTCGTGATCGAGCGTCTGGTCCCACTGGGCCTGGCCGCCCTCGGGTCGGCGACCATCGGGTTCTGCACCCTGGTAGTGGCGCACAACCTGGGCAACGACGGCGACACCATGCAGATGATGCAGGCGGTGCTGGACAGCAACTTCTGGCTGGCCACGCACGTGGTGGCGATCACGCTGGGGTACTCGGCCACGTTCCTGGCCGGCGCGCTCGGCGCGATCCACATCCTGCTGGGCGTGCTCGGGCGGGGGGGCACCGAGCGGGCCCGCGCGCTGGCCAGAGTGATCTATGGCGTGGTGCTGTTCGCGCTGCTGCTGAGTTTCGTCGGCACCGTGCTCGGGGGCATCTGGGCGGATCAGTCCTGGGGGCGGTTCTGGGGCTGGGACCCGAAAGAGAACGGGGCGGCCCTGGTGGTGCTGCTGCACGCGGTGATCGTGCACGCCCGCTGGGGCGGGCTGGTTCGCGATCGCGGCATCGCGGTGCTCGCGGTCGGCGGGAACATCGTCACGGCGTGGAGCTGGTTCGGGACGAACATGCTCGGCGTCGGGCTCCACTCGTACGGGTTCATGGACTCGGCGGCGTTCTGGCTCGGCGCGTTCGTGGTGAGCCAGGCGGCACTGATGGTTGTCGGGGTGTGGCCGGGCATCGGCACACGACCGGGGGCGGCGCGGACCGGGCGATCGCGCAATGTGGATAGTTGAATCCCGAATCTCGCGGCAGTACGCTCTTGTCGCGTCTCCAGGAGGCCCAGTTGGGTGATCGCAGCGTGCCATCGAGCGAACCCGCGTCCCGGGCCACGCGCTCGGGCGGGTCCGCCCCGCGCCGGCGCGGGCTCGCCGGTTCGTTGCTGCCGCTCACGCTGGCGGCGATGCTGGGCGTGCTGGGCGGGCTCGGGGCGTTCACGTTCGGCTACGGGGACGGCGCGGCATACCTCGTCAACAACCCCGAGTCGTGCGCCAACTGCCACGTGATGCAGGCCCACTACGACTCGTGGCTGGCCTCGAGCCATCACGGCGTGGCGACCTGCAACGACTGCCACGTGCCGCACGACTTCGCCGGCAAGTGGATCACCAAGGCCGACAACGGGTTCTTCCACTCGCTGGCGTTCACCGTCGGCGGGTTCCACGAGCCGATCGAGATCAAGGACCGCAACCGCGAGGTGACCCAGGGCGCGTGCCTGCACTGCCACGCGGAGTTCGTGGACCACATGCTGCCCGCCGAGCCGGGGGGAGACATGATGCTGTGCGTCCACTGCCACGCCGACGCCGGGCACTCGCTCAGGGGTCGTTGACCGTTCTGTCTTCCGTACGAGCACCCTTCCAAGAGACTTCCCACATGCGGCTCCATCACGCCCCTGCTAACGCGAACGATCGTCCCGCGGACCCGCGCACGTCGACGCCGGGTTGGTCGCCCGCCCGGTCGGGGCGGGTGCTGCTGCTCCTGCTGGTGCTGCTTGTGGCGGCCGCGGCCACGGGCGTGGTGACGTACGTGCTGGTCACGATGTTCGGGCACAAGCAGGCGGCCCGGACGCCGTTCGTCCGTGTCGCGGAGGTCAACGAACTCAGCACCGACCCCGAGCCCTGGGGCATGAACTGGCCGCACCAGTTCGACGGATGGAAGGCGACCGCCGGGGACCGGTTCTACGGGGGCAGCAGCGCGCTGACGCAGAGCAAGCTGGAGACCAGCCCGTGGCTGCGACGTCTGTACGCCGGGTACGCGTTCAGCATCGACTATCGCGAGGCTCGCGGGCACGCGTACATGCTCTACGACCAGGGCGTGACCGAGCGCATCACCCAGAAGCCGCAGGCCGGCGCGTGCCTGCACTGCCACGCCTCGACGACCGTGCTGTACCGGCGCATCGGGCTCGAAGCGATGGGCCAGGAGGCGACCGACGAGGCGCTGTCGGGTTCGTTCAACATGCCCGCGGTCCGGCGCGGGTTCGAGGAACTCAGCCGGCGTCCGTACCACGAGGTGCTGGGGCTGCTGCTCGAGACGCCCGACGGCACGCCGGGTGAGAACGAGCCGGTGTTCCCCCAGCCGCCCGTCGGCGGCTTCACCGGGCAGTTCGCCGGCCAGCCGGCCGAGCAGGTCCATCCGGGGCTGCCGGTGGGGGAGGCCCACCCGGTGACGTGCATCGACTGCCACGACCCGGCCTCGATGGGCATCCGCGTGACCC
Source organism: Phycisphaerales bacterium (assembly GCA_041401985.1). GTDB lineage: Bacteria > Planctomycetota > Phycisphaerae > Phycisphaerales > UBA1924 > JACKHA01. The sequence goes on from JAWKTE010000017.1 coordinate 18,431, forward strand.
GCCCCGGGTTCATGCAGGGCATCGCCGATCTGGCCGCCAGCGCAGAGCCCACGCCGCACATCCCCAGCATCGAGCAGTGGCGCCGCGGCGACCGGGCCACGCCCTATGACCCGAACGAACTCGCCAGCCGACAGGAGATGCGCTCGTTCGTGTGCGGGCAGTGCCACGTGGAGTACTACTGCGCCAACCGGGCCACGCTGACGTTCCCCTGGGGCAACGGGCTCCGGGCCGAGCAGCTCGAGCAGGTCTGGGAGGACATGCGGTTCGAAGACGGCTCGGCGTTCTTCGACTACCGCCACGGCGAGACGGGCGCGCCGCTCTTCAAGGTCCAGCACCCCGAGTTCGAGCTGTGGAGCCAGGGCATCCACGCCCGGAACGGGGTCTCGTGCGCCGACTGCCACATGCCCTACCAGCGTGTCGGGGCGATGAAGGTCAGCAGCCACGACGTGCAGAGCCCGCTGGAGACGGTCAACAACTCCTGCCAGCAGTGCCACACCGTCAACGAGGCCCAGCTCCGCGAGAGCGTGGCGACGATCCAGGGTCGCACCCGAGACCTGATGGAGCGGGCCGCTGGGGCCATGACCGAGATGCTCGACGCGATCCTCGAGGCCAAGGCCGCCGGGGCGACCGACGAGCAGCTCGCCGAGGTGTACGTGCTGCAGCGCCGGGCCATGTGGCGTCTGGACTACATCAGCAGCGAGAACTCGCGCGGCTTCCACGCCCCGCAGGAGGCCGCCAGGATCCTGGGCGAGTCCATCGACTACAGCCGCCGGGCCCAGGCGATGGCGCTGCGCCTGCGGGCGCCGGAGGCCCCGAGCACTGAGTCGCTCCCGCGCCAGCCCGTGCAGGGTGTGAGTTCGAGCGAGGGAGCGGGCAGCGGCGGCTGAGGCACGGTCGCAGGACGTGGCGACGGGCAGCCCACCCGCCGATGGCGGACATCGTTCAATCCGGCTGGACAAACGGTGGGGCGGCGATGGCGTGCCCGGCCGGTTCGACCCATGTGGCGTCGAGCAGAGCGTCCTCGATCGCGCGGTCGTACGCACCGGCGCGAAGCACCGCCATCAGGTCGTGATCCACGATGGAGCAGGTCTGGTCGACGCCGATGCAGACGTTGGCCGCCGGCAACGGCCTGTCGGACGTTGGGCTCGCCAAAGTCTGCCGGAAGCACAACGTCCCGACGCCTCCCCGCGGCCACTGGGCGAAGCTCGCGCACGGCAAGCCCGTCGAGCGTCCCAGCCTTCCCGCGGCTCCGAAGGGCGTCGGCGAGATCGTCGTGCTCGTCGGCACGCCGCCGGAGATCGCGCCGAGCCAGGAGGCGTTCTCCTTCTTCGATGAGTAGCTCGCCGCGGCCGAGCGGAAGCCGCGTCGCGATCGCTCCGGCGTCCTGATCAGTGAGCCCCGGTACGAGCAGCCGCACGTGTCGGTCGCGACGTCGAAGGCCCTTCGGCAGCGTGCGCTCCTGGTGGTCGAGGCGCTGGTGGGCACGCTCGCCGCAATCGGCTGTGTGGAGCGGCCATCAACGGACCGGCGGGACCGGACGGTCCTTTCCGAGCCCATGGGATTCCGATTCCTCCTTCGCGTCCGCGAGCGAACCAGACGGACGGCGCACGTCCTGACCGAGGAGGAGCAGCGCTCCAAAGCGCGCAACGGCTACAGCTACGCCCCGAAGCACGACGACGAGCACACCGGTGAACTCTCCATCGACGCGTTCCCCGAGGGGTCGTCGCTCGAGTTCGCGAAGTTCAAGGACGGGCCGAAGGCCGGACCCGTCGAGGACCGGATCGGGGATGTGGCCACGGCCGTGATACGCCACGCCGACCAGGAGCTGCGCCGGGCGCACGAGCGCAAGCTCGCCGCGCAGTTGGAGCGGGAGCGGCAGCGCCGGGCCGCGGAGGAGGCCGAGCGCCGGCGGGTCGAAGACGAGCAGCGGCGACAGGAACAGGCGTGCCGCGATCGCCTCGTGCGCGTGGCCGACGACTGGCACGCGGCCCAGCTGATCAGGCGGCTGCTGGAGGCGACCCAGAGCCGCCTCGCGTCCGAGACGTTGGAACCGGAAGCTGGCAACCTCCTCGAGCGGTGGATGCGGTGGGGCCACCGGGTCGCGGACGAGCTTGACCCCGAGCGCGTGTCCCTCGCCGAGCTACCGGAACTCACGCACCCGGGCGTGCGCGAGCAGGAAGCACGGGAGCGAGCCGCCGCTCGGAACCCGACCTGAGCCAAACCCGCCGGGGCAGGACCGTTTCTACCATTTCTCTACCACCATTCGATGCGCACCGATGGGAATCATCGAGAAAAACGCGACGCCGGAACAGGCTTGAATCCCGCGAAAAACGGCCATATCTTCGTGCCACACAGGCCTTTGAGCTGGCTCTTCTCCCTGACTTCCAAGCTGTACGTCGTGGGTTCGAATCCCATCGCCCGCTTTCTGTGCCTCTGAGTGCCACGACGTGCCCCACGTGGCCTACTCCTTGCGGAATCTCGACTTGCGGAGGCCGAAGCGGTGGCTTCGGGCGACTCCGACTGCGCGTCCGAGTTTCCCCGAGTGGCCTCGGATTGCCCCTCGGAGCCTTCGTTTACTGCGACACTCACTGAAACGAGTCCGGCTCCGGACTCTCGAAGCGTTGGCAGCGAGGCGAGCGCGTCCCGCTGGTCCAGCAGGCTCTCGGGGTTGTACGTGTCCATCGTCAGGACACCATACGGCGCGGGCGTTTGTGGGCTCCGTGATCGGTGCCCGCCGGGGCTGCGGCCTGGCAGGACCTCACGCCCGAGCGGCTCCGATCCGTCTGTGCAAGCCCCACCATCACGCACGACACATAGAGGCTCGCTCACGATCCGAATCACGCGCGAGCCGAGCGTGTTCCGCGGACGCCATGGCCACGAACAGGCCCCCGCACATGGGACCTCCGGAGGGCGGCACTGGAACGCCGCCACTCGCTGCGCGACAGCGTGCTGGCAGTTGCGGTTGAGCGAGAGCACAGATTCGGTGTCCTTCACGGCGGGCGGGGCATGCCACGGCTCGGGCGGCGCGACATCGCCCGCGGTGTGGTCCCGCCGGATTGCCGCGGCCAGCCTGTCGATGTCGCGCCGTCGCACGGCGATCAGCGCATCGCCAGTCACGCGATCACCCACTCGCGAAACTCTTCAGTCGAGCAAGTCCGCGGCGGTGATGGGATCGCCGTTGGGCAGGCCGCGGTTCCAGACCTGGTCGCCGCGGACGGCGAGGTACTCGCGTCGCCCCTTGAGGTCGAGGTAGGGGCAGTCTTGGGCGCCGGTGATGGAGCGCGGGGCGGGCGGGGCGACCGTCTCGTTGCCGGAGCCGGGGACGCACCAGCGGAGCTTGCCCTTGGCGATCCATGGCTTGAGGTCGAAGTCCCAGACATCGACGGGGATGACGGTGCCGCCCTCGCCGAAGAGGGTCTTGTAGGTGTAGGAGGTGTCGGGCCAGTCGGCGGTGAGGTCCTTGGCCGGCGGCTTGGGATCGGCGAAGTAGGCGATGGTGTAGACCTTGTAGCCGGGAGACATAGAGAGTTCGCCGATGACGGCGGTCATGTTCGAGAGCGCCAGCAGGCGCGGGATGACGTAGGGGACTTCGGGGCCGATGGCGGCCTCGAGCGCCGGGCCAATGACCCTCTTGCCTTGCAGGTGGACCGCGCCGCGGAGGACGCAGAACGTGAAAGACGGCGTCGGGGCGAAGCGCTGGGCGCCGGGCTGCCACCATGGGCCGTCGAGGCCGAAGGGATCAAAGGAGCGCATCAGCGGCTTGCCGGTGAACGGGCAGGTGGACATTGCGACAACGGGGAGGCGATCGAAATACTGCGCGAGGGCGGTGTCAGCCTCGTCCGAGGCGCGGTTCGCGCCCGTGACGTCCTCACGCTCGACGCAGTCGCGGTAGCGGTTCATGGCCGTGGTCCATCGGGCCAGGATCTGGTCGCGTTCCGACTTGGTGAGCGGCTCGTTGAGCATGGTCGTGCCTCGGATCAAATCTGGTTGCGTGTGCGTTCGTTGGGAATCCACGGAGCCTGGTCGGCGTGGTCTTGGGGAGTCGAACACCGGGTCGTGCGGGCCCGCTTCATTCATCCGTGTCAATCTTGTTGCCGGGCAGGGCCTCCCACTCCTCGTACCGCCAGGTCATGTTGTTCTCCTGGTAGAACTGCTTCATGCGCTTGCGCATGTCCGCCATCGTTCCGCCCGCGATGCTCACGACATCTCCCGTGGGCGTGTAGATGGTGACCGGCGGCATCGGCCCGGCGTTCTCGCCGGCGATCTTGGGATTGTTGCGGTCGGGCCAGCCGGAGTGGGCGCCGTGCTGGATCATCTTGGCCTGCATCTTCTGGTTGAGTTCGTTTGCCACGGCGGTCACGTCGTCCATGTGCTTCCCGTCGGCGTGGTGCACGCCGTGCAGGTCGTAGTCGCCGTGGTAGCGCACACCCGTATCGGCATGGACGACGATGAAGTTGTCGTCGTCGATCACTCGATATCCCGCGGCGTCGATCTTTTCGTTCCGGAACGTGTGGTATCGCCTGTAGAACTCGGACGCCGTGTCTTCCATCAGATGCTTGACGGAGCGCCCGCCCAGGAGCTGATCGACCGAGATCTCGGGCATGCCCGCCATCCTCGCGAGCGTCTCATGCGTGCGGGCGTGGCTGGGATCGAAGCAGACCAGGCCCTTGTACGGCCCCTCCTTGGCGGTCTTGGCCTTCATCGATTCCGGCTTGCCCTCATATGTGATCGGACTGCCGTACTTGTCGAAGTCACCCTTGCGCCCCATGTACTTGATGCCGTCTGGATTGCCGTCGCGGACGACGATGAACAGCTTGCGCTTCTCGGCGACCTGACCGAGGATGACGTTGTCGATCCCGCGCATGCCGCGCGAATTCGCCACGCCCGGCTTGGGCCACGCGCGCTTGGTCTTCGGCCTCGGCGGGGGGTTCGAGCCGTGCCCGCCGCGCGTCGGCTTGCGGTGATCGACCTGCACGTGCGTGGTGTTGCCGCCGGGCTTCTGGGTGCTGCCGGCGGCCTTCGGCTGTGCGGTGAGGTCGACGTCGGCCTTTGGATCCTTGAGCGACTGGAGGCGGTCGAACCCCTTGATGCCCGAGCCGTCGGGGAGCGTCAGGTTCTTGAGATCCTCCTTGGTTCCTCGGATGGACACGGCCTGCATCGTGCCGCGCCCGAGGATCTGCAGGAGCCGCTGCACGCGCTCGCTGGGGCTCAGGTTCGGGTCCGACATGATCTTGTCGAAGTCCACGATGATCTCATAGCTGGTCACGACGGCGTTGATCGAGTCCGCGGTGATCTGGCCGATCAGCGCGTAGCGCACGACCTTGCCGCCCTTCTCGCGGACGCTGATGGTCCCGCCTCGGGACCAGAGGCGGGCGCCGGCGCCAACGGCGGTGAAGAGATTGCCCACGATCGTCAGGCCGTCGAGGGCGTCCTCCTTCCACCCTCGATCCTGCGTCGTGATGTTGATGACGGCGGCGGCGGAGGAAGCAAACACCGATGTCCAGAGGGCGGCGGAGACCAGTTGCGAGCCGGGCACCGGGATCATGACCGTGACAACAGCGGCCACGACCGCCGCGGCGGTGGCGATGGCCCCGAGGAAGTCCGCGACCGTGCCCCAGAATCCCCGCTCGCCGACCTCGAACCCGTCCCGGGGCTTCTCGATGCCGCGGCTGATCTCCTGGGGGATGACGTAGCGGATGTGGCCGGGCGGATACTTGCTCTTCTTGTTCCACGCATCGATGGCGCGCTCGATCGCGACGGCGTCGCTCGGGCCGGACGCCGCGTACTTGCCGTGCAGACGCTCGTCGTTCGGGTCGGTCCAGTCGATCAGCGCCCAGGTGGAGTCGCCGCCCTTCTCGCCGGTCTTGACGAGCGCGACGCGGAGGCGCTTGGTCTCCTGCGACTGCTTCTCGATGTACACCGCGTTGAGCTTGTGGATCCGAAGGTAGAAGTGGCCCTCGAACAGCTCGGCCAGCTTCACGCCGAGCATGTCCAGACGCCTCAGCCTCCGGTGGTGCTCCTCGAACGCCTCGACGGATGGGGGCGGGGCAAACTGCGCCACGAGGCGCAGGACCTTCGCGTACTTCAGGGCCGCGGCCCGGATTAGCCAGGGGTTTGGAAGGGCATCCCTGGCCGCGTCGACCTCGCGGTCGAGCGCGACCTCGATCTCGTCCACCCGCTGGCGGACCGGCTCGACCGCCGTGACCTGTGTGCCGTTGCGCACCGCGGCCCAGACCACCAGGTCGGTGTCGGCATAAGGCTTCAGATAGTCGATGTCGAGGGTGTTGTGGTTCCCGAACGTCTGGGTGCTTCGCGACTTGTGCGCGTTCAACACGAGGCGGTCATCAAAGTCCCGCTCGGCCTGCCAGAACCAGAAGATCTCGTCGTACGCGGCCTTCTGGCCGGTTCCGCCCGGACCGCCGACGAGCGTGTAGCGGACACGGCTGCCGACCGTGATCGTGCGAACACCGGGCGAGGCCAAGATCCTGTAGGGCTGGGCTGGTGTTGGCGTGCTCATCGGCTCTGCGCTCCGCGGGACGCTCCCGCAGGTCGGTCAGTTGGCTCTGGCTCGTCGTGGTCCGGCCCTCACGCGGGCGTTTCCTCGGAGGCGGTCTGGGCTTCCGCGGGTGCCGATTCGGGTGTCTCGGGCGCCCCCTCCGTCTCGTCGTGCGTCGCCTCTGCTTCCGGCTCCGTCCCCACTTCCGCGCCCTCGCCCTCATCGGCCGGCGGAATGTCCACCGACGCGATCCCGCCCTCCACCGCCCCGACCTTTCCGAACTCCTCATCCACGTCGTCGGGGTGCGGCGTGTCCGACGTAGAGACAAGCGTCATTCCGCTCTTGACACCGACACCCATTCTCAGGAGCGCGAACTCGAGCATGTGACGCTCCTCCTCGTCCGGGAACTTGGCGTACATGTCCTCAATCAGGCCGCGGCCCGAGTAGTCGTTGAAGTGGGAGTCGTACGCGGCGATCATCAACTGCGTCGTCTCCGCGTCGTACTTGAGCACTTCGAGCAGCGTCCGCTGCTCGCCCGTGTCCATCGCGTGGCGGGCGTGGGCCGCGAGCGACCCGGCCAGCACCTGCGGCTGCTCCTGCCACTCGATCTGGAACTCTCCCGGCGGCGGATCCTCGACCAGGTCGATGCCGGACCGGCCGACCTTGCCCTCGTGCTCCTGCTGGTTCGCCCAGGTAACCTTGTACCTCGCCTCCGGCACGCGATGCTCGCTCTCCTGGGTCCGAAGGCGCAGGTACAGCGGCGCGACCAGTCGCACACGGAACACATGCTCCTTGCCCGTCGTCAGGCCGAACTGCTCCCACTTCTTCGGAACGTACACGACGCCGGGGTGGTCCAGCGATGTGAACGACCAGTTCTTGCCGTCCTTCGATCGCTTGGTCACGCCCACGTCATCCACGAGGCGCTTGTTGATCTCGTCCGGCACGTCCGTGCCCCAGTTGAACTTCGCCAGGGCCTTCCAGTCCAGCCCCGCCCCCTTTGCGATCGAGAGGATCGAGTCGCCGTCCTTCACCTTGTGCCGGTCCACCAGCGCGATGCGCTTCAGGCTCGACGTGCCGATGCGGGCGCTGGGCCATGCGCCCTCGGCCGGCGTTGGCTCGCCCTCGCCCCTGAACTCGTAGGTGTCGTCGAGCGTGGCGCCGGTCAGGTCGCAGGCCGCGTCGCAGGTCCCGGGCGGGATCTCGTCGATGCGGACGGTGCCGGACGCGTTGGTCGTGTAGTAGTCCTCGGTGCCGTCGGGCAGCGACACGCGGAGGCGAACCGACGACACCGGGTCACCTGTTCTCTCGTCGACAACCCGGATCCCGATCCACGTCTTGGACGGGGCCACGCGGCGCGACGGGGCCGGGGCCTCGATCACCGCCGGTCGGTCGGCGATGCTCAACGGCGCCCTCTGGCGGACCCGCCAGTGCGCCGGCGCAATGACCATGCGGCCCTCGCGCAGGGCCCGCATCACGCGGGCGACGACGTCGCCCCGGCCATTGGCGCCTCCCGACCCAGGCTCGCCCGCGCTGGCCAGGAGTTCGGCGAGCTGGGCGGCGCCGCCGTCCTGCTGGACGATCCGGCGGAGTTCGGCCTCGAGGGTGCCGCCCTCCCGCAGCCACGGGTCGTCGCCCGCTCTCGGGGGCCACGCTGCCAGCCTGACGTTGTCGCTGCCTATCCGCAACTGCATCGCGGTTCCTCACAGAGCCGGCCGGGCCGGGTGATCAGAGAGCCTTGCGGTCGCCAAGCTTGGCCGATCACTTCGGCGCCGGTCGGCGCCGGGGCCGTCAGGGTCGAACGGGCAGTGCCCAAAGCCTGGGGGAGAAGCGGAGCGGGAAGCACGCGGGTGACACATCGAACCGTGACGGCGGCCAAGGAGCGGGCCGATCGATGTTTCGAGGACTGGAGTAAACTCGGCGCATGCCCGCCGGCTCCAGCGACAACGCGACGCTTCTGATGATCGCCGCCGGGCAGGGCGATCGCGCCGCGGCCGACGCGCTGCTCCCGCTGGTGTACGACCAGCTGCGCAGGGCCGCCCAGATCCGCCTCGCCTCGGAGCGGAACGGGCACACGCTCTCGGCCACGGCCATGGTCCACGAGGCGTTCCTGCGCCTGGCCGGGCCGCGCGAGGTCCCGTGGGCGGGGCGTGGCCACTTCTACCAGGCCGCCGCCCAGGCCATGGGCCGGATCCTGGTGGACCACGCGCGGGCGAGGGCGGCCGCGTCGCGAGGCGGGCCCGACGCCCGGCGGGCGGCGGTGGGGCTGGAGGCCTTGCCCGACCTGTCCTCCGAGGCGGAATCCGCCGGATTCCTGATCCTGCACGACGCGATCGCCCGCTTGGAGGGCGTCGACCCGGAGGCGGCCAGCGTCGTTCGGCTCCGCTACTTTGCGGGCCTGACCGTGGAGCAGACGGCCGGGGCGCTCGGCGTCTCCGCACCGACCGTCAAGCGGACCTGGGCGTTCGCGCGCGGGTGGCTCAGGGACGCGATCGAGTCCGGGCGGGACTAGGAGCAGATGATGAGCGAGCATCCCCACGCCGAGATCCGCCGCCTGTTCGATCTGGCGATCGAGGCCCCGTCCTCCGACCGGGAGCGTCTGCTGGACCGCGAGTGCGGGGCGGATGCGCCGCTCAAGGACCGCGTGCTCGCGATGGTCGCGGCGGCCGAGGCCGGGGACTTCCTGTCCAGGCCGACGGGGGACGGGCCCGCCGCCGACGCGACCATCGTCGCCCCCTCCCACGAGCGGCCCGGCCAGATGATCGGGCGGTACAAACTGCTGGAACTGCTCGGCGAGGGCGGGTTCGGCAGCGTGTGGATGGCCGAGCAGCGCGAGCCGGTCAAGCGGCGCGTGGCCGTCAAGGTCATCAAGCTGGGCATGGACACCCGGCAGGTCATCGCCCGGTTCGAGGCCGAGCGCCAGGCCCTGGCGCTCATGGACCATCCCAACATCGCCCGCGTGCTCGACGCCGGGGCCACCGAGGCCGGGCGGCCCTACTTCGTGATGGAGTACATCAAGGGCGTGCCCATCGTGGGCTACTGCGACACCGAGAAACTCGACACCGGGGCCAGGCTCGAGCTGTTCACCAGGGTCTGCCACGCCATCCAGCACGCCCACCAGAAGGGCATCATCCACCGCGACATCAAGCCCTCCAACGTGCTGATCACCCTGCACGACGGCGTGCCCGTGCCCAAGGTCATCGACTTCGGCATCGCCAAGGCCACCAACCGCGAGCTGACCGACAAGACGCTCTTCACCGAGCATCGCCAGATCATCGGCACGCCGGCGTACATGAGCCCGGAGCAGGCCGAGATGTCGGGCCTGGACATCGACACCCGCTCCGACATCTACAGCCTGGGCGTGCTGCTGTACGAGCTGCTGACCGGCACGACGCCGTTCGCGACCGAGGAACTGATGTCCAAGGGCTTCGCGGAGATGATGCGGATCATCCGCGAGGTCGAGCCGCACAAGCCCAGCACGCGGCTGTCGTCGCTGGGCGACTCCGCCACCCGCACCGCCCAGCAGCGGCACACGGACGCCAAGAAACTCGGTCTGATCCTGCGTGGCGACCTGGACTGGATCGTGATGAAGTGCCTGGAGAAAGACCGCCAGCGCCGCTACGAGACCGCCAACGGGCTCGCGGCCGACATCGCGCGCCATTTGGCCGACGAGCCGGTGGACGCCGGCCCGCCGTCGGCCGGGTACAAACTGCGGAAGTTCGTCAGACGCAACCGCGGGCAGGTGGTCGGGGCCTCGGTGGTCGCGGCCATCCTGGTGCTCGCCTCGGGAATCAGCGTGGCCTTCGGCGTGCTGGCCACGCAGGCCCGGGACGCGATGAACGAGGCCCGCACGGACCTCCGCGAGGCGCTCGACAGCGAGCGCGAGGCCCGGACGACCGCGGAGGCCAACGAGCAGAAGGCGGTCGAGGAGGCCGAGCGGGCCGAGCGCGAACTGGCGCGGGCGACGGAGATCAAGCGGCTCATCACGGAGATGCTCCAGAGCGTGAGCCCGGAGGAAGCCCAGGGTGCCGACATCACGCTGCTCCGCGGCATCCTCGACGACGCGGCCGAGCGGCTCGCTGCCGGCGAGATCGCCGATGAACTGATCGCCGCGGAACTGCACCACGTTGTGGGGAACGTGTACCTCTCTCTCGGACTCTACCCGGAGGCGGAGGAGCACATTCCGGTCGCCGCTGAGATCCGCCGCAGGATATTGGGCGAGGAGCACCCGGACACGCTGGCGACCATGCCCAACGTGGCGACCCTCTACTTGGATCAGGGCCGCTTCGCCGACGCCGAGGCGATGCACTCGCAGACGTTGGAGGTCCAGCGTCGCGTGCTGGGCGGGGAGCACCCGGACACGCTGGCGTCCATGAACAACCTAGTCAACCTGTACAAGGCCCAGGGCCGGTACGCCGAGGCCGAGCCATTGGCGCTCGAGACGCTCGAGATCAAGCGTCGCGTGCTCGGCCAGGAGCACCCTGAGACGCTGGCGTCGATGAACAACCTGGCGACCCTCTACTTGGATCAGGGCCGGTACGCCGAGGCCCAGCCGCTCTTTCAGCAGACGCTGGAAGCCATGCGTCGCGTGCTGGGCGAGAAGCACCCGAACACGCTGATGTCCGTGCACAACCTGGCGCTCCTCTACGGGCGGCAGGGCCGGTATGCCGACGCCGAGCCATTGGCGCTCGAGACGCTCGAGATCACGCGTCGCGTGCTGGGCGAGGAGCACCCGGACACGCTGGCGTCCATGAACTACCTGGCGCTTCTGTACCGCGTCCAGGGCCGGTACGCCGAGGCCGAGCCGCTGCTCGCGCAGGCACTGGAGTTCCAGCGCCGCGTGCTGGGCCAGGAGCACCCGCACACGCTGGTGTCCATGGGCAACCTGGCGCTCCTGTACAGGGACCAGCGCCGGTACGCCGAGGCCGAGCCGCTTCACGCGCGGGTGTTGGAGCTCCACCGTCGCGTGCTGGGCGAAGAGCACGTGAGCACGCTGGGAAGCATCACGAACCTGGGCAATCTCTACAACTCGATGGGGCGGTACGAGGACGCCGCGGGGATGTTCGAGCAGAGCCTGCCCATCAAGCGGCGCGTGCTCGGGATGCAGCACCCGTATACCGCGATTGCGATGCGTGGGCTTGCAACCGCGTACGACCATCTCGATCGGCACGACGAGGCGCTGCCGCTGTGGAGTGAGCTGCTCAACCTGCAGCTGGCCCGGGCCGAGTCGCCCGAAGCCGACGCAAGCACGCTCAACGCCGCGGCGTGGACGCTGCTCACGCACGATATCGAGCAGCTCCGCGACCCGCGGCGGGCCCTGGCCTACGCGGAGCGCGCGTGCGCCATGGAGGAAGCCGCGGACGGCGCAAACCTCTGGGCGTGTCTCGACACCCTCGCCCTGGCCCAGCACGCCACCGGCGACACCGCCGCGGCCATCGCAACCCAACGCCGCGCCATCGCCCTCATGCCCACCCCCGACGCGGACCAAGAGATGCACGACCGCCTGGCCGAGTACGAGGCGGCCCTGCAGGCAACCAGCGGCTGAGCGAGCCGGGCAAGACCGGCGGCCCGAGACGCTGCGTACTTGGGGTCGCGCCGCAGAGCCGAGCCTCTCAGACGCCTGGTGGGCGCACCGTCCTGTCGTTGCGTCTTGCGCTGCCCGACGAGGTCCGTGTGCAATGCCCGGTTTCCCCTGAAGGCGTCCGATGGTCGCGCCGCCGGGTTCCCCTCACGCTGTCTGCCCTCCGACACCCGAGCGCCGTCCGCTGGGAGCCTGGCAGTCGGGGTCGGGCGAGCGCCGCATCGACCCGGTCGAGCTGGTCCGGTGGTGACAAGCGTGCAAGGCCGACCCGCTCGACGTGCTCTCCACGCTGGTCCGCGCGATGCGGTGACCGAGAGCGGTTGGGGGGCGGACTCTCGCCCTCTTTCGACCCGCATTCGGTGAGCACCCATGCGAACGCATCCTCGGCGTCCCACGGTACCACGAGGCCGAACTGCCGCACGACGTACTCGGCCGGGGGGCAAGATGTATCTCGGGGCCGCTCCCACGGCGGGCACGGCCATGGCCAGAGCGAACGACTCTGCCTCGCGGGCGTAGACTGCCGGCCGCACGCGGACCGCCCGCCCGCGGGCGGACCGCAGGCGAGGTGCCAGCATGCTCACAATCCAGGGTCGCTCGCTCGGGAGCAAGCGCCCGCTCTTCGCCGATTGGTCGATCCCCATCCCGCCGGAGGTCGGCGAGGGCGGCGACGGCATGACCCTGCGGCGCCTGATCGAGGGGGTGGTCCGGGCCGAGGTCGCCGCATTCCGGACGCGGGCCGAGGCCCGGCGCGTGGACCGCGTGTTCTCGCGCGACGACATCGCCAAGGGCGCGGCCAAGGGCAAGGTCGCGCCCGGCGCGACCGAGACGCCGGCGGAGGTGGACGAGGCCGCGGCGATCGAGGCCGCCCTGCAGGCGTTCGAAGACGGCCTGTACCTGGTGGTCGTGGACGCCCGGGAGATTCGGCGTCTCGACGAGCGGATCGCCGTCGGTCCAGGCAGCACCGTGACGTTCTTGCGGCTGACGCTTCTGGCCGGCGGGTTCTGACTGGCCCGGGACGGGGCCGCGTCCGAGCCGTCCCGGCATCGCCCTTTCACAACATCACGGGCTTTGTTAGCATGTCGCCCACGCCCGTCCTCGGGCCAGGAGATCGCCGCATGCTGTCGTTTGATCAGATCGAGTCGCGTTTGGCGGAGTATCGCAAACCCAAGGGCCTATACGCTCGGATGGCGGACCTGCTCAAGACGATCCCGGAGGTCGGCGAGCACGTCAGGAAACTGCTGGAGCCCGAGGGTGCGGGCAAGAACCGGCGTTTCGGCAACGCGCCGGGTGAAACGCGGGCCCGAGCCCGGAAGACAGGGAAGTTGCTCGAAGAGATCGGTGCCGAGCGGCGCGAGATCGTGTTCGCCCGCGTGTTCGGCGAACTCGCGCCGGCCGCGCTGATGGCTTGGGACCGGATGCCCGAGCGAACGTACATGAACGGTGGCTACACGCACCGTCCGTTCCGCGCGCCCCGGGACGCGGATCTCCAGACGGAGCGGCGCGGGCACTGGTTCAACATCGCGGGGTGGGCGCTCGCGCAGTATGAGCCGACCGGTCCGTGGCTGGCCGCCTGGGCCGACCAGATCACGCCCTACACGGATGACACGCCGTGGCTGCTCGCCTGCCAGATCGACCTCGGCGGCCCCGCGGGCGATCGGACGCTCGAAGCGCTCATGGCCCGCGCGCGAGGCGAGCACGAAGTCGCCCCCATGAGCCGTTCGGTCGTCCGAGCGCTGCTCGGGTGCCGCCGTCGCGAGGCTTGGGAGTTCCTCGAGGGCATGCTGCTCGGCGCGCAGCGCCAGGAGGGCCTCCGTCAGACCATCCTGGAGAGCATCGACGACGCCCACCCCGACGCCTTCCGGCGCATGCTCCGGGCTGATGCGCGACCACGACTTGCTCCGCTTTCCGCCGCCGCCCGCGCCATCGACGTCTGGTTCGGTTTCCAGTGGGACTCGGCGAGCCAGGGCGTGCTCCGCGAGACTCTCGATCATGCGATCGCGTTCCTGGACGACCCCGACGCCCGGCGTGCCGCCGTCGCCCCAACGTCCGACACCAAGCCCGACGTGCAGTTCCTCGCGCTGTGGGCGGAAGCGACCGAGGACGTCGTGTCGGCCCTTGACCTGGCCGCGCCGCTGCTGGCCCACGACGACCCGGAGCGTCGTTACATCGCCCTGCACATGTTCGCCCAGGCCGGCATCGACGGCGCCCAGTTCCGCGGAGCCTCGCGCCTCCTCGATGACCCGGACCTGCGTGTCGCCGCCGCCGCGTTCGAGATGGTCGGTCCCGGGTACCACGCCGTCCCGCTGCCCGCGGGCTTTGAGCAGTTCGACCGCTTCGCGGCCTTTGAGCGGCTGCTCGCGCGCGTGCCCTCGAAGGCGACGCTCGAGTCGATCGTCTGGCCCTGGGCCGTGCGCAAACTCGACCCGCAGGCCATCGCCGATGCGCTCGGCGCCGTGACCGGCGAGAACGTCGCCCGCGCGTTCCCGTACTTCTCGAAGATGAGCCCGTACGGGCGTGCCGGTGTGGTCTGCCACGCCACCGGCCAGTCTCGCTACTCCGCCTGGGGCGAGCGCCGCCCCTCCCGCGCCAAAGTCACCCCCGAGTCCCGCGGCCTGGTGCTGCAGGCCATGGGCGATGCCAGTGCCGACGTCCGCGCGGCCGCGTTCGGTGCGATGAGCCGTCTCAAGGTCGAACCAGACGAGACCGAGCGGCTGTTCGACCTGCTCTCCCGCAAGGCCGGCGACCTCCGCAAGTCGTGCATCGAGCGTCTGCTCAAGTTGCCCGACGACGACGCCCGCGCCGTCGGAACCAGGCTCGCCGAGGACAAGAGCCTGCCGCGGCGCGAGGCCGGCCTTGAGATCCTTCGGACGCTCGTTGCCGCCGGGCGCGCGAGCGCCGCCGACTGCCCCGCACTCGACGCCAACGCGCCGGACGCTGGTGCGGAGCCGTTCACCGCCGACGCCAAACCGAAGAAGGCAGGCCGGAACAAGAAGACCAACGTCGCGGCAGCCTTGCCCGCCGCCCAGGTGACCCTCGACGACGCCCTCGGCCTGCTCGCCGGCGACTCCCGCCCGGCGCCGCCCACCCCGAAGGAGCGCAACGTCCACATCATCACCAGCGCCACCAAGAAGTTCTGGCGGGCCTTCGTCAACGAGTTCGCCAGCCACATCGAACTCGACGTTGGCGACGGCGAGTGGGCCACGCACGAGCACGTGCTCGTCGGCCCGGAACGCAAGCCCATCCCCGACATCGACCTGTCCCGCACGCCCGAGGACGACGCAGCCCGCGTGCCCATGATCGACCACTGGCGCGAATGGCTCGCCGCCCTGCCCAGGGACGCGCGAGACACCGACGGCCTCACGCTCGTCCGCGCCTACGCCGAGTTCCACCCCGGCACCCACGACCTCCGCCCCAAACTCGAGGCCTTCACCGGCTACCGCGACTGGCCCGTCCGCGAGGCGGCCAAGCGCATGCTCGCCTGGCTCGTGCGACTCGATCGCCCGCCCGCGATGTTCGACCTGATCCTCGACCGCATGGAGTCGATCCTCGCCAAGCACGGCCCCCAGAGCCGCGGTTACGGCATGGCTTCCGAGCGACGCGAGAAGGTCGCCCTCGAGGCCACCGGGTGGGTCCGTGAACTCCGCGCCATCGCTCCCGACCTTTGGAAGCCCGATCACGCCGTACGCCTCTACTGGTTCAAGCGTTGGGGCTTCGTCGAGAGCAAGCGGTCCATCGACTGGCGGCTCTCACCCGAGGAGTTCGTCGGTGCCTATGCCGCGGGCGTCGCAACCGAGGCCGATCTGATCGAACTCATGATCGGATCGACGCGAAGCGCCGACCGCTGGCATGGTGGCGACTCGTTCCACGAACTCCGCCAGCTCACCAGCCTCCGCCCGCCAGCCGTCTTCAAGGACCACCCCGAACTTCTCGGCGTCGTCGCCCGCGTCCGCAACCGCATCCTCGAGATCGAACTCGCCCGCGGCGAACTCGACACGCCCGCATCCCTCCCCGCCATCCACATGGCCTGCACCGGCGGGCTCTCGACCCTTGAGCGTGCGCTCGGCGCCGTCGGCTCGGCCGGCCTGGCCCGCCAACAGTGGCACTCGTACCGCGGCTCGCCCTCACGGGCCCAGGTCATGACCCACCTCATCGCCCGCTCCTTCCCCGATGCGGCCGACACGCACGAGGCGTTCAAGCAGGCGATGGCCCGGACGGGCGCCAAGCCGCGCCGCCTGATCGAGGTCGGCGTGCTCGCCCCGCAGTGGGCCGGGCACATCGAGGCCGCCCTCGGCTGGCCCGGGCTGCAGGAGGCGTGCTGGTGGATCCACGCCCACACGAAGCAGCCCGAGTACACGCTGGACCAGGAACTGCTCGAGGCCTGGCGGGCCCAGATCGCCGAGCGAACCCCCGTGCCCGCCGAGGACCTGGCCGAGGGCGCTGTTGACGTCGAGTGGTTCGACCGCATGCACGCCACGCTCGGCCCGGAGCGCTGGGAAGAGGCCGACCGGGCCGCCAAGTTCGCGTCCCACGGCTCGGCCCACGCCCGCGCCAAGCTCTTCGCCTCCGCCATGCTCGCGCAGACCACGCGCGAGGAACTCGCCAAGCGCATGGACGCGACTCGCCACCCGGACTCGGTCCGCGCCATCGGCCTGGTCCCTCTGCCCCGCAAGGCCAAGGACCGCGACGCGGAGGTTCTGGCACGCTACGAACTCCTGCAGGAGTTCCTCCGCCAGAGCCGCAAGTTCGGCTCGCAGCGCCAGGCCTCCGAGAAGCGGGCCGTCGAGATCGGCATGGCCAACCTCGCCCGCTCGGCCGGCTTCCCCGATCCGCTCCGCCTGCAGTGGGCCATGGAGACCCGCGCCATCGGCGATCTGGCCCACGGCCCGGTGACGGTCGAACACGACCACGCCAAGGCCGTCCTGTCCATCGACGACGACGGCCTGCCCGACCTGGCGATCACCAAGAAGGGCAAGCCCGTCAAGTCCGTGCCGGTCGCGCTCCGCAAGCACGAGGCGTTCGTGGAACTCCGCACCCGCGCCGGTGCCCTCAAAAAGCAGGTCGCCCGCATGCGTCTGGCGCTCGAGGACGCCATGTGCCGCGGCGACTCGTTCACCGCCGACGAACTGCGTGCTCTGTTCGGCCACCCGGCGCTCCGGCACATGCTCCAACGCCTCGTGTTCGTGGGCGATGGCATCATGGGCTACGCCGGCGACGACGGGCGCACCCTCCGCGACCACGCCGGCACCGTCGAGCCGATCAAGTCCTCTGAGGTTCTCCGCCTGGCCCATCCAACGGATCTGCTTGTACGAAACGATTGGCACGACTGGCAGGCCGAGTGCTTCGGAGCCGAACGCGTCCAGCCCTTCAAGCAGGTGTTCCGCGAACTCTACCCCCGCACCGCCCAGGAGCCCGACGACGCGACCAGCACGCGCCGATACGCGGGCCACCAGGTCCAGCCCCACCAGGCCGCGGCCCTGCTCAAGACGCGCGGCTGGGTCATCCATCCGGAACTGGGCATCCGCAAGACCTTCCACGCCGAGGGCCTCACCGCCCACCTCGAGATGCAAGGCCACTATTACACGCCTGCCGAGGTCGAGGGCTGGACCATCGAGATCGCGACCTTCACGAAGCGGGGCCAGTTCGACCCGCTCCCGCTCGGCACGATCCCGGCGCGGCTCTTCAGCGAGGTCATGCGCGATATCGACCTGATCGTCTCGGTCGCGCACCGGGGCGGCGTTGATCCCGAGGCAAGCGCCTCAACCATCGAGATGCGGGCCGCGCTGCTCCGCGAGACCTGTCGACTGCTCAACCTCGCCAACGTCCGCGTCGAGCCGCCCCGCGTGTACATCGACGGCACGCGTGCGTCCTACACCCTCCACCTCGGCAGCGCGGGAGCCGCGATCGGCGGGCGCGCCCTGGTCATCGTGGCCGTCCACGCCGCCCACCGTGGGCGTCTGTTCCTGCCCTTCGCCGACGCCGACCCGAAGACCGCCGAGGTGATGTCCAAGGCCCTGCTGCTGGCCCGCGACCAGGAGATCGCCGACCCGGGAGTTCTGGAGCAGATCCGTCGCTGACGCTTCGCGCGGCTCCGCGGAAGCCGCCTCACATTCCCGCTCTCGTCGAGGCGAGGGGAGCCACCAGACGATCCCCGCTTGGCGGTTCCGGCGTCGTGGCATCGTGGCGTCGACAGCGCAGCGGCGGCGCGTCGATGGGCCGCGAGTGCCTGCCGAGGCTCGTCACGCTCCGAACGACCGAAACCGCGAGCACGTTCCCGTGCCCCGGCGGTGACCGGGGCGGCCCGGCGCCCCAGTCCGAGGCGGCAGACCGGCGACCGGGTCATCCCGGTCTCCGGCTGAGGGCGTCGTCGGCGTCTTTGGTCGAGACCGCGGTACCATCGCCCCGTGCTACTCGAGATCGCCACAACCCACCGCCCCGCGACCGACCTGGGCTACCTCCTCCACAAGCACCCCGGGCGGGTGCAGACGTTCTCGCTCGCGGTCGGCAAGGCGCACGTGTTCTACCCCGAGGCGAACGAGGATCGCTGCGCCGCCGCGCTGCTGCTGGACATCGACCCCATCGGCCTGGTCCGCGGCAACCGGGAGCGGACCCTCGACCAGTACGTCAACGACCGGCCTTACGTCGCGTCGTCGATGCTCGCGGTGGCCATCGCGCAGGTCTTCGGCACGGCCCTGGCGGGCAACTGCAAGGAGCGGCCCGAACTGGTGGGCACGCCGATCCCGCTGGAGGCACGCCTGGCCGCGGTGCCGTGCAACGGGGGCGAGGCCATGCTGCGCCGCCTGTTCGAGCCGCTGAAGTACGAGGTCGAGGTCCGGGCCCTGCCGCTGGACGAGCGCTTCCCGGCGTGGGGCGACTCGCGGGTGTTCTCGCTGCGCCTGGCAGGGACGCACACGCTGTGCGACCTGCTGAGCCACCTCTACGTGCTGATCCCCGTCCTTGACAACGACAAGCACTACTGGGTCGGCGACGACGAGGTCGCCAAGCTCCTCCGCCACGGCGAGGGCTGGCTCGCGGCCCACCCGGAGCGGGAACTCATCGCCACCCGCTACCTCAAGTACCGGCGCTCGCTGGCCGAGCAGGCCATCCGCCAACTCCGCGAGCAGGACGGCGAGGCTCCGGCCCAGATCGACGCCGAGTCGCCCGACGACCCGCGCGAAGAGGCCGGCGAGAAGAAACTCAGCCTGCACCAGCAGCGACATGCTGTCGTGCTGGCCGTGCTTCAGGCCAGGGGCTGCCGCCGCGTCGTGGACCTTGGCTGCGGCGAGGGGCGGCTGGTGCGCGAACTGCTCCGCCACAAGGCCTTCGAGCGTGTCGTGGGCATGGACGTGTCGCACCGCGCGCTGGAGATCGCGGCCGATCGCCTCCGCGTCGAGCACCTGCCGCCGACGGTCCGTGCCCGCCTCGAACTGATCCACGGCTCGCTCATGTACCGCGACGAGCGTCTGGCGGGATTCGACGCCGCGGTGCTGTGCGAGGTGATCGAGCACATGGACGAGGCCCGCCTGGCGGCCATGGAGCGTGTCGTGTTCGGGCACGCGCGCCCGGGCGTGGTGATCGTGACGACACCGAACGCCGAGTACAACGTGATGTGGGAGGCATTGTCAGCGGGATCGATGCGCCACCGGGACCACCGCTTCGAGTGGACGCGCGAGCAGTTCCGGGGCTGGGCCGCGGGCTTGTGCGCGCGGCACGGGTACTCGTGCGAGTTCCGGGGCGTGGGCGAGGCCGGGGTGACGCCCGACGGGCGCGGCGTCGGGGAGCCGACGCAGATGGGGGTGTTTGTTCACAACTAGGCGGTGAAAGGGGGGAGCATGGGATTCAACTTTCAGTCCGGGCATCCGATTGACCTGTACGGGCCTGAGGACGGAACCAAGGTCATGGCTTTGCTTCAGGAGCGATTCGGAGCGGACGTTCCGCTCGGATCGCCCGGCGATCTGTTTGTGCTGCGAAACGAACTCGCCTGGTCGTGGTGTAGCGATCTCGCCCGGTTTGCCGGCGACGAGTTGGGCGAAGAGGGCTCGCAACAGATCCGCGGTGTCGATGCCTGGAACGGCGTGTACGTGGATGCCGCCGTGCGGCGGGAGGTTCTCTGGCCGGGTGACCCGAAGAGCGAATCCACACCATCGGAGCCCCAGATGGTCGCCTCGGGAGGAGGTTCGATCGTCTCCCGCGTGCTTGGGCTCTTTGGCATCCGGCGGAAGCAGGAGGTTCCACCCGAACTCCGTCTCGCGTTGGACGAGATGGTTCGGGCCTACGGCGCACGGGAGGGTGAGAGCGGCGCCTTGCAGGTCGGGAACCTCGTGGCGCTGATCGCCGAGTTCGAGAGGCTGCTGGAACATCTCGGCACGCCACCCACGGAGGAAAGCGTCTCGCGCCTGGCCGAGTCGTACGCCGCCGATGATGCCCGATGCGACGACGACGGGCACATCCAGTGTCTGTGCCACGCGTGGCTGACGGCGAAGCACGCGCTCGACTCCCGCGCCCCACTTTGGCTCCTGAAGTGAACATCAAGATCCCCGAACTCTCCCTCGTCGTCCTCATCGGCGCCTCCGGCTCCGGCAAGAGCACCCTCGCGCGCCGCCTCTTCAAGCCCACCGAGATCCTGTCCTCCGACACCTGCCGCGCCTGGGTCAGCGACGACGAACTCAACCAGGAGGCCACCGGCGACGCGTTCGACGTCCTGCACTACATCGCCCGGAAGCGCCTGGCCCGCGGCCTGCTCACGGTCATTGACGCCACCAACGTCCGCGGCGAGGACCGCAGGCCCCTGGTCAAACTCGCCCGCGAGTTCCACTTCCTGCCGGTCGCCATCGTCGTTGACACGCCCGAGCACGTCTGCCACGACCGCAACCGTGAACGCCCCGATCGCCAGTTCGGCCCGCACGTGGTGCGCAACCAGCGGATCGCCATTCGCCGCGAACTCCGCGGCCTGCAGCGTGAGGGGTTCCGCAACGTCCACACGCTGCGCACCATCGACGAGTGCGACGCCGCGGCCCTGGTCCGCGAGCCGCTGTGGAACAACCTCAAGCACGAGCGCGGCCCGTTCGACATCATCGGCGATGTCCACGGGTGCTACCAGGAACTGCTCGACCTGCTCGGGTCGCTGGGCTGGACCATCACGCAGCGGGAGGGCGAGCCGGAGGGGTGCTGCGATGCCGCGCCCCCCGGGGCCGCTCCGATCGGCGCGTCATCTGCGTCGGAGGGCGACCCCCCGACGGACACCGACACTCCGACCGATTCCAACACCTCGACCGAGTTCGGCCCCCCCCGCCCGTCCCGCCGCCTCATCTTCCTCGGCGACCTCGTCGATCGCGGCCCGGCTACGCCATCGGTCCTCCGTCTGGCGATGACGTTGTGCCGTGATGGCCTGGCCCTGTGCGTGCCCGGCAACCACGACGTCAAACTGTTGCGGGCTCTGCGGGGCAAAAACGTGCAGATCACCCACGGCCTGGCCGAGTCGCTCGCCCAACTGGCCGGCGAGCCCGAGTCGTTCCGGCGCGAGGTCGCGGCGTTCATCGACGCCATGGTCAGCCACTACCTGCTCGATGGCGGGCGTCTGGTCGTCGCCCACGCGGGCATGA
The DNA here is from genome assembly GCA_041401985.1 of Phycisphaerales bacterium. Taxonomy (GTDB): domain Bacteria; phylum Planctomycetota; class Phycisphaerae; order Phycisphaerales; family UBA1924; genus JACKHA01. The sequence continues at coordinate 40,104 of JAWKTE010000017.1, forward strand.
AGGAATCGATGCAGGGGCGCGGCTCCGGCGCGGTCCGCGAGTTCGCGCTCTACGGCGAGACCACCGGCGAGACCGACGAGTTCGGCCTGCCCGTCCGATACAACTGGGCCGCCGAGTACCGCGGCAAGCCCGCGGTTGTGTACGGCCACACGCCGGTCCCGCACCCGGAGTGGCTCAACGGCACCGTCTGCATCGACACGGGCTGCGTGTTCGGCGGGTCGCTGACGGCCCTGCGCTGGCCGGAGCGGGAGTTCGTTTCGGTGCGGGCCCGCGCGACGTACGCCGAGCCGCGCCGCCCGTTCCTCGAAGACCACCAGAAGGCCCCACTCTCGCTCCAGCAGCAGCACGACGACCTGCTGGACCTGGAGGACGTGTCGGGCAAGCGCCACATCGAGACCCGCCTGGTCAGCACCGTCACGGTGCGCCAGGAGAACGCCGCGGCCGCCCTGGAGGTCATGAGCCGCTTCGCCTGCGACCCGCGCTGGCTGATCTATCTGCCGCCGACGATGTCGCCGTGCGAGACCAGCTGCGAGGGGCCGGTGCTGGAGCACCCGCGCGAGGCGTTCGAGTACTTCCGGATGAACGGCGTTGGGCGAGTGATCTGCGAAGAGAAACACATGGGCTCCCGCGCCGTCGCGATCGTGTGCCGCGAGCCGGAGGTGGTGCGATCCCGCTTCGGCATCGAGGCGGGCGGCGATGCGGCGCCACTGGGAACGATCTACACCCGGACGGGGCGGCCGTTCTTCGCGGACGCGGCGACCGAGCAGGCCCTGCTCGCGCGCGTGCGCGACGCGGCCACCCGCGCCGGGCTGTGGGACGAACTGGCCACCGATTGGCTCTGCCTCGACTGCGAACTCATGCCGTGGTCGGCCAAGGCCCAGGGCCTGATCCGCGAGCAGTACGCCTCGGTCGGGGCCGCGGCGACGAGCGGCCTGAGCGCGACCGTCGAGGCGCTCCAGCGCACCCTCGCCCGCGTACCGGACGCCGCCGATCTGCTCGAAGCCCAGTCGGAGCGCCTCGCCCTGGTGTCGGAATACACCGCCGCGTACCGGAGGTACTGCTGGGACGTGGCCGGCGTCGAGGACCTGCGCCTCGCTCCGTTCCATCTGCTGGCCAGCGAGGGCAAGGTCCACGTCGATCGCGACCACGCGTGGCACATGGGCACGCTGGCTCGCCTGGCGGACCCGGCCGACCCCGTCCTGGTCGCCACGCCCTTACGCATCGTGGACCTGTCCAGCCAGGCGAGCGAGCAGGAGGCCACCGACTGGTGGAGCGATCTCACCGCCGGCGGCGGCGAGGGCATGGTCGTCAAGCCGCTCGAGTTCATAGCGCGCGGGCCGCGCGGGCTCATCCAGCCCGCCATCAAAGTCCGCGGCGTCGAGTACCTCCGGATCATTTACGGCCCGGAGTACACCCGCCCCGAGCACCTCGAACGCCTCCGGGCCCGGCGGCTCGGCACCAAACGCACCCTGGCGATGCGCGAGTTCGCCCTGGGCATCGAGTCGCTCGAGCGCTTCGTCCGGCGCGAGCCGCTCCGGCGGGTGCACGAGTGCGTGTTCGCCGTCCTGGCGATGGAGAGCGAGCCGGTGGACCCGCGCCTGTAAAGCGATTCGAATCCAGCCCGGGGGACGTGGTGGAGACGATCGCGGAGCGGGTCGAGAATGGAGAGCGGCAACGCCACGGCTCGACCCACACGGTACCGCCGGACGTGCTGCCCGGCGACAACGCCCGCCGCGACCTGCCCCGACACGCCAATGCGCACGACGCCGAACGGTTCGGCATCGGACGGGTGCTCCGACAAGCACACGCAAACCCGCTCCAACTTCAGCACCGCGTCGGCAGCCGCGCCGCGCGGCACCGGCGTGCCCGTGGCGATGCGGATGCACACGGGCCCGTCGGGCATCTCTGACCGGCGAGGATCAGCGGACGCCGGCCAGGTCGTCCTTATCCCCGGCCTCTTGCTCCTGCTCGTCGTACAACTCGGCCTCGAACTCGTCGAACGAGAACTCGACGCCCGCCTGCTCGGGATCGCCGTTGATTCGCAGTTCGCGCGTCAGCACCGTGTCGTCGACGCGCAGCTGCACCACGTAAGACCCCGTCGGCACCAGCGGCCCCCGGTTGAAACGCTGGAACTGGTTGCCCGACGCACGCGGGTCCTGGCGCTGGTCCCACGAGACGCGATGCAGCCCGGCACGCTGCCCGTTCTCCGGCACGTCCAGGCGGCGCACGACGCGTCCGGTCGGGTCGAGCACCGTCAGTTCCACGTACGTCGCGTTCCGTGCGAGCGAGTAGAAGAACTCCGCGCTCGAGCCCGGGTTCTCGCCCGCGAATCCGCGGCTGGCGCCCCGCCCGCGCTCGGGCGTCGACCGCCACCGGATGATCGAGTTGGGCTCGTACAGATGGGCCCGCGCCCCGCGGGCCTCGCCCGTCATCTGTCGCAGGGCCGTCGCGTCCACCGCCCAGATGCTCCGCCCGTGCGTCCCGGCCAGGACCTCGCCGCTCGAAACGTGCTGGGCGATCTCGTGCACCGCCACCGTCGGGAGGTTGGTGTTGAGGCTCGTCCACGACCGCCCGCGGTCCACCGAGACCCACAGCCCGAACTCGGTGCCCAGGTACAAGAGGTCCGGGTTCTGCATGTCCTCACGCAGCACGCGCGTCGAGCCCTCCGGCAGGTTCGCCCGCAGCGATGCCCACGTCCGCCCGGCGTCCTCCGACACGAACACATACGCCGCGTCGTCGTCGTAGTAGTGCCCGTCGAGCGTGATGTACACGCGCTGGGTCTCGAACCGCGACCACTCGATCGAACTCACGCGGCGCGGCCCAGGCACCAGGCTCGCCAGCGTCGGCCCGTCGGCCTCCTCGGATGCCGGCGGCGCCTCGACCACCCGCGTCGCGGTCCACCCCGCGGTGAACATCCCCTGCCCGAACGAGAGCGTGCCGGTGATCCGATCGCCCTCGACAGTGCCGTTGATCTGCACGCGCCCCTGCTCGCCCCGCAGCGAGAACGACATCTCGCCGGTCTCGGGGTTGTATGTGCCCGAGTCGGTGCTGGCGTCCATCATCTGGGACTCCAGGGCCGCCGACAACGCGCCCCCCTCGCCCAGCGTGAACGTCAGGAAAAACGCCTCGCCGCCACCCGCCCCCTCGGCCAGTTGCCCACGCCAGCGCCCCTCGACCGGGTCGCCCGATCGCCCACCCGCCTCGCCAGCGGGCTCGGCCTGGCCCGCGGCCTGCGACTCCGTGCCGGCTCGGGCCCGGCGTTCGCGCGGTTGCTCCGAGGCAGCCGCGGCGGCCTGTCCGCCCGTGGCCGCCTCGACCTGCGGACGCTGGCCACGCGGCCCGCGCGCACCGGGCTGACTGGGAGCCGCGCCACCGGGCGCAGCGCCGGGCGTGCCACCACCACCGGCGAACGCCTGGCGCATCGCCGCGATCTCCTCCGCGTCGAGTTCGCCGTTCTCGTCCCGGTCGAGCCGATCGAACATCTCGCCCATGCGCTCGGGCGCTTCGCTCCGCTGGATCTTTCCGTCGCCGTTGGCGTCGAGCCGCGCGAGCATGCCCGCCGGACCGCCCGCGCCGCCTCCAGCCGCGCCACCCGGCCCGCCGGCCGCCGCGCGGGCCTGCACCGCCTCGCCGCGCTCCGAAGCCTCAACCGCGGCCTCGATCTCCTCCGTCTCGGTCTGCTCCGCATACGCCTCCGCGTCATACGGATACAGAATGTTCTCCCACGCCACGCCGCCATCCCGCGACACCCACAATGCGCCGTCGTCCGACCCGACCATCAGCAGTTCCGCGTCGCGCGGCGACTCATCGAAAGCCGTCGCCGTGCCGCGCCTCGTCCGCGTGATCTCCGGGCTGATCTGGCGCATCGTGTTGCCCCGATCGAACGACCGGAACACGTAGTTCCCCGCCGAGTAGTAGATCGACGAGTTGTGGTGCGAGAGCATGAACGGCGTCTTCCAGTTGAAGCGATACTCAGTGCCGCGCGGGGCCCGCGGGCGGATGCCCCGGCGTTCGCCCGTTCGCAGGTTGACGCGCCCGGTCCCGCCGTTCTGGCTGTAGTAGTACAACTGGTCCGGGTCGTTGTCGTCGATGTAGCAGATGAACCCGTCGCCCCCGCCGATGCGGAACCAGTCGGCGTTGACCGGCCCCTCCGAGCCGCGCGTGCGGTTCGGCCCGCCCCACGAGCCGTTGTCCTGCAGCCCGCCGTAGACGTTGTAGAACGGGCGGTTGTCGACGCCGATGTGGTAGAACTGCCCGATCGCGAAGTCGTTGTGGTGGTCCCACGTCAGCCCGCGATCGTGCGTCGAATACAGCCCGCCGTCGTTGCCCAGCAGCATGTGCCGCCCGTCGTGCGGGTCGATCCACAGCGAGTGGTGGTCGACGTGGACCTCGCCCGGGTGCCCGTCGCGCGTCCAGGTCGCGCCGTTGTCGTTGCTCTTGCACAGCGGCACGCCCAGCACCCACATGTAGTCGTCGTCCGACGGATCGACGTACACCTTGCTGAAGTACATCGGGCGCGGGTTGATCGAGTTGATCCGGCGCCACGTCCGCCCCGCGTCGTCTGACCGGAACAGCCCGCCCGTCTCGTGCCCGTCCGGGCCCTGGCGGTCCTGGATGTCCGCCCGCTGCCCGCCCAGATCCTGCGTGAACGGCAGGCGATCCGGGTCCGGGTGCTCGCCAAGCGTCAGGTCGATCTCCAGAACCTCGCCCCCACGCGCAACCTCCAGCGTGATCGTCGCCCCAGCCTCACGGACCGCGGTCGCCGCCAGCAGGTCGTCGTAGTTCAGCACGCGCTCGCCGCCGACCCCGATCACGATGTCGCCCACCAGCAGGCCGGCCTCCTTCGCCGGTCCCTCATCCACCACGGTGGCGATCCGCGCCCCCGCGTCGGCGTCCGCCCCGGTCACGCCCATGTACCCCGCGTTGGCCAGCCCCTCGCCGATCCGCACCGTGTCGATCAGCGCATATACAGTGCCCGGATTCGCCCGCGACCACGTCAGCGACATCCGCCCCATGTCCACCGACGGCAGCCCGTCGGTCACTTCCGTCCACGTGTCGCCGCCGTCGTCAGACCGGTACAGCCCGCTGCCCGGCCCCCAGCGCTTGGCCGGGTCGTTCGTGTCGAACTCGTCGCGCTGGCGCTCCCACGCCGCGGCCAGGATGATCGACGGGTCCTCCGGGTCGAACGACATGTCGATGATGCCGGTCCGCTCGTCGATGAACAGCACCCGCTCCCAGTTCTCGCCGCCGTCGGTCGTTCGGTAGATGCCCCGCTCCCCGCCCGGTCCCCACAGGCGCCCCAGCGCCCCGACGTACACCGTGTCCGGATCGTCCGGGTGGATCAGCACCTTGCCGACCTGGAACGAGTCCTCAAGCCCCATGCGGGTCCACGTCTCCCCGCCGTCGGTCGACTTGTACACCCCGTCGCCCCAACTCACGCTGTTGCGCGGATTGTGCTCGCCCGTGCCGACCCAGACGAGGTTTGGATCGGTCCGGCAGACGTCCACGTCGCCGATCGAGACCGAACTCTGCCGATCGAACTGGTGCGTCCACGTCACGCCGCCGTTGGTGGTCTTGACAATCCCGCCCGAGGCGCTGGCGACATAGATGATAGTCGGGTCCGCTTCGTAGACCTCGATGTCCACGATCCGCCCGCTCATGTTCGCCGGGCCGATCGATCGCCACTGGAACGGCGCGGCCCACGAGGCGTCCAGCGACGCGGCCGGAGCCGCCGGCGCGCCCGCGGGGCCGCCCCGATTGCCGCGCGGGCCCGCCCCGCCCGGCTGGGCGAACGCGATCGGCGCCACAAGCAGGGCGGCGGACAGGCCAAGGATCGAACCGGCGCGACGTGCGGTTGCCATCACTCACTCCCCGCGGCGATGATCGCCGCTTCGTTGTCCGATAACATCGGGCCCGTCCCGCGCCGACGCCTCCGCCGGTCGGTCCGAGCCCAGCCCCCCGGGCAGGGGCTCTGGCAGGATACAGATCGGCGTCGCCGGTTCCAAGGCCAACACGCGCGGACGGTTTGAGCCCGGATTCCCGAGTGCCCCCCAATCCGCGCTCCCGCCGCCGGCCTCTCCCACGCGTCGGCGGAGCGCAACTCGGCGGAGCCGCGATCGACCACGGCCTCGGCGTCGCGCGGGCACCTGAGCCCGCGTGCCGCCGAATGAGCCGCGGTTCACCCCGGATTGTCGCTGGCTTCACGGCGACGCGTGATCATCCTGCATGAACCGGTCTCCCGCGGGGGGACCGGCGTTCGCCCAGTTGCGAGGGTCCGCCGTGCCCGCCCAGATCCTGGTCATGCCCCGACACTCCGAGCCGGTGACTCCGCCGACGCCGATCGCGACGGTGGCCGACACGCCGGCCGACGCGGCCGGCGCCGACGCGGAGCGACGCCACCCCACCGATCGCGCCCCGGCCGTGGTCATCCTGCTCGCGTGCATCCTCTGCCTGATGGCGCTGTGGGCGCTCACGTTCACACGCGGCATCGCCATCCCGATCGCCATGGCCACCGCCCTGGCGATGGTGCTCACCCCGCCCGTCCGCTACGCCTCACGCTTCGGCGTGCCCGAGCCCGTGGGCGCCCTGATGGCGATCATCGGGCTTGTCGGCGTGCTGCTGCTCGGCGGCGTCGCGGCCGCCGGTCCCGCCCAGGATTGGGCCCAGCGCCTGCCCGAGATCATCGCCGGGCTGGAGCAGCGGTTCCGCGATGTCCGCGAGAGCGTCGCCCAGGTCGAACAACTCTCCGACCAGGTCGGCGAGATGGTCTCGGGCGATGCCAACCCCGAGCCCGGCGTGTTCGCCGTCACCGTCCGCGAGTCCTCGGGCCTGGCCCGGCTGTTCGTCGTCTCGGGCGGCGGCCTGATCGGCGGCGTCGTGCTCGCGCTCACGCTGGCCTACTTCATGCTCGCGTTCGGCGACCTGCTCCTGCGCAACCTCGTCCACATCGTGCCGCGGTTTCGCGACAAGGTGCAGACCGTCGCGATCGTCCGCGGCGTGCAGCACGAGATCGCCGTCTACTTCGGCACCATCTCGCTCATCAACGTCGGCCTGGGCGTCGCCACCGGCGTGGCCATGTGGCTGCTCGGGATGCCCAACCCGATCCTGTGGGGCATCATGGCCGCGGTGCTCAACTACATCCCGTACCTGGGCGCGCTCGTCGGGACCGTCGTGATCGCGCTGGTCGCGTCGGCCGAGCACCACGGGCTGGCCCCGGTGCTCTGGACCGCCGGCGCGTACTACGCCCTGACCGCAATCGAGGGCACGCTCGTCACGCCCCTGATCCTGGGCAAACGGATGCGCGTCAACCCGCTGATCATCGTTCTGGCGCTGGTGTTCTGGGGCTGGCTGTGGGGGCTGGCCGGCGTGTTCCTGGCCGTCCCGCTGCTGATCGCCGTGAAGGTGGCGTGCGAGCGAGTCGAGAGGCTCGAGCCGGTCGGCGCGCTGCTGGCCCGCTAGCCGCGTGCCGCCCCGGAGCCAACCCGCAGCCGACCTCAGACCGCCTGTCGCGACGACCGCGCCGGACGCAGCCAACGCCCGACCTCCGGGCTGGCCCGCAGGGCCCGCAGGGCGTTCTCGTCCTGGGCCGCACGCCGCGCGATCGCCGCCGCCACCAGCCCCATGAACATCGGCTGCGGACGCAGCGGGCGGCTGGTCAGTTCCGGGTGGAACTGCCCGCCGATGAAGTACGGGTGCCACGTCCGCGGCGTGTGCTGCGTCGCGGTGCCCGTCGCCACGCCGCCCTGCCCGGCGTCCGCGTCGGGTGCCGCGCTCTCGCCGCCGGACTTCGCCGGCGCGTCCTGCGGCAACTCAAGCACCTGCATGATCGGCTGCTTCGGGTGGCGTCCGCTGAAGATCATCCCCGCCGCCGTCAGGCGGTCGATGTACGAGGGGTCCACCTCGTACCGGTGTCGGAATCGCTCGCGAACCGTCCGCTCGCGCGTCACCCGGTCGCGGTACACGAACTCGGCCAGCGTCCCCGGCGTGATCACAACGTCCTGGGCGCCGAGGCGCATCGTCCCGCCAAGCCCCTCGACCTGCTTCTGCTCGGGCAGCTCGCTGATCACCGGCTCCGGGCACATCGGGTCGAACTCCGTGCTCGACGCGCTGCCAAGCCCCAGCACGTTCCGCGCGAACTCGATCACCGCCACCTGGAACCCCAGGCAGATCCCAAGGTACGGCACGCCCTGCTCGCGGCAGTGCCTCACACACGCGATCTTGCCCTCGATCCCGCGCGACCCGAACCCGCCCGGCACGATCACCCCGTCCAGCCCGCCCAGCGCTTCACCCACGCCTGCGTCCGTGATCTCCGTCGTGTCGATCCACCGCAGGTCGATGTCGGCCGAGAGGTGCGCCCCGCAGTGCTCGATCGCCTTGTCGATCGAGGCGTACGCGTCCCGCAGGTTCGCGTACTTGCCCGCGATGCCCAGCGAGATCGCGTGCGTCCGGTTCCCCCGCAACCGCCGCACGAACACGTTCCACGTGTCGCGGGCCTTGTCCTCGCTGGCCTGGTCCACGTTGTCGTGCAGGTCGATCACCGACAGGATCTCGCGGTCCAGCCCCTCCTGGCGCATGTCGTCCGGGATCGCGTAGATGCTCTCCCGGTCGTGCAACGAAAAAACCCGCCGCAGCGGGACGTTCGAGAACATCGCGATCTTCTCGCACACCTTCGCATCAACGGGGTTCGTCGCGCGGCACGCGATCAGGTGCGGCTGGATCCCCGCCTCGTTGAGTTTCTTGATGCCCAGTTGGGCCGCCTTCGACTTCTGCTCCCCCAGCGCCGGCGGCTCGATCACATACGTCAGGGCCACGAAGCAGCAGGAGTGGGGGCCCTCCTCGAACGCCAGCTCGCGCAGGGCCTCGATGTAGAACCCGTTCTCGTAGTCGCCGACCGTCCCGCCGACCTCGACGAACACCACATCCGCCGGGTGCTTCCCGTCGCCGCGCAGGGCCAGTTCGCGGAGTTTCCGCTTCACCTCGCCCGTGACGTGCGGGATCATCTGGACGTCCCGCCCCAGGTACATGCCCTGGCGCTCGCGCTCCAGGATCTCGCTGAAGATCTGCCCGCTGGTCGTGAAGTTGCGGCGCGACAGGTCCTGGTCGAGCAGCCGCTCGTAGGTGCCAAGGTCCATGTCGCACTCGGTCCCGTCGTCAAGCACGAAGACCTCGCCGTGCCGGTACGGGTTGAGCGTGCCGGCGTCGATGTTCAGGTAGCCCTCGAGTTTGATGGGCGCGACGACCAGCCCCTTGTCCTTGAGCATCTTGGCGACGCTCGAGGCGAAGATGCCCTTGCCCAGGCCGGACATGACGGTGCCGAACACGACGACGTACTTGTGCCGCCCCTTGCGGTATCCCTCGGGGATGGGCGAGTAGAACTCGGTGTACGCCGACGTGTGCGCCGCCGAGGCCAGCAGGCCCTCGACCGCCGAGTCCATGTCGTCCGAAGGAGTGGGGGGGTGGTCGCCCGGACGCCGCGGAGGCTTGGACGCCCCGATTGGCCCGGCAACCGAGCCCGGCCCGGCAACCGCACCCGGCCCGGCACCCCATCCCGGTCCGCCGGCACCGCCACTCCGGTCGGGCCGCCCCTGCGAGCGCGGGGACCGGGCGGCGCCCAGGGTCGGACGCGGGTGGGACTCACCTTCAGCGGGCATATCCGATCGTATCATCGGCGATCCAAAACACAAGCCATGAGGCGGTTGCGCCGCAGCGGCACGCGCGGTTGTGGGTATCCTGTTCTTTGGGCCTGCGGGCCCCGATGCCGGTCGGCCCCGCCCGGCCGCCCGATCCCCTCGGCCCCCGCCCCCCGGAGCCTCCATGCCCCGATCGCCCCGCCCAGCCGCCGTCGCCGCCTGCGCCCTCGCCCTCGCCGCCGCCCTCGCCGACGCCCAGCACACCCAGCGCCCCCGACGCGGCGACGACCCCCGCATCGACCCCGAGTCCGGCCGCCACCAGGCCCATTGGACCCGCAGCCCCCAGGTCGACTTCCGCCACATGCGCCTCGAACTCGACCTGTCCGACATGGACAGCCAGGCCCTCCGCGCCGTCCAGACCCTCACAGTCGTCGGCTTGGCCATGCCCCGCCAGACCCTGACCCTCGACGCCCGCGGCCTGCACATCGACCGCGTCGAGGTCGACGCCCAGACCGCCGCCTTCGACGCCGACGACCTCACCCTCACCATCCGCTTCCCCGACGCCCCGATCCAGCCGGGCCAGCAGCGCACCATCCGCATCGAGTACCACGCCGAGTACCCCGAAGCCGACGGCCTCGGCCTCAACTGGAGCCTCGGTGAGCCCGGCGGACGCTCCCGCACCGACCGCTTCGCCCAGATCCACAGCCAGGGCCAGTCGGAGAACAACGCCCGCTGGTTCCCCTGCCACGACGCCCCGAACGACCGCCTCTCCACCGAACTGATCGTCCGAGCCCCCGAGCCCTACGTCGTCATCTCGAACGGACGCCTCGTCTCGACCAAGCCCGTGGACGCACCGGATGCCGCGGCATCCGACGCCACGATCGTCGAGTGGCACTACCTCCAGGATCGCCCGCACCCGACCTACCTCGTCACCCTGGTCGTCGGCGTGTTCGACCAGGTCCGCCTGGCCGGCCCCGGCGTGCCCGATGCCCCGACCGACATCCCCATGGCCGCCTACGGCCCGGTCGGCTCCGCCGACACCATGCGCGAGGTCTTCAGCGAGACCCCAGCCATGCTCGCCTTCTTCGAGCGATGGCTCGACGAGCCCTACCCCTGGGACCGCTACGACCAGGTCTGCGTCCGCGAGTTCCACTCCGGCGGCATGGAGAACACCGCCGCGACCACGCTCTATGAGGAGGCCTCCCGCTCCACCGCCGACCGCGAGCGCGACCTGATCAGCCACGAACTGGCCCACATGTGGTTCGGCGACCTGATCACATGCCGCACCTGGGACCACCTCTGGCTCAACGAGGGCTGGGCCGTCTACGCAGAGGTTCTCTGGCGTGAAGAACGCGCCCGGGCCGCGGCCACGCGCGACGGTCTGCCCGAGGAGATCGTCGCCGACGAGGCCGAGTCGGCCATGCTCGAGTACGTCCTCCAACTGCTGCGTGCCCAGCGCCGCTTCAACAGAGCCCGAGCCCCGCACGACCCCGCACTGGCCAGCAACCTCTACGACGACCCCGAAACCACCTTCGACCGCACCGACGACCCGTACAACAAGGGCGCCGGCGTCATCCACATGCTCCGGGCCCGCCTCGGCGACGAGGTCTTCCAGCGGGCCACGCGCGCGTACATCGACCGCCACCGCGACGGTCTGGTCGAATCCGACGACCTGCGCCGCTGCTTCGAGGATGTCTCGGGCCTGTCGCTCGAACGATTCTTCACCCAGTGGGTCTATCGCCCCGGCCTGCCGCGCGTGCAACTCTCCATCCGCTGGGACGACCAGTCCGGCGAACTCGTGATCGAGGGCGAGCAGACCCAGCCCATCGACGCCGACAACCCTGCCTACACGCTCGACATCCCCCTGCACATCACCCTCGGCGCCGACCGCACCCGCACGATCCGCCCCGAGTCCTTCGCCCTCCACACACGCACCGCCTCGGCCCGCATCCCGCTGCCCCGCCGCCCCGAGGAGGTCGCCGTCGACCCGCGCCTGACCATCTTCGCCGACGTCCGCGTCGACAAGGACCTGGCCTGGTGGCGTCACGAGGCCGAGCACGGCCCCACGATCGCCAGCCGCCTCCTCGCCGCCGAAGCCCTCGCCGCCCACGCCGACGCGACCCGCAACGCCGACCAGCGCCTCACCGTCAGAGCCACCGAATCCCAGAACTGACCTGTCCTCGCCGACGCCGCACAGCCGACCGCGACACAGCCAATCGCTTGCCAGGAGCACCCCCCATGCGACCCCACACGCTCCCATACCTCGCCGCCCTCCCTCTCGCCGCCCTCCCCGCCCTCGCCGGCGAGTCCGCCCGCCTCTCCCTCGGCACCTCCTGGCTCTGCGGCCACGAGGCCTGCATGGAATCCCACCTCGGCGCCGCCTCCAGGCTCGACTCCCGCGACCCCACAGGCCGCTTCGATCCCGAAACCGGGCGCGACCTGCTCAACTACCCGCCCTCGCGCCACGTTGACTACGACCACATGCAGGTCCGCCTCTTCATCGCGGACATGAACGAGCCGGTCGCCCAGGCCGTCCAGACCCTCCGCTTCACGCCCATCGCCTACCCGCTCTCGTCGCTCACGCTCGACGCCGTCGGGCTCAACATCGCCCGCGTCGAGCACGCCGGGCGCGAACTTGCCTTCACCTCCGACGGCCAGCGCCTGACCATCGCCTTCGACCCGCCGCTCCCGGCCGCCCAGCCCGCCGAGCTCGTCACCACCTACACCATCTCCGACCCCCGCAACGGCCTCAACTGGACGCCCGAGACCCCCGACTGGCCCGGCCGCCCCGCCCAGATCCACACCCAGGGCGAGCCCCAGACCTCTTCCTACTGGTTCCCCTGCCACGACTTCCCCAACGAGAAACTCACCACCCAACTCACCGTCACCGTCCCCGAGGGCTTCCTCGTCTCGGCCAACGGACGCCTCCTCTCCCGCCAGCCCGCCGAAGCCGCCGGCCGCCGCTACGAGACCTTCGACTGGCTCCAGGAAGATCCCCACACCAACTACCTGGTCACCCTCGTCGTCGGCAAGTTCGACGTCGTCGACGTCGGTCGCGGCGACATCCCCACGCCCGTCTACGTTCCCCCAGGCCGCGGCCCGGACGTCCAGGCCACCTACGGGCGCACCGCCGATATGGTCGAGTTCTTCGAGCAGCGACTCGACGAGCCCTACCCCTGGGACCAGTACGCCCAGCTCGTCGTCTGGAACTTCGCCTGGGGCGGCATGGAGAACACCTCCGCCACCACCATGTACGACACCGCCATCCTCTCGTCCGACGCGCTGGTCGACCATGACCTCGAAGGCCTCATCAGCCACGAACTCGCCCACCAGTGGTTCGGCGACCTGATCACCTGCAACTCCTGGGAGCACATCTGGCTCAACGAGGGCTTCGCCACCTACCTCACCGCCCTGTGGTGGGAGCACTCGCGCGGCGACGACGCCTACCAGGCCCAGGTCCGTGCGAACTTCGACAGCGTGATAAACGCGGCCACAGGCCACGCCCCCGAAACCCCCGCGATGGTCTCCAAGGTCTGGTCCGGCCCGTGGGAGACCTTTCGACGCCAGAACAACCCGTACCCCCACGGCGCATCGGTCCTGCACATGCTCCGCCAACGTCTGGGCGACGACGCGTTCTTCGCCGGCATCGCCGAGTACGTCGACCGCCGGCGTCTCCAGACCGCCGAGACCCGCGACCTCCGCCGCGCCATGGAAGAAACCACCGGCCAGACGCTCGAACGGTTCTTCTGGCAGTGGTGCGAGCGCCCCGGCGTGCCGCGCCTCGATGTTTCGTACGACTGGCGATCAGACTCGAAGACGCTCGCCGTGACCGTCGAGCAGACCCAGCACATCGACGGCCCCAACCCCGCCTACGCCATCGACGTGCCCCTCTGGATCGGCACGCAAGTATCCGACGCCGCCGGCGACGACAGCATCGAATGGACCCAGGTCCGGCTCGCGTTCGACACCCGAAGCGCGACCTTCGAGATCCCGATCGCCGACGAGCCGAGTATCGTCGCCCTCGACCCCGATCTGCACCTGCTGGCCGCCCTCAACATCCACCAGCCCGCCGAACGTTGGCTCGCCCAGCTCGAGCACGGCCCGACCCTGGCCGCCCGCGTCCAGGCCGCCCGCGCCCTGGGCAACCTCGACACCGCAGCCACCCGCAAGGACGACGATGGCGACTGGGGCGAGGACCTCAACGCCCTCAACGCCTGGGCCATGGCCCCCGACGCCCACGACTCGCTCCGCATCGAGTGCATCAAGGCGATGGCCAGTCGCGGCCGCCTCGACGCCGTGCTCGACCAACTCAGCGCCCCTAGCCCGCCCGCGGTCTGGGTTGCCGCCCTCGACGCCGTGCGCAGCCAGTCCAGCGACAGCGACCGCTTCGACGACGACGACCGCGCCTACGCCCACGGCGTCGCCCGCCTCTACGTCGCCGCCGAGTTCCCCATCACCGTGCGGGCCGCGGCCCTCCGCCTCATCGGCAAACTCCGCCGGGACGACGCCTTCCCCATCCTCTCCACCGCCCTGCTCTTCGACTCCCAGCACGACGCAGTCCGCCAGGCCGCCATCGACGCCCTGGCCGACCTCGACGACCCCCGCGCCCTGCCGCTGGTCCTCGAGCACGCGGCCCCGAGTGCCGACTCACGCACGCGCGTCACCGCCATCAACGCCGCCGTCCGCCTCCGCCGCCACGACCCGGAACTGGCCTACGACACCATCGCCCCGCTCGTCCGCGACCGCCAGCGCCGCACCTTTCTTGCCGCCGGACAAGCGCTCGTGGACCTGGCCGACCCCCGCGGCCTCGACGCCCTCCGCGCCTTCCGCGCCCAGGTCGGCGACCCCGACTCCCAGTGGTCCATCGATGGATGGATCGACGCGCTGTCCGCTAAACTCGACGAAGGCGAGTGACCCCGTGTGGAACCCGCTTCAACCCACGAGCCGCGCGGCGCAAGCCCGCGGTTGCGACGCCACCGGATCACCGTCCGCGTCCCTCAGAACAAACTCTGCTGCTTCCGATCCCCCTTCGGCCGCGTCGCCATCTCCTGGATCTCTTGCACGAAATCGCTCAGCGTTTTGAACTGCTCGTGCTCCGACGCGAAGCGGATGTACGCCACCTCGTCCACCTCGCGCAGCAGCGCCATCACGCGCCGCCCGATCTCCGACGACTCGACCTCCTTATCGAAGTCCCGGTGGACGCCCTCTTCCACGCGGTCCACGATCCGGACCTTCACATCCTCAGGCACCGGGCGCTTCCCGCACGCCGCCGCCAGTCCCCGCGCGATGTTCTCCCGCCCGAACGGCACGCGCGAGCCGTCCTTCTTGATCACCATCAGCCGCGTCGTCTGCTCGACCCGCTCATAGGTCGTGAACCGGCGCGTGCAACCCAGGCACTCCCGCCGACGCCGGATCACCCGCCCGCCCTCGGCCGAGCGCGAGTCGATCACCTTGTCGTTGTCCTTCTCGCAGAACGGGCAGATCACGCGGGCCTCCGAGCCGCGAGTGTACCGCACGACCGTGCACATCCGCCCTCAGCGCGCGAGCCGGGGCGTCCCCGCCCCGGTCCCGAGTCCCGACGCTGCCAGCGCGAACGCCGGAATACGGGGCGGGGACGCCCCGGCTCGCTCTTCGAGCGCCACGAGCCCCGCTTGACTATCTATGCAATACATCGTATATTTCTGCAATGACCTCCCGCCGCGCCCGCCACGCCCGCATCCTCCGCCTGCTCGGCAAGGGCCCGGTCCCCAGCCACGAGGCCCTGCGCCAACTGCTCGCCCAGCAGGGCGTCGAGGCCACCCAGGCCACCATCTCGCGCGACCTCCGTGAACTCGGCGCCGTAAAAAGCCCCGCCGGCTACACCCTCTCCGCCCAGCACGCGCCCGCCGCTCCACTCGACGCCGCCCTGCCGGCCTACGGCGCGCACGCCGCCGTCCGCGCCTTCGTCACCAGCGTCGGGCACAGCCCGCTCATGGTCGTGCTCCACACCGCCCCGGCCCACGCCTCGCTCGTCGCCGCCGAGCTCGACCGCGACCCCCCGGAGGGCGTGCTCGGCACCATCGCCGGCGACGACACCATCTTCATCGCCTGCCGCTCCGAGCAGGCCACCCGCCGCCTCGCCGCCGACCTGGCCGACGCCGCCGGCATCAACACCGCGGCCCACTCGCCCGCCTCCCACGGAAGGGGGAACCATTGACAACCCCCATCCGCGCCGCCATCGTCGGCGCCTCCGGCTACACCGGCGCCGAGCTCATCGACATCCTCCTCCGCCACCCGCACGCGAGCCTCGTCGCGCTCTTCGGCTCCGGCTCCAAGTCGCGCGAGCCCCAGCCGCTGGCCGACCTCTGGCCCCGCTTCCGCGATCGCACCCCGCTCAGCGTCACCGCGCTCCCGGAGCGCGACCCCGCCGCCGCCATCCTCGCCGCCGAGCCCGACGCCGTCTTCCTCGCCACGCCCCACGAGGCCAGCCTCGAACTGGCCGCGGCCCTGGTCGACCGCGTCCCCGTCGTCGTCGACCTCTCCGCGGCCTTCCGCCTGCGCGATCCCGCGGCGTACCCCAAGCACTACGCCTTCGAGCACACGCACACGAGCCTGCTCGAACGCGCCGTCTACGGCCTGCCCGAACTGAGCCGCGCCCGCCTCTCCGGCGCACGCCTCATCGCCGCCCCGGGCTGCTACCCGACCTCCGCCATCCTCCCCCTCGCCCCCCTCGTCGCCGCCGGCGCGATCAGCCCCGCCTGCACGCCCATCATCGACTCGACGTCGGGCGTCTCGGGCGCGGGCCGCTCGCCCTCCCAGCGCACGCTCTTCTGCGAGGTCTCCCAGTCGCCCTATGGCGTGCTCCGCCACCGCCACAGCCCCGAGATCGCCCAGCACGCCGGCACGCCCGTCCACTTCGTCCCGCACCTGGGCCCCTACGACCGCGGCATCCTCACCACCATCCACCTCGAACTTGCCGACGCCTGGACCGAACCCCGCACCCGCGACCTGCTCACCACGAAGTACGCGAGCGAACCCTTCGTTCGCGTCCTTCCGCCGGGCGCGTGGCCCAGCGTCGGCGCGGTCCGAAACACCAACACCTGCGACATCGCCCTGATCGCTTCCGAGGACGCCCGACACCTCGTGCTCTGCTCCGCCATCGACAACCTCGTCAAGGGCGCGTCCGGCCAGGCGGTCCAGGCCATGAACGCCGCCCTCTCCCTCCCCGAAACCGCCGGCTTGTAGAACGGATCGAACACAGAGGCACAGAGACTCAGAGAGGAACGAAACCGCCAGACCCCGTGACTCGATGCCTCGATGCCCCCTGCCTGGATGCCTTCCCCACAATCTTCCTCTCTCCTCTCTCCTCTCTCCTCTCTTCGTCACTCCGTCACTGCGTCACTCCGTCACCCCATGACCCGCACCCCTCCCAACCCCTCCCCCTCATCGTCAAACTCGGCGGCGACGCCATCGACGCGCCCACACTCCCCAACCTCTGCACCGCGCTCGCCGAACTCCACGCCGCCCTCCCCGCCGGCATCGTCATCGTCCACGGCGGCGGCAAGGCCGTCGATCGCCAACTCGACCGCCTCGCCCTCACCTCCGAGCGCCGCGACGGCCTCCGCATCACCCCCCCAGCACTCATGGAGCAGGTCACCGCCATCCTCGCCGGCGTCATCAACACCACCCTCGTCGGCGCCCTCACCGCACAGGGCGTTCCCGCCGTCGGCCTCACCCTCGGCGACGGCCTGCTCTCCGTCTGCGAGCCGCTCGCCCTGGACTTCGACCCCGGACGCGTCGGCGACATCGCCCGCGGCGACCCGCTCCTGCTCACCACCCTCCTCGACGCCGCCTTCCTGCCCGTTCTGTCCTGCGTCGGGCTCGACGCCGCGGGCCAGACCCTCAACGTCAACGCCGACCACGCCGCCCGTTCCATCGCCCGTCTCACGAACGCCTCGGGCCTGCTCCTGCTCACCGACGCCAAGGGCATCCTCGGCCCGGACCAGCAGCCCATCGCCCAGATCACCCGCCCCGCCATCGAGGACCTGATCACCTCAGGCGTCATCACCGCCGGCATGATCCCCAAGGCCCGCGCCGCCGCCGACGCCGCCGATGCCGCCGGCGTGCCCGCCACCATCGCTTCCTGGAAGACCCCGGCCGACCTGCTCGCCCTCATCCACAACCAACCCCTCGGCACCCGCGTCCTGCCGAGCGTTCCCGCCGAGCCCGCCACCGCGCGACGACGATGAGGGACTGAACACAGAGCCACAGAGACACAGAGGGATCACACAGGAGCAAACACTCCTCCGACTCTCTCATCCCACGGTCTCAAATCTCCCCGTCCCGCTCTGTGCCTCTGTGCCTCTGTGTTGAAACCCCGCCTCCATTCGCCGAATCACCTCCGTCGCACGACAACCCCACCCGAGCCCACCATGCCCAACCTCCACACCGCCATCACCGGCCTCCACGCCGCCCCCGCCGATCTGCTCACCCTCGCCGAGATGGACGGCGACCACCTCCGCGCCCTGTTCGCCCTCACCGCCCGCCTCAAGGCCGACATCACGCCCTACCGCCGCGCCCTCGACGCCAGGTCCATCGTCATGCTCTTCGAGAAGCCCAGCCTCCGCACCCGCCTCTCCTTCGAGGTCGGCATCGCCAAACTCGGCGGGCACCCCATCTACTTCGACCACGCCGCCAGCCCCATCGGGCAGCGCGAATCCGTCAAGGACTACGCCAAGAACCTCGAGCGCTGGGTCGACTGCATCATCGCCCGCGTCAAGCACCACAGCGTCCTGCAGGAAATGGCCGCCCACTCGTCCGTCCCGGTCATCAACGCCCTGTCCGACCTGGCCCACCCATGCCAGGCCCTGGCCGACTTCTTCACCCTCCAGGAACGCCTCGGCACCCTCGAGGGCAAGAAACTCGCCTTCATCGGCGACGGCAACAACGTCTGCCACTCGCTCATCATGGCCGCCGCCAAACTCGGCGTCTCCATCACCGTCGTCGCCGCCAAGGGCTTCGAGCCCCAGTTCAGCGTCCTGCAGGAAGCAACCCGCTGCATCAGCGCCGACGCGAAGATCCGCGTCACCTCCGACCCCGCCCACATCGCCGGGCACGACGCGGTCTACACCGACGTCTGGGTCTCCATGGGCCAGGACGCCCAGACCGAGGCCCGCAACGCGTTCTTCGAGGACTACCAGGTCAACGACGCCATGATGGCCCGCGCCGGCTCGAACGCCTTGTTCATGCACTGCCTCCCCGCCAAACGCGGCCAGGAGGTCACCGACTCGGTCATCGACTCGCCCAACTCCGTCGTCTACGACCAGGCCGAGAACCGCATGCACGTCCAGAACGCCCTGCTCCTGCACATGCTCGCCGGCATCGAACTCGAATCCTGACCCCCACGCTCTCCTCCCCCGCCCTCCTCCCCCGCGTGCGGGGGAGGTGTCATGCGAGGCTCGGCGAGCATGACGGAGGGGGCAGTCTCGGGTCGGTCACGCATCGACCCCGCACAAACCGTTTCACCCCAAGCGAACGCGACGCGCAAGCGAGCGCGTTCAACCCTCGATCCACCGACTCCCCGAGCAGGCGTGCGACAGCAACCAGCCGATCTCTCCGTCGCTTCGTCTCTCTCTCTCTCTCTCTCTCTCTCTCTCTACTCGCCACTCACACCCACACCTGCACCACCAGGTTCGGCTCCTTCGTCTTGCCCGTCCACTCGCCCACCGCCGTCTGCACAAACTTCACCTCGTACTGCGGGTGCTCGTCCAGCCACTCGTTGATCTGCTGATCCAGATACTCAAGGCTCTCGGTGTTCATCTTGCAGTGGAACGACCGCACATGGATCGCCCCCGTGCCCGGCGAGTTGGGCGTCCGGGCCCAGCCCTTGTCCTCGTGCCGACCGCTCATCCGCTGCTCGAACGCACGAATCTTCGAACCCGCCGCCGCCGCCTCGGGCGTTGGCGCCTCTTCCTCGTCCTTCGGCCTCAGGCGATTCGGCACCTTCGACACCGGCACGATGTGCATCTCCGACGGGTCACGCCCATCGTCCACCGGGATCGGCTCGTCGCTGAACGCCCCCGGGATCGCCCCCTCTTCCGGCTCCGGCGAACGCAGCACCCGACCAGACAACAGCCCTGAACGCTCCATGTGTGGGCCTCCGCTCGCTGTTCGGCCCCGTACGAGGGTCGAAGGCCATCCCGTGCGTGACACCCCAATCTACCAGAACCCGCACCCCGTGTCACGCCCCCGACGCCCGGCCGGGCGCCACGGGATCGACCGGCTCGAACCGCCACCACACGGGACCACCGCCCGCTGATCCACGACCCATCGGCGAACCCTGCCACCGCGCGACAGCCCGACCGATCCGCAGCGCCACATCGATCGAGTCGTCCGACATGATCAGGCCTACCAGGTCGCCCCGCGCCACCCTTACCACCCGCCCCCGCCCGCCGGATACGTCGCCCTCGAACTCCAGATACACCCGCCGATGCGCCCCGATCCGCTCGCCCTCAATCGCCATCCCAACCCGCTCATCCGGCCGCACCGAGACCCGGAACGACACCAGCGCCCGCTCCGCATCCGGCGTGCTATCCCATTCCAACATCCAGTCGTAGTGCCAGGACCCGTCCGGCATCTCGTGCCGCAGCAGCACCCAGTGCCGACCGGATTCGCCTCCCGAATCGCCCACGCCCGATGCTACGGCCGACACGCCGCGGGCCCGCGGGCCCCCAAACGCCCGCCTCTGTCGGTCCCGCCGCCGCCCCCTCCCAGCCCCAGTACCATTGCCGATTCGCCACACGGAGGTCTGCAACATGCGGAGCATGGAACGCCCCACCCAACGCCGCCAGTCCGCGGCTCCCGCCGGACTCCTCGCCACGGCCCTCGCCGCCGCGCTGGCCCTGGCCGCCTGCCAGACCCAACGACCCGTCGGCCTCCTCCAGCGCGACGGCGACCAGGCCATGCGGTTCGGTCACCCCGAGATCGCCGTCGAGCACTACCAGCAGTGGGTCGAGCGCCAGCCCCATCGGGCCGAGGCCCACCACTCGCTCGGCCTGGCCCTGCTCGAAGCCGGCCGCCCCGCCGAGGCCGCCGAGCACCTCACCGTCGCCTACGACCACGAGCCCGACAACGAGCAGTACTTCGACGACATGGCTCTGTCTCTCCGCCAGGCCGGGCGCGACCAGACCCTCCTCGCCACGCTGCACTCCAACGCCGTCGAGCAGGGCACGATGCGCGACTATCTGCGCCTCGGCAAGAACCTGATGGCCATCGGCTCCATGGACGAGGCCTACCAGGCCCTCAAGACCGCCGCCGACATGGACGCCGGGCGCACCGTCGAGCCCCAACTGGCCCTGGCCGACATGTACAACCGCCTCGACCGCCCCAGCGAGGAACTCCGCCGCCTCCGCATGGCCTACGCCATCGACCGGACGGACCAGCGCGTGCTCGACCGCCTCAACGCCCTCGACGTGATCCCAGGCCCGAGCCTCGCCCTCCCGCCCGAGCAGGCGCCCTGACCCTCCGATCTAACGCAGCGATCTCGCATGGTTCACTGGGGTCGCGGGCGTTCCGCCCGCACCCAGAGTCCTCCGCTACCCTCTCCTCGTGGCAAAGAAGGTCTCCAAGAAAACCACGAAGAAAACCGCCAGGAAGCCCGCCGGCGCAGCCGGTGGGGCTTCGCGCGGACGCGCCGCCTCGGAACCCACGGACGCACGCCCCGACGCCACACTCCCCCCGCCCCCGCGCGTCGCCTTCACCGACATCATCGCCCAGGACCGCGCCCTGGCCATCCTCAAGAACGCCATCGCCTCGGAACGCCTCCACCACGCCTGGATCTTCCACGGCCCCAAGGGTGTTGGAAAGTTCACCGCCGCCCTCGCCTTCGCCGCCGCCCTGCTCGACCCGACCACCGCCCCCAACCTCTCGGGGCAGCTCGCCCCAGACCCCGACTCGCCCGTCCAGCGCCACATCGCCGCCGGCACCCACCCCGACCTGCACGTCATCACCAAGGAACTCGCCCGCTACAGCGACGACCGCGCCGTCCGCGAGCGCAAACTCCTGACCATCCCCAAGGACGTCATCGACACCCACCTGCTCCGCCCCTCCGTGCTCGCCGCCGGCGTCCGCGACCACGGCCTCGCGGCCAAGGTCTTCATCATCGACGAGGCCGAACTCCTCGACCGCTCCATCACCAACGCCCCGACCCAGAACGCCATCCTCAAGACGCTCGAAGAGCCGCCCCCCGGCACCGTCATCATCCTCGTGACCAGCCAGGAGGACCGCCTCCTGCCCACCATCCGCAGCCGCTGCCAGCGCGTCGCCTTCGCACGCCTCGACGACGATGCGATGAAAGAGTGGATGCGCGCCGCCGGTGTTGCCCTCCCGCCCAAGCACGCCCGCTGGCTCCTCGACTTTGCCGACGGCTCGCCGGGCGCGCTGCTCGAAGCCGTTTCGGGCGACCTGGCCTCCTGGCACGAGCGCCTCACGCCGCTGCTCGACGCCGCCGACGCGGGCCGCTACGCCCTGGACCTCGGCCCCACGATGGCGGGCCTTGTCGACACCTGGGCCGCCGCCCAGGCCGAGGCCTCCAAGAACGCCAGCAAGGAGGCCGCCAACCACGAGGGCGCCCGCCTGCTGTTCCGACTCCTGGCCTCGCGTTACCGGACCCAGATGCGGACCGGCAACCCCGCCGCCGCCGAGCGGGCCGCCGCCGCCATCGACGCCCTTGGCGTCGCCGAATCCGAACTCCGTTCCAACGTCCGACTCGTGGACGTCTGCGAGGACCTGTCGATCCGCCTCTCAGAAGCCGCGTTGGCCGGCCACGCGGTGTGAATCCGTGCCTGATCGGACGCTGTAAATGCTTGTCCTGCCATCGTTTCGATGTAGAGTGAAGGGGTGGCCCGACCCCGCCTGAAGACCCGACTCGCCGCTCTGGCCCTCGCCGCCGCGGCCCTGGCCCCCCTCGGCTGCGCTCGCGTTGCCCACCGCCCCGAAGTCCGCCTCGAACCGGGGATGTCCGCCGGGCGCGTTGTCGGCATCCTGCCCGGCTCGCCGTATTCACCCCCTGAACCGGGGCGTCTGGACTCGGCCCTCTCGCACCGCCCGTACGCCGCCGTGACCGCCAACGACCGCTGGCCCGAGGACCCACGCCCCAGCCTGAGCGGGGCGAGGCGACTCTGGATCCCCAACCGCGAGACGCAGTTCCTGTACTTCGAGCCGGAACCGGTCGATCGTGTACGGCGTCCGTGGTGGTGAGGGGCGACTCGGGATACCTTGTTGCTCGTCGGATCCGCTGAGGCCTCCCCCGATGGTGGGGGAGGGTCGCCGCGTCGACACGGGGTCGGAGGGTGCCGAAGAACGCCGATCAATCCGAGGCCGCCCGTCCCGCCAGCGGTGGCGGTCCGTCCGAGAGCCTCGGGCGCGTGGCGATCCTGTGGACGATCGCGGTGGTGGTGTTCATGTCCGGCTGGGGCGTGTTTCTGTACCGCGGGTTCGTGCCCGGCGCGCTGATCGAGGGCGCGGACTTCCGGATCATCTACTCGTCGGCGCGGGCGTGGGTCTACGGCGTGAACCCGTACGAGGCCGAGCGCCTCGACGAGATCTGGCTCGCGGCCCGCGGGCATGTGAGCGAGCGTCCGACAGTCCGCGGCTCGCAGGACCTGCTGTACCCGCCGTCGTCGTTCCCGCTGATGGCCCCGTTCGTGGTGCTGGACTGGCCGGTGGCCCGGTCGCTGTGGGCCCAAGCGAACTTCGTCGCCTTGGCCGTTTCGATCTGGTGCCTGGTGTATCTGCTGGGCCTGCGCTGGCTCTCGCCGGTGACGTGGATCCTCGTGGGCGCGGCCATTGCGTTTGCGCCGTTCCACACGGGCGTGAAGGTCGGTCAGACCGCGATGTTCGTCACCGCGTCGGTCATCGCGGGGCACGCGCTGCGCCTGAGCGGGCGTCCCGTTCTGGGCGGCGTGCTGATCGGCATCGGCGCTGTCCTCAAGCCGCAGGTCGGGCTGGTGTTCGTCGCGTACGAGGTCTTCCGATGGCGGTGGCGGGTGGCGGGGCCGGCGCTGGCCTCGCTGCTGCTCATCGCCGGGCTGGGGATCGGGCGGCTGTGGCTCTCGGGCGTGGACTGGCTGCCCTCGCTGCAGCAGAACGTGGCGAACTTCACGACCGGTCGCGGCGACGGCAATCCGCTGTCCGACAACGAGCACCGATTCCAGATGATCGACCTCCGCCCGGTCATCCACCATTTCACGGACAACCGCACGCTGGGCGCGCTGGGGGCCTGGGGCATCGCGGGGCTGCTGGGGCTGGCGACGTTTCTGGTGTGGCTGCGGCGTGAGGAGGATCGGCGTGAACTGATCGCGCTGTCGATCGGCGGGGCCGCGAGTTTGCTGATCGTGTACCACCGGTTCTACGACGCGTCGATGCTACTGATCCCGCTTGGGTGGGCGATCTGGGCGCTGGGCACGCCGGAGGGGCGGCGGTACGGGCTGGCGCGGTGGGCGGTGCTGGTGGGGGTGCTGCCGTACTTCGTGCCGGGCGCGGCGTTCCTGTACCAGATGCTCGTGCACGGGCGGATCTCGCAGGCGATGTGGGACAACACGCTGTTCCAGGTGTTCGTGCTGCACCACCAGTCGTGGGCGCTGGTGTGGGTGGTGGGGGCGATGGTGTGGGCGCTGTCGCGTGCGCCGAGGCGGACGGAGCCCGCGCTGGCGTGGTGGCCGGGGGCCAGGCGGGGAGAGGGCGTGGCGAGCGGCGGGGCGGCTGAGGGGCAACAGGCATAGAACGCCCGCCGTGCTACGGCCTTCGGGGCTGTGGCCGAAGGTCGTGCCGACAACGGACGGGCGTCCGAGGTGTGGCATGCCTGTGGCTTTGCACAGGCATGGCGAGCGTGCAACCCGCTCGGTTGATCGGGCATGCTTGCTCAGAGCAGCAAGCATGCCACACATCGGACCCGCCGCGGCGAACGCGACGCGCAAGCGAGTGGGGTGTGCCACGGCCTTCGGGGCTGTGGCCGAAGGTCGTGCCGATCGGGACGTTTGCAACCGGTTGTTCGCACCGAGAAACGCCGCCGATCCGGCGTGTCTCGGTGGCACAGTGGGGGTCGTTGGCCTGCAGCACGCGGCGGCTGCGCCGCCGGCACAGGTTGGAAACCTGTGCCACCGAGTGCCGAGGCACACGTTGGAGAACTGTGGCGATTTACCCCACCCTCAGCATGGCCGCGAACTCGCGGGCCCGCTGGGCGATGTCGTCGGCGGAGATCTCGACCAGGCGTTCGAGGCTGAACTTCTCGATGTTGAACGACGCGGCGATGGTGCCGGCGACCAGGCCCTCGCGGACGGACTCGAACGAGGCGAGTTCGCGCTTGGGGTCCTGGGCGTGGAGTTGCGCGAGGCGTCCCATGAGCCCGCCGGCGAAGGTGTCGCCCGCGCCGGTGGGGTCGACGACGCGCTCGGTGGGGTAGGCGGGCAGGGCGGCGATGCCGTCGCGGTGGATGAGCAGGCAGCCGTGCTCGCCCTTCTTGATGACGACGAAGCGCGGGCCGAGGTCGAGCATGTGGCGTCCGGCGGCGACGGTGTTGCGGTGCCCTGTGAGCAGTTCGGCCTCGTCGTAGTTCAGCACCAGCCCGTCGACGCGTTTGAGCAGGGCGAGCAGATCGTCCTTGGCGATGTTGATCCAGAGGTCCATCGTGTCGGCGACGACCAGACGGCGCTTGGTGGTCGAATCGAGCACGAGGGCCTGGCGTCCCGGGTGGGCGTTGGCCAGGAAGACCAGGGCCGAGTCGCGGTAGGCCTCGGGGATGGGGGGCGGGGCCTCTTCGAGCACGTTGAGTTCGGTGAAGAGGCTCTCGCGGTGGTCCATGTTGTCGAGGTACTTCCCGCCCCAGCGGAAGGTCTTGGAGCCCTTGCGGACCTCGAGGCCCGCCAGGTCGATGGCCTCGAACTGCTTGAGGACGGCGCGGAACTCGTCGGGGAAGTCCTCGCCGACGGCCGCGACGAGGCGGACGGGGGTGAAGAAGGAGGCGGCGGCGGCGAAGTAGGTGCAGGAGCCGCCCAGGATGTTCTCGCGGTGCTGGCCGCCGGGGGTGTGGACGGTGTCGATGCCGATGGTGCCGAAAACGAGCAGGGACATGCAAGGGCTCCCGTTTGGGGCTGAGGGTGAGGCTTGTGAGGCGCCGAGACGTGACAGGCCAAGTGCCGGACGCGGAGGGGTATGACGTGGCCGCGGGGCCGGGTTGGGACTTTACGGGGGTGCGTGGGGTGAGTCGCGTTCGGGAACCGGTGCGGTTCGGGCCCGGGCCTGGGAACGGGGAGGCGGGCGGAGTTGGCGTGAGATGGTGCGATGTTTGCGGCGGAATAGGGGCCTTGTGCCGACGATTGGGTCGTGTCGGGGGTGGGTTCGGTTACAGTGGCGTGATGGAGCAAACCGCGTCGGTTTGGCGGACGAACCGGTAGAAGGGCGTGCGGGGCGGATTGTCGGCGTCGCCTCGGCACCGGGGTCGGAACGGCGCGTCGGGCTTGGGTACTTCGGATGGGTTTGGCGGCCCGCTGGTCACGGCGGGCCGCGGCACGGAGGGCACGCGTGGAACGGACGCGTCAGGACGACGGAGCGGGCGATGTGGGGCCGATCGCGCGATCGCTGCGCCGGTTGCGCCGGCTGGCCCGGACGCTGCTGGCGGCGGACGCGGTGGCATTGGTGCTGATCGCGGTGGCCGCTTCGGCGGTGGCGGTGGGGCTGTTCGACTATGTCTTCGTGACGCCGATGGGGCTGCGCCTGGCGGTGTGGGTGGGCGGGATCGTCGCGGCCGGGCTGGCGCTGTGGCGGCTGCTCCGTCCGGCGGCCTTGTTCAGGCCGAGTTTGCCGGATCTGGCACTGCGTGTGGAGCGGACGCCCGAGGGCGAGCGGCGCGGGCTGCGGGGCGTGCTGGCGTCCGGGCTGGAGTTCTCGCGGGGCCTGCCGCGCGAGGTTGAAGGGGACGCGACGAGCGCGGCCCTGGCGCGGCACGTGGTGCGCGAGGCGGCGTCGAGGTTCAGCCCGTCGCTGGTGTTTGGGGTGTTGCGGCCGCGTCGTCCGGTCGCGCGGATCGGGACACTGGCGGGTGTGGCGGTGGTTCTTGGCGTGATGTGGCTCGTGACGCCCGCGCTGATGGGGATCGGGGCGGCTCGGGTGCTGACACCTTGGTCCGGGGCGATGTGGCCGACGCGAACGGCGCTGGCCGATGCGACCGAATCGCGGGTGCACGACATCGGCCGCCCGCTCGTGCTCGATGCGGACCTGACGCGGACCGATCGCGGTCGGGGCCAGACGCGGGTGTGGGCGAGTTACCGCCTGCGCGTGCCGGGCGAGGGCGGGACGATCGTCGGCGCGACGCGGCGCGTGGCGATGATGTGGCAGGCGGGGGATGAGCACGAGCGGGCGGATGCGGGCGGGCGCGACGGGCCAGACGGTCGCGGGCCCGAGCGGTACTCGTGGCTGCACACGGACCTGGCGGCCGAGGCGGCGGCGGTTGTGGGAGCAGCGGAGGGCGGCGAGCCGGCGGGTCGCGTCGGGTCGCGCTCCCAGGCCGTCGAGTTCGAAGTCGAGTACTGGTTCGAGACCGCGGATGCGGCGACCGCGCCGGCGCGGGTGCTGGTGGTCGAGCCGCCGATGGTCGAGTCGGCGTCGCTGCGGGTCGAGCCGCCGGCGTATGTAGACCTGCGGGTCGCGGGCGATCTGGCGTATGTCGCCGGAACGGTCGATCTCGGCTCGGGCACGGACGAGCGGGCCAAGGTGGGGCCGATCCTGGAGGGCTCGCGCGTCGAGATGGCCCTCACGTTCAACAAGGCGTTGGACGAGCGGCTGGCGACGGCCGAGGGCGTGCTGGCGGGGTTCGGCGCGCCGCTGGCGGCGTTTGATCCGGTCGTGGAGATCGACGGGCGGACGGTGCGGATCTCGGCGGTGCTGTCGGTGATCGAGAGCGAGTCCGTTGCGATGGGCGGTGGTGAGGGTGTCGAGCCGGCATTGGGTGCCGACCCGGGGCCCGCGCTCGGTGGAGCCACGGGCCGCGCCGCGGCCGCGACGACCGCGACGATCGAGATCCCGGTCCGCATCGCCGACCGGCACGGCCTGCGGAGCGAGCGCGAGTCGATGTTCCGCCTCGTCGTCGGGGCCGACCAGGCACCAACCGCCAGTGTGACCGAGCCGGCAACCGATGAATCGGTGCTCGCGACGGCGGTCGTGCCGGTCACGGGCGAGGGGATCGACGACGCGGGTGTCGCGTCGATTGCGCTGGAGCGTCAGCGGGCCACGACGCCGGCGGGGTCCGAGGGGGCGTCGCCCGAGGCGGTCGGGGCGGCCCAGGTGTTCGCCGAGTCGAATCGCCTCGACCCGCACCTGCGTCGGCGCACGGTCGATGCGATGCTGGACCTGTCGACGCTGGGCGTGCGCGTCGGCGATGAGGTGTGGATCACGGCCCGGGCCACCGACACCTACGCGCTGGGCGATCGGCGCCACGAGCCGGCCCGGTCCGCGCCGCGGCGGCTGCGGATCATCAGCCAGACCGACCTGATCGACCAGATCCGCCAGGATCTGGCGGGCGTGCGCGAGGCCGCGATCCGGCTCGATGAGGCCCAGGCGCGACTGATCGCCTCGGTCTCGGCGAGCAACGCGACGACGGAGACCGCCCGGGCCCAGGCGGGCGTGAGCGCCTCGATCGAGGACCAGCAGCGGTACGTCGATCGCCTGAGCGAGCGGATCGAGCGGAACCGGCTGGATGACGAGCCGCTGAGCCTGCTGGTGCAGGACGTGGCGTCGACGCTCGACGGGGCCGCGACGTCGAGCACGTCGGCGACGGCGCGCCTGGACCAGGCGATGCGGGAGCGCGAGGCGCGGGCGGGGGGCACACAATCGCGCCAGGGCCGTTCGCAGCAACCGTTGACCGGCCAGAGCGGGCAACGCGGCGAGCAGCAATCCGGCGAGAACGGGCAGCCCAACGAGCGGCCACCGGGTGACCGTTCCGGCGGCGAGCAATCCGGCGGGGAGCAAACGGGTCAACAACAGCGCGGCGGTGAGAACCAAAGCCAGGGTGGCCAGGAGCCGGGCGAACGCATCCAGACCGGCTCCGACCAGGCGCGCTCGTCCACCGCCCCTGATGGAGAGTCTGGCGATCAAGGCGGCGAGCCGGGCGCGGAAGCGCGCGAGGACGCCAACTCCAACGCCGACGCGAATGCCAACGACGCCCCCGACAACGCCCCCATCGACGAGCAAGCCGCCCAGGCCATCCAGCAGGACCAACGCGAGGTCCGCGACGAACTCCAGCGACTCGCGGCCCTGCTCGACAGCGGCACCGACGGCTGGCTCGTGCGCCGCGAGATCGAGCGCCTGATCGAGGAGCAGCAGGACCTGATGCGCGAGACGCGCGAGGCCGGCGCGAGCACCGCGGGGCGCGACGTGTCGTCGCTCTCGCCCCAGGAGCGGACCGAACTCGAGCGCATCGCCCAGCGCCAGCAGGAACTGGCCGAGTCGGTGCAGGACGCGATCGACGAGTTGTCGCAGCGGGCCCGCGACATGCAAGAGGTCGACGCCGCCCAGGCCGCCGGCATGCGGGCCGCGGCCCAGACGGGGCGTGAGCGTCAGGCCAGCGAGAGCCTGCAGCAGGCGTCCGAGCAGATCTCGCAGAACAACACGAACAGCGCGGGCCAGCAGCAGCAGGAGGCCCTGGACGCGCTCTCCGACATGCTCGAGGACCTCGACGAGGGCCAGCGCAACCGCGACGAGGCGCTCCAGCGCGTCCTGGCCAGCATCGTCGAATCGATCGACGCCCTGATCGCGGACCAGGAGCAGGCGATCGGCGACCTGGCCGCGGCCCGGTCGGCGAGCGCCCGTGGCGTCGCGGACGCCGGTGCCGGCCTCGACCGCGGCATGATCTCCATCCACGCCAACACGCTCGGCGTGATGGACGAGATCCGCACCGGCTACCCCGAACTCGGCGGCGTCTCGCGGATCCTGGGCTCCGCGGCGTCGGCCCAGACCGACGCGATCTCGGCCCTGCGATCCTCGCCCATCGCGTTCGAGCCCGCGAGCGAGGGCGAGTCGATGAGCCTCTCGCGCCTGCGCGAGGCACGGGCCGAGGCCAAGCGACTCGAAGAAGAGGCCGCGCGGCGTGAGAACGCCCGCATCCGGCGCGAACTGCGCCAGGCGTACCGCCAGGCGCTCGAGCAGCAGGTGGCGATCCGCGGCGACGTCGAGCCGTACGTCCCGCTCGAACTCTCGCGCCGCCAGCGTGCCGAGGTGCGGACGCTGGGCGAGCGCCAGGAGACGCTGCGGGTCGGGCTCGACACGATCCTGCGGGAGACGAAGGAACTGGCCGACGCGTCGGTGTTCCGCCTGGCCCACGCGCGGATGGATCGGTTGCTGCTCGACGCGTCCGAGGCGCTGCGGGGCGGGCGTGCCGAGCGAGGCGTGGTGTCGCGTCAGCAGGGCACCATCGAGATCCTCCAGTCCATCGTCCAGGCCCTCGACGACTCGCAGAACGAGCAGGACCCATTCGACAGCGCCCAGAGCGGCGGGGGCGGCGGCGGCGGCGGGGGAGGCGGCCAGGAGCAGCCGGTCATCATCCCGGTGCACGAACTCAGGATTCTCCGGGGCATGCAGGAGCAGGTGTTGGGCCTGACGCGCGAACTCGACTCGGCGGCGGGCGCGGCCCATCCGAACGACGTCGCCGAACTGGCCGCGCTCCAGCAATCGCTGGCCGAGGAAGCGTCGTCGCTCGTGGAGCGGATGCAGCGGGAGCAGGGCGGCGCGCCGGGGATGCCGCCGGGAGGGACGCAGGAATGATGGCCGTCGTTCTGATCGCGGCGATGGGTCTGATGCAGCCGAGCGGCGGAGCGTCGCCGCCTGCGGCGGGGGCTTCGGGCGCGTCGCCACCGGCTTCGCCAACGGATTCGTCGGCGTCGCCGCCGGTCGAGCGACGTGCGCTCCCGTCGCTCGATGAACTGCTCGGGCTGGAATCGCCCGCGGGACAGCGGCCCGTCGGCGAAGGCGATGGGGGCGGCGACGGCGCGGCCATCCTGCCCGATGCGCTCGATCCCGAACGCGAGGCCCTCGATCGCCTGCTCTCGCGTGAGGAGATGGGCCAGGCCCTCGACCAGGCCGTCAGGCTCATGGGCGACACGGCCACCCGCCTCAACGACGCCCGCGACGTGGGACTGGTCACCCAGCGCCTGCAGGAGGACATCCTGGCCCGCCTCGACGCGGTCATCACCTCGGCCGAGCAGCAGCAGAGCAGCAGTTCGTCGTCGTCCTCGTCGAGTTCGCAGCAGCAGCAACAGCAGCAACAGCAGCAGGCCAACCAGCCGGGCCAGCAGAACCAGAACGATCCTTCGGGCCAGTCCGATCCGTCGAGCGGCGAGAACTCGACCGAGGTCCGCCCGCCGGGCTCGCGCGAGGGCCCGCTGGCCCCGCCGGTCGGGCCGGACGGCGGCGTGTGGGGGCGTCTGCCGCCGCGAGTGCGCGACTCGCTGGTGCAGGGCTCGAGCGACGTGTTCTCCAGCGTCTACCGGCGTCTGACGGAGTTGTACTACCAGCGGCTCGCGGAGGAGGGGAGATGAACGCCGAAGCGACGAAGCGACGGAGCGACGCAGCGACGGAGTGTGAAGCGACGAAGCGACGCAGCGACGCAGCGACGAAGGGGCGAAAGGGCTTGGCTTCCTCACCCATGGCTCGCCTCCTTCCGGCCCTCTGTGTCTCTGTGTCTCTGTGTTCAATCCCTGTCTCTCTCGCGAACAGCCAGCCGGACGCCCCGGCGCCCGCGCGCCCCCAGCCCGGCGCCGAGAACGCCGCCCTCGAAGGCGAGATCACGCCCGAACTCGACCGCGCCGTCACCGCAGGCCTGGCGTACCTCGCCAGCCAGCAGGAGCCCGACGGCGGGTGGGGCGGCGGTTCGTACGGCAAGAACGTCGCGGTCACCGCGCTGGCCTGCCTGGCCTTCATGGCCGACGGCAACCTGCCGGATCGAGGCCCGTACGCCGAGAACGTCGCGCTGGGCCTGGACTACATCCTGAACAACACCAGCCCGAACGGGCTGATCGCCGCCGACGCCGCCAACGGCCCGATGTACGGGCACGGGTTCGCGACCCTCTTTCTGGGCGAGGTCTACGGCATGACCGCCGGCGGGGCCGACACGCGCCTCTCGGCCCGGACGTATGAAGCGCTCGCCAAAGCCGTCCGCCTGATCGAGCAGTCGCAGAACCAGGAGGGCGGCTGGCGCTACAACCCCGTGCCCTTCGACGCGGACACGTCCGTGACGATCTGCCAGATCATGGCCCTGCGCTCGGCCCGCAACGCCGGGCTGGACGTGCCCAAGGCGACGATCGATCGCGCGGTCGAGTACGTGCGTTCGTGCCAGAACCCCGATGGCGGGTTCAGGTACCAGCGCGACAACGGGACCAGCGCGTGGCCGCGCTCGGCCGCGGGCGTCGCGTCGCTGTTCTACGCGGGCATCTATGAGGACGAGGGCGTCGATCGTGGGATGGCGTACATCGACGGGCAGTCGCCGTTCCCCGGGGCGGGGCAGGGCCGCCCGAGCCACTTCTATTACGGGCATTACTACACGGTCCAGGCGATGTACCTGGCCGGCGGCGAACACTGGGCGGCGTACTGGCCGCGCATCCGCGAGGAGTTGATCGCGACCCAGGGCCCGGACGGGTCGTGGGTCGATCCGAGCGTGGGCTCGGCGTATGGGACGGCGATGTCGCTGATCATCCTGCAGATGCCCAAGCGGTATCTGCCGATCTTCCAGAAGTGAGGGGGCGGCCGGGAGCGTTCGGTGGATCGTTCCGATCGAACGCGGAGGGAGCGGAGGGGTGCGGAGAGCGCGGAGTTGGACTGGGTGTGGGAGGCGATGCGTTGCGTGATGTGATTGGAATCGGCGGTGTTCGAGGCGTGGGCGCGTGTGTGGCGGTCGGCGTGCTTGTCGGAGCGTCGCTCGCGCAGCCCGATGCCGCGACGCCCTACATCGCGCGCCACCTCTACGACCACGCCCTCAACGCCGAGCCGGTCCTCCTGCACCGCATCGACGGCTCGATGATGACCTACACCGACGCGCGTGGCCTGCTCCGGCGCGCCCCCACCTCGGAGTTCCTCGCGGTCCTGCCGGCGCCATCGCAGATCGAGCCGGCCAATCCCGACGGCGACACGCGCGACGGCGTCGTCACGCTCGTGGATGGGCAGCGGTACACGGGGCGGGCGCTCGCGACGATCGATGCCGACGAGCCGCCGCTGGTCTGGCACGCGCCGTTCGGCACGATCCGCCTCGCACTGGAGCACGTCGTCAGCGTCGTGCGCACGGGGGCCGAAGCCCCGCCGGCCTCGGGCGAGGGCGAGGATCGCGTGGGCCTGGCCAATGGCGACACCCTGTCCGGGTTTCTGCTCGAGATCGGCGAGCGCGTCGCGATCGAGACCACCGCCGGCGAGGTGGACGTGCCTCTCGACGCCGTCGCCTGGGCGTGGATCGCCAACCAGCCCGTCGAGCCCCGCGGCGTGATGGTCTGGCTCGACGACGCCACCGTCGCACGCGTCGAGGTTCTGCCCCAGATCACACCCGATGCCCTCGAGACCCGCGTGCTCCTGCCGGGCGCCGAAGACGGCACGAGCGGGGCCATCGGCGTGCGCACGGAGGACGACTCGGCCTCCGTAAACGCCGGGCCGCGTCTGTCGATCCCGGTTGCCTCAATCCGAGCGCTCGTGTTCGACGCGTCGCGTCTCGTCGGGCTCGGCGATCTCGAACTGACTCGGGTCTGGTCCGATCGCCCTTGGCCGCCCGCGGTCGGCCTCTCGAACGCCGACGCCAACCCCCTCGGCGCGCCGGACATCACGCTCCCCGCGCCGCTGTCGGCCTCGTGGACGCTCCCGCCCCGGGCCGAGCGGATCGCGTTCGAGGCGAGCCTGCCGGCGAGGTCGCGCCTGTGGGGCGACGCGGTGCTCGTGCTCACGGTCGAGCAGGACGAGGGCGTCCAGGAACTGGGGCGATTCCATCTCGGTGCCGACACGCCGACGACGCCCGTCAACGCGCCCATCCCGCTGCCGCGAGATCCCCGGCGCGACCGGCGCCTTCGCGTTGACCTGCTCGCCGGTCCGTCGGGCCCGGCCCAGGACGCCGTCGTGCTTCGGTACCCGCTCGTGCTGCTGGCACCCGAATAGGGCCGCCGAGGAGCGGCGATGTTCGTGGCAGACCTCCACCACGATCAAGGGGGCCTCCCGCACAGCCCTTCCTGATCTCGGCTGAGGCGTCTGCCGTCGCCGTCGCGCACTGCCGATATGACAGCCGAGCCGGGCTATCCCGTCTGCCCGAGCCCGGCGGGTGTGTCACAATCTGCGCGGACGAGTCCCCAAACACGCGTCGGCGGGCCTGCTCCCCGCTTTCGGGAAGTTGGGCGCAAGT
The DNA here is from genome assembly GCA_041401985.1 of Phycisphaerales bacterium. Lineage (GTDB taxonomy): Bacteria > Planctomycetota > Phycisphaerae > Phycisphaerales > UBA1924 > JACKHA01. The sequence continues at coordinate 74,127 of JAWKTE010000017.1, forward strand.
CCGACGGATTGGCACGCCCGTCGCAGCCGATACAGGCGTGATGGCGACGCCTCGGAGCATCCTTTGTACGGGATGATCCGAACCTTCGCCTAGGATGTGCGGAAGAACCACGCACGGCCACTGGTTCGTGCGTGGAGACGCCGCGGAGCGTCGACCAGCGGGCGGCACGCGCGCAAACGCGGGCCGCCACAAGAGTTGGAGGGAAGCCGAATGTTCGAGCGCTTCACCGATCGAGCCCGCAAGGTCATGGCCCTGGCCAACCAGGAGGCCCAGCGGTTCAACCACGAGTACATCGGGACCGAGCACATCCTGCTCGGGCTCGTCAAGGAGGGCTCCGGCGTCGGGGCCAACGTCCTGAAGCATCTGGACGTTGACCTGCGAAAGGTCCGCCTCGAGGTCGAGAAACTCGTCAAGGCCGGGCCCGAGATGGTCACGATGGGCAAACTGCCCCAGACCCCCCGGGCCAAGAAGGTCATCGAGTACGCCATCGAGGAAGCCCGCAGCCTCAACCACAACTACGTCGGCACCGAGCACCTGCTGCTCGGCCTGCTCCGCGAGCACGACGGCGTCGCGGCCCAGGTCCTCATGAACCTCGGGCTGAAGCTTGAGGAAGTCCGCGAGGAGGTCCTCAACCTGCTCGGGGCCGGCCAGGAGAGCGAAGAAGTCTCCGGCGGCGGCGCGATGAGCGGACCCCAAGGCGGCTCCATGGGCTCGCCCAGCGGCGGGGCCAAGGGCAAGTCCAAGACCCCGGCCCTGGACTCCTTCGGGCGCGACCTGACCGAACTGGCGAAGGAGAGCACGCTCGACCCGGTCATCGGTCGCCAGACCGAGATCGAGCGCCTGGTCCAGGTTCTGTGCCGACGCACGAAGAACAACCCGGTCCTGCTGGGCGAGGCGGGCGTGGGCAAGACCGCGATCGTCGAGGGCCTGGCCCAGCGGATCGTCGCGGGCGACGTGCCCGAGATCCTCTACGACCGTCGCCTGGTCGTGCTCGACCTGGCGATGATGGTCGCGGGCACCAAGTACCGCGGGCAGTTCGAGGAGCGGATCAAGGCCGTCATGAACGAGGTCCGCCGCGCCAAGAACGTGATGCTGTTCATCGACGAGCTGCACACGCTGGTGGGCGCGGGCGGGGCCGAGGGCGCAATCGACGCGTCCAACGTGCTCAAGCCCGCCCTGGCCCGCGGTGAGATCCAGTGCATCGGCGCCACCACCTTCGACGAGTACCGCAAGTACATCGAGAAGGACGCGGCCCTGGCCCGGCGCTTCCAGGCGATCCCCGTCGATCCGCCCACGCCCGAGCAGACCGTCGAGATCATCAAGGGCCTGCGCGACAAGTACGAGGAGCACCACCGCGTCCGCATCACCGACGAGGCGATCAAGTCGGCGGTGGAACTCTCCGGGCGCTACATCACCGGCCGCGTGCAGCCGGACAAGTCGATCGACGTGATCGACGAGGCCGGGGCGCGGGTGCGGATCCGCTCGATGACCAAGCCGCCGAACCTGGCGGACATCGAGGGCGACATCGAGCGTCTGGCGGTCGAGAAGGACGAGGCCGTCAAGGCCGCGGACTACGAGCGGGCCGCGGAACTGCGCGACAAGGCCGAGCAGCTCAAGAAGAAGAAGGAAGAGATCCAGCGCGAATGGCGCGAGAAGGCCCAGGAGGTCGGCGGCGTCGTCGATGAGGACGTCGTGGCCGAGGTCGTCTCGAAGATGACCGGCGTGCCGCTGCAGAAGCTCGAGAAGGAGGAGGCCCAGCGTCTGCTCCAGCTCGAGGCCGAACTGCACAAGAAGGTCATCAGCCAGGAGGAAGCGATCAAGGCGATCGCCAAGGCGATCCGGCGTGCGCGTGCGGGCCTGAAGGACCCGAAGCGCCCGATGGGCTCGTTCATCTTCGTGGGGCCGTCGGGCGTGGGCAAGACGCTGCTGTCCAAGGCCTTGGCCGAGTTCATGTTCGGGAGCGAGGACGCCCTGGTCCACCTGGACATGAGCGAGTACATGGAGAAGCACAACGTCAGCCGCCTGGTCGGCGCGCCCCCCGGGTACGTCGGTTACGAGGAGGGCGGGCAGCTGACCGAGGCGATCCGCCGGAAGCCCTACGCCGTCGTCCTGATGGACGAGGTCGAGAAGGCCCACCCGGACGTGTTCAACATGCTCCTGCAGATCATGGAGGAGGGGCGCCTCACCGACTCGTTCGGACGCCACGTCGACTTCCGCAACACGGTCATGATCATGACCTCGAACATCGGGGCCGACCTGATCAAGGGCGGCGGCGGCTTCGGCTTCCAGGTCCGCTCGGGCGAGGTCAACTACGACAACATCAAGTCGATCCTGATGAAGGAGATCGAGCGGTTCTTCCGCCCGGAGTTCATCAACCGCCTCGACGACATCATCGTGTTCCGCCCGCTGTCGAAGGAAGACCTCGTGCAGATCATCGAGTACGAGGTGGGCAAGGTCACCAACCGCCTCAAGAGCCAGGGCTTCAACCTGGAACTCGACCAGCCCGCCAAGGACTTCCTCATCGAGAAGGGGTACAACCCCGACTACGGCGCCCGCCCGCTGCGCCGGGCCATCGGCACCTACATCGAGGACCCGCTCAGCGAGATGCTGCTGGCCGGCGAACTCCACAACAAGAGCGTGATCAAGGTCTCGCGGCACGAGGGCGAGGACAAACTGGCCTTCAACCCCATCGCCGCCCCACCGGCGACCGACGGCGAGGCGGTCAAGGCCGCGGCGGGATCGACCTGAGCGGACGAGCGACGCCGTGACCAAGTGACGGAGTGACCAAGTGACGGAGTGACGAAGGGGCGGGCCGATTCGGCCCGCCCCTTCTTCTTCGCGTCGTTGGGCTTCGCGTGAATCGTGCTTCGAAGGCCGGAGGCGCGACGCCGATCCGTGCGCCGCCGCCCCTCCTTCCCCCGCATCCTGCCTTCCTCTGCGCCCTCAGTGTCTGTGGTGAGTCCGCTCCGCCGTCTGGGTGCGGACACGGGAAACATCAGAAGTCGAAGATGCCCTCGAACATCCGCGTGATCCAGCCCTTGCGGGCCGCCTCGCGGACCTCGCCCTCGTTGACGATCGACACCGTCAGGTTCGCGACCTGCGTCGAGAGCACCGTGTTGGCAGTGGTCACGTCCTCCTGGCGGCACACGCCCGCGAGCACGTACTCCTGGAACTCGCCGTTGTGCTCGATCCGCTTGCGGGCCTGGAGCACCAGCGTGCCGTTGGGCTTGACGTCGATGATCTCGGCGGTGATGCGTGTCGAGAGGCGGTCGGTGCGCTCGAAGTCGCCCTCGCCCTGGAAGTCGTTGGAGAGGTTGGTGCCGATCAGGGCCTGGTTCGAGAGGTTGCCCTGGCGGAGGCGGAGTTCGAGGAGTTCCATCGGGTCGAGCATCGCGGTGATGCGTCCGTCGGAAGTGGACTCCTGCTCGGTGTCGAGCGACTCGCTGCTTGTCGAGCGCGACGTCTCCTCGATGATGATCGTGACCAGATCGTGGACCTGGTACTGCCGCGGCTCGGGCGGCTGGACCAGGATCAGGCTGTAGCCCTGCAGCGTGTCCGCCGCGCCGGCGCCCGACGTGTTGGCCCCCGCCGGCTGCGTGAACAGGCTCTGGGCCGAGGCGATCGGGGTGAGGGCCAGCGCGAGGCCGGCGGCGCCGGCGAGCGTGTGCCGCACGCGCGGGGCGGGAAAGGCCGCTGGGAAGGAAGCGTGTCGGCGGGGCTGCGTCATGGGCGGTGGCTCCCGAGGGGTTCGATCGTGATGGCCGGGGCTGGCGAGATGCCTCGCGGTGGGACCGCGGCGGGATCGAGCGGCTCGATCGTGAAGCGCGGGCGGGGTGATGAAGACGGATCGTCGATGGCTGGTGCGACAGCCGTAGGCGGCACGGCGTCGGTTTGCTCGTCGCGTCCTTCGACGACCACGCCCACGCCCCGGGCCGCGACCCGGACGAGCAGTTCGCGGTCATCACGGGAGCGGGCGTCGCGGGCCGCGCGCGACAGCAGCGTGCAGCGGATCACGTCGCCCTCGCGCCCGTCTTCCAGGGCCCGGACGGGCAGTTGCAGGGCGATCGCGCCGCTGACCGAGTGGGCCGTGAGTTCCTCGTTCCGCGCGACCAGGATCGGCGTCTCGACATCGCGCCGTGTGATGGGCGTGCCCGCGGCCACACGCCCGCGAACGACCATGCCGACCGCCTCGTCCGGGCCGATGGGCACGATGTCCGGGGCGATCCAGCGGGTGTCGGGCTGGACGTGGGCTTCCGTGAGCGCGACGCCGCGGGCCAGCGTGGAGGTGGCGACCGCGACGTGGCGACGGACCAGCACGCCGACGCGGACCTGCTCGGCCCGCAGGATCTGGTCGCGCTCGTAGATGGTGATCCGCAGCGGCATCCGCTCGGAGAAGCCGGTGGGCTGGGCGTCGACGGTGCGCCCGATCGCGGACATGGCCAGCAGCGCGGTGTCGCGGTCGTCGAACTCGAGTCGCAGGTCGGCCACGGTGCAGCCCAGGGCCGCGGCCAGGCGGTGTTCGACGACGGCGCGGACGGTTGTGGGGTCGGTGGGGGGCGCGGGCGTCGCGTGCCCGTCGCCAGTAGTGAGCGGGGCGGCGTCGGCCGTTGTCGAGACGGAACGCACGCGGCACGCCGAGCCGCTCATCGCGATGTGCCCCCACACGGGACGGGCCTGCGCATCGATCGCGGCCCGGACGGCGTCCAGGTCCAGCGTCGCCCACGACGCCGAGGCGGTTTCGAGGATGACCACGCCGGCGAGCGCCTCGGCCGGTGGGCCGGAGAGGTCGGCGATATCGGCGAGCGTGACGGGGCCGTTGCCCTCGACGCGGACAGCCGGGCGCAGGGTGATCTGGCCGGTGTGCTGGGCTGCTTGCTGGGCGGCCGCGGGGGACGAAACGCAGTGACTCACCACAGAGACACAGAGGGCACAGAGGAAGGCAAAGGCGCGTGGTGTTGAAGCCCGTGGCGAATGAGGCCCGGCGGATCCGGTTCCCCACGCCACCCCAGCCGTCTCCGTGTTCTCCGTGCCTCCGTGGTTCATCCGGTCCTCCAGCGACCGGCGACGCGATCAGGTCAGATGGCTTACTGCCTCAACTGCGCCACCGCCCGCAGCGTCTCGTCCGCCGTGCGGATGGTCTGGCTGTTGAACTCGAAGGCCCGCTGCGTGCGGATCAGTTCGATCAGTTCACGCGTCGGGTCCACGTTCGACGCCTCGAGGTAGCCCTGGATCAGGCTGCCGCGGCTCTCGGTCCCCGGCTCGCCCGTGATCGCCGGCCCGCTGGCGGCCGACTCGAAGAACAGGTTCTCGCCCTCCTGGGTCAGCCCCGCCGGGTTCACGAACACCGCGGTCTCGATCTGCCCGATCTCCTGCGGCTGCTGCTGGCCCTGCAGGCGCACGAACACCCGCCCGGTCGCGTCGATCCCGATGCTCTCGGCGTCCGACGGCACGGTGATGTTCGGCTCCAGCCGGCGTCCCTGGTCGGTCGCCAGCACGATCTCGCCGTCGGCGTTGAGGGTGAAGTTGCCGGCCCGCGTGTAGGCCACGCCGCCGGGGGCCTCGTCGACCGCAACCTGGAAGAATCCGGACCCGTCGATCATCACGTCGAGTTCCTGCTCGGTGGCGATGGGCGAGCCCTGGGTGAACGACACCTGCGTCCCGCTGGACTGCACGCCCAGGCCCACGTACAGCCCGGTCGGGCGCTGGTCGCCCGAGGCGTTCTCGACCCCCGGCTGGGCCCGCTCGATGTACAGCAGGTCCTGGAAGTTGACGCGGCTGGCCTTGAACCCGGCGGTGTTGATGTTCGCCAGGTTGTTGGCCGTCACGTCTAGGCGCGTGTTCAGCGCGGTAAGGGCGGTGGATGCCGACTGGAGCGCAAGGCTTGCCATGGGGAGGGTCTCGCTGGTCGGGCCGGGCCGGCCTCGATTGACCAGTCACAACCCGCGTGCCGCGCTTGCCCGCAGCACGAACACCCCATACCCCGGCGGCGCGAGCGCCAGGTCCTCGCCCTGCTCGTCCACCACCGCCTCGATCCGCAGGGGCGACCGGGCCGCCAGCGACCGCCACTGGGCCAGGTCGTAGGCCCGCAGGCTGTAGGTCGAGTCGATCTCGCGCACGCCGCGCGGCGTGAAGATCGTCATGTGGCTGATGACCCGCTCGCTCCGCGCGTCGGCGCCCCCGCCCGCTCCGCCGCCAGCGCGACCGGGCGCGGGCAGATACTGCACGACCTGCCTCACGCGGCACGTCCCGCGGGCCCCCTCCCACACGTCCTCGCTCGGCTCCTCGACGCCGTAGGCCGTGATGCTCAGCCCGACCGCGTAGAACCCGCCGGGGCGGAGCACGCGGGCGACCTGCCCGAAGTGCGCGAGCATGGCCCGGTCGGTCTGGAGGTGGCGGAGCGAGTTGATGGGCGTGAAGGCCACGTCGACCGAGGCGGGAGGGAGGTGGTCCGCGAAGGTCTCGAAGTCGCCCTGGAAGACGCGGGCGAGCGGGCCGAACCGCTCCAGCCGCCGCGCGGCGTACTCAACCATCACGCCCTCGCGGTCGAACCCGATGGCCCGGTGCCCGCGCGAGGCCAGCACGCGGAGATAGCGCCCGGTGCCGCAGGCGGGCTCGAGGAATGTGAGCGTGCGCGTGGCCCGCTGGCGTTTGGACCTGGGGACGAAGCGACGGCACAGGGCCAGCAGAGCGTCGACCTCCGCCGCAGTGCCGGGCGTGTGCAGGATGTCGTAGATGGCGGGGTCGGCGTAGAAGTCCTGCTGGGCGGGGGGCATCGGGCGATGGTATTGGCTCGGGGCACACTGGTCAGTGGTTGAGGGCGGCCGAGGGTGCGCGCAAGGGGTGGCACGCCCACGCCCCTTTCTGGAAGCGCACGAACTCACCTCGCGCATCGCGGGGCGCGGGCGTGGCGGACGGCCGTGTGGGTTCAGACTCTCGCCACGCCCGCCCCCGCGTGACGCACACGGCGTTGGGCACAGGCGTCGGGGCGGGGCGTGGGCGTGCCACCCTTCCGATACTGGCTGGGCGAAGAAGAAAGGGAGCGGGCGATTGGCCCGCTCCCTTTGTGGGAATCACAGATTCAAGAGGGTTCGTAGCGGGAAGGAGAAGGTAGGGGTGGTAGGGAGTCCGGCTCGGAGAGCCGGCCCACCTTGGCGTGGGCCTGCTTAGCAGCCGGCCGCGAAGATCGCCAGGTAGTAGAAGAAGTCGTCGTTGTTGATCACGCCGTTCGGCACGCCGTAGCCGGGCATGCCGGGGATCGCGCCGGTGGTCAGGTCGGCGACGGCCACGTTGCCGGCGGCGAACTGGGCCAGGTAGTAGAAGAAGTCGTCGTTGTTGAGAACGCCGTTGGGCACGCCGTAGCCGGGCACGCCGGGAATGGCGCCCGTGGTCAGATCGGCCGGGCAGCCGCCCTGGACGGGCAGGCGACCGGTGATGACCACATCGTCGATGTTCCACCCGCCGAACACGACAGACGAATCCGTCGTGCCCATCGTCCAGCGGATCATCGCGTCGGACGCGCCGCTCAGCAGCGAGTCGATGTCGAACGACTGCAGCGACCACGAGCCCTCGTTGATGGTGGTCTCAACCGGGTTCTCCCAGATGTTGGTGAACCCAAGGCTGCCCGAGGCGACCTGCACACGGGCGTGGTCGTACTGCGCACGCTCCACCCCCAGCCAGCGCTGGAAAGACAGGTTGAGATCGGCGTAGCCCGACAGGTCCAGCGGCGTCGTGGTCAGGTTGAACTCGGGCATGTTGTTCAGATAGTCGCCCGCGAGGTTGTAGCCGTACACGTTCAGGCCCGTGAAGCCCGAGGTCGGATCGGCGTTGCCCGAGCCGAGGCCCTGCGGCTGGCCGAAGGCCCACTCGCCCTCGGTCGTCCAGCCCGGGTTGGTGTCCATGTTGAACTCGTAGATGGTGACCAGTTCGCCCAGGCCGAGCGAGACGGTCGCGTTGGCCGACTGGAGCACATCGGTGACGTAGTACGCGAAGTCGGTCGAGCCCAGGGCGCCCGAAGGGGCGGTGTAGCGGACGGTGTCGCCGCTGGCCGCCAGCGTGTAGGGCGCGCTGGTGATGGCCCCGGCGTTGGGGTCGCTCAGCGAGCCGATCGAGGGCAGCGTCGCGATGGTGTAGGTCAGCGGGCCGGCGCCGGCGGTCACGCCGTCGAGGGCGATGCTGACCGGGGCCGTCGTCGTGGCCTCGGCGGCGACGTTGTACGCCACCGGCGGGCACGGGCTGGCGGAGATGCCGATCTGCAGCTGGACGTTGTCCAGCGTGCCGATGTCGATGCCCGCCAGATCGCGGACGGTGATCGTCCAGGTGCCGGCGCTGATCTGGCCGTTGAAGTCGGCCAGCATGCCGGGGCCGTCCGGCGGGTAGGTGCCGGTGTCGTCATAGAGCTTGTTGATGTTCTCCGCGGTGCCGCCCGTGCGGTCGTGCAGGCGGACGACGGTGCCCAGCGGCGAGATCAGTTCGACCTCGAGGTCGCCGATGAACGTGTGGGTGATGTCGATTTGGCAGTTCACGTCGGCGATGCAGTAGGCGTCGAGCACCTCGACGGTGGCGAAGATGCCGTTGGGATCGTTGTCCGGGATCGCGATGGGCAATCCGCCGGCGTTGAAGACCAGGCGCCCGACGTCGAGTGTCACGGTGCGGGTCGTCGAACCCGTGCCGCCGCCGAGGTCATCGATCGAGACCGTGGCGGTGTGGATGCCCGGGGGCAGGCTGGCGGCCGAGGAGTTGATCGACACCGTGAACGCCGCGAGCGAGCCCTGGCTGGGCAGGCTCATGGTCACGGGCGAGGCCGAGCCGTTGATCGAGACCCACGCCTGGTCGGCCGAGGCTTCCACCATGGTGGCGGTGGGGCGGGTCGAGGCGGCGGTGTAGGTCTGCGTCGAGGTGAAGGGGCCGCCGATCGGGCCGGAAGCCTGCAGACCCTCGGCCGGGGTGACGGCGATGCCGGTGGTCCCGTTCTCGAGGATGTGGGTCCGCGTGGCGGTGCGCGAGTTGGTCACGTCGACGAACTCGATCGTGGTCATATAGAACCCGGCGGGCAGGCCGGAGGCCGCCGGCGCCAGGGCGGCCATGACGTTGAAGTTCCCGCCGGCCGGGAGCGAGCCGGTGATCGTGCCCGCGCCGCCGTTGAGGGTCATCGGGGCGGTGCCGCCCGCGGCGAAGCGGACCTCGTAGTTGATCGCACCGCTCGTGGGATTCGAGAGCGTGTAGAACGTCGGATCGTTGGTGAACGGCCCGCCGACGACGCCGATGTGCGTCGCGCCGGCGCCCGGGTTCACGACCAGGCCGAGTTCGGGGATGGAGCCCGCGAACGTGGTGGCCTTCGAGATCTCCTCGAAACCGGGGCAGCCGGTGTCCGGGCAGACGTTGGACTGCACGCACGAGCCGAACGACCAGTCCGGGTTGCCGCGGACGAGGATGCCCTCGATCACGCCGGTGTTCCCGTTGATGACCATCGAGCCCGAGTTGCCGCCGTAGGCGTCGACGTTGGCGGTGAAGAAGCCCTGGCCGGGGTTGACGCCCTGGACCTGGCCGCCGTCCTCGATCTTCTTGGGCAGACCCCACGGGTGCCCGATCATGATGAGCGGATCGCCCGCGGCCGGCTCGCCCGAGCGGCGCACGGGCAGCGGCGTGCGACCGACGACCGGGCGGTCGACGCGCGACACGCAGTAGTCAAGGTCGCCGCCCAGGGCGCGGTCGACGATCTGCGTGACGATGTACACGTTGTCGGCCGGGATCACCGTGTCCGGGCCGATGGTGGCGCTCTGCTGATCGAACCCGAAGATGTACGCGACCTGGCCCTCATCGCCGGGCCCGACGCAGTGCCCGGCGGTGGCGATCAGGTCCGTCCCGACCAGGAACGACGAGCAGAAGCCCAGCTCCAACTGGCCGCGGAACGGCTCGGTCGGGCACACCGTCGTGCCGCCGACGGTCGTCCACGCGAACGCCGAGAGCGAGTAGGTGTTGTTGCCGGGGTTGAAGGTGATGTCGCCGACGTCAACGACGATGGCGCACGCCTGCTGCAGGCTCATGTAGAAGGCGTTGCCCGCGATCTCGTAGACGTCCTTGCGGTCGTCGTTGCCGTAGATGACGTCGGGTCCGCCGGTCGTGTTGATGACCGTCGGGGGCTCGAACTCGCCGGCCGGCGAGTGGCGCGTCTGGCGCATCACGCTCATCATCTCGAACAGGCGGGCCTGGGCCGCCCACACCTCGGGCTTGGCCTCGATCCCCGTCTCGTCCGGCTTGGGCAGCTCGGACAACTGGGCCAGCGCGGGCCCGCCCAGCAAGGCAAGCCCGAGCCCGGCCAGGGCGATGTGATGACGTGCGCGATGCATGTGTTTCTCCTGCGACCTTGCCGCCCGCGTCGGCCGACGACCGACGCGGGGTGGATTCGACAGCGTCCTCCGGTCCGGCCAGTTCCCTGGCCGGGGAGGCGCGTTGCTCAGCGGATGTGAGACGGTCTCAGCAATCCCCAGCGGGACAGGCTACCGCGAAGCACAAGCCGATGCAATGGAAAGCCGGGGCTCCGACAGCCATTCGGGATATGATTGGATCGAATGAACGCCGGCGCGGAAACCGGTGCGATTGGGTTCCGAACAAGCCGGCGAGCGGACCCGACCCCGCCGACAACCGGGCCGCCGGGAGAATGCCGATGCGTGCGTTGGGGTGACGAGGTATTTCTACAGCCTGGACGACCAGACGCGGGTGGGTCCGGTAACCATCGAGACGCTCCGCGCGCTCGTGGTCGCCGGGACGCTCCGGGCCGAGCACCTGGTGTTCGTCGAAGGGGCGACGGCATGGGCCGAGGCCCGCGACGTGCCGGGCCTGCTTGCGCCGCGCGCGCCGGGCGAGGGCGTCAAGCCCCGCAAGGCGACGACGCGGTCGATCGGCCTGCGCCCGATCCGGACCAGCGAGTACGCCTCGACGCCTCGGGCCCGGGGCATGGCGATCGCGCGGGGCTTCTACGGCCCGCCCGAGGCGTGCCCCCTGCGGTATCGCGCCGTGGCCGCGATGACCGATCTGGCGGTCGCCGGGCTTTTGCTGACGGTGACGATCCCCGCGGCTCGTTGGGCCGCGGGCGCGATCGGCGTGGGAACCGGCGCGGCGGCCGATGGCATCATGGGCGGGGCGGGCATCGCGACGTGGCTGGCGCTCGTCGTGACGCCCTGGCTGTACCACGCCGGGTTCGAGTGCTCGGGCTGGCGCGGCTCGCCGGGCAAGCGGGCCCTGGCGATCCAGGTCGTGGACCATCGCGGGGAGCGGCTCTCGTTCCGGCGCGCGACCGTTCGCCACTTCGCCAAGGCGGTCGCGGGGCTGACGCTGGGCATCGGGCTTATCGCGGCGTGGTGGGACCAGCGCCTGCGGACGTGGCACGACCGGATCGCGGGCGCGCGGGTCGAACGGACGCCGCCGGTCTGATCCGCATCGCGCCGACCGATCCGTGAAGATCGCGTGAACAAGCCCGCGGGGCGGAATCGCAAGCCCGCCGACCATAGCATTCCCCCAGCATGGCAATCCGAACCTGTCGCGCCGCCCGGCGCGCGATCCGTCCGGCGATCGTCCCCCTCGCCCTGTTCCTGCTCCTTTCCTCCTGCGGCCAGCAACGCCCCGAGTACACGCCGCCCGGCCCGCCCGAGGTCACCGTCGCCCACCCTGTGTTCCGGGCGATCCCGGACACGCTCGAGTTCACCGCGACGATCCGCGGGGCCCGCGAGGTGGACATCCGCTCGCGCGTCGAGGGGTACCTGCTGGTCAAGCACGCCGACGGCGGCATCCGCGTCGAAGAGAACGCGGAACTGTTCACGCTCGACGCCCGCCCCTTCGCCGCGGCGGTGCGCGAGGGCGAGGCGGTCGTGCTGCAGCGTGAGGCCGAACTGGCCCAGGCCGAGGTGGAACTGGCCGCCGAGCGCGACGCGATGCAGCGGGGCGGCTCGAACCAGTTGCAGATCAACAACGCGGTGGCGGCCCGGGACGTGGCGGCGGCCCTGCTGTCGCTGGCCGAGGCCCAACTGGTGCGGGCCCGCCTGGACGAGGAGTGGGCCGTGGTCCGTGCGCCGTTCGGCGGGCGGATGAGTTTCTCGTCTGTCGAAGAGGGGGATCTGATCTCGGCCAACCAGCCGCTGGCCCGGATCATCGAGGACTCGGTGGTGTACGCGGTCTACGACATCGACGAGCGGACGCTGCTGGAACTCCGCGAGAAGTACAACAACCTCCGCCCCGGCGAGGACGGTCGCCCCAACCTGGTCGTGCGGCTCGGGCGGGCCAACGACCGGGGGTACCCATACGTCGGTCGGTTCTACCGGGCCGAGGCCGGCGTGAACCCCGACACGGGCACGATCCGCGTCGAGGCCGAGTTCGACAACCCGGACGGGGCGATCCTGCCCGGCACGTTCGTGCGGGTGCAGCCGGTGTTCGGCGATCGCGACGCGGTCCTGATCCCGGACCTGGCGGTGCAGGCCGACCAGCAGGGGCGGTACGTGCTCGTCGTTGACCAGGACAACGTGGCCCGCCGCGTGGCGGTGCGGGTCAACGGCCCGGTCTACGAGCGGATGCGTCCTGTGCAGGAGATCATCGGCGAGAGCCTCAATGGCGACCCGCCGCCGACGCCCCGACTCACGCCGGATGCCCGCGTGATCGTCAGCGGCCTGCAGCGCGTCCGCGACGGCACGCCCGTCGACGCGGCGTTCGAGGGTGAGCGGAACCAGGGCGAGCAGGAACCCCCGGGCGGGGCAGCCGCGCCGGGCCACTGACCCCGCTCGCCGGGTTCGCCACCCCCTTCCGCTCGTCTTCTTCCCGCTTGTCTTCCTCCCGCTTGTGTTCGTCGCTCGGTCGCTCCGCCGCTCCCGGACTCCCCCATGATCAGCCGCTTCTTCATCGACCGCCCTGTGTTCGCGTCGGTGATCTCCATCGTGCTGGTGCTGCTGGGCATCGTGGCGGCCCGCGGGCTGCCGGTGGCCCAGTACCCGGAACTGGCCCCGCCGGTGGTGCAGGTGACGGCCCAGTACCCCGGGGCCAACGCCCAGGTCATCGCCGAGACCGTCGCCGCCCCGCTCGAGCAGGAGATCAACGGCGTCGACCGCATGATCTACATGAACTCGACCTGCACGGACGGCCAGTACACGCTGGACATCTCGTTCGAGGTCGGGACGGACATCGACCTGGCGGCGATCCTGGTGCAGAACCGGGTGAGCCTGGCCGAGCCGCGCCTGCCGGAGGAGGTGCGCCGACAGGGCGTGACGGTGCGGAAGCAGTCGACGACGCTGGCGGGCGTGATCGCGCTGTACAGCCCGGAGGGGCAGTACGACGACCTGTACCTGGCGAACTATCTGACGATCAACTGGAAGGACGAGTTCGCCCGCATCTACGGCGCGGGCGGGATCCAGGTGTTCCCGGCCAAGGACTACGGGATGCGGATCTGGCTCGACCCGGCCCGCC
>JAWKTE010000018.1:0-78479 GCA_041401985.1 Phycisphaerales bacterium
ACAAAGACCTCGGTCTCAAGAACGCGGGTTTTCATCGCGCAGGGATTCGCTCGCGTGGCCCTCGTCGGATGCGTCGGGGCCGTCCCTACCCCGCCGCGAGAACAGCCGCGCCAGCGGCCACACCCCCCACGCGACCACGAACACCCCCACCGCCAGCCCGAACATCGGCACCAGCCGCCAAGGCCACGGGCCCAGCCGCGTGATGATGGTCTCGCGCCCCGGCTCGGCGTCGCCGATGTACCCGTAGTTCACGCCGAAACCCAGGTTGATCGGGGTCACGAGCGCGGCGTACGCGACCAGCGTCGCCAGCCCAACAAGCAGATCACGGAACCTGGGCCGATAGCCAAGCACCACCACGTCGTAGATCGCCGACCCCACGATCTGGGTGTGCCCGACCCAGAACAGCCAGAACCGCGTCCCCGCCGGCCCCTCCTCCACCACCGGCGTCGCAAACGCCTGGGTCGACAGGCCGATCCCGAAAAAATACAGAACGGTCCGCAGCCAACGGTTCTGCGTCAGCAGCGCCAGCGTGGCGACCCAGACCGCGATGTCGCAGACGTGCAGCGGCCAGGACTCCATCGGATCGAACTGGCGGGGCAGGAAGTACCAGATCGCTGCCAGCACGTTCCAGGCGATTGTGAACGTCCCCCAGAACACGCGCAGGCGGCGTTCCCGGGGCGTGTCGCGCCAGCGACGCCCCAGCACGCAGGACGCGGCCATGGCCAGCGCCAGCACGCCGACAGTGATCGCGTGGAGGGCGGAGAAGGCCTGGAACTCCGAGGGCCACCATCGGAGGGTCAGGAGCGGCATGGTGTGGGCCGGGATGGGCATCGTGGGGCTTTGGCAGGCCGGGGGAGCAGGTCGGGAGCGCCGGGCGGGGTCCGGGAAGTAAAGCGGGTACGAACTTGCGTTTCTCCGGAGTACCGGCGCGCCCGTGCGTCGGGAACGGTGCGGGGTCGCCCGAGAAGCAACGCCTCTTCACCCGAGGCCGGGTCGGGACGATGTTGGGTAGACTCGGCGTGGGCCCTGGGCGGCCCGCAGCATCGACAGACCGAGGGCGCCAGACGTCGCCCACCCGAATCCCAAGAGGAGGAATCATGGACCGTACGAAGCGAGGTGTGGTGTCTCTGGCGGCTGCCCTGGCGATGCTCGCCGGCACCGCGGGGGCGCTGGCCAACGACAATGCCCCGGCGACCGATGTCGCCGCCCTGGACATGGGCGCCGACCTGGCCCAGCCCGGCGGCGTGCGTGTCGAGCGTGGCTCGCTGCGTCGGGGCGACCGGGAACTCAACACGGGCGAGTACTACGACGAGTACGAGATCCGCGTCGAGGCCGGGCAACGCCTGATCGTGAACCTGGAGTCCGACGACTTCGACACCTACGTCATCGTGTTCAGCCCCGACGACGAGCAGTTCGAGAACGACGACGCCGAGGGCGGCGACTCAACCAACTCGTCGATCGAGGTCGACGCCGACGCGACGGGCACCTACCGGGTGCTGGTGACGTCGTACGAGGCGGGCGAGACGGGTCGGTACACGCTCGAGATGGAACTCGGCGAGGGCGCCGGCGAGCAGGTCGTGCTGCTGGAAGAGAGCGGCACGCTGCGGCGCGGCGACCGTCAGCTTGAGTCGGGCGAGTACAGCGACAGTTACGTGTTCGAGGGCGAGGAGGGCCAGGTCGTCACGATCCGCCTCGAGTCGGATGCGTTCGACACCTACCTCATTCTGAAGCACCCGGACGGCGAGCAGACCGAGAACGACGACCACAACGGGAGCACGAGCATCTCGCAGGTCCGCGTCACCCTGCCCGAGGACGGCGAGTACGAGATCCTCGTCACGTCCTACGAGGCGGGCGAGACGGGCGACTACGACCTGATCGTCACCGCCGAGGCGGACGGCGGCGGCCCGGCGACGCTCAACGAGCGGGGCGAACTCCGCCGCGGCGACGAGCAGCTGCGCACCGAGGAGTACGTGGACGTCTACGAGTTCCGGGCCCAGGCCGGGCAGCGGATCCGCGCCAGCGTCACCTCCGACGACTTCGACACGTACCTGATCATCGTCGATCCGAACGAGGATCAGACGGAGAACGACGACGCCGAGGGCGCCAGCACGACCGATTCGGCGATCGACATGGTCGCAGAGGTCTCGGGCACGTACGAGGTGTGGGTCACGTCCTACGAGCCGGGCGAGACCGGGCGGTACACCGTCCGCGTGGACGTCTCGGGCAGGGCCGATCGCGACGAGCCGGCCGTCGACGAGCCGGCGCGCCCGGCACGTCGCCCTGAGGCCCGTCCCCCGGCCGACGCCGAGGTGGGGCAGGTGCTCAACGAGCGGGGCTCGCTGCGCCGCGGCGACGAGCAGCTGCGCTCGGGTGAGTACATGGATCGCTTCACCTTCGAGGGCGTCGCGGGCCAGCGGGCGGTCGTCCGCCTCGAGTCCGAGGACTTCGACACCTACCTGATCCTCAAGGACCCCGACGGCGAGCAGGAGGAGAACGACGACTTCGAGGGCGAGACCAGCGTCTCGCAGGTCGAGACCACACTCGAGAAGTCGGGCACCTACGAGGTGCTGGTGACCTCCTACGAGGAGGGCGAGACGGGCGCGTACCGCGTGACCGTCGAGCTCACCGGTGGGGCTTCGGGCGGCAGCGACCGCCCCGGCCGCGGCGGGGCCCGTCCGGGCCGCAACAGCACCGATCGTCCCGCGCCGCCCGCCGACGCCCAGCAGGGCGTGACGGTCGAGCAGGGTTCGCTCCGCCGCGGGGACAACGAGTTGGAAGGGAGCGGTGAGTACTTTGACGAGTACACCTTTCGCGCCGAAGCGGGCCAGCACGTCGTCGTCCGAATGAACTCCGACGACTTCGACACCTACCTGATCGTGATCCCGCCCGAGGGCGAGCAGCTCGACAACGACGACTTCAACGGCAGCACCCAGGTCTCGTTCGTCGAGGCGACCGCTACGACCGCGGGCCAGTGGCGCGTGCTGTGCACGTCCTACGAGGCGGGCGAGACCGGCGACTACTCCGTCTCCATGGCCGTGCGCAACTCGCACCGCTTCTACGACGACGCGGACACGACGCGGATCGGCCAGTCGGCCCGCGGCTCGCTCACCCAGAGCGACCGCGTCCGCGACACGGGCGAGTTCGCCGACATCTACCGGTTCCAGGGCCAGCCCGGCACGTTCTACACCGTCGACGTGACGACCAACGACCGCGGGCTCGACACCTTCCTGATCCTGGACCGCGAGCGCGGCGCCAATCTGCTCAACGACGACTTCGAGTCCTCGCTGCAGCACTCGCGCGTGCAGTTCCTCGCCACGCAGGAGGGCCCGATCGACCTGATCGTCTCCTCCTACGAGGCCGGCATGACCGGGGACTACGAGATCACCGTCGAGTCGACCCGCAACGTGCCCGAGTGGCACCACGAGCCCAGCGTCGTGGCGGGGCGGGTCTTCGGCGTGTTCGCCGGGATCACCGAGTACGGCAATCGCAGCAGCGACCTGGAGTACTGCGCCACCGACGCCGAGCGGGCGTACGAGGCCGCGGTCAACTCGCTGGGCATGGACCCGTCCAACGGCGTGCTGCTGATGAACGACGATGCGACGGCCGGCGCGTTCGAGTCGGCCATCCACAGCCTCGCGCCCCGCATGGACTACGACGACGTGCTGATCGTGTTCTACTCCGGGCACGGCGGGCAGGTCGAGCGGTCCGCTTTCCAGGCCACCGACCCCGACATGCGCGACGAGACCCTGGTCATGATCGACCAGGACATCCTCGACGACGACCTGGACCAGATGCTGGCCTCGGTCACCAAGGGCACCACACTGCTCGTGATCGACTCGTGCCACTCCGGCGGGCTGGCCAAGGACGTGATCTCGCGCCCCGGGCGCATGGGCGTGTTCGCCTCCGCCGAGGACTGCCTCTCGCTGGTCGCGACCGAGCGTGAGGCCGGCGGCTACCTCTCCGACTTCTTCATCGAGGCGATCGGCGAGGGTCGGACCGACGCCGACACCGACGGCGACCACCGCCTGACGGCGATCGAACTCACCCAGTTCCTGGCCGAGCGGTACCGCACCGAGGTCAGCAGCGACGCCAAGCCCCCGGCGACGCCGCACCAGTGGAACCCGACCGTCAGCCCCGGCGATTTCCTGGGCTACCAGCTGCTGCAGATCGATCGCGGCGGCATCGCCCCGCACGAGGTGCTGTTCGGGTGGTGAAGTGAGCAGTGACCAAGCGACACAGCGACGGAGCGACGAAGGGCTCCGGCAGCGGACGCTTGCGTGAGAAGTGAGGCGGGGCGGGCCGAGAGCGCCCGCCCCGTTTCTGTTTTCAGGCCGTGTTGGTCACTGGGGTTGCGGGCGTTCCGCCCGCACGGAAGCCACCCTACCCGAGTTCCACCGACCAGTACGCCTCGTCGAGGAACGACTTCCAAATCTCGTACTTGGCGTGCCCGAGGCGGATCGTGATCAGCGGGTGGCGCTTCGGGCGCAGCGGACGCCGGATCAGGCGCATGCTGGCCTGGACCGGCGTGCGCCCGCCCTTGCGGGCGTTGCACGCCACGCACGCGCACACCAGGTTCTCCCACGAGTCGCCGCCGCCCTGGGAGCGGGGCAGGACGTGGTCGAGCGAGAGCTCGCTGGTGGGGAAGACGTGCCCGCAGTACTGGCAGCGGTTGCGGTCGCGGGCCATGAGATTGCGCCGGTTGAGCTTGACGTGCTGCTCGGGGAAGCGGTCGTAGCCGAGCAGGCGGATGATCCGCGGCACCGCCACCTCGAAACGCACAGTGCGGACGAAGTCGTGCCGGTCGCGCTCGTGGGCGGCCTTGTAGGCGCTGGCCTCGAACCACGACGCGATGTCGTAGTTCTGGTACGTGCCCTTGTCGACGTGGATGACCTCGGCGATGTCGCGGGCCAGCAGCGTGAAGGCCCGGCGCGCGGAGATCACGCGGACCGCGACGTACAGGCGGTTGAGCACCAGCACCTTGGCGTCGAGGCCCTCGCTGAACCCGTGGGGGGAGAGGGCGGCGGCGCTGCCCGCGCCGGCCGCCGACAGTCTGGCGTCCGGCGCTGCGTCCGCGGCGCCGTCGGCGTCGGTTCCCGGGAACGTGTCGGCGTCCACGCTCGCCGGGGGCTTGCGTTGCTCCCCGTTCCTGCGCATGGACAACATTGTTAGGCGCGGCGGAGCGGGACGCAAGGGGCTTGCGGAACCGCCGACTGCGGGCGGCTCAGGCCCCGCTGGGGTGCCACACCGTCTTCATCTCAACAAACGGCTCGATCCACCACGCCGATTCGCACGTCTGGGCGTCGAACCAGCCCCCTGCGCCCGTGCCACCGCCGGGCGGCAGATCGCGGACGACGACGCGCTTGAGGTTCTCGGACGCCCCCTCTCGGAGGATGCGGGCGTGCTCGGGCGAGACGTTGGCGGCGTGGATTGCGTCGATGCCGCGGTGCGTGGCGATGTGGCTCACCAACTCTTCGCGCGTCCCTGTCAGGATGTTCACGACGCCGGGGGGCAGGTCGCCGGTGGCGCAGGCCTCGGCGAAGATGCAAGCGGGGATGGGGTTGGACTCGCAAGGAAGCACGACGGCCGTGTTGCCTGCGCAGATGGCGGGGGCCAGCAGCGAGACCAGTGGCAGGAGCGAGTGATTGCCGAAGCGTGACACCGGGCAGACGACGGCGACCACGCCCGTCGCCTCCGGGATCGTGAAGTTGTAGTAGGGGCCGGCGACGGGGTTGTTCGTGCCGAGCACCTGCTGGTATTTGTCGCACCAACCGGCGTAGTGGACGAGGCGGTCGATGGCGAAGGTGACCTCACGCTCGGCCTGCAGCGTCAGGGCGCCGATCTCCGCGCGATCGACCAGCCCTCCCTTGCCGACCTGATCCGGGATGCGCTTCTTCCAGCGCTGCACGACCGCATCGACGAACTCGGCTCTCTTCCTCCATCATCTCCGCGATCCGGTACAGGATCTGCGACCGCAGGAACGCCGTCGCCCCGCCCGGCGCCTCGCCCGACCACTTCGCCAGCGCGCCCCGGGCCGCCTCGACCGCGTCACGCAGGTCCTTGCGGCTCGCGCGGCTCAGGTGCGCCACCACCCGCCCGGCGTTGTCGGCCACCGCCATGCTCCGCCCGCTCTCGGAGCGAGGGAACTTTCCGTTGATGAACAGTTTGTACGTCTTGTCGATCGGCAGGCGGTCGTCCATTCGCGGCTCCAAGCCCAATCGTAGAAGTCGACGCGACCAGACGCCGGGCCCGAGCGAGTCCGCGAGCGAAGGTCCGGGTCGATCCACCGATCGCGTCCTCGATTGCTCGACCCGGGGCTTCGGCGCGGAGCCTTCTCAGCCCCGGCGTCCAACACCCGTGTCGAGTCGATGCGCGCCCCGCCTCTAGACCGGCTATCTTCACCCTCCCCATGCGAGCCGGCGCCGCCCGACATGCCTGGCAGAACGTGCTCCTCTGGTCGCTCGTCGGCGTCCTGGGCCTGGCCTTGCTGTACCCCATCGCCTTGACCGTCCGAGGCGGGTTCGCCGCGGACCCCGCCACCGGCACCGGCTGGACGCTCGACCACCTGCTGCTGGTCTTCCAGGACCCCACCAAGCGGGGCGGGCTGCTCAACTCGCTCACGATCGCCGCCGGCACGACCACGCTGGCAACGCTGATCGGCTTCCCGCTCGCGCTGCTGGCCGCGGGGCGCCGGTTCCCCGGCAAGGGGCTGATGTCGGCCCTGGTGCTGGCCCCGCTCGTGCTGCCGCCGTTCGTCGGGGCGATCGGGATGCGGGCGATCCTGGGCCGCCAGGGCGCGCTGGCGACGCTGCTCGGGATCGACCTCGATGTGTTCGGCCAGGGGCGCATCCCGGGCGTGATCGCCGTCCAGGCCCTGGCCCTGTATCCGATCATCTACCTCAACGCCTCGGCGGCCCTAGCAAACCTCGACCCGGCCCTGAAGGAAGCCGCGACCAACCTCGGCGCCGGCCCGTGGCGACGCTTCTTCCGCGTGACGCTGCCCCTGGTCCGCCCTGGCCTGTTCGCGGGCGCGACCATCGTCTTCATCTGGTCGTTCACCGAACTCGGCACGCCGCTGATGTTCGACGTGTACGAGGTCACGCCCGTGCAGATCTACGGCGGCCTGCGACAGGTCGAGGTCTCGGCCGAGCCGTACGCGCTCACGATCGTCATGCTCGTCGTGGCCATCACGCTGTACACGATCGGGCGCCTCGTCTTCGGGCGCTCGGCCCACGCCATGACCACGCGGGCCGCCCGCGCCGCCCAGGACAAGGCGATGTCGCCCCTCGCCGGCCTGCTGGCCCTGGGCGTGTTCGTCGGCGTCACCGCCCTGGCGCTCATGCCGCACACCGGCGTGATCCTCTCGAGCCTCGCGGCCAACGGCTCGTGGTACGAATCCGTCCTGCCGGAACGCTGGACCACCGAGCACTACCGCCACGCCCTGACCTACCCCGACTCCTCGCAGGCGATCGCCAACAGCCTGATGCTCGCGTCGGTGGCGATGGTGCTGAGCATGGTCGTGGGCCTGGCGGTCGGCTACATCGTCGTGCGGACCAAGGCCCGCGGGCGGGCCCTGCTCGACGCCCTGTGCATGCTGCCGCTGGCGGTGCCGGGGCTGGTGTTGGCGTTCGGCTATGTGGCCGTGTCGATCCGCTGGCCGTTCGGACCCGACGGCCCGCTGGGCGACTTCGTCTCGGTGCTGGGCGCGACGCCCAACCCGTTCCCGCTTCTCATCATCGCCTACGCGGTCCGCCGCCTGCCCTACATGGTCCGCTCCACCGTCGCCGGCCTCGAGCAGACCTCGGGCGACCTCGAAGACGCGGCCATGAACCTCGGGGCCTCCCGTCTGGCCGCCATCCGGCGGATCGTTGTCCCGCTCGTCTCGGCCAACCTCATCGCCGGCGGGCTGCTCGTGTTCGCCTTCAGCATGCTCGAGGTCAGCGACTCGCTGATCCTGGCTCAGCAGGCCCGCCACTACCCCCTGACCAAGGCGATTCTGGCGTTCATGGAGCGCCTCGGCGACGGACCGTCGATCGCGTCGGCCATGGGTGTGTGGGCCATGGCCATCCTGGGGGTGACGCTGATCGGGGCGTCGGGGCTGATGGGCAAGCGGATGGGGGCGATGTTCCGGGCGTGACGCAGGGGCGTGCCACGACCATCGGGGCTCGGACCGATGGTCGTGCGATCGCGGACGGACGCCCGATGAATCGAAGCGTCCCGGTTGATCGGCACGATCTTGCCCAGAGCCGCAAGGTCGTGGCACACGGAACCCCGATTGGACGCCGCCCCGCCCCCCGGATACGTTCACCCCAATGGCCGCGAAGAAACCCGCCCGCGACGAGCCCGATCCGCCCGCCGAGCCCTCGTTCGAGGACGCCATCGAGCAGGTCGAATCGATCATCGAGCGGATCGAGCGCGGCGAGCAGGGGCTGGCACGCTCGATCACCGACTACGAGCGCGGGGCCGGGCTGCTCAAGCGCTGCCGCGAGATCCTGGCCCGGTCCGAGCAGCGGATCCAGGAGATCGAGGCGGACCTGTCGGCGGCCCAGTCGGGCGGCCCCGACGCCCCCGCCAAGCGGGGCAAGCCCGCCGCGCCTTCCTCCAAGGCGACGCCCCCGCCGACCGATGAAGACGACGACACGCCGTTCTGATCGCCGGGCTTCCCCTTTCTCAGGCCCGATCGCTCGCCGCCCCGCCACCCCATGACCCTCAACGACTTCCTCTCCGACTACGCCGGCCCGATCACCCAGGGCATGTTCATGTTCGCGTTCGGCGCGTGCGTCGGGTCGCTGACCAACGTCTTGGTCTACCGCCTGCCGCGCGGGCTGGACGTGATCGCCCCGCCCTCGGCCTGCCCCGCGTGCGGCACGCGCCTGACCTGGCGCGAGAACATCCCCGTGCTCGGCTGGCTGGCCCTCGGCGGCAAGTGCCGCTTCTGCAAGAGCCCGATCTCCCCCGAGTATCCGCTCGTCGAGGCGTTCGTCGGGCTGCTGTTCGTTGCGCTCTACATCCTGTTCTATCTCCTCTCGCCCGGCGGGGCCTACGAGTGGCTCGGCGTCGACTGGGGCCTCATCCGCCCCGAATGGACCGCCCACCAGTGGGGGCGGACGTGGCCCGCGTTCATCGTGCTGCTCGTGCTGGTCTCCAGCCTCGTCGCCAGCACGCTGGTGGACTTCAAGACCTTCACGATCCCGCACCAGTTGACGACGGTGCCGGCCATCGTCGGCATCGTCGCGCATCCACTGCACGCCGCCTGGATCCAGAACACCCGCATCCCGACGCTCTCGATCCCGGGCTCGCCCGACGTTTGGGCCATGGCGACATTCGGGTACGACGGCTGGCGGGCCCTGGGTGCGGGCGTCGGCGGGATGCTCGGGCTGGGCCTGTCGCTGCTGCTCGTGCGCCTGGGGCTGCTCAAGCGGTCGTTCGCGGACTATGACGAGTGGGAGGCCGCCGAGCGGGCCAAGGTGGCCGGGACGCCCGAGGCCGGCGCGGCTTTGGAATCGACGGACTCGGGCGATCACGATCCCGTTGCCGCGAGCCAGCGCGAAACCGATTCCGATGACGCATCCGACTCGAGCGGCGAGGCTCCCCCACCGCCGCCCGCGGGCGTTGACGACGACCTGCCCGTCGGCGAGCGGCACCGCCTGACGCCCAAGGCCCGCGAGGCAGTCCTCGTCTACGCCGCGGCCTTCGGCGTGTGCGCGACCATCGGCCTGCTCACGGCCCAGATGCTCGACGCGATCCCGTTCGTCGGCCTCGTGATCGGCGTGCTCGTCGGGCCAATCGTCGGAGCGATAGTGCTGAGCGTGCGCCAGCCGGTCGCACGCGAAGCCGAGGCCGACGCCGCCGAGGAGCCCGCAGCGGGGGCGTCGGACCCCGGCGACGTGATCGGCGACCCCGAGATGTGGCTCGCCTACCCGCACGCACGCCGCGAGATGATCCGCGAGATCCTCTTCATCGGCCCGATCATCTGCCTCGCGCTGGCCGGGGCCGCCGTCGCCGGCTGGCTGGGCGGGCCGTGGACGTTCAACTCCGCCACGGGCGCAAGCGAGGCCGCGACCAAACTGCCGCTGTGGGCGGTCGCGCTGGGCGGGACGCTGATGGGCTACCTCATCGGCGGCGGCGTGGTCTGGGCCGTGCGGATCCTCGGCTCGCTGGCCTTCGGCAAGGAAGCGATGGGCATGGGCGATGTGCACCTGATGGCCGCGGTCGGGGCGTGCGTCGGGTGGATCGACGCGACGCTCGGGTTCTTCCTCGCGGCCTTCGTCGGCATCTATTGGGTCATCCTCGCCGCGGCCCGCACGCGCGGGCAGGTCTCGCGCGCCATGCCGTACGGCCCATACCTGGCCGCCGCCACGCTGCTGGTGATCCTGGCCAAGCCGGCGATCGAACTGGGCCTGGGCCGCCTGACCGGCGGCGCCCCTGTCAACCTGCCGTGAGGTATTTCACCACGGAGACACGCAGAACACTGAGGGAGTCATTGGTGTGGAGCAGTGGTCGGGTTCTGCGCTTCCCGTGGCTCATCATCCCGTGTCCCCCTCGGTGTCCTCCGTGTCTCCGTGGTGAACACCGTTCAATCGAGTGGGCACTCAATCGAGAACCAGTTCCGGCATCACCGCCCGCACCGTCTCCAGCCGGTCGCGCAGCCCGCTCACCATCGCGCAGTACCACACGAACCACACGATCCCGGCGATCACCACGCCCGTGGCGGCCAGGATCGTCACCAGCCACATCGGAGGCATCTTCATGCCGAGCACGCCGGTGACCGCCAGCACCGGCACGCCGATGCCCAGGATCCACAGCGGCAGGCGCATGGTCGTCCGCGCGGTCGAGGCCAGCGACGCGCTGGGGATCCGGGCCGCCAGCACGCGGACGTAGGCGACGCTCGCGAAAAACTGGGCGACCGTCGCCATCGCGCCGGCGGCGGTCGAGGCCCGGACCACTGTGCCGGCGGTTGTCGGTGTCGCGGCGAACAGCCCGATCGCCGAGGCCCCCGCCCCAAGCAGGCTCGTGGCCGCGGACACCACGACGCACATCCGCACCGCCGACCGGGCCGACTCGCCCTTGCCGCCCGCGAACATGCCGGGATCACGCGTCGCCACCAGCCACCACCCAACCAACCCCAGCCACGCCAGCCCCAGGTTCACCAGCCCCCCCGCCATCGTCCACCAGTTCGACCACACCGGGGCCATCACGGCGATGGCGATCGGCGACGCGACGCACCAGGTGAGCACGCCGAGATAGACAGATACCTCCACGAACGTGGCCCCGCGGAGCAGGCGGGAAACGTGGTCCGGGTCGGCCGCCGCCAGATAGTCGCCCATCAGCGAGACGTGGACCGGAGCCCCGCACTCGGGGCAGACGCCGTCGCGTTCCAGGCCCCGCAGGCTGTATCCGCAGCGTCGGCAGGGCAGCTCGGCCTCGACGCGGGCCGGCTCGTCCGACGGCCCTGCGGAAGCCCCGACGCCGGACGGGGGGGCTTCGGCGGCGGGCTTTGGCTCGGACGGCGGCGACATGGCGGAGTGTATTTGGCCCGGCTTGCGCGATCGGGAGGCGTGGCCAAGGGCCAAGTTATAGGACTATACCCTGTTTAGGGTGTCAAGCGACAGATTCTCGGTCGATCGGATGGGATTTCACAGAACGTTGATTTATCGCTTGCCCCACGAACCGGGTGGCGGTACATTTTGGATTCCGTTGTTGCACCACGTTGCGGGCTCCCGCATCGTTCTGGGTGGTCCAGGGGTTCGCAACGGGGAGTCTGAGGCCGCTAGCCGCGGCCTGGAGAAGGGACCGAGACCAATGTCGAATCTTTCGAATCGTCTGCAGAAGCACTTCGTCGTGTGCGCCGCGGCTGCCGCCGCCGTCGCCACCACCGCCAGCGCCGGCGTGGTGTACAGCGGCCCGGTCAGCATCGTGATCCCGGACAACATCGACGGGCTGTACATGGACATGGTCACCGGCGCGACCGGCACCG
This sequence comes from Phycisphaerales bacterium, assembly GCA_041401985.1. Lineage (GTDB taxonomy): Bacteria > Planctomycetota > Phycisphaerae > Phycisphaerales > UBA1924 > JACKHA01. The sequence continues at coordinate 11,975 of JAWKTE010000018.1, forward strand.
CCAGCTTCGCCGGTTACGACATCAACCCCTACACCGCCAGCGCGGGCAACTTCAACCTGTGGGGCCCCGACGCCACGACGTGGCTCGACAACGGCGGGAACTACAACCTGCCGTTCAACACGCCCATCGGCGCGGGCGGCACGTTCGGGCGTCCCGGCGGCACGGCGACCGTCACCGCCCAGGTGAACCTGAACAGCGACAACAACTACTTCGGCGTCGAGCTGATCAACGAGGGTCTCGCCGGCATCACCAACTACGGCTGGATCCAGGTCCGCTTCGGCGCGACCCCCGGCGAGCGCTCCATCATCGGCTACGCCTACGAGGACTCCGGCGCCGCCATCGGCGCGGGCGTCGTCCCGGCCCCGGCCTCCATGGCCCTGCTGGCCCTCGGCGGGCTGGTCGGCCGTCGTCGCCGCTGATCGATCCGATCGGCCTTCGACATCGTGATTCCTTGCACGGGCGGCGCACGGGCCGCCCGTGCTGTTTTTTGGTCCCGCTACCATGGCCCCCATGCCCGATCGCCTTGCCAAACGGGTTCTCGTCGTCGGATGGGACGCCGCCGACTGGAAACTGATCGATCCGCTGCTAGCGCGCGGCGAGATGCCGCAACTGGCCCGGCTGATCGCGGGCGGCTGCCGCGCCGATCTGGCCTCGCTCGATCCCAAGCTCTCGCCGCTGCTGTGGACCTCGATCGCCACCGGCAAGACGGCCGACAAGCACGCCATCCTGAACTTCATCGAGCCCGACCCGGACACCGGCACGCTCCGCCCGTCGTGCTCGCCCACACGCCGCACGAAGGCGATCTGGAACATCCTCACGCAGCGCGGCCTGCGCACGCACGTGGTCTCGTGGTACGCCAGCCATCCCGCCGAGCCGATCCGCGGCTCGGTCGTGACCAACCTGTTCCAGGAGGCCCGCCCGGCGAAGGCGGGCGACGCATGGGCGATGGCCGAGGGGGCCGTTCATCCGGCGGCGATGGCCGACGCGATCGCGGGCTCGCGGGTCCACCCGTCGTCGATCACGCGGGCCCAACTGCGGGCCCTCGTGCCGGCGATCGACTCGATCCCGGACTCGGATCGGCGGCTGGGGCTGCTGCGGGCGCAAGTGGCCCAGGCGCACTCGGTGCAGAACGCCGCGCTGCACCTGCTTCGGTCGCCCGACGACGCGGGCGAATCGGCGGCGTGGGACTGCACGCTCGTGTTCAACGAGGCGATCGACGTGGTCGGGCACCACTTCATGCAGTTCCACGCGCCGAAGATGGAGCACGTGTCATCGAAGGACTTCGAGCGGTTCCGCCACGTGATGCACGGCATCTACCGCGTGCAGGACGCGATGCTGGGCGAACTGCTCGACGCCGCCGGACCCGACACGACGGTTCTCGTGCTGTCCGACCACGGATTCCACTCCGACCACCTCCGCCCGCGCGTGCAGACCGATCCCGACGACGAGCACGCCGCCATGGACGCGACCTGGCACCGCCCGCACGGGATGCTCGTGATGAGCGGCCCGGGCATCCGCGGCGGCGAAGCCCCGCAGGCCCCGACGCTGCTGGACATCACGCCGACGATCCTGGCGCTGCTTGGCCTGCCCGCGGGCGCGGACATGGACGGGCGGGTGCTGCACGAGTCGCTCGAGGCTCCCTTGAGCGATCCGGCGTCGCTGCCGCGGCTCCCGAGCTGGGACGACGAGCCGGGCGAGGCCGGGCTTCACCCCGCCGAACTGCGTGTGGACCCGTTCGAGGCCCGCGACGCGATGAAGCAGTTGGCGGACCTGGGCTACGTCGAGGAGGCGTCCGGCGATCAGGAGGCGGCGCTCGCGGCCTGCGAGCGTGAGACGAAGTCGAACCTCGGCGTGGTCTACATGTCCACGTCGCGTCACCATCTGGCCGTCGATGTGTTCCGCGCACTGCACGAGGCATGGCCCGACGAGCGGCGTTTCGCGGTGAACCTGGCCAACTGCCTGCTCGTGCTGGGACGCCCCGACGAGGCGCTGCCCGTGCTGCACGCGCTCGCCCGACGGGACCCGGAGTCGATCGAGTCGCGTTTGCTGCTTGCCTCGGCGCTGCTTGCCAGGGGCGACGCCGCGGAGGCCGCCCGCACGCTCGAACAGGCCGAGCGAGCAAGCCCGGACCGCGTCGACGTCCTGTGCGCGCTTGGCGAGGCCTGCACGCGCCTGGAGCGGTGGGACGAGGCCGAGAGGCGCCTCGCGCGAGCCGCGTCGGTCGATCCGCACAGCCCGGTCGTGCCCCACGCCCGCGCGCTGCTGGAACTGGCGCGGCGTCGGTGGGAGCCCGCGGCCGAGGCCGCGCTCGACGCGCTGGATCGACGCCACCGGTACCCCGAGGCGCACTACACGCTGGGCGTGGCGCTGGCGTGGCTCGGGGATGTGGCGCACGCGATCCAGTCGTTCCGGGTCGCGCTGTCGATGCGGCCGGGGATGGTCGATGCCCACCTGTTCCTGGCGCGTTTGCTCGCCAGGCAGGGAGACGCCGCGAAGGGCGCAGAGCACGCGACGACCGCCCGCACGCTGCTCGCGACACGCCCCGACCCGAGCCGCCCGCATGTTGAGCCGCTGCGCGGGGCGACAGAGTGGGGCGAGGCGCACGATGCGCCGCTGCCGGCGTGATCGACCGCCCCGCCTCTTCCGCGCCAGCCGCGAAACCCCCGCTCTTCGATTGTCCGTATAAAGGCAAAGGCACTCACCGCAGAGCGACTGTGTCTGAGGTCAAGCGTTTGGATTGTTTTTCTGTCCCCAGAGCATGTCGTCTCGGACGAGGGCGTTGAGGATTGTCAGGAGCTTGCGCATGCAGGCGGCCATGGCGACCTTGTGGGTCTTGCCGGCGTCGATGAGCCGTTTGAAGTCCTCGGCGATGACGCTGTTGCATCGAGCGGCGGTGAGGGTCGCCATGTAGAGCGCGGTGCGGACGGGGGCGCGTCCGCCGCGGATACGTCGTTGGCCGCGTTGGGCGCCGCTGTCTTGGTTGAAGGGGGCCAGCCCGGCGAGTGCGGCGGCCTCCTGTCGTGAGAGCTGGCCGAGCTCGGGCATGTGGCCGAGCAGGACGGCGGCGGTGACGGGCCCGACGCCGGGGACAGAGGTGAGGATGGCGTAGACGCGTTCGAGGCGTTCGTGCTGGGCGATGACCTCGGCCGACTCGGCCTCGATCAGCTCGATCTGCCGCTGGATGGCGCTGAGCATCGACCTGATCGTTCGCCTGATGAGGGCGTCGGTCGCCTGCTGGAGGCGGTTGACCTCGGCGGTGCGATGGGCGATGAGCTGCACGCGGCGCGTCTGCAGGCGGGCGAGGCGCTCCTGCTCGGGGGCTGGCAGCGGGCGGTGGCGGGGCTCAACGGCGGCGCCGAAGCGGACGAGGACGGCGGCGTCGATGGCGTCGGTCTTGGCCAGGACGCCGGTGGCGCGCGCGAAGTCGCGGACCTGGCGTGGGTTGACGCGGATGGCGGGCAGGTCGTGCTCGGCGAGGCAGCGGAGGACCTGATGCTCGTAGCCGCCGGTGGCCTCGAGCACGACGCGGGACGGCTTGCGTGCGGCGAGCGTCCTGACCAGGCGGCGATGGCCGGCGCGTTGGTTGGGGAAGGAGAGCATCGCGGTGCCATCGCCGAAGGCGACATCCAGGGACGCCTTGGAGACATCGATGCCGACGACGGAGGCCGAATCGATCATGCCGAAGCCCTTTCTTGCGGATGCGGGCGTGCCCCCGAGTGGGGGTGCAGGGGCCCTGGCGACTGTCCGGGCGGACACGACAGGCACCGGCCGGGATCGGGCTCTGCGACGGCCGACGAGGCCCTGACGCTGACGATCACGCGACCGGAGAGAATACAGGAAACATACAAGACGCAGAGAGCGCTGAGGGATGCGAGAACCTGCCTTCAACTGCCTTCCTCATCGCCCTTTGCGTCTCTGCGGTGAGTCCTCTCGTTCCACACCGGAAAGCAGGAAAGCGCTCTCGGAACCGTTTCAGTTCGCCGCGCGGTTCCGGTACAGCCCCGCCTCGACCACCGCCGCCATCGCGTCGGCACGGCCAGGCGTGCCGACAAACGCCGCGATGCGGGCCGACTCCTCCTTCGGCGACTCGACCACACGCCGGTACTCGACTTCCAGCAGCCCGTCCTGCGACCTCGCCCAGCGGAGGGCGGCCTCGATCTGGGCGGTGTAGACGCGCTTGAGGGCCGCGACGCCGCCGGCCCCGGCCCGCCCGGACCGCTCCAGCATCGTCCGCTGCGAGGCAAGCACCTCGTCGAGGTCGCGGTGCACGAAGATGACGCGGTAGCGGTGGCCCGGCGGCAGCGCGGGCAGCAGGGCGTGGATGACCTTCACGCCCTTGCCGGGGGCGTCGGCGACCCAGGACGAGTCACGGGCGGTGGCCTTGACGGCCTCGAGTTCGTAGTAGCCGCGCGGGTTGTCCTCGTCGGCGGTCCGCTTGGCGTCGGCGAGCAGCGGGACGCCGGCGGCTTCGAGCATCCGCATGAGCATCGACGTCCCGGAGCGGGGCACACCGGAGACGACCACGATCGGGTCTGGAGGGGTGGGCATGGGGCGATGCTATTCGGAGGAGAGGCAGCGAGGTTGGGTGGCACGCCCACGCGCAGCGCGGGCGTGGCGATCCAACCGATCGCCACCCTGAAATCCAAGGACACTCTGGTGGCCGCTGGAGCGCCGGGAACGCTCGACCCGGACCTTCGCGGAGCCTCAGGTCCGGCGTCCGCCGCGCTCGCCGCGAGTTCGGGCGTCGAGCAAGCGGGGGCCGGTCCGAACGAACGCTCCCGACCCCTTCCGTGTACCATCGATTGCATGGTTCCACGCCGCCCAACCCACCCTGTCTTTGTCGGCAATAAGCGGACCGGCATCGTCCAGATCGGCGGCGGCCTGCCCGCAGCCGACGGCTCCCCCACCGCCATCGCGCCCGTCTCGGTCCAGACCATGACCGCGGGCTACACCCACGAGATCGACAAGTGCGTGGCGGAGATCGAGCGCTACGCCGCGGCCGGTGCCGACATCGTCCGCCTGGCCGTGCCCGAGAAGAAGGACACCGAGGCGCTCAAGGAAATCCTGGCCCAGACCACGGTTCCGATCGTCGCGGACGTTCACTTCCACTTCAAGCGGGCGCTCGAGGCCATCGAGGCCGGCGTCCACAAGATCCGCCTCAACCCCGGCAACATCTCCGACCGGGCCCAGGTCGAGGAGGTCATCGACGCCTGCAAGCAGGCCAACAACGGGCGCGGCATCCCGATCCGCATCGGCGTCAACGAGGGCTCGATCATCGAGCGCCGCGACAAGCAGAAGCGTCTGAAGGAACTCGGGGCCGTCTTCGGCGACCACAAGCACGGCTACCTGCTGGCGATCATGATCACGAAACTCGAGGAGTACCTCGACATCTTCTACGAGCGCGACTTCCGCGACGTGGTCATCAGCGCCAAGAGCATGTCGGCCCCGATCGTCATCGACGCGTACACCGAGATCGCGGCCAGGTTCCCGCACCCGCTGCACCTGGGCGTGACGCACGCCGGGCCGCAGGACACGGGGCGGATCCGCTCGGTCGTCGCGCTCGGCACGCTGCTGGCCAATGGCATCGGCGACACGATCCGCATCTCGTACGCGAGCGACCACGTCGGCGAGGTCGAGGACGGGCTGGAACTGCTGTACTCGCTGGGGCTGCGCGAGCGGGCCGGGGCGGAACTGATCGCGTGCCCGACGTGCGGGCGGATCCAGGTCGATCTGTTCAGCCTGGTCAAGGACGTGCGCGAGACTCTGGCCAAGGAGATCCGCCTGCCGATGAAGGTGGCCGTCATGGGCTGCGTGGTCAACGGCCCGGGCGAGGCCGAGGGCGCGGACGTGGCGGTGTTCGCGGGAGACCGTCGCGGCATCATCTATGTGCAGGGCGAGCGGGTGGCGAACGTCACCGAGGACCAGATCCTGCCCGCGCTGCTGGAGGAGTGCCGCCGGTTCCAGGGGCGCGTGGAGCGGGGCGAGGCGAAACTGGGCGAGAAGAAGGTGGACATCGTGCCGCCGGACCCGCTGGGGGAACTGGGCAGCGGGTGGGAGAAGATGGCGGCCGAGCGGATGAGGGCGGGCGAGGGGACGACGGGGATTACGGTGGGCAGGACGTGAGCGGGCGGGCGCCGGTCGATAGAATGGCGACGATGCCCGCCGACGCCCCATCTCCCGAGTCCATCGCCGCGTTCTGCAAACGCTGGGGCGTCCGAGAACTCTGGCTCTTCGGCTCGCTCGCACGCGGCGACTCGACGCCCGGCAGCGACGCCGATGTGCTGGCGATGTTCGAGCCGGACGCGACAACCTCCACCTGGGACTGGCCCGAGATGACCGACGAACTCGCGGCGATCTTCGGGCGGCCGGTCGATCTGCTGTCTGCGGGTGTGCTGCGGAACCCGTTCCGGCGCGAGTCGATCATGGCGAGCCGTCGGGTGCTGTATGCGGCCTGACACTGGCGACGCCGCGCGGCTCCTTGACATGCGGAACGCGTGCGATCTTGTGATTCGCTTTGTCGAGGGACGCACGTTCGATCAGTACCGAAATGACCCGCTTTTACGATCCGGAGTGGAGCGGCAGATCGAGATCGTCGGAGAGGCAGCCAGACGCATTTCGAAGGCCTTCCGAGACGCCCACCCCGAGATCGCGTGGCGTCCCATCGTCGCCCAGCGCCACATCCTCGCCCACGAGTACGGCGAGGTCGAGGACGATCTCGTGTGGCGCGTCGCGACAACGCACATCCCGGCGCTGCGGGCCTTGCTTGACCCGCTCGTGCCGCCATCACCGCCGCCGAGTTCCTCCGAGTAGACGTTTCCCACTGGAATCCCCCGCCCCGATCCGCCACAATGCCTCTCCCCACCGGTACAACCGGCTTTCAGCGGAGGCAGAGATGCGGATTCGTCGCCCGGCCCGTCGTTCGTCCCGTTCCAACGCCCTCTTCGGCACCGCGCTTCTCGCGAGCGCGGCCCTCGTCCACTTCGGCGCAGCCCCCGCCCTCGCCCAGACCTCCACCCCCACCACCTTCCCCACCGCCCAGCCCGGCGGCGATCCGGCCGCGCCCTTCGCCTGCTTCCCCGGCGACCAGTACGACCCCGACGTGCCCTCGCCCGAAGCCTTCCTCGGCTATCCCCTCGGCTCGCGCTTCACGCGCCACCACGACGTGATCGCGTACCTGAACACGCTGGCCGACCTCTCCGACCGCATCGTCGTCCGCGAGTACGGGCGCACGCACGAAGACCGCGGCCTGGTCCTCGCCACCATCTCCAGCCCGGAGAACCTGGCGAACCTGGAGGACATCAAGGCCGCGAACCGGCGTCTGGCCGATCCGGCGACCTCCGACGCGGACGCCCAGGCCATCATCGACGCCAACCCGTCGATCGCCTGGCTCTCGTTCTCCGTGCACGGCAACGAGGCCAGCACCGTCGAGGCCTCGCTCATCTCGGCGTACACCCTGGCCGCCGCCGAGGGTCCGGAGGCCGACGAACTGCGCCGGAACTGCGTGGTCGTGATCGACCCGTGCATCAACCCCGACGGGCGCTCGCGCTACGTCGCCCATTACGAGCAGACCGTCGGTCGCGTGCCCAACCCGATGCACGCCGCGGCCGAGCACCACGAACCATGGCCCGGCGGGCGGACAAACCACTACTACTTCGACCTCAACCGCGACTGGCTGTGGCTGACCCAGCCCGAGAGCCGCGCCCGCGTCGCGGCGTACCGCGAGTACCTGCCGCACCTGCACGTGGACAACCACGAGCAGGGCTACTCCTCCCCCTTCTTCTTCGGCGCCGGCGAGAAGCCGTACAACCAGAACCTCCCCGCCGAGACCGTCGAGTGGGTCCACATTTACGGCGGCTCCGGGGCCGAGCGCTTCGACGCCGATGGCCTGCTCTTCGCCACCGAGGAGCGGTTCGACTACCTGTACCCCGGCTACGGCAAGGTCCTGCCGTGCTACCAGGGCGCCGTCGGGCTGCTCAACGAGAAGGCCGGGCACGGCTTCGCCGGTGTCGCGGTCGAGGTCACCGATTCCCACACCCTCACGCTGCTCGAGCGCACCCGCCACCACTTCATCCTGAACATGGCGTTCGTGCAGACCACGGCCGACCGCCGCGCCGAACAACTGGCCCGTTTCCGGCGCTTCTTCTCCGACACCGTCGAGCACGCCCGCGCCAACCCCGAGACCTACTTCATCCTGCCGTCGTCCGACCCCGAGGCCACGGCCCGGATGGTCGACCTGTGCCGACGCCAGGGCATCGTCGTCGAGCGCCTCACCTCGCAGTGGGACGCCCGCGGCCTGACCTCCTACCGCACGGGCGAGGCAACCGCCTCCAGCACGCTCCCCGAAGGCACGCTGGTGGTCCGCACCGACCAGGCCCTCGGACGCCTGGCCCGCGCCCTGTTCGAGCGGTCCACCTTCGTCGAGGACAACGAGACCTACGACATCACCGCCTGGAGCCTGCCGATCTCCTTCGGCCTCGACGCCGCGTACTCGAACGAGTCGATCTCGCCCCCGGTCCGCGCCCTGCGCGATGACGAGTTCGCCCCCCGCTTGTGGCCCGCGATCGACGAGGCCGCCACCATCGGCAACCTGACCACCACCGACCACGCCGAACTCGAAGGCCCGACCGCCTGGCTCATCGACACCGACGCCTACCTCGCTCCGGCCCTCTTCGGTCGCGCCATCGAACTCGAGGTCTCGATCCGCATCGCCGACGAGCCGATCGCCATCGGCGACAACCGCTTCCCGCGCGGCTCCATCATCGCCCACCGCCTCCGCAACGACGCCGCGACACTCGCCGAGTTCCTCGCGTACGCCCGTGCCCTGGGTCTCCGCGTCGCCCCCGCCGGCACGGGCCTCACCGACGAGGGCCCGGCCTTGGGCAACAACGCCAACACCCCGTGGGACATCCCCCGAATCGCGCTGATCCGCGGCGGCGGCGACCAATACTCCTTCGGCCACCACTGGTTCCTGCTCGACCAGGAGTTCCGCATCCCCTGCACCGCCATCGAAGACTCGCGCCTCTCCGCCGAGACGCTGGCCCAACTGAACGTCGTCGTCCTGCCCGACGCCGCCACGCTCTCCGGCTCAACCGCCGACCGCGTCCGCGACTGGGTCCGCGCCGGCGGCACGCTCATCGCCACCGGCTCGGCAGCGTCCTGGGCCAGCGGCACGATGCTCGAACTCGGCAACGACAACATCCCCGGCCCGAAGCCCGAGGATCGCCCGGCCCCGAGCACGCTCACATACGAGCAGCGCCGCGAGCGCCAACTCGAGGACGCCGTCCCCGGCGCGATGCTCGCCGCGACCCTCGACGCAACCCACCCGCTCACGGTCGCCATGCGCCCCGGCGCCGGCCCCAACGCGGGCGGCTCGCCCTGGGTCGGCGTGCTGAAGGACGGCGGCCGCCGACTGCCGGTTGCCGACTCCGGCTACGTCGTCGCCCGCTTCGACCAGGGCGGCTACGTCGGCGGCCTGATCTCCGAGCGCAACCGCCGCCTCATCGCCGGCACGCCATTCATGACCCACCACTCCCTGGGCCGCGGCAACGTCATCTGCCTGTCCGACGACGTGACCAACCGGGCGTTCCTGCTCGGCCCGCGGCGGTTGCTGCTGAATGCGGTTCTGCTGGGGCCGAGTCTGTAGCGCGGGTCCCCCTCAGAATCCGGCAGGGCCTTTCGCCCCATCGGGGCGCAGGGCTGTAGCCACGGGTGGAGCGCAGCGCAACCCGTGGACCCCGATCCGGTGTTCCTTCCGCTCCGGAGGAGCGGAGGAGTCTCCGTCGAGGCCCTCTTCCGCCGGCGATGTAGACTCCTCAAATGCCCGGCACCTACACCCAACTCCTCCTCCACATCGTCTTCTCCATCAGGCAACGGACGCCCTGGATCTCATCGGACACCGCCGAGCGCCTCTACCCCTACATCGGCGGCATCATCCGCGCCGAGAAGGGCGTGCTCCTCGACATCGGCGGCATCGAGGACCACATCCACCTCTACATCCGGTGGCGTCCGGACGCCGCGCTTTCTGACCTGATGCGAACCGTCAAGTCCCGGTCCTCCAAATGGGTGCACGCAACGTACCCGGACTTGGCCGAGTTCGCGTGGCAGGAGGGCTACTCCGCGTTCTCCGTGAGCAAGTCGCAGGAACCGGCGGTGAAACGCTACATCGCAAGCCAGCGCGAGCACCACGCCACCGACGACTTCAGGGCAGAACTGCTCAAGATGCTGCGCGCCCATCGTGTCGAGTTCGATGAGCGGTATGTGTTTGACTGACTCGACTGGACGCGTCCAATTCCGCTGTGCCCGACCCATGGGATGAACGGGCGTCGGCGACGCCGGAGCCCCCATTGCCCCTCCGGGGCAATCTCACGACCACGCGGACCACGGGTTGCGCTTCGCTCCACCCGTGGCTACAGCCCTTGCCCCCTCCGGGGGCCGATCCGCGCGGACCCATCGGTGCGGGGTTTGGCCATGCCCCCCTACGCCAACCTCGACACCATCGTCGACGCGATGCTCAGCACGATGAAGAACCCGCACATGTCGGTGATGGTCGTCAGGATCGGGCCCGACGCCAGCGCCGGGTCGGCCTTGAGTTTCTTCAGCAGCAGCGGGATCAGCCCGCCGAAGCACACAGCGATCATGGTGTTGAGCGCCAGCGACACGCCGACCACGCCGCTGAGATAGATGTTTCCCTTCCACAGGTACGCCACGCCGCCGATGAGCAGGCCCAGGGCGCACCCGTTGAGCAGCCCCAGCAGGCCCTCCTTGGCCAGCACCCGCATCGCGTCTTTCGGGCGCAGGATGCCAAGCGTCAGTTCTCGCATCGTCACCGCGACCGACTGGTTTCCGGAGCAGCCGCTCATGTCCGAGATGATCGGCAGGAACACCGCCAGCGCAATCACGGCCTCCAGCGTGTCCTGCTGCAGCGCGATCATGCTCGCCGCGGCGATGTTCAGCACGATGTTCGCGCTCAGCCACGCCAGGCGCCGGCGCGACCGCAGCAGCAGCGGCATGCTCCGCAGCTCCTCGCCGCCCACGATGCCCTGCGACTGGCGGTACAGGTTGTCGGCCTCCTCCGCGTCGGCGATCTGCAGGTCCACACGCTGCACCACGCCGAGCAGGCGGCCCTGCCCGTCCACCACCGGCAATCCCATGAACGAGTACTCGTCGAAGATCGTGCGCAGGTCGTCGATCGGCAGCGTGTCGCGCACCGAGATCGGCCTGGCGATCATCACCTCCGACAGCGGCGTCGTCCGCCGCGCCAGCAGCAGATTCCGCAGCGGGAGCACGCCCCGCAGCTCGCCCGACTCGGCGATGACGTACGTGTACTGGATGTTGTAGTCCGCGTACCGCTCCGCGTTCTGTTCGAGGTCCGCCAGCACGTCCTTCACCGTCGAGGCCTCGGGGAACGCGAGGTACTCCGTGAGCATGATCGCCCCGGCCGAGCCCTCGTCGTAGGCCGCCAGGCTCCGGATGTTCTCTGCCGTGTCGGCGTCGAGAGCGGTGAGGATCGCCTCGGCCCCCTCTTCGTCCATCGCCTTGATCACGTCGGCCCGCTCGTCGCTGGGCATCTCCTCCAGGATCTCCGCCGCCTTCGACGCGTCGATCTCCTCCATCGCGTCGATGGCCTGCGGCTCGGGCAGCATCGCCAACACGTCCGCGGCCACGTCCGACGGGACCAGCTCCAGCAGCACGGCCCGCTGGGCGTCGCTCAACCCCGCCAAGGCATGCACCGCGTCGCCAGAGTCGGCCCCGTCCAGCCATGCGCGGCAGGCCTCCGCGTCGCGACGGTCGATCGCCTCGATCAGCACGCTCGCGTCGGCGCCCGACGCGGCTTCCGCCAACGCCACAGACTCTGATCCCGCCTGGTTCGTGTCGGACACATCGCCTCCGAGTCTCTTCATCACACAAGAAGCACGCACGCGGATTGACTCGCAACGCGTGCGAACACCTTACCACAACTCGGGCGTCGGGACGCCACGCGGGCCGCGCACCGACGCCCCGCGAGCGAGGTGCCGCTGTGCTTGGGAGCGGTCGAACCACTCCAACGCCCGCGCCTGGTAGACTGCGGCGATGTCGCCCGATGAGCAACGCTTCAAGCGCGTGCTGATGGACGCGGTGGCCGAGTGCCGACGCCTCCGGTACAACCCGACCAGATTCGTCCAGATGATCGAGCAGCAGGGCCCGTTCGACGCCGTCCGAGCCCTGCTCGACGCCCCGTCCATCTCCGAGGGTTTCGGAACGCTCCTCATGAAGAACCGACTCGATCTCTCCGTTGAGGCAATCGCGTCACGCCCGGAGTGGCGACCGTTCTTCACCCATGAACAACTCGCCGTCGCTCGGGCCCGCCTCGGCGGCGCAACAGACTGACGGGGAAACGCGGCGTCGTTCCCTCATCACCCCTGATATGACGTGCCACCGACTTGCGCAGTCCGCGGAGCAAGTCGGTGCCGACAAACGGCGAGCGCACCCCCACGCAACCCGCGGCCAGGAAGAACGCTCGCGCCACGAGCGCCGTTGTGCGCCAATTCCAGCCCATACCGCACCACAGGCCGACAACGCTCGCACCGCCCGCTAGCGTCTCCCATACCCACGACCACCCCGCCCGCCCCCACTTCCACCCCTAGTGCCCAGTGCCGAATGCCTCGTGCCTCTCTCGCTCGTGCCCTCCGCGCCCCAGCCCCTCCACACTCCCTCACACCACAACGTCGACAACCCCCGCCGCCCCCAGCACGCACGACACCACGCCGTTGAGCGTGAAGAACGCCATCTCCAGCCCACGCTCGCCCCGCCGCGCCAGCACAACATGCTCCAGAACAAGCACGCCCAGGACCACCACAACCGCGGCGCCAAACACCCACCCAAGCCGCGCCTCCGCCATCCAAGCCATCACCAGCGCCCCCGCCGCCAGCACATGCAGCCCGCGCGCCACCCACGCCGCCCCGCGCCACCCCAGCCGCGCCGGCACGCTCCGCAGCCCCGCCGATCGGTCGAACTCGATGTCCTGCAGCGCGTACACCACGTCAAAGCCGGCCACCCACAGCAGCACCATCGCGCTCAGCCACCACAGCGCCGCGCTCCCGGCGCCCACCAGCGACCCCGGTTCGATCGCCAGCGCCGCCGCCAGCGGGCTCGCCGCCAAGGCCCCGCCCAGGAACACATGGCACAGCAACGTGAACCGCTTCGTCAGCGAGTAGAACGCGATCCAGGCCAGCACCGGCACGCTCAGCATCGCCGGCCACCAGTTGGCGAAGAGCACGCCGAACAGGCCCGCGCACGCGACGAACAGCCCCGCGCTCCCCGCCGCCAGACCCCACGCCCCCCCCCCCCCCCGCGCCCCCGACGCGACGGCACGCCGCGCCGTCCGCGGATTCGCCGCGTCGAACCGCCGATCGACGAGCCGGTTGAACAGCATCGCCCACGTCCGGGCCGCGACCATGCACACGACCACAAGCCCCAGTTGCCCCGCGAACCGCCCCCAGCCCGCCGCCGCGTCACGCGCCAGGAACGCCGCGAGCACCGCGAAAGGCAGGGCGAACACGGAGTGCGCCAGTTTGATGTCACGCGCGGCCAGCAACAGCGACGCGACCCCGCCCGGCTCCCGCGCAGGACCAGCCTCTCGCGACGCTTGCCCTTCCGCTTGCCCCGGCGCCTGCGTCATCGCGCCAAGCGTAGACTCGCCCGCCATGCCCGAGCCCGCCGAGAACGATGCCGCGTCCGCCCGCTGTGCCTGGGCCAGGAACGACCTGGCCATCGCCTACCACGACACCGAGTGGGGCGTGCCCCGCCACGACGACCCGACGCTGTTCGAGTTCCTCGTGCTCGAGGGAGCCCAGGCCGGCCTCTCCTGGGACACGATCCTCACGAAGCGCCCGCGCTACCGCGACGTGTTCGCCGGCTGGGACGCCGCCCGCGTCGCACGCTTCAGCCCGTCCCAGATCGACAAACTCCTCCGCGACCCCGGCATCGTCCGCCACCGCGGCAAGATCGAGGGCGCCGTCGCCAACGCCCGCGCCTTCCTCGACGTCCAGCGCGAGTTCGAGACCTTCGATGCCTACATCTGGCGCTTCGTGGACGCCCGCCCGATCATCAACCGCCACAAGCAACTCGCCGACGTGCCCGCCGAGACGCCCGAGTCCATCGCCATGAGCAAGGACCTCCGCAAGCGCGGCTTCACCTTCGTCGGCCCCACCATCTGCTACGCCTACATGCAGGCCGTCGGCATGGTGAACGACCACCTCGTGACCTGCCCGCGCCACGCGGCCCTGGGCGGATAGCCGGCAAGCCGGCCGACTTCGATCGCATGATCGTGACCGGCTATCGCACACGCCCGGCCAACACGGCGCCAGCCCACGCCCGCTCCATGTCGCCCGTGTCCGCGGACATCCATTCGCCCATCGCCCTCACCAGCGCGAGCAGCACGCCGATCCGCGTCGCGGCCGCGCCCAGCATGGCCAGGCTCGCCGCCGTCTCGCGGATCGACTCGTCGAAGTCGCCCGAACCCTGCAACACGTTGATCCCGACCCCGACGCACGCCAGCCCGTCGCGCTGCTCGACCAGCACGCCCGCGAGTTTCCGGTGCCCGCCCGCCACGCCCGCGTCCAACACCACCACGTCGTTGGGCGCCTTGATCCCAGCAGCCGCCGCGCCCGACGCCCGGCACGCGTCCAGCGCCGACAAGCCCGCAACCATCGACATCCGCCGGCTCGCCCCGGCGTCCGCCTCGAGCGCGACCACGAACGTCGCCGCCACGCCAAGATCGCCCCGCTGCGACCACACCCGCCCCTGGCGCCCGCGCCCGGCGGTCTGGCGGCCCGCGACAAGGATCAGCCCGGCCCGCCCGCCCGCCGCCGCCCGCGCGGCGTCCTGCGTCGACGCCGTTTCTCGCAGCACGCGGACACGATCGAACCAGCGCGAGCCGGCGATGGCCGCTTCCAGCGCGTCGGCCCATTGCTCGATCTGGTCGGCCGCGGCGTCGGGCACGCCTGATCGAAGCCGGCCGGACGGTCGTGTCAAGCCCGCGCTTCTCGGTCGAGGCCCTGACCCGAATCGCGCCGCGCACGCGTCGCGACCCATGCTCACCGCGGCGACACATCCTCCGGCCACGATCCGGGGCGAACGCCGATCGGCGCTTCGCCCGTGCTGCCGCGGGTCTGCTCCGTCGAGTCCCGCGGCCCGCCGATCCGCTCCAGCGCCGCCGGGTCTTCCACGCCGGGGCGAAGGTTCCAGAACGTCGGCTCTTCGTCGTGCCTCGGCGGGGGCGGCGATGCTGGCGGAGCCGGCTCGGGCTTCGGCACGCTCAGCGCGAGCGTCACGATCAGGGCCACGACGCCCACCGCTCCGAGCGTTGCCCCGCTCCACACCCCGACGATCGACAGCCGCCGGGCCGCGACGGCCCGCACGAACGCGTCCGGCACCCCGGGCGCCGCCGTCGCACCCGAGGCGGCCTCTCGAACGCCGATCCTGGGCAGGCCCGGCTCGCCGCCGCCCAGCGACTGCCCGAACGAGTCCAAACGCTCTTCGAGTGTGCCCATCCGATCACCCACGGGACACCTCCGTTGCGATCCGCGATGCCGCTGCTTCGGCCATGTCGGGCGCGCTCGCCGAACCGTCTCCTGACTCCTGGTCCCGCAGCGCCCGCTCGAGCAGCCCGATCGCGGCCCGGTACCGCGACGCCGCGGTGTTCCGGTTCGTCTGCGTGGCCAGGGCGATCTGCTCAAACGTCAGCCCGCCGACGTGCTTGAGCAGGACCACGTCCCGCATGTCCGGCATCAGGGTCCGCAGGGCGGCGTGCAGGGCCGCGTCGTGCGCGCGGCCGTCGTACGTCTCTCGTGAGCCGGCGCCCGTCCCGGCATCAATGGTTCCGATTCGCGATCCGAGCCGCTTTCCGAACCGCGCCCGCCGCTCGCGTTCCCGCTTCCCGCCGCGCCGCTCATTGAACGCGATGTTGCGGGCGACCTGGAACAGCCACGCGGCCCCGTCCTCGACGTCCCGCAGACGCGACACGCTCGTCTCGAGGATGCGGCAGAACGTCTGCTGCACCACGTCGTCGGCGTCCACCGGCCCGCCCGGCACCAGGGCCCGCAGAAACGCACGCAGTCGCCCGGCGTGGCGGGACCACAACTCCCGGGCCGCGGCGTCGCTGCCCCTGGCGATCGACACGAGCAGGTCACGATCCGTCGCCATCGACTCCTCACTCTACCAGCGCCCGCGGGAACTCAGTCCGATGATCCGAGAGGAAGACACCAAGGCACGAGGCATCCAGGCATCGAGCCGGAGCAGCGAGATCCAGCAAACGCGGCTGGGCGGACCCGCTGGCCCGCCCGCCACTGGGGTTGGGGGATTCGGCGTTCGGACGCTTCAGTTCGACGGGGCCAGCTGCTCCTGCATCAGTTCACGCACGCTGGTTTCCAACTGCCCGCGCCCGCGCTCGTCCGACTCGCGCACCTTGGTCAGCGACGGCACCAGGAACTCGGCGAACCTCCCGTAGTGCCCCTGCCCGATCAGTTCCGAGAGCACCTCGGCCCGATCGACCGCGTCGCGCTCGTTCCAGAACCCCAGCACGTCCATGTAGAACTGGCGGCAGCGGCGCAGGTCCTCGATGATCTCCTCGTCGGTCATGCGGCGGAGGCGCTCGATTTGCTCCGCGTCCACGCCCTCGCCGAAGTCGAAGATCACGTCGAGTTGCTCGCCCAGCCGGCCCTCGCGGGACATCTCGGCCAGCCACGCCGTGAGCCACTGGCCCTCGTTGCGGACCGCGGCCTTGATGGCGAAGGGGTCCTCGTCGTCGTAGGCCTCGATGGCCGCCAGCAGGCGGTCGCGCTGGGCCTCGGTGAGGGCGACCTGGCCGAGCATGGCCGAGGTCTGGTCGGTCGTGAAGGCGGCGATCGCCACCGAGACGAGGCTGCTGATCAGCACGCCGTCCACGCGGGCGTGCCGGGCCATCGCGTGCATGGCGACCAGGCGATCGACCGCGCCGTCCAGGTCGCCCTCGCCAACGCAGCGCCGGGCGTCGACCGCCAGCATCCGGGTCCCGTTGCGCAGCGGCCCGAGGTGCGGCAGCAGCGCGCCGATCCCGTCCTCGTAGTCCACCTCCCAGTCGCAGCCCTCGACCTCGGCCGCCTTGAGCAGCGAGGCGATGACGCCCTCGGCACCTTCGATGGCCGTGGTCTCGGCCTCGGTCAGGGCGTAGTCGCCCTCGCCCGGCTTGCGGAGCATGGCGGACCAGTCGGTGCCCTTGAACGCCTCGTCGGCCACGTAGAGCATGAACGCCCGCCAGTAGACCGGGGCCGCGTTCTCCTTCGCCGGCCACACCACGGGCCCGTCGAGCGGGGCGTCGCCGACGAGGCTGACGTGCGAGGCAGGGACGGCTCGGGTGTCGGCGGCCTGGCGGGGCGATTCGCGGTTCGCCTCAACGCCCGGCTGGGCCGAGGCCGACCCGGCACACAGCGCGAGGCCCGCGGCGAGAGTCGCGATCGTGGTGGTCCGGCGGTGGTTCATGGCGGATTCCTCTTTGGTGGGCTTGGCGGCACGGTGGGTCGTTCAGAAAGTCGCTCGCTGGGCGGGCACGCCGCCCCCATGCTGGAACGACACCGCCGAGGGGGGAAGATGTGGGCGGTCCGAGGAGTTCTTCTGCGACCGATTCGGCCCCCAACAGAAAGCCGCCCCATGGCCCTGCCGCCCGAGCACATCCCTCTGGAACGCTACGACCCCGGCGTGCCGCCAGAGGAGGCCGCCCGGCGATTCCATGAGATCATCCGGCGTCGCCGGACGGTCCGCATGTTCTCCGACCGCCCGGTGCCGCGCGAGGCGATCGAGCAGATCATCGCCGCCGCCGGGACCGCGCCGTCGGGGGCGAACAAGCAGCCGTGGCGGTTCGTGGCGGTCTCGAACGCGGCCCTGAAGCACCGGATCCGCCTGGCCGCGGAGGAGGAGGAGCGGGAGTTCTACGAGCGCCGGGCCTCGCCCGAGTGGCTGGCGGACCTGGCCCCGTTCGGCACCGACGCGGACAAGGCGTTCCTGGATGTGGCCCCGTGGCTGATCGTGGTGTTCAAACTCGCCAAGGACGACGACGGCGGCATGACGTACTACACCAACGAGTCGGTCGGGATCGCGGTGGGCCTGCTGCTGGCCGCGGCCCACCACGCCGGGCTGGCGACGCTGACGCACACGCCCAGCCCGATGGGGTTCCTGTCGAAGGTGCTGGGGCGGCCGGACAACGAGCGGGCGTATCTGCTGGTCCCGGTGGGGTATGCGGCGGACGACGCGGTGGTGCCGCGGATCACGCGGAAGGCGTTGGAGGGGATCGCGGTGTTCCACGAGTGAGGGCGGGGAGCCGCGCGGCGCACGAAAAAGGCGGCCGATCCTGGTGGATCGGCCGCCCGTGAGACTTGGTGCGACTGGCGTGGGATTAGAGCTGGACGTCGCGGCCCTTGATGCCGTCGCGGGTCGCCCAGAAGAAGGCGGGGTAGAGGCCGGTGTTGCCGCCGCCGACCTGCGTCGGGATCGGCTGGCCGTTCTCGATTCCGTCGTAGGCGAGCTGGTGGTTGTCGCTGCCCTGGCCGACGGCGCTGAAGCCCATGCCGTCCGGCACGCCGAGGACGCCCGAGTTCGGGTCGAACATGCCGGCGGGGCGGAAGGGCTCGCGGGCGTTCTGGTTCGGGTCCTTCAGGCGGTTGTAGAGGTCACGCATCGAGTAGGTGTAGGCCGAGCCGTCGGCGAGCCCGATGTTGGTGCGGGAGTTCGGGTTGTTGTAGGACGGCGGGAGTTGGCGGTCCTGGAGGGAGTTGTTGGTGTTGCCGTTGAGGTCGGAGGTGAACTCGGTGCGGCGCTCGTTGTTGACGTCGAAGCGCTGCCAGATGACGACCTTGCTGGAGGGGGCCGCGACCTCGTCGATGGTGTTGCGCCGGAACCACTGCGCGGCCGGGCCGTTGCCGGTCACGCCCATCTGGGTGCGGGTGCGGGTGCCCATGGCGCCGATGGTGGCGGTGCTGTAGCGCTGGGAGGCGGTCCACATCGTCGGGCTGTACCAGTACGACGTGTCGTGGAGCACGACCTCCGAGCGGTTCTCGAGTTCGTCGGCCCGCTGGATGGGCTCGCGATCCGAGGGGTTCCACTGGGCCGAGTTGGCGTAGTCGCCCGAGTTGGCCCAGGACATGGCCATCGAGGCCCAGTGGACGGCGAAGAACTCGTGGGACCACGGGTCGCCGTCGTCGAACTCGAAGACGTAGCCGCTGGTGGGCTTGACGAGTTGGGCGACGTCCTGGGGGACGATCATGTTGCCCAAGACCTGGACCCGCGGCATGAGCGACGAGTCGTTGGAGCACCAGAACGGGTTGACCCACCCGTTGCGGTTCTCGGCGCCGTAGGTGTGGTGGATCTGGTTGAGCTGGCGGAGGTTGGAGAACGAGATCGCGTTGCGGGCGGCCTTGCGTGCCTTGCCGAGGGCGGGCAGCAGGATGCCGATGAGCAGCGCGATGATCGCGATGACGACCAGCAGCTCGATGAGGGTGAAGCCGCGTGAGCGGTTCCGGCGGGAGAGATTCATCCGAACAGCCTCCTGACTTTTGTATTGCACGCCTGGTGGGCAGAACGCCCTATGGAGGTTCGTGGCCCCTGTCAAGACGCGGCGGGCGTCCGGAGGAGCATGTACGCACTTGCGGGACGGGAGTTCCACGCTGGAACCCACGACCGACCATCCAGATGCGCCGGGAGTCCGCCGGTTCCCGACCAACCCATCCATCACACCTTCGCGCACTCTATCAGAAAACCACACTCTGCACACCAGCAAAGCGTGTGGGTCTTCACGGAATCTTCACCATTGTACCACCGATTCGGGGCCGTGGGGAGAGGGCGGTCGGCAAGTTTGGCAGACCCGAAGCGGGGGCCGGGTGGGTGAGCTGGCGGGTGGGCCTGGCGGGTGGGGCGGTCAGGGGCCTCGCGTCGGGAGCGGTGTGGTGGTGGTGGCCGGATGGGGAAGTGTGGCCGATGAGGGGCCACGAGGCGGGGCCTGCGGGGCGGTGGACAGTTGTCGCCTCGATTCGCGTCGCCGGGGTACCTTCTTCCGGCGCACGGACGCACGCACATCGCCCCGCCTCCGGGGTTCCGAGGATCGAACCCATGCAAACCCAACCGTCGTTGATTCCGACCTTCCGCCCCCGGGCGGGCGTGCTGCTGCTGGCGGGCGCGGTGGCGTGCGGCACGCTGCTGGGCGCGGGCTGCGCCTCGACGCCCCCGCCGCCACGGGGCACGTCCGGCGGGCGGGTGCCGATCGAGGCGACCACGCCGGCGGAGCACTACGACCCACGGATCCTGCCGGCGGACTACATGGCGTTCGCCGACGAGGCGGCCCAGGGTCTGATCATCGACCTGCCGGAGATCCCGGAGTTCACGCAGGCCCCGGCGCGTCCGACGATCATCTTCGGGGACATCCGCAACGAGACGGGGATCATCTCGAGCACCGAGTTCGAACTCGTGCGCGAGAAGATCAAGAACAACCTGCTCCGTTCGCGGACGTTCAACAACAACTTCCGCTTCCTGATCGGGCGGGCGCAACTGGATGAGATGCGCCGGCGCGAGGTCAACACGCCGACGAATCCCAACCGGTTCGACGAGCAGAACACCTACTTCCTGAGCGGGACGATGTACCGCGTGGAGCGCGGTCGCGGCGACGTGAACATGTACCTGGTCACGTTCCAGCTCGAGAACTTCGACACGGGCGATGTGATCTGGCTGCGTGATTATCAGAGCAAGCGGTGAGCGGGGGCGTGGCAGTGCGCGTCGGGCTCGTGGACCTGGCGGTCGTTGTGGGCATCGCCGGCCTGGGCGTGGGCCTCCCCGCGTGCGCCTCGGCGCCCGGCGGGGCCTCTTCGACGCGCCTGACCGTTGACGACATCGTGGAGATCACAACTCAGATGGCGGCCAAACTGCGGGCGTCGGAGTTCCTGGGGGCGCGCGGGGCGGACTCGGCGCCGATGACCATCGCGATCCAGCGGGTGACGAACCTGTCGAGCGACGTGATCCCGGTGAGCGAGCAGTGGTACCTGATGGACAAGGTGCGCAACTCGCTGCCGATCGTCGAACTGGGGCGGGACCGGAACCTGGCGTTCGTGATCCCGGCGGAGCGGCTGGAGGAACTGCGGTCGCTGGGCTTCGACGCCGGGGCCGCGGCGAACCGGGCCCCGACGCACGTGATGGACGCGGTGTTCCGGTCGGCGACGCGATCGGGCCAGGCCCATCGGACGGACTTTTACCTGTGCGAGTACCGGATCACGGACCTGGAGACGGGGGCGCTGGCGTGGGCGGACTCGTTCGAGATCAAGCGGGCGGCGTTTGGGCGGTCGTGGGATTAGCGGGCAACCGTGTGGATCCGGTGGAACGCGACGGACGCGAAGGGCGCGAGGGCTGGGGGCCTGAGTACTGAGGGCTGGATCGAAAGCACGGCGATGGGTACGAGGCAGAGCAAGCGTGGGTGGCGGGGGCGTTGGGCGGTGCCGCTCGGCGCGGTGTCGCTTGCGCTCGGGGCGTGCGCTTCGTCGGGACCGGATCGGGCGCTGGTGCAGACGACGGCTGTGGGTGAGTACGGGGCGGCGCGGTCGCGGCTGTATGCCGCGGGGGTGTCGCCGGAGAACACGCGGGGCAACAGCAGCCTGCTGGACCGCGTGCGTCTGCTGCAGGTGGACCTGGCCGACGGCCAGGCGCGGGCGGCGGAGGTGAACGCCAATCGCGTGTACGAGGTGCTGCGGACGCAGGGGATCAACGCGGATCGGACGGTCGCGTCGGTGGTGTTCGGCGAGGGCGTGCGGTACTGGAAGGGCGAGCCGTTCGAGCAGGCGCTGGCGTACACCTATATCGCGGTGCAGAAGGCGATGATCGGCGACTGGGGCAACGCCCGGGCGGCGGCCGAGGGCTCGCTGTTCCTGCTGCGCGACTTCGGGGAGAACGAGCGGGGGCGGCGGCTTTCGCAGCAGGAACTGGCCGAGCGGGCGGCGCGGGCGGGCGACCGGTACCTCGAGTCGTACGAGGTGCGCGACAGCGACTTCGCGCTGGGGTACTTCCTGTCGGGCGTAGCGTCGCTGGCGATCGGGGACCAGACCGGGGCGTCGGAGCGTCTGGCCGAGGCGGTCGCGCTGCGGCCCGACCTTGCCGACGCGGTCGAGGCGCTGCATCGCGGCGAGGCCAACACGATCCTCATCGTGGACTATGGGCTGGCCCCGACGAAGGTGGCCACGGGCCCTTCGGGGGCGATCAGCGACTACAGCGTGAACACGTGGAGCGACCAGTCGGCGATGCGGGTGACGGTTGATGGGCGCGAGGCCGGGCGGTTCCCGATCGCGGCGGACGTCAATGCGATGGCCGCCGACCACTCGTGGCGGAATCTGGAAGACGTTCGCGTCGCCAAGGCGATCATCGGGCAGGGGCTGGTGGCGACGGGGGCGGTGGTGGCGGCGACGGCCGACGACGACCAGGCGCAACTGGTCGGGTTGGGGCTGATTCTGGCCGGATTGGCGACGTCGGCGACGGCGTCGGCCGACACGCGGCACAACGAGCTGCTGCCGCAGCGGGTGTACGTCGCGGCGGTGGACGTGGCGGAGCCGGACTCGGCGGTGCGCATCGAGGCCGGGGGGCGGGAGTCGGCTTCGATGACGCTGCTGGGCGTGGACCCGCCTTCGGGCGAGCGGTTCCAGTTGCGGTACGTGCGGATGAACGCGCCGGGGGCGATGCCTCGCTGGGCGTCGTCGAAGCAGGTGTACTACCGGTCGGACTCGTACGACGGGGCGCTGGCGTCGCTGGGTTCTGGGGCGTCGTGGGGCGAGGCGTCGTCGGACGCCGAGCCGCTGGGGGACCTGCCGTACATCCTCGGGGGGCAGGATGTTTCGACGCCGACGCACGAGGCGCTGGCGCGGTACCAGGCCGCGGGATACCTGCGCGGCTTCACGCTGAGCGACCTGACGAACTTGTACCGCGAGGAGCGGATCACGCTGACGACGGAGGAGCAGGGCGGGGCGGCGGCCCGGCACATCCTCGAGGGCGGCTCGTCGCTGGTCGCGCCGCTTGCGGGGACGGCGGGGTTCGCACGCCTCTTCCAGACGCCGCACCAAGCGTATCGACCGCGGTCGGAACTCGTGCGGCGCGTGGCCGGCGAGCAGCGGGCGGTGTGGGGGGAAGGCGTTGGCCATTAGGCATTAGGCACTGGGCACTCGGCACTTGGCACTTGGCACTTGGCACGTGGCACTTGGCACTCGGAACTTATCCATGACACGATCAACCACCGTTCTGCTCCTGCTCGCCTGCGGCGCGGCCCTGACCGCGTGCAACCAGACGCCGCGGTATCGCCCGCCGCCGGGGTCGCTCGAGGACCCGCTGCCGGTGGCGAACTATCCGAACATCAACGTGCATCGCCCGCTGACGCAGTACATCCTGGTCGCGGACCCGATCATGACGCGCGACGACTTCGGGACGCTGCGGATCGACACGCCGATCCGGGCCAACGTCCGCCCCAACGAGGACCTGAACCTGCAGTACAAGTACCAGTTCCTGGACGCCCAGGGGCGGGTGCTCCAGCCCGAACCGGCGTGGCAGTACATCCGCGTCGAGCCGACGCTGCAGTACTATCTGACCGCCAACTCGATGGACGACCGGGCGGCGGACTGGCGGCTTGAGATCAAGCCGGCGCGGTGATCGTTGCAGCGCGCGAGCCGGGGCGTCCCCGCCCCGGAACGAACAGCTGCGACGCGGTTCCTGGGCGAAGGGGGCCGGGGCAGGGGACGCCCCGGCTCGCGCGCTGCTGGAGCGAGCGGGCACGTCGGGGCAAAGGAACTCGCCGCGATCTCACGATCCCGGCGCTGAGTGGTCCAGGTAGTGGCGCATCACGTGCACCACCGCCTTGGCCATGGCGTCGGCCTCGACGTTGATCCGGTCGCCCTCGCGGAGGTCTCGGAGGGTCGTCCGGGCCAGCGTCTCGGGGATGAGGGCGACCTCGATCGTGCCGGTTGCGGGGTCCACGGTCGCCAGTGTGAGCGAGACGCCGTCGAGGCAGACCGAGCCCTTGGGAATCATCGCGGGCATGAGGTCAGCCGGCGGGCGCACCTGGACGCGCCACCCGCCCGCGCTGGCGTCGCCGCGCTGGACGCTTGTGACCACGCCGACACCATCGATATGACCCTGCACGACGTGCCCGCCGAGGAGCGTCGTCGGGGTCGCGGCGTGCTCCAGGTTCACCGCCGCGCCGACCGCCAGATCGCCCAAAGTCGTCTTCGAGAGCGTCTCGGGGATGGCGTCGAAGGCCCAGCCGGCCGATTCGAGCGTCACCAGCGTGAGGCAGACGCCGGCGATGCAGATTGAGTCGCCGGGGCTGGGCTGGTGGGTCCAGCCGGCCGGGTCGAGCACGATGCGGACGCCCGCCCGGGTGGGCGACTTGGCCGCGATCCGTCCCGTGTGCTGGACGAGGCCTGTGAACATGGGGGACTGTTGGCGTGGGGCGGTCGGAATCAAGCACGCCCGTCCGACGCCCGGACGGGTCGCCGGTCGCCGGAACCCCGCGGCCCCGGGGCACGAATCGACCCGTTCCCCGCCGACCCTGGGCCCGGCCCCGGTAGGGCGTCCCCTTGACCCGCCCGGACGCCTCATCCATACTGGTGCCCCGCGCGCGACGCGGGAGGCCCGGCCCCATTCCTGGCGACCGGCCGCTTCGGTCCAGATTCGACTCCGCCCCTCTCGGCCACGGACACCCAACCCCATGCGGAACAATACTTTGACGCCACGCACCTCGATCGTCGCTCTGGCCGCGCTTGGCGTGGGCCTTTCCGTGCTCGGTGGCCTGGCGGGCTGCGAGACCTCCGGCGGCGGGTCGGGCGGCGGCGGATCGGCGGCGCCCGCCCCGTCCCAGATGGTCTCAACCGACGCCTGGAACGCGCTGGGCTATCGCCTCGACTGGCAGGGGTACGCCTCGGTGCCAGGCGGCGGGCGGGTGACCAACTTCGCGATCGGCAACGACTGCCTGGTCGTGCAGGAGAGCGGCAGCCGCGTCTCGCTGCTCGAGAAGTCCAACGGCGCCATCCGCTGGACGAACCAACTCGCCAGCCGCCTGACCCGGTTCACGAGCGTTGATGTGCGGGGCAACTCCGTGTGGGCCTCGAGCGAGAGCGAACTGATCGGCCTGGACATCGAGTCCGGCGACGTGGTCGCCCGTCAGCGGTTTGCTCGCGTTGTGAACACCCCGCCGCTGTTCTCCGGCGGCGTCGCGGTCTATGGCACCGCGTCGGGCGAGGTCATCGGGCACCTGACGACGGCGAACGTGAAACTGTGGGGCTTCCAGTCTCCCGGCGCGATCACGACGCCGGCGGTCGATGTCAACGGCATCGCGGCCATCGTGTCGCAGTCGGGCGACGTGATGTTCCTGGACCCGCAGACCGGCACGCTGTACGCCGGGGCCCGCATGTTCCGGGGCGTCGAGAGCGCCCCGGCTTCCGGCGACGGGGCGGCGTATGTGGCCAGCCTGGACCAGTCGATCTACGCGTTCGAGCCGTCGGGCGGCGTCCGCTGGCGGTACCGCACCGAGTATGCCCTGCGGGGCAAGCCGGTGTTCCACGCCGGCGTGGTGTACTGCGAGGTGCCGCAGCAGGGGATGGTCGCGCTCGACGCGCGGACCGGCGGGCGTCGGTGGAACAACCCGGAGGTTCGCGGCACGGTCGTGGCCCAGCGGAACGGCATGCTCGTGGTGTTCAACGGGCGTGAGGCGCTGCTTGTCGATCCGGCCGACGGCGGGATCGTCGAGCGGCAGTCGCTCTCGAACGTGGCCCGCGTGGTCGCGGAGCAGTTCACGGATGGGGCGATCTACACGGTGTCGTCTTCGGGTGCCGTGGCTCGCCTGGTTCCCGGGCGATAGGGTTTGAACACAGTGGCACAGAGGCACAGAGGCGGGAACTGAGTCTGAGATGCGGCGGAGGCGCGGCTGAACAAGCGGCACAACCGCGTGGCGGCGTTCGTGTGTGTTTCGCCGCGGATCGGTGCCCCGCGTTGCTCCTTGGTCTGGCCGAACCGACAGAGGCGTGCGAGCAACGGGAGCCCGCTTCGGCGCGCGTTCTCTTCTCATACCCTTGCCTTGCCTCTGTGTGCTTCTCTGTGCTTCTGTGCCTCTGTGTTCACTCCGCTCCGGAGCCTGCATGCCCGACCTCGTGCCCGTCCGAACCGCGCTGCTCTCGGTGTCCGACAAGACGGGGCTCGTGGAGTTCGCCCGAGCCCTCGCGGGCCACGGCGTGCGTCTCGTCTCGACCGGCGGCACGGCCAAGGCGCTCATCGCCGCCGGGCTTGAAGTCACGCCGATCGAGTCGCTCACCGGGTTCCCGGAGATGATGGACGGCCGTCTCAAGACGCTGCACCCCAAGGTCCACGGCGGGCTGCTGGGCCTGCGCGACCACCACGGCGCGGCGATGCGCGAGCACGCCATCGACGCCATCGACCTGGTCTGCATCAACCTCTACCCGTTCGAGGCGACCATCGCCCGCCCGGGCGTGACCGAGCACGAGGCCATCGAGAACATCGACATCGGCGGCCCGGCGATGATCCGCTCGGCCAGCAAGAACTTCGAGTGGGTGGCGCCTGTCACGTCGCCGGGGCAGTACGCGCGGGTGGTCGAGGCGATGGGTGCCGGAAAGGGCTCGCTGCCGCGGCGGCTGCGTGCCGAACTGGCCCGCGAGGCATTCGAAGCGACCGCGGCGTACGACGCGACGATCGCGGCCCACTTCGGGCGCGCGGTCGCGCCTCGCACTGGTGAAATTGGTTCTGATGGCGTCGCGGACGGAAACGGCGATGGCGGCCGGGGCGTGTTCCCTGAGCGTCTCACGCTGCCGCTGTCGCGTGTGTCCGTGCTGTCCTACGGCGAAAACCCGCACCAGCGGGGCGCGGCGTACGTCGATCCGTCGCTGCCGGGCATCGCCAGCGTCCTGCGCGCCACCAAGCACCATGGCAAGGACCTGTCGTACAACAACCTGAACGACGCGGCGGCGGCGTGGGCGCTGGCCGAGGCGCTTGGAGGCGGTTCTGGCTCACTGGGGTCGCGTGCCTCCGGCGTGCGTGCGTGCGGAACGCCCGCGACCCCAGGTCGCCTTGCAGACACCGTTGGTGCCGTGGTTGTCAAGCACACCAACCCCTGCGGCGCGGCGACCGCCCCCACGGTCGCTCGCGCGGTTGAAGCCGCCATGATCGGCGATCCGCTGGCGGCATACGGCGGCATCCTCGCGGTGTCGGGGGAGATCGACGCCGACTCCGCCGAGTGGCTCGCGTCGCGCGATGTGTTCCTCGAGGTGATCCTGGCCCGCGCGTTCGCCGCCGCGGCCCTGGAACGCCTGACCGCCCGCTGGAAGAACGTCCGCCTGCTGAGCCTTGGCGACGCCTGGGCCGACCAGCACAACGCGGCGCGCAGCTTGCTCTCGATCCGCCCCATCCCCGGCGGCGCGATCGTGCAGACGCCCGACACGCTATCCGACCCCGCGACGTGGGCCCACGCCGCGGGTCCGGCCCCCACCGACGCCGTCCGGCGCGCCTGCGTCACGCTCGAGTGCATCGGCCGCGCGCTGTCGAGCAACGCCATTGCGATCGGTGGCCCCGACGCGGCCCGCCCCGGCGTGGTCCGCCTCTTCGGCGCGGGCGCGGGCCAGATGGACCGCGTCGCGGCGTGCCGCATCGCCGTTGAAAAGGCCGGCGACCTGGCCCGCGGCTCGATCGCGTTCTCCGACGCGTTCTTCCCGTTCCCCGACGGGCCGCGTCTGCTCATCGAGGCGGGCGTCGCGACCATCGTCCACCCCGGCGGCTCGAAGCGCGACGCCGAGACGTTCGCGCTGTGCGACGAGCGCGGCGTGACGTGCCTGACCACGGGCGTGCGGCACTTCCGGCACTGAGCGGGCGAGTGCGGACGGCGCGGCCGGATTGACTGGGATTCGTTGAGCCTCGTCGGGCCTCACCGGGTCTCATCAGGATGCGCGACTCCATAGTGGCGATTCCGGGTTCCGCGCTGGCCACGATGCGGGGTACTCTGCTGGCATGGACTTCTGCCGGACGTACGAATACCTCTGCCGCGCACGGGCACGCCTGCTTGAGTGGGTCCGCCCGCTGTCGCCCGAGCAGTACGAGCGGGCGTTTGCCATTGGCCCCGGCTCGCTGGCGCGCGTGCTGACGCACATCCTCATCAGCGAGTGGTACTACGTCGAGCGCCTGCTCGGGAACGAGGTGCCGGCGTACGACCAGTGGGCGATCCGTGATGAGGCGCCGCCGGCGTTCGACGCTTTGGAACGTGCATGGAGCGAGCAGGCGGTGCGGACGCGCGGCGCGCTTGCGATGGCGCGTGATTGGGATGCGACGCTGGAGTATCAGGTGACCGACGACGACGGCGTGCGGATCGTCGTGACCGCGACGCCGCGCGACATCGCGACGCAGTTGGTCCTGCACGAGGTCCACCACCGTGCGCAGGCGATGAACATGCTGCGGCAGATGGGGGTGAAGGCCGAGGACCTTGACTACAACCTGATGGTGTATGGGCGAAGGCCGGCGTGAGCGACGTCGACATCCGCTTCGACGAGGCGTCACGCAGCCTGGTCGCCGCGTGTCTTGCGCCTCACTGGCGGCCGGCCGGACTCCTTCGCCCGACTCGCCCCAGACTCCTTGCGGCCCACTTCACGCAGATAGCCCTCCACGGTGCCGCCCCCGGCGTTCCAGAGTTGCGACCGAATCGCGCGAACTTCATCCACGATGGCGTCCAGTTCGGCGAGCGGACCTTGTTCGCTCACGCGGGGTTCCGCCTTCTTCGAGGATCGAGACTTCTTCGCTGCCACGACGGCTACCCCTCCGCTCCGAGCGTCAGCGGCGATGCGATGACCGGAACCGCAAGCCCGAGGCTCTGATTAACGATCCGAATGTGCTGGGCCTTGTTCGCATTTGCCAGGTGCCGAAAGTTCCACGTCAAGAGAAACTCTATGCCGTGAGTCGAGGCCATCGCGAGATGCGCCGCGTCACCGAGCGAGTCGACCGGCATCACTTTCCTTCGAACATACTCGGCGACGACCGTCTCAAACCCGCTCGCGCGCTCGAGGGTCTCTACCCCACTGAGCAGCTCAAGACACTGCTCGGCTTTGTCCGCCGGCCCACGGGCGATCTCGTCAACCACGAACTCCGAAGTCACCAGCTGAAAGGTGGACTTCGCCGCGGACCACCAGTCCCGAGTGATCTGCCGCCACAACGAGGCCTGCGTCGTTCGGCGCGTCTCGAAGTACACGCTGGGAATCGTTGTTTCGATGTAGACTCGCTTCATGTGGAGCACCCGCAGCCTTCACGGCGAACGAAGTCTGGCTGACCCGCCCGCCCGTTCTACTCCATCTCCTCCATCACCGCCGCCAGGATGTCGCACGCCGCCTGCAGGTCCTTCTTGTCGATCATCTCCGTCACGGTGTGGATGTACCGCGTGCCCACGGTGATGCCCACGGCCCTGGCCCCGGCGGCTGCCTGCTGGGCCGCGGCCCCGTCCTGCCCGCCCGCGCGCAGGATCGACCGCTGGTACGCGATGCGGCGCTTCTTGGCGATCGCCTCGACCTGCGAGGTCAGCCCCGCGTCGGAGATGAACGACGAGTCCTTGATGTGCAGCGCGAAGCCCGAGCCGTGCTTGGTCACCGACTCGTTCTCCGGCACGCCCGGCGTGTCGCACGCCAGCGTGACGTCGATGCCGAAGCCGATGTGCGGCTTGACGGCGTACGACGCGGTCCGCGCGCCGCGCAGCCCGACCTCCTCCTGCGTCGTGAACGCGACGACCACCTCGCACGCGTGGCCCTTGCCCGACTTCTCCAGGGCCCGCACCGACTCGATGCCCAGCCAGCACGCCACGCGGTTGTCCATCGCCTTCGAGACCAGTTTGTCCCCCACCTCCGCGAACGGCTCGTGCATGACCACGAAGTCGCCGATCTTCACGATCTTGTTCGCGCGGCTGGCGGGCAGGCCGATGTCCACAAAGAAGTCCTTGACCTCGGGCACCTTGCTCCGCTCCTCGGGCGAGGAGATGTGGATGGGGCGTCCGCCGGGGTTCATCACGCCGACGTGGTCGCCCGAATCGGTGCACACCAGCACGCGGCGGGAGAACAGATTCCGGGGGTCGAACCCGCCCGCGGGGTCGAGCCAGAGGAAGCCCTTGTCGTCGATGTGGCGGACGTAGAAGCCGATCTCGTCCATGTGGCACAGTTGCATGACCCTCGTCGGCTCCTTCTTCGAGGCCGGGGCCTTGGAGGTCTTCTTCGCGCCCTTTTTGGCGGCGCTGCGCGGCGAGCGGCGACAGATCAGCGTGCCCATCGCGTCGGTCTCGACCGAGTCGAACAGGCCCTTGACCTCGCGGGAGATCAGGTCGCGGACGCGCTCCTCGCGCCCAGGGACGCCGGGGGTCTCGCACAGACGCTTGAGAAGGTCGATGTTCATTGTGAGGATTCCGAAGAGTGACGGAGTGACGGAGTGACGGAGTGACGGAGTGACAAAGTGTCAGTTTGGCGAACGCGACGCGCAAGCGAGTGGTTTGGCGCTCGCAGGTCGGCGTGCCCCTTCCCGCCCGAGCGGGCAGGTGGCGATTCTACCGGTTTCCGGCGATGGCGTTCAGGCAGTCTTGTGCGGTGAGGCGGGAGCATCGGCGCCGTTCGGGGACGGTGCAAGCCCGCTCGGCTTGCTCGTTCGTGCCGCGACGATGTGCGCGATCAGCGTCGCCAGCACGCACGCCGCGGTCGCGGCCATCAGGTTCGAGGCCAGCGGGTGGTCCGCGCTGAACGCCCGGCGAGCCGTCTCGGCGACCGGGTTGTTGCCCGCCAGGGCCGCGTCCCAGTAGGCGTGCAGGTTCGCGTCCATCCGAGGGCGGAGCCAGAGCAGCGACGCCGCCAGGACGCCGACCGACGCGATCAGCCCGCCCAACCACACCAGGCCCGCCGGACGCCGGTACGCGATAGTGCCCGAGAGCCCGAGCACCGCGGCACTCACCACCGCGAGCACGCCGCACACGCCCTGGGCGATGTCGGTCGCGTGGAAGATCCGGGCCGCGACCTTGCCGGCGGCCAGCATCCAGTGGTCGCCGGTGTAGTCGGGGTAGGTCGCCAGCCGCGGCTCGAGCGAACGCACGGTCGGGAAGATGATGGCCGCGGCCAGCCCGGCCATGACCACGCCGCCGAGCCACATCGCCAGCGCGACAACATGCACGATCTCGAACACGATCCCAAACCGCTTCATGCGCGATGGTATGGACTCGGGCGGGTGGCACACGCGCGCCCGACCCGAAGCGGGTGGCACGCCCACGCCCCGCTCCGTTGGGTCCATTCGCTGAGGATGGCGCATCAGCGGGGCGCGGGCGTGGTCACGCGCACGGCGCGCACGCCACGCCCGCGCTGCGCGTGGGCGTGCCACCCGGTCTCGCCATCGCTTCAGGAATTCGCCTGCCCCAGGCTCCGTCGCACGCAACGCCTCGCCTCGGCGTCCGCCTCCAGCACATCCGCCAGCGTCCGCACCGCCGACGTGCCGACCCGGTCCATCGCCTCGCCCACCAACTCGCTGATCCGCCCGAACGGGAGGGCACGCTCGGGCGACTCGCGACCGCGCAGGAAGGCCAGCACCGCCTCCTCGTTGGCCCCGTTCAGCACGGCCCCGGCCGTCCCGCCCTCGCGCATGGCCCGCATCGCGAGCCCCACCGCTGGGAACTTCTCACCATCGAGCGGCTGGAACTCCAGCGACCGCAGCGTGGTCCAGTCCAGACGCGGGCTCGGCGTGCCCACCCGCCGCGGCCACGCCAGCGCGACGGCGATCGGCGTCCGCATATCCGGCGCGCCCAGCTGCGCCACCACCGATCCGTCCACGTGCTCCACCAGCGCGTGCACGATCGACTGCGGGTGCACCAGCACGCCCAGCCGCTCGGGCTCCAACCCGAACAGCCAGTGGGCCTCGAGCAGTTCCAGCCCCTTGTTCATGAGCGAGGCCGAGTCGATCGTCACCTTCGGCCCCATGCTCCACGTCGGATGGCGCAGCGCCTCATCGGGCGTGGCCGCGAGCATCCGGGCCCGATCCCAGGAACGGAACGGCCCACCCGACGCCGTCAGCACCACCTTTGCCACATGCGGCGCACACCGCATCGGCGGCACTTGCCCACCCTTCCCTGTCTCGCTGTCTCGCTGCCTCGCTGCCTCGCGCTTCCCTCCGTCGCTCCCTCGCTGCGTCGCGCCGTCGCTTCCCCCTAGGCACTGCCACACCCCCGAGTGCTCGCTGTCCACCGGCAGCAGGCGCGAGCCGCTGCGGATGGCGGCCGGCACCACGAGTTCGCCCGCGGCCACCAGCGTTTCTTTGTTCGCCAGGGCCACGTCCCGCCCGAGTTCGATCGCCGCCAGCGTCGCGGGCAGCCCCGCGATGCCCACCATGGCCGCCAGCACGATGTCGCATTCGACCTCGCGCACGAGCCGCTCGGCCGCAACGTCGCCAACGCGCAACTCCAACTGGGCATGAGGCGAGCCGAGCCCCGCCGCCGCGTCCCGGTCCGCGATCGCCACGTCCCGCACGCCCAGCGCCGCCGCCTGCTCCAACAGCGCCCCCGCGCGGCTGCGCGCAGCCAGCCCGACGATCTCGAATCTCACTCCCGACCCGCCTCGCCCGGCCAGCGCGTTGGCGTGGCGGATCACGTCGATCGCCTGCGTGCCGATCGAGCCCGTCGAGCCCAGGATCAGCACTCGCTTCGTCGTCGTTCCTGCCATGTCCGGTCGCGGCTGCATATCGGGCGAGAATAGCGGGCAGAACCACCAGGCGAGATCGCCACCAGACACAGGCACGGGCCACCGACTCGGTTCCCGCGGACCAACGTCCGGCTACCCGCGCCCCTGCCTACGGCACGCCTCGCCCCACTGTTCGCGGATCACCGCCTCGAACCGCCTGGCGAACGCCGCCCCATCGCCCACCGTCCTCTCGAACCGCTCCGGCAACTCGCGGCGAAGCGTCGCCAGACGCTCCCGGTCCCCCGCCAGCCCGGCCGCGATCGACACGAACTGCTCCGGCGTGTGGGCCACCAGGTCCCCCGCCCCCGCGTGCTGCTGGATGCTGGCCGAGACCCGCGACGCCGACGTGGCTCCCATCAGCGTCACGATCGGCACGCCCATGAGCAGCGACTCGCAGGTTGTGGTGGTGCCGGAGTACGGGAACGAGTCGAGCACGACGTCCAGGCGCGCGTACTCCTTCAGGGTTTCGCCTGCGCCGGAGGTCGGGCCTTCGAGCAGGATCCGGGCCGCGTCGAGGCCCCGCGACGTGAACCGCGCCAGCGTGTGGTCCCGCTCGCGCCGCCCGGACAGCCCGTGGTTCCGCATGAGGAGCCGCGAGCCGGGCACGCCCTTGAGGACCGCCGTCCACAGGTCCAGCGTTTTGTCCGTGAGCAACTGCAGCCCGCGGAACGAGCCGAACGTGATCGGTCCATCCCTCTGGCCCGGCTCGCCCGGTGCCGGATGCTCCGCCGCCCCGCCGCGCAGCCCCGCTCCCTTCGAGAACGCCAGCAGGCACGGCTCGATGCGCACGAGCCGCTCGGTGTTGAACGCCTCGGCCTCCCCCGCCGGGTCGGTGATGGAATCCACGATCCGGAAGTCCATCGCCGGCAGCCCCGTCGTGCTCGCATACGCCAGGTACGTCCCTTGCAGCGGCGCGCCCCGGCGCTGGAACGCCGCCTGCCGATGCCCCTCGGCGTACCCCGACAGGTCGAGCAGCACATCGACCCCATCACCCCGAACCCGCGCACACAGCGCCGCCGGATCGAGATGCGAAACCCGGTGGTACGACGGCGCCCACGCCCGGAACCGGGCCGTCACCTCGTCCTCTCGCCCGCCGGTCGAGTACAGCACGTACTCGACGCGGTCCCGATCCGCGTGCTCGAGGATCGGCGCCAGGAAGAACGCGCTCGCGTGGGCCCGGAAGTCCGCGCACATGACCCCGACGCGGACGCGCCGCTCCGGGTCCGGATCGGCGATCGCCGGGGGCTCGTGCGTGCCCTCGGCCTTCGCGATCAGCGCGCCCACCCTCCGATGGGCCGCGGCCACGGCCCCCGCGTCGTCGGTTCCGCCATACACCAGCGACGCCGCTAGCCCCATCGCCAGCGTCAGGTCCTCGGGCCACCGCTCCGTGCCGCGCTGGTACGCCTCGATGGCCGCGGCCCCCTCGCCGGCGTACAGCAGTGCCGCCCCCAGGTTCGCCGTCAATTTCGGGTGGTCCCGCGCCATGCCCAGCGACTCGCGGCACAGGTCGGCCGCGTCCAGCAGGCGTCCGCCGAGCGACATCGCACGCGACAGCGCCACCCGCGCCTCCACAACGCCCGGCGCAACGCCCACGGCCCGGGTCAGCACCTCGCTGGCCTCATCGTGCCGCCCGGCGTCGATCAACACGACGCCCAGGTTCACCAGCACGCCGGGATTCGATGGCGCGGCCTCCGCCGATCTCCGCGCCGGCTCCAACGCCTCCTCAAACCGCCCCTGCCCGCGCAGCGCGACCCCCAGCAGGCTCAGCACCAGCGGATGCCCCGGCGCCACGCCGAGCAAGGCCCGCAGCGACGCCTCCGCGTCGGCGAACCGCCCGACACGGATCGCCTCGCGAGCCGCCGCGAACTGGGCTTCTGGGTTCATGGGCGGAGTCTACGGGCGACGCGCCCGGCTCGGTCCGGCTCGGGCATGCCGAGGGATGCGCCGAGGGTCGAGCGGGCGGCGTCTATCCTTGCGCGTGTGCTGCTCTCGTGGGTTCCGCGGGGAGTGAGGAGATCGATCGCATGATGCATGGATGCACGCGACACGCCGTTCAAGCCGCCGCCGTGCTCGCATCGGCCGCCGCGGCCCTCGCCCAGCCCAGCGTTCCATCCCAGCCCGGCACCAACAGCCAGCCCGGCGCGACCCAGCGCGCCACGGATCGCATCGCCCTCCGTGTCGCCACCTTCAACATCGAGGATGTCCGCACCGACGATCTGCTCAATCCCGCGCAGCCGCGCGTCCGCGCCCTGGCCCAGATCATCCAGCGTCTCCGCCCGAACATCATCCTGCTCAACGAGATCGCCTACGACACGCCGGGCGCGCCGGGGTTCGTTGACGGCGCGACGCCGGGACAGAACGCCCAGCGCTTCGTCGACAACTTCCTCGCACGCCCGCAGGTCGAGGGCGTCGAGCCGATCCGATACCGCGTCTACATGGCCCCATCCAACACGGGCATGCCCAGCGGCTTCGACCTCGACAACGACGGGCAGGCCGCCACCGCCTTCCCCACGCCGCCCGCGGCCCGCCCTGACGGCACGCCCGGCGAGCAGACCGAGGCCGGCGCGAGTACGGCAACGACTGCTGGGGTTTCGGCACCTTCCCGGGCCAATACGCCATGGCCCTGCTCGTCGACGAGCGCCTCGAGATCATCACGCCAGAGGCCCGAACGTTCCGCCTGCTCCCCTGGGACTACATGCCCAACAACAGGATGCCCAACGACCCGGCCACCGGCGAGGCGTGGTTCGATGAGGAAGAGGCCCGCGTCGTGCGCCTGTCCAGCAAGAGCCACTGGGATGTGCCGGTGCGCCTGCCCAATGGCGCGGTGCTGCACGTGCTGTGCAGCCACCCGACGCCGCCGGCGTTCGACGGCCCCGAGCCGCCGCAACGTCCGGCGGAACCACGACGAGGTCCGCTTCTGGGCCGATTATGTCGAGGACGCCTGTACGTCGTCGACGACGCGGGCGGGCCGGCGGGCTGCCCGCGCACCAACTTCGTCATCCTGGGCGACCAGAACCTCGACGCCGCTGACTCGCCCGACATCGGCAACGCCATGCGCGACATCCTCCTGTCCAGCCCGCGCGTCAGCGCGGCGTTCACGCCCAGCAGCGACGTGCCGATCTCGACCGACCGCGGCCCGCCTCGACCCGACCGACACCGCATCCTGGGGCAAACGCGCGGACTACGTGATCCCGTCCGCCACGCTCGAGGTCATCGGCGGCGGTATCTGGCGACACACGCCGACCGGCGCGAGCCGCTTTCCCAGCGACCACTTCCCGGTGTGGCTGGATGTGGGAGTGGGCAGGCCGTGAGGGGTGCGGGATCGGCGCGCCGGCGATCGGGTAGACTCATCCCGTGAGCGAGCCGGGCTCGATCAACGCGCTCCCCCCCTTCCGCATGCCCGACGAGGACATGGTGCCGTTCCTTCGCGCCATGTCCCCTGCCCAGCGCCTGGCCAAGGGACTCGAACTGCACGACCTGGCACGGCGGCTAGTTACGTCCGGGGTCCGCACCCGCCATCCCGATTGGGACGACGCGCAGGTCCGAGCCGAGGTCTGCCGGATCATGACCGCAGATTACGACGATTGATCGAGCGTCCAAGCCAAGCCGTCGCAGACCACGCCGCGCTCAATCCCGCGCCCGGACCGTCCCCACCGGGTCCGGCAGCCCCATGGCCGCACGGAAGCACCGGCAGCCCGCGGCGTCATCGGCCACCAGGTAATACACCAGCCCCGCGTGGCTCCACACCGTCACCGCGGCGTTGTCGCACGCGAGCCGGTACACCTTGCCATCTTCCAGATCGAGCCGCCCCGTGTCCTGCTGCACGAAGATGCTCACGCCGTGCGTGTGCCCCGCCGGATCGTGCGAGACGTACCGCGCGTGGATCGACCGCCCTTCTCCCGGCACGCCGCAGCGCGAGGCGCCCTGGAACTCCAGGTCGTGGTCCCCGCCCGGCGAAGGCAGGTCCGGCGCATCGCCCAGCACATCCGCGAAGTCCGTCGACACCCGCCCGAAATCGCGGCACGAGAACTTCCGACGCGCCTCTTCCGTCTCCGGGTTCGTCCGCTGGTGCTCCGCGCTGACGAACGACGCCAGCGACGCCGTGAACTGCTGGGCGTGGCCCTGCCCGCCCGACGTGCTGCCCGTGTTGATCACCGCCTGGATGACCATCCCCACCGCCAGCAGCAGGAACGCCGACACGCCGACGGACATCAGCACCCGACGCCCGCGCGGCACGCGCGACCGCCCGGGAGCCCCCCGTCCCGGAACCGGCCGATCCGCCGGGGAACCCGCGTCATGACGGACGGCACCCGCACCGCCCGCGTCGCCCTCGCCCGATTCGGTGTGGCTCGAACTGGCCCGGGCGATCGTCTCAACAACCCGCGCCCGCAGCACGTCCGACGCCTTCGCGTCCATGCACCGTCCGCACGCGGCCCGCAAGCCCCGCTCGAACGCCACCCGCGCCGGCGCGTCGCCCCCGAGGGCCTCGAACGCCGCCGCCTGGCGTGCGTCCAACTCTCCGTCCGCCGCGGCCCGCAGCATCGCCGCCGGGCCCAGCGGGGCGTCGGTGTCAGCATTCGGCTTGGATCGCGGGTCGGTCATGGGAGCGTCACACCGCCAACGGCACGAGCATCAGAATCACTCGAGAGCAGGCCCGCCCCGGGATGGCCAAGGCCACCCGCCGGAGCGCCGATTCCTGCACCGGCTCCTGCGCCGAGAGGGCGACCCGCGCTGTCCGCTGGCCCCCCGACCGGCGATCGGGGAAACCGCGCCGGCGGCCCGATTGTTTCCCCGCTCATCGGGAATTCCGAGCCGCCCCCGCACGACCGCAACCCGGCCGATGTCGTCGCCCGCCTCATCGCCCCCCCTCCCCGTCCGATTCGCCCGTTGGCTTGCCGTTTCCACCCGCCGCCGACCCCGGCGGAGCCCGGAAGTACCCCGACTCGGCCAGCGCATCGGCCAGCAGTTTCCGGGCTCGGTGCAGGCGGCTCATCACCGTCCCGATCGGCACCTCCAGAATCGTCCCGATCTCTCGATACTTCAGCCCCTCGACCCCCCACAGCAGCAGCACCTCCCGGTACTCCGGCTTCAGGTCATCGATCGCTTTTTTGAGCGACTGATCCACCTGCTCCCAGTCCAGCGACGCCAGGTCCCAGGCCGGGGGCGGCTCGTCCGGTAACCGCTCGGTCGACTGCTCGTCGAAGAACTCGGGCACCGCCGACGGGGCCAGCGAGGCCCGCTTGGCCTTGCTGTAGAACAGGTTGTGGCAGATCGTAAACAGCCACGAGCGGATCCCGTCGCCCTGGGTCTTGGGGGCGTTGGGCCCGTCGCCGCCCGAACGATCCTCAAACGACGCGATCGCGTTCGGGCGGAACGCCCGCGCGTACACGTCCTGCACCAGGTCCTCGGCCCGGTCCTGCTGGCGCGTCAGGTGCAGCGCGAGGCGGTACACCGCGTCGAGCTGCTCCAGAGCCAGGCGTTCGAACTGGGCGCGTTCCATGTCGGGCGTCGGTCCCTCATCACAGCGGCCAAGCCGGCGGCACCGATCGCCCCGACGCGAGCCGCAATGGTACGGGCGGGCGATGAGCCCCGCAGAACCCACGCCCACCAGCAACGCCACCGCGCAACGCCCGTACGCTCTGACGCCCCTCGAATGCGGGCCCGCACGCCCCGCCGCCACCGTCCCGACGGAGAATCCGATGCTCATCGACCCCGCCATCCCCCTCTCCGAGTACCACGCCCGCCGCGACGCCGTTCTTGAGCAACTCAACGGCGGCGTCGGCCTTGTCTTCGCCGGCGAGCCCTCCGGTCACGACGAATTCATCCCCGACGCCTCGTTCCTCTACCTCACCGGCATCCGCGACGAGCCCGGCGCGATCCTCTGGCTCGATCCCAAGAGCGAGGACCCCCGCCGGCGCGCCATGCTGCTGCTCAAACCCCGCGACCCGGAACTCGAGCAGTGGGACGGCCTGCGCGACCCGATCGACGCCGCCCTCCGCCAGGCCACCGGCTTCTCGTGGATCATGCGCACCACCTACCTGCCCCGCCTGCTCACGACCGCCGCCCGCCGGGCCGGTCGCCTCTCGTGCCTCCACGCCTTCGCCGCCCACACGGCCAATCCCTCGCCCGACCTGGCCCTGTTCCGCAAGGTCGCGGAGCGAACCGTCGGCGTTTCCATCGAGGACCGCACCCTGGTCATCCCGCAGATGCGCTCGGTCAAATCCAAGGCCGAGCAGGCCCTGATCCAGCAGGCCATCGACGCGACCGCCAAGGGCATCAACGCCTTGCTCGGCACCATGGCCCCGGGCGTAAACGAGCGCGACCTCCAGCGAGCCTTCTTCGTCGCCATCAACGCCGCGGGCGCGGAGGGCTTCGCCTATGGCCCGATCGTCGGCTCCGGTCGCGCCGGCACCGTGCTCCACTACCGCGCCAACAACGCCGTGTGCAACGACGGCGACCTGCTGGTGCTCGACGCCGCCGCCCGCGTCAAGGGCTACAACGCCGACATCACCCGCACCTACCCCGTCTCCGGCAGGTTCACGCCCCGCCAGCGCGAGGTCTACGGCGTCGTGCTCAAGGCCCAGGAGGCCGCCATCGCCGCCGTCCGCCCCGGCGCGACCATCGCCCAGATCGACATCGCCGCACGCGACGTGATCGACAAGGCAGGTCTGGGCGACCACTACATCCACGGCATCGGGCACCACCTGGGCATCGAGGTCCACGACATCGACCCCGGCGGCCCGCTCAAGCCCGGCGCGGTTCTCACCATCGAGCCGGGGGTCTACATCGCTGGCGAGAACCTCGGCGTCCGCATCGAGGACGACGTGGTCGTCACCGAGTCGGGCTGCGACAACCTCTCGGCCGCGATCCCGAAGTCGATCGAAGCCGTCGAGGCCCAGATCGCCGCGGCCAAGCGCGCGAAGTAGGCTCGCCGATGCGTCGCCCACACCCCTCCCCCGCGTGCGGGGGAGGTGGCCTGGGAGGCTCTGCGACCGGGCCGGAGGGGGTGGTCTCGCCCGATCACCACCATCCCGACCACTACCATCCCCCGATGCCCGCCACGCCGCGTTTTCCCGTCATCATCGGCCCAACCGCCGGCGGCAAGTCGGCCCTCGCGATGGCGCTGTGCGACGCG
Source organism: Phycisphaerales bacterium (assembly GCA_041401985.1). GTDB lineage: Bacteria > Planctomycetota > Phycisphaerae > Phycisphaerales > UBA1924 > JACKHA01. The sequence continues at coordinate 51,872 of JAWKTE010000018.1, forward strand.
CTCCGCGACCTCGGCCGCGCCGGCGAGATCGTCTCGGCCGACGCCATCCAGATCTATCGCGGCCTGGACATCGGCTCGGCCAAACCCACGCACGAAGAACAGGCCGCGGCCCCCCACCACCTCATCGACGTGGTCGAGCCCGAGGACGCCTACTCCGTGCACCAGTGGCTGGCCGCGGCCAACGCCGCCATCGACGACATCCGCACCCGCAACGCCGTGCCCATCGTCGTCGGCGGCACGCACCTGTACGTCAAGGCCCTGCTCGACGGGCTGTTCGACGGGCCGGGCGCCGACGAGGCCCTGCGCGATGAACTCCGGGCCATGGACCCCGCGGCCCGGCGCGCGGAACTCGAGCGCGCCGATCCCCAGGCCGCGGCCCGGATCCACTTCAACGACGAGCGCCGCACGGTGCGGGCTCTCGAGGTGTTCCGCCTGACGGGGCGTCCGATCTCGGCCCACCAGGCCCAGTGGGACACCGCTGGCCCGCGGGCCGATGCGCTGCTGGTCGGGCTGGAGTGGGAGACCGACGCGATCAACGCGCGGATCAACGAGCGGGTCCGCGAGATGGTCCGTCGCGGCCTGGTCGAGGAGGCCCGCGCCCTCTGGGAGGCCCAGCGCTTCGGCCCGCAGTCGCGCGAGGCGCTGGGGTACAAGCAACTGATCGCCCACTTCGAACGCCGGGCAACGCAGGAGGAGGCGATCGAGGCGATCAAGATCGAGACGCGACGCTTTGCGAAGAACCAGCGGACGTGGATGCGGAGGTTGCTCGTCGGGCCCGCGGCGGTGGCGATCAAGGGCGACCCGGTCGACACCAGTGGGTGCGTCGACATGCTCGTGCGCCGGCTGTGCGGAGCATCGGAGTGACCGACTCCTGGGACACCAACCCCGACGACGTGACCCCCGGCCGCCTGTCCGACAGCGAGCGGGCCACGCGCCTGAAACTGGACGTCGTGCTCATCGTCGGCGTGATGGCCACGTTCGCCATCGCCCTGTGGCTGCGGGCCGGGTGGTTCATACCGATCGGTGTGCTCGGGTGGTTCGGGGGCGTGGTGCTTGCGGGCCATCGTCTCGGGCGGCGGAGCCGGCGCGAGGTCGAGGCCCAGGGCTTCAAGGTGTGTCTGAAGTGCCGCTACGGGCTCGTGGAGCAGAAGGACGATGCGCACGCGGCCGCACGCTGGCTCTGCCCCGAGTGCGGCGAGCGCTACGACGCGCAGGCGCTGGAGCGGAGTTGGAAGTGGACGTACTCGTGGCTGTTCATCGCGCCCGAGCGAAAGCGAGCAGCACAGCCCGGCGGCGCGAAGACCAGGCGGGACGACTCCTGATCGGGCAACATGCCCACCACAACAAGGGGGTCTATCTGCCGCCCAAGCGTTCCGCCAGCCCCCGCGAATACCTGAGCCAACCCGAATGTTACCCGATCGGACTTGACAACCGGGTGGCAGCCGCCATTGGCTCCGCCTGTCGGTCCCGGGGGCAACCCGCCGATACCGGGGCGGAACAAGGCACGGAAACCCGCATGGCGCGCAAGGTGGCGAAGAAAACCAGCAAGAAGACGGCCCGCAAATCGGGCGGCGGCTCCGGCGCTGGCAGCGATGCCGGGGGCGTGGCCGTCGCCGAGCGGAAGTCGGCGGGGCGGGCCGGGGCCAAAGGCGGCGGTCGCGGACGCCGTGGCCCGGGCTCCGGGCTGGGCTACAAGGCCGGGGCCGCGTCGGGCAAGGACCTGGTCATCGTCGAATCGCCCTCGAAGGCCAAGACCATCAACAAGTACCTGGGGGCGGACAAGTACGTCGTGCTCGCCAGCGTCGGGCACATCCGCGACCTGCCCAGCAAGGCCCCCAAGGGCGACAAGAGCCCGGTCCCCGGCGTGGACCTGGGCACCGAGCGGAACCGGCGCTTCACCCCGACCTACCAGGTCATGGAAGGCAAGGAGAACGTCCTCAAGGACCTCAAGCGGGCGGCCAAGGACTCGCTGTCCTCCGGCGGCACCGTCTGGTTCGCGACCGACCTTGATCGCGAGGGCGAGGCCATCGCGTGGCACCTGGCCCAGGAACTGGGCATCACGCCGGCCCAGGCGCGGCGGGTCATGTTCGCCGCGATCACCAAGCAGGAGATCCAGCGGGCCTTCGGCAACCCGCATCCGATCGACGAGGACAAGGTCAACGCCCAGCAGGCCAGGCGGATCCTGGACCGGATCGTGGGGTACCAGGTCTCGCCCCTGCTGTGGAAGAAGGTGGCGCGGGGGCTGTCGGCCGGGCGGGTGCAGAGTGTGGCGGTGCGGCTGGTTGTCGAGCGCGAACGCGAGATCCGGGCCTTCGTGCCCGATGAGGAATGGTCGATCGAGGCCCTGTTCGCGTTGTCTGCCGGCGAGGCGTCCAGACTCGGGCCGGGCTGGGAGGCGTTCCTGGGCGCTCGCGACGACAAGGGCAACCCGCCGACGCGCAAAAGCCAGACGCAGTGGGTCTCGGAGCACAAGGCGATCCGGGCCGAACTGATCGAGGTCGACGGGCGGAAGTTCGAGCCGCGGATCGGCGTCGATGCGATCATCGGCCCGGCGGACGACGTGTCGCTCGAGGGCGTGAAGGCCAGGCTCGCGAAGGCCGACGGGGCGTTCGGCGACGCCGGGGCGTACGACCTGACGCCCGAGGTCGGCTCGGTCGCGGCCCGCTGCGGGCTCGTCGATATCAAGACGACCGCGACGCGCGACGAGACCGGTCGCGGCCCGGCCCGGTGGAAGCGCACGATCACCGGTCGGATGGACCCCGCGACGCCGTACCGCGTGCGGTCGATCGAGACCAAACGCTCGACGGTGCGTCCGCCGCCGCCGTTCATCACCAGCACGTTGCAGCAGGCCGCGTCGAGCCGCCTGGGATTCAACGCCCAGCGTGCGATGCGTGCGGCCCAGCAGTTGTACGAGGGCGTGGACATTCCCGGCGAGGGGCCGGTCGGCCTGATCACCTACATGCGGACCGACTCGACGCACATCTCGGGCGAGGCGCTCGGGATGGCCCGCGACTTCATCCTGAAGGAGTACGGCCAGAAGTACCTGCCCGAGAAGCCCAACTTCTTCACCAGTTCCAACAAGGACGCCCAGGAGGCCCACGAGGCGATCCGCCCGACGAGCCTGGCGTACCCGCCGAGCCGCGTGCGCAGCGCGCTGACCGGCGACCAGTTCCGCCTGTACCAGATCATCTGGGAGCGGTTTGTGGCGTGCCAGATGGTGGCGGCGGAGTGGGACGCGACGACGGTTTTGATTGAGGGGGGAAGCGACGCAGCGACGCAGCGACGCAGCGACGGAGCGAAGGGCCAGAACGGCTCGCTGGTGTTCAAGGCCACGGGGCGCGTGCTGGCGTTCGACGGGTTCTACAAGGTCGCAGGCGTGCCGACGGGCGGTGACACGCCGACGCTGCCGGCGATCGAGGAGGGGCGGCCACTGTCGCCCTTCGCGGCCGACGTGGAGCAGCGGTTCACCAGCCCGCCGAGCCGGTACTCGGAGGCCTCGCTCATCAAGATGCTCGAGAGCGAGGGCATCGGGCGCCCGTCCACTTACGCCTCGATCATCCAGACCATCCAGGACCGCAAGTACGTCGAGCAGCGCGACACCCGCGCCTTCCACGCGACCGACCTGGGCGAGGTCGTCACGCTCAAACTCATCGAGGCGTTCCCCGGCATCATGGATGTGGGCTACACCCGCGAGATGGAGTCCCAGCTCGACAAGGTCGAGGAGGACCACCTCGACTGGATCGAGATGCTCCGGCGCTTCTACGGCCCGTTCAAAGAAAGCCTCGAGGCCGCCGAGGAGAACCTCAAGCACGCCAAGGCCGAGATCACGCCCGCGCCCGAGCAGTACAAGTGCCCGGAGTGCGGCGGGGGCATGGCGTACCGCTTCGGCAAGAACGGGCGGTTCATGTCGTGCGCCCGCTTCCCGGACTGCAAGTACGCCTGCCCGGTCGACCGCGAGGGGCGCCCCGTCACCGCGGAGTTCGTCGACGTGGCCTGCCCGGAGTGCGCCGGCGTGATGACGCGCCGCACCGGTCGCTTCGGCGTGTTCCTGGGCTGCGCGCGATACAACGACAAGGAGTCGCCCTGCTCGGGCATCCTGAACATCGACAAGAAGGGGCACGTGACGGCCCCGTCGCAGCCGCCGCTCGAGACCGATCTGGAGTGCGAGAAGTGCGGGCGGCCCCTGAACCTTCGCAGCGGCATCCGCGGGCCGTGGCTCGGGTGCAGCGGGTTCCCCAAGTGCCGCGGTCGCGGCAAGTGGGCGGAACTGCCCGACGAGAAGAAGAAGGCGCTCGAGTCCGCTCTGGCCCACCACGAGAAGGCCCACCCGATCCCGATCATCAAGACGTTCACCGACGGCAAGGCGCTGACGGACGCCAAGGGCAAGCCGGCAAGCGATGCGCCGCCGGTGGAGGGGTTGGTGTTGGAGGGGGATCCGAGGAAGGGTGACTGAGTGGACGCCCCCACCGGCGCGGACTTGACGACAGGCACCAGATCGGTTATTATTGCTTCGAGTGATCGCATCCTTCGCCGATCGTGAGACGGAGGCGTTGTTCAACCGGGAGCGGGTGAAGCGGATCGACCCTCGGATCCAGCGGGTCGCGCTGCGGAAACTGCGGTACCTCGATGCCGCGGCCACGCTCGACGATCTGCGTGTGCCGCCCGGGAACCGGCTGGAGGCTCTCCACGGGGACCGGCAAGGCCAACACAGCATCCGCGTGAACGATCAATGGCGAGTTGTGTTCACTTGGCAGGACGGAGACGCCCACGAGGTCGAGATCGTTGACTATCACTGAATCGGAACGCACGATGCCCAAGCACCCCCCAATCCACCCCGGCGAAGTCCTCCGCGGCGACTTCCTCCAGCCACTCGGCATCTCCGTCTACCGCCTCGCCAAGGAGACAGGCGTCTCCGCCCAGCAACTCGGGCGCATCGTCAAGGGCACTCGCGGCGTGAGCGGCGACCTGGCCCTCCGCCTGGCCCGCTTCTTCGGCACCTCGGCGCAGGTGTGGATGGCCCTGCAGGCCCGCTACGACCTCGACCTGGCCCAGGACGAGTCGGGGCGTGAGATCGAGAAGCGCGTCAAGCCCTTCCGCGCGGCGTAGGCGGGGCGAGGTGTCGGCGCGACTCCGGAATCGACCCGATGCTCGACGAGGACGACATCATCACCCACGCCGCCCTCCGCCTCGACGGCTACGCCTGCCTCGAGCGCACCGGGTTCGACACGGACGCCGCCAGCCGCCGCTGCCGTGCCGCGCGCCGGTGCGACCTGACAACGCTCGACGCGATGATGGTGCTCTTCGGACTCCAGCGGTGGCTGTTCAAGTGGGGCGGCGAGATGCTGCAGCGGACGCACCCGGACTGGTGGCTGTGCCGCGAGTGCTTCCTCCGCACGGCCCGCGAGCCGACGCCGCCGGAGTACGCCGACGCCCGGTTCCTCGGCCCGTGGAACGAGCGGTTCGTGCCGCGCCTGGATGAGGCGATCGGCCTCGTCGCGGCGTCGCATGCAGCGACGGAGTATCTGTGGCCCCCGGAGCGCTGACCAGCCCCGCGTGCCGGTAGACTCGTTCCATGCGAGCCCGATCCCACATCGCCACGGCTGCCCTGCTGGCCCTCGGCGTCTTCGTCGCGGCGGCCTCCGCCCAGCCAGCCGCCGACCCCCTTGCCGAAACCCCCGAGCAGCGCGACGCCCGCATGGCCTGGTGGCGCGACGCCCGGTTCGGCATGTTCATCCACTGGGGGCTGTACGCCATCCCCGCCGGGCGCTGGGGCGACTCAACCAATCACGCCGAGTGGATCCGCACCACCGCCCAGATCCCGGTGGAGGAGTACGACGGGCTGCTCGAACGCTTCAACCCCGTGAACTTCGACGCCGCGGCCTGGGCCCGCGCCGCCCACGGGGCCGGCATGCGCTACATCGTCATCACCGCCAAGCACCACGACGGGTTCTGCCTGTTCGACTCGGCCCACACCGAGTTCGACGTGATGTCCACGCCGTTCGGACGCGACATCATCCGGGAACTGGCCGACGCGGCCCGGGCCGAGGGGCTCCAGATCGGCTTCTACTACTCGATCATGGACTGGCACCACCCGGACTATCTGCCCCGGCGCGGCTGGGAAGAGGCCGACCGCCCCGCCGGCGACGCCGACTTCGAGCGCTACGAGGACTACCTGCACGCCCAGGTCACGGAACTGCTCACGAACTACGGCCCGATCGGCGTGATGTGGTTCGACGGCGAGTGGGAGTCGACATGGAGCGAAGAGCGCGGGCGCGACCTGTACGCCCTGTGCCGTCGCCTGCAGCCGGATGTGATCGTGAACAACCGCGTCGGGGCCGGGCGCGAAGGCATGGCGGGCCTCACGCGCGAGGGCGCGTTCGCCGGTGACTTCGGCACGCCGGAGCAGGAGGTGCCCGCGACCGGCATCCCCGATGTGGACTGGGAATCGTGCATGACCATGAACGACCACTGGGGCTACAACGCCTTCGACACCCGGTGGAAGTCGGCGACCACGCTCATCCGCACGCTGGTGGATATCGCGAGCAAGGGGGGGAACTTCCTGTTGAATGTGGGGCCGCGGGCGGATGGGACGTTTCCGCCGGAGGCGGTGGATCGGTTGGGGGAGATGGGAAGGTGGATGCGCTCGAACGGACCTTCGATCTACTCGACCCAGCCGAGTCCGTTCGATGCACTGCCGTGGGGGCGGTGCACAGTCGGTGTGGCGGACCGAGCCCCGCGCACGACGACGCTCTTCCTGCATGTATTCGACTGGCCGGCAGACCGTCGGATCGTCGTGCCGGGCGTCGAGACAGACTTCCAGATGGCGCGGTACTTGGCCCTTCGCGCTTCGTTCACGCCATCGATCCGAACCCCTGGAGCGGATCGTGAACAGTCGAACATCATCATCAGCAATCTGACCCGGGATCCTCTCAACGCCCACTGCACCGTGATCGAACTTATCACCGGGCCGACGCTTGAGGTTTTCAAACGCCCGGACATCTCCGCGGTCGCTCCCGAGTTCACCGACTCCCTCACCATCACGCTCGCCCACGACCGCGACACGCCGGAGTCGCCGCTGGCCCTCCGCTACACCCTCGACGCCACCGACCCCTCCCCCACCTCGCCCGCCTACGACGGCCCGCTCGTCCTGCACGAGTCCGCCACCGTCCGCGTCCAGGCGTTTCGCGGCCACACGCCGCTGTCCCCTGTCGCCGAGCGGCGCTTCGAGCGCGTCGAGCCGATCGCAGCCGTCGAACTTGAGTCGCCGCGCACGGGCGCCCTCCGCCGCGAGCACTACGAGGGCACCTGGGACCGCCTGCCGCGCTTCGACACGCTCACCCCCGTCCGCACCGACGAGTCCCGCGGCGTCACGCTCGACGGGCGCACGCGCGACGAGTACATCGCCCAACGCCTGACCGGATACCTCTACGTCCGGGCCGCGGGCGTGTACCGGTTCGGGCTGGCCTCCGACGACGGCTCGCGCCTGTTCATGCACGACCGCCTCATCGTCGACAACGACGGCCTGCACGTCACCGAGGAGCGCACCGGCGCCATCGCCCTGGGCGAGGGCTGGCATCCGATCACCATCGAGTACTTCAACCGCGCCGGCGGCTACAGCCTCACTCTCCGCGGCGAGATCGTCGGGCGCGACATGGTCGAGATCCCCGCCCGCGCCTTCGCGGTCGAATCGCCAAGAGAGCCCTGAGCGCCCGCGCAGAGCCCGACGCGCGAGCGTCGCGGTCGGTCCTCGCTTGGCTGGTGGGGTGGGGAAAGACCACGACGCTCGCGCGTCGGGCTCCGCTTCGGCATTGCGGCCCCGGAACACCCGCGTCGCCTCGGGAGTAGAAGAAGGGTGATCGCCTGTCAGGGCCAACGCCCCGCAGGCGGTCTTGGATCAGACCCGCGGTACGCACCGGGCTGCGCCGACCGAACCGCTCCCTGACACCCGTTCAGGGGGCCCCGCGTCGCCGGCCGGGCCAACGCCCGAGAACCAGGAGGCAGCCAATGAGGATCACAAGCACGAGCAGCAACACCATCGCGAACCGGACCACCCGCACCGCGGCCCTGGCCCTGCTGGCCGCCGGCTCGCTCGCCCTGACCGGGTGCAACAACGCGGTCGAGGGCGGCGTCACGGGCGCGGCCCTGGGCTCGCTCGTCGGCATGGGCCTGGGCTCGCTCTCGGGCAACATGGGCGAGGGGGCCGCCGCCGGCGCCCTGATCGGCGGGCTCGGCGGCGCGGTCCTGGGCGACCAGAACCGTCGCCAGGACGAGTACCGCGGCTACAACCGCGGCGGTGGCTATTACTACGAGCGGAACGACTACTACGAGCCGCGGTACCGCGGGCGTGAGCCGTATTGCCCGTGAGGCTCGCGGGGCTCCGTGTGTTCCCACGATCAACCGACGACGCCCAGACGCCGGACCTGAGGCTCCGCGAAGGTCCGGGTCGACGCACGTTGAGTATCGACGCCCACCGTTGTTCGACCCGGCCCTTCGTCGCCCGATTGAAAGGTGGGGCCTCCTCAGGACCGGTGACCGTCGCGTCCTCGACCGTGCGGAACCCACCCAGGCCCGCAAGTTCGAGTCCGGGTGCGCCGGTCCCGCGCGCTCTATAGTTGCCCGTTCGGGAACGCTTTGGAATGAATCCGAGGTCGTGTTGGTCCGAACGAGTGATGGTGGATCGATTGATGACCATGGATGCTGATCGCTCGCCCCGGGCCGAGGCCCACTCGAGCCCGCTGGCGGGTGATGTCGTGTCGTGCCCGCTGGGCACGCGCGACGCGTCCCTCGCCCCGCTCCGCACCCCCGCCGATGAGCCGCCCCGCTCCCGCGGCGGGCGCGACCCCGCCCGCCCGCGCCGCATGAACCCGCGCCACGGCGGCGAAGCCGACAACGACCGCGGCTCAAACAACGCCGGCAACGGCTCCGGACAGGACGGCGACAAGAAGGCCCCCACCCCCGCTCCCGGCGGGCCGGGCCGCCTCTTCTTCGTCCTGACCATGATGGCCATCGCCCTGCTGGCGGTCATGTTCATCTCGAACGGCTCGGGCGGGGCCCGCGTCACCGTCGCCGAGTTCCGCGAGTTGTACGAGGCCGGCCAGATCGAGCCCGACAGCGTCATCGTCCGCAGCGAGTCGGTCACCGCGACGCGCCGCCCCGGGCCGGATGGTGCCGACGGCACCGTGACCATCGGCCTCAACGCCGCCAGCCGCGAGACCGTCACGCAGGAAGTCGACCAGATCACCAACGGGCGCTACAAGTCCGTCGGCGACTCGGTCTGGATGCCGATCCTGCTGACGTTTGGTCCTTTCCTGCTCATCGTCGCGCTGCTGTGGTTCTTTATCAGCCGCGGCCTGCGCAGCGCGGGCGGGCCCGGCGGCATGCTGGGCAACTTCGGCAAGTCCAAGCACCGCACTCTGACCAAGGAGATGACCGGCGTCACCTTCAAGGACGTGGCGGGCATCGACGAGGCCAAGGACGAGTGCACCGAACTCATCGAGTTTCTCAAGAACCCCAAGAAGTTCGCGCGTCTGGGCGGGCGCATCCCGCGCGGCGTGCTGCTGGTCGGCGAGCCGGGCTGCGGCAAGACGCTGCTGGCCAAGGCCATCGCGGGCGAGGCCGACGTGCCGTTCTTCTCGATCTCCGGCTCGGACTTCGTCGAGATGTTCGTGGGCGTGGGCGCCAGCCGCGTCCGCGACCTGTTCAAGTCCGCCAAGGAGTCCGCCCCGTGCATCATCTTCCTGGATGAGATCGACGCGGTCGGGCGCCGGCGCGGCGGGGGCTTCTCCACCGGCGGGCACGACGAGCGCGAGCAGACCCTCAACGCCATCCTCGTCGAGATGGACGGCTTCGCCACCGGCGACGGCGTGATCGTCATCGCCGCGACCAACCGCGAGGACGTGCTCGACCCCGCGCTGATCCGCCCGGGACGCTTCGACCGGCGGGTGTACGTCCCACTGCCCGACATCAAGGGACGCCTCGAGATCCTGAAGGTCCACGCCGCCAAGGTCAAACTCGGCCCGAACGTCGACCTCGAGCGGATCGCTCGCGGCACGCCGATGTTCAGCGGGGCCGATCTCTCGGCGATCATCAACGAGTCGGCCATCGGCGCGACGCTCCAGAACAAGGAGTTCGTCGAGCAGGAGGACCTCGAGGAGGCCCGCGACAAGGTCAAGTTCGGTCGGGCCAAGAAGAGCCGCGTCCGCGAGAAGGACGAGAACAAGCTCGTCGCGTACCACGAGGCCGGGCACGCCGTGCTCCAGGCCCTGCTCAAGGACGCCGACCCGCTGCACAAGGTCACGATCATCCCGCGCGGCGACGCGGGCGGGGCGACGTTCAGCCTCCCCGAGCGCGACCGCACCGGCTACAGCCTCCGCTGGCTCAAGGCCACGATGCGGATGGCCTGCGGCGGGCGCATCGCCGAGCAGAAGGCCATGGGCGACGTTTCGAGCGGCGCGGTCTCCGACATCGCCCAGGTCACGCGCATCGCCCGGGCCATGGTGCTCGAGTGGGGCATGAGCGAGGCCCTGGGCTTCATCCGCTACGAGGGGCGCGACACGCGCGAGATGTTCGTCGCCGACAAGGACTACTCCGACGACACGGCCCGCCTCATCGACGAGGAGGTCCGCCGGATCGTGGACGAGGCCTACCAGGACGCGGTGCGGATGCTCGACGAGGCCTGGCCGAAGGTCGAGGCGGTGGCCGACGCGCTGCTGAAGTACGAGACGCTGACGGCCGACGAGGTGCACGCGCTGATGCGCGGCGAGAAACTCGTCAAGGCGGCGGGCATCGGCGACCTGCTGGCCGCGGAGCGTCGGCGCAGCGTGGCCCCGGCGTCGAAGCCGGAGCCGGACGCACCGCCCGGCGCGCTGCCCAGCCCGGCGTGATGCGTTCCCGTTCCATGACTCGCGCCCAAAGCGTGGCATGCTTGCTGCTCGGAGCAGGCATGCGACCAATCCTCCGCCGAGTTTTCCCATCGTCGGTCAGAACATGCTTGTGCCGAGCCACAAGCATGCCACCCTGCCGGCGCCGCCCCGGCGCCAGGCCTCACACCGCCCTCACGGCCTCGCGCGGCTTGGTCTCGATGACCGGCACCCGCTCCTCGGTCGCGCGGTCGTCCTCGCGGACGATGCGGGCTCCGAGAGTCCCCAGTCGCTGGTCGAGGTGCTCGTAGCCGCGGTCCAGGTGGTACACGCGGTTGATGACGGTGGTGCCGGTGGCGGCCAGGCCCGCGAGCACCAGCCCCGCGCTGGCCCGCAGGTCGCTGGCCATGACCGGGGCGCCCACCAGCCGGTGCACGCCGCTGACGATCACCGTCGCCCCGGCCCGGTTCACCTGCGCCCCCATCCGGGCCAGTTCCGCCACGTGCAGGAACCGCTCGGGGAAGATCTTCTCGGTGACGACCGAGTTGCCGCTGCTCAGGCACAGCGTCGCAAGGAACTGGGCCTGCAGGTCGGTCGGGAAGCCGGGGTGCGGCTGGGTCGTGATCTCGACGGGCTTCATCGCCCCGACACGCCGGACGCGGCACGTGGCCCGCATGGGGTCGGCGGCGTGGGCGTCCGACGAACCGCGCGACTCGTGGAGTTCCTCGACGCTCACGCCCATGGCCTGCAGGCGATCGACCGCCGCCATCAGCGCATCAAGCGGGCAGTTCTCGATGACCACGTCGCCATCGGTGATGGCCGCGGCACACATGAGCGTGCCGGCCTCGATGCGGTCCGGGATGACCTCGTGGTCGACGCCCGTGAGGGCCTCGACGCCGTGGATCGTGATCCGGGGCGAGCCGGCCCCGCTGATCCGGGCGCCCATCGCGGCGAGCATGGCCGCCAGGTCCACGATCTCCGGCTCGCACGCGGCCGACTCAATCACCGTCGTGCCGCGGGCCAGCGTGGCGGCGGACATGACGTTGGCCGTGCCCAGCACCGTGGAGCCGAACGGCCCGCCCAGGAAGATGCGGGCCCCGCGCAGGCGTCCGCCGGGCGGGGTGGCGGCGACGATGTCGCCCGAGTCGAGGCTGATGCGAGCGCCCAGGGCCTCGAGGCCTCGCAGGTGCAGGTCGACGGGGCGGTCCCCGATGGCGCACCCGCCGGGCATGGACACGCGGGCCGAGCCGCGCCGGGCCAGCAGCGGGCCGAGGGCGCAGATGCCGGCCCGCATGGTGCGGACGATGTCGTATCGTGCGTGGCAGGCCGACTCGTCGCGCGAGTGGACGGTCAGGGTCTGGGGCGAGCCGAGCGACTCGCCGGTCTTCGGGCAGCCCAGTTCGCCCAGCAGGCGGAGCATGTTCGCGATGTCCGCCAGGTTCGGGATGCCCCGGAGCGTGACGGGCTGGTCGGTCAGCAGGGCCGCCGCCAGCAGAGGCAGGGCGGCGTTCTTGGACCCGTTGACGCGGATGCGGCCCTCGAGGCGGGTGCCGCCCTTGATCACGAATCGATCCACGCGTGGCCTCCATGCCGTGCTGCGGGTGCGGGTTCGGGGAGAGCGGATGCGGCGGGGCCGATCCGGATCGGCGCGAGCGGCACCGTCCGGGCGGTCGCCCGGGAGCGATAACGTCGGCGATCGCCGGGCGAGCCCATGAGAAGGGCGGCGAGGCTACTCGTGCGCGGTCGGACCGACGCACAACCGGCGCGTCGGGGCGCGCCGGCGTGGGCAACCTGTTGCTGGCTGTCGGCGGGTGTCGGCAGACGTCGCGAGCGTCGTCCGAGAAGGGGGCTCGCCGTGACGCGTCAACCCCGGCACGGCGGTCGGACGAGCCGCCCCGCCCGCACAGGCGTCACGCCCTACCCCCGATCACGGGGATCGGCCCGGCAAGCCGCTTGCCGTTGGCGGCGTGGATTCGACCGTTGTGGTGTCCCGCCACAGGATCCCGCCGGAGGTCGGCGGAGCGGGGACACGCAGCGAGGAGGACTCGAATGACCACCATGGCCAGCAACGGCGCGAAGCGCGGCAAGCTGGGCGTCGGTGTGCTGGCCATCGCGGCAGCCGCCGGGCTCAGCACCACCGCCCAGGCCCAGAGCGGCGAGGGCACTTCCGGGAGCTTTGATCCGTACGCGAATCTGCCGGCGTCCCTGTCGCTCACGGGCGTCGTGCGCGACTTCCGTGATCGCAACGCCACCGGCGGGCACCCGGACTTCCAGCGTCGGCCCAGCGGGGGCTTCGGGCACTACGTCGGCATGGTCGCCGACGAACTCAACGCCGAGGGCAACCCGGTTTTCGCGGGCACGGGTCAGCGGGTGAGCAGCAACTGGCGCGATTCCCACGGGCGGAACATCATGCCGCCGCGGGCCCACTTCCCGTCGATCCAGGGCGACAGCCAGGGCTCGCTCGGCAGCCAGACGGGCGCCCTGACCAGCGCCGAGAACTTCGACCAGTGGTTCAAGGACGTGCCGGGCATGAACGCCAGCCAGCAACTCCCGCTGACGCTCGTGCGTGAGTCGGGCACCAACCGCTACGTCTTCAACGACCGCACCGACTCGGCGTTCTCGAGCCTCGGCGGGTTCTTCCCGGTCAACGGGCAGATGTACGGCAACTACGGGACCACCGGCAAGAACTTCCACTTCACGTTCGAACTCGACACCGAGTTCGTCTACCAGGCCGGCTCCGGCCAGGTCTTCACCTTCACGGGCGACGACGACGTGTGGGTGTTCATCGACGGCAAGTGCGTGATCGACATCGGCGGCGTGCACTCGGCCGTCAGCCAGACCATCGATCTCGACCGCCTGTCCTGGCTCGAGGACGGGCAGATGTACTCGCTGAAGTTCTTCTTCGCCGAGCGTCACACGACCCAGTCCAACTTCCGCATCGAGACCACGATCGGTCTGCGGACCGTTCAGCCCCCGACGACCACGGCGCTCCACGACTGATCGCCGCCCTGGGGGAGAGGAGCCACACCGACCGCCCGGCGTCGCCATGTGCGACGTCCGGGCGGTTGTGTGGTTGTTGGCCGTGATACGGATTCCATGAAGTTCCTGCGCTCTCAGGCCGGGAACACGAAGACTCACCGCAGAGGCGCTGAGGGCGCAGAGGAAGGCGAATGCGTTGGAGTTCCTGCATCCCTCGGCGCACTCTGCGCCTCGGCGGTGAGTGCCTGTGGCGTCGATCAAAGCGCGGGAACTTGTGCGCTGGCGTGGGAGAACCCTCGGACGACGCCTACAACTGCCAGAGGCTCGTGCCCCACGTCAGCCCGCCGCCGAAGCCCACGAACATGACCTTGTGCCCGGCCCGCACACGCCCGGCGGACCGGAGTTCGTGCAGGCACAGCGGCACCGATGCCGCCACCGTGTTCGCGTACCGGTCGATGTTGACGTACAGGCGGTCCTCGGCCAGCCCGAACCGCTTGCGGGCCGCGTCCAGGATCCGGGCGTTGGACTGGTGGCAGACGTACATGTCCACGTCGCCGGCATCCAGGCCCGCCTTGTCGAGCGTCTGGGCGATCACGTCCGGGAAGGTGCCGACCGCGAACTTGAACACACCCTGCCCGTTCATCTGGACGCGGTGGATCATGGCCGGGTCGGGCGCGACGCCCTCGGGGAAGCCTCGCTCGTCCTCGGGAACGTACAGGTCGTCGAAGCGGTGCCCGTCGGAGTGCATGGCCTGGGCGATCACGCCCTGGGACGCGTCGTCGGTGGCCGTGAGGATGGCGGCCCCCGCGCCGTCGCCGAACAGGATCGCGGTCGAGCGCCCGGCGTTCGAGTAGTCCATGAACCGCGAGAGCGTGTCGGCCCCGACCAGGCCCACCCGCCTGTACGGCCCGGTCCGCATCAGCCCGTACGCGGTGTTCAGCCCGAACACGAACCCGCAGCACGCGGCCGAGACGTCGAACGCCCCGGCGTTGCGGGTGCCCAGGGCCGCGGCGACGCGGCAGGCGGTGGGCGGACACGTCGATTCCATGCTCATCGTCGCGACGAGCACGAGATCGAGGGTCGCCGGATCGATCTTCGCATCCGCGCACGCGTTCCGCAGGGCGGCGGCGGCGATGGTGTACGTCGTCTCGCCCTTGGCGAAGTCGCAGACATGGCGCTGGCGGATGCCGGTCCGCTGGACGATCCACTCGTCGGACGTGTCCATCATCCGCTCGAGGTCCTGGTTCGTCAGACGCTTCTGCGGGATCGCCAGCCCGGTGCCGGCGATCGTCACCCCGCCCGGTGGCGGCGGCGGGACCCGCCCGGCGGAGGCCCCGCCCGGCGTCGCGGCGGTGGATTGCTGGGCACTCATGCCGGTTCGGGCTCGGCGATGGACGCGACCTGGGCCAGGCGCTCGACGATCGCGTCGTTGACGCCGCAGGTCACGAAGTGGCGCGAGTTGCGGATGGCGGCCCGGATCGTGCGGGCCTCGGACGAGCCGTGGGCGCACATGAACACGCCGTTGACCCCCAGCAGCGGCGCCCCGCCGTGCTCGTGGTAGTCGTTCTTGGCGTAGATCTGCTTGACCACCGGCTCGAACTTGAGCATCAGGGCCGGGTCGAACGCCATGATCTCTGCGGCGATCGCCGAGAAGATGCTCTTGGCGAGGCCCTCGGCCATCTTGAGCACCGTGTTGCCGACGAACCCGTCGGTGACGACCACGTCGGCCTCGCCGTTGAAGAAGCCGCGGCCCTCGATGTAGCCAACGTAGTTGCAGTCGGGGGTGGCCTTGAAGAGCCTGCGGGCCTCTTTCACGAGGTCGCCGCCCTTGCCTTCCTCGGCCCCGATGTTCATCAGGGCCACGCGCGGGTGCTCGATGCCCAGCACGCGTCGCGCGTACGTCTCGGCCATCAGGCCGTACTGCCAGAGGTGGCTCGGGCGCGGCTCGGGGTTGGCCCCGGCGTCGCACAGGACCACCGGGCCGTGGAACGCCGGGATCGTGACCGCGATGCCGGGGCGGTGCACGTGCGGCAGGCGGCGCATGTGCATGATCGCGGCGGTCACGCACGCGCCGGTGTTGCCCGCCGAGAGCACCGCGTCGCACGGGTGCTCGACGCGCCGCGAGCCGGCGACGGCCATCCGGACCAGCGACGACTCGGTCTTCTCGCGGACCGCCTTGGCCGGCGGATCCTCCATGGCGATCGTCTGCGTGCAATGCTCAAGGACAATCCGCGGATCGTCGACGCCACGCTCGCCCAGGAAGTCCGCCATGAGCGGCTTGGGGCCGAACAGGACGAGCTGGTCGTCCGGGCCGAGGAACTCGCGGGCCTGGACGCATCCCTGGAGGATGGCGTCCGGGGCGTTGTCGCCCCCCATGACGTCCACCGCGATGCGCATGGGCTTGGGTCCCCTTGGCTGGTGGCGGGAGATCGCCCGAGCGGCACCCGAGCGTCACCCGAGCGGCACGAAGTGGGCTGGCTCGGACGCGACGGGATCAGGCGCCCTGGACGCCGATCTTGAGCTTGCGGACCTGGATCTTCAGCCCGGGGCGGACGTAGCCGGACTCGGCGCACGCGCGATGATGGGCCCGGGGCAGGCCGGACAGCGGGTCCACGCCGAGCTGCTTGGGAACCAGGAAGTCGTGGGCTCGCCGGCGACGGCTGCGCCCGTGGCTCTGTCGTTGTGCTGGAAGCATCTGGGGCTCCTAACCCGCCCGGCGCCGGGGCGAAAGAGCCGCCCGGACCCCGATTTGCACGGTCGGAAGGCTAGCCTTTTGGGGGCCTTGGGTCAACGCCGGGGGCCGAAGCCCGCCCGGTTTGGCCAATCGGCGAGGTGGGCCCCGTGTCCGGCCCGCGGGGTCGAGGGGCGACCGGGCGACTAGACGCGGGCCATGGACGGAATAGACTAGGCATCGGCGTGGTCTTCCCACGCGCCGCCTCCTAGCTCAGTTGGTAGAGCAGCTGACTCTTAATCAGCGGGTCGAAGGTTCGAGTCCTTCGGGGGGCACTTTCGCGGTTCGGATTCGGGACCGGCGGGACGGCTCGTTCGAAAACGGCGTGGCTCGGCCGCGATCCCGAACGCCCCGACGCATCTCGGCCCGATCGCCGGGCCGCGTCCCATCCACATCTAGCATCGTCCCAGGGGCGAAGAGTCCCCGGAGACGCCGCGTGCCCGAACCCGTCCAGCCCAGCCCCCCCCCCACCGCCGCCGGGCGGTTCGTCGTCGGCATCTCCGGCGCGTCCGGGGCGGGGTACGCGCTGCGTCTGCTCGAACTGCTTGTTGGCGGGGGGCACGAGGTCCACTGCGTGGTCTCCGAGTACGGGCGGCGTCTGCTCTTCGACGAAGCGGGGATCCGCACCATCGGGTTCGAGGCGTTGTGCCCGGGGCTCGCGGCGGAGGCGACCGGGCCGGACGGGCGGCCCAACGCCGCGCGGCTGATCCTGCACCCGAACAAGGACGTGGGGGCCGTGATCGCCTCGGGCTCGTTCCTGCACGACGGCATGGTCGTGCTGCCGTGCTCGAGCACCAGCCTCGGGGCCATCGCGACCGGGGCCGGGAGCAACCTGCTCACGCGGGCGGCGATGGTGACGCTCAAGGAGCGTCGCCCGCTGATCGTGTGCCACCGCGAGACGCCGCTGAACCTGATCGACATCGAGAACATGCGGGCGCTGACGCTGGCGGGGGCGATCGTGTGCCCGACGAATCCGGGGTTCTATCTGAACCCACGGAGCATCGAAGAGATCGTCGACTTCATGGTTGGCAAGGTGCTGGACCTGCTGCGTGTGCCGCACGATCTGAAGACGCGGTGGGCGCAGCGGGCACCGGCGGGGGACGAAGTCGACGAGGCGAAGTGAAGGGTGGGCCGGGCGACGATGGGCCAGCGGGTGGCCTATCGCCCGAACAGCAGGCCGAGCGTCCGCTCGTGCGTCTGCTGCGACTGCTGCAGGACGAAGATCGAGGCCTGCTGGAGCACCTGGGCCCGGACGAGGTTCGAGGTTTCCACGGCGAAGTCGGTGTCCATGATCGAGCCGTACACGCCGCGGTTGGCCTCGAACCGCAGGAGCAGCTGCTCTCGTCGGCGTTCGAGGCCCTGGATCTGCGACCCGACGGTGGCCCTGGCCTTGACCAGGCCCTCGCGCGTCGCCTCGGCGACCTTCTGGGCGGCCTCGATGTCGCCGTCGATCAGGTTTAGGCGGCCGCCGGTGAGCAGGTCCACGAGCGAGACCTGGGCGGTGGGCGCCCGGGGTGTGGATGCCGGCGGGGACGCGGCCGGGTCGCCGGTCTGGTCCGGGTCGGTTGGCTCGGGGGCGACCTCGGACGCGTTGGTGCGGAGCTGGGCCCAGACCTGGCCGAGTTGGTTGAACGGCGTGACGCCGACGCTGGAGTAAGACCCGGCGTTTTGGACGAGGATGTTCTTGTCGAACAGTCGCTCCCCCTTGAAGGTGGCGGTCTGGTAGATGTGGTCCATCGCCTTGATGATCGAGTCGGCCTCGATCTGGAGGCCCTCGAGTTCGGCGTCGGAGAGCCCGGCGTGGTTGGCCGCGGTCAAGACGACGGACTCGAGGTCGAGGGCCAGGTCGCCCAGC
Organism: Phycisphaerales bacterium; assembly: GCA_041401985.1. Lineage (GTDB taxonomy): Bacteria > Planctomycetota > Phycisphaerae > Phycisphaerales > UBA1924 > JACKHA01. Next base: position 70,296 of record JAWKTE010000018.1, read on the forward strand.
ACTCCGTAAGCGCCGTCGAGGGCGCCGAGGCGATAGGAGGTCGCCTCGTTGGCGTCGATCTCGGCACGGATCTCGTTGGCCTCGAGGTCGAGATTGGTGGCGGCGATGAGGCCTGCGGGATCGTCCTTGGCGTGGTTGATGCGTTTGCCGGTGGCGAGGCGCTCCATGATCTGGGTGATCGCGCGGGAGTGCTGACCAACGGCCCGCTGGGCCATGAGCGAGTTGATCGACGTGATGGCGCTGATCCCGTTCACGCGCGGAGTCCCCGCGGGGCGGCGCGGGCGCGCGACGCCCCTCGAAGAGGGATCGGGCGTTCTCGGGCGTGGGTCCAGCGCGATCGGCGATTCGGTCGCGGCTTCGACCACCCGCCTCTTCGACCACCCCGCACCGGGTGCTGAACAGCCTCAGTTCCGGCGGGTGAACACGCCCTCGGCGCTCTGGTAGGCGGTGCCGTCGGCGGCGTACTCCCAGCCTTTGAGGGTGTGGCGATTCGGGTCGGACATGTCCATCTCCGACCACGTGGTGATCATGCGTCCGGTCATGGGGTCGCGCCGGTCGCCGAAGAAGGTGAAAACCTTCGTCTCGGGGTCATAGACGCCGTGCCCGGAGAAGACGCCGGTGGACATGTTCTCCATCCAGATGGATTCGTAGCGGTGGTCGAAGTTGTTGTACCCGACGTAGCCCAGGCCCTCGTAGGCCCCGCCGCCGGGGGCCTCGGCGGTGACGACCTCGCGGACGAAGCGCCCATCCAGGACCCACTCGCGGACGGCGGTGCCGGGGAACTCGAGGTAGTCGGCGTCCGGCGTGGGGCGCCAGCGCATGGTGCCGTCCCACGTTCCGAGCATGGCCGAGAGGTGCTCGTGGTTCTCGTTGGTCTCGCCGAACGCGGCCATGCGGGCCATGTCGTCCGGGCTGAAGCCGGGCGTGGAGTCGTCGGGCTGGGCGGCGGGCGCGGCCGCGCTCACGACGCCCATCGGGCGGGTGGCCTGCCCGACGAGGAACGCCAGGCCGGCGACGAGGGCGAGGCCGAGGGCAAGGGTGCGGTTCGAGGTGGTCATGGGGACTCTCCTTCGGGCGGTGCGGAACCCGGCGTCGGCTCGGAGGGCGAGATGCCGGTATTTGATCGGGTAGTATTGGCGACCGACGGTTCGGGGTCAAGTAGGGTATTCTCATGGTCGGCGCGAACCGGCGAGCGGTCGGCGTCGAACCAAGGTGTCAGGGCGTCGCGTGGCGTCGCGGTCTGCGTCGGACGCCGCGCGTCCAGCATCCAGAATGGATCGCCGATACTGTGGATCGCAACCGGAGAGTGGCTCGAACGATGCGGCCGGCCCTTGCCATCGTGTGCCTGGTGTTCCTCGCCGCGGCGTTCGGCGGGAGGCTGTGGTCGATCAACGGCACCGATGAACGATCGGCGGACCGGTCGGCTCGCCACGTCCATGTGCACGCCCACGGCGGGCACACGCACACACACGCTCACTCGCACGCGGCGTGCGACGCGCACGCGGACGGCGCTGGGCGCCATGGCGGTTCGGATCGGGATGCCGATCGGGGCGACGGAGCCATTCGCGGGTCGGATGGCCAGCCATCGGGCCACGAGCACCACTGCTGCGGCGACCACGGGTGCTCCGGTGAGCCGGGCGCGCCCGCGCCACGCAGCCCGCGGGTTCCGGAGCCGACGCTCGAGGCGAGCCGGGTGATCCCTGTTGGTGTTTCTGGCGAATCCGAGGCGATGCGATGGGGCTCGCGGCACGCCTCTCGCGTACCCGTGCCGCCGGCGTCGATCCGGGACATTCGGACCATCGTGCTCCTGACGTAGGGATGGGGTGCGTCTGTCGCCCCTGTACGCGCGTGCGGCGTGCCTGTTGAGTGGTGCGCCGGGTTGCTGTCGCGTCACTCCCTCGGAGCATCAATTGAGACCACGCCCGATTGCGCCGGGCCTGGCCCTGGCCGCGCTGTGCGGCCTGGGCGGGATCCCCGGTTGCCAGATGTATCAACCCGCGCCGATTGATCCGGCGGCCCACGACGCCGCGTGGCTGGCCCGAACGCCGGCGGACGCAAGCGTGCTGGAGTTTGCGCGCGGCCTGGGCGGGGCGGACCTGCCGGGCGCGTTCGATCCCGCCGACGGTCTGGACCTGCGCGAGGCGGAGGTTGTCGCGCTGGTCTACAACCCGGAACTGCGTGTGGCGCGCCTGCGGGCCGGCGTGGCGGCTGCGACCGCCGAGTTCGCGGGGCTGTGGGACGATCCCGAGTTCTCGATCGACGTGCTGCGGATTGTGGAGGGGGTGCCCGATCCGTGGATCATCAGTCCGGGGCTGTCGCTGACGATCCCGATCTCGGGGCGGTTGGAGGCCGAGAAAGCGCGGGCGGATGCAGGGCATCGGGCGGTGCTGGCCGGCGTCGCCGAGCGGGAGTGGCAGACGCGGGTCGAGGTTCGGCGGGCTTGGCTGGAGTGGTCGGCGGCGCGCTTGCGGGCGGATGAGACCGAGCGGCTGCTTGGGACGATCGATGCGGTGGTCGGATCGGCGCAGCGTCTGGCCCAGGCCGGCGAGATCCCTCGGACCGAGGCGGTGCTGTTCGAGATCGAGCGGGCCGACCAGCGCCGGGCGCTGCTCCGCCATCGGGGCGAAGCGGCGGTTGGTGAGCAGCGGCTGCGGGGGCTGATGGGGCTGTCGCCCGCGGCAGGCGTCCAGTTCGTGCCATCGCTGGCGGTGCCGGTTGAAGCGGAGGGCGGATCGCCGCCGCTGGAGCGCAGTCCGAGCCTGGCGCGCCTGCGGGCGGAGTACGACGAGGCCGAGGCGCGGCTGCTGGGCGAGGTGCGGCGGCAGTTCCCGGATCTGGTGATCGGGCCGCAGTTCGAGAGCGACCAGGGACAATCGCGGATCGGGCTGGTTGGGGGCATCCCGATCCCGATCTTGAACGCGAACCGCCAGGGCATTGCCGAGGGCGAGGCCGAGCGGGCATTGGCGGCGGCGGCGTATGAGGGCGAGCGTGAGCGGCTGTCGGGCGCGTGGTCACAGGCGCTGGCCCGTCTGGCCCTGGAGCGCGAGCAGTTCGAGGTGCTCGAGGGCACGATGGCCCCGCTCGTCGATCGGCAACTCGCCGATGCGCAGCGGCTGGTCGAGCTCGGCGAGGGCGGCGTGATCGTGCTGCTCGAGAGCCTGAGCCGCGCGGCCCAGACACGGATGCAGGTTATTGACGCCCGCCTTGGCATCGCGCTCGGGCAGACGGAACTGGCGGCGATCGCGGGGCCGCCCGGTCCGCCCGAGCCGCTTGAGCTGAGCGAGCCGTCTGGTTCGACCTTCCCCGCTGCTATCGGCGAGAACGCGTCATCAGAAGTGGAGTCCCACCCATGAGCAGGCTTTCGAAGTTCACGGTTGGTGCCGCGCTGGTCGCGGTCGGCGTGGGGATCGCCGGTTGCACGCGGCGCGCGGCTCCAGCCCCCGCTGCCGGCCAGCAGGAAGAGGCCGCCGCGCCCACCAACCGTATCGACATCCCCGCGTCGGTGCGGACCAATCTGGGGATCACGTTCGCGCCGGTTGAGCGTCGGCGGGTGGAGAGCACGATCCGCGTGCCGGGGGTGTTCGAACTGGAGCCGCTCGCGCGGCACGAGTACCGGATGGCGTTGCCGGGTGTCGTGGTGATGGCGGTCGATCAGTACCAACGGGTCGGGCCTGGGGATCTGCTGTTCCGGTTCCGCTCGCCCGAGTGGCCCGAGATCCAGCACGAGATCATCGAGGCGGAGCAGGCGATCGTGGCGGCTGCGTCGGCGATCGAGGTGGCCGGGGCGAGCCTGGCGGAGGCCGAGCAGCGGCTCTCGCTGACGCGTGAGCGCATCGCGTCGCTCGCGCGGGCCGAGTTCAGGCAGGCGGATCTTGAAGCGCTGGCGAGCGAGATCGAGGCGAGCCTGCCGCGGCTGCGGGCCCAGATCGCCCAGGCCGAGTCCGGGCGGGTGATCGCCGAGCGTTCGCTGGAGCACTCGCTGCATCGGGCTTCGGTTGCGACGGGGATCGACCCGGAGCGGCTGGTCGGGCGGGTGGAGCACGCCGGGGGATCGGTGCGGGCGTACGAGGCGATCGACTGGATCGAGGTGCGTGCGGTGGAGCCGGGCGTCGTCGAGGCGCTGGCGGTGACCGACGGGGCGTTCGTGGCGTCGCCGGAGCTGGTTTTGGCGACGGTCGATCCGACGCGGGTGCGGTTCCGGGCGATGGCGCTGCAGGCCGACCTGGCCCGCCTTGGGGAGTCGCCGGCGGGGCGGATCGTGGCGCCGCTGGCCCCGGGGATGCCGGCGGGCGACGGCGTGGACGCGAGCGTGCGATTCGGGCTGGAGGCTCGCCCGGACCTGCGGACGATCACGCTGCTGGCCTCGCCGGGCGAGATGCGCCCGTGGATGCGTCCCGGCGTGTCGGCGTTCCTGGAGGTCGCGGCCGAGTCGACGGGCGGGCCGGCGCTGGCGATCCCGCTGGCGGCGGTGGTGCGCGACGGGCTGGTGCACGTGTTCTTCCGTCGCGACCCCGCCGATCCGAACAAGGCGATCCGTGTCGAGGCGGACCTGGGGCCGGACGACGGGCGCTGGGTGGCGATCAACAGCGGGCTCTCGATGGGCGACCAGGTGGTGCTCGACGGGGTGTACGAACTCAAACTGGCCAGCCAGCAGAACGGCGTGTCGCAGCGCGGCGGGCACTTCCATTCCGACGGCACGTTCCACGGCGAAGCGCACTGAGCGGGGGCGACCATGCTGAAGCGACTGATCCGGTTCGCGCTCGACCATGCCGCGCTCGTGCTGGTGCTCGGCGGGGTGGTCATTGCGCTGGCGGCGTGGCGTCTGCCGCGGACGCCTGTGGACGTGTTCCCGGAACTCAACGCGCCGACGGTGGTCATCATGACCGAGGCGCCGGGGCTGGCGGCCGACGAGGTCGAGCAGTACGTGACGTTCCCGATCGAGACGGCGGTGAACGGGATCCCCGGCGTGCGGCGCGTTCGCACGAGCAGCGCGATCGGGCTGTCGATCGCGTACGTCGAGTTCGACTGGGGCACGGACATCTATCGGGCCCGCCAACTGGTCGGCGAGCGCCTCGACACGGCCCGGGAGGACCTGCCCCCGGACGCGCACGCGGAGATGACGCCGATCACGTCGATCACGGGCGAAATCATGCTGCTGGCCGCGTCGTCGCCGGACGGGTCGGTGACGCCGATGGACCTGCGCGCGTACGCCGAGTTCGACCTGCGCAACCGCCTGCTGGCGATCCCCGGCGTGGCCCAGGTCTCGGTCATCGGCGGGGAGTTGCCCGAGTTCCAGGTGCTGGTCGAGCAGGACCGGCTGCGCCTGTACGGGCTGACGGTGCAGGACGTGGTCGAGGCGGCGGGCCAGTCGCACAGCACGCTCAGCGCCGGGTACCTGCCGGATGTGGACAGCCTCGAACTGCCCATCCGCCAGAGCGGGCGGGTGCGGACGGCCGAGGACATCGCGGGCACGGTGATCCGGCGCGACGGCGTGGCGTCGGTGACGATCGGGCAGGTGGCGCAGGTCCGCCTGGGTCCCGCGCCGCGGCGCGGCACGGGGGCCGACGCGGGCTCGCCCGCCGTCGTCATGACCGTGCAGAAGGCCCCGGGCACGAACACGCTGGCGGTGACCGAGCGGATCGACCAGATGCTCGACGAACTGGCGTCATCTGTCCCATCGGGCATCAGCATCAACCGCCAGATCTTCCGCCAGTCCGACTTCATCCGCCTGTCGGTCGAGAACGTGGTCCACGCCCTGCGCGACGCCGCGATCATCGTGTCGGTCATCCTCGTGTTGTTCCTGCTCAACGCCCGGACGACGATCATCACGCTGACGGCGTTGCCCCTGTCGCTGGCGGCCGCGCTGGTCGTGCTGGAGTGGATGGGCGAGACGATCAACGTGATGACCCTGGGCGGGCTGGCGATCGCGGTGGGAAGCCTGGTGGACGACGCGATCATCGACGTCGAAAACGTGTTCCGGCGGATGGCCCAGAACGCAGCCCGCCCGCCCGAGCAGCGTCGCCCGAAGATCGATGTCATCTTCGAGGCCAGCAACGAGATCCGCCCGGCGATGGTGTTCGCGACCGTCATCATCGCCATCGTGTTCCTGCCTTTGATGTTCCTGGAGGGGATCGAGGGACGGTTCTTCCGCCCACTGGGCACGGCGTTTGTCGTGTCGATCCTGGCGTCGCTGCTGGTGGCGCTGACGGTCACGCCGGCGATGTGCCGCCTGATGCTCCGCGACAAGCCCGGCACGGGCGAGCACCGCGACGCGCTGCTGGTCCGCCTGCTCAAGGGCGTGTACGAGCCGAGCGTGCGCCTGGCGATCCGCCTGCGCGTGCTGGTGCTGGGCCTGGCCGCGGCGGGCACGGTCGGCGCGCTGGCGCTGGCGTCGACGTTCGGCACGTCTTTCCTGCCGGAGTTCAACGAGGGCACGTTCACGGTGGGCCTGTTCGCGCCGCCCGGCACGTCGCTGGCGGCCAGCGACCGCATGGCCGCGGCCATCGAGCGGCGGCTGCTGCAGGTTGAGGGCGTGCGGAGCGTGACGCGCCGGACCGGTCGGGCCGAGCGCGACGAGCACGCCGAGCCGGTGAGCAACTCGGAGATCGAGATCACCGTCCAGCCGGGGTACGAGAAGGATGAGGTCCGCGGGCGCATCACGGACATTCTCGCGCGCGTGCCGGGCATCACGACCAACATCGGCCAGCCCATCGAGCACCGCCTGAGCCACATCCTCTCCGGCACGCCGGCGGCGATCGCCATCAGCGTCTACGGCGACGACCTGGACGTCCTGCGAACCATCGCACGCGAGATCGAGGGCGTGCTCAGGCCGCTGCCCGGCGCGCGCGACGTGGCGGCCAATCGCGAACTGATGATCCAGTCGCTGCCCGTTGAGTACCAGCCGCGCGAACTGGCGGCCTACGGGCTCACGCCCCGCAGCGCGGCCGAGCAGGTCCGCGCCGCGATGTTCGGGGTCGAGGTCGCCGAGGTGAACCAGGGCGTGCGGCGGTACTCGCTCGTGGTGCGTCTGGCCGATGAGGAGCGCGACAGCGTGAGCGACCTGCGTCGCCTCGTGCTCCGCGGCATGGGCGGCACCATGGCACGCCTCGACGAGGTCGCGGCCATCGGGCCGGAGATGGCCTCGAACCTGATCGCCCGCGAGAACGCCCAGCGCAAGGCCGTGGTCTCGCTCAACGTCGCCGAGGGCTCGAACCTCGGGCACCTGGTGGCGGAGGTCCGCACGCTGGTGGACCCGATCGTCCAGCGGCACGGCTACGCCGTGCGCTACGGCGGGCAGTTCGAGGCCCAGCAGTCGGCCAGCCGCACCATCGCCCTGTTTGGCGGCGTGGTGCTGGTGGTGATGGTTGTGCTGCTGAACCTGGCGATCGGCTCGCTGCGGGTGTCGCTCTTGGTGCTGGTCAACCTGCCGCTGGCGCTGATCGGCGGGATCCTGGCGATCTTCCTGACCGAGTCGGGCAATCCGCTTGCCAACGCGATCGCGCTGGTCGCGCCGGGCGCGGCGTCGGGGCCGTACATCGCGCCGGTGATCTCGATCGCCAGCCTCGTCGGGTTCATCACGCTGTTCGGGATCGCGGTCCGCAACGGCATCCTGCTGGTCAACCACTACAAGCACCTGGCCGAGCAGGAGGGCGTGCCGATGGGCGAGGCGATCGTGCAGGGCTCGCTGGAGCGGCTGGTGCCGATCCTGATGACGGCGCTCACGGCCGCGCTGGCGCTGATCCCAATCGTGCTCAAGGGCGAGAAGCCCGGCAACGAGATCCTGGCCCCGCTCTCGGTGGTGATCCTGGGCGGGCTGCTGACCTCGACGTTCCTGAACCTCGTCGTCGTGCCGGCGGGGTACGCGGCCATCCATCGCGTGCGTCTGGCGCCGAAAGTCCGCGCCGGTGCGAAAGCCAGTGCCAAGGCCGGGGCCCGTCGCCCCGATGCCGCGCCGCCGTCTGAGAGTCTGTAAACTAACTGCTGCGGGGCCATCCCCAGCAAAGGAGTCGAATCATGATCCGTTCCGCCGTCGCCGCGTGCTCCGTCGCGTCTCTTCTGCTGCTTGCCGGCTGCAACGACCCCAACGCCGGTGGCTCCGGCGGTGCGGGCGGGGCGGGCGGTGGCGGCGGGGGCACCCACACCCACGCCGACGGCACCGTCCACTCCAACGACGACCACCACGAG
>JAWKTE010000019.1:0-75039 GCA_041401985.1 Phycisphaerales bacterium
TGGGCCAAACAGGCCGGGCACGCCATCGCCGCGCCGGGCTTTGTCCAGCCGGGCAGGACCATGTCCGCAATCGGCGGGTGAGCGAACCGAGCAGATGCGTCGCACGGACCACGAAGCACCCGACGCCGACCCGCCTCGATCATGGCCCGAGGCGCGCGAAACACACACGCGTGATTGATGTGGTGCCACGCCTCACCCAGTCGCAGGCGGCCGAAACGGCACTGTTCCGGCAATGGTGGTCAGCGTTGAACGGCTATCGCCCCCACCGTGCTTTTCGAGGTAGACGCCCTGGCCGTTGAGCCGGACGACGGACACGCCGGAGGGCCTTTGTGGTTGCGGTACGCAGGAACGGTCTTGGGCTTCGGCACGGTGCGACTCCGGGCCGAATGGGGGTAGTTGCCCCCATTCGAGGCCTCTGAGCCGCACCGCCGAACACCGGCGGGTACGCGTAAGTGACGCGTTCAGCGGGACTTCGATGATAGCCGCGTGTCGGACTCGAACCGACGACCTGCGGTTTACAAATCAAGGCCCGGGACCAGCCCAAAGGCTTGTGCAGTACGAAGATATGGCCGTTTTTCGCGGGATTCAAGCGTGTTCCGGTGTCGCGTTTTTCTCGATGATTCCCATCGGTGCGCACTCGTGGGTGGTAGAGAAGTGGTAGAACGCCTGGTCCCAACCACGTTTGGTCACCGCATCGCGCGAACCAGCTTGCCCAGCACCACACCCGGGTCCGCCCTGCACGCCTGACACCACCGGACCAGCTCGACCGGGTCGATGCGACGCTCGCCCGTCTCCGACTTCCAGACGTAGGACCGAGGCCGCTCCAGACGCTCGGCCAGCTCACGCTGGGTTAGCCCCGCGGCCTCGCGGACACCCAGCAGCTGGGACCGCAGCGTCTCGTAGGACGGGTCGTGCTGTCCCCTGGGGCGTCTGGCCCGTCTTGCACCCATTCGGGGCGCACACTAAGATCGGCTGCCCGTGCGCCCATTTTGGGGCGCGTCGGTACGGGCAGCCTGGGAGGGCGGCCGTGAGCGAGTGGTACTACGTGAGCGGCGACGAGCAAAGGGGCCCCGTCACGTCCGAGGAGCTCCGTGCGCTCGCGAAGCAGGGCGCCATCGCGAGCCGAACGCTCGTGTGGAAGCCCGGGCTGTCCAGTTGGGTGCCGGCTCAGCTTGTCAAGGGCATGCTCTCGGAGCACGCACGCGTCGTCGAGCCACCGCCGTTGCCGGCTGCCAAGAACGGCGTCGCCCCGCACGTCGCGACGCCTCTGCGATCACCCTCGCCCGGCCACGCGTCGCCACCTCCGATCTCCGCCGCAACGCGCACGAGCGGCGTGGCGCAGGCCGGCCGGCGATACTGCCGGACATGTGGCCAGTCGATCGCGCTCCAGGCCATCGCATGCACCGGTTGCGGGTGTGCCCCAGACGACGGCCGGAGCTACTGCCCGGCGTGCGGAAGCCAATCGCTCGAGCACGCCATCGTGTGCGTCCAGTGCGGCTCCAGCCTGAAGCCTGTCCAGCAGACTACCGGCAAGTCCCGCGTCGTGGCCGGTATGCTCGCGATCTTCCTCGGGCACTTCGGCGTCCACAACTTCTACCTGGGCCACGGCGCGAAGGGGTTGTTGCAGCTGCTGATCACCATCATCGGCATCTTTTCCCTGGCCGGCATTCCAGTGGCGGCATGCTGATCTGGGGTGTTGCTGAGGGCATCGCTGGACGGGGCGCACCACGGTCGAGCATGCCGAAGGACGCCCGCTTCGAGCCTGATCGCGGTGTCCGGACGGTCGCAGGCGATGACTGTGCCCGCAGCGGCCCACGCACGCACGCCTCGACCGGCCACGCGGCGGCCGGACACAGCTTCGCTCGGACCGAGCTGGTCCTCTCGGCTTGGCCGAGTACTTCAGGCGAAGCGTTGGTCGCGAGGTTGATGCGGCGTTCCAGAGCGTCGCCGCTCGCCTCCTCCGGCATTTCGCCGTCCACCATCGACCAGGCCGCTGCGTACATCGACGATTGGCGCGTCCGCACGGAACGACAGGAAGCTCGCAGTCGATCTCGCCGGACGGGCTCTCGCGCAGCGAACCAGACAACGCGAACGCGTTCGACTGTCCGCTGATCTCAACGCGTCGTCTGGAGGCTACCCAGGCTCGCCAAGACTCATGGCGCGGTCGGAAACAAGAGGCGATGCACACCGCCGACGAGCGCGAGCACCGCGTCGAGGGCTGCGTTCACTTCGTTTGCTTCTAGGTTGACGTCGCGGCCCTCAGCCTCCCGCGATCGGACCCTCTCAAGGTACTTCCGGTCCACGATGCCGAGGTTGTGGGTGATCGGGTGTCGCTTCTCGATGATGTGCTTAAAGCGCTCGATCCATTCCTGATCGAGCACGCCGGTGATGTCGACGGAGAAGAGATGGTCGAAAGTCTCCGCCGCTCCGTCGTAGCTCTGGAGGCGATTGCGAACCCTTGACCATGGTGGCGTCCGCGTCGTCGGGAGTGCATCCCATCAACCAGCAGCGCCTCTTCACCATCGCTAAGCCAGGGCGGCCTCCATGATCGAAACCACGTCCCTCCAACCTGTTCTCGATGTCACGAGCGGCCACCTCGGACCAAGGTCGGCCTCGCGACGCTTCACATCGTTGAGCATGGCCCGGGAGCACCTGGCTTTCCGTCTCGACATGAGTGATGAAGATGTCGTCGCCGGTAACGGGGCACCACACCGCGAGACCGTACACGGCATGTTCCAGCGTAAAACGCCCGCCGAAGCTCTTTCTTGCCAGCCAATCCGAGTCCAAGAGCGTTGTTAAACATCCGGTCGATGCCGTCCTGTACCACGTCCATCGCGATCTTCGCGTCGCGAAGCTGCTCGCTGGTCGCAACCGCCAAGGATCGGCATGGCCCGACAGTACGACAGAACGCCTCCGACTGCTCCTGTGAGAGGCCCGTCCTGAACTTGATCTTGAATGACCCGGGCGAGCACGAAGGGTGAATGCACGCCCTGACCGTCATCCCGACGGCATCGGTGGGCAGCTTGATCTGCATGGTGTACTGGTCGTGGCCAGTTCAGGATGTTGTGCGGTCCACCCCGACGGAACAGCTCGTGGCTCACCTGTGCGGGCCCTCCGCGCTCGGCGAATCGTAGAGCCCCCATGCTCGAGCGTGGGCAACTCGCCGGGCAGCGCTCCCGCCCAGCGAGCGTGCCGACGCGGCTCGGTCACGTCCGGGTGGGCGAACCGGTGACGAGGGCAAGGCCAGGACGGCGACGAGCATCAGAACGGACCCGACGGCACACCCGGGATTCGCTCGCGGCCAGTCTCGATCTCGGCTGTCCAGCCCTTCACGCGGGTGGGGCTCACCAACGCGATGACCCGGCCATCGGCGAAATGGGGTCAGCTCGGTAGACTCCCGCCATGGATCTCCTCTTGGCGGCCTACGCGCTCGGCGGGCTCGGCGGGCTGGGGCATCGGGCAGGTCCCGCGCTGCGGCGGTCCACCGCCACGCTCGGACGCTCCGGTGCGTGGGCGAGGACGACCACGGCTCCACCGCCGCGATCGCCTTGTCGCCCTCGCTTTGCTCGCTCGCGGGTGCCGCTGTTCCGGTGGTGCTTCGGCAACACCCGCGCCTCGACGTCGGGCCGGTTGGGCTCTGGAGCCTAGTGCTCGGGACGGCCGCGGCGTACTGGCTCGTCCGAGAGATCATCGGCGACCGAGCCCGCGGACGCTCCCGGTGCCGGCGGTGCTGGTACGACATGCCCGCCGAGGTCCCCGCGATCTGCCCCGAGTGCGGGACGGAGGCCAGCAAACCGGCCCAGCTCTACCGAACGCGCCGCCGCGTGGTTCGTGTGGCTCTGGCGTTGCTTGTCGTCCTCGCCGCTCAAATCGGGTGGTGCGACGGGAGCCTCCGACGCTCCGGCGTCGTCGGCATCGTGCCCACGCCGGTGTTGGCCCACGCCAGCTGGTTCGTGCCCGACGACTGGCTCTTCAGGACCTTGTACGCCTCGCCCGATCGCTCGCTGATGGCCCGGGTGCGCGCGGGCGAGCTCTCGACCGAAGAGCTCAACGCGGCCCGAAAGGGCGTCCTGGCCCGGATCGGTTCGGGCATGGATATGCAGCGCCTGGCTCTGCACTTCAACATGGTCCGGACGCTCGACCGCCGGTCCAGAGAGTTCCGGGACCCGAATGCCCCATCTGGCAGCCGCCCCGAGATCGGTCCGCCTACTCCCGAACTGGCCCAGGCCGCCGTCCGAGCGATCGATCGTGCGATCACAGCGCTGGCCGGCGGGGATCTGGAGGCATCTCGGCCGGCAGCGGCGTGGATCCGCACCGAGTTCGAGCAAGCCGCCTTCCAGCGCGACGTGGAGGGCATCTTTTCGCAGCCGGTGCTCGATCTGCTCCGGGCCCGGGAGGCGGAGCTGCGGGCACTGGCGAGCGTCCAAACCGATGAGCGAGGCTCGATGGCGTACCTGCTGCTGGCCTTCGCGGGGCTGGCGGGAGTCGACGATGTGCCAGCCCTGAAGACGCTCGCTGGATCACTCGACGAGGCAGCGGCGTCGCCGGCGCTTGCGGGCTTGTGGTGCTTGGGAATCGAGCACGAGGAAGCGTTCGACGCGTGGCGCGAGGTGCTGCTGGTCCCCGACCCCCGAGCGGCGCCGGCCCTCCCAATGGGCGGGCGCAGGCCGATGCCGGCGCGGAGGGTCCAGAGCCACCGATCCGAACGCCTGGCACAGGGCGCGCTGCTCGGTCGGGTGGTGCTCGAACCGGAGGTCGCCGCGCACCTGGCCGAGAGCGATCTGCTGCTCGTCGCGGGCGACGACACGTGGCGGCTGCTTGCGCCGATCGAGCAGGCCCAGCGGGCCATGGTCGCGGCGGGGGTCCAGGAGTTCCTGGCGAGTCCCATGCGCGGGTTCGATCGGCTTTCCAGCGCGGGTGCGGAGGCCCGCGCCCGCCACGTTGACCTCATGCTGCCGCTGCTCGCGCCGGACGCCGGGCCTCACGCGCACGGCTTCGCCCTCTCCTACCTGCGGCACTTCGCCGGGTCAGAGCGATCGTGGATGCCTTGGTCGAGGCGGCTTCGCAGCCCTGAAGAGCACGTACGACGCCATGCCCGCGAGCAGGTCCCGCGACGCCAGGATCGCCGAGGTCGATCCCAGCTCATGGAGTCGATCCGGGCGAAGCGACCGCAGCAACCGCCGGAAGAATCGATGGACCCGTAGCGCAACACGTCCCCTGATCGCCCCACGAGCGGCATCGGGAGCAGCGACCCGGATTCCGATCGCTAACACCGAGCAGCGAACAGCGTGAGGTAGAAGAAGAAGTCGTCGTTCGAGACGATGCCGTTGGGAACCCCGTAGCCAGGCGATCCAGGCAACGCGGTGTTGGTGAGATCAGCCACCGCCGCGTTTCCCGCGGCGAACTGGGTGAGGTAGTAGAAGAAGTCCTCGTTGGTGATGACGCCGTTCGGCACGCCGTAGCAGCGGGAACCGGCAGTCGCGGAGGTCGTCAGGTCTGGCCGGCAAGGCGTTGCAGACATGCCGGTGACCCGCGGCTCCATGAACCCGGCGTTGTCGTTGAAGTCGTTCACGCCGGCGTTGGTCGCAAAGAAGACCTCCATTCCGTCGAAGAAGGGAATCGTGAGGTCGATGGGCGTGTTGAGCTGACTCGACGTGAACAGCGGCGAGGCCCAGTTTGTCTCACCGACGTACACGTACCACGTCACGGTTGGTGTGAACTGCGGGTTTCTGCCCGTGGTGGCCTCGATCCGCACGGACGCAAAGCCACAGCCGTCCAGTCGAACGCGATAGACCGCGTCGCGGCGACTCATGCCCTGCAGAATCGCGCTCGGGTGGCACATCACCAGCCGCGGCCCGATCAGGAAGACGCTCGGAACCCCGAACGGCGCCCCGGGGGTGTTGTAGACAGTCGCTGACCCGGTGAGGTCGATGTACATGTTCGTGACGAGGTCGCGGCTCTGGCAGCGCACGCCGTTCATTCCCTGGCCGCCGGTTGGGAACGAGTCGTAAAGCAGCGTCGGCGTGGGTGAGAGCTCCACGGCCACAACTGCGCGGCCCAACATGAGCGCCAGGCCCAACGCGAACAGTCGAGCGTGACTCATCGAGTGTCCTCCAGATTGGGTTGAACAGATCGAGCACGACAGGGTCTCAGTGTGGGCCCGCTACGGCACGCTCGTCTGACTCTTTGCTGCTTCAGTGAGGGCCGGTGCAACGTCCCGATTCGCGAAGACACAAGCGATTGCAGTCAGTCCCACAGCGCACACTATAACCAAGACAATCCACATCCACGGGAGCCGCGGAAAGCCCATGTAGATCATCGCGCCTGCGATCGAGTCCATCTCCTCAACGGTGGTACGTTCACCCGCAGGCCCGCGGCCACACTCCCTGTTTGCGTCCCGTTCCCCGGTATTGCTCCCGATCACGACTCTGCTCCAATGTCGCGCACGGCGTCCTCGGCCGCTGACTCCGGTTCCACATGGCCCCGCCTTGTCCCTCGTTCGGCCAACAGGGCCGGGGTCAACGGCCGACCGTCCCAGTCGACCCACCGATGCTCGTGATAGTCGAACAGTCTGCACGTCCGAACAGTCCTCAAGTACCCCTTCAGCGACCATGGCTCATGAATGACGTCGGGGAACACCCTCTCTAGGGTCAACTGAGAGCGGTTCAGTCGGTAGAGCGGAATGCACGTGTCGGCATGATGCGCTGTGTGCTGCAAGATCTCGAGCAGAAGCAGTTCGACAAGACGCGGCATCTTCACGTGGACAGTCGCTCGCAGCAGATCACAGTACTCAAAGTCCGCAACATCAAACCAGGGCGCTCGAGGATGGGTGTGATGCAGAAACGTCACTACACTGAACAGACTGAAGTAGACTACCAGCGGAACACCCGCAGTGCATGCCATGGACAGTACGACGGGACGGCCCATCACTTGCGCACCGCCACACGCTACGGCCAGCAGAACTACCACATACCCGACTACGAGTACTCGCTCCAACTGGAACGACTGCCATCCATTGCCCTTTGGGCCGCGAGCTCGGCCAGGGAATAGTTCGTGCCACAGGAACACTGTGCAAAAGTAGAATGACGCGATGCCGAGCGGCGAGCGAAACCACCGTTCAGCCGCACGTCTCCATGCGGGTAGGCGATCGAAGCCGTGCTTGTCAAAGGGTGGGTACACGACTTCCTTGCCTCGCACGTTTGTCCATCCGTGGTGGAGACCATTGTGCGTGTGTTTCCACGCGGAGTAGGGATGCAAGGCTGGCAGGAATGCCAAGGTGGCGATCAGACGGTTGAGCTGCTTGCTTGGCACAAAGGACCCGTGACACGCGTCATGCCCAACAACGAACAGGATACCCACTTGGACGCCCAGTAGGACCCCCGCGCCCACCTGCAACGACCAATGTGGCGCCCCGGAGGCCGCTAGAGTGAGCGCTACGAAGAGAGCCACAGAGCCAGCGAAGATCCCAAGGCCCGTCGCAAATGATCTGCGGTGACGGTCACCCGGCAGGATTGCCGCAACCTCACTCCGGCTGAGGCACATTGTGCTTCGATTGGGCGACGGTGTCGTGACCCCGGTCATTCGCATGGTCCTTGGATGTGGAGAAGCAGGTTTAGTCCGACGGGTTCTGCGTCAACCCGAAGCCGTTCGTCGGGGACGCCAGCGTCGCGAGCGAGGGCTTCCAGTGCGGCGCGACTGCGGCAGACAAGATGCCAGTCGCCGAGGCTCATTGGCCCGTGGTGGGCGCATCGTTCTGAGAAGTTGCCGATCACCAACTGCCCGCCCGGCGCTAGCGCCCTGAGCAGTCGCTTGAATACTGTCGAGAACGCGCGATCAGAGAAGTAGTCGAACAACCCCGCCGCCCAGATCAAGTCCGCGCGGTCATGTGGTGTGAACCGGAGCACGTCGCCCTTGACATGCCGGACGAGTCCACTGTAGTCCGCGAGCACGCGAGCGCTGTGAGCGAGCGCACGTGCTTCTGTATCAACGCAAGTCACCCGCACGTGGGTGGAGTGGCCACATCCAATAGTCGCGAGTGCATGCTCAATATCACGCCCCGGACCTGAACCCAGGCTCACCAGATGAAAGGGCCTTCCCGTCGCGCTGTGCATCGCTAGGGAGTTTGTAAGCACTTTGGCGAGGTACGGGCCACGGTTGCGTACTGAGCACGAAGCAGGAACCGATTGCACAAACTCGTCCCATCGCGTTACCATCGGATGTGGCGACCGGTAGCGGGTGTAGAGCTTGTCGATGATCTCGAAGTCGCCTGCGTATCCGTAGGGTTTGTGAAAAATGTGTCCCATGAGCGACTCGCGCGTCCCGGCTGGGCCGAGCGAACGCATGAACGTTCTGTGCTCGTCATCGCTGATATGGCCAGCCGCCTTCGACGCACCAAAGACCGCGCACGTCGCTGAGAACAGCTCATAGTCGTTCTTGCGAGGGCCGCCTCGTTGCGCCATGCGAACAATGGTGTCCATTGCGTCATGCAGGGACATGGTGGCT
The DNA here is from genome assembly GCA_041401985.1 of Phycisphaerales bacterium. Taxonomy (GTDB): domain Bacteria; phylum Planctomycetota; class Phycisphaerae; order Phycisphaerales; family UBA1924; genus JACKHA01. The sequence goes on from JAWKTE010000019.1 coordinate 8,503, forward strand.
TGGTTGTCCGTTGGAGTGGCCATCGGTAGCTCGAATCGCGCGCGGAGCAACGTGCATCACGAACGTTAGATGCAGTGATGTCCCGGACATACGCACCAGTATGGGCACCAGGTATGGTGAGGACCGCAGTAGCCCGAGCAGGGTCGCTTGGCACGCTCTTCGGCTATCTGCTGTGCCGGGCAGACCGAGGCGGCCACCCACTTGAATGCTCCGCACGTCCGCCCGCGTCGCACGCAGTCGTCGTACGTCATGTTGTGCACAACCACTACGTTCCACTTGTCGTCGCCGCTCGCTGGATCGGGGACGGCGAACAGGCCCGTGCCCATCTCGTCCACGTTGACCCTTAGCGCCTCAAACGACTTGTCGGGGGTCTGATTCCGCTTTGCGCAACCGCAACTCATGGCCAAGGCCTCTTCTCGCGAGCGGGGGATACACCTGGGGAGCGGATGGCGACGGTCGTCGCCGAGCAGCACGACCCGCTGTAGCGCATCATGACCACCTCCCGCGACACTTGCCGCCGGCCCAGGAATCCACCCTTTGGTCATGCGGCTTGAGCGAACGGTGGCGACAAGATGCCTGCCGAATTCGTTCACGGTGATGGCGTCCCAGGCGGCAGAGCGGCCCTGAACATCGCGTCAATGCGCTCGATCTGGCCGGCCAGGAGCCCTTGGTAGTCCTCGCTCGGCCCAAGCAGTCCCAGTTCACGCCGCCGCTCGTGAAGGGCTTGGGCGTCCACGGCGCACCGCCGGGCCTCCGTCAGATCCGCGAGATCGTTCCACAGCAGGGCACCTCCGTCTCGCAGGCGCGCGGCCGGGCCCTCCGCCAGCGCTGCCGCGCGGGCCGACAAGGCAACCTCGAGCGCTCGTATCGACGTGTGGCTTTCGGGGTCGAGGTCGTACCCCCGGCGGGCCAGCCGCACGGACTCTCCGGTCAGGCGCTCCGCCTCGTCGCGGTCGCCGATGATCGCCAGCACGGCCGCAAGCCGGTTCATCGTCGAGGCACGCTCGTAGTTCCGAGAAATGCGCCCCGTGTCCGGGCCGCCCACGGCGTGGACCTGGTCCCAGAGCGAGAGCGACTCACGCAGAGCCGCGACCGATTCCTGGGTCCGATCCAACCGGCCCAGCGTGTCCCCCAACGCGCGCAGCGACCGGGCCAGCACGCGACGCGATCGATCGCTCGAGGGGTCCATGTCCAGCACACGCCTCGCCTCCCGAACCGAGGCTTCGAGGCCAGGCAATGCGAGGGACCAAACGCGGTCTGGATAGATCTTGGAGTAGGCGTGCGACACCATCATGCGGGCGCGATCGGCGAGCAGGGCGGTGTCGCGGGGCTCGAGCGCGGCCGCTTGGTCGAGAAGGGCCATGGCTTGGTCGAGGCTCCCGGGATAGTCCGGGTCGTCCACGTCGAGGCACAAGGCGACGCCCTCGAGGGCGCGGGCACGAAGCCACATTCCACGGGTCGAGGATCCAACGGGCAGGGTCGAGTCCAGGAGAGTCAGGGCGTCTCGGTACTGGGCGAGCCCTGAGCTCCTGTCGCCGAGAGCTCCGAAGGCGCCGTTGGCCAGGGTGTCGCCGAGCCGGATCCTCGCGTCCGCGACCTCCATGACGAGCTCGGCATCCTCGCGGTCGGCCGATCCAACCGTGAGGCGGTCAAGGTACGCCGACGCCTCCGCCACCATGCGACGCCGGACCGGGATTGAACCAGGCAGGTCCACAAGGGCACCATCCAGATCGTCCATGATCCACTTCGCGAACCTGAGGGTGTCCTGAAGCCGAGCCTCGGCGACGTCCCGCTGAGCTGCGGCAATCCTGGCCTGCCACGCCGCGGCGGCAATGCCGGTGGCGACGGCGAGCGCCACCAACGCGACCAACGCCGCGATCAGTGGCTGCCGGCGGGCAAACAAGGCCAATCGAAGGACCGGGCTCGGCGGACGCCGCAGCAGCGGCTGATTGATCATCGCCCGCCGAAGGTCCTCGGCGAACGCCGCGCAGTTTTCGTACCGCGCCGATCGTTCCGTGGCCAGTGCGACCTCCAGTACGTCGGACACCAGCCTGGGCACTCGGCGCCCGACTCGTCGGGTGAGCGGGATCGGCGGACGGGATTCCTTGATCTGGGCGATCCTGGCGAGCGACCGGCCCTCGACGTCCAAGGGGAGCGAGCCGCTGAGCAGCTTGTACGCGGTGCACGCGAGCCCGTAGACATCCGCCCGCATGTCGGGACGCAGGAGCGAGAACTGCTCGGGGGCCATGTACTCCGGCGTCCCGACGATGTCGTCTCCGATGGCCCGCAAGCTCTCCTCTATCGCGGGATTGAACTGCCGCATGGCGGCCACGCCGAAGTCGATCACCTGCACGATCAGCGACAGATCGCTCCCCGATACGAGGATGTTGGACGGCTTCAGGTCGCGGTGCACCACACCCCCGATGTTGGCGTGGTTCACAGCTGCCGCCGCATCGAGCACGAGCCGAACGATTGCTTCCACCTTGGGCTCGTGCGCCTCAACCCACTCGTCGATCCGTTTGCCGTTGACGTACGGCATGACCAAATACGGCATGCCCTGCGCGGGGCCTTCATCCGCAACAGCGAGTTCATCGACGGGCACGATGCCCGGGTGGCTGAGCTGCTCGTGGACGAGTTTCTCGATACGCAGCCGGCGGTACTCGTCGGAATCGGCGTGGGCGAGCAGCAGCTTGATGGCCACCCGCTCGCCCGTCGCGGTGCGGACGCCCTCGTACACGTCCCCGGACTTGCTGGCCCAGATGCGCCGGACGATCGACATCCCGCGCAGCGTCGATCCCTCCTGAAGCACAGGGGCGCGAGGGCGGTGCTCCCGCCGGGTGGGCCCTCGCGACGATGAGGCGACGATGCTCGGGTCCAATCGAAAGAACGGCGCGACGTCGTCCGGATCGTCCGTGGCTCGTTCCAGGAGTTCCAGGACCTCGCGTACAACCTCTGGATCGTCCGGGCACTGACTCTTCAGGAAACGCTCGCGGTCCTCGGGCGGAAGGTCCGAAGCGCGGTCGAACAGCGTTCGGATCCGACGGAGCGAATCGTCTTCATCGGACGCGCCGAGCGTGTGCGGGGGCGGGGCCACCACCATTCCTTCGGTTCATGCGCCCGTCGCTCGGTCCCGCGACAGCGATTCGCGGAAAGACCATTGGCGATGCAGCCACGCGCGGAAGAACTCCAGGTCTCTTTGGACCGTTCGCACGTCGATGCCAAGTGAGCCGGCGATTGTCTTTGGATCGAGCCCCAGGAAGTAGTGCATCGACGCGACCTGCGCCCACCGGGACTCCACTCGCTGGAGGCGGTCGATCAGCTCGTTCGCGAGCATGATGAGGTCGGGGCTGGCCGGATCGATGCGATGGGCCAAACCGTTCTCGCCCGCGGACCAGCAGAACCGGTCGCCAATCCGGGGGGCGTGCTTTCGACGGACCTTGCGTTTGAGGGCCTCGTCCACGAGAACCCGGCGAACGGCGCGGCGGCGCCGAAGAAATGGGCCCGGCTCTGCCACCGGGGGGTCCGCTGCAAACGAATCCACGCGCTGTGTACGACAGTCGTGAGGTTTTGCCCGGTACCTTCCCCGTGGACCCCCCCGGACTCCCGCCGGAGCTGGCCGCCGGTGATTCGGCGCAGTTGCCGGTAGATGTCGGTGTAGATCGCGTCGGCCCGTGGGCCGCCCAGCTCTCGATTGATCACTCGGGTCATGGTGCCCATCGGCGAGGAGTCTATCAGGAACGCGCCCGCCGCCAAGCCCGATTCTCTCCATTCGGAGCGGTTGGTGCGCCACCAGAAAGTTGGCGGGGATTCTGTCGCAGGCGGGTTCGATGCCCGCATGTAGGTCACCGCCGACGCAGGCTCCACCGCACTCGCACCGGCGGCCTGGCCGCGGCCAGGAACAGGAGGCTGCTCGCCACCGCACTCGCCGGGTGCATGAGTACTTCGAACCGGAGGTACACGAGCGGGGCAACACACGCCATGCCAGAGGCGCACGACTCGAGGTAGGGTCGCGGCGTCCGCCACAGTCCCTCGAAGTCCAGGCCGAGACGGACCACCTGGAAGCAAATGGCGACGGCGATCGCGATGGTGAGGTTCAAGGCCATGGGACTGTGACCCGAGCGAAAGGAATCCGCACGAGACTCGTTGAGCGCACGCGTGCTCGAGCAAGTCGCCGTGGCGGGCACCGAATGACACGAGGCAGCTGTCGAAGCGCACCGCTCACCGTCGCTTCGGTCCGTTCACAGCCCCATTATCGGCCCCTGCTCGTCGAGCAGGAAGAACACCGCCTGCAGCAGGCACAGCAGGGCCGCCACGAACCCGACGTACGCAAGCAGCTGGCGGCAACTGGCCCGCTCGGGCAGCAGCTCGAGGGCCGAGCCGCGGTCGTCGGGGCGGTGCGCGGCCAGGGCCTCGAACCGCCCGCCAGCGTGCCGCTGGCGTGTGCATCGAGGCCAGCCCAGGGCCCAGCGGGCTGGTGCCCTTAACCGCATAGTGGGCCAGCACGGCCCCGTACTCGCGCCGCGACAGCCCGGCGTAACTCACGCCCTCGTCGCACACGATCTCCCGGGCCGTGCGGATCTCGCGCGAGGCGATCCAGTACAGCGGGTTCCACCACATCAGCGCCCCGGCCAGCTGCAGCACCAGCTGCGACAGGCAGTCGCCACGCCGGATGTGCCCCATCTCGTGGGTCAGCACCGCCATGCGGACGCTCGAACTCGCGGCCCTCAGCTCGGTCGGCAGCACCACCACCGGCAGGAACAGGCCGGTGACCAGCGGCCCGCGCACGTGGCGCGAGTACACGACCACGGGCCTCGCGCAGCCCCACGTGGCCCGCGGCCCGGTCGAACAGGTCCTGCTCGTCCGGCCCGGCCTGCTCGCTGAGCATGATGATGCCCTGGACGAACAGGGAACCGGCCAGCAGCCGGGCCGCGACCACGCCGATGCCAATGAGCCACACGATCCGGAAGAAGTCCAGCGGGTACCCCGAGCCGCGGGACGAGGCCGCGAGCGCGGTCACCAGCTCGCCGCAGGCCACGATGGGCAGCACCGCGCGCAGCAAGCGGTCAGCACGAAGTGGTCGGCCGCGCGCGAGCCGTGGGCGTTCTGGCCGACCGAGACCACGCCGGCCACCAGGATCACGCTCGCCATGGCCAGCGCGAACGGGGCGCCGAACATCCAGAAGACGATCTCGCTCTCCACCACGCCCTCCTTCGACTCCGCCCGGCACGTCGGCGGGGCTGAGCGGGGGAACCCTCCTTCGAGTCCCCGCCCGACTGCCCGCGTCATCTCACCACCGCAGCCGCACAACCGCCACGATCGCGGCGAGCGCCACGTTCTCGATCTGCTCCGCTCACGGCCCGCGCTCCCGCAGCTCCTTGTCGATCAGCCCACGCAGCTCCTCGAGCTCCTTCCGCGGCATGCCGGCCCGCTGCTGCGACAGGTGCACCGAGACCGCCGAGAGCAGCGAGCCGCCGAAGAACGTGTCGAGCACCCGGCGCAGGGCCGTCTTGCCGGCCTTCTGGCGGGCCTGGACCGGGCGGTACACCGCGGCCCGCCCGTCGAACTCCTTGCGCAGCATGCCCCGCCTCACCAGATTGCCCAGCATGGTGCGCACGGCCGTCTCGGTCGGCGGGTCGTCGATGGCCGCGGTGGCCTCGGCCACGGTCGCTACGCCCAGGCGGTAGACCGCGTCCATGATCTGCCGCTCCCGCGGGCTTAGCTCGTAGTCGTGGACGGGGGACATGGGGCCTCCCGGGCGTGCCATGGGGAACCGCCACAAGTATGGCGGATGGAGGGCGGGTTGTCAAGGGCGTTGTGGGGTCGACGCCGCGGACCACGATCCGTCTCCCAGAAGCACCGACTTCGTCGAAGTCTGTGCGCAGTCAGGCGCTCCGGCGAGGCTTCGACGATGCGAACCAAACGGGCGCTCAGCTCTTCTTCATCAGCGACGCTGACCCTTGTCAGCTGTTTCACCCTGGCGTAGGCCGCACATACGAAAACACGTTCATCGGGCAGTTCGTGCTCACGAACCGGACGCCCGCGATGGAGCGCGTTCTCGATCGGCTCCGCCCCGCCGACTCGCGGAGCACCCCATAACCATGCAACCGGTGTGAGTTGGCGCCCGTGGCTCACTTTCGAAGTACCGTCGCTCGGACGAACGTCGGTATACTCGGCTCGCCCCGACCTCGAGTTCGCCGGGCCACGACTGGCGGTTGAACGGAGTCGAGACATGAACGCACTGTCGGGCATCGGGCGTCCGTACCTGTCCGATTCGAGCAGGGAGCCTGTCATTGTCGAGTCGCGGGGCATGTGAACTTGTCGTCAGTGAGCTGTGTACTCGCCAACGAGAGTGCGAGTATCTGTGCGAGGTTCCGCTCCCGGAAGGGGTGACCCTCCCTCAGCTCATGCTCGAGCTTCGCGCCCGCCATGCCCTGGGGAGATGGCGTGTCGCTCGCGGCCGCTTGAGCGGCCGTCGAGTTCTGCTTGGACCATGTTTGCACACAGGGGCTTGTCGAACCGTTCATGGCGGGTCTGGGCTTTTCCGACAGACCCCAGCAGCGGCTGGCACGAGCAAGTGGGCCCGTCCATCAGGCGCGCGATCCAGACATGGGCCGGGCCAATTCCAGATTTCACGTGGCAGTTCGTCGGGCCAGTCAGGCTTCACGCGGGTGTGCCGACGCACCTCGTTCCGCGGTTCGCTCGGCTGCTGTACCAGATCGCAAAGGACGAAGGCCTGGAGAACATCGCCCGGTTGACCTCTTGGGAGCTGCGCACGCTCATCGATCGGGCATTCCGAGGCACCTCGTTCGCGAAGGAATTCCTGTCGTCCGAGGCCGGCGCGGGCTTCGTCAGGTCGGCGGGCACCGCGATCCACGCCGCCGGGTGGCCCGTTGAACCGCGGGCGAGCGAGCTTGTGGCCGGTGAGCCAGGGTTCCGACCCGGCTTCCTGGGTATGGTCGTCAACGAGCTCGACCAAATCTTGTCCGGCGGAGAAGACGCCCCGCGGTCCCGCGTATCTCGGTCGTTGTTCCCCCACATCGCCGTGCAGGCCGACGAGGGGTTGCTCGTGCTCGAGTTCCCTGGCCTGCTTCGGAGCGGGTTGAGCGCCAGGGGCCCGAAGTCGGCGGCCCTCGTCAGCCCGTACAACTTCACGAGCGGCCGGACCGCGTCGTTGAGCGCGTTGATCTCGCTGGTCGGCCGCCCGTTCTTGACGTAGTACCCGTCGGCCCACTCGAAGAACCCGTCGACCAGCTCGGCCACGGTCAGGTCGGGAGGCGGGCCCGAACCCGGCTCGGCCAGCAGGGCCGCCCGGCGGCTGGTCAGCCACTCGGCGATGACACGGTCGTACTCGGCCCGGCTCTCGGGAGAGCCGTGCTTGCCGAGGTAGATGTCCTTGCCGTCGAGCCGGACGACGGCCAGGCCCCAGGCCTTGTGGAGTCGGTACGAAGGGATCTTCTGCTTGGCCACGGTGCATCTCCGGGCCAAAATGTGGTAGCTACCACATTCTGGCGCCTCTGAGCTGCACCGCCGTCCACCGGCGGGTACGCGTAAGTGACGCGTTCAGCAGGACTTCGACGATAGCCGCGTGTCGGACTCGAACCGACGACCTGCGGTTTACAAAACCGCTGCTCTACCAACTGAGCTAACGCGGCAGGCCTCGAATCGTATCCAACCGGCGATGCGTGGTGCCCGCGATCCCGCCGATCGGCGCCCCGAAGTCGGCCACTCGCGCGTCGCGCGGCCCACGGTACAAGCATCGGACCCGCCCAGGAACGTCGCACTCAGGTCACCTCCGACTTGACGGGTCGCCATCCCCCGCGCACCGTCCGTCCTCTGTTCGTATGCTCTCGCCATGCTCGCGCGGGTCCAATCTTCCACGCTCTCCGGCATCGACGCCGTCCCCTGCGAGGTCGAGGTCGATCTCGACACCGCCGGCATCCTCCGCGAGACCATCGTCGGCCTGCCAGACGCCGCCGTGAAGGAGGCCCTCGAACGCGTCCGCTCGGCGATCGGCAACGCCGGCTATCCCTATCCACACGGGCGCATCGTCATCAACCTTGCACCCGCCGACGTCCGCAAGGAAGGCCCCACCTACGACCTGCCCATCGCCGTCGGCCTGCTGGTGGTCCAGGGCGTGATCGCCGCGGCCACCGGCCCGGACGGCATGGCCTCCGCCGGCCAGGGGCTCGACCTGCGCCGCTACGCCATGGCCGGCGAACTCGCCCTCGACGGACGCGTCCGCCCCATCGCCGGCGGCATCGCCCTGGCCGCCATGGCCAAGCAGCGCGGGCTCGACGGCGTCATCGTCCCGGCCGACAACGCCGCGGAGTGCGCCGTCGTCCAGGGCATCGACGTGCTCGGCGTCCGCACGCTCTCGGAGGTCGTCGGCCTGCTCAACGGCGAGATCGACCCGACGCCCACGCCCGCCCCCGACATCGCCTCGCTCCTGCGCAACGCCTCGGCTCCCGTCGACTTCGCCGAGGTCCGCGGCCAGGAGTCCGTCAAGCGTGCCCTGATCATCGCCGCCGCCGGCGGGCACAACATCCTCATGCTCGGCCCCGCGGGCACGGGCAAAACCATGATGGCCAAGGCCCTGCCCGGCGTGCTCCCGCCGCTGGAGCCCGAGGAGGCCATCGAGATCACCCGAATCTACTCCGCCGCCGGCCTGCTCGAGCCGGGCCAGGGCCTCATCACCTCGCGCCCCGTCCGCACCCCCCACCACACGGCCTCATCCGCCGCGATCGTCGGCGGCGGCATCATCCCGCGCCCCGGCGAGATCTCGCTGGCCCACCGCGGCATCCTGTTCCTGGACGAACTGCCCGAGTTCCCGCGCGATGTGCTCGAGACCCTCCGCCAGCCCATGGAGGACCACGTCGTCACCATCGCCCGGGCCCAGGCCACTGTCCGCTTCCCCGCCTCGTTCATGCTCGTGGCCGCCATGAACCCCACGCCCAAGGGCGACATGCCCGTGGGCGAGTTCGGCCGACGCTCCATGGACCGCTACCTGGCCAAACTCAGCGGCCCGCTGCTGGATCGCATCGACATGCACGTCGAGGCCCCGGCCGTCGCGTGGAACCAGTTGCGCTCCGCCCCCACCGGAACCAGCAGCACGCAGATGCGCGAGCAGGCCGGCAACGCTCGCGCCCGCCAGCGCCAGCGCCAGGGCGCCGCCCTGCCCAACGCCCGTCTGTCCGGCAAGCAACTCGACACCATCGCCACGTTCGACCCGCACGCCCAGGGATTCCTGGGCCAGGCCATGACGGAACTGGGCCTCTCCGCCCGCGCCTACGACAAGATTAGGCGCGTCTCACGCACTATCGCCGACCTCGACGGCGCGGACACCATCACGCTCCCGCACGTCGCCGAGGCCGTCGGGTATCGCCTGCTCGATCGGAAGGTGTAGCCTGCCACACGACTCGGCGGTGCCGGTCGTGGCCTTGGCACGCCGCGTCGCGCGTCACGTCGCCGAACGATCGCCGCTGCCGAACACCCGCTTGACCTGCTCCAGCGTCATGTGCGAGAGCCCCCGGTCCTGCACCAGCGAGATCATCGCCACCCGCCCGCGCAGGCCGAGTTTCACGCCGATCGAGCGCACGTGCGCCTCCATCGTCTTTACGCTGCGGAACAGTTCCGACGCGATCCGCGGCAGCGACTTGCCCCGCCCCAGGTGCCACAGCACCTCGCCCTCGCGGGTCGACAGCGCCGCCAGGTCCGCCAGATCGTGGTGCCGCGATTCCACCACCGCCTCGCCGGTCCCGTCCTCGAGCGCGTCGGATCGCCACGGGTCCAGCGCCACGATGCACACCTGCGTTCCGTCCCCCGGCGCCTCACCCCGGTAGTACCTCATCCGCACCCAGTGGCCGCGGTACATCCCGGCGGTCGCGCGCGGCTCGCCGTCGCCGATCGTCGCGTCGCTGATCTGGCCGAGTTCCCTGGCCCGCGCCGGCGGCGCAAACTCGCCGACATGCCGCCCGATCATCTCGCCCGGCGAGCAGCCCTCCCACTGCAGCATCGCCTCGTTGACCTCAACAAGCACGCCGCCCGCGTCGATCACGCACGCCGGCACGGTCAGGGCGGTCACCAGGAAACGATCGACGCAGTACGCCCCCGCGGGCGAAACGCCCGACCCGCCGCCACGCTCTGTGCGGTGTGACCCACTGCGCATTGGCTCGACTCCCTGGCACGCCCGGACGCGCAGGCACGTCGATGCTATCGGTTGTGCGATGCCCGAATCCCCCCTGGTTTGGCGGAATAGGCAAAAGCACTGACTCTCGCGGCCGCACGCCGGGACTTGCTCGAAACGGCCCCGACGCGACGCGCGACACCCACGCTCGGGCGCTCAACGCACGGACTTCCAGATCGGCACGTCGCGCTTCAGCCCGTCGATCAGCCGGTCCATCGCCTCCAGCGCCGCACGCCGGTGCGGCGCCGTCACCACGCACCGCAGCGAAACCCCGCCGACCGGCACCAGGCCCCGGCTGTGCACCACTCGCACCGACGTGATCTCCAGCGAATCGAGCAGCCCCGTGGCGATGGCCTCCAGTTGCCGCTGGGCCATCGGCTCATACGCCGCGTACACGAGCCCCTCGATCGAGCGCCCGTCCTCCGTCCCGCGCACCACGCCCTCGAACACCAGCACGGCCCCATCGCCCGGCCCGACCGCCGGCAACGCCTCCGCCCCGATCGCCCCATCAACGATCCGGACCTCGACCCGCCCCGCGCTGGTCGTGTCCCCGCTCATCCGCCCGACACCAACCCGATCAGCGCGAGTTCATCGCCCCGACCGATCGCCTCGTCGCCCCGCGCGTAGGCGCAGTTGCGTGCAACGCGCACATGGTCGATCGAGCCCGCCAGCGCCGGGCACGCGCGCTCGACCGCGGGCCGCACGTCCGCCGCGACCGCGCCGTCGCGCAGTTCGACCACGACGTGCTCGGCCCCCGCCTTCCGCGCCTCGTCCCCGAACAGCAGCACCCGAACTTGCATCACCCGCCAGTGTACGGACCTCGGCCCGCCATCCGAAGCCCCGGCACCCCGCCCCGCCCATCGCCCCCCGCTCCCGAACTCTTCGCGCCAAGGCAACACACCCCGCCCGGCCCCGCCGCTAGCCTGTGCCCATGAACGCCACCGCCCGCCCCACGCTCCTGTCGGCCGCCCTGGCCCTGCTCACCCTCGCCGCCCCGGCCCAAGCCCAGGACACGCCCAGCGACAACATCGGGCACACCCGCCACCTCCACCGCCACAACCAGCCCCACGAGACCGTCGCCGCCGACGGCACACGCTTCACCACCAACCGCGACGGCGCGCCCCTCGTTCTGCCCACCGAGCAGGACGCCTTCACATTCGTCGTCTTCGGCGACCGCACCGGCGGCCCCGTCGATGGCGTCTCCGTCCTGGCCGACGCCGTCCGCGACACCAACCTCCTCGAACCCGACCTGGTCATGACCGTCGGCGACCTCATCAACGGCTACAACCAGACCAACGAGTGGATGGAGCAGATGCACGAGTTCAAGGGCATCATGTCCAACCTCCTCTGCCCCTGGTTCCCCGTCGCGGGCAACCACGACATCTACTGGCGCGGCCCCAACCGCCCCGACGAGGAGCACGAGGGCCGCTACGAGATGCACTTCGGCCCGCTCTGGTACGCCTTCGAGCACAAGGACTGCTGGTTCATCGCACTCTACTCCGACGAGGCCAACCCCGAGACCGGCGAGCGGAACTTCAACCGCCCCGAGAACCACCGCATGAGCGAGGACCAGTTCAACTGGCTCGCCACCGTCCTCGAGCGTGCCAAGGACGCACGCCACGTCTTCGTGTTCCTCCACCACCCCCGCTGGATCGGCGGCCAGTACGCCGACCACTGGGACCGCGTCCACCAGCTGCTCGTCTCGGCCGGAAACGTCCGCGCCGTCTTCGCCGGGCACATCCACCGCATGCGCTACGACCCGCGCGACGGCATCGAGTACGTCACCCTCGCCACCGTCGGCGGCGGGCAGAGCGGCAACGTCCCCGACACCGGCTGGCTCCACCAGATCCACGTCGTCACCGTTCGCGACAACCAGATCGCCCTGGCCGCCATCCCCGTCGGCGAGGTCATGGACGTCCGCGAGATCACGGCGGAAATGGCCAACGAGTGCGACCGGCTCCGCAACACGCCGCCCGTGTTCGCCTCGGTTCTTGAGATGTCCGAGAGCGGCGCGGTCAGCGGCGATCTCCGCGCCACCATCCGCAACACCGCCTCACGCCCCATCGACGTCACCGTCATGCCCGACTCGGGCGACAGCCGCTGGCACATCACCCCCGACCACAACCACGCCACCATCCGCCCCGGCGGCGAGCGCGAGTTCACCTTCGCCGTCCACCGCAACGAGAACACCGCCGACGCCGACCTCCGCCTCCCGACGCTGACCCTCCAGCAGGAATACCTCGCCCAGGGCTTCCGCTACCAGATCCCCGAGACCACCACCGACATCCCCATCCGCGTCAATCTCCCCGAGCCCGCCGCCGTCGCCGGCGCGCCCGAGCACGCCCTCCGCCTCGACGGCAACGCGTGGATCGAGATCGACGCCCGCCGCGCCTCCCCGCCCTCAAGCGCTGGCCAGGCCCTCACCATCGAGGGATGGCTCAACGCCGACTCGTTCGCCCCACGCACCGGCCTGCTCGCCAAGACCGAGAACAGCGAGTACGGCATCTTCGTCTCGGGCGGCATCGCCAACTTCTCCGTCCACATCGACGGGGCCTACCTCGACGTCCGCGCCCAGGATCCCCTGCCCACCGCCCAGTGGCACCACGTCGCCGGCGTCTACGACGGCCGCGAGGCCCGCCTCTACGTCAACGGCCATCTCGTCGCCAGCGGCGTCCGCGAGGGACGACGCACCACCAACAACTTCCCCCTCATGATCGGCGCCGACGTCAACGCCCAGGGCCAGATGACCTCACCCTTCACCGGCTGGCTCGACGGCGTCCGCCTCTCCACAGCCGCCCGCTACGCCAGCGACTTCACCCCGGACCGCCGCCCCGACCCCGAGCCCACCGACCTGCTCCTGCTCAACTTCGACCCCCAGCGCTTCATCTTCACCTACGACGAGTCCCCCGCCCGCAACCACCCCCGCCTCCGCGGCACCGCCCGCGTCGAGCCGGTCCGCTGAGCAACGCGCACTCAACAGCCCAATCGCGCGAGCCGGGGCGTCCCCGCCCCGGTCCAAACAACCCCAACCGCGCGAGCCGGGGCGTCCCCGCCCCGGTCCAAACAATCCCAATCGCGCGAGCCGGGGCGTCCCCGCCCCGGTCCAAACAATCCCAACCGCGCGAGCCGGGGCGTCCCCGCCCCGGTCCAACAACCAGGCACTCCCAACGCTCCCTCAACTGATCTTCAACGTCGGCGTCGCCGCACCACGCCGCAGCGCCGCCAGCGACACCTGCCCCAGCAGCGCATCGACCATCTCCTCCAGGCTCCGCGCCAGCAGTTCATCGCTCCGGGCCCGCTTGCCGCCCCGGGCAGCGCCCTCGAAGTTCTCCGTCGGATCGCCCGAGTCCGAGTTGGCTCGCAGGCTCATCGTGATCGGGATCCCCCCCAGGTACGGCACGCCAAGGCGCTGGGCCATGTGCTCGGCCCCGCCCCGCCCGAAGATGTCGTACTCCTTCCCGTCGTCGCCGACGAAGTACGACATGTTCTCGACCACGCCCAGCACCTCGATCCCCAGTTGCTGGAACATCCGGGCCGCACGCACCGCGTCGTCCTGCGCCACCCGCTGCGGCGTGCACACCACCACCGCCCCCGTCAGCCGCAGCGTCTGCGCCATCGTCAGCGCCACATCCCCCGTCCCCGGCGGCAGGTCCACGATCAGGTAATCGAGTTCCCCCCACGACGTCTGCTCGGTGAGTTGCTTGAATGCCCCGTGCGCCATCGGCCCACGCCAGATCAGCGGCTTCTCAGGGTCCACCATCTTCCCGATCGTCACCGCCTTGATCCCGTGCACCGCGAACGGCTGCAGCCGCCCGCCGTGCACGATCTGATCCAGGCTGCCAAGCCCCAGCATCGTCGGCAGCGACGGGCCATAGATATCGCCGTCGAGCAGGCCCACCGCGTGCCCACGCCGCGCCAGCCCCACCGCCAGGTTCACCGCCACCGTGCTCTTGCCCACTCCCCCCTTGCCGGCCCCCACCGCGATGATGTGCCCCACCCCGGCCAGCCCGCTCGGCGCCGCCGCCTGCTGCCCGGGTGCATCCAGCCCCCGGATCGGCCGATGCCCATCGCCGCCCTGTGATCGCGGTGGCACAGGACTGCGTCCCGTGGCGCCGGCCGAGCCGGCAACAGACGCCACCGCCCCCCCCGCACCCTTCGCCTCCCCAACCTCCCCATCAAACTTCACCGCCTCCACCACAACCCCGGCCTTGCTCACGAACTGCACGATCAGCGACCGCAGCACCGCGCCCTCGCCATCCGCCGTCGCCCGGATCGCCCGCTCCACACCCGCCGCCAACTCCTGCCGCATCGCCTTGACCGAGCCATCGTCCGCCCCGGCCCCATCCTCATCCTCCGCCACGTTCAACTTCACGCTCACGAACCCGTCGCACGCCGACGCCCACACGAACACCCCGCTCGCGACCAGGTCCACAGGACCCACGCGCGTCTCCACCCGCCGCATCGCCCGCGTGATCAGTTCCTTGTCCAGCGTCATGCCGCCTCCAGACTTGCCGGGACCATGCTACGAACCCGAACCCGCCCCAGACCAGCCCGCGCCGAAGCCGCGGCCCACAGCCCGAACTCCGGAGTCTGAACGCTGCACTCTGAACTCTGAAATCTGCAATCTGAGATCCGCGATCCGCAATCCGCGATCTGGAATCAGCGTCCCCCACCCCACATCCGCCACAACGCCCCGCATGCTCTCGCCCCTTCGCCCCTCTGCCCCTCCGCCCCTTCCCCCTCTGCAATCCCACTCCCCATCCCGCGTTACTCCATCATCACGGCTCACACCGAGCCGCACCCGGGCCGATCAGACGCCCGCACCATCGCCCGTATTCTCGGGCTCACCCCGACGGAGTTCCCAATGCCCGCACGCACCTTCAGCACGCTCACCGCGATCGCAGGCCTCGCCGCGATCGCCACCGCCGCCCTCGCCCAGCCCCGCGCGCCCCGCCCCGATCGCGCCCCCGAACCCCCCGTCCTCCGCGGCCCCGCGGTCGAAGACTCCACCATCCCCGGCACCGCCCGCACCTTCTCCATGGAATCCGGCGCCGCCGCCCCCCAGGCCCGCTTCCTCAACCGCGAAGTTCCGATGGGCGAGTTTCTCGGCGCCATCCGCGCCCTGAACGCCCCGGAAACGCCCGACAACCTCGCCCTCACGCCCCAGCAGCGCGAGGCCTTCGCCGAGATCGTCCGCGAGCACGGCCGCGCGATGCGTGAGCACATGGCCGCCCACCGCGACGAGGCTGAATCGCTCGGCCGAATCCTCGGCTTCTCGCCCGACCAGATCGCCGGGGCCGAGCGCAACGCCGTCGATCGCCTCGCCCTTGCCGAGCGCCGCGCCGGAGCCGCGGCCCGCGGCCCGCGCGACCCCGCCGCTGCCGAGCGCGACGCCGGTTCCCGAGGCCCGCGCCCCGAGCAGGCCGTCCGCCAGCGCCTCTCCGAGAATGCAACCCCGGAGCAGCGCGCCGCCGCCGAGCGCCTCCGCGAGATCCGCAACGCCGGGCCTTCCGTCCTCGAGGCCCAGACCCAGGCGTGGAACGTCCTGACCGAGCCGCAGCAGGCGTTCGTCCACGAGCGCCTCGAAGAGGGCCGCCAGCGCGCCGAGGCCCAGCGCGGCGAGATGTACGTCGAAGAAATGGCCGGCCGCCTCCGCGCCGAGAACGCCCAGCGCCCCCCGTCGCGCCAGGCCGCCCGCCCCCTCGCGGCCCCCGACGCGGCGGCCCCGCAGCCCGCGCCCGGCTCCGCCGCCGAGCGCCTCCACCGCCTGATCGACCGCCTCACGCCCGAGCAGCAGGAACGCCTGCTCCAGATGCTCGAGGCCCGCATGGGCGACCGCCTCAGCGGCGCACCGCAGGCCCGCCCCGGCCAAGCCGGCGGCCGCCGCCCCTCGGCCCCGCCGCCCCCGACGATGGACCAGATCGACGTCCCCCCGCCGCGCCCGGCCAACCCGCCGCTTCCACAGTGACCCCCGGCCAGCCAAGCCTGCATCCCACGCCCCGCGCCGGCACCGTCGGCGCGGGGCGTGGTTCTTTGGGTCGCCACCCCCCGGATACCGGTGGACCACCCTTGATAGGGGAGATTCCGGCCCGATCGGTCGCAACTGTGGATATCCTGGGGAACACCAGCGTGGAATTTGCGAGATTGTCGGGAGCCCCAGATTCGGCCTCGGAAGCGAACTTTGGGCCAATCTTCACATTTTCCGGTGGAAACCCCGTTTCTGCGCGATCCTCCCGCCCGATAAGCCCGTATCATTCCCTGATCTCTCTCTCCTCCAGCGGGGCACTGTCCACGGATAGTGCCCTGCTTTGTTCTTGGGGCGTGGATTCGCGGGGCATTCAAGTCCCCCGCCCGCGCTCTGGACTCGTGGGGTCCAACCCCGGGGCACGGCTCGCCCCAACGCCACCCTTGCTCGACGTGGTGGGTGCAACCAAACACGCACATGCGTGGGCGCGATCGATGCGTTGACACCGTGGGCGGCACGCGAGGGGTGTTGCTTGCCATCGCCGCGGGTCGTGCGACTACGCTGCGTGTCGCGCGACTGTCGCGCCGCGGAGCGAGCCGATGCCCGACAAGCCCATCCTCATCACCGGCGCCGCCGGCTTCATCGGCTCGCATCTGGCCGAGGCCCTGCTGGCGCGCGGCGAGCGCATCATCGGCCTCGACAACTTCGATCCCTTCTATCCGCGCGCGTTCAAGGAAGCCAACCTGCGCGAGATCGCGGCCCACCCCAAGGCCGCGGCGTTCGAGTTCGTCGAGGGCGACATCACCGACGCCCCCATGCTCGCCGCCCTGTGCGAGCGCGCCCGCCCCGAGGGCATCATCCACATCGCGGCCCGCGCGGGCGTCCGCCCCAGCATCGCCGACCCGACCGGCTATGCCCACGTCAACCTCACCGGCACCGCCTCGGTCATGGAGGCCGCCCGCAAGTCCGGCTGTTCGCGACTGGTCATCGCCTCGTCGTCGTCGGTCTACGGCAACAACCCCAAGACGCCGTTCGCCGAGGATGACGCGGTCGAGCACCCCATTAGCCCGTACGCCGCGACCAAGCGGGCCAACGAACTGATGGGGCACACGCACTGGCACCTGACGAAGATGCCCACGGCCATGCTCCGCTTCTTCACGGTCTTCGGCCCGCGCCAGCGGCCCGACCTGGCCATCCGCAAGTTCCTGGCGAGAGTCGGCGCGGGCGAGTCGATCGAGATGTTCGGCGACGGCTCGACGAGCCGCGATTACACGTTCATCGACGACATCGTCGCGGGCGTGATCGCCGCGTACGACCGCATCCCGGCCCACGGCTACCGCGTCTGGAACCTGGGCGGAAACCACCCGATCTCGCTGGCTGGCCTGATCGAGGCGGTGGGCGCGACTGTCGGGAAGACACCCATCGTCGAGCGGCGCCCGATGCAGGCCGGCGACGTGGAACGGACGTGGGCCGACCTGGCCCGCAGCACGGCCGAACTCGGCTACCGCCCGACGACGAGCGTCGAGGAGGGGCTGGCGAGGCAGTGGGCGTGGATGCGCGAGCACGGGGCGGTTTGATCCCAGTCATCGCTCGGGCTCGGGCGTGACGGTGGAGCCGATCGCGCGAGCGATCAAGAGCGCACAAGCGGGGACTCGATCGCTCGCGCAATCGGCTCTCAACGCGGTCTCGCATCGGAATGCAAACGCCCCCGCCAAGATCGGCGGGGGCGCGGATGGTGTGCTCAGATTGCAGATCTCAGCTTTGAGATTTCAGACTCGAGATCGCAGATCCCTGATCTGGTTCCAACTCACCGGCGCCGACGCGCGGCGACCAGCGTGCCCAGGCCGAGCAACGCGAACGCGCTGGGGGCCGGGATGACCGCGAGGCGGTCGGGGCGGGTGCCGTCGTCGAGGATCTTGGTCAGGCCCGTGCCGTTGGGGTTGAACTCCCAGATGCCGGGGGTGGCGCTGCGATCGGACAGGGCCAGCTTGCCGTTGTAGGGGTTGTAGACGATGTCGTTGACGAACGGCAGGTTGTCGAGCACGAGCGCGAAGGATCCGACCGTGCCGCCGGGTGTCAGGTCGGCGCGGAAGACGCGGCCGACCGCGTCCTCGAAGTCGAAGGTGGCGATGAACAGCGAGTCGCCGACGTTGGCGATGCCGTTGGCCCGCCCGATCGGCTTGCTGAACCCGGTCTGGGCGGTGTTGCCCAGGTCGAGGATGAGCGTCTCGGTCGCGGCCAGGGTGGCGGGGTTCACGTCCAGGCGGTGCAGCGAGGAGGCCCGCTGGCCGGGGGTGCCGCCGGGCGGCTCGAGGGTCGGCGAGCCGGAGACCGCGGTCACGAAGAACGTGTCGGCGTTGTTGTCCCAGTCGGTGACGGCGCCGCCCGCGTTGTAGTAGGGCAGGGCCGTGCCGGGAGGCGGCTCGGCGAACATGAGGGTGGTGGCGCCGGTGTTGGCGTTGATGTGGTAGATGCCCTCGGAGCGGTTGGGCAGGGGGGTCTGCGAGCCGGGGTTGTTGACGGTGATGAGGCCGTTGTACGGCGCGTGGAAGATGTGCTGGTTGGGGAGCTGGATCGGGTCGCCGTTCTGGAGGGGGGCGACGGTCGGGGCCATGCCGAACCAGTTGTCCACCGTGTACATCATGGTGGTGGTGTTGACCGGCTGCATGACCGGGAAGGGCCCGTTGCCGACGAACAGGCGGTTGTTCCCGCCGACCGCGATGCCCCGCAGCCACGCCGACGACCCGAAGTCGTTGACGATGGTCGGGGAGGCGGCCCCGGTTGGCAGGTGGAACACGCGGTTGGCGTTGGTGCTCCCGGTGCTGTCACCGGTGAACACGTACGAGCCGTTGGCCTGGGCCGCGGCGAGGCTGGTCAGCCCCCCGGCGACGGCGGCGGCAAGCAGGGCGATCGAAGTCTTGCTCATGGGTCTCGGTCTCCTCTTCTTACGAACGACTTTCGAGTCCGATCCTGCGCCGGATGTCCGATCGCACCCTCGCGATTGCAGACCCCGGCACAACCCCCTCCGTGCGGGAAGTCGCCGATCGGTGCTTCTCCTTACGCACCGGACGCCGAACCGATCGGCGAAATCGTGGGACGGTGGCTCCCGCCCCGGGCTTTCCCAGTTTCACAGTCTATCCGGCGGGCTGTTGGCTGTCGATGGAAAGTGACCCCTGCCAAGGATTTGGGACACGGATTCGCGCGAGAGTTCCGTGAAGGGCGTTCCTGCGTCGCCGCCGGGGGTTGGGCACCTGTCATGGGGTGTCCCCGACATCGCCTTTGCCGCTCGGGCGGGATAAAACTCAGCCCCGCCCGAGCGATCTGATGACGAGTGTGCCCAGCCCGAGCCCCGCAGCCACCCAGACAGGGGGGGTTGTTACGCCGATCGGTGCGGACGTGGTTCCGGCGCGGGCGGTGGGCCGCCCCCGGATTCTGGGCACGATCATCGGCGCGCACATCGTCGTCGACTATTACTCGTTCATCATCGTGGCCCTGCTGCCGTTGCTGGCGGCCCGCCTGTCGCTGGACAACGCCGAGAAGGCGATGGTGCTGGGGATGGGCTCGATCACCTCGGGCTTCATCCAGCCGCTGGTGGCGTGGATCGGCGACCGCCTGAACACGCGGGTGATCGCGACGATCGGGCTTGGCGTGGCGGCCGGGGCGTGCAGCGTCGTCGGGCTGGCCCAGGGGTTCTGGTCGCTGATGCTTATTGCGGGCGTCGGGACGATGGGCGTCGGGGCGTTCCACCCGCCGGCGGCGGCAGTGATGGGGCAGGTCTCCGGCTCGCGGCGCTCGCTGGGCGTGTCGCTGTTCTTTCTGGCAGGGATGATCGGGGGGATGGCGGGAAACGTGGCCTCGCCCCAGTTCGTGCGGTGGGCCGGGCGCCTGGCGGGGGGCGAGGGCGACGGCGTGATCGGTCTGGGCCTGCAGTGGATGTGCGTGCTCGTCGTGCCGGGTCTGCTCGTGGCCCTGCTGCTGGCCAAGGCGATCCACGCGGCCCCGCACCGGCACGACGGGGCCCATGATCACCATCGCTCGCTCTCGCCCGAAGTCCGGCGCTTGCGCTGGCGGGCGGTGTGGCTGCTGTATGCCTCGAACGTGACGCGGTTCACGACGAACATGGCGCTGGTCTATCTGTTCGTGCGGTGGATCGAGACGCGGGCCGCCGAGCACGCGGGCGTCGAGCAACTGGCGGGTGAGGTGGCGCTGCGGGCCTCGGCGGTCAACGGGACGTTCCAGGCGGCGATGCAGTTCGGGATGGGCGCGGCCGGGCTGGCCGCGGGGTGGTTGCTGCGGGCCCGCCACGAGAAGGCGTCGCTGGTCGCGGTGCCGCTGCTGGGGGCGGCGTGCATCGCGGCGATGTCGGGGGTCGACTCGCTGGGCCTCGGGCACAACGCGATGCTCGGCGTCGGGCTGCTGCTGGCGGTGCTGGCGGGGATGGGCTTCGGCGGGACGGTGCCGACCGTGATCGCGCTGGCCCAGCGTCTGCTGCCGCACCGGACGGCGCTGGCATCGGGCATGATGATGGGCGGGGCGTGGGGGCTGGCGTTCGTCGGGCCGATGCTGGCCGAGTGGATCGAGGCGCGGGCGGGGCTGGGCGTCGCGTTCCTGGCGACGGCGGGGCTGCTGGTGGTGTGCGCGGTGCTGGGGGCGTTGCTGCCGGGGCGGGTTGTGCGCGAGGTTTGAGGCGGCGGGTGCGGGCCGTGATCTTCACGAGCCGCGCGGCGCAAGCCCGCGGTTGCGGTGGTTGCGACCGGGCAATGGGCGTCGGATACGCTGGTCCGATGCCGTCCGGGTGGGTCATCCTGCTGTTGCTCGTGCTCGCCGCGCTGATAGTGATCGGCGGCGTGGTGCTGGCGATCGTGCGCGTGGCGGATCGGGTGACGCGCCGGGTGCAGCGGCTGGCTGGGCCATTGACGGGCGCGTCGCGCGGGCGCTCGAGCCGGGGCTCGGGCCGATTGACCCGAAACACCGCCCAGCGACCGCGGGCTTCGCGCTCCTCTGGCTCGTCGCGCGGCTCAACTCGTTCTGGCTCGTCGCGGGCCGCGACGCTTCAGCGAGTGCTCGCGGCGATGCAGCCCCGGCCCGAGATGGTCTGGCACGGCCCGGACGCGACGCTCCGCCTCCACGAACTGCGGCTCGATGCGCCGCTGGCGTATGTCGCCAAGGACCGGCGGGCCTCGGGCAAGGCGCTCGATCCGAGCGAGGTCATCGGATCGCTGGAGGTCGATCGGCGGAGTGCCGCGAAGCCGCTGGCCGACTGGGGCTCGTACGCGGCGTGCGGGCCGGCGCAGCGATGGGCGTATCTGACTTGGCTGGCGTCGGGGCGTGCGTCGCTGGCGAGCGACCCGGGGGTTGTGCACCTGCACTTCATGGGGCTGGAGCGTCGGGCGCTCGCCGATGGGCAGGATCTGGGGCTGGTCGTACGTGAGGTGTGCCGCGTGCGCGATCTGGTTGCGGCCAGGCTCGCTTCCGGTTTCCCGGGCGGCGACGGCGGTGCTGAGCGCGGCGGAGCGAAGCACGATCCGGACGCACGCCGGTGGACATCGTTCCAGCGACAGAGCGGGGCTTTTCTTTGGACGCTCGTCGCGCTGCGTCCCGACGCCTTCGCCGAGCGTGACCTTCGTGTGCTGAGCGGGCGCACGATGTCGTGGAACGATGAGGCGCTGGCGAGCGGGCTGGCGTGGTTCTTCCGGCGCGGCCCCGGCGCGACCGACGCCGAGGGCGGGCGGTTGCCCGCGTGGATGGCCCGCGTGCTGTCCGAGCAGTTGCCGGGGGCGCGGCGGAGCGTGGTGGTCACGCGGGTGGCCGAGCAGTTCGATGCGCTTTTCGAGTCGAGATTCACCGAAAGGCACCCGAAAGGCTTGGCGCTGCGGACGGCCAGGCGCCCACGCACGTTGTCGTATCGCCCCGCCAACCGCACGCTCGCGCCGGTCGAAGCCGGCGTGCCCGACCCGCTCGGGCTGGCGAGCCAGTTCAAGTGGCTTGTCGAGTTGTGGAACGCGTGCATCGAGGACCTGCGCGGCCTGGCCCGGGCCGCGGCTGGCGAGGGCGTGCCCGACACGGCCGAGATGACGCAGGCGCAGTGGGAGGCGATGCCGGCGGACCTGCGGGCGACGATGGACAGCCCGTTCGCCGCGGCGCTCGCCGATCTGGCGGCGGCGCACGCGGACGACGCCGGGCACGCGATCGTCTCGATCGGCGATGTCGTCGAGGCGGTGCGGATGGAGATAGGCGACCGGGCTCGCCTCACGCCGACGCAGTCGCGGGCGCTCGCGACGGCGGTGGGGGAAGCCGGCATGGGGCTTGAGCCGGACGCGCGGCTCGCGGGCGGGTCGTACAAGCGCGACGAGCGGGTCGTGCTGATGGGAGCATCGGCGGGCGACGCCGGCGGCGGTGAAGGCGAGGGGTCACCGAGCGAGGAGGGGGCCGCGCGATATCTGGCCGCGTCGTGCGTCCTGCGTCTGGGAGCAGCGGTGGCGCTCGCCGATGGGGCCGCGGATGCGCAGGAACTGGCGCCGATCGCGCAGGAGATCGAGCGGGCGTTCGACCTGTCCGAAG
Organism: Phycisphaerales bacterium; assembly: GCA_041401985.1. Classification (GTDB taxonomy): domain Bacteria; phylum Planctomycetota; class Phycisphaerae; order Phycisphaerales; family UBA1924; genus JACKHA01. The sequence goes on from JAWKTE010000019.1 coordinate 31,212, forward strand.
GCGAGCATCGGCGGTTGGACGCGCTGCTCGTGCTGCTGAAGGCGGATGGGTCGAGCGTGCGGGCGGTGGGCAGGCGGCTTGCGACGGCGCTGCCGGAGGATACGAGGCGCTCTGTCGCACGCTTGCTTGTGGCGGTCGCCGGTTCCGATGGAACCGTCGATGACAGCGAGAGCCGGGCGCTGAAGTCGGCGTACCGGGTGCTCGGGCTCGAGCCGGCGGACCTGGACGCGGACCTTGCGACACTGACAATCGGCGATGCTCCCGAAGCCGACGACGGCGCGGCGGGTGCAAAGGGTGGAGCCGGCGACGGCGTTGCAACAGGCGCCGCCCCGCCGCCGCTGCGTCTCGACCGCGACGCCATCGCGCGGATCATGGCCGAGACGCGCGAGGTGTCCGCGATCCTGGCCGAGGCGATGCGCGGCGGGGACGACGATGATGGCGATGCGGACTCAGTCTCCGACAACGCCGCCGAAGACGCCGCGGACAACGATGCGGACGGGGCGCCGCCGGAGGCTACTCGCGCGACGCCGGCGTCCACGGTCGCGTCCCCGGCCACGCAGCGCGACGGACAAGTTCCGCCACCTGCGTCGCCCCTCGCGCCAACTCCGACCGCATCTTCAGCCCCCGAATCCCCTGCCGCACCGACCGGCCCCGACGGCCTCGGGAGACGCTACCACGCGTTCTACTCGGCCCTGCTGTCGAGCCCCTCCATCCCGCTGGAAGCGGCCGAGGCCATGGCCCGCGAGAACCGCCTCATGCTCGCCGGGGCGATCGACGCGATCAATGACTGGTCGTACGAGATCGCCGACGGTCCGCTGCTGTACGAGGACGCCGGGCGCCTGATCGTCGACGCCGATCGGCGCGCGATGATCGAGCGTCGCGGCCCAACAGAGCCGCGATCGTGAGATCGCGCCGGGTGGCACGCCCACGCGCAGCGCGGGCGTGGTTCGGCGGACTGCCGCGCGTGGGGCACCACGCCCGCGCCTCGCGTGAGCGCTCAGGGCTGTGTGGTCGGCCTTGCGGCGCGAGGCGTGGGCGTGCCACCCGTATCCCAATACCATCGCCCATGCCCGACACGTCCCGCATCGCCGTGATCCTCCCCGCCGCCGGCGCCGGCACGCGCTACGCCGAGTCCGCGGGTTCGCTCGGGGGCGTCCGCTCGAAGCTCGACGAGGACCTGGGCGGGCGCCCGGTCCTGCAGCGCACGGTCGAACTGTTCAACCAGCACGACATGGTCGCGGCCATCGTCGTCGCCGGGCCGCACGAGGACGGCGCGTACAACGCCTTCCGCGACCGGCACGCCGACAAACTGGGCCTGCTGGGCGCCCGCATCTGCCGCGGCGGGGTGACGCACCGCTACGAGACCGTCGCCGCGGCTCTCGCGGAAGTGCCGGGCGACGCGACGCACATCGCCGTCCACGACGCGGCCCGCCCGTGCACGCCCGCGGAGGTCATCGAGCGCGTCTTCGAGGCCGCGGCCCGGCACGACGCGGTCGTGCCCGGCGTCGAGGTCTCGGACACGATCAAGCGGGGCGGCGACGAGGTGGAGGAGGACGAGGAGGCCGACCCGCTCGCGGCCATCCTGGGGGCCGCGCCGACCAAGGCCCGCCCGCGGATCGTGCGGGAGACGCTTGAGCGGCGCGGCCTGTTCGCGATCCAGACGCCGCAGGTGTTCGAGGCGTCGCTGCTCCGCCGCGCGTACGCGCAGGAAGACCTCTCGAGCACGGACGATGCGGGGCTGGTCGAGCGACTCGGCGAGCGGGTGGTGATCGTGCCGGGCGATGTGCGGAACATCAAGATCACGCGGGCCGGCGATGTGGCGGTGGCCCGGGCGATCATGGGCGTCAAGGGGCCGCAGGGGCGGGAGACGCACAAGCGGTTCTGAGCGAGCGGGGAGGGAGTGACGAACGAGGGGGGCGGGCTTTCCAGCCCGCCCGAGTGCGGCTGGGCGTCACCAAGTACCGGCGATCGAGTCGGTCGGCCAAGGTTGAAGCGAACGCAGGCATCCCGGCGTTGGTCGGTTTCCACGCCTTGACGCCGGGCACCAGTCGGCAAGGCCACACGTCCCGCCGCTGCGAGCGGGGCTGGAAAGCCCCGCCCCCTCGATCGAATGCCTCGGAAGTGTGGTGGGTTCAAGCGGTCTTGCCCGTCGCTCACCGCCCCGCCTCATCCCCCGGCATCTGCACCACCGTCGGCTCTGGCCCCGCGGGCGTCTCGACCTTGGCCTTCTTCACCGGGAACCGCTTGTGCTCGGCGTCGGCCCACTGGTCGGCGATCCTCCACCACAGCAACGTGCCGGGCACGCCGATCACCACGCACAGCACGATGATGCCGATCATCACCTCCATCGCGGGCCTCCGGGGCTGAGTCCGAGGCACAGTACGAGCGCGCGAGCCCGGGCGTCCCCGCCCCGCCTTGTCGGCGCGAGCCGGGGCGTCCCCGCCCCGGGTCCCTTCCTCTGCTCGTCCGCCACGCCCGCGCTGCGCGTGGGCGTGCCACTCACGGAATCTCCGCACGCCTCGTGCAACCCGCCAAGTTCTCGGCAATATGCCCCGCCCCGCCGCGTTTGGCCTCTCGGCGTGGAGCCGTGTGCGGGGTTGTCCGTCGGGCCGGGCGACCCTGCCTCAATCCATAAGTCCCGGGCGTGCATGGATTTCCGAGGAGGCCAACATGTTTGGCAATGCTGTCTCAATGCGTTCGTGGATGCGGATCGGCGTCGGGCTCGTCGCGGCCATGTTCGCCGCTCCCGCCCTGGCCCAGCCGACGGCCCAGGAGGTCGCCGAGGCCGCCGTCCAGCGGGTCCGCGAGATCACCGAGAACACGTCGGCCCACCTGCGCACCGGGGCGGCCCGGGCTGTGGAGCGGATCGAGGACCTGGCCGCGAATCAGGCCCCGGACCCGGTCATCCTCCGGTTCGGCAAGCGGGCCATCGACGCCCTGCAGTCGACCGCCGACGACGGGCGCGGGCGGATCGCCGAGACCGTGCAGCACGCGGTCATGATCCTGCGGCGCCTGCAGGCCGACCCGCAGCTGGTCGAGTTCGTGCTCCGCGCCGGGCACGCCGGTCGCGAGCGGATCGGCCAGGCCCAGCAGCGCGCGGTCGGCGCGGTGCGCCACGCGGTTGAAGAGGCCATCGGCCCCGGCTGATCGCGCCCGGACGCCGATCCGGACCGGCGACGAGCCGGACGCAGCGGGCATCGCCCGTCCCACAGATCAAAGCGATGCACGCCGGCCCCGCCGGGCGAGAGCCCGGCGGGGCCGATTCTGTCTGTGGCTTGGTACCCTTGTCCGGACCGTCGGAACTTGCCCGCAGTCCGGGCGTCTATCAAACTTGGATGCCTGCCAGCCAGCCAACTCGCTTCGATCGCCGCCTCCGGACCATCGTGGCCCGCTCGCTACTGCATCTGGCCATCGGCGGCTCCGTGACCGTTCTCACGGTGCTCGCGATCGTCGTCCTGCTGCCCTACCCGCAGCAGTATCAACTCTCTCATCGGCGGTCGTTCCCGGCGCATTGGCTGTTGGCGGGTGACAACATCGATCAGGCATTCACCGATCGCCGCTTCGGCCGGACAAGTTGGCAACTGCACGGCCCGGAGACGATCCCGCCCCACTACTGGGACGAGTGGGTGACGGGTGCGCTCCAGATCGGATGGCCGCTCCGCTGCTTTGAGACTGTGGGCGTTTACGACGCCCGTTCCAAGAAGTTGCTCTCGAGCACGTTTGACATGGGCGTGGACGCGCCCCGGTGGACGAGTTGGCTGCGCCGGTACGGTGTCGCGTACTCGCGCGTGCCGCTTCGCCCGCTCTGGGGCGGCGTCCTGGGGAACTGTCTGTTCTGGGGCGTCGTTTCGTTCGGAGTCGGTGCCGCGTTCACGTCCTGGCGATCAAGTCGCCGCGTTCGCCGCGGCCGTTGCCGTGAATGCGGCTACGACCTCGCTGGCCTGCCAACGTGCCCCGAGTGCGGCCGCGACGCCCCGCCTCGACCCGCAAAACCGCCCCCGCCACTCGCCGTACCCGTCGGCCCATAAACTCCCCCATGGCCAAGGCCCAAGCCGCACAACCCAAGCCCCGCGGCACCAAGAAATCCGACAAGCCCGCCCGCGGCTCGGGTTCCGCATCGAAACCCGCCCCCTCCCCCGCCTCCGCCAACGGCCACGCCGCCCCGCGCAGGCACGCCGCCCCAACACCCTCCCCCTACGCCCTCGCCTTCGCCGCCGACTACGCCCCCGCCCCCGAGTCGGCCAAGGTCGAGATCGCCCCGCGGCACCGCCTGTTCATCAACGGCGAGTTCGTCGAGCCGCGCGAGGGCGCGCACTTTGCGACCATCAACCCCGCGACCGAGGCGCCCCTGAGCGAGATCGCCCGGGCGACCGGCGCGGACGTGGACGCGGCCGTCGCCGCCGCGCGCGACGCCCTGCCCGCCTGGGCCGGGCTGCCCGCAAAGGAGCGGGCCAAGTACCTGTACCGCATCGCGCGCCGGATCCAGGAGCGGGCCCGCGAACTGGCCGTGCTCGAAACGCTCGACGGCGGCAAGCCCATCCGCGAGAGCCGCGATGTGGACGTGCCATTGGCCGCGGCCCACTTCTTCTACCACGCGGGCTGGGCCGACAAACTCCACCACGTCTTCGGCCCCGGCGTCGGGCCTGTTGGCGTGTGCGGTCAGATCATCCCCTGGAACTTCCCGCTGCTGATGGCCGCGTGGAAACTCGCCCCGGCCCTGGCCTGCGGCAACACGTGCGTGCTCAAGCCCGCGGAGACCACCTCGCTCACGGCCCTGCGCCTCGCGGAGATCATGCGGGAGGTCGGCCTGCCGCGCGGCGTCGTGAACATCGTGACGGGCGCGGGCGAGACAGGGGCGGCGCTCGTCGAGCACCCGGGAGTCGACAAGATCGCGTTCACGGGGTCGACGGAGGTGGGCAAGCGGATCGCGAAGCAGGTGGCCCGGCAGGTAGACCGGCTCTCCGAGCCGGTTTCGCCGCGCAGCGGCGAGCGAGTGGCCGGGGACGCTCACTCGGGGCTTCGCCCCGAAACCGGCTCGGAGAGCCGGTCCACCCGCCCCGAACCCGGCTCGGAGAGCCGGTCTACCACCAAGCGCCTCACCCTCGAACTCGGCGGCAAGAGCCCCAACATCATCTTCGAGGACGCCAGCCTCGACCAGGCCATCGAGGGCATCGTCCAGGGCATCTACTTCAACCAGGGGCACGTCTGCTGCGCCGGTTCGCGCCTGTTCGTGCAGGAGTCCGTGCTCGGCGAGGTCACCAAGCGCCTGCGCCGGCGACTGGCCACCCTCCGCGTCGGCGACCCGATGGACAAGAACACCGACGTCGGCGCGATCAACTCGCGTGCCCAGCTCGACACGATCGAGCGGTACCTGCGGGCGGGCGTCGATGAAGGGGCCGCGCTGCGGGTGTGTGGCGTTGGAAGCGACGGAGCGACGGAGCGACGCAGCGACGAAGGGAGAAGGAATGGGGCGGCGCGGCCGTCGCGGAACGGTGCAGCGAAACACAAGGATGAAACACCTTCATGGCGCCGCGGCCTTCCCGATCGGGGCTACTGGTGCCGCCCGTGCGTGTTCGAGGGCGTGCAGCCCAGCCACGCCGTGGCCCGCGAGGAGATCTTTGGGCCGGTGCTGGCCGTCATGTCGTTCCGCACGCCGGAGGAGGCGATCACGCGGGCCAACTCAACGCCGTATGGCCTGGCCGCCGGCGTCTGGACCGACAAGGGCTCCAAGATCTTCGAGATCGCGCGCCGTCTCAAGGCCGGCGTCGTGTGGCTCAACACGTACAACAAGTTTGATCCGGGCTCGCCGTTCGGCGGGTTCAAGGAGTCCGGCTTCGGACGCGAGGGCGGCGTGCAGGGGCTGCGGGCGTATGTGAACCTCGGCTAAGCCCCCGAAGCCCCGGGCGTCGCTCCAGACTCCGACCGCGCCAGCCGACGCAGGCGGAGCCACCGGGCAGCCCCCCAGCAGCCCGCGGCCCATCCCGCGCCGCCGACCCAGCCCGCCGCCACATCCGACGGCGTGTGAACGCCCAGGTACACCCGCGTCGCGCCGACGAGAACCGCCGTCGTGACCGCCACGCCGATGATGTAGACCCGCAGGCGGACGCGGGGCTGGATCTCCGCGACGAGCGCCCCCAGCGTCAGGTACGCCACCGTCGCGAGCATCGCGTGCCCGCTGGGGAAACTGGGCGTGGCGAAGTGGGTCAGGTGCGGCACCACGTCGGGTCGCTCCTGCCCGAACGCGAGTTTGAGCCCGGTGCTCACCAGCGAGCCGCCAGCGACGGCGATGAACACGAACAGCGCGGTTCGCCTGGTGCCGCGGAGCCACAGCCCGCCCACGACCGCCGCGGTCAATAGCGTCAGCACCGAAGCGCTGCCCAGCGCGGTCAACTCCTCCGCGGCCACGACCAACCAGCCGGGGCCGATCGGGCGGCTTGGATCCGCTCCGCTGCGCAGCGCCAGCAGGACTCGCCGATCGAACGTGTCCGTCTCACCTTCGAGCACCTCGTCGGCGATCTCCGCGAACGCCCAGAACATGGCCGCGACGACGGCCGCGGCGATGAGCACGCCCGCCTCCTGGCGGAACAGCCATCGCACGCCGTGGACGCCGGCGCGCCAAGTCCGTACGAACGCACGTTGAAGCCGCTTCGCCATGTCGGATCATTCCGACCGAGAGCCGCACGGCCCACCGTCGCGGGCCCGGATCATCCCCGAAGTCGAGTCGCCACGACCACGCACCCGCCGAACGCCTCCGGCGCGCGCTCGCCGACTGTGAACAACGTGCTGCCGCTGCCGGTCATGTGGACGCGGTGCCCGGCACGCTCCATGGCCTTTCGCATGTTCGCCAGCCGCGGCTCGACGGCCTCCGCCGCCGGGCCCAGGTCGTTGAAGAGCGATGACTCCCACTCCCTCGGCGCGCCGCCGGTGATCGAGAGCGCCCGAGCCGCGTCTTCCATGAACGGGCGTGGTGCCAGGGTGTCGAACGCCTTGTAGACCGCCGGCGTCTGGCAGCCGAACGGCGGGAGCACGAGGTGGACGGTCCCGCTGGCCGCGGCCGCGGGCTCGATGATGGCGCCGAAGCCGCTGACCAGCGCGGGCGCGGGCGGCCCGTCGCCGGCGCAAAGGAAGTAGGCCACATCGCTGCCGAGCGGGCGGGACAGCGCCCGCAGCGTCTCGATGTCGAGCCCGAAGTCGTACAAGGCGGCGACGCCCATCAGAACCGCCGCGGCGTTGCTCGATCCGCCGGCCAGCCCGCCGCCCGTCGGGATCCGCTTGCGGGCCCGCAGGCGGATCGGCAGCGCCCGCCCGATATGGGCCTCGAGCGCGTGGTGGGCCCGGACCATCAGGTCCGCCTCCTCCGGCCAGTCGATCGGCGTCGGGCGGGGGGCATCGGCCGCCCACGCGCGTTCGTACGCCGTGGCGTCCGCCCTCTCGATCTCGATGTCATCGCACAGATCGATCGCGTGGAACCATGACACGATCCGGTGCCAGCCGGCCCGAGGGCCGCCGGCCGGTTCGGGGGGCGAGACCGCGAGGCACAGGTTCACCTTCGCGTATGACCGAAGCAGCATCCGAGATCATTGGAGCGTGGCCCGCCTGCCGGGCTCCCCGTGATCACAGCACCCCATTCTCCGCCGCCCCGACCGGTGCCGCCATCTTCATCTCGCCTTCCTGGGCCGCCTTCGGACGCCGTGTGGGCTTGGCCTCGACCAGCGACTCCGGCCCGGCGGCGGCGAGCGCCTCCCGCATCTTCAGCCCCGGTTTGAACTTCACCGTCCGGCGTCGCTCGACCATCACTGGCTCGAGCGTCTTGGGGTTCTGGGCCTGGCGCGGCCCGCGGACCTTGACCTCGAACACCCCGAACTCGCGGAACTCCAGGCGGTTGCCCTCGCCGATCTCGTTGACCAGTTGCTCCAGGAACTCCTTGACCACCGTGCGGACCTGATCCCGGTGCATCTGCGTGGACTGGGCGATCCGGTCGATGATTTCCTTCTTGGTCGTTGTCGCCATTGTCTCTCCAGAAGCCGTCGGGGCCGGGATCGCAACCGGTTTGCGGGCCGACAACACAAGCCCGACAGAAAGCCGCGGACCCGAACATCGCCCGGGACCGCTCAGCGGGGCGACGCCAGGGCTGGCCTCGGACCGCCACGAGTGTCTGGCCCGCGCGTCGCCCCGGAAGGAAGGCGAGCGCCCGGACCCAAAGCAGGGGCAAGTATCCCCGCTGGCACGCCCCGCGTCAACGCCGTAAGCCCTGATCCATACGGCTTTTGGGGATCACAACCCCCCATCGCTCGGGAGGGCGTGTGATCCGATCAGAATACGATCAAAATTCCCTTAGAACTCCACGACCAGTCCACCAAAGACGCCGGCGGCCGAGCCGGTGAACTCCAGATCGCTCTCGTCGCCCTCGGCACTCAGCCCCAGGTTCCGGTACCCGAACTCGACGCCGACGTGCTCAACCGGGCGCCACGAGATCGCCGCCAGCACGTCCCACGTCGTGGTCGTCTGGGCGTTGGTCCACCCGAAGTAGCCGACGGTCGTGCCGACCTCGACCGTGACCTCGCGGAAGATGTCCAGCGACAGGCGTGCCCCGACAATCGGCTGGGCAAACACGTCCGACGCCGACGCCGAGAGCCCGAGTTCCGACGGGCGCGATCCCGCGCCCGGCGTCACATCCAGGTCGAAGTCGATCGACTCGACGCGTGCCCCGCCGAGCACCTCGAACGCATACCGCAGGCGGTCCGGGTCGCCGCGCTCGCCCGGCATCGGGCCGTGGAAGATCGCATACGCGGCACTGGCCTCGATGGTCCAGAACGTGAAGTCGGTCTCGACGCGGTCGCCGGGCACGAAGAACGCGTCGCCGATGCGCCCCGCCTCGGTCGGCCCCGACGAGCCGTCCTCGGTCAGGTACGTCCCGCCGAGCGTGAACCGCCAGCGCCCATTGGTGATGTGGGCCCGCGAGAGCAGCGCGCCCGTCGGGTCGTCGGCGTCCAGGTCGAAGAGGTCAACCTCGGCGTCGTCGCCGAACGTGGCGCCCTCGAACGACACCGGCCCTTCGGTGCCGCGGATCGTCACGTCGCCGCGCGGCGCCGCGTACCAGTACGCCGGTTCGATCCGCACGGTCCAGCCGCGGTCGAGCGGGCGATCGCCCAGCACGTCGCCCAGCATGCTGTCCAGCATCGTGCCGCCCGCCGGCTCATCCGGCGTCGCGGCGGGCGCGGGCGGCTCGCCCTGGGCCATCGCCACCCCCGCACTTGCGAGCAACGCCAGCGCCGAACACATCTCGCGCATCCGTGCCTCCCCGGGGCCTGGCCCCGCAGCCGCACAGATTAGCGTCATTCCGCCGGCATCGGCAGCACCAGCACGCCCCCGTCCTGGCTCACCAGCGCGTGCCCTTCCACCACCATCACGCCGCGCGGCTCGCCCGCCAGCAGCAGGTCCAGCGCGAACACCTCCCGCGCGCTGAGCGTGTTCACCACGCTCAGGCGGTACGCCGCGTCCCCCACGATCCGACGCGGGCGCGAGTCGAGCATCACCACGAAGTCCCTCCCGACCGCCGGCGGCAGCAGCGAGTCCTGGCGATCGATCGCGTCGATGCCCAGCAGCCCGCCCTCACGGTCCAGCAGCACGATGCCCCGCCCGCTCGACAGCACGATCCCCGCCTCAAGCCGCGTCAGCCGGACACGCGTCCGCGAGCCGGTCCGCCCCTGCGTCGGCAGCGCGCTGCTTGTCATCGAGCCGTCAATCAGCGACACCTGGCGGAACCCGCGATCGCCCCCCAGCACCCACAGGTGCGGGCCATCGACCCACGCGTCCATCGTCCGCGACATCGCCGGCCCCTCGGTCCGCCAGAGTTCCGCCCCGTCCCAGGCGTCCAGCCCGGCGATGCTCAGGTTCAGCCCCGCCAGCGCCCTCCCGTCCGGCGTCAGGCGGACCCACCTGACCTCGCCCAGGCCGCTCGGGTCGTCGGGCGAAGCCGCGTCGTCGCGCCGCGACACCAGTTCGCCCGTGCGGGCCTCCATCACCAGCAGCATCGGCCCGAGGGTCATCTGCACACTGTCCGGCCCAACCGGATGATTGAACGCCCCGCCCACCACCAGGCCCGGCCCGCGCACCGCCACGTCGTGCGCCTGGGCCAGCGGCAAACGACGGCTCCAAAGCACCCGCCCATCGAGCATGTCCAGCCCCGCCGCCCGACCGCTGCGCTCCACCACCACCAGCGTCCGCCAGTCGTGCGACACGATCAGATCGTCCGGGCGGACCGGCCCGTCCAGCGGCGTGAGCATCCGCGTCGCCCCGCGCCGGGCCGCGGCGAACCTGGCCTGCAGGTCAGGGTCCGGCTCGAACAACCGGTCGAACCCGGTCGACTGCCACAGTTCGGTTCCGTCCGAGACGCTGCGGCACTCGAACGCCGCCCCGTCGCGCCCAGAGGTGAACAGCACGAGCCGCTCGCCATCGACCGACAGCACCTCGACCGACGCCGCCCGCGCGATCGACGCCTCCCACGCCATCGCGAACCCGTCTCCCTCGGCCCGCCACAGTTCCAGCACCTCGCGCCGGTCATCGACCATGACCACGACGCCGGCGGGTTCATCACCCACGAACGGGCGGAGGACCCGGCGTCCGTCGAGCAGGCGCGCCTCCGAGCGGACCTCCGGACCCGTGACCGCCAGGGCCGGGTATTCCAGGGCGGCTCCCTCCAAGCGCGCCCGAAGAGCCAGAACATCGTCGCCCAGCGTCGCCGCCGCGCCCGGGAACTCGGCCAGCGTGTTCTCGAGCACCCGCAGCGCCCACGCCGCGTGCCCGGCGTCGCCAAGCCCGTCGACCAGCATCCGGGCACTCAGCCCGACCGCCGCCGCCTCGGCATCGGCGCCCGCGCGCGACAAGGCCTTACCCGCTTCCAGCGCCCTGTGCAGCGCCGACAAGCGCTCGATTGAGGTCTCGGGATGGTCCAGCGCGTGGGCCACGTCCAGCCACAACGCTGGCGTGATCGACGACGCCGGGAACCGGCGCGCCAGCGTCCGCAGGTCTTCCAGCCGGGGCGACTCGCCGAGCGCCGTTCGCTCGCGCCTGGCCGCGGCGTCGAACGGGGCGTACACCCCGCCGCCCGCCCGGGCCACGATCCGGCGGACCCGCATCGCCGCCTCCAGGTCCGCCCGCGCCGACGCCACGCCCCGCGTCCACAGTTCGCCCGCCAGCACCGGCTCGTCGAGCACCTGTTGGTACGTCTCGCACGCCGCGGCGTGCCGCCCGTCGCGCTCCTGCACGTCGCCGAGTTCGAACAGATACGCCACACGCTGCACCGGCGTGCCGGCGGCCCGCCCGAGGCGCGCGATGAGTTCGTCGCCCAGCGCCGCCGGCACCTTCGGCCCGTCGTCGGCGCTCGCGCCGCCGGGCCCGCCCTCGGACCGCCCGGCCCGGCGCACCAGGTCCAGCGTGAACTCGTACACGCTCGACCGAACATCAGTCGCCACGCCCACGCCCGGCCGCGCCCCGCCCGCGTCGAGCGCATCAAGGCACCGATCCACCGCCGGCGTCACGAGCCGCCACTCACCCGCCCGGGCCGCCAGGCGCGCCAGCGCCAGCGAGGGCAGCGGGTCGTTCGGCCGCGCCTCGATCTCGTCGCGGAGGCGCTCCAGCGCCTCGCTCCAGACCAGGAACGAGCGGATCCGCTCGGTGTCTACCACCAGCAACTGGCTCGGGGCCGCCAGCAGCATCCCGCGGTTGTCCAGTTCCACCGTGTGGGCCACATCGATCGGGCGGTTGATCGCGGCCGGGTCGAGGATCACCACGCCGCGCGCCGTCGGGGCCAGCAGGCGATCGCCCGACGCGACCACACGCCCCATCAGCGGCGACGCCCCGTTGACCGCCAGGCTCGGCGACATCCGCACCGTCTCGGTCTCGAACCCGTCGAGCGGCGCGGCCCGGACCTGCTGCTGGTTCACGGCCGCCAGCCAACCGTTCACGCCGATCAGATAGCGCGGCCAGCCGAACACGTCCGCGCCGCGCGAGCCGACGATCGCGCCGGTCGCCAGGTCGATCCGCAGGATGTCCCGATGGTCCGGGCTGAGCGTGATCATCTGCCCGCCGTGGATGATCGGGGCCGCCATCGCCCACGGCTCGCCCTGGTCCGCGGCCCCGCTCACCGACAGCATCCGGCGCAGCCACACCGTCCGCCCGGTCTCGGCCTCCAGCGCCACGATCGTGCCCAGCTCGTCGACCCGGTACACCACGCCCTCGTGCAGCACGCCGACATCCGCCACGGCCGTCGGCCGCCGGTACGGCAGCGTCCCCGCGCTGGCCAGCGAGCGCACCCACTTGAGTTCGCCCGTGTGCAGATCGAGCCCGACCATCGAGTTCGACTGCAGACGCCGGAACTGCACAAACGTCCGCATGCACACCACGACCGTGTCGCCCGAGACGATCGCCGGGCCGCGGATGCTCGCGTCGGCCAGGCGCTCGTCGAGCGAGTCGACGCGGACCGACCAGACCAGGCGGCCCGTGTCGATCTCGATCGCGTGCAGGCGCGGGTCGCCCTCGCGCAAGCCGGCCCGGGCCAGGCCGGTCGCGGCCAGTGCATAACCCGAGGCCGCGGTGACGAACGTGCCGTCCTCGAGCCCGTTGCCCATGAGTTGGCGGGCGTAGAACGTCGGGCCCTCGCCCGGGCGCTCGCCGTTGCCATCGGCGGGCGGCGGGCGCAGACGCCAGCGCATCGCCAGCGTGAACCGATCCCACGCGCTGATGAACTCCCCGTCGTTGGCCAGCACCACGTCGTCCACGACGCAGGGCATGATCCAGGGCATCGCGGCCATGTTGCCGCCCCGCGCGGGCGCGCCTCGTCCGGGCGGGCCGACTCGGGGGCCAAGCGCACCGCACGCTGCGGGCGACGGTCCAGTTCGGTCGCGCTCAGCGGAGGATTCGGATCGAGCGGCGTCACGTCCCGACGGATCGCCGCGCGCGGCCACTCGATCGGCTCCGGCGGGCGCATCGAGACGCCCGCCCGGGCCGCGGCCCGCTCAACCAGCGCGAGCACTTCCGGGCGGGGCAGGTAACGGGACAGCGAATGGGCCAGTTCCGCCGCCGGCCCGGCAACGCCCGGGTCGCTCGCGTCCAGGTGGGACTCGGCTCGCCCGAGTTCCAGCCTGGCGGCCTCGAACCGACCGCCCTCGATGTGGTTCTGAGCGATACGAAGCGACGCCTCGAGGCCCGACCGCGTCAGCCACCTGGCCTGGGCCGCCCAGTCGATGAACCCGACCTCAATCTGCCGCCGCGCCTCGGCCTCCTGGGCCTCGCGATAGGCCGCCAGCAACTCGGGGCGGGCCAGCATGAACGCGTGGACCCGCTCGCGCACGTCGATGAACAGGTCGGGGTCGGTCTCGGTCTCGATGACCCGGGCGCCCTCGGTCTCAAGCAGATCCTGGAGCGTCCGCACCGCCTCCGGCACGTTGCCCGCCCCCAGCAGGCCTTCGAGCCCGGCGAGCGCATCGCGCGTCCGCGTCGAGTCGTCCACGTACACGGGGTTGACCGTCTGTGCCACAGCGTCGGAGCGCGACAGCCCAGGCCACCGCGGCACACGCGGCGATTCCGGACCATCGAGGCAAGCGAGGCGATTGCCCACCCTGTTCTGGGACGCCGCCGCACTCCCCCACCCAGCCGTCCAGTTCGCCTGATCGCCATGCTGGGCGCCTCCTGACTGGGCGTGGGGCCGATGGTCACTCCCCGGCTCATGGGAGGAGGGGCCTGCGTCGATGCCCGCCCGATGCTCGCGACCGCTTCCGATCCCGCGGCCCTGGCCCCGGCGAACACGAGCGCGGTCGCACCCGCCATCGAACGACCCGCCCGCCCCCGCAAGAGTCGGCTGCCTGGGCGTCCGACCCGCGTGGCCGCCCTCATTATCACCATTCTGTTCGTCAGCGTTGCCGACCTGATCCTCACGCTGACCTTTCTGACCAGCGTGGGGATGGCCGAGGCCAACCCCTTGGCCCGGAAGGTGTTTGCGACCAACTCCGTGCCCGTGGTCGTGGGGTTCAAGCTGGAGCCTGACCGCGACAGCGTCACGGCTGCCTGTGGCTGGCCCGGCACAAGGCGGTCGGCGAGGGCGGAGCCTGGGCGGGCGCGTGCTCATGCTGGCTGCTCGTCCGCTGGAACGTGCATCGACCAGAGCCACGTGTTCACGACGGTGCTCAACGCCCCGGAGCCGCACCACCACGCCGACTCGCGCTGGGTGGCGATCGTGGAATGACGCCCGGCGTCCCCGGGCGACGCCGGCCCCGATACGCTGTACCCATGACCCGCCCCGTCGCTGCGTCGGCCCTGAGCCTGTCCATCGCGTCGCTCGCCTTGCTCTCGGCGTGCTCGAGCGTGGCCCCGCCGCGTCTGTCGATCGCCGACGTGCAGGTGCGGGAGGTTACGCCCGAGGGCTCGTCGATGGTCGTGTTCGTGCGGGCGGAGAACCCCAACGACAAGCCGATCCCGCTGCGGAGCCTGGACTACAGCGTGTCGATGGGCGGGCAGCACGTGTTCGCGGCCACGCGCGAGGCCGAGGCGACCCTCCCGCGATTCGGGACGCTGGACCTGCCGCTCCCGGTCAGCGTGCCGGCGACCGATCGCCCGATCGGTCCGAGCGACTTCGACCTGAGCCTGACGCTGCGGTACCGGGCGCCCGGGAAACTCAACGAGACGCTGTTTGACGCCGGGCTGCTGCGGCCATCGGTGTCGGCCGGGGGCGAAGGCTCGGCGGACCTGACCGGGGGGTAACCCGTCAGCGGTCGGTCCAGCGGATCGGGGCGGCCCCGACGCCCCGGAGCGCTTCGAGGCGGTCCGCCAGGTCGGTCAGGAACGCCCATTCCCGATTCACGTCGCCGAAACGCCCGATTCGGAGGCGAAGCTCGATTGGCGTGTTCTCGCCCCGGTCGGCCGGCGAGCCGGGCGGGGCGTCGGCGGGCGGGGCCGCCCGGGTGGCGGTCAGGATCGCGACCTCATCTCGCGAAGTGACCATCTCGACCCGCTGGGTGAGGGGGTCCGGGCGGACGACGTGCATGATGGTCATCTCGACCCTGGGTGCGGCGGCCCAGGCGGCGGCCTCGATGTCGTCCCAATCGGCCACGACGCGTTCCGGGCGGGGGCGGAGGGCCGCCGACTCGGGCACCGGCGGGGGCAGGTCGGCGGCGCAGGCGCCGAGGAGGACGGTCAGGCAGAGGAGGGCAAGACCCACCCTTGTTCTGGGGGGATTCATCCCGACCTTTCGGCGGCGTGAAGCAGAGCCGGGCGAACGCCGACTTCGTATAGAATCGGAGGAGCGTCCGGGCGTGCGGCGGCGTTCGTCGGCACGCCGGACGGGGCGGGGGCCGGGATCGGTCCCCGGGAGCGACCTGTTGGCGGAAGTGACCATCCGGGTTCCCAGCGGTTCATCTCGCCAGGGCGTGGTTGGCTCTGGAGAGCGGAACCTGAAGCTGATCCGCGAGGCGCTGGGGGTCAGCGTGACCGCGCGCGAGGACTTCGTGCGTGTGTCGGGCGAGTCGGAGGCGGTCCGCGTGGCGCGGAACGTGCTCGAGCGACTGGGCCGCACGCCGGCCCTGTCCCGCCAGGAAGTGTTGCAGGTTATCGCCGACGAGGGCGGGCGTGTGGCGACGGGTCGCGTGACCCACTTCGAGCCGAGGGATGATGGCCCGCGCGGGCGTCGCAGCGACGCGTACTCGCGCCGGGGCGATCGGTACGGCGAGGCGTTCGTCCGCCCGGACTTCGACGACCGGCGGATCGACCTGACGCCCTGGGACGGCGAACTGGCGGTGTACGCCGGCGGTCGGGCGGTGCAGCCCAAAACGCCGAACCAGCAGGCGTATCTGGAGGCGATCCGCGACAACGACATGGTCTTCGCCGCGGGCCCGGCGGGCACGGGCAAGACCTACCTGGCGGTGGCGGCGGCGGTGCACCTGCTGCGGACGGATCGGGTCAAGCGGCTGATCCTGACGCGCCCGGCGGTGGAAGCGGGCGAGCGGCTGGGCTTCCTGCCCGGCGACATGCAGGCGAAGGTGAACCCGTACCTGCGTCCGCTGCTGGATGCCGTGCACGACATGATGGACTACGGCACGATCCGTCGCTTCATGGACAGCGACGTGGTGGAGATCGTGCCGCTGGCGTTCATGCGGGGGCGGACGCTGAACAACGCGATGGTGATTCTGGACGAGGCCCAGAACACGACGCGGACGCAGATGCAGATGTTCCTGACGCGCCTGGGGCACGGCTCGAAGATGGTCGTGACCGGCGACATCACGCAGGTTGACCTGCCCGAGCCGGCCGAGTCCGGGCTTGTGGACGCGATCCGTCGGCTGCGGCGCGTGAAGGGCGTGGGCATGGTGGCGTTCGAGGGCCAGGACGTGGTGCGCCACACGCTGGTGCAGCGGGTGATCGAGGCGTACGGAATCGACGAGGGCGGCGAGCGCGGCGGGGACAACGCGTCGCTGATCCGCGGCGGGCGGTGGACGCCGCCCGCGGGCGAGCCCGCTGCGGAGGGGGCCTGAGCATGTCGAAGGCCTCGACCAAGCCCGGTGACTCCGGGGCGCGCAAGCGCCGCGGGACGGCGCAGTCGCGCCGCGAGGCGGTCATCCTCGAGACCAAGCGGATGCTGCGGGACCCGCGCGTGGGCTGGGGGCTGGTGACGGGCGTGGTGTTCGTGGTGCTGGCGACGCTCGCGGGCGTGTGGGCGCAGGATCGCCCGCTGGTGGGCGAGGGGCGGGTGATGAGCGGCACGCGGGCCGTGCGCCTCGAGTTCTCCGTGGAGGACGCGGACCTGACGGAGCAGAATCGGGAGGCGGCCCGGCGGGCGACGCCGCGGATTTTTGTCGCGGAGCCCTCGCGTCTGGAAGAGTTGTCCGCGTCGGTTGCGAACCTGCCTTTGACGCTGGCGGGCGTGGAGTCGCTGGACGAGGTCGACGCGCAGATCCGCCAGAACTTCGGGCTGACGCAGGAGTCGCTGGCGGTGGTGCTCTCGCATGTGTCGGAGGGCGTGGCGGACCCGGCGTGGGCGACGGCCTCGGGCGTGCTGGTGGAACTCGTGCGCGAGACGCCGATGGTGAGCCGCGAGACCTGGCAGCGGTTCACGCAGGAGGGCGTGGGCAACCAGATCGAACTTCGGATCGGCAACGCGCCCGGGCGGCTTGTGCCGGCGACGCGAGTGGTGAACATCGGCGCCTCGGAGGAAACGCGCCGGGAAGAGGCCGAGTCGCTCGCGGCCCGAGCGGGGTTCGACGGGGTCGAGCGCCGTGTGGTGGCGGCGCGGATCATGTCGGTGGCGCGTGCGACGTTCGAGGAGGACCAGGCGGCGACGCGCGCGGCCCAGGAGGAGGCGGCGTCGCAAGTGCCGGCCGCGACCCGGGTCGTGCCCGCGGGCGAGATCCTGTATCGGCGGGGCGATGTGCTGGGGCCGACGGCGGCCCAGTTGCTCGAGGCCGAACTCGAGTCGTTCAATCGCAACGCGCCGGCGTGGCGGATCACGGCGCGGCGGGTGTCTTTGGCCGCGGTTGTCGCCGGCGTGACGGCCGGCATGGCGGGGTACATCGTGCTGTTCTGCCCGCGTGTGCGGCGGAACCCCACGCGGGCCGCGGCCCTGGCGGGGCTTGGGCTGGGTGTGATCTGGCTGGCCGCGATCGTGGCGGTGTACGACCCGCGTCTGGTGCTGTTGGCGCTGGTGGTGCCGACGGTGCTGGCCGCGTCGGTGATCGTCGTGGCGTACGACCAGCGGACCGCGCTGGCGCTCGGGGCGGGGATCGCGCTTTTGGTGAGCCTGCTGCTGGCCCAGGCGGTGGCGGCGTTGATCCTGACGCTGGGCGGGGTGGCGGTTGCGGCGTGGCAACTCCGGGAGGTCCGCGAGCGGCGCACCCTGATCCGTGCGGGTGTGATGCTGGCGCTGTGCCTGGGGAGCGGGACGCTGGCCACGTCGCTGGTGATCCTGCCGGTGAGCACGGAGTCGATGACCCAGGCGCTGCTGGACTCGGCGTTCCTTGCGATCGGCGGGCTGACCGTCGCGGGGATGATCCTGTTCATCCTGCCGGTGCTGGAGAAGGCGTTCGACATCACGACGGGCCTGACGCTGATCGAGCTGCGCGATCCGAAGCACCCGCTGCTGCGTCAGTTGCAGCAGCAGGCGCCGGGGACGTACAACCACTCGCTGAACGTGGCGTCGATCTCGGAGGCCGCGGCCGACGCGGTCGGGGCCGATTCGCTGCTGACCTATGTGGGGTGCCTGTACCACGACATCGGGAAGATGACCAAGCCCGAGTACTTCGTGGAGAACCAGGCGGGCGGGCCGAACAAGCACGACCGGCTGAGCCCGGCGATGAGCCTGCTGGTGATCGTGGGGCACGTCAAGGACGGGCTTGAGATGGCGCGCGAGCACGATCTGCCGCGGGCGATCGAGCACTTCATCGAGGCGCACCACGGCACAACGCTGGTGGAGTACTTCTACCGGCGCGCGGTGGAGCAGGCCAAGGACGGGTCGGAATCGGTGCCGGAGGAGTTGTCGTACCGGTATCCGGGGCCGAAGCCACGGACGCGTGAGGTGGCGATCGCGATGCTCTCCGACGCGGTGGAGAGCGCGACGCGGACGCTGTCGGACCCGACGCCCAGCCGCATCGACGCGCTGGTGCGGAGCATCGCCAACAAGCGGCTGATGGACGGGCAGTTCGACGACTGCGACCTGACGCTGCGGCAGTTGCAGGCGATCGTGGAGTCGGTGTCGAAGACGGTGTCGGCGATCTACCACGGGCGGATCGCGTACCCGGGGGCCGGAGCGCCGAAGAAGAAGACGACGGCGCCGGGGGTGCCGACGGACACGGGTGTGGTGGCGGCGGGGGCGGGGGCGCCCGCCGGTGCGGCGCCCGGGAACGCGAAATCGGCGTGATCAGCCTTTGTCGCGCCGGTGCTGCTTCTTGCCCTTGTCGCGCGACTTCGAGCGCTGGCTGCGCTTCTGCGATCCGGTGCGGAAGGGCTTGTCGAAGTCCTGCCAGTTCCGCTGGCCCGAGGACTCCAGGCCACCGCCGGCACCGAGTTTGAGGCCCTCGACGCCCTTGGCTTTGCCCGCGGCCCGGCCCTCGGCGTTGTCGATCACCAGGTCGAGTTCGCGTCGATCGAGGTTCACCTGCGCGATGCGGACCTGGACCGAGTCGCCCATGTTGAACGAGCGGCCCGAGCGGGCGTCGACGAGCGCGCCGGTTCGGGAGTCGATCTTCCACGTCGGGGTTCCGCCGCCGCGGGTCACGTCGCCGGGCAGGTCCTCTTTCTTGACGAACCCGTCGATGAGGAACTTGTCGATCTGGACGAAGCAGCCCTTGGGGTTCACGCCCGTGACCACGCCGGGGTAGACCTCGCCGAGTTTGGTCGAGAGCAGTTGGAGGATCAGGAACTTGCGGAGTTGCTGCTCGGCCTCCTCGGCGTTGACTTCCTTGCCGGTGATGTGGCGGCCGATCTCGGTCAGCGTGCCCTCGTCGGGGCACATGGGCGAGCGGCGCAGGTCCTCGCCGAGGCGCTCGAAGGCGGCGTCGGACTTTGGCGCGCTCGCGGCGTTGTTGGTCTTGGCCAGGTAGGCCGCGAGGGAACGGTGGACGGTCAGATCGGCGTAGCGCCGGATGGGGCTGGTGAAGTGGGCGTAGGCGCCCGAGGCCAGGGCGAAGTGCCCGATCAGCGCGGGCGAGTACTCGGCCTTGGTCAGCGTCCGCAGCACCGCCATGTGCACGGCCCTGGACGCCGGCGTGCCGCGCGTGGCTTCCAGCAGCGACTGGAGTTCCTGGCGCGTCGGGTTGGCGGGGATGCGGAAGCCCGCGACCATCGCGGCTTTGCGGAGCGAGTCGGAATCGCCGGGCGTGGGCTCCGGGTGCACGCGCCGCAGCAGCGGCACCTTCATCCGCTCGAACAGGCGGGCCAGCACCTCGTTGGCCTCGACCATGAACATCTCGATCAGCGTGTGCGTGAACGCGTCGTCCTCGCGCTCGGCGTCGACGACTTTGCCCTGCTCGTCGTAGATCAGCACCGACTCGGGCAGTTCCAGCGAGATCATGCCCTGGCGCTGGCGGCGTCCGCGGATGGCCTTCGCGCAAGCGTCGGCCATGCGGAGTCGGTTGAGCAGGTCCTCGGTGTAGTTCGGCTCGGTCCGGGCGTGCTTCTTCGCCTCCTCGGGATCGCCATCGATCAGGGCCTGGGCCTCGAGGTATGTCAGACGCTTGGCGCTCTTGATGAGGGTCGCGGCGGTGCCGGAGGCCAGCAGGTTCCCGTCGCGGTCGTACTCCATGTACGCGGTCTTGGCGTAGCGGTACACGCCCTCCTGCAGCGAACAGATACCGTTGGAGAGCAGTTCCGGGAGCATCGGAATGACCAGTCGCGGCAGGTAGCACGAGTTGCCGCGCTTGACCGCTTCTTCATCCAGCGGCGTGCCGGGCGGGATGAAGTGGGCCACGTCGGCGATGTGGACGCCCAGTCGCCAGCCGCCCTTGCCGCGCCCGTCGTCGCGCTCCAGCGGCTCGATGCTGATCGCGTCGTCGTAGTCCTTGGCGTCGGGCGGGTCGATGGTGAAGATAAAGCCCTTGGTCAGATCGTCGCGTCCGGGCAGAGAGCCGTCGCGCTCGTAGGCCTCGATCTCGACCTCGTACTGGCGGGCTGCGTCGCGGGCCTGCTCGACGCACGAATCGGGGAACTCGCCGGGCAGGTTGTACGCGGCGATGACGGCCGCGGTCTCGACCTCCGGCTCGCCCGCCTCGCCGAGGACCTTGGTGATGACGCCCTCGGCCAGGGCGTTGCCCTCGGGATAGGTCGTGATGTCCACGATGACCTTGTCGCCGATCGTGACGTTTTTGGCCTCGGCGTCGCGGACGACGATGGGGTCGGTCAGGGCCTTGCCGTCGGGATAGACCACCCACAGGCTGCCCTGGCGACCGATCGTGCCGGCAAAGTGCGTGCGCTTCCGCTCGACGACCTCGATGACCGACCCGAGCCACTGCTTGCCCTCGAACCCCTGGCGTTCGCGACGCCGGTCGCGCGTGAACGCGATCCGCACGATGTCGCCCGAGAGCGCATCGCCGGTCTCGCCCGGGGGCACGAACACAGAACGCTCGCGCACGACCACATCGCGCGGCTCGATGAACGCGAAGCCGCGGCCCGTGGACTTGAACGTCCCGATCAGTTCGCCCCGGTCCCCGCCGGCGATATCAGAAAGCGACGGCAGCGCGACCCGCCCCGTCGGATCGATCACGATCGACTGGCGATCGGCCAGTTCCTTCAGGGCCCGGCGGAAGTCCTCGAGGTCCTCGACGCGCAGGTCCTCGGCCAGTTCGTTCACCGGGCGCGGCGTGTAGTCCTCGTGCTGGAGGTGCGAGAAGAGACGGCGTTGGTACTTGGAAGGCATGCGGGGGGAGGGTAGGGATAGGAAGCGAAGAGGCGGAGACGAGCGGGGTACTCGGCAATGAGGGGGCGGGGCTTTCCAGCCCCGCGCGAAGGCGGCGGGCAGTCCAGGACCCCAGAGCGTTCATCGGCGGCCGCCGTTGCGCCGCGGCGATCGCGCACCCGTCAACTCAGCGTCCGCTCCCGATGCGAGTCGGGCTGGAAAGCCCGACCCCCTCGTCATTGGCCGCGAGTTCGTTCAGCCGCAGATCGATTCCGCGAGAGTCCCGGCACGCTACCGCGCGGCCAAAGCCCCGATCCCCTTCGTCCCCGGGGGCCCTTCGAACTCCGCCGCGCTCCGCTCCATCGCGTCGCGCTCGTCCGGCGCCAC
Source organism: Phycisphaerales bacterium (assembly GCA_041401985.1). GTDB lineage: Bacteria > Planctomycetota > Phycisphaerae > Phycisphaerales > UBA1924 > JACKHA01. The sequence goes on from JAWKTE010000019.1 coordinate 52,969, forward strand.
CCGCCCGAGCAGACCGAGCTCGCGGTACGTCGCCAGCACGCTCTCGGCCCAGGCGCCCTTGTACTGCGCGTTGGTGTCCACGATCGGCCGCCCCAGGATGTCCTCCAGAAGTTTCTGCGTGTAGACGGGCCGCTTGGCCGCGGTCGCGACGGTGCCGTACTGGTTCAGGTTGGACGCGAAGATGCCGGCGGCGCTGACCGGCAGGAAGTCCTCGTAGCGCAGGCCCTCGACATCGGCGAAGCCGCGGCGGACGAGTTCGTGCAGATCGGTGGTGGTGATCGAGCCGCGGGCCGCGACGCCCTTGGGCGTCGCCCAGTACCGCCCGTAGACCAGCCCGTGCTCAAGCAGTTCGCGCAGCGTCTTCGGGATTGGCGCGAAGTGCGAGGCGTAGGCCGCCTCATACGCCGCGTGGTCGCGCTTGGCCAGGCCCGGGTCCTTGGCGATGGCGGCCTCGGCCTGCTCGAGGCACTGGTCGTAGAGCGTCCGCCCCTCGGGCGTGCACGCGTAGAACCGCTGCTCGATCTCGCCGAAGCGGGCGGTATGGGTGGCGTTGACTGTTGAGCCGTCGGCCTCCTCGAACTCGACGGCTTCGGTCAGCGCGCGATACGCGTCCTGGCGCAGGAACACCGGCGTGTCCTGGCTTGGCCCTTCCGTGGTGTCCTTGAAGCCCGAGTGCCTGAGTTCCTTCGGCAGGACCTCGTGGGCTTTCAACTCGTCGAGCAGGCTCGCGGCGATGGCCTCGATCTGGTCGTCGGACACGGTGCCCGCCCCAAACCCGTCGATGGCCGCGCGGTCCATCGCCTTGAAGTGCAGGCGCATCCAGTCACGGTCGGCCTGGACGCGAAGGCGAAGCAGCGCCGTCTCGACCCGCTCGAGGGCGGCTCTCTCGTTGATCTCGCCCAGGCAGAACTTCATCGCCCCGGTGTACAGGTCCATGCACAGCGTGTTGGGCGTCAGGTGGTTCAGGTGGTGCGAGCGGAAGCAGGCGATGTCGGCGGCGATCTTGAAGCCCGCGGCGCAGAGTTGCTGGTACAGCGCGTGGTCGCGGGCGCGGGGCGTCCACTTGAAGATCCGCTCCGTGCCCTCGCGGATGAGCGCGGCCGCGTCGGCTGCTTCGAGCCCGCCCTGACGCTCGGCCTTCTCGATCAGTTCCTTGGCGCGCGGGCCGAACACCTGGCGCGTGGCCAGCAGCGCCTCGATCCGCCGGCGCGTCGCGTCGTCGAACGAGTCGGTCATCAGCAGCGAGACGAACACGCGGTGGGCCGGGTCCCGCGCGGAGCGGAACGCGGTCGCGATGATCGGCTGGCTCTTGGCGCCCAGGTTGGTCGTGTCATAGAAGTTGTGCGGCTGCATCGCGAACTGCGCGAAGTACCGCCCGACCCAGTGGTACTCGTCGGGCCGCCCGATGCGGATGGCCCCGTGGCGTTCGCCGCTGGTTCGCTCGAGTTCCCGGTCGCTCATCGAGAACCCGGCGTGCAATCGCCCGAGCAGGTCGCAGACGTGCCGGTTGCAGCGCCGGTTGACCCGCAGGCTCCGGTCGTACAGCGGCGTCTCACGCCCGAACATCGCCGAGAGTTCGGCGAACAGGCGGTGCTGCATGTCGACCTTGCTGACGAACTCGGGCACGTGTGCCACCCCTTGCTTTTGGCGTGCGAAACACCGCCGCGATCGCGGGCAGGACGCCCCGCCGCGGCACCGCTCGTCTCACCAAGAAACTCTAGGGATGGATACGGCGGGTTTCGGCTTGCCGATGGCAGGAACCGCCGTTGCGCCGCGGACTCACATCGACCCGACGTACGCCCCGGCCGCCTCGCGGAACCCCGCCGGCTCCAGCCCCAGGAACGCCGCGGCCTTGTCCATCGAGCACACCGAGTCGCGCGTGGCGTTGGTGGCCATGCCCTCGTCGAACGGCAGGGCGTCGCGCAGGCCGACGACCTTGGCTGCGCGGGCCTTCATGGCCGCGATCGGCCCGGGCAGGCCGAGCGTCTTGAGTTCTTTCTTGCCGTTGGTCACGTTGTCGCGCACGAACGCGAGCAGTTCGGGCCAGGTCAGCGACTCGGGCCCGCACAGGTGGATCACCTCGCCGCGGCACTCGGGACGCTCAAGGCTCCGGGCCACCGCCAGCGCAACATCATCGACCGAGATCGGCGCGACCACCGCGGACTCGAACTTCGGCACCGGGAACTTCAGCGGCTCGACGGGGCGGGCGAAGTAGGGCATGAACACAAACGGGGCCGCACGCCCGGTGGCCCAGCCCTTGGCCATCTGCATGAACTCGCCGTCCGGGCCATGGATGAGGCTGGGGCGGAGGATGGTCCAGGCCAATCCTGAGTTTCGGACCAGCGTCTCGCCCTCGAACTTGCTCTTTGCGTACGCCGTGTCGGCCTCGTCGTGCACGCCCAGGGCCGAGACCTGGACGAAGTGGTTCACGCCCGCGTCCTGCGCGGCCCGCAGCAGGGCCTTGGTCACGCCGACATGGACGCGGGCGAACGTCTGTCCGCCCGGGGCCTCGCGGATGATGCCGATGGTGTTGACCATGGCGTCGGCCCGCTCGGCCCATTCGCGCAGGCCGTCGGGCCCGTCGTGCGGGGCCGGCTCGCCGCGATGGATGCTCAGGCGCTCGTGCTCGGGCAGAACCTTGCCGGCCTTGGACGGATCGCGCACGAGGGCCCGCACCGCGTGCCCGCGCTCCAGCAACGCGCGGACGACGTGACGCCCGACGAACCCGGTCGCCCCGGCCACGCACACGGTCAGTTGCGAATCGCCCATGTCGTCCTCCGATGCAGGGAGAGGAGGGTAGGGGTGCTGGCGCTGCCGACTGGCGCGAGTGGGTCCGCGGAAGAGGGGGTCGGGCTTTCCAGCCCGACCGGCATCGGGTGGGGGGCGGCGGACTGTTGCGGTCTTCTCGCCGGAATCTCAATGACCGATGGCGGACGTGCCGCTGCACCGACGCCAACCCGCGACCGGGCAGGGCTGGAAAGCCCTGCCCTCTCGTCATTGTTCTGGCGACACTGGAAAGCCCTGCCCCCTCGCTCAGCGAGGTGGGCTACACCCCCGCCGCCATCCGCTCCGGCATCGCCACCGATCCATCCCCCAACGCCATCCGCTGGGCCAGCAGCACGCCGGACCGCAGCGCGCCCTCCATGTACCCCACGAACGCCGGGCAGGTGTGCTCGCCGCAGAACCGCAGGCGGTGGATCCCCTCGTGCAGGATTGGGCCGGTCCGGGTCAGTTGGCCCGGGGCAGGGAACGAGTACCCGCCGCGGCACCACTCGTCGCCGGGCCAGTCCATGAACCGGCGCGGCCCGCCGCGGGCCTCGGTGAGCAGGTTCGCCTCGTAGCCCGGATAGATCGATTCGAGTTCGCGGGTCACCCGCGCGTCGACCTCCTGCCTCGTGCCCTCGCGGAGCCACTGGGCCGCGCTCCCGCCGCTGAACACATGCAGCGAGGCGTTGGCACCGCCCTGGTTATCGGTCCCGTTCCAGGTCATGGCGACCGGGCCGTCGGTCAGGCTGTCCGGGGCCAGGCCCAGGTCGCGCCAGTAGCGGCTCTTGACCGCCGAGAGGTACTTGAGGGCCGTGCCCATCTGGGGGGCCAGGCGGTCCGGCAGCAGGGGCACGAAGAAGATCCGAGTCCACACGCTGGGCGGCACCGCCAGCACGACATAGTCCGCGGCCCGCACCCGCCCGTCGGCCAGCGTCACCTTCGCCACGCTCTCGTACTCGATCGACGCCACCGGCGTGCCCCGCAGCACGCGGTAGCCCTGGATCCGGTCGAGCAGTTTGTCGGCCAGTTGCTGGTTCCCGCCGCGGCAGCGGTAGACCTCGCTGTCCTCCCAATACGCCTGCCCGCCCCCGCCGGCGACCTGGGCCAGCATGCCCAGCAGGCTCTGGTTCTCGACGGGCACCGCGTTGTCCGACGCCAGCACGACCCGCAGCACCTGCTTGGTCGCGTCGTCGGCGTCGAGGGCCCTCGATCCAGCCCGAGACGGTGTCCCGGTCCAGGTCCGTTGCGCGGGTGAGTTCCAGGGCTCCTCGGCGCTTGATCGGCACCGCGGCGTCGTTCATGGTCCGAAAGGGCCGCGTCCATCGCGTACCACAGACGCGCTCGGCCTCACGCTCGTCGAGCACATCCGCCCGTTCAGGCGGATCGGGAAGGCCAGTTCGTCCTCGGTCGTCACGTCCAGCATCCGCAGGCCGAACTGCTGGGCGTAGGCCTGCCAGGTGAAGTGGTTGGAGCCGATCAGTTCGCCGCCGCCTCGACGACCTTGCCGGGCACGAAGTCCTTGAACGACACCCGCCCGCCGATGCGGTCGCGGGCCTCGATCACCTCGACCTCGTAGCCGGGCGCTCGAGCAGTTCGTACGCGCGGCCAGCCCGGCGAACCCGGCCCCGACGGCGATCACGCTCTTGCCGTTGGGGCGACGGGCCGGGCGGCCAGCCACGTCCACATCCTAGCGGCGCTGCGGTCGACACCCGCCCAGGCGGGTGGCGGCCAGGACCGCGGCAGGCCGGCCCCGCCGGGCCTTGAGGGGCCTCCCGGCGGGTCATGGTGCGGCGACGGTCGGCGAAGCGGTGGGCCGAACAGGCGTAGAGCGATCGCGACATGCGCGGGACTGTACCAGAGGGGAGGAATCGAGGGCTGCGGTCGGCGATGCCGGGACCGAGGAGCTTCTGGGGTTGCGGGCGGAACGCCCGCAGCCCCAGCAGATCAGGGCCGGCCACATCCCTCCCCCCCGCCCTCCTACCTCCCCCGCCCTATGGCCAACACCCGCCAACTCAAGAAGCGCATCAAGGCCCGTCGCCAACATCCGGCGCATCACCAAGACGATGCAGATGATCGCGACGGCCCGGTTCGCCGCGGCCCAGCAGCGGTCCGTCGCCAGCCGCCCCTACACCGACGCCCTGTTCGGCCTCGTCCAGGAACTCGCCGGCGGCTCGGGCGATGTCACCCACCCGCTCATCACCGGGCCCTCCGGGGGCGTGAAGGCCGACGCCAAAGAACTGACCCTGATCCTGTCCTCCGATCGCGGCCTGTGCGGGCCGTACAACTCGAACGTTCTCCGCACCGCCCTGCGGTACTTCCGCCAGACCCCGGCCGCGATGGGCGGCGTGGTGGAACTGGTCGGCAAGAAGGGCGTGGCCTTCCTGCGGTTCAACAAGGTCACGGTCGCCCGCCAGCACACCCAGTTCGGTGACAAGCCCGCCTATGACGATGTTGACGCCCTGGCCCGCACCTACATCGAGCGGTTCATCGCGGGCGAGGTCTCGGCGGTCCGTGTCGTGTCCATGAAGTACATCTCCGCGGGCAAGCAGGTCCCGGAGGTCACGACGTTGCTGCCGTTCAAGCCCGAGGCGGCCCCGGCTGGTTCCGCGAAGGCGGCCGGCGCGGAAGGCGAGGCGACCAAGGCCGTCGCCCAGTACGAGTTCAGCCCCTCGCCCGAGGAACTGCTCGACACGCTGCTGCCCGCGGCGGTCAAGGCCGTGCTCTTCCAGGCCTTCAACGACGCGATCGTGTCCGAGCATGTGGCCCGGATGATCGCGATGAAGGCGGCGACGGACAACGCCGGCAAGATGGGCAAACTCATCAGCCGCCGCTACAACCGCGCCCGCCAGGCCCAGATCACGACGGAACTGACCGAGATCATCTCCGGGGCGGCGGCGCTGGGTTGATGTTCCCGAGAACGCTCGGTGTGGCGTGCTTGTGGCTCCGCACAAGCATGCTCGGTGCTTCGTTGGCCTCTGGGCACACGAGCCGTGCCACCGGTACGCTCCGCTGATGTCCCCCCGCCTCCGCTTCGGGCTTTGGGTCGCGGCGGTGGCCGGGTGCGGCCTCTCGCCCGTGCTGTTCCGCCTTGTCGCCCCGTGGGCGGGCGCGGCATGGCAGTGCCTGTGCCTCGGCGGGATCCTGGCGCTGTACGCGACGACGCCGGTGGACGCGATCAAACTGCCCGCGTGGCTGAGCCGCGCGATCATCGTGGGCGGGATGGTGCTGTGGCCTTGGCTGTGCTATGGGCGGGTGACGCCTGCGCTGCTGATCCCGGCGCTTGTCGCGGCTTTGTTCGACCATGTGCCGCTGACGATGACGCGGAAGGGCGCGCCGAAGCCGGGGGTGCACATCGAGGCGCGCTGGTCCTGGAAGCCGGGTGTGCTGGCAGACTGGGCGACGGCCACCATGCTGTGGTCGCCCATGATGTGGTTCATGCTCGCAGGTTCGAGAGCGCAGCACGAGGAGATGAGGTGGGCATTCGGCGGCTCGCTTCTCGCGTTGCTCTGGATGTTCGTGCTGCAGCTCCCGAGCGAACGGTCCAAGCATTGGCCGCGAGCGACACCACGTGTCGGCATCCCGGTGGTGTTCTTCCTCTTCCACGCGTATGCCGCCATCGCGTACGCAATCGACCCAGGCTTGTGACGGCACCTCTGGCAGTCTCCCGGCTCGGTACGCGCGGACGTACCGCATCGCGGGACACGGGCGATCCACCATGCTTGCTCAGAGCAACAAGCATGCCACACTTCGATTGGCGCGGGCTGCTTCGCCCCGCTCACGCCATCACGATATGGTCCCGCCGCTCGAAGCCCTTCATCGCGTTGCGGGTGTCCACGATCAGTTTGGCGTGCTTGCCGATCAGCGCGTAGTCGTAGTCGCTGTGGTTGGTCGCGATCACCACCGCGTCGTACGACGCGAGCATCTCCGGGCTCAGGTCCTTCGAGCGCAGTTTCAGGTCGTGGCGGCGGACCTTGGGCGTCTCGGGGATGTGCGGGTCGTTGTAGTCCACCTCGGCCCCGAGGTCCTTGAACTTCTCGATGAGTTCGAACGACGGGCTCTCGCGCAGGTCGTCGATGTCGGGCTTGTAGGCCACGCCCAGAACGAGCACCTTGCTGGTGCCGATCGCCTTGCCGTGCTTGTTCAGCGCGAGCATGAGGCGGTGCACGACGTACTCGGGCATGCCGCGGTTGATCTCGCCGGCCAGCTCGATGAACTTGGTCGCGTGCCCAACCTCGCGGGCCTTCCACGTCAGGTAGAACGGGTCGATCGGGATGCAGTGCCCGCCCAGGCCCGGCCCGGGGTAGAAGGCCATGAACCCGAACGGCTTGGTCTTGGCCGCCTCGACCACCTCCCAGATGTCGATGTCCATCGCCGTCAGGACGACCTTCATCTCGTTGACCAGCGCGATGTTGATGGCCCGGAAGATGTTCTCGAGCAGTTTGGCGGCTCTCGGCCACCTCCGCCGACGACACCAGCACCACGCTCTTGATCGCGTGCTGGCGCGCATCTCATGGCTGATCTGGCCCGACTCCTGGTCGATGCCGCCGACGAGTTTCGGGATGGTCACCAGGTGTCGAAGTCCTTGCGCTTCGGGTCCTCGCGGCTCCGGGCTGAAGGCCAGGAAGAAGTCCTTGCCACCGCCCGGGAGCCGCTCTTCTCGAGCACCGGCAGCATGTCGTCGCGCGTCGTGCGCGGGTAGGTCGTCGACTCGAGCACCACGATCTGGCCGAGCGCAGCGGTCTTGGCCACGTCTGGAATTCGTCCGCATGACGTAGGACATGTCCGGCTCGGTGCGGCCCGAGCGGCGATGGGCGCCGCCAGGATCACCGCGTCGGCCTCGCCCAGGCGCCCCATGTTGGCCGTCGCCTCGAACCGCCCGCTCTTGGCCATGTCGGCGACGAAGTCCTTGCCCAGATGCTTGAGGGATAGTTCCGCCCTCCTTCAGGGCCACGATCTTCGGCGTCCACGTCGAAGCCCATGACCTTGAAACCGGCCTGGTGGAAGGCCCGGGCCAGCAGCAGGCCGACGTAGCCCAACCCCACGACCCCGACGACGGCGGACTTGTCGGCGACTTTCTGGCCGAAGCGACATAAGCGGCTCTCCAGAAAGGGATTTGCGGCAGTCGCCCAGACCCACTTACGCCCAGAAAGGCCCGCGGCGGGCGAACTGTATCGACCGAAGCCGGCGGGTTCGGTTGGGGGCGGCAAGCCGGGCGAAAGCGGCAACCGGCAGTGGATGATCCGCGGACCTCAAAGGGGGTATGCCGATGGAAGCCACGACCGCACTCGACATCCGCGTGGCTCAGGTGTGCGTCGTTGCGATCCTGCTCTCGCGCTTGCCGTGGGTGGTCGTGCTGGGCCGACGCCTCCGCGCCGCTTTGCGGCTTGCTCGCCCTGCCGCTGCTGGTTGTCTGCTGCACGGTTCTGGCGTGGCTAGTTGTCGAGACCACGCACATGCACAGTTGGGCGTTTCAAGCCGAACCCGGCGCTGAGCCGGTGCCCGCGGAAGCGACACTCGTCAGGCCGCCCACGGTGGAAGTTCCACAAGGGCGAGCCCGTTGTGATCAGCTGTACTCCTCACCACGCGGCGCTGTGAGGATCATCGAGCGGTACTTCAGTTCGCCGCTCTGGTTCGTCGGGGCGACGCGGCTCATCGGCCCCGTGGCGGGTGTTGCCCTGACGCTGCTGTTCATCGCCGTGCCCCGGCGTCGCCCGAAGAAGGCCGCCAATCCGGCTCCCGCCGCCTGACTACGGCAGCAGCATTGCCACCGACGGCTCAACAACGTCGCCCCCGCCGCCGTGGCTGGCCCACAGCAGCCCCGTTCAGGGCGTTGAACGCCGCATGCATCAGGATCGGCACCCCGACGCGCTGCGTCCGCTCGTAGGCGATCCCCATCGCCAGGCCCAGCACAAAGATCGGGACGATCGCGACCCACGGCACGCCGCCGCCGTCGCCCGCCCGGTGTACCAGCGCGAAGATCACGGCCGTGATGAGCACGCCCGGCCACACGCCGCCGATCACCCGGATGATCGCCGACTGGATGAACACGCGGTACACCAGTTCCTCGACGATCGGGGCCCCCAGGACCACCGAGGCGATCACCACCCAGCGCCACGGGTCGTTGGGCGATTCGACGATCTGGGCCAGCAGCGGGTGGGCGACCTGCGGCGTGTCGCCTCCGATCGCGTGCTCGGCCCACACCGCCAGGATGCTCGACGCCTCGACGATGGGCCAGACGAGCACGAACGCCCACAGCCCGATCCACACGTCCCCAGCCCGGATCTTCAGCCCGGCGTCGGGGGCCGAGCGGGCCAGCAGGTGCAGCATGCCAAGGCCGACCGCGATGCCGACCGCGTAGCCGACCAGAGCCATCACGCCCTGACGCTGGAGCGTCTGCCCCGCGGCCCCGTTCTGCACCCACGACATCTGGGCGATCAACTGGGCCCCGGTCTGCCAGGCCAGGTAGACCATCATGGCCGCGAACAGCCACATGAACGCCGGGTGGACCTCAATCTTCCGCGGTCCGATCTTCTTGAACCCCGACTTGCGGATTGTGCCGTTGATGAACAGCAGGGCCAGAATGGCCCCGGCGATCACCAGGACCACCGCGGCCCGGTTGGCCATGATGAAGGCCCCGGCGTCCTCGACGCGGGCGTTGCGGATCTCATCGACGGGGATGTCGGGCAGGCGGATGCTCGTTCCGCCGCCGGAGCCGCCCGAACTGGTCGCGGCCCCACCGTTCGCCCCACCCGGCGCCCCGCCCGCCGTCCCATCCTGGGCATGGCAGACCGGCGAGCCGATGACGAGAACAATGGCGGCGATGATCCCCGCGACGCTCCGCGAGATCCTGGACCACAAGCACCGCGAGGTCGAGCGGTCCAAGGGCGAGGTCTCCGTTTCGGAAATGGAGGCGATGGTCGCGCAGGCCGACCCCCCGCGGAACTTCTTCGCCGCGGTCACGAGGCACCCGGATGCGCGCCACATGTCGATCATCGCGGAGGTCAAACGCAGGAGCCCGTCGGCCGGGCTGATCCGGGAGGCCTACGACGGCCCCGGCTTCGCGCCCGAGAACATCGCCCGCCAGTACGCGCTGGCCGGCGCATCGGCCATTTCCTGTCTGACCGACGAGAACTTCTTCGGCGGTCACGTGTCCTATATCCAGCGGATTCGCGACGCGGTGGCCCTGCCGGTCTTGCGCAAGGACTTCATCGTGGACCCGTGGCAGATCTGGGAGTCCCGGGCCGCCGGCGCCGATGCGATCCTGCTCATCGCCGAGTGCCTGACCGAGAGCCAGATCTCCGACATGCTCATTCTTGCGCAGCGCCTGGGCATGACCACCCTGCTGGAGTGCCACGACACCGAGAATCTTCTGCGCGTCCGCCCCTACGTCGGGTTCCCCCATCCGGGGTACTGCCTTCTCGGGATCAACAACCGTGACCTGGCGACCATGAAAGTGGACCTGAACCACACGCTCCGCCACGTTGGGATGGTCGACGATGTGGGCGTGCTGGTGGCCGAGTCGGGGATCAAGGCGCCCGCGGACCTGGCCCGACTGCGATCGGCGGGCGTTCGGGCGGCCTTGGTCGGCGAGTCGCTGATGCGGGCCGAGGACCCGGGGGCGGCCCTGCGGGCGCTGCTGGGGCGGTAGGGGGAGCCGCTCGCACCGACGCCAATGCGTCCAGGCGAGAAACCGGAACGAGGGGGCGGGGCTTTCCAGCCCCGCCAGCAGCGGCGGCCCGCCTCCAATGAACGGGTCGCCAGCGTCGTCACTCGCAGCCCGCAACTTCAGGATCGACTCGCCCAAAGCACCGCTGCCCCGCCTCTCGTTTCTCCCTTGTGGACGCACTCCTCTCCATCCTCGCCACCATCGCCCTGGCCTTCTCGACGTTCCTGGTGGTCGCTCTGGCCGGCGGCACCAAGGGCTTCACCATGCGGGCCCCTTCCGGCCCGGACGCGATGGGCCTGATCGTGTTCTTCCTCATACAGATCGTCGCCTGGGTCGCCACCTTGGCCGCCGGGTGGTTCGTGGTCGCGCGGGGCGGCATGGTCTGGCTGGCCCCGCCCGCCCTGGGCGGGGCGCTCGTCGTGCTTCTGGTCGCCGCCGGCAACTGGCTGCTTGGCTTGCTGGCGCTCGTGCATTCGCTGGAACGCAAGGCCCGCGTGCGCTGGCTGGTCGGTTGGATCGGCGTCGCCGGCGTGCACGCCGCGACCAATGCGTATGTGCTGGGGCTGGCGTGGGCCGATCCGGTGGAGATGGTGGGCGCGGCCTGGCCCCGGATCGCCGGCGCGCCCGTTGCCCTCTCCGCGCTCGCCGGCGCGGGGATCGGCCTGGTCATCTGGACCGGCTCCGAGATGAAGTCCGCGTCGAGGGCCCGCGAGCGGTTCCGCGACGCCGCCGCCCGCGAGCAGGAGCAGCAGCAGGAACAGGCGGCCCGCGACGCCGAGCACGCCGCCGAGCTCGCGGCCCTTCCCGACGACGCCCCACTGGCCACCTTCGCCGCCCACCTGTTCCTGGACAAGTCCGACGCCCACCACGCGCTGGCTATCGCCCGCATCATGGCCCTGCCCGACCTGGCTGCGCGTTTCGGCAAGGAACTCGACGATCCCGATCCGCTGGCCCGCGAATACCTCTTGAACATCATCCGCGTCGCCCCGCCGCGCGGCGTCCCGCTAAGCGATCGCGCCTTGGCCGACGCCCTGACCCCCACGTTCGAGCGCATGTTCGACCGCCTCGGGGCCGACCTGGCCTGGCTGAAAGACCAGCCCGACCACCGCGCCCACAAGCACGCCCGCGGCATGACGGTCGGCCTGCTCCTGTCCGCCTCGCGCCTGCCCACGCGCCTGGTCGAGCCCGCTCGGCGCCTCCGATCCGCATGGGACATCTGGCCCGTGGACTCGACCCGCGATGCCGCCCAGGCCCTCCTGGACGCGTACATCGAGGGCCGCCCGTTGCCCGAGTGATCCCCCAACGCACCGCTCTCGGACCCCGCCTGGAGCTGGTTCCCGCCGGATCTGGGCGGTCCGGGCATCCGCCCCCTCCCGCGGCGGTACCGTTGGGGCACGACGCCGAACCGACGGGAGTCCCCGATGTCCGCACGAAAAGACCTCGCTCCACGCCCCCTCGCCGCACGCCGCCTCGTTCTCGCCTCGTCGCTGCTGTTCGGCATCGCCTGCCCGGCCCTGGCCCAGGACGCGCTGCTGGAGGCCGCGCGCGACGGGGGCAACTCCGCCCCGCCGCCGGCCCCGGCGCCAACACCGACCATCGAGATCGTGCCCAACACCCCGCCGCCGAAAGAGCACGACGAGGACGCGCTGGCCGCGCTGGAAGCGGTCGAGAACGCGATCGGGGAACTCGATTCGTACCGCATGACGCTCGACGTCCGTGGCACGGGCGGCTTCCGGGGCATCTCCGACCAGGGAGAACTCAGCGTCGTCGCGCGGCGGAGCCCGGAGGACCGCGAAATCTGGCAGCTCCGGCTCACCGGCGATCCGGTGCCCGAGCGGGGCGAGGGCCAGCGTACGCCCATCGACGCCTCGTTCGACGGCCAGCGGATGCGCTGGGTCGATCCCAACGAGAAGCGGATCGGCGCCCGCGTGCTGCCCGTCCGGATGCGGACGATCTACTTCGACACCGCCCTTCGCCTGCGTGACCGGCTGTTCACCGCCGAAGGCTACCTGAACGACTTCCGCGCCTGCGATCGGCTCTCGCTCGGCGAGCGTCGCACGATCGACGGCGTGGAGTGCGAGGTCATCGTCGGGGAACTGTCCGAGGGGGCCGGGCGGTGGGAGTTGTTCGTGGGCGTCGAGGACCACCTGCCGCGACGCCATGTCGAGAGCGCCGAGATCGCGTCGATGGCGTTCGGAACCGTCGCGGACTACAAGGACCTCCAGCCCGGCGTCCGCGTCTCGGACGCGGCGTTTGTGATCCCAGTGCCCGACGGCTGGTTCGAGGAACAGTTCCCGCGCCCCGTCACCTCGCTGCCGATCCCGCACAACACGAACGAAGACGGCACGATGGACGAGGGCGGCACGCCCGAGGGCGACGGCGCAATGGCGGCCGAGGCCGATGGCTCGGCGTCCGGCGGCGACGACTCCGACGAGAACCAGGCCCGCGCCAGCGCCGCTGCCGCGAACAACGCCAGCGCCAACCCCGCCGCCAGCGCGATCACCACGCCCGCCGGCGACGGATCGGCGACGCCGACGATCGCGTCGACCAATCGCCCCACCACCGCGCGCCCGCGCATCGAGCCGGCGCCGACCGGCGAGATCGAGGTCGCCCCGGACTTCGCCCTCAAAGACGCGGACGGCCAGACCGTTCGCCTCTCCGAACTGGCCGGCCAGCGCGTCGTGATCGTGTTCTGGGGCTCGTGGAACCCGTGGGCCCGTTCGCTGGTGGGCGCCCTCCGCCCAGCCCTTGAGGACGCCGAGAACACCCGCCTGCTCGTGCTGGGCGTGCGCGAGCGGACCGAGGCCGCAGCCCGGGAGATGTTCGACCGCCAGTCTGGCCCCGGCACCCTGCTGCTGGGTGCCGAGCGCGTCGCGGCGGACTACAAGGTCGACGCCGTGCCGACTGTTGTGGTGGTGGACGAGAACGGGCGTGTGCTGCTGCGGCACGTCGGGTTCGCGGCAAGCGCGAGCCCGGTGGAGCGAATCCGCGACGTGCTGGGCATCCGTGCCGGCGAGTGAACCGCGCCGATCGACGCCGGCCTACGCGGGCTCGTACGTCGCCCCGCGCTTCACGTCGAACGACACGAAGTCGCCCGCCTGGAAGTCCGCCGCCTTCTGGCGCGGGTCGGTCGGCAGGATGTGGAACGGCATGCCCGCGTCCACCACGAGGCGGTCGCCCTCGACCGCGATGACCATCCCCTGCACCCGGCGCGGCCGCCCGGCCACCGGCTCCACGTATCGCCCGCCCGTCCGCACGATGTCGATCCGCTGGGCCTCGGCCCGGATGGTGCCGAGCGTCTTGGACCCTCGCCCAGCCGCAGCCGCCTTCCCGCCGCTGGCCGGCTCCAGGTGGAGTTCGTAGGACGTGTTCGGGAATGTCAGGACGGTGAACGCGGGGCGGGTCGCGGTCGCGGGGATCTGGCGGGCGACGGTGCCGCGGGCGGTGGTGGGGTCGATCTTGGTCGTCGGGGCCGGGTGGATCATGGCGGGTGGAGGATAGGGGATCGCTGCGCCGGGCGGGACCGTGGACGCCGGACCCCAGGACGCTCTGGGACGAAGGTCCGGGTCGAATCACGCGGCGAACCGAGTTCAACCCGAACACGCGTTATCGCGGTGAAACGCCGGGGCGGATACGATCAACAAGGGTGCAGGGACGGGCCGGTGCCCGGCGGCGTGGTCGCCGCGCGAGCGGGTGGACGGTCAGGAGGGCTTCGCGATGGTCGGACACCACATCGGTCAACTCTTCCTGCGATTCGGGCTGGCGGCCACGTTCCTTGTGGCCGGGCTGTCCAAGGTCATGGAGAAGTCGGAGTTCAGCGGCGAGTCGGCCGCGATCCTGGCCAACATGGGTGTGATCAAGAACGGCACCGCCCCGACGCCCGGCGGCGAGGCCAATGAGCCCGGCGGCGAGACGGAACCCATCGCGTTCCAGCCGGGCCGCGCCCGCCAGCCCGCGGGCGGCGACCCGCTCGAGCAGCCCGCCACCCCCGAGGCCGAACCCGGATCCCAGCCGGCCGCCACGCCCCCCGCGACCACGCCCCCGGCCGCGACGCAGCCGGAGGCCCAGCCCGAGATCCGCTCGATCACGCCCCCCCGCCCGGCGGAAGAGGGTGAGGAATCTGGCAACGCTGGTGCCGCCGCCGGCGAGCAGTACTCAGCCGAGGACTTCCCGACCCCGGTGATGCTGCCGCGGGTCTATGGCATCGCGGTGATGCTCAAGCAACAGGCCCACCCCGTTGCGGACGAGAACGGTCGCGTGCCGATGGCGCTGGTGCCGTCGTGGGCCGCCGACACGACAGTGCCGGGCCTGGGCATGGCCACGCCGGTCGTGCTCGCGTGGGCCGCGGCTTTGGTCGAGATCATCGGCGGCGGCATGCTGCTGGTCGGGTTCATGAGCCGGCTGTGGGCGCTGGGCCTCGTCGGCGTCATGCTCACCGCCATCTGGCTGACCACCATCGGCCCGGCCATGCAGACGGGCAACGCGTTCCTGGGCTTCCTGCCCAATCACAGCCACATTTTCGCGATGACCGAGCACGGCTTCGCCTACATCCACGAGTTCTGGCAGTTCGCGCTGCTGTGCATGGCCGCCGCGGTCATGTTCGCCGGGCCGGGAGCGCTGTCGATCGACGGCATCCTGTTCGGCGGGCGCGACGAGGATGGCGGCGACGGGGAGTAACAATCGGCGGCCCGCGCGGATTTCTCGCTGGTCTGGCCCGCTGGTCACCTTACCATCTGTTCGCAGATATGCTGATGCGCCGGGTATCGGGCGACCACGCCCGGGCCGGCGAGCCCGACCCAGATCACATCCCGAGGATCTCCGTTGGCTCCGCACTCGGGCCCGAGATTCCGCGATCAAGATCTATGTCGGAAACCTGTCGTACAACACGTCTGAGTCTTCCCTGAACCAGGCGTTCGAGGCCCACGGTCCGGTCCAGAGCGCGAGCCTGGCCATGGACCGTGACACCGGCCGCCCGCGCGGCTTCGGTTTCATCGAGATGGGCGACGACGACGCCCGCAACGCCATCGAGGCCCTCAACGGCACCGAACTCGACGGACGCCAGATCACCGTCAACGAGGCCCGCCCGCGCGAGAACCGCCCCGGCGGCTTCGGCGGCGGTGGCGGCGGCAACCGCGGCGGCGGCGGACGCCGCTGGTAAGTAGCCCTCCGAGTCGTTGGAATGAGAGACACGATCGACGCCGTCGAGAGGCGGCGTCGGCGATTCCCGTGGAGCGAGTCCAGCCGGCCGTTACCACGCCCGCGAGCGCCGCTCCAGTTCGCTCATCATCGCCGCGTACACCTCGTCGGCCCCGCTGCGCGCATCGACCACCGCGTAGCGGTCCGGCTCGCGCCGGCTCTGTTCCAGGTACCCCGCGCGGACCTTCGCGTGGAACTCGCGGCTGCGCGACTCCATCCGGTCCAGCAGCGGGCTAAGCCGCCCCGCCGCCGTCGCCTCGTCCACGTCGAACACCACGTTCAGGTCCGGCATCAGCCCGCCCGTGGCCACCTGCGCCACCGCCCGAATCTCGGCCTCCGGCAGCCCGCCCGCGGCCCCCTGGTACGCCAGCGTCGAGGCCACGAACCGGTCCGCAACGACCAGTTGCCCCGCCCCCAGCGCGGGGCGCACCTTCGATTCGACCAGTTGGGCCCGGCTGGCCATGTAGAGCAGCATCTCGGTGCGCAGGCAGATGTCCTCGTCGGCGTGCTCGAGCAGCACCGCACGGATCCGCTCGCCCACATACGTCCCGCCCGGCTCCCGCACCTCGCACACCGCCAGCCCCGCTTCGCGGCAGGCCGCCACGAACCGCTGCAACTGCGTCGACTTGCCGGAACCATCGGCTCCCTCGAACGCGAGGAACCGGCCTGACAGGCGCTTGAGCCAGTCGTGAGCGTGTGGGGCGGGCGTGCGCATCGGAGAGGTCGTCGGGGCGTGGATCGTGGTCACGGCGAGGATTCTACTGGTGCCCCCGCGTCGAGCGTCACGCCCACCGACAGCCCCACCGCGCCGAGGCGCGAGCGCCACGGCTCGCCGCCCAGCGCCGGGTCGAGATCGGCCAGGCGCAGCAGGTGCGCCGCCGCCGTGCGCCGGGCGTCCTCGTCCTGCACGCGGGCGTCGCGCTCGGCGAGCAGTTCCAGCAGCAGCGTCCACGCCTGCCAGAACGTCCGGGCCGCGTCCGGTTCGGTCGGCGGCGCGGTGTCCATCGCGGACGTGATCTCGCGCAGCACGCCGAAGGCGCCCGCGTCGTCGCCCTGGGCGATCAGGGCCCTTGCCCGCCCGATCGCCGCGTCCACGCCGCTGTCGTCGTTCCGCGACTCGATCTGGGCGTACACGGCCGCGGCCTCGGGCGAACCCAGCGCGATCAGCGCCTCGGCCAGATCACGCCGCATCGCGTCGCCCAGCGCCGCATCGATCGGTTCCGAAACCGGGATCGCCGCGCGGGCCGCCGCCACAAGGTCGGTCGCGGCCCGATGGATCGCGCCCGGCTCGCCCGACCTGCGGGCCAGGGCCAGCGCCTCCGAGAGACGCGCCACACGCCCCGCGAGGACCCACGATCGCAGGCGAGCCGCATCCGCGGGCGGCTGGCCGAGCCACGCGCCATCGAGCAGGCGAAGCGCGTCGTCTTCGCCGGAGCGGCGGTCCTCGTCGGTTCCCTCGCGCGACGCCAGCGCGACACGATGGGCCAGTTCGAGCCGCCAACCGTCGGCACGCGCGGCTTCCTCGGCCCCACCCGCGGGCATGCCCGGGCCGCGTTCGAGCACGACGATCCGCAGCGCGCGAAGCCGCGCCGATTCGATACCGCCATTCGCTGCGCGTGCGCCGGGCTGGGCGTGCGTGCCGGGCTGGTTCGGCGCTTCGCCGCCAGCGCCGCCAAGGATCGCGCCCGTGTGCGACAGCACATGCAGCGCCGCATCCCGCCGCCACGCCCGTGCCTCGAAGACCGACAGGCACGCGTCGAGGCGTCGGATCGCGTCGCGCCGCTGGGCCTCGCCTTGCGCGCCCAGCGACACCGCCAGCGCCGCCCGCACCATCGCCGATTCGACGATCGACCGCCCCGCGCCGCTGGTCGCGTCACCCCGGGCCGCGGCGATGTCGAGGGCCGCGAGGCACTCGCGCGACGGCGGCTCGCCCGGCGCGGGCATGAGCGCGATGCCGCGGGCCAGCGCCAGTTCGGGCGCGATCGCCTCGAGCGGCGCGTCGCCCGGCACGAGCCTCCCGGCGTGCAGGAGCACCGCGTCGGCGCCCAGCCCGCCGCGAGGGCGACGCCACCAGTCCAGATGCCACGCGAGCGCGGCGTCGATGGCCCCGGCGTCCGGGGCATGGTCGAGTCGGGCCCGGGCCGCGCCGTCCATGGCCAGCAGCGTCAGCCCCGCGTCGCGCCGGGCGCCGTCCACGAACGGGGGCTCCTCGAGCGATTGCTGCAACGCGCGATGCCAGACGCCCAGCCTCGCGGGGTCGCCCGCGGTGACCACGATCGCGGCGAGCCGCGCCTCGAGCAACTCGATCGATCGCGGGGCGACCTCTTCCAGCGTCCGCGCGAGCGACTCGACCTCGTTCCCATCGCCCGCCGAGCGACGCAGCGCCCGCGCACTGGCCGCGGTGGCCAGGACCGCGGGCGGCGCGCCCGGCGTGGTGTCCAGCAACCCGAGGGCCCGATCCAGCCGCGCCCCGCGCCCCTGCGGCGACGCGCCCGCTGCGAGCACGAGCCATCGCGCCGCGACGAAGCGGGCAAACGCGTCGTCGCCGATCGGATCGCCGCCACTTCCGGCGTCGCTGCCCCCGTCGACCGCGCCGCCGCCAACCAGACGCGCCAGTGTGCGCTCGGCCTCCTGCGCCAGCGCCTCCCGCTCCCGCGCATCGGCAACGCCGAAGATCACGCGCAGGTCCAGCTGATCGCCCGCGATCTGGCCCAGCGTCTCGCTGGCGCGGGCGATGCGCGGATCGGTCGGGGCCAGCACCTCGGCCAGCGCCGGCGCCTCACGCCGCAGGCCCTCCACGTCCCGGCGCGTGTACGACGCCGCCGGTTCACGCGGCGTGTTCCCGTGCGCCGCCGCGATCGCCTGCATCAGCCCCGTCGGATCGTCGTCGATGAACTGGATGGTCTTGATCGCGGTCCGGCGCAGCCCGCCGCGCACGACAGGATTCAGACGATTGAGCCGGGCCAGGATGGCGTCGTTGCCCTCGCCCCACCGCGCGTCCGGCCCGGTCCGCACGATGCCGCGGGCCAGCAGGAAGATCGCGTCGGGGCGGAACCCGAGGGCCCGCTCGAGGCCCGCCAGCGGATCGGACCGCCCGCCCGGGCGGACCCCGGCCAGGAACTCCGCCAGCGCCGCCCGGTTCCGCGCCGTCGCGTGCAGCAGACTGGGCACGCCGCCGCCGAGCGACAGCACCATCACATCGTCCCCGCCGCCCCCGTCGTCATCGCCGAGCCGCTCTCGCGTCAGCACGACCTGGAACACCTGCGACGGGTCGAGGCTCCACACCGACCGGCGCACCTCGTCCAGCACGGCCGGCAGCGACGAGGTCATCGGCCCGGATACGTCGACGACGTATACCACGCGCCGCACACGCGAGGCCGACAACCCGCCGAACGCGGCGTCGCTCGTGAAGGCCTGCCGCACGTCCGGGGCAGGCGGTTCCGCAGTCCGTCGCGCGCGGCTCTACCGGCTGGAGCACGATCGACGGCGGCGGCAGATCGCCGATCGACGGCCCGGGCGTCGGCGCGACCATGGCGGGGTTCGACAGCACGCTCGATGACTCACCAGAGCCGGCGGGCGTCGTGGCCGTCGGGCTCGACCGCTCCGCCGGCGCTGGCCGCTCCAGCGACACAACGACCTCGTCGACTTCCCCCCCGCCGCCCGCCAGACGCACCGCCGTCACCGACACCACGCCGATCACCGCCAGCAGCCCGAGGTGCACGAGCACGCTCACGCCGGAGGGCACGAGAATCGACACAAGCCGGGCGCGGTCCATCGCGGCGCAGTCTAGGTTGAACGCGCCCTACGTCGCGCCCACAAGCGACGCCCCGCCGACCGCTTCGCCCACCCGCGGCTCCCACCCCCGCGCCTCGAGCGTCCGCACCGCCCGCACCCGGTCCATCGCGCACGCCACGCCCAGGTCCCGCGCGATCTGGCGGGCCGCGATCTGCGCCGACAGGAAGATCGTCGGCAGCCCAGAGCCCGGGTGCGTCCCGCCGCCAGCCAGGTACACGCCGTCCACGCCCTTCAGCCGGTTCTGCGGGCGCTTGTGCAGCATCTGGTCCAGCGAGTGCGCCAGATTGAACGTCGCCCCGTGGTTGATGTTCATCGCCCGCCAGTCGTCGGGCGTGACCGCCAGTTCCGCGCGGATCCGTGGGCGCAGGTCGCCCACGCCCAGCACGCGGGCCATCTGGTCCAGCGTCTCCTCGCGCAGGCGCGGCCCCTCGACCCGCCAGTCCACCGCCCCGCCGCTGGTCTTGAGGTTCGAGACCGGCACCAGCACGTACACCGACGACGCGCCCTCGGGCGCCAGCGTCGCGTCCGTCGCCGACGCGTTGCACACATACAGCGACGGATCGCGCGGCACGCGCCCGTGCGTCGTGATGTCTTCCAGATTCTGGCGGTACGAGCCCGACGTGTAGATCGTGTGGTGCGGCAGGTCCAGCGTGCCGTCCACGCCCAGGTACAGCATGAACGTCGAGCACGAGTACCGTCGCCGGTCGATCGACGCGTCGCTGCCCCAGGGGCCCAGGCGCTGGCGAACGTCCGCCGGCACCAAGTGCTTGAGCGCCCACGTCGCGTCGGCGTTGACCACCACCGCGTCGTGCCCGATTCGCTCGCCGCCCACTACAACGCCGTCGGCCCGCGCCCCATCGAACGTGATCGCCTCGACCGGCGATGACGTCTGGATCGCCGCCCCGCCGCGCTCGGCAACCCGCGCCATCGCCTCCAGCAGCGCGTTGCACCCGCCGGTCGGATGCCACACGCCGAACTCGTACTCGATGAACGGCAGAATCGTGAACAGCGACGGGCACTCGAACGGCGACATCCCCAGGTACTTGCTCTGGAACGCCACCGCCAGCCGCACGTGCTCGTCGTGGAAGTACTTCGAAAGCAGGTCGTGCACCGACAGCGTCGGGTGCAGCCGCGGCCCCACGCGGATCGTGTCCAGGTCCAGCAAATCCAGCGGCCCGCGGATCGGGCGCCGCAGGATCGACTCCATCAGAGCCAGTTTGGCCCGGTTGTCCGCGATGAATCGTTCGAACGCCCGCCCGTCCGCCTCGTCGATCGCCCCGATCCGGCGCGACATCGCCGCGAGGTCCTGCGTCGTGTCCAGCGTGATCGGCTCGCGCCCCGTCCGCCCCAGCACGAGCCGGTACATCGGGTCCAGGCGGGTCATCTCGACCTCATCGCCCAGCGTGGTGCCCGCGGCCCGGAAGATCTCATCCAGCACGTGCGGCATCATGAAAAACGTCGCGCCGCGATCGAACCCGAACTCGCCGCGACCGTCACCGGCGGGCAGGCGCACCCGCCCCGTCCGCCCGCCGACGCGATCCTGCGCCTCGTAGACCGTCACCCGCAGCCCGGCCGCGCTCAGCAGCACCGCCGAGGCAAGCCCGCCAGGCCCGGCACCGATGATGGCGACGTGCGGCGCGTCTCCACCCCGGCCGTGCCGAAAGGCCACGCCGTTCCGCCCAACGATCGTCGTTTCGGAGGAAGCAGGGGAAGGTGGCAAGCGGCTCGCCCCCGAGGGGACGCCGCGGCATCCCCGGAAAAAGGTGTGCCCCGTGCCCGAACGCCCGGGCACGGGGCGTACACCCTAGCCGCCCCGAAGGAGGTCGGAGCGGTGTCCCCAAGGCGACTTCGGGCGCTCCGTGGCGACGGATTCGCGCGGGAGTCGAGGAAGGGGCGAAGGGACGGAGGCTCAGAGGGACAACGGGAGCAGCCGCCGACGCGGATCAGGGTTGGTGGCGCAATGCTCTGGCTTCCCGTCCCTCAGCCCCTTTGCCCCTTTGCCCCTTCCTCCTCGCCTTGACACCTCCCCCCCTCCGACTATGCTGCCCCAGCGAACGGTGCCCCGTCGGTCTGTTCGGGCTTGGCCACTGGCCATGCCCGCCCGGCTCGTCGGGGTGAAAAGGGAAGTGCGGTGAAATGCCGCCGCGGACGCGCCGCCGTAACGGGCCTCGGGACTCGCCCACAGCGACCCGAGCACAAGCCCCGCCTCCTCGCGTGCCACTGACGCCCCTGAATCGGGTGTCGGGAAGGCCGAGGCGGGACGCCCGGAGCCGGAAGACCTGCCGCTCGTGTTTGTCGTGACGGCCTCGCGGGCCGTCGATCCGGGCCGGACGCCTCGGCGATCCCGTCCCCGCGTCGACGGCTAGGGCGTCCGGCGGCGCAGGCACGCGGGCTCCCGGCGCGCCAGGCCACTGGCACTCACTCCCCCGCAAGACCGTCGACTGCCGCCTCCGGCACGCGCGATCCGCGCGCCGCCGGGCACAGGGAGCCGCCGCGCGCGAATCGCGGCGAGCACAGGGTGTCCCCATGTCCACGATGTCCCCGTTGTCACCGTTGTCCCCGTTGTCCCCGACCAGGTCCGGATCGATCGCGCCGCGCGCCGCCGCGGTTGTGACACTTGCGCACCTGACTGTCGGCGTCGCAGCCGC
>JAWKTE010000020.1:0-73340 GCA_041401985.1 Phycisphaerales bacterium
GGATTACTTACCTTTCGCTCAGGGCTCTCCTTTTGGGCACGCCCGCGCTTCGCGCGGGCGTGCCACCCGGCGCGTTGCACGGGGGGCGTGCCACCCCCATCACACCAGCAGACTCTCCCCCGTCATCTCGCGCGGCTGCTCGATGCCCATCATCTCCAGCGCGGTGGGCAGGATGTCTCCGAGCCGCCCCCGGGCCTTGCGCACGCTCGGGTCGAACCACCCCGCCGGGTCGGTGTCGCCGCGCAGGCGGCGGCCGCGCACCGTTTCGCCCACGACGATCAGCGGCACGTCGTACGTCGTGTGGGCCGTGTGCGGTGCGTTGGTCGCGGGGTCGAACATCTGCTCGGCGTTGCCGTGGTCGGCGGTGACGATCAGCGATCCGCCGCGGGCCAGCGTCGCGTCCACGATCCGCCCGACGCACGCGTCGACCGTTTCGCACGCCCTGATCGCGGCCTGCAGGTTGCCCGTGTGCCCGACCATGTCGGGATTGGCGAAGTTCACGACGAGAAGGGCCGGGCAGTCGTCGGAGTGGAGTTGTTTCAGCACCGCCGCGCACACCGCCTCGGCCGACATCTCCGGCTGCAGGTCGTAGGTCTTGACCTTCGGGCTGGGCGGGTTCTCGCGCGTCTCGCCGGTCCACGGTTCCTCGCGGTAGTCGTTGAAGAAGAACGTCACGTGCGGGTACTTCTCCGTTTCCGCGCAGCGGAACTGGGCCAGGCCCTGCTTCGAAACCCACTCGCCGCCGGTATTGACCATCCGCGGCGGCTTCGGGAACGCCACGCCCGCCACGTGCGGCGTCAGGGCCTGCCAGTAGTCCGTCATCGTCGCGTAGTGCAGGTCGAGGCGATGGCCGCGATCGAAGCCGACCGCGCCGGTGTCGGGCGAGGGCTTGACGGTGGCCCACTTCTCGTCGGGGAAGACGAAGGCGGCGGAGATTTCGCGCGGGCGGTCGCCTCGATAGTTGTAGAAGATGACCGAGTCGCCATCGCGGATGCGCGACGCGGCGGCTTCATCGGCCGAGCCGATCGCCGTCGGCGTGACGAACTCATCGCCTTTGAGCGTCTCGCCGGACGGGTTGTCGTAGTAATCCTGAATGGCCTGTTCGAATGAGGCCGCGAGCCGGGGCGTCCCCGCCCCGGTCAAACACTCGTACGCCTCCCTCACCCGCTCCCACCGGTGGTCGCGGTCCATCGCGTAGTAGCGGCCCATCACCGACGCGATCCGCCCGACGCCAGCTGACTTGCACATGGCCGCGACCTGGAGCGCGTAGGCAAGGCCCGTGAACGGCCCGGTGTCCCGTCCGTCGGTGAACAGGTGCACGAACACGCGGTCGCCGGGCATCTCCAGGCGGGCCGCGGCTTTCAGCAGGGCGTCGAGGTGCTCCAGCAGCCCGTGCACGCCGGCGTCGGAGTTGATCCCCATCAGGTGCAGCGACGAGCCGCGGGCCTTGGCGTGCTCGACTGCGCCCTTCACAGCGTCGTTGGTGTGCAGGCCCTCGCGGCAGGCGCGGGTCATCACCAGCGACTCCTGCGGCACGACGCGCCCGGCCCCGATGTTCTGGTGCCCCACCTCGCTGTTGCCCATCGTCCCCTCGGGCAGGCCGACGTCCTCGCCGGAGGTCTTGATGAGCGTCCAGGGCCACTCGCGCATGAGGCGGTCGGCGACCGGCGTTGTCGCCAGGTGCACGGCGTTGAACGGGTCGTGCGTTGGGTTGGGGTTGCAGCCCCAGCCGTCGCGGATGATGAGGACGAGGGGGGTGTGGGGCTTCGGCATGCGAGAGTGTACTGCGGCGTGCCGCTGGGGCCGCGGCGGCGTCCGGGACGCAGCGCACTCACCGCCGGCCGAACATCGCCTGGTACGCGGCCCACCCGCCCAGAAGCACGAACGGTGACAGCAGGATCGACCACCCGACCACCTGGAGCGCCACCACCTTCCGGTGGGCCGAGATGATCCGCTTGGCAAGGGGTGCTCGGTCGGCCAGGATGCGTTCGAGCGGCTCGGCGTCTGCCAGCCTGCGTTCCAAGCCCGTGGCGAGGTCGAGCAGGACGTCTCGGTGCAGGTCCTTGGCCTTGGCCCTCGGTCGGATCGACGCGGCGAGCGTGACGCGCCCGCGGTCGTACGCCAGCCGCCCCGCCTGGGGGAGCCGGTCGATGCGCGTCGTGACCTTGGCCGCCTTGCCGCCCCGGCGGAAGCCGAACGCCGTGCCGCTCGGATCGGGCTCGATGGAGTAGCCCTCCTCGATCAGCAGATCGCTGGCGATCCGCAGGCACTCATCGGCGTCCAATGTCGTGACAAAGTCGTGCTCGACCACCATTGCTCACACTCCAAAGCCGAACGCCTCGTCGGCGATGCACAGCCCATTATGCACCGCGTGCAGGACCACGCCGGGATAGATCGAGCCGCACCGCTCCCGAGCCCACCCGAGCGCGAGCCCCATGATGAGCAGGTGCGGGAAGGCCGCCGGGGACAGGTGCAGGATCGCGAACAGCACGGCTCCGACCACGATCGCCTCCCACGGGCGGAGCAGCGATTGCAGCGATCCCTGGATGATCCCGCGGAACGCGGCCTCCTCGACGATGGCGGGGTGGATCGCGATCGACGCGACAACCACCGCCCAGCCCATTCCCGCCGCCAGGAACGGATCGGAGTAGCGCAACTCCTCGGCTCCGAGAGCCCACTGCCAGGGCAGGATGAGCAGCGTCGCCAGGACGAATGTGCCGAGCCCGCCGGCCGCGGCTCCGGCGAACCACGTCCATCGCGGCAGCGTTGTGAACGAGGCGCGGACCTGTGGCCACGTCAGGCACAGCATCAGGACGGCGATAGCCGCTTGCAGCCCCATCGCCAGGATCTCGATCCACGCGACGATCGGCAGTCCGTCGTCTTCGGCAAATGCCGTCACGCCGATCACCGCCGCCATCGAGACGAGCAGGAACAGCACATACGTCATCAGGGCGCGGTTGAACAGACGACCCGCCGAAACCGAGCGCCGCGCGCGCCCGACGCGCTCTTCGAGTTCGCCGCCCGAGGGTGCGGGGAGGCATGCGGGGCACAGGCCGGTGTCCAGCGGCGTGCCGCACGCACCGCAGAATCGCGGCGTGCCCGGCTCGGCCCCCGTTGTCGTCGGCTCGCTCATGGCGAGCCCGCCGCCGAGGCCTCGGCGATGCGTCGCAACTCGCGGTGCTTGATGCCCGCCTGCACCGCCTTGATGAGGGCGACGAGAATCACGACCTTGATGATCCAGCCGTTTGCCGCCGTTCCCGGAGACAGCGCCACGTCGAGCGCGACTAGCGACACAAACGGAGCAGGCCGATCGTCGCCGCCGGGAGGGGCCGCTTCGCCCACACGGCCAAGCCGAAGAACCCAGCGCGATCGCCAGGACGATCCCGCCTGTGACGAACGCCGCGACCTGCGCCGCCGGATCGCGCGAGATCCCGCCGAGCAGCACGACGAGCAGCACCGCACCGAGCACCTGCAGCACGCCGATCACGAGCAGGATCGTGCTCGCGGCTTTGGCCTTGGACTCCATCAGGTCCGATTGGACCTTCATCCCTGCGGCGGACGCCGCGTAGTCCTTGTCGCCCACGATCCGCGGCGGCTTCCGTGGCCCTGGCAGGGCCATCCCGCACGCGACGCAGAACGACCCGCCGCCGTGTTCGAGCGATCGGCAGTGGGGGCACGCGGCGGCAACGGCTTGCATTGGCATCGGCTCCGGGCAGAGTGCGAACAGCCTACAACCGCTGGAGACGCGAAGCAATCCCCATTCAGACCTGCGCCAGCACCCGCTCCCAGTCCATCGCCACCCCCGGCTCGCGCGACTCGGCCCACTTGACCTTGCCCGAGCCCGTCTCGCTCTTTCCGATCACCACCGTCGCCCGGCGGGTCGTGTTCATGTCGGCCCAGTGCAGCCCGAACGCCTTGGTCACGTGGCGGTGCTGGTCCGAGAGCAGCGTGTGCTGGAACCCCTCGGCCGCGGCCCAGGCCTTTAGGACGAACGGCGAGTCGCACGAGATGCCCACGACCTCGGCGCCCTTGGCCTTCCAGTCGGCCATCTCCTTGGTGATGCACTTCATTTCCGTGCCGCACACGCCGGTGAACGCGAACGGGAAGAAGCACAGCACGACATCGCCTTTCTTGACCGCCTCGCCCAGCGTCCAGTCCGTGCGGTCCTGGTTGGAGACGGTGAAATCGGGGGCGGCTTCGCCGGCGGCGATGGGGGACGGGCGGGGGGCGGGGGTGGTCGGCATGGTCGTCTCCGGAGTTTGTGGGGAACGCCCGAGGGTATCCCGATGACGCGGCAACGCCTCCCGGGCATCGGCCGCGCCGCTTAGAATGACCGCATGTCCAGTGTCGCGGGGCGATTCCGGAGCGTCGGCCAGGAGCACCTCGAAGGCGATCTCGTCGAGAGATCGAGCCCGTTGTTTGGCCTGGTTTGGACCAACCCGGAACGCATGGGCGGAGCCCCGTGCTTCTTTGGTACGCGCGTGCCCGTGCGCATCCTGTTTGACTACGTCTGCGACGGCGCGCCGATCGAGGAGTTCGTCGAGAACTTCCCCCCGATCTCGCGTGAGGAGGCCGAGGAAGTCCTGCGCCTGGCCGAGTCCCGCCTGCTGTCGCGGGACCGCGCGGCGTGAGGGTGTTGCTCGACCACTGCGTCCCCCGTCTGCTCGGGGCGTTGCTCGAAGGGCACGAGGTCCAGACTGCCGCCGAGCGCGGCTGGGACGAACTCCGCAACGGGGAACTCCTGCGGGCGGCCGCCGCCAAGGGGTTTGAGGCGATGGTCACGGTCGACACGGGGATCGTGCATCAGCAACGCCGCGACTCGCTGCCATTGGCGGTCGTTGTGGTCCGGTCGAGATCGAACCGCGTCGTTGACCTTCACCCGCTCGTCCCCGAGATCATCCGGGCAATCCAGCAGTGCCCTGCCAAGGGCTTCGTCGAGGTCGGCGGCTTGCCAAGGGGGCGTGGGTAGGCGCCCCCCGTCTACGCCCGATCGCAACCTGCCCCGCACGCCCCGCGCCGGATACCCTCTCCCATACGCGGGCTCCCGGCCCGCCGGTCAGAGCAGGAGGCGACATGACCACGACCGCGACGCTGCTGGACCGCTACGCCCTGGTGCGTGACCGCATCGCCGAGGCCGCACGCCGCTCCGGGCGGACCGAGCGAGACATCATCCTGGTCGCGGTCACGAAGCACGCCGACCCCACCCAGATCAGGGTGCTGCTCGAGGCCGGGCACCGCGACCTGGGCGAGAACAAGGTCCAGCAACTCCAGCAGCGGGTCGCGCTCGTTGACGAGTACCTCGACCGACTGCGAGTCCTCTCCGGCACGCGCGATGCCCGCGAGAAATCGGCCGACGTGCTCGGCGAGGCGCGGGGGCCATCGGCCCCGCCCGCCCCGGTCCGCTGGCACATGATCGGGCACCTCCAGCGCAACAAAGCGAAGAAGGTCGTCGAGTGCTGCCGCCTGGTCCACTCCATCGACTCGCTCCGCCTGGCCGAGGAGATCCAGAGCGTGGCCCTGCGGCGCGACCAGGTCGTGGACGTCTTGCTTCAGGTCAACTGCTCGGGCGAGGACCAGAAGCACGGCTGCCCACCCGCCGCCGCCGGCGCGCTGGCCGAGCAGATCGACACGATGGTCAACCTCCGCGTCCGCGGCCTGATGACCATGGCCGCCGACACGCGCGCCGATCAGACCGGGTCCCAAAGTACGGGCCAGGCCGAGGCCGCCACGCGGGCGGCGTTCGCCCGCTGCCGCGATCTGTTCGAGGACGTGGCCCGCCTGCGCCTGGCCGAGGGCGCGTTCAACCTGCTGTCGATGGGCATGTCGAACGACTTCGAGATCGCGATCGAGGAGGGGGCCAACATCGTCCGCGTGGGGTCGGCCATCTTCGGCGACGCGATCACGCCGGATGCCGCCGAGGACGACGAGGACTGAGGATTCGGGTTTCTGGGAGGCCCGCTGTGCCACCGAGACACGCCGGCTCGGCGGCGTTTCTCGGTGCCGATCAGCGGACAGGCGTTCGGCATGCCCGGCCGTTCGCCGAAGTCACCACGAAGCGCGTCGATCGAATCCGGGCCGCCGCCCGAGAGGGGAGTCGCCGGCGGCCCGGTGCTGTGGGGGGACGGCATTCTCTACGACGCTCGCGGCCCCGGTGTTTCCGTTCCCCCGGCGAACGCGACGCGCCTGCGAGTGTGCCACGGCCTTTGGGGCTCGGGCCGAAGGTCGTGCCGAGGGTGGAAGGGCACCCGAGGTGCGGCATGCCCGTGGCTCTGCACATGCGTGGCGAACGTGCGGTCCATCACCGTTGCCCGAGCATGGCTGCTCCGAGCAGCAGCCATGCTACACGTCGTGGCCCAAATGCCTCCCCTGCCTCAGTTCACGCGGGCTTGGAAGCGTTCGCGCCAGGTCGGGCCAAGGGTCGTGATTTGGAGGCAGCGGCGGGCGCCGTCGATGTTGTCGGTGTCGAGTTTGAGCAGGCGTGCGACCTGGCCCACGGGGATGCGGGGGCCGGTCTCGGCGCGTGGGGCGGGGCGGAGTTCGTCGCCGACGCGGAGCGTGCCTTCCTGGATGACGCGGAGGTAAAAGCCGACGCGGCCGCTCGCCAGGAAGCGCTTCGGGAACGTCTTGTCGTCCATCGCCATGGCGAGGGTGGCGCAGGGCAGACGGGGCTCGCTGACTTCGAGGACGCAGGAGCCGATGGCGAAGCGGTCGCCGATGCAGACGTCGGCCTCGTCGAGGCCCTGGGTGGTGAGGTTCTCGCCCATCGAGCCTGGGGCGAGGTCGGGGCGAGCAAGTTCGGCGCGCCAGTGGGCGATGTTCTCGGCGGTGTAGGCGTAGACGGCCTTGTGGGGGCCGCCGTGGTGCTTGAGGTCGCCCTGGCGGTCGCCTTCGAGGCCGAGGGTTTTGACGGGGACGGCGTGGTCGACGGGCTTCTTGAAGATGCCGGTCTGGATGTCGCGGTCGCCCTGTCGTGCAGCGACGAGGCCCGAGATATTGACCGAGAGCAGGCGGGGCGTGGGCATCGGGGAGGTTAGGGCGTGGCGTGCCGGGCGTGGCTTGTCGGGTGGGGGGTGGGCCAAGAATCAGGCGTTGGCGGATCGACCCGTGCCCATCCCGCTGTGGCTTGCGCGCCCGATGTCGTGGGCGTACTGGCAGGCGGCGCGCCGGCATGGGGCGTGGGGGAGGGCGCGGAGCGAGCGGCTGGCGGTGCCGGTTGTTTCGGTGGGGAATCTCTCCGTGGGCGGGACGGGCAAGACGCCGCTGGTCGGGCGGCTTGTGGAGGCGCTGGCTGGGGCGGGTCATCGGCCTTGCGTGGCGATGCGGGGGTATCGGGCGGCGTCTGGGGGCGAGTCGGACGAGGCGGCTGCGTATCGGCGTGCGTTCGAGCGGCTGGGGCTGGATGTGCCGGTTGTCGCGCAGCCGGATCGGGCGGTGGGGGTGCGGGCGCTGCTTGGGAGCGGAGCCTCGATCGACTGCGTGGTGCTGGATGACGGGTTCCAGCACCATCGGCTGGCGCGGGATCTGGACGTCGTGGTGCTGGATGCGTCGCGATCGGTGCTGGAGGATCGGCTGCTGCCGGCGGGTTGGCTGCGCGAGCCGCTTGATGCTTTGGAGCGGGCGGATGCGGTGGTGCTGACGCATGTTGATCGGGCTGGGGAGGGGGCCGTCGAGCGGCTGCGCGGTGTGCTGGCGGCGCGGTGGCCCGATCTGCCGGTTGCGACGTCGCGGCATGTGTGGGATGGATTGGATGTGCTCGACGTGGGCGGGGTGGCCGCGGAGCGTGAGGTCGGGTGGCTGCGGGGCAAACGGGTGCTGGCGGTGTCGGCGATCGGGAATCCGAGGGGGTTCCTTGATGCGGTTCGCGGGGCGGTTGGCGCGGAGGCAGCGCGGATCATCACGCTGCGGGATCACGATCCCTACGCGTCGGCGACCGTGGAGCTGGTGCTGGAGGCGGCGCGCGGGATGGACGCGGTGGTGACGACGGACAAGGACTGGTCGAAGTTGGGGCGGGTGGAGGCGGCGAGGTGGGAGTGTGCGGTGGTGATGCCGCGGCTGCGGCTGGCGTTTGGGGAAGGGGAGGGGAGTTGCCGGTGGGAGAAGGCGTGCTTGGGGTTGTTGGTGGGAAGGGGTGAGGAGTGGAGGATTGGTGGGGCGCGGGTTTGGAGCACCCGGCGGCTGCGCCGCCGACACAGGTCGGAGACCTGTGCCACCGCTCAACGAGTTCACCCGATGCGGGTGAGGCGGGCGTACTCGAGGATGAGGGTTTTGGTGCCGGCCTGGCGGAACTTGACGGTGGCGCGCGGAGCGGCGCCGGCCTCGACGCGCACGACCTCGCCGATGCCGAACTGGGGGTGTCGGACCAGGCAGCCGGGCGGGAAGTCGTGCTTGACGGCGGTCTCGGCGGCGTGGCGTCGGGCGGCGGAGCGATCGCGCCGGATGGTGGGGGCGTCGTCCTGCCAGTCGTCGTCGGCTTCATCCGACTCGAACGCATCGGCCTGGTTCGAGGTCAGGACGTGCTCGGGGGGGAGTTCGTCGAGGAAGCGGCTGGCGATGGTGCGCTCGGGGATGCCGCGGTTGGTGCGGTACCGTGCGGAGCAGATGGTCAGCGAGCGCATGGCGCGGGTGATGCCGACGAAAGCGAGGCGGCGCTCTTCTTCGAGGTCGCTCTCGCTCTCGGCGGCGCGGGAGTGGGGGAGGAGTCCCTCTTCGAGGCCGACGATGGCGACGGAGTCGAACTCGAGACCCTTGGCGGCGTGGAGCGTCATGAGCGTCACGGCGCCCTGCGTGGGATCGACGGCGTCGGCGTCGGCGACGAGGGCGACGGATTCGAGGTAGGCGCGGAGGAGGGCGAGGAGGGGCGGGGTGGGGATGGAGAGGTCGTCGAGGGGGCCGAGATCATCAGAAGCGACGGAGCGACGGAGCGACGGAGCGACGGAGGGGTCGTCGTCGGGGGGATCTCCGGTTTGGTCGGCGGCGTCTGGATCATCGAGCATCGCGTCGAAGTCTGGGGCGGCGTCGATCGGTGTGGACAGCGCGGGGTCGCGTTCGGGGGCGAACTCGCGCTCGAACTCGGCGGCGGAGGAGATGAGTTCGCCGAGGTTGTCGAGGCGGTCGGCGTCGGCGTCGTTGCCTGTCTTGGTGGCCTGCTTCTGGTAGTGGGCCTCGAGGCCGGACTCTTCGATGACGCGCCGGACCAGGTCGGAGAGGCTTGTGGGG
Organism: Phycisphaerales bacterium; assembly: GCA_041401985.1. Classification (GTDB taxonomy): domain Bacteria; phylum Planctomycetota; class Phycisphaerae; order Phycisphaerales; family UBA1924; genus JACKHA01. The sequence goes on from JAWKTE010000020.1 coordinate 9,217, forward strand.
ACGGCGGCGCCGAGGAACGAGCCGGCGCCGGTCCAGTTGTCGAGCATGTCGACGAACCGGGCGGCGGCGGACTGGGCGGCCTTGGTCAGGCCCGGGATGGAACCGGCGCTGCGGAGGGCTTCGAGCAGGGGCTCGCCCTGGTCGGAGGCCCAGACCTGCATGGCGGCGACGCTCGTGTTCCCGAGGCCGCGGGTCGGGGTGTTGATGATGCGTTCGAGCGACACGTCGTCGGCGGGGTTGGCGACGACGCGGAGGTAGGCCAGGCAGTTCTTGATCTCTTCGCGGTCGAAGAAGGCGGTGCCGCGTGCGATGGTGTAGGGCACGCCGGCGGATCGGAAGGCGTCCTCGAGGACGCGTGAGAGGGCGTTGGTGCGGTAGAAGACGGCCATGGAGCGCCACGGAACGCCGGGGGCGGCGTGGTCGGAGTCGAAGGGTTGAGACGCGCCAGCGGTTGCGCGGTCGGTGTCGCTGGCCCCGGCGTGGCGGCGTTTGAAGTGGTCGACGATGAGCGAGGCCTCGTGGTGCTCGTCGCGGCACAGGACGACGCGGACCTTGTCGCCGCCGGGGCGGCTGGTGAAGAGGGGCTTGTCGCGTCGGAGGCGGTTATGCTTGATGAGGGTGTCGGCGACGGCAAGGATGGGCTCGGTGGAGCGGAAGTTCTCGCCGAGTTTGATGGTGGTGCAGCCGGGGTAGGCCTTCTCGAAGTCGAGGATGTTGTTGATGTCGGCGCCGCGCCAGCCGTAGATGGACTGGTCGGGGTCGCCGACGACGCAGATGTTGGGCTCGACGCCGGCGCGTTCGGCAATCGCGTTCCAGGCGCCGCCGCCGGCGAGCATGGCGGCGATCTGGAACTGGGCGCGGTTGGTGTCCTGGTACTCGTCGATGAGCAGGTATCGGAAGCGGGCCTGGCACTCGGCGCGGATCTCGGGGCGTTCCTTCAGGATCCTCGCGGTGAGCAGGAGCAGGTCGTCGAAATCGACGGCGTTGGCCTGGTGCAGGGCCCGCTCGTAGGACGTGTAGATCTTGGCGACCTGGCGGCCCCGGAAGTCCGACGCGCGGTCGGCAAAGGCCGCGGCGTCCAGCAGATCGTTCTTGGCGTTGCTGATGACCGAGAGCACGGTCCGCGGCGGCCAGTTGCTGGTCGAGAGGTTGAGGGCGGCGATCACCTTCTTGATGAGCGACTGCTGGTCCGACGAGTCGTAGATGGAGTAGTCGGGCTTGAGGCCGGGGATGCGGGCGTGTTCGGCGTAGCGCCGGAGCAGGCGGGCGCACAGGGAGTGGAAGGTGGTGATAGTCAGGGCGCGGGCGACGCGTTCGGAGCCCAGGCCGGTGTCGGCCAGGAGGCGCTCGACGCGCTCGCGCATCTCGCCGGCGGCCTTGTTGGTGAAGGTCAGGGCCAGGATCTGCCAGGGGCGGACGCCGATGGTGAGCAGGCGGGCGATGCGCCGGGTGATGACGCGGGTCTTGCCGGACCCCGCGGCGGCGAGGATGAGCAGCGGGCCCTCGGTATGGAGGACCGCGGCCCGCTGGGGGTCGGTGAGGTCGGCCAAGAGGGCGTCGTGCCGTGGGTCGCGATCCGTCGCGGGCATGGGGGGAGGTTAGCGGTCCGGCGTCGGGATTCGAGGGGGGCGACAGAGTGGGTCGGGTGGGCTGGCTTGGATCGGGACCGGGCGAAGGCTGCTGACCGTGTTGACGGGTGTCCGTACATTGTGTACACTATGGACAATCAGTGATGACCACCAAGCCCAATGACATCCCGATGCGCGTGCTGCGTGAGCACCTGGCCGACGTGTCGGAGGAGGTGTCGCGCGGTCGCCGGTTCATCGTGACGCGGAACAAGCGGGCCAAGATGGCGTTGGTGCCTGTGGAGGACCTGGCGAGGCTGGAGGCGTGGGAGGATGCGCGCGATGCCGCGGTGATCGCGGAACGGGCGGGCGAGTCGTCGGAATCGTGGGAAACCGTAAAGGCTCGCCTTGGGATCTAGGCGGAAGCAGGGCGGGACGGGCCGCGGCGGTCGGACCGCGGGATCATCGGGCGGCCGGTCGGAGCGTGTGCGGCGGTACCGGGTCGAGATTAAGCGGTCGGCCGCGAAGGAGTTGGAGGCGCTGGACGCGAGGGCGCGGGGTTTGGTTGCCGCTGCGATCGACGGGTTGGCCGAGGATCCGCTGCCCGCGGGATGCCAGCCGATCAAGGGAGCGGCTGGCTGCTACCGGATTCGCGTCGGCGACTACCGGGTTGTGTACGAACTCCAGAGCGATGTGCTTGTGGTGCTGGTGATCCGGATTGGGCATCGGCGGGATGTGTATCGGGACCGGTGAGGATGGCGATTGGGGGGTGTCGCGCGCGTGGCCGAGGTGTGAAGCACGCGCGAATCGGTGGAAACCGGCTTGCCTTGGGTGTGAAGGCGGGGTAGATTCTGGGCGACGCAATCCCGAACGCCAACCGGTTCTGGTCCGTCGGCTGACGCCGAAGGTGCCGGGGCTCGATCGCCGATCCAAATGGATGTCGGCGGGGCGGGTCGGGACAGGAGCCTTTGACCGGTGCGGATCGATCGCGGAACCTCGTCTGGCTTGGGATGCACGGCGCGATGCGCCCATCGTCCCGCGGGGGTCTCGCGCCGTCGCGTCGGCCACACAGCGCGGGGGTCGGTTTCGACCCTTTCGCGTGTGCGAGGGCCTCGGCCCCTCGGACCCGCGTCGCTATGACCGCAGGTTTCGTCCAATCATGGATGAGGCCGCGCGTGCGGGGCGGGGCTTTGGCCCTGGGCGTCCGCCGCGTGGTTGGACTTCGGCGTGATTCGAGGATCGCTTTGGCCCCGCGCCCCGGTGTCGGGGTTGGGCGGGTTTGTCGGTTCCGCGGGGTCCCGGGTTCGGGGCTGCCCGCCGCACACTTTGAGGAGTAGTCGCCATCAATCGCAGGTTTGGAGGTCCGGACAACCGTCAGGTTCAGCGCACGCGCGTGAACCACATGATCCGTCTGTCGCCGATCCGCGTGGTCGGCCCGGACAACGAGCAGATCGGCGTGATCGAGACGCCGGCCGCGATCCGCATGGCCGAGGAGCAGGGGCTCGATCTGGTCGAGATCGTGCCCAACTCGCGCCCGCCCGTGTGCAAGATCATGGACTACGGGAAGTACAAGTACGAACTCTCCAAAAAGGAGAGCAAGAACCGGGCGGCGGCCAAGAGCCAGGAGCTCAAGGAAATCCGCCTCGGGCGGTCGATCAAGATCGACCCGCACGACGTGTGGATCCGGGTGGAGCAGTCGCGCCGGTTCCTGATGCAGGGCCACAAGGTGCAGATCACCCAGCGGTTCCGCGGGCGTGAGATGATGCACCGCCACCTGGGGATCGAGCGCCTGCAGAAGATCGTCACGGACCTGGCGGACATCTCGAAGGTGGAGAGCCCGCCGCGGTTCTTCGGTCGTGCGGCCACCATCATGCTCGCGCCGGACAAGGCCAAGATCGAGGCGCTCAAGCGGAAGATGAAGAAGGAAGAGCTCGAGGCCCTCGAGGAGGAGGAGGACGAACTCGAGGAGGCCGACGCCGGCATCGAGTACGAGGACGACGACGACGACGCGACGCCCGAGGGCGCCGAGGGCGAGGCGGCGGAATCGGAAGCCAAGCCTGCGGCCAAGGGTGGCCCCAAGGAGCCCGCGAAGCCCGACGCGAAGGCCGGCAGGGCCGAGGACGACGACAAGAAGGGCAAGAAGAAGGGGCCGAAGGACAACCGGGCGCGGAACCCCATCGATGACGAGATGCGGGCGTTGCTGGGCGAGTAACGAGACCCGCGGACGAAGTTGGGACGCTGGGGTCGCGGGCGCTCCGCCCGCGACGGGGCGCGGAGACTCTGTCGCGGGCGTTCCGCCCGCAACCCCAGTTGGGACGGTTGCAGATCACTCGGGCCGGCTCGCGGCGTGGAGAACACCACGGGGCGCGGGTCGGCGGGAGTTGGGCGATGTCCACGCGCGGTGATGTCGAAGTGATGGCAGCGGGCTCGTCGCCGGACGGCGGGGCCAGCCCGGCCAGCGGGGGGGCCGGCGACGGCTCGCGGCCCGCAACCCGGAGCGTCTATCTCGAGACGTTCGGCTGCCAGATGAACGAACTGGACTCGGAGCTGGTCGCGGGCCAGCTCGCGAGCCTGGGGTACCGCTTCACGCCCGACGCGGACCGGGCGGACGTGGTGCTGTACAACACCTGCTCGGTGCGCGAGCACGCCGAGCAGAAGGTGTGGTCGCGCCTCGGGAAACTCAAGTTCGAGAAGCAGCGGCGGCCCTCGATGGTCGTGGGCGTGCTGGGCTGCATGGCCGAGCGCGACGGCGTGGACCTGATCCGGCGGATGCCGGTCGTGGACATCCTGTGCGGGCCGGGCGAATTGGACAAACTGCCGTCGCTGCTGGACAACGCGGTGAGGACGAAGGAGAGTCTGGGAAGCGACGCCGCGACGCAGCGACGGAGCGACGAAGGGTCGAGTTCTCGTGGGCTGATCTCGGCGGGGCAGGTGGCGCTCCAGGGTGGGTCGTCGCGGCGGTCGGCGACGCTGGCGGCGGCCGAGGACACGCTGGAACTGCTGGATCTGTCGCGGGCGATCAGCCCGGTGGACGGGTTTGGCGGGGCGGGCGCGAAGCGGTCCGCGTACGTCAGGATCACGCGCGGGTGCAACAAGCACTGCACGTACTGCGTCGTGCCGCACACGCGCGGGGCCGAGATCCATCGCCCGCCGGACCACATCGTCGATGAGTGCAAGCGCCTGGCCGACGCGGGCGTGATCGAGGTCACGCTGCTAGGGCAGACCGTGAACCACTACCGGTTCGAGCACGGGGCGGCGGTGAGCCTCAGCGGCGTGACGCAGCCGCAGAAGGGGCGGGCGTGGGCGGCGCCCAAGGCCGGGGCGGCGCGCCGCGACCCGCAGGCCGGCCAGCACACGACGACGTTCGCCGACCTGCTGGCGCGGGTCCACGACGAGGTGCCGGTCATCCGGCGTCTGCGGTTCGTCACGAGTTACCCGCGCGACTTCGGCGACGATGCCCTGCAGGTGATGCGGGACTGCCCGCGGATCTGCCGCTATCTGCACGTGCCGGCCCAGTCGGGTTCGGACCGGATGCTGCGGGCAATGAACCGGGGCTACACGATCGCGCAGTACGAGGAGTTTCTGGGCGCGGGCCCGTGCGATGCTGGACCAGCCGGAGATCGGTCGCCCGCTGATGGTCTCCGGCGACATCATCGTCGGCTTCCCCGGCGAGACCGACGAGGACTTCGCCGCCACCGTGGGTCTGCTTGAGCGGGCCAGGTACAAGAACTGCTTCATCTTCAAGTACTCGCCCCGCCCGGGCACGCCGGCGTACGACCGGCTTCAGGACGACGTGCCCGAGGCGGTCAAACGCCAGCGGAACAACCAACTGCTCGCGATCCAGTCGCGGATTTCCGACGAAGTCTCGGCGGCCCAGGTCGGGCGGGAGTTCGAGGTGATGGTCGAGGGCGTGAGCCGTCGGAGCCTGAAGCAGTCGGGGGCGACCAAGGGTGTGCTCCGCCGGCGCCAGGCGGTGGCCGGGGGCGTGGCGCTGACGGTTGGGGGCGTGGAGCCGCGGGGGGCGGTTGACGTGGCTCCAGTCGCCGGCGACGCGGGACACGCCACGCCAGATCAAGGCGAGGCGCAGACCGGCACGGTGCAGTTGTCGTCGCGGACCGACGGCGACCTGATCGTGTTCGTCGATGTCCCCGCGGACCAGGCCGAGGGGCTGGTGGGCACGATGCGCCGCGTGCGGGTGACGGCGTCGGACCGGCTGAGCCTGCATGGGGCGCTGGTTTCCTGAGGGGAAAACGGCTCCGCAGGCGTGCGTGCCCGGTGTGTGATGCCCTCCGAAACGCCTTGGATCTCGCCGGGTGTCAAGTACACTGTTGGACTCGGCCAGGAGTGAGCGATGCACGAACGCCAGCACGCGACGGCGATGGCCGCGATTCTCGGACTTGGCTCCTGCGCCCTGGCGCAGCCGGCGTTCGACATCCCCGCGGACCTCGCGGCCCACATGCTCTCCGGGCAGGGCGTGCGCGTGACGATCCTGGGCGATTCGATCAGTTCGCCGGTCAAGGGCACGTTCTTCGCGGATCGGACCGACCGGACGCACTTCCCGCCGCACAACGGGATCCACAACGTGTGGACGCCGTCGCACGGGTGGCGCGGCGTGTCGGTGGGGGCGGTGGGGACGACGGACCCGACCGCGGGGTACTCGTGCTGGCGCGGGATCGGGGCGTTCGCGCGGTACCAGACCGAGGGCGAGTCGTTCGCGCCGCGCGTGAACGCGCCGCAGTACGCCGATGGTGCCGTCGGATGGACGGTGGACACGGTCGGGCACTGGGCGCTCACGAGCGCATCCATCCCGTGGCAGTCGCGGACCACGTCCTACCTGCGCACGCCGCGCGTGCTCACGGGCGAGAACAACCACTGGAGCGAGGCATCAGCGCAGATCGGGCGGGGCGATCTGCACGTGCGCCAGGTGCTGTACACCAGCCCGGGGCTGCTGACGCCCGAGGCGATCACGTTCACACGCCTCGGCGGAACGGAAGTCACGCGGCCTTTCCCGGCGCCGGGCCCGGGGCCGCGGTGGGACTGGGTCGAGTACCCGGCGGCGGACGCGGGCTCGACGTGGAACCCCGAGACGCAGGCGTTCGAGACGACGTCGCGGTTCAACTACCAGTATTCATGGGGCACCGAGACGCGCCACTTCTACACCGGCGGCGTGCTGTTCTACGACAACGCCAGCGACGGCATGATCGTCATGTCGCTCGCCCACGGCGGCTACAACAACATCGACCACCTGCGCACGCCCGCGACGTTCGGGCAGCCGGGGTACTACTTCGCGCGGCCGCACGGGTACGCGGACGAGGCCCTGCTCTCGTGGCTCGACGCGTTCGACATGACAGGGCCGGACCGCGTGCCGGTCGTGCTGATCGCGATGGGCACCAACATCGCCCAGCCGGACAACGGCGGCTCGCCCGAGTCGATCAACGGCCTGAGCACCGAGGCGTACGCGGACAACATCCGGGCGCTCATCGCGCGATGGCGGGCGGTGTACGCCCAGCGTGGGCACGATCCGTACTTCATCCTCATGGGGATGTACGACTTCGAGGGCATGTACCCCAACCCGTTTGTGGACAGCATGGCCGAGCGGTTGTGGGAGGTCCGCAGCACGGACCCGAAGCCGGAGCGGATCGGGTTCGTCAGCCTGCCGGCCCTGATGGGGTACGTCGGGATGGGGTTCGACCCGGCGTGGTACTACCTGCCGTCGGACCACCACCTCTCGTCGCTCGGCTCGGTGCGGGTGGCCGAGGTGCTGTGGGAGGCGTTCGAGGCCTCCGCGTGCCCGGCCGACTTCGACCGCAGCGGCACGCTCAACTCGAACGATTTCTTCGCGTACCTGAGCGAGTACGCCGCGGGCGGAACCCGGGCGGACCTGACGACAACGGCGATCCCGGGGCAGGCGGGGTACGGCGTGCCGAACGGGGTGCTGAACGCGGACGACTTCTTCTTCTATCTGGGGTTGTACGCGGTGGGGTGTGAGTAGGGAATCCCGGCGAGGCTGCGCGGGTTCATGTGTGCCGTGGGATTGATCCGGACCGCCTTCAAACCGTCCCGGTGTGTGGAACTTGACAGGCTCCGTACGGGCCGATACGATTGGATGTTGTTTGGGTAGACTCGTGGAGACGCCAGTCGGACTCGGAAGGCAAGGACGCGAGCGATGCACAAGGCGGAGACGGTGGCTCGGTATCTACTGCATCTGGCGGCACGGTCGCCCGAGCCGTGCCCGATCACGCACATGCAGTTGCAGAAACTGATGTACTACGTGCAGGGGTGGTCGCTGGCGTACACGGATGAACCGATGTTTCGCGGCGAGATCCAGGCGTGGGCGCATGGGCCGGTCGTCAAGCAGTTGTACCCGCAGTTCGCCGACTTCAAGCAAGAGCCGATCCCGGCCGGACAGGGGGCGGAGTCGGCGGCGTTGCGGCAGCAGGATCGGGCGTTGATCGAGGCGGTGTGGACGCGATACGGGCAGTTCTCAGCGCTGCGGCTGCGGGCGATGACGCACGCGGAGCAGCCGTGGAAGGTGGCCCGCGGTGATCTGCCCGAGGGCAAGGAGAGCCGGGCCGAGATCGGGCATGAGGCGTTGCGTTCGTTCTTCCGCGGCGAGATGGAGGCGTGGTGCCGGCGTGGCGGGATGCCGCTTGATCGCGTGGAACGATCGGTCGCTCAGGCGCGGGCGGGCGAAGCGACGGAACTCGACCTGACCGGTTTCGGGCGTGGTCGGCTCGGGGGACGGCCGCGTGTGGCGGGTTGACGTGACGGCTGAGGGGCGTGAGGCGCTCGCGCAGTTCGACGCCGGGCTTCTCGATGAGTTCCGGGATCGCATGGCGGACATGGCCGAAGAACCCGGCATGTTTCTGCGGCGATCCAGTCCTCCGGAGCCGGCGGGGCTTTGGGTGCTCGAGTACGAGTCGGACCTGAGCCCGGGGCTGCGCGTGGTCGCGTTGCTGGATGAGTGGGACCCGGCGGCGAAGCGGTTGAAGCTGGTGGGAGTGATGAGGTTGATGGGTGGGTAGGCAGTGTTGGACCGATCGGGGCAAACCGATGAGCGAGCCAGATGGCGTGTTTGCCAGCAAGTTGCGTCTTTTCGATCTGCTTGCTTTGATGGACTCCAGGCTGCGCCCCACGGATTGCAAGGTCCATCTTGCGTCGCGCCCTGACGACGGGCACGACCCGTTCGAGGCCTACTTGAGCGGTCGGTTTGAGGAGTGGCAGTGCTGGCAGAACGCGCTCAACTTTAACCGACCTCATGTTGTCGCACTGATCCAGATCACGCCTGGTGGTTCAGAGTGGCTCTTTGCTGGAGCCTTCGACTCGATGGGCCACGAGGTGCGGAGCGTTCCGAGGCCCCACTACTGGTACTCGCTCAGGCAGCGCCCGGAAACTGGCGGATTTGTTGGGCGAATCGTGGTTCGGTTCCACAGGGACGGTCGAAACTCCTATCGACTGGGAGAAAACGTCGGGCCTCGCTTGCTGGTGGAGCAAGTCCACGGACAGCGGAGGGACATCGGCGAGTTCCCCGGGTTCGGCGGGATCTGTTTGAGCAAAGCGCAACTGGATCGCTTGGTTTCAACTCGATCTTCATCATGGGAGTCCGCGCTCTCGAGCGTGGCAGGTGTGTATGTGATCGTGGATACGGTCACCGGCAAGTCATACGGCTCGTGATTGAGTCTCGTGCGCGTACGGCGCACGTTTGGCAGTTGCGCACTGGCTCGCTTGTGCGATGATGCGTGCGGCACGGAGGCCAACGCATGCAGATCACGAAGGCGGACGCGGGCGACATCGAGCGGCTGGTCGCGATGGCGCAAGGAGCCTGACGCCGAGCAGAAGGACCGGCTGCTCGCGGCCGCGCACGCCCGTCGCGGCGTCGAGACGGGCAAGTATCCAGGAGATGCTCGCCCGCAGCCAGCGGCTTCGTGCAGCGCTGGGCCTACGCCTACCGCGACGGCGGGATCGACGCCCTGCGAGAAGGACCGACCGGGCCGCGCGCCCAAGCTCCCACCCGCCGCGAGGCCGAGCGCTGCGGGGCGCGGCTCGATCGCCGGGCCGCGCCCCGAGGACTGGGTCTGATCGCTGCGCGGCAGCGATGCAAGCGCATCCTCGAGCAGGAGTTCGGCGTGAAGTACACGCTCGACGGGATCTACCCGCTGCTGCGGCGTCTGGGCTACTCGTGCCTGGCCCCGCGCTCGCCACGAGAAGCAGGACCTGGCCGCGCAGAAGAGTTCCGCGAGGAGGCCGCCCTTTTTGTCTCCACCGCTTGTTTAATCTTCAGTGCGGCCCACGGCAAGGCTCCTATGTCTACTTCATGGACGAGGCCCGCTTCGGCCAGCAGGGCACGACCACGCGCGTGTAGCGAATATCGGCCGCGCCCGACCGCGGTGAAGCAGACGGTACGAGTGGGTACCTTGTACGCCGCGGTCGAGCTGGCCACGGGCCACGCGTGCGCTGCAGGCCCCGCACGTGGACACGCCGACGATGAACGTGTTCCTGCGGATGGTGTCGGAGGAGCTTGATCCTGACGACCACGCGGTGCTGATCATGGACCAGGCCGGGTGGCACAAGGTTCGGGCGCTGGCGGTGCCGGCGAACATCACGATCCTGCTGTTGCCGTACTTCGCCGGAGCTCAACCCGGTCGAGAACCTGTGGGCGTACTGGTGGAGCCACTACCTGTCCAACCGGGTGTTCGACGACTACGACCACCTGCTGGCCGCCGGGGTCGCGGCCTGGCAGGACCACGCCCGAGCGGCTCCGGACTGTCTGGCGCGTGCACCTACATCACGCACGAGAAGTAGTCACGATCCGTATCATACGTCGGCAGCGCGTTCGGGGAGGGCGGGATCTGGGGGCGTTGGTGCGCATACTCAAGGACCGGGCATGGAAGCAACGTGGGGCTGATCGATCTGCTGGCAGAGGCCGGAGTGGACCGCGCAAACGCGTTGCAGTTCGGCATCTTGGAGACTGCCGACTCGCGCGCTACGCAGGATCAGGTTTTGAACAGGGAGAGCCACTGGAAGGCGCTGCTGTGCTCTCGGTCGCACGGCCACAATCGAAACTAATCGGTGCTCACGCCGACGCCGCAGGTGTGGCGGAGCGATGGTAGAAGGAGTAAGAAGCCCGGCTCGGAGCGCCGGTCCACCGGTCAAAACTCCGCCAACTTCGGCGCCCTTGGGAACGGGATGACATCCCGGATGTTCTGCATCCCCGTGCAGAACATGATGAGGCGTTCGAAGCCCAGGCCGAAGCCGGCGTGGGGGACGGTGCCGTAGCGGCGCAGGTCGCGGTACCACCAGTAGTCCGGCTTGTGCAGGCCCATCTCGTCGATGCGCCGGTCGAGCCGGTCGAGGCGTTCCTCGCGCTGCGAGCCGCCGATGATCTCGCCGATGCCGGGCACGAGCACGTCCATGGCCGAGACGGTCTGTCGCTGCTCGGGCGGCACCTTCTCGAAGATGGCGGGGTTGATGCCGGGGGTCTTCTCGGGCGACTCGTCGTCCAGGCGCATGTAGAACGCCTTGATGCCCTTGGGGTAGTTGGTCAGCACAACCGGCTGCTTGAAGTGCTCCTCCGTGAGGTACCGCTCGTGCTCGGACTGCAGGTCGCTGCCCCAGGCGACGGGGTACTCGAACTTCTTGCCGGACTTGAGCAGGATGTCAATCGCCTCGGTATACGGCAGACGCCGGAAGGGCTTGTCGATGACGAAGCGGAGGCGGTCGATGATGCCCTTCTCGATCCGCTCGTCGAAGAACGCCATGTCGTCGGCCCGCCGCGACAGCAGGTCGTCGAACAGGAACTTGAGCATGTCCTCGGCGAGTTGCGCGTTCGACGCCAGATCGGCGAACGCGACCTCGGGCTCGATCATCCAGAACTCGGAGAGGTGGCGGCTGGTGTTGGAGTTCTCGGCCCGGAAGGTCGGCCCAAAGGTGTACACGCGCGACAGGGCGCAGCAATAGGTCTCGACGTTCAACTGGCCGGAGACGGTGAGGTGGGCCTCTTTGCCAAAGAAGTCGTGGGCGAAATCCACGGGAAGCGACGGAGCGACGGAGCGACGGAGCGACGAAGAGGCGGCTTGGGACGCGGCGTCGCCCGCGGCGGCGTCCTGGGCGTGGCGGACCGACGGCGAGGAGAACGGCGCCGACCCCGAGCCCAGCAGATTCTCATCGGAGCGGAGGTCCGCGGGATCGGCGGTGCGGGGGGCGCCTGCATCGGCGGCCTTCGCTTCGTCACTGCGTCCCTTCGTCACTCCGTCACTCTTCACCCGCGGCAGGTTCATCATGTCCAGCGTGCTGACGCGGAACATCTGCCCCGCGCCCTCGCAATCGGACGCGGTGATGATGGGCGTGTGGACATAGAAGAACGAGCGGTCGTCGAAGAAGCGGTGGACGGCCATCGCCAGGGCGTGGCGGACACGGGCCACGGCCCCGAACGTGTTGGTGCGGACGCGCAGGTGCTGGTGCTCGCGGAGGTACTCGAAGGTGTGGCGCTTGGCGGAGGCGGGGTAGGTGTCGGGGTCCTCGACAAGGCCGTGGAGCGTGAGCGAGTCGGCCTGGAGTTCCATGCCCTGGCCCTTGCCCTGCGACTGGACGAGCGTGCCGCTGGCCTCGATGGCGCAGCCGGTGGTCAGGTGTAAGACCTCGCTCTCGTAGTTGGGCAGCGCGGCGGGCGCGACGATCTGGAGGGCGTCGAAGCAGGTGCCGTCGGACAGGGCGACGAAGGAGAGGCCGGCCTTTGAGTCGCGGCGTGTGCGGACCCAGCCCTTGACCGTGGCGTTTGTGCCGGGGGCGGCCTTGAGGGCGTCGGAAACCTTGAGCCAGGTCGGCTTTGTGTCGGGCATGTGGACCTCCGGTAGCGGTTGGGTTGGATCGTAGACCGAGCGGTGGGGGAGGCCGGTCGGAGCCGCGGTGGCTGGGGCCCGCGAGCGGGCCTCGTCGGACACCAATGGGGCGGCTCGGGCAGTTGTTGACCAATGGTTCCAGAAGTAGTACACTTTGGGCGTGCCGCCGATTGGTCGCCCCCGAGAGTTCGACCGCGCCGAGGCCCTGCAGCGGGCCTTGGAGGTGTTCTGGACGCGCGGCTACGAGGCCACGCAGGTCGAGGAACTGGTGGAGGCGATGGGCATCGGGCGTGGGTCGATGTACGCCGCGTTCGGGGACAAGCGGGGACTGTTCCTCGAAGCGCTCGAGGCGTTCGTCGGGCAGATCTCGGCGTGGTACCGGGAGAAAGTGCTGTCCGGGCCGGGAACGGCGCTCGAGAACCTGCGGGGCGTGGTGCGGCGGTGGCCGGAGGTCGCGGCGTCTGGCGGGCGGGGGTGCTTCCTCACCAACTCGCTGATCGAGCGGGCCGGGCACGATCCGGAGGTCGCGGCCATCGCAGATCGCACGATCCGCGCCGAAGAGATGCTGTACCGGGGCGTGCTGTCTGAGGCTCAGGAGCGGGGGGAACTGGGGCGGAATCGGGATATCGGGATGATCGCGCGGGCGCTGGTCAACGCGCGGCTCGGCATCACGCTGCAGGCGAAGTTGCAGGGGTCGGCGGAGCGCGTGCGAGCCGTGGCCGACGTGGCGTTGGAGATGCTCGAGTGACGGAGTGACGGAGTGACGGAGTGACGAAGTGACAGAGCGGCGGGAAGAGAAGCGGCAGAGTGGCCGGGTCGCAGAGTGAAAGCTTCAGCTCGGCCGTGCGTCTGGGGAGGGACCGTCGGGGTTCGCCTTGTTATGGAATGAATGATCCAGAAAGCGACATCTCTGGAGGATCGGGACGCGATGAAAACTGAATGTGCGGGCGTCCGCGTGGGCGCTCGTGTGGATCGGATCGACGTGTGCGACTCGAAGCGGAGGCTGCGATGACGACCAAGACCGTGCTCGACGTGCTGAACTTCCAGCGGCAGTACCTGGCGATGCTGATCGACGACGTGCCCGATGCGCGGATGACCGAGCAGCCCGGCGGGGTCAGGAACCACCCGGCCTGGCACCTCGGGCACCTGGCGGTCTCGATGGACGGGATGGTCGCCGGGTTTGGCGGCGAGAAGAAACTCGACGAGGCGTGGTCGGCCAAGTACGGCATGGGCTCGTCGCCGACGCCGGACCGGGCGGCGTACCCGCCCAAGGCGGATCTGCTGCGCGTCTTCGACGAGCGCCGCTCGGCCCTCGCGTCACGCGTCGCCGAGGCGTCGGAGGCGGACCTCAAGAGCGAGAACCCGAGCGAGATGCTCCGCCCCATGCTGCCGACCAAGGCCCACATGCTGCTGTTCTTCCTGCACACGCACGAGGGCACGCACCTGGGCCAGATCGCGGCCTGGCGGAAGGCGGCGGGCTTGGAGGAGGCGCTGGCGAAGTTTGGGCGGTAGGCCGGCGGGTAGTTCGATGACCCCCCCGCGACACGCCGGGCCCCGGCGAGCACGTCGGTGCCCGCCGGGCCTCGGCGTGCGCGCGGCGGCGTCGTGCGCGGGGGTTGGGGGGGTTTAACGCGCATCGATCGCCGCCGTTGTTTTGGTCGGTCTGGGCTTGGGAGCGTGGCACGGGGACGTGCCGCTCGTTGTGCGACGGGCGTGCCCTTCGGGGGCCATGCCGTCGGGGGCCGTGTTCCTGGCCCGTTGCTGGTTTCCGCCAAGTCAGTTCGGCGGGGACGCGCGGTGGCGCGTCGGGCTCGGCCGGGAAAGCCCCAGGCGGGGCGAGCGGGCCGGACACCAATGTGTATGGTCTTTCCGGGCGCTCGGTTTCATTCCGGGACGATCGGAATGCAACAGGGCAAGAACGTGCTAATCGAGCCAGTCGGCGCCGAACTGGCCTCGTCGCGAAGCGTGCGCCGTGTATGGGACTTTGCGCGGGTCGGATGGGCTTGGATCACCCGGCGGGACGCCGCCAGGCGGATCGGGACGCGTCGCTTGGCGAGACTCGGCCGCCTCATCGGCCCCACCGATGGCGTGGCAAGCCGCGGTCCATTTGCGCCGCGCGAGCACGCCAGAACCAGTCGGTGGCGGAATGTGCGGCGCTCTCGGACCGCCGGCGATTGGCGCTCGCACCGACACGCTCCGCGGCCGGCCCCAGCCGATGGCATGGTCGACGCGCGACGGCCTTCGGGGCTCGGGCCGAGGGTCGTGCCGAGGGTGGATGGGCGCCCGAAGTGTGGCATGCCTGTGGCTTTGCACAGGCATGACGAGCGTGCAACTCGCTCCGGTTAGTCGGGCATGCTTGCTCGGAGCAGCAAGCATGCCACACGTCGGGGCCTCACCGGCGAACGCGACGCGCAAGCGAGTGGGGGCGCCTTGATCGTCCTCCGACATCATCGCACCGGGTTGTTCGCACCGAGAAACGCCGCCGAGCCGGCGCGTCTCGGTGGCACAGCGGAGGAACATCGGCTTGACGCACTCGGCGGCCGCGCCGCCGGCACACGTTGCAAGCCTGCTCCACCCCGGCATGACTCGCCGGCCCAGTCAGCACCCCGCCGCGTACTGGGCCAGGAAGTAGAAGAAGTCGTCGTTGTTGAGCACGCCGTCGGCGCGGCCGTAGCAGGGGTCGGTGGGCAGGGCGTTGGCGGTCAGGTCGCAGACGGGAAGGTTAGCGAGGGTGAACTGGTCGAGGTAGTAGAAGAAGTCGTCCGGGGTGATCTGGCCGTCGGGCGTGCCGTAGCCGGGCTGGCCGGGGATAGCCGAGCCGGTGACATCGGCCGGGCACGCCCGCGGCTCCGCGTGGCCCCAGCGGGCCCACGAGGCCCGGCGCAGGCCACCGCTGCCGGGCGTGAACGAGCCGAGCACGAACAACTCGTCGCCGACCGGCGAGGCGTTCGAAACGACGGACTCCGGACCAGCGGAATGGACGGACCACGTGCTGCCGTCCCACTCGGCGAACCCGCCGCAAGGCGCCGGTTGTCCGCAGTCGAAGTTCAGTCCGAACGCGAAGAGCCGCGCCTCGACGACCCGCAGCACCGCTGTCGTGCCGAAGATGCTCGGGTGCGGGTGTGGCGGCAGCCCGGGCGCGAACGGCTGCCACTGCGAGCCGTCGAATGCCGCGAGGCCATCGCCGAACGAGAACTGCCCCGAGGCCAGGAGCCGGCCCTCGAACACCGCCAGCGACCAGGGCGTCTGCTCGGCGAACACGCCCGCGTCGGCGAGCACGTGCCACTGGCTGCCGTCCCACCCGACGACGGCGTTCTGGTACATCACCGGTGGCGACCCGATCGACGCGGTGCCGACCGCCATGCACAACATTCCGGCGTATTCGACGAATCTCGACTTGGAGTCGAACTCGATCCCCGGCAGCGTCTCGAGCGTGGGGCCGACGGCCCGCGCGATGCGCCGGTTCATGCCGAGATCGCTCACGTCGACGTGCAACTCGCCTCGGAAAAACGCACCGTCCGAGATGCTGGAGCCTCCCGGGCTGGATCCGAACGGCTCCCACGCCGCGCCGTTCCAACGCGCGCCCACCGTCGGGGCGGACGCGGGCCAGTTGTCGAAGTATCCGACGGCGTAGAGCGCCCCGTTCTCTTTCAGCAGCCGGACGATCCTCCCGGACGGCTCGGGCGCGGGCGAGAACGGTTCCCAGCGATCGCCGTCCCACGCGGCGATGATGCTCGCGCCCTCGATCCCGCCGATGCTGTCGAACTCGCCCGCGACGACGGCGCGACCCTCGAACGGCAGAGCGTCGATCGCGTGCGGGATCAACTCGCGCGAGCGATCACCCATCGGAACCCAGGACGCTCCTGTCCATCTCACGAGCGAGCCAATCGGCAGTACGTTGTCCGTCGTGCCGACGTAGGGCGCGTCGTCGAACGCAGCGAGGCTTCGCGGGGCGTTTTCGGGCAGATCAGCCGAGACGACCGCCCACTGCGCTCCGTCCCATCGTCGCACGCGGGCCGGTGTCAGGCTCGGAACGAGTGTGCGTTGCTCGAGCGCGAGCAGGCCGCTCGGCGTGGAGACCAGATCGCGCACCACACCGGGCGATCCCTCGCCGACCTGGACCCAGGCTGAGCCGCTCCATGCCGCGATCCGCGCGACCGGCGTCGCGCCGGACTGCGTGAACTCACCGCCTGCGTACAGCACGCCGTTGTGGAACTCAAGCGTCCAGACAGTGCCGTTCAAGCCGCTCCCGAGCGCATGCCACTGCCCGCCGTCCCAGCGAGCCACGCGAGCGGCCGGTTGCCCACCCGCGGAGGTGAACTGGCCCGCGGCATAGAGATCGTCGCCGACCGCTTCGAGATCGAGGGCGTTGCCGTTCACGCCAGCGCCGAGAAGCCTCCATGAACTGCCGTCCCAGGCGTGTGGCCCGCCTTGCAGCCCGTTGAACCACGCCCCGACGACCGGCTGGTCCCGATAGAACGCCACGCTGTTGGCCGGCGCGATCAGCCCCGGCATCGTTTCCCAGCCGGTCGGCGTCAGCATCGCCGCGAAGGCACCGGGAGAACCGCCGACCGAGCTGAACACCCCGCCGACGAGCAGCCGTTCCGGTGTCGACGCGACGGCCCAAACCTCACCGTCCCGGATCGAACCGCCCAGATGCTCCCACTCGGTTCCGTTCCACGCGGCCACCCCGGAGTCCGAGGTCGCGATCGACGTGTGCCCCGCGACCACGAGGACCGGACCCGACGCGCGATCCCACACCGTCATCGCACGCGTCGGCGGGGAGTTCGACCGCCCGCCCGGCAGCCAGGTCTCCTGGCACTGGCCCCGCGCGACACCGCTCGCGGCGACGCCAAGCCCCCCGACCCCGACGCACAGCACGACCCCCCCGGCCAATCGCCTCGCACGCATCGCTTCGTCCTTTCCGATTGCCGCCGCCGGGCCGCTCGGGCCTCGGCGCGTGTGTTCGCCCTGCGAGACCCCAGCGGGGCCGCGGGCGGGACGCCGCGTGGGCGCCCTGTGCTGCCTTCAGAGTACCAGACGCACGGGCCGGGCGGAGGTTCCATCCGGAACTCGCTTTTCCAAACACGCGCGACGACGCCGGACCTGAGGCTCTGCGAGGGTCAGGGTCCGATGGTCCCTTTGGCCACGACACTCGCACGATCGATCCGGGGCTTCGTCGCCGAGCCTCCTCAGCCCCGGCGTCCGTCACCCTCCCGCGCGACTCGGCACGACTCTCGGCGGGGTCTGTCACCCCCCCGTAACGCCCAATCCCCTCGCCCCTCCCGCCCCGGAACTCCCCCCGATACCTTGTCGTATCGCGGGGGGCTTGCGGGGGTCGGGTTCGTGCTCAGTGGGTTGGTGCGGGCGGCCCGCATCTGCTCCGGCGTTTGCCCCGGCACGTGCCCGGCCCGCTCGAACCGGCCCTCAACAGCCGGAATCGGCCCGCATCGGTCGGGCCGTCTGAATAGGATTCGCCCCTCATCGCGCTCCGGGCCCGCCCGGCGGTGCGATGAGGTCCCAGGGCATCGCCTCGGAAAGGAACCACATGGCGGCATCCAACTCCGCGTGGGGCATCGAGATCGGGTCGGGCGGCATCAAGGCCGTCAAGGTCGCCGCCGACGGCGAGACCGCCCGCGTGCTCGACTTCATCGCGATCCAGCACCCCAAGGTCCTGTCCACGCCCGATGTGGACAAGGACGACGTTCTCCGCGTCTCGCTGGGCCGCCTGGTGAGCGAGCGGGACCTGTCAGGGTCCCCGGTTCTGGTGTCCATCCCCGGCCACCAGTCGTTCGCCCGGTTCGCCAAACTGCCGCCGGTCGAGCCCAAAAAGATTCCTGACATCGTCAAGTTCGAGGCGGTGCAGCAGGTTCCCTTCCCCCTGGAAGAGGTGGAATGGGATTATCAGACGTTCGTCAGCCCGGACTCCCCCGAGGTCGAGGTCGGCATCTTCGCCGTCACCAAGGAGCGGGTGAAGCAGCAGCTGGACATGCTGGGGGACGTCGGGATCACGCCGGACGGCGTGACGATCTCGCCCCTGTCGGTCTTCAACGCCCTGGCCCACGACCTGGAGTTCAAGGAGGACACCCAGGGCACGATCATCCTGGACATCGGGACGACGGCGACGGACCTGATCATCTATGAGGCGGGCCGCGTCTGGATCCGCACGTTCCCGATGGGCGGGCACAACTTCACGAACCAGCTGGTCGAGTCGTTCAAACTCGGCTATCCGAAGGCGGAGAAGCTCAAGCGCGAGGCCGACCAGAGCCAGCACGCCCGCCACATCCTGCAGGCGATGCGTCCGGTGTTCACCGACCTGGCCCAGGACGTGCAGCGGTCGATCGGGTACTACCAGTCGCTTCACAAGGACGCGAAACTGACCCGCCTGATCGGTCTGGGCGCGACGTTCCACCTGCCGGGGCTGCGGAAGTACCTCAAGCAGCAACTGGGCATGGAGGTCTACCGCCTCGAGGAGTGGAAGCGTCCGATCGTGTCCGACCTGGGCGACGAGCGGGCCACGCAGTTCCACGCCGCGGCTATGGAGATGTCGACGGCGTACGGGCTGGCGATCCAGGGCGTGGGCCTGCAGACGATCGACGCGAACCTGATCCCGACCAACGTGGTGCGGGACTCGATGTGGAAGAAGAAGGCCAAGTGGTTCGGGATGGCGGCGGGCGTGGGCTTGCTGGCCGGCGGCGTGATGTTTGCCCGCCCGATCTTGGACCAGCAGGCGATCGCGGCGGCGGACAACGATCGCGAGGCGCTGTCGACAATCGACAACGTCGTGCGACAGGCGTCGCAGCTCCGCAGCGAGGCCGAGCAGGCCCGGGTGCTGGGCTCGGCCCAGGTGGACCCGCGTGCGGCCCGCGTGCTGGGGCTTCTGGAGAAGCGCGAGGCGTACACCTGGATTCTGAACGACATCGGCGCGATGCTGGCCGACGCGGAGAGCCGCAAGGGCGCGTTCCTGCAGAACAACGCGATCACGCCCGAGCAGGTGCCGCAGGGCCCGGTGTGGCGGGTCGAGTCGGTGCAGACGCAGTACGAGATCGACGCGAACTACGCCGCGGCCCCGGCGAACTTCCGGGAGCAGGCGGTGTCGGCGGCGGTGGGGGACCCCGCGCCCAGCGCGCCGCGTGTGGTCGTGACGATGGAGGTCTCGACGTACATGCCGGAGTTCGAGCGGTTCTTCGCCGCGACCCTGCCGCGCTGGCTCGAGCAGAACGGGCAGCGTCAGGGGCTGGAGTACATGCTCCATTCGACGACCAGTTCGACCGCGGCCCCGACGCGCCGGACCGGCGGGCAACGCCCGGCGGCGGCGACGAACACGCAGCAGCAGGCGACGCCGGAGATCACCGGCGGCACCGGGCGGCGTGGCGGGGACCGTCGCGAAGGCCAGGAGCCCACGTACGACCTGCCGGTGACGATGACCCCGGAGGAGGCACGCCGCATCGAAGCGGAGCGGATCGCCCGGGGCGAGATCGAGGTCACCGGCCGCGCGCAGCAGACCGGGCGGCCCGGGGCCTCGTCGGTCGACACCAACACGCTCGACGGGCTGGCGCCCATCACCGAGCCCAAGCCCAACGAGGGGCGTGAACTCGTGACCTACACCGTGACGTGGTCGATGGTCCTGCAGGCCCCGCCGGCGCCCGCGGGGCAATCGGGCGGGGAGTCTGGCGGCGAAGGGGGTGGCCTGTGAACAGCGTGCTGGGATGGGCCAAGACCAACTGGCTGATCATCGTGTTCGTGGTGGTGATGATCGCCTCGCTCGTGGCCGGGTACATCGGCTCGGACATGTGGGGCTCGTCGCTGCGTCAGGACTTCCAGACGCGCGTGGGCCAGCGCCTGCAGCAGGTCCAGGGGGCGCGGGTGTCGTACTCGATCCCGCCGCTGGCCGCGGGCGAGCAATCGGTCGGCGACAGCGGGCCGCCGAACGCGGAGAAGACGCGCTGGTTCCGCGAGCGGATCGAGTCGCGCGTGGCCCAGGCGGCGGCGCTGGTGCGCGAGGCCGAGCAGTTCAACCAGGGCATCAACCAGGCCGAGTCGAACCGGATCGGGCACCGCCCGAGCCTGCCGGGGATCTTCCCCGCGCCGCGCCGGGAGCGGATTCCCAACATCTTCCTGGACTTCCGCGACATGGTCAACGGGGCCCGCGGGCAGCCCTCGATGGTGGCCGCGCTGCTCAACCGCTACGGCGCGGGCCCGGCGGCGAACCTGCGCCGCGTCGAGGCCGTGCTCGCCGACGTGCGCGACCGCGAGGTCGAGGCGATCGTGACCGAGACGGGCGCCCAGCCGACCGCCGAGGCGATGGAGCGCATCACGCGCATGCTCAGCGAGCGAAGGGTGCAGGAGTACCAGCGGGCGGCCCGCGACTTCTCGATGTACGCCACCGACGCGGCCATCGCCATCACGCCCATGCCCGCCCAGGGCACCCCCACGCTCGAGGACTGCTTCAGGTGGCAGTGGGACTACTGGATCGCGTCGGACATCATGGCGGCCCTGTCGATGGCCAACACGGACGACGTCGGGCTGCGGACCGAGGTGGACCGGTCGGTCGTCAAGCGGATCGAGGCGATCCGCGTCGAGCCGCTCCGCCTGCCGCGGCAGAGCGAGGACCCGTTCGGCGGTGGCAACCCGACCGAGCAGGTCACGCCGCCCGCGACCATCACCGGGCGTCCCGGCGACAGCCAGGACTACGACGTGCGGTACGTCACGCTCGACGTGATCGTGGCCTCCGAGCGTCTGCCGGAACTGTTCAACGCCCTGGCGGCGACGAACTTCTTCACCGTCGTGGACATGAACCTCCGCCAGGTCGACGGGTGGCAGGACCTGCGTGCGGGGTACTACTACGGCTCGGACAACGTCATCCGGGCGTCGCTGAAGATCGAGACCGTGTGGCTGCGTTCGTGGACCGGGCCGCTGATGCCCGAGAGCGTGCGCCAGCCGCTGGGCGTGATCGTTCCCGAGGCCGCTCCCGAGGGCGCGGCCGGGTCCGACACGGGCGGCAACTGATCCGCGGGATCGTCGTGCATCGAACACCATCGGCCGGGCGTGACCAACGCCCGGCGCAACGCTGGAAACAGGCGAGGGCATCGCGATGAAGGCCAAGGGCATCAACCCGATCGAGCAGAACATCGAGAAGATCGTGCTGGGGGTCGCGGGCGCGGCCCTGGTGGCCGTCGTCGCGATGCAGGTGCTCGGCGGCTCGAGCGTCGAGGTCGGGAGCAAGTCGTACCCGCTGGACCAGGCCTACACGCCGGTCCGCGACGAGGCCCTCCGCGTCCAGGGCGCCATGCAGAACCCCAGCCCGACGCTCCCGGACGTGCCGGTGGTGGACCTCTTGGGTCGCTACCGGGAACTGGTCGCGGCCCCGGTCGCCGACCAGCCCCGCGTCGTCGCGTTCGGCCCGGGCATTGGCGTGGTGTCATCCGGGCGCGTGGACGACACGCCCGTGGGCGATGCGATCTACGCCGCCGTCAATGTGCCCGCGCCGGCCCGCCCGATGGGCTACTCGTTCCGCAACACGCTCGATCCCGTGCAGGTCTCGCGCACGCCCGGCCTGACCGACCTGGTGCCCGTCGCCCAGCCCTACGACAAGTCGTCGATCACCGTCGAATCGGTGTTCGACGGCGTCGCGTTCGAGCGCATGCTCCGCGCCGATCCCGACGGGCCGGGCGGCCCGGCCCGCGCCATGCCGCTCCGCTGGTGGCAGGACGGGCTTGAGATCATGGCCGTCCGTGCCGAGCGCCAGGTGCGTCTGCCCGGCGGGGCCTGGTCCGATCCGCAGCCCGTGTCGGTGATGCCGGGATCGTTCGATGTGACCGCGCCGCCCGAGGGCCAGGCCCAGTTCAACCCGGTGACGCTGCGAACGGCGGTCGTCCAGGCCCGCCAGTTGTCGCGCGAGGTCCAGCGGCCCCGCTACCTGCGTGTCATCGCGGGCCAGCCGTGGGTGCCGCCGTCGGCCGCGGGCCAGATCGCCGCGATCGAGGCCCGGCGCGCGGAGATCGACCGCCTGCTCGGCCAGCGCCGCGGCATGGAGCGTGAGATCCGACGCCTGGAACTGACGATCGAGCAGGGGCCGCGGAACAACACGCCAACGACGCCAACCGTGACGCCCGGTCGCGACGGGCGGTCGCCCGAGCGCCCCGCTCAGCCGACCCAGCCCAACAACCGCCCGCCCCAGGTCGATCCGGCCATCCAAGCCATGCAGACCCAGATGGACCGCCTGCGCCAGCAACTCGTCCAGAACGAGGACGCGCTGAAGCAGATCGGCGTCGGGCTCGACGGCAAGCCCATCCCCACCTGGGACGACGACAACGAACTCGGCTACGCCCCGCCCGTGCTTGAGGACGCCGAGGTCCGCCTCTGGGTCCACGACCTGAACGTCGAGCCCGGCATGGCGTACCGCTACCGCATGCAGGTCGTGTTCAACAACCCGTTCTTCGGCAACGCCGCCGCCCTCGTGCCCGACCAGCAGAGCCTGGCCGCCGAGCCGATGCTCGCCGGGGCGTGGTCGGCGTGGAGCGACCCCGTCTCGGTCGACCAGACCCGCTACATCTTCGCGACCTCGGCCAGCGTCGCCGACGACATCGGCGCCACGCCCAGGGCCCAGTTCGACGTCTTCGAGTTCTACTACGGGTACTGGCGTCGCGGCCAGGCCAGCATGTCCGCCGGCGATCAGTTGATCGCCCGCCTCAACCTGCCCGATCCCGAGATGCGCCCGATCTATGACCTGGAGCAGGCGCCCGCGCCGCGCCAGCCGGGCGGCGTGCCGGGGACCCGCAGCCCGGGCGAGCGGATCGACCCCGTGCCCGGTCGTAGCGATCCGGGAGTTCCCATCGACCCACTCAACCGCAACCCCCAAGGCGCCCCCCCCGGCGCCCCCGGCCTCCAGTTCAACCTCCCGGACGTCGCCGCCCTGGCCCAGCCCGGCCCGGAGTCACTCGGACCGATCGCCACCGGCGTCATCCTGCTCGACGTGATGAACATGCCCGCGGGGGCCGAGTCCGGCTTGGCCGGCGTCGGCGTCCGCCAGATCACCCAGGCGGTCCTGCGGTCGGCCCACGGGCGGATCGAGGTCCGCTCCCCGTCCATCGACCGTGCGGCGGCCCTGTACCGTTCGCTGATCCGCTCCGCCGAGGAGGGCATGCGCCAGGGCGCCCCGGAGCCCGAGGCGTTCGAGCCGGACCCGATCGTGCTGCCGCGAAATTCCGAACCGGAACTCGAAGAGCCAGGCTCCGGCGGCGGCGGTGGGGGCGGCGGCGGCAGCTAACGCCGCCCTCGGCACCAGTCCGACACCTCCCTGCGCACCCGCTGCGCGGCCCCACCCCGGCATCGGCGGGGTGGGCGTGTCGGCGACCGCCGAACGCGCGCCCGTCGGTGGCCGGTCTCTCCGAAATCCGGCCCCTCGGCGTGCGAAAAGGCAGTCTGGGCGCTTGACCGCACGCGGAAACGATCTAGTATCCCCCCGCCTCTGTTCGGCAGCGAAAACTCAAGGAACCGACGGGAACCGCAGGGTTCCCGGGCAGGCCGGGAGTCGTGCAACCGACCAGGGCGATCTTCGGGGAAGGCCGGGCGAGACGCCCAGCCAACCCCACGCTCCTTGACATCCGGATATGGACAAGTGCGTGCGCAGCACGCATCCAAGGCCGATTCGCGGCGTCGCCGAAGCGATGTGTTGAGCATCGCGGAAGCGGAGCGGAGTCGGAACGCGGGTGTGTGGTGCGGGCGATGAATCGAGTATCTCGAACGCGTGGCGATCGTAGATCACCCGATACTCGCGCTGGTCGACGGTTTGCCGTCCGGGTTTCCGGGCGGGAAGGCGGCGATCCGGGGCGGGAAGGCAGCCGCGGCGTGGCCGTCGGCGTGGCGTCCCTTGGGGGCGTTGCGGCGGCGGGTGCGACCTCGGCGTCCGGCTGGGATGATCAAGCGACTAAGGGCACATGGTGGATGTCTTGGCGTCGAGCGGCGATGAAGGACGTGGGAACCTGCGATAAGCCAGGGGGAGCCGGTAACCGGGCTGTGATCCCTGGATCTCCGAATGGGGCAACCCGACCGTAAGGTCACTGCGGGCTGAATGCATAGGCCCGTCAGAGCGAACCGGGGGAACTGAAACATCTAAGTACCCCGAGGAAAGGAAAGCAATTGCGACTCCGTGAGTAGCGGCGAGCGAAAGCGGATAAGCCGGCGGAACAGCGAAGCGCTTGAATGGCGCACCCGAGAAGGTGAAAGTCCTGTAGCGGGAAGCCGGTGAGCCCAAGAGTAGGTTCGGTCTCGTGAAACCCGGACTGAAGATGGGGGGTCCACCCTCCAAGGCTAAGTACGTCTCGACGACCGATAGTGAACCAGTAAGGCGACTGAACGATGAAAAGCACCGCGATGAGCGGGGTGAAAGAGTATCTGAAACCATGTGCTTACAAGCGGTGGGAGCCCTCCGGGGTGACCGCGTGCTTTTTGCATAATGAGCCCGCGAGTTAGTCTGTACGGCGAGCCTAAGGCCTACCGGGCCGGAGGCGGAGCGAAAGCGAGTCTGAACAGGGCGCACAGTCGTACGGGCTAGACGCGAAACCTATGTGATCAACCCATGGCCAGGGTGAAGGGCGGGTAAGACCGCCTGGAGGCCCGAAGTCGTGACCGTTGAAAAGGTCTGGCATGAGCTGTGGGGAGGATTAAAAGTATAATCAAACTGGGAGATAGCTCGTTCTCTCCGAAATAACTTTAGGGTTAGCCTCAGGTACGAAGCCGCCGGGGGTAGAGCGACTGGATGGGGGATGGGGGCTACCCGCCTACCACCTCCAACCAAACTCCGAATACCGGTGGTGGATCCCTGGGAGATAGACCGCGAGCGACAATGTCCGCGGTCAAGAGGAGAAAAATCCTGATCGCCGGCTAAGGCCCCGAATGTATGCTCAGTCAAAGGAAGTCAGACTGCCGTGACAGCCAGGATGTTGGCTTAGAAGCAGCCATCATTTAAAGAGTGCGTAATAGCTCACTGGTCGAGGAGTTTGGCGCCGATAATGATCGGGAATAAGCATACAGCCGAAGCCGCGGGCGCCATCCCTCAGGGGTGGCGCGGTAGGAGAGCGTTCCAGGTGCGGCGAAGCGGTCCGGAAACGGGTCGTGGAGCGCCCGGAAGCGAGTATGCGGGCTTGAGTAACGATTAACAGGGTGAGAATCCCTGTCGCCGAACACCCAAGGTTTCCTGGGGAAGGTAAATCCGCCCAGGGTTAGTCGGGACCTAAGGCGAGGCCCAAGGGCGTAGTCGATGGACGGCAGGTTAATATTCCTGCACTCCCGCGGCGATCGATCCGGGTGTCGGGTTCCCAAGGTCGACGGGACAGCAAGTGTCCAGGCCGTCAGGCCGATGTCGGCGGAGGGGGCTCCTAGAAAAAACCCGGTGGCAAAGCGGGACCCGTACCAAAACTGACACAGGTGGGTGGGGTGAAGATCCTAAGGCGCTCGAGAGAACGGTCGTGAAGGAACTAGGCAAATTAACCCCGTACGTTCGCAATAAGGGGGCCCTTCGGGGCGCAGAGAAAAGGCTCTGGGAACTGTTTATCAAAAACACAGCACTGTGCCAACTCGCAAGAGGATGTATACAGTGTGACGCTTGCCCAATGCCGGAATGTCACGGAAGGGGGTCAGCGAAAGCGAAGCTCTCAACCCAAGCACCGGTCAATGGCGGCCGTAACTATGACGGTCCTAAGGTAGCGAAATTCCTTGTCGGGTAAGTTCCGACGCGCATGAATAGCGGAATCACTGGAGCACTGTCTCCACGACCGACTCGGTGAAATAGTAGTGGCGGTGAAGATGCCGCCTACCCGCAGCAAGACGGAAAGACCCCGTGGACCTTTACTGCAGGCTTCTATTGGTCACGAGCATACGATGCGTAGGATAGGTGGGAGGCTTTGAAGCCGGGGTTTCGGCCCTGGTGGAGCCAATGGTGAAATACCACCCTTTGTACGTTTGTGGCCTAACTCCGATTCCCGTGATCCGGGCGGAGGACCGTGGGTGCCGGGCAGTTTGACTGGGGCGGTCTCCTCCCAAAGTGTAACGGAGGAGTGCAAAGGTCGGCTCAGCGCGGATGGAAACCGCGTGTTAGAGTGCAAGAGCACAAGCCGGCTTTACTGCGAGGCCGACAGGCCGAGCAGTCTCGAAAGAGGGCTCTAGTGATCCTGCGATCCCGTGTGGAAGGGTCGTAGCTCATCGGATAAAAGGTACCCCGGGGATAACAGGCTTATCGCTCCCGAGCGTCCATAGCGGCGGAGCGGTTTGGCACCTCGATGTCGGCTCATCACATCCTGGGGCTGAAGGCGGTCCCAAGGGTTCGGCTGTTCGCCGATTAAAGTGGTACGCGAGCTGGGTTCAGACCGGCGTGAGCCAGGTCGGTCCCTATCTGCTGTGGGCGCTCCATGCTTGAGAGGAGTCAACCCTAGTACGAGAGGATTGGGTTGGACGAACCTCTGGTGATCCAGTTGCATCGCTCGATGCATCGCTGGGTAGCTACGTTCGGCAGGGATAAACGCTGAAGGCATCTAAGCGTGAAGCCCCCCTCGAGATGAGGCATGGTCGCGCAAGCGAGAGACCCCTGGTAGACCACCAGGTTGATAGGCCGTGGATGCAAGGGCTGAGAGGCCCTCAGTCGAACGGTCCTAACGGTCGAAAGCTTGATCATTCCAGCCAGACGCCGCGTCACAGGCCGTCGCCCGCCCGGGCGCCGGACCAACGCCGCGGCCAAGGCGGGGCATGATTGCCCGCGTCGAGATACTCGAGTCACTGCCGGTTCATCCCGGCCACGCACTTGTCCATCCGGATCTAGGAACAAGATCATCTTGCCGGCCCGCTCCCGAGCGTGCCGGTGATTTGTCGGTGACCATAGGTCGGGGGTCACACCTGTTCCCATCCCGAACACAGTAGTTAAGCCTCGACCGCCGATGATACTGCACTGCGGGAAAGTAGGTCATCGCCGACGCTCGACCCCACCAAGGTAAACCTCGGTGGGGTCTTTGCTTTTTGCGAAGTGGACTGCCTTACGCACGCCCCGCCGCTCACCTGTTCAGGCCCGCGGGCTGCGACACGGCCTATCGGAACCTCGCCCCACGCCCTCCGTACAACCGGTCGATGCCACACTCTCGTGCGGGGCAGGCTTCCGGAGGCGGGCACGTCGCGCTGGTCGCGCTCTCGGGATTCCGGGCCCGCGAGGCGGAGATGCTCGAGCTCGGCATGACCCTCCCGGGGCTCCACGACAGGGCCCAGGCCCTCGCGGCTCTCCCATCGCTCGGCGTCCTTACCCTCGCCGGCATGACGCCGCCCGGCTGGACCGTCTCCTACCGCGATCCCGCCCGCGTCGACGACGCGCTGGTCGCCTCGCTCGTGGCGGAGCGTCCCACCATCGTCGGCGTCTCCGCCCTGACCGCGTCGATCGAAGAGGCGTACTCGTTCTGCGACTCGCTCCGGCGTGAGGGTGTCCGCACCGTCATCGGCGGCCTGCACGCCACCGCCTGCCCCGACGAGGCCGCGCGCCACGCCGACGCGGTCGTCATCGGGGACGGGGAGAGCACCTGGCACGACGTGCTCGCCGACGCCGCGGCCGGCGACCTGCGCCGAGTGTATCGCCCGTCGCAGGCGTTCGATCTGGCCCGCGCCCCGCTCCCTCGGTTCGTCCTGCTCGGCGACCGCGAGCGACCCCGGTTCACCGTGCAGACGGCCCGCGGCTGCCCGCTCGCCTGCGACTTCTGCGGGGCCAGCCGCCTGCTCGGGCCGTACCGCGAGAAGCCGGTCGAGCGCATCGAGGCCGAACTCGACGCCGTCCGGGCGATGCGCCGCCGTCCGATCGTCGAACTCGCGGACGACAACTCGTTCCTGTCGCGTCGCTCCGCGCCCGACCTGCTCGGCGTGCTGGAGCGATCCGGCGTGCGGTACTTCACGGAGTCCGACTGGCGGATCGGCGAGCGGCCCGAGGTGCTCGAACGCCTGGCCGCGTCCGGGTGCGTGCAGGTGCTGGTCGGGATGGAGTCGTTCGCCCCCGGCTACGCGGGCATGGGGGCCAAGGCCGCGCCGCGTCAGCGCGTGATGGACGCCGCGGCCCGGATCCAGGAGGCGGGCGTCGCGGTCATCGGGTGCTTCATCGTCGGGGGCGACGGCGAGGACCACGAGTCGATCCAGGCCCTGATCGACTTCGCGATCGACGCGCCGCTGGCCGATGTGCAACTGACGCTCCGCACGCCGTTTCCGGGTACTGCGCTGCACCGGCGGCTCGCAAGCCAAGGGCGGCTGCTCCCGGATCGCGGCTGGTCGGCTTACACGCTGTTCGACACGACGTTCGTGCCGGACCGCCTGAGCGTGGAGCAACTCGATCAGGGGTTCCACCACGCGGTACGCTGCGTGTTCGCGGAAGGGCCGGCCGCGCGGCGGGCGGCGATCCGGCACGAGATCTGGGAGCGTCGATGCCGGATGACGTGAACGACCAACCCGAGTCGCGCGATGCCGCGGGTGTCGGCAAGACGCCCGACGCCGCGGGCGAGGGCCGCACGGCGGCAGATTCTCCGCTTGCCGCCGATGGTGCTCCGGGTGCCGGCGGTACTCATGGGACGGACGCCCGCGCAGCCGCCGACGCCGCATCCGATGCCGAGGCTCCATCAACCGTTGGTCGATTCCGCGCGGTCGATCTGCTCGGCGTGCTGCTGGGCCGGGAGCGATCGATCATGGCCGCGGCCGCGAGCCCGTGGTCGTTGCTGGTCGGGCTGCTGCTGGTGGTCTCGGGCGGCATCGCGCGGCACTACGACCAGGCCGACCTGCTGGCCCAGGCGCACCTGCCGCTGCGCGGCGTGCTGATCTCGCTCGTCAACGCGACGCTGCTGTTTTTCCTGGCCAGCACCGTGCTGCGGAAGGGGCGGTGGCCCGGCGTGCGCGGGTACCTGGCGTTCCTGGGCGTGTTCTGGCTGACGGCGCCGATGGCGTGGCTGTACGGCGTGCCGTATGAGCGGTGGATGTCCGAGCGGGACGCGGTCGACGCGAACGTGCTGACGCTGGCGTTCGTGTCGGCGTGGCGGGTCGCGCTGTCGGCCCGCGTGCTGTCGCTGCTGTTCGGGATGCGGGGCTGGAGCGCGATCGTCGCGACGCTGCTGTTCTCGGGAGCCGCGTGGCGACGGTGGGGCTCATCACGACGGGGCGTTGTCGTTGGTCGCGAGCATGGGCGGCGGTGGGCCTGACGGAGGCGGAGCGACGCGTTCCGGCTCGGGATGGTGCCGCCAAACGTCTCGTGCTGGATGCCGCCGGCGTCGTTCGTTGGGATGCGTGGTGGTACCGCTCGACGCGAGGTGGCGGCTGGTGTCCAACGCGAGGAGCGGGGCGCCTGTTGGGGTGCCCGGCGTGGCGGCGGCGGTCCTGGCCGCGTGGGTCGCGATCGCCGCGGCCACCACGCCGCCGCAGGCGCTTGCTCTGCGGTCGAGTCCGCAAGCGCCGGGGGGACGGGGCGACAGCGCGGTCCTCACGATGGCGACGCCGCGGGCGATGTTCCCGTCTGTCTGGACGATCGCCGGCCGACGTGCCCCGGGATGCCGTCGATTCTGGTGGTCGAGTCGTTTCGATGCCGGCGCCGGATTGGGGCGGCCGGAGCTGTTGCTGCCGTCGGTCGACCTTGCGGCGGCCCGCCAGCACTTTGGGTGTTCCGCTACGACGAGGGCCCGTGGTCGGTGGTGGGGCCAGAGATCATCTTGACGGAATACGAGCTGGAAGAACGGGCGGAGCGTGTCCGACCCTTGCTCGAGTTCCTCCCTTCACCCGCCACGACCGCACCCTTACCTCCGGGGACCGGCCATTGAATCCCTGATCGAGATGAGCGGGGCGAGGGCGGAGTCTGAAACCCCGACCCGCCCCGGCCAGACCGAGTTCCCGCATGGCGGCACACGAACCCGACCGCGAACCCGACCGCGAGCCCGACCGCGAACCTGATCATGAGCCCGACCGCGAACCCGACCGCGAGCCCGACCGCCGCCCGAATCGGCACGAACCCAGCCCCGCGGGTAAGCGCGAGGTGCTGCATCGCCCGTTCGTCGGTGAGCGGTGGGCCGTCATCTACCAATCTCGTGCCATGCCCTCGTGCCGCGGCGGGCGTGATTGTCTATGCCATCGTTAAACTGGCGAATCAGTTCGAGCAGGGGGGAGTGGGTGGTCTTCCTCGCGCCCCAGGGTTCTTACTCGTTGCCGCCTCTCCTCCTGCTGATGATCCGAGAGGACATCTGGCCGAGAACGGGCGTGTTCGTGGATCGTGCCGGGCGTTGGGGTCATCGCAGGGGATCGTCGTTGGTTGTTTTTGTAGCGCGTGGTGCGGATTCCCGATCATCTTCATGCTCGCTGGAGGCGGTATGGGATACCGAGTTATGGCTGACGCCGGTTCCGGGCGGCCGACCCGGCTGCGCACGGGGCCGGACGGCTGTACAATCACCGCCTCCCGATCCCCAATGATCGTGGGCAGCGTCTCGGAATCTCCGGCCAAGGACCCGCATGAGCCAAGCCGCCGCGAAGACCTGGAGCGAGATGAAGCCGGCCCGCCGGGCCGCGATCCCCGAGGGGTTGTGGCTCCGCTGCCCCTCGTGCGCCCAGATGATCTACCGCCGGAAGATGGAGCAGGAACTGCACGTCTGCCCGGAGTGCCAGCACCACTTCCGCATCGCGGCCGTCGAGCGGGTCCGCCAACTGTCCGACCAGGGCTCGTTCGTGCCGATGTTCACGAACTTGGCTCCGGGCGATCCGCTGGCGTTCACGGACCTCAAGCCGTACACGAAGCGCCTGGCCGACGAGCAGGCCCGCACGGGGCGGACCGACGCGGTGCTGGCGGGCCAGACGTTCATCCGCGGGCGTGCCGCGATGCTCTGCTGTCTGGACCTGACGTTCATGATGGGCTCGATGGGCAGCGTGGTGGGCGAGACGATCACGCGGTCGATCGAGCACGCGACATCGACGAACCTGCCGCTCGTGCTCGTGTCCTGCTCCGGCGGGGCCCGCATGCAGGAGTCGGGCCTGTCGCTGATGCAGATGGCCAAGACGTCCGCGGCCCTGGCCCGCTTCGACGACGCCGGCGGGCTGTTCATCAGCGTGCTGACCGACCCGACCACCGGCGGCGTGACGGCCTCGTTCGCGATGCTGGGCGACGTGATCCTGGCCGAGCCCAAGGCGCTGATCGGCTTCGCGGGGCCGCGCGTGATCCAGCAGACGATCCGCCAGGAATTGCCCGAGGGGTTCCAGCGTTCGGAGTTCCTGCTCAAGTCCGGGCTGGTGGACCGCGTGGTGCACCGGCGTGACCTGCAGGTGGAGATCGCCCGCCTGATCGATTACGCGGGCAAATGAGCGGGCGTGCGGGCGTGCAAGGCGGCGGCGGGGACGCTCGGGTGGGGCGCGGCGTTGCGCGTGGCGCGGATGTTGAAGCGGATCGATCGACCGCTGGTGGACCCGCTTCGGAGCGTGGGGCCGCGTCGGCGGCGCCGCGTGCGAGAGTGTTGGCGGAGCCGAACCCGATCCCGTCGTGGCAGGCATTTCTCGCGGGCCTCGCCCACGCGGCGTGCATGGTGCTGGCGTTCCCGCCGTTCTCGTGGTGGGGGTGTGCGCTGGTCGCTGTCGCGCCGCTGGTGTGGCTGGGCGAACGTGTGGGACAGCGCATGGCCCAGAGCCCGACGCGCGAGCGTCGGGTCCGAGCAACGGCGAGCGCCGGAACAACGGAGGACCAAGGAAAGAACGGACCCGACGCTCGCGCGTCGGGCTCTGCGCGAGTCGATGCTCGGCGCGCAAGGCGCCGTCGCGCCGACGCGTTCCGCCCCGCCGTCTTCGCCGGCGTCGGCACGCTGCCGTTCTGGGCCTTCGAGCACCGGTGGATCTGGGACGTGAGCGCCGCCGGCACGCCGATCCTGCTCTTCCTTCTCGTGCTGTTCCCGATCGCGTTCGTGTGGGCTTTGGCGAGGCTGGCTCGTCGCCTTGGACCGATCGCACCGTTCGTGCCGACGTTCCTCGTCGCCGGGCTGCTGTGGGGCGGGCTCGAGTTCTTCCGCGGCACGCTCGCGTTCGACGGCTACCCGTGGTACTACGTCGGGCACCCGCTGATCGACTCGTGGTTCCTCGCCGCGCCGGCGGCGGTGGTGGGGGCGTTCGGCGTGTCGGTGATCGCGGCCATGTCCGGCTCGCTGCTCGGCTGGCTCGCGGCCCGCCTCACGCCGGCGCGGGCGGTCGGGTTCGTCGCGAGCGGGCTCGCGCTGACCCTCATCACCTGGCTGCTGGGCGTCGGCCGACTGTTTGAGGGAGACCTGGACGCGCGGGGCGGGCGGGACGTGCGGGTCGGCGTGGTGCAGACCAACATCCCGCAGTCGGTCAAGGGCGAGTGGTCGCCGGCCCAGCGGCTGTACGACCTGCGGGCGTTCCTGGACATGTCGTGGGGGCTGGCGCTCAACGGGGAGATCAACGGAGCCGCGCCGCCGGACGTGATCGTGTGGCCCGAGACGATGTTCCCCGGCATCTCCCTCGACGATCAGGCAAGGGCGGCCGAGGAGGCGGTCGGGCTGCAGTGGCGGGTCGCGTACCCGAGCGGGCCGACCGAGAGCGTGCCCACGTGGGCCCCGGCCGAGACGCTGCTGGAGCAGCAGCGGGAGATCGGCGTCCCGATGCTCGTGGGGGCGACGGGGTTCGAGAACGTGCGGTGGTTCACGGATGAAGAGGGTGCGTGGGACCGCGAGGTGGACGCGATCCACAACAGCGTGTTCTCGATCGAGGGCGGGCGGGTGACGGGGCGGTACGACAAGCTGCACCTGACGCCGTTCGGCGAGGTGATGCCGTACATCTCGAACTGGGCGTGGCTGGAGCGGCAGTTGCTGGCGATCGGGGCGTCGGGGATGGCGCCGCTCGATCGCCGGGGTCGTGGGGCTCGCGTGGTGTCGGTGGGGCTGGGACCGGCCAACTCCGGCAGCGATGCGGGCAACAACAGTGAGTCGCAGCCCGGTGCGTCTCAGACCGAAGCACCTGCCGAGTCCGCCGAGCCGCCCGGCCCGCGCCTGTTCGTCGCCGCCCCCATCTGCTTCGAGAGCACGAACCCTTCCGTGTGCCGGGCGCTCGTCGAGGAGGCCCGCCGCGAGGCCGGGCCGGATGACTCGGTCCTGTTGGTCAACCCGACCAACGACGGCTGGTTCGGGCCCAACGACGCCGGGCGGGTCCAGCACCTGCAACTGGCCCGGTGGCGGGCGGTCGAACTGGGCGTCGGCGTGGTGCGGGCCGCCAACACCGGGGTGTCGTGCGCGATCGACCACCAGGGGCGGGTGGTGGCGGTCGGCGTTCGCGGCCCGGACGGCACGATCGGCGAGGCCCGGGCCGAGGGCGTGCTGATCGCCGAACTTCGACTGCCCCGCGGACGAACGGTGTTTGCGGGCACGGGCGACCGGCTCGGCTGGATCGTGATGGCGGTGGGGGGGCTGCTGCTGGTCGCGGCCTTCGTGCCTTGGCCGCGGGGCAGAGGTCGGGAGCCGGAACCGTCCGAGGGCACGGAACGACAAACGGAGCCGCCGCCCGATCGCCGATAACGCCTGCGGGCGGCACTTCGGAGCCGGCAAGCCGGAGCTGGCAAGCCCGCGTCGGTTAGCAAGGAGTCGAGCATCATGAAGAGGCCCGCAGCTCGCACGTCGATCGGGATGGCGGCCGCCGCCGCGGGTCTGGTCGCCGCGTCCGTCTCGCTCGCAAGCGGCGGCAACGGTCTGGCGAGCCTGCCGGACCGCGATCGCCCCGCCGCGGCTTCGCCAACCCAGCCCGCGTCGTCGCGCGACCTGCTCGGGCTGCGCGATCGCGCCATCGAGATGCTGATCGAGATGTCCGCCTCCGAAACCCCGCAGGTCCGGGCCAACGCCATCGAGGGCCTCGAGGGCGCCCGCAACCGCCTCGAACCGATCGTCGCGCTCGGCGTGCTGGATGCCAACGCCGGCGTGCGGGCCGTCTCGCTGATGGTCGCGGCCCGCGAGCGCCTCTCGGGCCAGGCCGGCCCCGCTCGCACGAACCTGCACGACCCGTCGCCGTTCGTCCAGGCCGCGGCCATGTTCGCGCTCAAGCGTTTCGGCCAGAACATCGACCTCACGCCGCTCGCGACCATGCTGCTCGAAGACCCCGAGCCGGCGGTTCGGGCCCACGCCGCGTTCATCCTCGGCGAGATCGGCGAGGAGTCGGCGCTGGGCATGCTCCGCCAGGCCAACGCCCGCCAGATGCCCCGGGCCGGGCAGGCCCAACTCGCGGTCATGCGCCTGCAGTTCGCTGAGGCCATGGTCAAACTCGGAGACGAGGACCAGATCCACACGCTCCACGCGGCGTTGTTCCCGTCGCGCCCGGAGGACCTCGAGGCCGCGGCTTTGGCGGCCCAGATCCTGGGCGAGGTCGGCGGGCGTCGCTCGATCCCGGACCTGATCAACCTCGCGGTCCAGCAGGACGAGCGGGGCAACCACATGCCCGCGGAGGTCCGCCTGGCCGCGGCCCGGTCGGTGGCGAAACTGGGGCGGACCGACGGCGAGTTCATCGCCCACGAGTACGCCAGCAGCGACAACGCGGCGATCCGGGCCCAGGTCGCGATGGTCTACGCCGAGACCCTCGACCGAGACGAACTCGACGCCCTGACCGCGATGCTCGACGACCCGGACGAGATGGTGCGCGTGGCCGCCGCGGCGGGGCTGTTGCGGGCGGTGAATCGGATCCGCGGGAACTGAGCTTGTTCAGGCGCGTCGCGGCGGATGGCGCGTGCCGGGTGTCGCCGCGCGGCAGCCTGGTCGCGTCGTAGTTTGGCCACGTGGTAGTCTGGTCGCGTGGGCGAAGCGGGCGACGATTCCGATTCGGTGGCGGACGCCGTCGACCCGGCTTCCGGGCCGTTCGTCTGGCCGCCCGCGGTGGAGCGTGAATCGCCGATCGAGGAAGGCCTCGCGCCTTCGGATCGCGGGGGCGGGTCGGCGCCACGTCGCGTTCCGGGCAACGCGCCCCCACGAGAGCCACCACGCGAGGCCCCATATGACGCCCCGCGGCAGGGACCGGTGGATGGCGCACGCAGGCACCGGCAAGCCGATGCAGGTTCTGTCGCGCCGGGAACGCAACTCTCGTTCGAGCGAACCTGGCTCGGGCTGCGAGCCGCGCCCTGGGTCGTCCGAGTTGCCGAGGCCGGCGACGCCCACGGGCTTGATGCGCCGTACTGCCCTCGCTGCGGCGAGAGCGTCGGTGCGGGTGAAGTCGTCAGCACCGCGGTGCGAGAGGAAGATGGCGCGGCGTCGAGCAGCGACGCACCACTCGACCCGAGCGCGGGCTGCTCGGCGTGCCGGGGCGCGCGGTTGCCATGGTCTCGGGCGATCCGGCTCGGCCTGTTCGACGGCACACTCCGCGACGCGATCCTCGAGGCGAAGTACCAGCGATGGCGACGACTGGCGTTCGATCTCGGCGTGGCCATCGGGCGACCGCTCCAGGCCGCGATCGAAGAGTCACCTCACCGGGTGGCGGGCGACGGGGCAGAATCGGATCTCCCGATCGGCGAGGAACAGGACGCCGCGCCCGCGGGCGTGGCGATCGTGCCGATCCCCATGTCGTTTCGCCGACGCTGGGCCCGGGGCATCGACCACACCCTGGCCATCGCTCGCGGCGTCCGAGCGGTGACCGGGGCGACGATCGTCCGACCCCTGGCCAGACGCCACCGGGCGCCCCAGGTCGGCCTGCCCCGCAGCCGACGCGAGGCCAACGCCCGCGGCTCGTTCATCGCGGTCGGCGACCGCCCGCTCTCGGCCTTTCGCGTGGTGGTCGTGCTGGACGACGTCCGGACGACCGGGGCGACCCTGCGGGCGGCGTGCCGCGCGATCCGGGCCAGGGAGCGGGGGCTGGGTCGGTTGCTCGCGACCACCCAGATCTGGGTGGCGACCCTGGGCGTGGCGTCCAGCGGGCGGCGATCGGCGTCGGGGGACGTTCAGGCGGAGGCCGCGGCTGGCGGGTTCAGCGATTCGGAAGCGGTAAACTCTTGAGAATCGAGCATTTCCGAGAGCTGGGCAGAAATCGCCACTGGGAAGATGGGCGGTTGCCTTGACACGATCCGGGTGTGGTCTACCATAACGACCGCCTCCGAGCAATCGGCAACGAGGCAGACGGCTCGCGGCCGTCGGATCGGGGCTTCCCCGAGCCGACCAGCGAGACGCCTGACGGGATCGGCGTGCCGCCGCTTCCGTCAACCGATCTTTGACATGTGAACAGTCGGGAGAGTCACGAGAGTGTGACGTTCCGGAGCGGTACACGCCGCGGCCTGTAGCAGGGCCACCCGGAGCGTAAAAATGCTCGCCGCGTGTTCACAGCACGTCGGCGTGCTGACATTCTCGTGTGACAGCGCAAATGGCCCTCGGGGTGTGTCGCCGGTCGCCGCAAGGCGGTCGGAGGCATGGTTCCGGGGGTCCTGAGCCCGCCCGGGTGATGAGCCCGGGCACTGAAAGGAATGTCAGAGCCGGTGGACGCGAGAGCGGCCATCGGTGGTCGAGGCGTGCTTTGGGACGCCTCGGCCGACCGGCCCCGTTCGCCACGTGCATGGCTTGCCATGCTGGTGGTGGAATGGGGTTCCAGGTCAAACAATCTGTTGAACTCAAGCCGGTTCGTCGCCGCGAGGTGGCGAGCCGGTCAACGGACCTCAACTGAAGAGTTTGATTCTGGCTCAGATTGAACGCTGGCGGCATGGTTAAAGCATGCAAGTCGCACGATATAGTGGCGAAAGGGCGAGGAATACGATCGAACGTGCCCCGAGGTTGAGGATAGCCGGCGGAAACGCCGGGTAATACTCGATGTGCTCTACGGAGAAAAGCAGCAATGCGCCTTGGGATCGGCGATCGTCCTATCAGGTAGTTGGCGGGGTAACGGCCCACCAAGCCGAAGACGGGTAGCGGGTGTGAGAGCACGACCCGCCGCATCGGAACTGAGACACTGTCCGGACTCCTACGGGAGGCTGCAGCGACGAATCTTCCGCAATGGGCGAAAGCCTGACGGAGCAATGCCGCGTGTGGGATGAAGCAGCTTCGCTGTGTAAACCACTGTCAGGGGGCAGGAACACTGACCGCCCCCAGAGGAAGCACCGGCTAAACTCGTGCCAGCAGCCGCGGTAATACGAGTGGTGCGAGCGTTAATCGGAATCACTGGGCTTAAAGGGTGCGCAGGCGGGTCCGCAAGCGTCTTGTGAAATCCCCCGGCTCAACCGGGGAACTGCAGGGCGAACTGCGGGTCTTGAGGAAGGTAGGGGCCGACGGAACGATCGGTGGAGCGGTGAAATGCGTAGATATCGATCGGAACGCCAATGGTGAAGACAGTCGGCTGGGCCTTTCCTGACGCTCATGCACGAAAGCGTGGGGAGCAAACAGGATTAGATACCCTGGTAGTCCACGCCGTAAACGATGCACACTAGATCGGAGGGGCTCTCAC
The DNA here is from genome assembly GCA_041401985.1 of Phycisphaerales bacterium. Classification (GTDB taxonomy): domain Bacteria; phylum Planctomycetota; class Phycisphaerae; order Phycisphaerales; family UBA1924; genus JACKHA01. Next base: position 47,057 of record JAWKTE010000020.1, read on the forward strand.
GCCGTTCTGGTCGCAGGAAAACCATTAAGTGTGCCGCCTGGGGAGTACGGTCGCAAGACTAAAAAACTCAAAAATTGACGGGGCTCACACAAGCGGTGGAGCATGTTGCTTAATTCGGGCAACGCGAAGAACCTTACCTGGGTTTGACATGCACGGATTAACTCGGTGAAAGTCGAGCCACACCCGCAAGGGTGGAACGTGCACAGGTGCTGCATGGCTGTCGTCAGCTCGTGCTGTGAAGTGTCGGGTTAAGTCCCTTAACGAGCGCAACCCCTATCGTTAGTTACTAACGGGTAATGCCGAGGACTCTAGCGAGACTGCCGGTGTCAAACCGGAGGAAGGTGGGGATGACGTCAAGTCCTCATGGCCCTTACATCCAGGGATGCAAACGTGCTACAATGGCGCGCACAAAGCGACCCAAGACCGCGAGGTGGAGGAAATCGCAAAAAACGCGCCCCAGTTCGGATTGTAGGCTGCAACTCGCCTGCATGAAGTCGGAATCGCTAGTAATCGGAGATCAGCTACGCTCCGGTGAATACGTTCCTGAGCCTTGTACACACCGCCCGTCACGTCATGGAAGCCGGGAGTGCCCGAAGTCGCCGCGATTCAGTGGCGCCTACGGCAAGACCGGTGACTGGGACGAAGTCGTAACAAGGTAGCCGTAGGAGAACCTGCGGCTGGATCACCTCCTTTCTAAGGGATTTCCTTGGACCTGGCACCCGGAGAGATCCGGACCAGGCAAGTGAGCGCACTCTCGTCCGCAATCCCCGCCGAGGCTTCCGCACTGGACAAACGTCCGGGTCGGATGCCCAGGCGAACGCGGCTAGCCGCTCGGCAACGAGCGGCGAAGACCTCCCGACTGTTTGCTTTCTCGACACGCCCCCGGCTCGCCGGGGGCGTTGTCGTTTTTGACGCTGGCACGCGTGTCGGCCGCGTCAACCGCGGCGACCGACCGGGCGGAGCGCGTTGAGGTCTATGGCCCTCGACCTCGCGTCGATCGTGCAGGTCTGTCCACAGTCCTGGCGACTCGGCCCGGCTAATCCCGTCGCCGCGGCACCAGGTGGCCCCGCTCGTTCTCGGCCAGCACGAAGGGCGACGCCACGCCGTCGGCCAGTTCGTTGAGCCGCGCCATCGCCGTCTGGTGGATGCAGCCGAACAGCCGGTCCTTCAGGTTCTCAACCGCCCGCTCCGGGTTGCTCGGGTCGAGGGTCATGTCCATCCCGCCGAATCCGATCGAGTACCCGAAGGCGTCGACCGGGAACGACCCGAGCAGTTCGGCGTTCTCGACGCGGTAGAGCAGTGCGTCGCCGGCGAACGCGCCCAGCGAGAACAACGACCCGCTCGAATGGGCCGGCTCGGTGAGGTGTTCCGTGCGGATGACGAGGACGTACTCGGCGGCCTCGAGTTCCTCGAACCGTCGCTCCACGCGGTTCGGGAGTGCCGCCAGGTTCTCTGGCAGTGAGCCGTCGAGGGCCTGGGCCGTCTGGCGCCACCAGCCCGCGTGCTCGGCGTAACTCCAGTGGCGCGGATCGACGTGCTCGCCCGGATCGTCGAACGCGGTGAGCCACAGGACGCGGGCGTTGCCGGGCGGGGCGTCGGTGTCGTGGTCGTCGAAGGCCACGCCCGCGACGCCCTCGAACCCGGTGGCCTCGGTGACGCTGGCGGCCGACCGGGCGTTCTCAACTACCGCGGCGAGCCGCGCAAGTTGCCCCTGGGCGGCGTCGCGGTGCTGGCTGGTGACGTCCTCGGTCGTCCTGGTGCACCCGGCGAGAGCGGCGCCAATCGCCGGCGCGATCAACGCGGCCAGGCGGGTGTGCTTGCTGGTCGAGACGCGGGTTGCGATCGCAGGCATGGTGAGAAACGCTCCTTGGGGAGTGAGAGGCTCGGATGTGGCGAGGCGATCCCCCCATCGGCGGCCCGCAGGGGATCGGCGGGCCGGATCGCGAGGGTCTGTATGGATCTTCACACTTTGTCGGGTGCAGGACCCAAGTCTGTTCGTATACTGGGCCCGAGACCGGACAGGTCGCGAGCGGGAGCCGGATTTCCGCGTGCTTGGTGCGGCTGCGCCTGTGCCACGGGCAAAGAGGGTGAACGGCATGAACCTGATCAAGGCGGCGGTGTTTGGGTTGGTCGCGGGGGCGATCGGTGCGGCGATCTGGGCCGCGGTGGCGTTCTTCACGAACTTCGAGATCGGTTGGATCGCGTGGGGGATCGGCGCGCTCGTGGGCCTGGGCGTGCGGGCTGGCGCGGGGAGCGAGGACGGCTGGACGCCGGGCATCCTGGCGGCGGTCATCGCGGTCGCGTCGGTGGTCGGCGGCAAGTACGCCGCCGCCGCCGCGTTCATGAACCAGACGATGGGCACCGCGATGGCCCCGGCGACGGCGCTGGAGGCCGAGGAGAGCGCGATCGTGGTGCTCGCCGACGAGGTGGTGGCCGAGAAGGACAAGCGAGGCGAGGCGATCGACTGGCCGCCCGGCATCGGGGGTTGGGAGGACGCGTACACGCAGGCGGATTACCCGGCGGACATCTGGGGCGAGGCGAGCCGGCGTTGGGACGCGACGCCGGCGTGCTACCGCGAGGCCGCGCGGTTCACGCCGACGATCGCGTCGGAGCAGGTCCGCGTGTCGCAGGTCGCGCACCTGATCGTCGCGGAGTCGGGGGCGACTACTCGGCCCACGGGTTCACGACCGCGTGGGAGCAGTATTCCAGCAGTGAGGAGGATCCCGCGCACGTTGTGGTCGCAGGGCGTGATCGGTACACGCGGATGGACGACGCCGGGCACACGCAGTTCGCGGCGTGGGCGCAGGACCGTCTCGACCGCCAGCACCGCCAGATCACGTCGCAGTTCGGCGGCGCGATGACGGGCTACATGTTCCAGGCGTCGTTCTCGCCTTGGGACATCCTGTGGTTCATCCTGGCGGTGGGCTCGGCGTTCAAACTGGGCTCGGGGATGGCGTCGGGCGGGGAGTGAGGGCGGGGCATCGGCAGTGTGTGGCCTCTCGGCGCCGGGGCGGGGAGTCACCCAGGCCAGATGATCACGATGGCGACACCGGCGGCGGTGCAGATCGCGTACATGAGCGCGACCCGCCTGAGCATCCGCCGCGTACCGAGGGCACCGACCAGGATCGTCTTGAACACCATGTTTGCACCTGCAGCGATGACGATCGCGCGCCAGGCCTCGCCCGGGGGCACCCCGCCGTCGTTTGCCAGACGGGCCGAGCCCAGCGTGATCGCGTCCATGTCGGTCAGGCCCGAGATGGCGGCGACGGCGTAGAGGCCCGCGCTGCCGAGGTGGTCCTGGGCGGCGGCGGCGATGAACAGCACGCCGGCGTACAGCAGCCCGAACACGATGGCCGGGCGCAGGGCGGCGGGGTTGTCCGGCTCGGGCAGCGCTGTCTCGGCGCGCCGGGCCCGGAGCCAGAGCAGAACGCTCAAGGCGAGCGTGACCAGGGCCAGGGCCCCGATCGGCGGCGCAAGGCGCGCGAAGTGGGTGGGGGCCACGACCGCGATTTCGACCAGCACCCGCGTGTACATCACGAGCGTGGCGAGCATGACGATCGTCGCGGCGACATTGTCCAGGTCCCGGCGCGCGTGGTCCGCGTCGGTGCCATCGCCGGCGTTGGCGGACGCGAGGGTCATGCGTGCGGCCGACGCGGTTGTGGCGGTGCTGGAGATGACGCCGCCCAGCAGCCCCGCCAGGACGACGCCGCGAGTTCGCCCGAATATCTTGACGGCGACATAGCCGGCCAGCGACATGCCGACCACGAGCACGACCATGCGCCAGGCCTCGTGGGGGTTTAGAACCTCATACGGGCCGTAGGTCTGGTCGGGCACGACGGGCAGGATCACGAAGGTGATGAGGGCGAAGGTGTTACTGGCCTGACGTCCCTTCTCGCCCAGGCGTGCGGAGGCGTGCAGGGCGGCTCATGCGGAGCAGGACGGCGATGGCGACGCCCACGCCAGCGGTGACGGGCAGTGGGGCGAGCCAGCCATGGCCCTCGACGGCGTACATGGCGAGCATGGCAACCCGGTGGACATACCGCGTGGGCCTGCCCTCTTCGGACCGCGATCAGGCTGCCGAGGACCAGCAACGCGACGACACCGATGCCGGTGGCCAGGACGAGGCCTGCACCGACAGCCCCGCTGGCGACATCGGCGGCCAAAGGTGGCGTGGGGCGAGGGGTGGCCGCGAGCACGCTGGCGTGGATGGGCGGCGCAGGTACCCAGCAGCGTCGCCACGCGAAGGTGCGGACGCCGAAGGGATAACGGCTCGGCCACAAGCGCGACGCCGACGAGCAGGCCGAGGGCCAGGGCGATGCCGGAGGGCTCGGAAACGCGTGACGACCAACGGGGGCATGGCGGGAGTCTACATGCGGCGAGCCTTGAAGCACGGACGGAAGGTCCCGACTCCGGCGTGGTGGCCCCATGCCGACCTCCAAGTGCTCGTATTACCGGCGGTTCGTTCAAGTGACTTTGACCCGAACTGATTTGACCCGCCCGGAGCCGCATCCAATGACGACGACGCCCGCCGACGCCGCCCGCGCCAGTTCGACCGCCGCCAGCACCGCCGCCGCGGGGTCGAGCGTCGATCCCCACGCCGTGACGATCTCCGGCGTGGTGTTGGACTGGTGTACGGCCCTGACAAACCGGCTGTTAAAGCTGCGGGATGTTGCGAAGCACATCGCCGAGCCGGGGCAGTTCCTGTACACGCGGGTTGTTCCCTGCAGGGGTACCGGACGGTTCGTGGACGATGCGTGGCAGTCTGCCGGGTTCGGGTCGGCCGACGACACCAACAAGCGGTTCAAGTACCTGCTGCGGGCGGGCACAGACCGCGAGCAAGGCTAACACCGGCCTGTCGACCGCGTTCGACCTGCCGACGCTGATGTAAAGACCTCGACGATGTGCTGTCGCTGGGCGAGGTGGGCAAGGTGGCGAGATCGACACGATCGAGGACATGCACCGCCTGTACGCGGACATCCCGGTCGACCAGGTGACGGTGTCGCAGACGATCAACGGCCGGCGGCGGTGATCTGGGCGATGTATCTGGCCCATGCGCCTCCAGCGGGGCATCTCGTGGGACACGCTGGCGGACGCTGCAGAACGACACCTGGAAGGAGTTCCACAGCCAGAACGAGTTCATCTATCCGCCGGAGGCCTCGGTGAAACTGGTGGTGGACACGATCGAGTTCCAGTCGGCCCTGGTGCCGAGGTGGAACAGCGTGTCGATCTCGGGCTACCACATCCGCGAGGCGGGCTCGACCGCGGCCCAGGAACTCGCGTTCACGCTGCGGGACGGGATGGAGTACGTCGAGGCGTGCCTGCTGCGCGGCATGGACATCGACTCGTTCGCGCCGCGCCTGTCCTTCTTCTTCAACAGCCACAACGAGTTCTTCGAGGAAGTCTGCAAGTTGCGGGCGGCCCGGCGGATCTGGGCCCGGATGATGAGGGACCGGTACGGGGCCAGCAGCGAGCGGTCGTGGTTCATGAAGACGCACGTGCAGACGGCCGGGTGCAGCCTGACGGAGCAGCAGCCGCTCAACAACATCGTGCGGGTGGCGTACCAGGCGATGGCCGCGGTGCTGGGCGGGTGCCAGAGCCTGCACACCGACAGCATGGACGAGACGCTGGGCCTGCCGACGGAGCAGGCGGTGACGGTCGCGCTGCGGACGCAGCAGATCCTGGCGCACGAGACGGGCGTGACGCGCGTCACCGATCCGCTCGGCGGCTCGTGGTTCGTCGAGGCGCTGACCGACCAGATCGAGGGCGAGGCCCTGGCCCTGATCGCGGAGATCGACGCGATGGGCGGCGGGGCGTGGAAGAAAGGGGCCACGCCCAACGAAAACGCCGGCGGCTACGGCGGCGCGGTCGCGGGCATCCACAAGGGCTACTTCCGGCGTGCGATCGCCGAGGCGTCGTACCGCTTCAGCGAGGAGTGCGAGGCGGGCGACCGGATCATCGTCGGCGTGAACGAGTACGTGGACAAGGAGGAAGAACGCCCGATCGACATCCTGGTGATCCCGGACACCGTCGAGACGGAGCAGAACGAGCGGCTGGCGGCGTTCAAGCAGCGGCGGGACGCGGAGGCGGTGGAGGCCGCGCTGGAGCGGATCCGGCGGGCGTGCCGGGATGGGGATACGGGTGGTCTGTCCGAAGGTAGTCCGGATCTCCGAGCCGGATCGGCGGCGCAGGCGCCGGCGATCAGCCAAGACGCGATCCCCTCGGCCGAGGCGCTCGGCCTCGACCCGCACAACGTGATGCCGGCGCTCGTGGCCGGCGCGCTGGCCAACTGCACGCTGGGCGAGATGGTGCAGGCGATGGCGGATATTTATGGGCGGTACTCGGGCGGGCCGGAGTGGTGAACAACGAGAGGGCACCGAATCGCCGGGTGTCTGATGACTGGAGACGCGAACTGTCCGAGCGGAGTGCCATCTCCTGGCGGGTGACCGCCACGCATCGGCTCGGGCCGAGCGTCGAGACGACCGACGCCGACCTCAACGCGGTTCGGTTCGTTGAGAGTGGATGTCGAGAGTTCGACAATCCGCGACAAGCAAGGGGCGGCGTATGAGCGCGCCCGATTTCAAGTGGGAAGTGCGGCACGAGGTTGTCGTGCGGGGCTATCGTGAGTCGCACGAGTCGATTTCACAGGCGATCGGTTTGATCCCGACCCGATGCATCGACGAATCTCAACCGTTGCGAATCGGTGGTCAGACTCGGGCCCGCGTGAACGTGTGGGCTCACGTTTGGTTTGACGGGTCGGGCGACACCGATTGGATGAACAATCACGATCATCGAGCGGCCCTAGCAGAACTGATTGGCTACCTCGTCGATCGGGCGTCGGTGATGGCTCAACTGGCCTCGCGGTGCGAGGTGTACCTCAAGACAGTGGTGAGCACCGACAGTTCCAACGCCTCGTACTCGCTTGATCCCTCGGCAGCGTCCGGTCTGGCTCGCCTCGGGCTCGGCTGGGTGAGCGAGACGTGGCTGAGTTCGAGGTAGAAACTCGAATTGTTCGATCTGTTGGCAGCTGGATTGTCGTTCTTCCGCTGCTTGGCGTGTCACAGCCTCAAGCTCAATGGGAGTCCGAACATGCCTCGAATCCGCCCCGTTCTCCTCGCCGTCCCGTCGATCATCCTGATCGCCGGCCTCGCCGCGCTCGTGCCGCTCACCGGCTGCGCCTCCTCACGCATCACCGACGGCGCCGCCACCCAGCCCGCCGCCTTCGAACCCACCCTCTACCCCGGCTTCTCCGGCTACGCCCGCAGCGTCACCACCTCCGCCTCTATGCCCGACGCCGGGCCGGGGGGCGACACGCTCCATTCCGACCCTCATGACAGTCGGGCCCAGCGGTTCTTCAACCAGGGCATCCAACTCCTCTACGGCTTCAACCACGACGAGGCCATCCGCTCCTTCCGGGGCGCGGCCGAGGCCGACGACCGCTGCGCCATGGCGTGGTGGGGCATCGCCTACGCCAACGGGCTGCACATCAACAACCCCGTCATGAGCCAGCAGGCCTCGAAGGACGCGTTCGACGCGGCCCGGGAGGCCACGGCCCGCCTGCGGTACGCCTCGCCCGTCGAGCAGGCCCTGATCCGGGCGGTGTCGCAGCGGTACGCGTGGCCCGTGCCGGAGGACCGGCGTCCGCTGGACGAGGCGTACGCCGCGGCCATGGGCGACGCGTATCGCCAGTTCCCGAACGATCCCGACGTCGGCACGCTGTACGCCGAGGCGCTGATGAACCTGCAGCCGTGGGACAACTGGACGCACGACGGGCAGCCGAAGCACCGGACGCTGGAGATCCTGGCGGTGCTGGAGGGCGTGATCGCGATCGCGCCGGACCATCCGGGGGCGAACCACCTGTACATCCACGCGATCGAGGCCTCGCCGTGGCCCGAGCGCGGCACGGCTTCGGCCGATCGGCTGGTGGACCTGGTTCCCGGCTCGGGGCACCTCGTGCACATGCCCAGCCACATCTACATCCGCACCGGGCGGTACGCCGAGGCGGCCGACACGAACGAGCGGGCCATCGCGGCGGACGAGGCGTACTTCGCGGTCGCGCCGCCGCCGGGGTTCTACAGCCTGTACTTCATGCACAACGTGCACTTCCTGGCGTACGCGGCGATGATGGAGGGGCGGTACGAGACCGCGATGGCCGCGGCCCGGAAGATCGAGACCGGCATCCCGCAGGACTGGCTGCGAGAGAACGTGCAGTTTGCCGACGGGTTCATGCCGACGGCGCTGCACGTGATGATCCGCTTCGGCAAGTGGGACCAGATCCTGGCCGAGCCGGAGCCGCCGTCGTGGCGACTGTTCAGCCGGGCCGAGCGGCACTACGCCCGGGCGGTCGCGCTGGCGAACACGCAGCGAGTGGGCGAGGCCCGGCGCGAGATCGCGCTGATGGACGCGGTGGCGGCGGAGATGGGCGACGGGTGGAGCATCGGCAACAACCCGGCCCAGGACGCGCTGCGGATCGCGAGGCTCATGGCCGAGGGCGAGACGCTGTTCTTTGAGGGGCGTCGGGAGGAGGCGTTTGCGAGCCTGCGCGAGGCGGTGCGCCTTGAGGAGCAACTGGTGTACGACGAGCCGCCGGGCTGGATGCAGCCGGTACGCCACGCGCTCGGGGCGCTGCTGCTGGCCGACGGGCGTGCGGCGGAGGCCGAGGAGGTGTATCGGGCCGACCTCGGGCGTCACCCGAACAACGGATGGTCGCTGCTGGGGCTGACGCAGTCGCTGGCGGCCCAGGGGCGCGAGTCCGAGGCGGCGGGGCTGGAGGCGGAACTGGCGCGGGCGTGGGCCCGGGCGGATGAGAGGCCGCGGGCGTCGTGCTACTGCGGGGAGTCGGCGATGCGGTAGGCGATCGCCTTGCTGCGGCGGCGTCGCGGTCGGGTCGTGCGCCTCGCCGGTTCAAGGCCGCGGCGTGCGGCGTTGCTGGACCGTGTCGAGGCTGCGGAGGGTCTCGCTGATCACCAGCAGACCCATGGCGGTTGCTTCGGGCGGCTGGTCGTCGGTCCAGAGGGCGGCGCGGACGCCCCAGGGCTGGGCGCCGTCGGCCCAGGACAGGACGGCCTCGTCGGCGCAGAGTTGGCGGAGGAAGCGCAGCGACGCGAGCATGCGGATGACCTGGCCGTAGTACTCGTCGTCGGGCGTGAGGGCGGGGTCGGCGAGCATGGTGGCGACGTAGGCGAGCGGTCGCATCGAGTGCCAGGTCGGCAGCGGCTGGCGGGCGCGGGTGAAGACGATGCCGCCGACCAGGTCGCGATCGGTGGAAGCAACGTCCGTCGCGCCGATCTGGTGACGCCAGACGAGCGTGCGGAGTTCGCGGAGGGCGGCGGCGGCGGGGAGGCTGGGGTCGCCGATGCCGAGTTTGGCGCGAGCCGCGGCGAGTTCGTGCTCGGCCCAGCCCGCCCACGGGAGCAGGCCGACCCAATCGCCTGGGGGCGTGCGGGAGAGCGCGCTGCGGAGGGCGGCGTCGGCGCGTTCCAGCAGGGCGATGTCGCCGATGGCGGCGGCCCGGCGAGCACCGGCCCACGCGGCCATGACGCCCACGGGCGGGGGCGATTGCGCGGGGTCGGCAAGCGAGGCCACGACGGTCTGGCCCGCGAGGCCTCGGAGGACCGCGCGGTCGGTGTCGGGAGCGGCGGTGGGGGCGGCGTTGGGGGTGGTGGGGGGCTGGCTTGTGGCGGGCGTGGGCTGGACCTGGGACGGGGCCAGCTGGCTCTCGGCCATGAGCCAGATGGCGGCGGTGGCGACGCCGGTCTCACCGGCGCGGATCGCCTGGCCAGCGCGTTCGAGCAGCGCGGTTGCGTCGCGACGCCACGAGGCGGCCTGCTCGTCGGAGCCGGCGTGCGGCGTCGCGGCCCAGCGAGCCAGGGTGTAGGCGGCCAGCGCGTCCTCGAGGGCGTCGGGGCGTGTCCCTTCGGCGTCGATGTGCGTGGAAGCGAGGGCGTCGGCCAGGTGCGCTCCCAGTTCGCGGAGCATGGGCGAGGTGACATCTCGCGTGTCGAAGACGCGACCGCCGCGATGGAGGATGGCCACGGCGCGGTCCTGGCCCAGTTCGGCGATGGCGATGCAATCGAAGGCGAGGAAGCGGACGCCGCGCTGCGTGAGGGCGGACGGTTCGGCGAGGCCGGCCTGCCCGTCGTCGAGGACGGCGGCGGCGGCGGTGGAGAGCGCGGCCCCGGCGTCGAGGCCGGTGGCGAGCATCGTGAGCGGGAAGACGAGTTCGGTGCGGGACGTGTCGCCCGAGCCGACGCGGGCGCCCACGCCCGCCATGCCCGGTGAGACGCTGAGCGCGGCGTCGCGGAAGGAGGCCACGTCGATCGGGACCGCGGCCCCGGCGAGTTCGAGCGTGACCGTGATCGAGGCGGCGATCTGGCGGCGCCGCTCGGCCCAGAGGGCGTCGCGCGGGCCTGTGATGCGCTCGTCGGCCTGGGCAAGTGCGGCCTCGGCGGCGCTCTCGATGACGCCGCGACCGTCGGTGTTGGGCGGAGCGACGGCCTCGGCGCGGGCCAGGAGTTCGCCGTCGAGGTGGAGGCTGATGCAGGCGGCGGCGACGGGCGGGGCGGCGGCGTCGACCTCCCAGTTGTTGACCCAGCGACGCACCGCGTTGAAGGCGCGGAAGCAGGCTTCGGGGGCGGGTGGAGTCAGCGGGGGCGACGCGGTCGTCGTCGGGCCCGCGGCGGGCTGGTCGAAGCGCTCGACCACGCCCGGCTGGGCTGGCGGCTGGGACGGGGTTTCCGGACGGTCGTTGGGTTGGGGCGAAGCGGCGACGCCCAGGGGCGCGAGCAGCGCGGCGACGAGCAGGCACGCCAGGGCACGCGATGTGGCCCGCGGCTGGCGACGCCGTTGGAGATCTCGGACGTTGGCGGCGGGCGTGGGACTGTGGTTCGTACGCATCACGCAACGCTCCCTGTTGCCGCGGCACCACGCGGTCGCCCGATCCCCACCGAGGGCGTGCAAGTTTTAGGACGCGCGGGGCGTCGGCGTCGGGGAGAAATAGGGTCGGCAGGCTTTGCGCCGGCGTGGCATGGTGGTTGAATGGTGTCGGGCACAACCCAAGACCGGAGGATTCCCATGGCCCGAGCACTCGTTCTTTCCGCGACGCAGCAGCGCATCCTCTTCCTGTCGATCCTGTCGTTCCTGACGCTGTGCTGAGGTGATTCTGGTTGTGATGCAGATGGAAAACAGCCGCCCTCGGTGGGGCGGCTGGTCGTGCGCGCGGGCGAGCAGGTTGGAGCACCCGGCGGCTGCGCCGCCGACACAGGTTGGAAACCTGTGCCACCTGAGGCCGACACAGGTTGGAAGCCTGTGCCACCTGGATGCGGTCAGTTGAACTGGCCGCTGGTGAAGGGGGCGATGCCGGCGAAGTAGACGGGGTTGGACAGCGCGGGCTGCGAGGCCGAGCCGAGGCGGATGAGTTGGGCCAGGACCGGGACGGCGGTGGGCGTGGGGCTGCTGGTGTCGAAGGCCAGCACGGCGATGGTGTAGCGCTGGAACTGGTTGGGGTTCTGGGCGATCTTGGCGCGGACATCGTTGAGCAGCGCGCTGCCGTTCACGGAGATGTTGGTGCGGGCGTTGCTGGCCAGGGTCTGGAGCCCGGTCGTGACGGTGGAGCCGTCGGTGAAGCCGAACTCGAGCTGGTAGCGGAACGTGACGCCGGCGGAGGCGGCGAAGGGGTTGTAGATCGCGATGATGTCGTCGACGTTTGGCCCGCCGCCGCCCGGGAGGAACCCGTTGGAGAAGTAGGCGGCGGTGCCGATCTCCGTGGGCAGGGGGGCGGCGACGGCCTCGTCGATCGCGTCGTAGAAGATGGTGGTCTGGCTCGCGACGGCGGTGCTGGCGTTCACACGCAGCGTGAAGCGGACGTCGCTGGCGACCTCGGTCTCGGTGAAGGCGTCGCGGAGGTTGATCTGGCGGTGCCCGCCGCTGGGCGACAGGACGGTCACGACGCTGGAGTCCACCGAGGAGCCGTCGTTGAAGAAGGCGGTGAGCGTGACAACCGAGCCGACGGTCGAGGCGTTCTGCAGGACGTCGAGGAATGCGACGCCGTTGGACGGGATCTCGGCGGCGGAGGTGAACGCGCGGGTCGCGCCGTTGCCGGTCGAGCCGGCGGCGGCGTGGGCGCGGCGTGTGGAGCCGGTTGAGGGCTTGATGCCTCCGTCGGTCTCGAACGTCGTGGCGACGGCGGCGATCGGCTGATCGGCCGAGACGCGGACGCCGTAGACCCCGTCGGGGATGTCGAAGCGGGACATCTGGATCCCGCCGCGCCGGTAGGCGTCGAGCGGGCGGGTGACGGTGCGGATGGTGCCGGCGTTTGAGAAGATCTGGATCGTGACGGTGGTGTTGGTGTCGGAGAGGTTCAGGAAGGTGACGAAGGTTTCGCGGCTGGTGTCGTCGATTTCGACGCGGGGCAGGAGCCACTCCTGCTGGTCCTCGTTCAGGTTCGAGGCGTCGATGAACTGCTCGGAGACGCGACCGGCGTAGTCGGTGTGCTTGATGGACGCGATGAGCGGGATGAAGTCGGTGTTGTCCGGCGTGGAGACGGCGTCGCCGATGCCGCCCGAGTCGCGCGGCGTGGACCAGACCTCGATGGAGTACGGGGTCATGGGCAGGACGTCGAACTGGGCGTTGCCGTTGGTGTTGAAGAGGCGGAAGGTGTCGTGGGAGTTGGCCGCGAGTTCGCCGGTGGTGATGGTCTGGTCGCGGTCGACGACGCCCTGGTAGCGGATGATGATCTGGTAGACGACGTCGAAGTTGTTGGCGTTGCCGAGTTCGACGTCGGTGAGCACGCCGGGGCCGCGATAGCCGCCGGGGTAGACCAGGCGGTTCTCGAAGAAGTTCTCGGCGCCCTGGGCCTTGGCCATGGTGACGGCGACGACGTAGACGCCGTTGTCCTCGGTGAAGCCGGTAGTCGAGTTGTACGTGCCGCGGACCGGGGTGTCGCCGAATGCGCCGGCGGAGGGGCTGGAGGAGATGTTGGGGTCGGAGGTGAGGTTCTCGATGTCGAGGTCGGCGATGGCCTGGACGACGGCCCAGGAGTCGTCGTCGGCGACGCGGCCGAAGACGGTGAACCGCTGGTCGACCAGGAACTGCAGGTCGGAGTTGTCCTCGAGGTTGATGAACCACTGGCTGGTGGCGGTGTTGGGGCCGGCCTTGGCGAACGACAGCGTGCGCTCGTCGTGGGCGCGGACGGGGCTGGCCTCGTCGGGCACGGCCGCGAAGGTCTGGACGGTGGTGAGGCCGTCCTCTTCGGTGAAGTGGAACCCGCCGCCCTGGAGGACCGCCAGGCCCGAGGTGGAGACCTGGGAGCGTCGGTGGAACAGCGAGTCGGCCCAGCGGCCGGACTCGAGGTAGTTGATGAAGTTGGCGGTGTAGGTCGGGGAGTCGTTCACGAAGAGTTCGACGTAGACGTTGCCCAGGCTGGTCTCGATCAGCGCGACGGGGTTGTCGACGTTCTCGAGGTCGCCGGTGGACGGGACGGTGGAGGGATCGAAGGCCAGGACGAGGCGACGCTCGAGCGACTCGAAGGCCTCGGCGAAGGGGGCGGCGTCGGCGGTGCGGGGACGGGTGAAAGAGGTCCGGGTCATCCGCTGCTCTCCTGGTGCGTCCGTGCTGGGACGGGGGTTGGACATCGGTTTCGGCGGGGCTTGGGTGCGCCGCGGGTTTGGTTTGGGGGCCCTGTCGCGGCGCGAGGCCGCGGGTTGGTCCATCGGGGATCAGAGGGCGTGTCCGTGAGGAACGCCGGGATGGCCCGATGGTGCGGACCCGCTGGGCGTCGGGTCCGGGGGTTCGCCCCGGCTCGCGGTGCCCGTGGGGGCATGGTAGCGGGACCGGGGCGTGGCCGGGGCGGGCGTGCCGCCTGTGGCTGTTTCAGCGTATCGGGGCGGGGGGTTGCGGGCAAGAGGGTTGTTTGGAGTGGGGCAGCGAGGGGAGCGGAACCGGGTGGGTGCGGCGCGGTGCGGGGAGTCCGGGCGGGTCGGGTGGCCGCCGCGGGTAGGATGGAGGCATGGAAGTTGCCCGGACCGATCCCGGCGAGGTGCGGGGGGCGTGGTGCCCCGCCTGCGGGCAGGCGCGGGGCATCCGGCGGGAGCGGCGGACGAGGCAACTCGACGCGTCCGACCTTGTGGTCGCGGCGATCTTCGGCCTGATCGGGGCGATGCTGGCTTGTCTTGGCCGCACGAGCACGCGGCTGCGATGCCCGTCGTGCCAGTGCCAGTTTCCCGAACCGATGGGTGCGGTGCGGGGATTCGTTCTTGTCACGCTCTTCGCGACGGTGTTCGGAACGGCGGCGTACTGGCTCCTGTCGGACGTCGCCGACGAGGCCATCGCCTGGCTCGGGGTTGCCGCCGTTGCGTTGCTTGGCTGCGCGGTCTACGTCGCCGTCGTGAAGGCCGTACTCCGTCGCTGGAGTTTGTGGCGCCGGAGCACCCAGACCACCACGACCGAGCGCTGAAGTTCTCCGTTCGCGGCTGGCGCAAGAGATGTGAAAGTCCGCGCTTCACAAGGCCGGCTGGAACGCCGCGAGCCCGTACTCGCTCCAGCGCCGGTCGATCAGATCCCGGGTCGGCTGGTCGACGCGCAGCACCGGGGGCCACGGGCGGCAGGGCTCGTTGTTGGCCGCGTCGGCGGGTGAGCCCTTGGGCGTGGCGTCGAAGATGATGCACGAGTGGGGTGGGCAGTCGACGGTCGTCGCGTCGCGTCCGGGGTCCGAGTTGGCCAGCCAGTGGAAGAGGCAGTCGTCGGGCTTGGAGAGGTCGGCGTCGCGGCCCAGAAGGATGACGAAGGGCGGCAGGGCGGCGGCGAAGTTCGGATCGCGGGCCGAGGCGTCGCGGAAGGCGGAGGCGATGGAGTCGGCGACAACGCGGCCCCGCCCCGCGGCTTCGGGCTCGTCGAAGGCCCGGTCGGCGCGGACGAGGCACCAGCCCGGCAGGTTGTCGTGGATCGTGGCGCCGAGGATGTGGGGAAGGTCGAGCAGCAGGCGGGCGATCGCGGGGTCGTGGCGCGTGGCGGGCGTGAGGTCAGGGCGTCCGGCCTGCTCGCCACCGAGGCGGGGCGTGCAATCGAAGCCGATCTTGGTGCCGGCGCCGAGGTGGGGGGAGGCGTGGTCGAGGATGTCGAGCGGGCCGCGGACGCGTTCGATGTCGCGGGCGGGGGCGCAGTGCTTCGACGCGGCGGCGAGGACGGCGTGGTGGTCGTGGACATCGACGTCATGGTCCACGACGAAGATGCACTTGGTCCAGGACATCTGGCCCGCGCCCCAAACCGCGTGCATGACGCGCCGGGCGTGGAGGGGGTACTGCTTTTTGATCTTGATGAAGGCGCAGTTGTGGAACGCGCCAAACATCGGGAGGTCGTAGTCCTCGATGTCGTGGATGAGGGTCTTGAGCAGCGGGAGCATGATGCGCTCGGTGGCCTTGCCGAGGATGTAGTCCTCTTGGGGCGGGAGGCCCACGACGGTGGTGGGGTAGATCGGTTTGGCCCGCATCGTGACGGCGGTGACGGTGACGATGGGGTAGCGATCGGGGAGGGAGTAGAAGCCGGTGTGGTCGCCGAAGGGGCCTTCGACGACGGCGCCGGGGCCGGGGGAGTGCTGGGTGCCGAGTGCCGGGTGCTGTTTTGGTGGGGTGAAGCCGATTGGGCCGGCATCGTGTGAGGCGAAGCCCTCGATGACGATCTCGGCGTTGCCGGGGATGTGGAGCGGGACGGTCTTGGCGCGGGCCAGCGGGATGCCGCCGCGATTGAGGAAGCCGGCCATGAGCAGTTCGGAGATGCCTGGGGGCAGGGGTGCGGTGGCGGCGTAGGGGAGGATGGGCTCGGCGCCCAGGACGATGGCGACGGGCATGGGCTGGCCGAGTTTCTTCCAGGAGCGCCAGTGGGCCGCGCCGTCGTGGTGCATGTGCCAGTGCATGGCGAGGGTGCGCGGGCCGAGGAGCTGCACGCGGTACATGCCGATGTTGTGCGAGGCGGGCTTTGGGCTGTCGCGGTCGTCGGCGTGGATGGTGTGGACGCCGGCGAGGGTGATGTAGCGGCCGCGGTGGGTGGCGTCCCAGTCGGGGCCGTGGGAGAGGCCTGGGATGTTCGCGTTGATGTCGGCGGGCCAGTTGACGCCTGCGAGGTCGCCGTCCAGCGGCCAGCAGCGGATGATGGGCAGGCGGGTCAGGTCGATGGCGTCGCCGGTCAGGACGGTGTCGTGGTGCAGGGCGCGGCGGTTGCGTTTCGGGGCGATCTTGAGCAGCGGCAGGAACTGGCGGGCCTTGGCGAACGCCTCGGCGAGCGAGCGGGGCGGCTGGGGCTTGACGAGTGCGGCGATTCGGTCGGCGACGTCCTGGAAGGACCGGCCGAGCACGAGTTCCATCCGCCGGTAGGAGCCGAACGCGTTGATGAGCACCGGGATGTCGGAGCCCTCGACGTTCTCGAAGAGCACGGCGGGGCCGCCGAGGCGGTGGAACCTGGGGTCGGTGGCCTGTGCGGCGGCGGACGGCGCATGAGGGGCGGGGCACTTGGAGAGCCGGTCGGCGATGGCGGCGATCTCGAGGATGGGCGAGACGCGGGCGCGGACGCGGACGAGTTCGCCTTCGCGTTCGAGCAGGGAGATGAGGTCGGAGAGCGTGCGCATGGGAGAGGACTCACCGCAGTGACGCAGAGTACGCAGAGGGAGGCGATGTGATGGGTGTGGTCGATCGGGGGCCGAGGTCGACCGAGGGTGGCGAGGTGTCTCCCGATGCCCGCGGGCTTCACCGGTGTATCCTGCATTCCTCGTGTCCTGCCTTCCTCTGCGCCCTCCGCGTCTCTGCGGTGAGTCCATGGTTGGAGACTTGATGAGCGGTGATCGGTCCAAGTGGCAGGCGGCGGATTACGCGGCGGTGGCGGACTGGCCGGGGTACTTCGCGGCTGTTTCGGGCAAGCCGGCGCGGGAGACGCTGGTGGCCGCCCTCGATGCGTTCGACGCCGAGGGTCCGACCAGATTCCCGCGGGCGGCGGTGGACCTTGGGGCGGGCGAGGGGCGGGACACGGCCGAACTGCTCCGGCGCGGATGGCGGGTCGAGGCGATCGACGCGCACCCGGACGCGATCAAACGGATCTGGGCGCGGACGGACCTGGTGAACACGGATCGGCTGCGGACGTCGGCGGGGACGTACGAGGAGTGCTTCGTGCCGCCTTGCGACCTGCTGAACGCGTCGTTCTCGCTGCCTTTCTGCCACCCGGCGTATTACGCGGCGGTGTGGCGGAAGATCGAGGGAGCGGTGCGGGCGGGCGGGCGTTTCGCGGGGCAGTTCTTCGGGGACCGGGACACTTGGGCGAGCATCGAGGGGCGGTCGCACCATACGGAGGAGCAGGTGCGGGCGTTGCTGGCGGATTGGTCGGTCGAGTACTGGCGGATGGAAGAGAGCGACAAGCCCGACGCGATGGGCAACGTGAAGCACTGGCACCTGTTCCATGTGGTGGCGCGAAAGACGCCGGGTCCGACTCCGAGGAAGACGCCATGACGAGCAGCGGGAACGACGGGGGGGCGGCGGTGGCGTCGTCGGCGGCTGGAGCGGCTGGCACCGGCGCGGCGGCGATGGCTTCGCGGTCGGACTACGCCATCGACCTGGCGCACGTGGCCAAGACGTACCGCGGGCGGAAGAAAGTGCGGGCCCTCCGCGGGATCGAGATGCGGGTGCACCGCGGCGAGGTGTTCGGGCTGCTCGGGCCGAACGGGGCCGGCAAGAGCACGCTGGTCAAGATCCTGATGACGGTGATCAGCCCAAGCGAGTGCCACGGCACGATGCTGGGCGAGCAAGTCGGGCGGAAGGAGACGCTGGGTCGCGTGGGGTATCTGGCCGAGCACCACCGGTTCCCGGATTACCTGACCGGGGCCCAGGTGCTGGACTTCTTCGGGGCGATGGCCAAGGTGCCGGGGGCGGAGCGGAAGAAGCGGATCCCGCGGCTGCTGGAACTCGTCGGGATGAAGGACTGGGCGAACCAGAAGATCAAGAGTTACTCGAAGGGGATGCGCCAGCGCGTCGGGATCGCCCAGGCGCTGATGAACGAGCCGGACCTGATCCTGCTGGACGAGCCGACCGACGGCGTCGATCCGGTGGGGCGGCGCGACATCCGGAACCTGGTGCAGCATCTGAAGGACGAGGGTAAGACGGTGTTCGTCAACAGCCACCTGCTGAGCGAACTGGAGATGGTGTGCGACCGGGTGGCGATCCTGGTGCAGGGGGTGGTGAGCAAGCAGGGGACGCTGGACGAGCTGACCAGCGACAAGAAGCGGTACGAGATCGAGGTGGCGGGCGACGCGGTGCAGGCCCAGACGGCGTTCCGGGCCGCGCTTCCGGGGGCGGTTGGCCAGGGCGAGTTCCAGCCGGCGATGGAGGGAGCGGCCGGGCACGCCGCGGACGCGCCGCCGACGTCGTCGCCGCTGGCCCGCCGGGTCGGGCTGCACGGGAACCTGGCCACCGGCGAGTGGGTGGAAATCGAGCGGAACACGCTGCGGGTGGGCACGACCGACCCCGCGGCGATCCAGCCGATCCTGGACGGGCTGCGGGAGCGCGGCGTGATGATCAGGAGCGTGCGCCCGATGCGCCCGTCGCTCGAGGACCTGTTCATGGAAGCGGTGACGGACCCGATGACGGGCGAGGTGCTCAAGCCCGGCGCGGCGGACGGCCCGGGGGGCGGGGCGCGGCACTCGGCGCGGGGGCTGGTCGATGGCGGCGGCGGTGCGACGGGCGCGGAGTCGGCTGGTTCCAGCGGCGGGGAGGTGCGGCCATGATGACGCAGACGTGGGCGATCTTCGTGGACGCGTACCGGGAACTCAACAGCAAGAAACTGTTCTGGATCACGATGGTGCTGTCGGGGCTGGTGGTGGCGCTGTTCGCGTGTGTCGGAATCGACGAGCGGAGCCCGACGTTCCTGTGGTTCCACATCGACTTTCTCCCGATCGACTCGACGATGTTCTCGCCCGCGCTGCTGTACAAACTGCTGTTCCTGAACCTCGGGCTGGGCGTGTGGCTGACCTGGATCGCGACGATCCTGGCGCTGATCTCGACGGCACCCATCTTCCCCGACCTGATCGCGGGCGGGGCGATCGAGACGGTGCTGAGCAAGCCGATCTCGCGGACGCGCCTGTTCCTGACGAAGTACGCCGCGGGGCTGCTGTTCGTGGGTCTGCAGGTCGGCGTGTTCACCGGCGCGAGTTTCCTCGTGATCGGGATCCGCGGCGGGGCGTGGGAGCCGGGGCTGTTCCTGGCCGTGCCGATCGTGGTGGTGTTCTTCTCGTACCTGTTCGCGGTGTGCGCCGTGCTCGGGCTGATGACGCGGAGCACGATCGCGAGCCTTTTGCTGACGATCCTGTTCTGGTTCTTCCTGTACCTGCTGAACATGGCCGACGCGATCTTCGTGAGTTTCCGTGAGCAGACGGAAGCCGAGATCGCGATGCGGACGGCGCAGATCGAACGGGCCGAGCGGGGCACGTCGCGGATGCTGGTGCGCCAGCGCGAGGCGGAGCAGCGGGCGGAGAACGGGGGCGAGCAGCCCGGCGGGTCGCTGCCGGACGGCGCGTCGCCCGGCGAGCCGGCCGGCGAGGGAACGCTGGCGGCGTGGACGCCGACCGCGGAGGAGATCGACGCCGCCAACCCGTTCATCGCGCAGATGCGCCGCGACAACGAGCAGAGCCGCGACGGGCTGGCGCAGCTCGAGTGGTGGAGCGGGCTGATGTTCGCGATCAAGACGCCGCTGCCGAAGACGGGCGAGACGATCTCGCTCCTGAGCCGCACGCTGATCGACATGGCGGAACTGGAGGCGGCGGAGGCGGCGGCTTCGGAGGAAGACGGCGGCAGCGGTCGTGATGCGCCGCCGCTGATGCCAGGCCAGGAGCCTCCGGAACTCGATCGGGAGGCGATCGCGGAGGCTGGCGGTCGCGGGACGCGCGACGAGTTCCAGAGCCGCTCGGTGTGGTGGGTCATGGGCACGTCGCTCGCCTTCGAGGCGGCGGTCCTCGGGTTCGGCGCCTGGCGGTTCTCGCGGCGAGACTTCTGAACGACGGTCCTCCCCCTTCCCCCGGCGCCTCGATCGGCGCAGTGCCCGACGCGCAAGCGTCGCGGTCGGGCGGCCAGGAGGCCAAGAGGGCGCAGGGTTGTTCGGACCCCACGCTCGCGCGTGGGGCTCTGCGCCGTTGATACGCTGGGGGCGTGAGCGGCAAGCCGCACAGACCGGTTGCACTGCGTTGCGGCGCCGCGGCGGTTGCTGTGGCGGCTGCTGTGTCGTGGGCCGTGGCGATGACCGGGTGCGGGCCGCGCGGGGGGCCGGAGCGCGATCCTCCCGCTCGGGTGCTGGTGCTTGCGGCGGCGAGCACGGTTGATGCGGTTGAGGAGGCGGCAGGTTTGTTCGCGGCCCGGGAGGGTGCTGACGTCGTGGTGTCGGCGGGGCCATCGAGCGGGCTGGCCGGGCAGATCCTAGAGGGCGCGCCGGCGGATGTGTTCGTGTCGGCCAGCGCCGAATGGGCCGAAGTCTTGCGCGCACGGGGGCGGGCGGCGGAGGTGGTGGGCCTCTTGGGGAACCGGCTGGTGATCGTGGTGCTCGCCGGGAATCCGGCGGGCGTGGCGTCGCCGGCGGACCTGCTGGGCGAGCGCGTGCGGTGGGTCGCGCTGGCGGGTGAGCGCGTGCCGGCGGGGGTGTATGCGCGCGAGGCATTGGCGCACGCGGGGGTGTACGGGGGGCTGGTGGAGCGCGGGCGGATCGTGCGGGGCGGGGATGTGCGGATGGCGCTTGCGTACGTGGAATCGGGCGAGGCGCAGGCGGGGGTTGTGTACGCGACGGATGTGCGGGCCGCGAGCGGCGCAGGGATGGGGGCGGGGGTGGAGGTGGTGTTCGAGGTGCCGTCGGACTGGCACGAGAGGATCGTGTATCCGGTGGTGCTGGTCGGGCGCGGGGAGGACGCCACCGACGTCCGTCGCGAAGCGAGGGCGTTCTTCGAGTTCCTTCAAAGCCACGAGGCGGCACGGGTGTTCGAATCGCACGGGTTCGAGGTACTCACCGGGGCCGGTGCGAGGCGTGATGCGGAGCGGGGCGAGGAGTCGAACGGTGATCAACTCCCGGAGCAGAGCCCGGAGCGCGGCGGGTGACCGCGCTCCTGCTCAGCCCGGACGAGTGGCAGGCGGTGCGCCTGAGCGTCGTCGTCGCGTTCGCCGCGGTGGCGGGGAGCCTGCCGCTCGCGATCGCCACGGCGTGGCTGCTGGCGCGCCGGAACTTCCGCGGCAAGATCGTGGTCGAGATGCTGGTGAACCTGCCGCTGGTGCTGCCGCCGGTGGTGACGGGCTGGCTGCTGCTGGTGGCGTTCGGAACGCGCGGGTTCGTGGGGCGGTGGCTGGAGGAGTGGCTGGGGCTGCGCCTGGTGTTCGACTGGAAGGGGGCCGCGGTCGCGTCCGCGGTCGTGGCGTTCCCCCTGATGGTGCGGGCGATCCGCGTGGCGCTTGCGATGATCGATCAAGATGTCGAGGACGCGGCCCGGTCGCTCGGAGCGGGGCGGCTCGGGACGTTCTGGCGGGTGACGCTGCCGCTGGCGCGGCCTGGGCTGGTGGCGGGCTGCGTGCTGGCGTTCGCGCGGAGCATCGGCGAGTTCGGGGCGACGATCATGATCGCCGGGAGCATCCCGGGCCAGACGCGGACGATCCCGCTGTATGTGTACAACGTGCTGCAGTCGCCGGGCGGTGGCGACGCGGCGTGGCGGGTGGTGGTGGTGTCGGTGGTGGTGTCGGGGGTGGCGCTGGTCGTGGCGCAGGGGCTCGAGGGGCGGGCGGGGCGTGAGCGGGTGGTGCGCCGCGGCACGGTTCGGGGGTAGCCAGCGCGTACGGTCGGGTGAGGGCTGGGGGCGGGTGCGCGTACGCTTCCGGGTCGGACCGGGGAGTCGCCATGCTGGATGTGCTGCAGCGAACATCAGATCGGAAGTGGCCGGTGCTGCCGCGTTTGGTGGCGGGTGTGCCGCTGGCGATCGCGGGGCTGCTGCACGTGGTCGGCGCGGCCCCGGTCGAGCCGCTGTTGGCCAAGGCCGGGTTCCCGGCTCCCGGCGTGCTGGGGATCGTCGCGCCGCTGGCGCAGGTGGTCGCCGGGGTGCTGCTGTGCGCCGGTTGGATGACGCGGGTCGGGGCCGGGATCGGCGTGGCGGTAATGGTCGGGGCGATCGTAGTGCACTTTCTGATCCCGAACAATCAGTGGCCGCAGCCGGATAGCGGGCTGCCCGGCCCAGAACCCGTGGGCGGGCTGGTGATGGCGTTCCTGCTCGTGGCGGTGTGCGGCGTCGCGGCGTGGTTCGGCGGGGGCCACTGGAGCGCGGATCGCCGGCAGGTCGCGTCGCGCGCGTCGGCCCGCGGCGGCGGGCTTGGCGTGGCGCCGTCGCCGAAGGTCAAGAAGCAGAAGCCAGTGAAGGCCAAGAAGGGGGCGCACGTGCAGCCGCCCGCGGACGGGGAGTCGGTGTGGTGAGCGGGGCCGCGGGCGATCGGGTGTGATCGGCCCTGCCCAACGTCGCCCCGGCTACTGCACCTGCCGCAGGATCGCCGCCACCGCCTCCATCCGCTCCAGCACCCGCACGACCTCGCGCCGGAACATCGCCGGGTCCTCACGGTCCAACGCCGCCTCAACCCCCGGCAGCACCCACGCCGCGTATCCCGAAAACTCATCGGTCGCGGCGAAGAGGTTGCGGAACCACGGGCGATCGGGCAGGCCATCTGGATCGAGCCAGGCGCGCTCGGCGTCGCGATTCGCGGCTCTCGCACGCGAGGACAACCGCCGTGACTCAAGAATGTGCGTTTCGAGATCACTTGGCTGGACGCCGATCAGGTGAACCCAGACGGCGTCCATCGGATCCTGTAGGTGGCTGGTGGCCGCGCGCGCGCGCTCGGAGGCTTCCTCGGCGAACTCGTGGTCGACGAGACCCTCCCTCGTGGCCCGCTCCAACAGCGATTCAAGATCGTCGAACGCTTCGAGTGCCGTAGCCAGCGGCGAGAGAGCCGACATTCCCCGACCATCGAGCCACCGAATAACCCAACACGTCACCCCCGTCACCATCGCCGCCGGCCCGTAGTCCTCGCCGACCACCTGCCGATACCACGCCAGGTGGTCGTGGTTCGTGTGGTACGCCGTGCCCGGCGAGCCGCCGGCCGACAGCGCGATCGACGGGATCCCCAGGTGGCACAGGAACGCGACATGGTCCGACCCGCCGCCGAGGCTGCCGATCGACGGCATGCTCTCCGTCTCCGGCATCCCGCCCGCGTGCATCCCCGCCGCCACCAGGTTCCCCCCGCTCCGCTCCCGCCAATCCTCCAGCACCGTCACGCCCTCGCGGTCGCACTGCTCCACCCGCCCCGCGGCCTCCCACACCACGTGGCGCAGCGAGGGCGACGCCGCCGCCCGGAAGTCCGGCCCCATCGCCGCCATGTCCAGGTTGATGTACGCCACGCCCTTCTCGTCGAGTTCAGCCGCGTTCGCCTCGGCCCACTCCGTCGAACCGATGATCCCAAACTCCTCCGCGCCCCAGCAGCAGAACTTGATCGTCCGGTACGGCCGGTTCCCCGCGGCCGCGGCTTCTCCGAACAACCGCGCCGCTTCCAACAGGCAGATCAGCCCCGCCGTCGGGTCGCTCGCCCCATACCCCCAGGCGTCGTGGTGGCATCCCACCAGCACCCACTCGTCCGGCTCGTGCTCGCCCTCGAGCGTCGCGACCACGTTCCACGACTCGCGCACCTCGCGCACCTGCTCGACATGCACGCGCACCAGCAGGTCCGCCCCGCCCTCGAGCCGATACGTAAACGCCAGCCCGCCCTGCCACGACTGGTCCTCGCGCGAGCGTCCCTCCATCCGCCCCAGGATCTCGCGGGCCGCGATCCAGCCCATCGGCTGCACCGGGATCCGCGGCAGGTCCGCCTCCTCGATCGACAGGCGCTCGGCGTCGCGCGTCGCGGGCGCAAAGGGCGTCAGCGGGTCGCCCTCGTATGGCGTCGTCAGGATCGACCCGCGCTGCACGCCGCACTCGTGCTGGAATCCGCCGCGCGGCCAGGTGTCGCCGCGGACGTACCCCGAGTCGGCCGGGTCCGTGTAGATGATCACCGCCGCGGCCCCCGCCTGCTCGGCGAAACGGGCCTTGAAGCCCCGGAAGTTCCCGCCGTAGCGGCAGATCACGATCTTGCCGGTGCAGTCGACGCCGAGTTCGGCCAGGCGAGCGAAGTCCTCGCGCGTGCCGTAGTTGGCGTACACAACCTGCGCGGTCACATCGCCCGAGGCGGAGTAGGCGTTCCAGGCGGTGGTGAGCGCGGGGTCGTCCACGAGCGGGTCGCCGGGGATCGCCTCGCGCAGCGGGAGGTCGATGGGCAGGGTCTGGGCGCCGAGTCCGACGACGCCACGCCGGGCGGGGGCGTCGCCTGCATCGCCCGTCGGCCGCGCGGTGGCGTCCGCGGGCTCGCCCGCCTGCATCCCCGGCGCCGCGACGATCTGCACCTCGGCCGCCACCGGCTCGCACAGCAGCGCCCAGAACGAGTGGCGCTCGACCTCCAGGCCCATCCCCTCGAACGCCGCGACGAGGCGATCGACGACCACGCGATCGCCCGGGAAGCCGGCGATGTGCGGCGTGTCGGCGACCATGTCGTGGAACGCGCGGAGGCGGTCGGGCGAGGGGTGCGAGTAGAAAGCTGTGCCGGAGTCTTGCGCGAGTGAGCCCACGGCGGTGCAAGTGACGCCCAAGTAAACTCGCACGGCGGTTGAGGCGATCGATCGCGGGCGATTGATTGACGTTGTTCCCTTAATCCGCAAGGCTAGGTCCTCAAGAAAAATGTGCATCGACCGAGGCGTGGCCGAGTCCGTTGACCCCGACAACAAGGCAGGGTAACATCGGCGACCGGGGTGAACTGGAGTCCAGCATGGAAGCCATCGCGGCCATCATCGGCGTCATTCTCGCCATCCTGATTGGGTGGTGGCTCTTTGTCAACGCGTGGGCGATCATCTCCGCCATCCTCGGAGTGCTGGTCGGGGTGCCGGTTCTCGGGGCGGTCGTGTTGTCGGTGGCGGGGCTGGCCTTGGGAAAGGGCCGCTAGATCGCCAAGCACTCGTGGCAAGTCGACGTCCTCGTGTTTGAGCGGACGGGTTCAAGCTTCGACGTCGTGTTGGGTACCGAACCTGGCGCGGTGGGCGGGGCGGTATACGCTCGATTCACGCTGCGGGGAAGCGGTTCAGTGCCCTTTGGCTCAACTGGTTTGACCAAGGACGAGGCCGACTCTCTGCCTCAGCAATGGCAAGGTCGTGGGTTCGAGGTCATTCGCTTAGCGCCTTGAATGGTCATCACGGTGCCGCCCCGCCTCCCAGCGGCACCCGCTTCGGTTCCCCGTCCCGCCTCGGGTACGGCTTCGGTGTCCGGCGCAACTTCTCCAGCACCACAAGCCGCCCCGTGGGCGTCTCGACCGTCCCGGCGTGCCCCGCATGAAGCAGGTGCAGCGCCTGCTTGGCCGCGGCCAGTTCCTCCTCGGCCCGCTCGCCCTTGACCAGCACCGCCAGCCCGCCGGTCCTGACAAACGGCGTGGTGAGTTCCGCGATCACCGCCAGCGGGCCGACCGCCCGCGCCACCGCCGCGTCGTAGGCGTCGCGCCGCCCGTCCTCGCGCCCCGCGGACTCGGCCCGGGCCGCGACGACCTCCACGTTGCCCAGCCCCAGTTCCGCCGCCGCGTGTCGCAGGAACGCCGCCTTCTTTCCGGTGGCTTCCAGCAGCGTGAACCGCAAGTCGGGCATCGCGATCGCCAGCGGGATCCCCGGCAGACCGCCGCCCGACCCCACATCGATCACGCGCGGCCCCTGGCCGTCCTCACCACCCGACAACTCTCCGAGCACCGCCGTCAGCGTCAGGCTGTCGAAGATGTGGCGCGTCCACGCCTCATCCGCGTCCTTGATCGCCGTGAGGTTGTGGTGCGTGTTCGTCTCCAGCAGCAGCCACAGGTACCGCCCGAGACGATCGATCTCGGCGGCATCGAGCGTCAGACCGAACTCCGCGCACAGCTCGCCAAACTTGGCTGGCGGCGCGAGCACACCCGTGGCCGACGGAAACGCCGGCGCATCCCGCTCCGGCCCCCGAGCCGCCGGCTTCTCCCCACCCCGCCCACGCTGCCCAACCTCGTTCGCCAATCCAAACGCCCTTCCCGGGAACACGCCCGTCCGTGCTCGAACCCCACGCTCGCGCGTGGGGCTCTGCTTTCTGCTTCTCTCTCTCTCTCTGTCCGTCACTCCGTCACTCCGTCACTTCATCACTCCGTCACTCCCACTCAAACGA
>JAWKTE010000021.1:0-71378 GCA_041401985.1 Phycisphaerales bacterium
GCTGTCGCGCTCCAGCGACGCTTTCTCGTAATCAGCGGCCAGTTCGACCGCTTGGGTCAGGCGCTGCTCGGTCTGGGCCCGGGCCTGCTCGGACGCCTCAAGCGACTCGCGGGTCTGGTCCAGTTCGCCGGTGAGCGTCCCGATCGACTCGTCGCGCTCGGCGACCTGGCCGCGGAGGCTTTGGGCCTCGGCGCGGACCGACTCGATCTCGCTCTGGAGCGACGCGATCTGGTCCGCCGCCTCGGCAAGCGATCCTTCGAGCGTCGCGAT
This sequence comes from Phycisphaerales bacterium, assembly GCA_041401985.1. GTDB lineage: Bacteria > Planctomycetota > Phycisphaerae > Phycisphaerales > UBA1924 > JACKHA01. The sequence continues at coordinate 271 of JAWKTE010000021.1, forward strand.
GGCCTCATCGCGGGCGGCCAGTTCGGCGCGGGCCTGCTCCAGATCGGTCTGGGCCGACTCGAGCGCCGCCCTGGCCTCGGCGTGGGCCGCCTTGAGCGCCTCGACGGCCTTCTCAGCGTCGCCCAGGTCGTGCTCGAGCGACTCGACCCGCATCTGGGCCTGCTCGAACGCGGCCTGCTGCTGGGCGGAGGCCTCGCGGGCCTGGGCGAGTTCGGTCTCGAGCGTCTGTGCCTGCTGGCGAGCGGACTCGAGTTCGCCGCCCAGCCGCTGGCTCTCGCCGGCGGCCTGCTCGAGTTGCGTGCAGATGTCGTTGAGGGTGGCCTCGGCCTCGTCGGCGCGCTTGGTGGCCGCGGCTCCGGCGGCCGACAGACGCTCCATCTCCTCCAGGGCCTCGGCCAGGTCGCGGTCGAGGGCCTCGCCCTTGGCCGTCGCCTTCTGCAAGGCCTCGCTGGTCTCGCCGAGGCGCTCGGCCCCGGCCCGCACCTGCTCCTCGCGCTCGGCGACCTGCTGCTGGAGCGCGGCCTGGGCCTCCTGGCCCGACGCGATGTCGGCACGCAGCGATTCGATGGTCTGCTCGAGCGCGGCCCGGGCCTGGGCCGCCTCCTGGAGTTGCCGCTGCGTCTCGCCCTCGAGGCGAGCCCGCTCCTGCTCGAGAGCCTGCGTCTGCTCGGCGAGGTCGCTTGCCCGCGCCGACAGTTCGGCGGCCCGGTGCTCGGCCTCCTGGCGGGCCTGCGACAGGGCCGCGTCCTGCTCCGCGAGGGCACGGGCGCGCTGCTCGAGTTCGCCCGCCTGCCCGGCGAGGGCGGCGGAGCGCTGGTTGAGTTCCGCCTCGCGCTGGCCGAAGCCGGCCTCACGCTGGGCGATCTCCTCGGACTGCTGGCGGGTCTTGACCAGTTGTGCCCCGAGGCGCTGGCGTTCGGTCTCGTTCTGACGCTGCTGCTCGGCGACCGCCGAGAGTTGCACGTCGAGTTCCTCGGACTGGGCCGAGAGCGCTTCCTCACGCTCGCGCAGGGCGGTGAGGCGGCGCTCCAGTTCAACCTCGGCCTTGCGGCGCGACTCGTGGGCCTGGCGCAGTTCGGACAACTGCTTCTCGAAGTCCTCGAGCGCCGAGAGCACGCGCGGGTCCGACGAGCCGCCCGGACGCGACGGCCTCGCGCCCAAGCCCCGAGCGCTGCCATGTCCCTCGGTTGAACCCATGGAGACGTCCCCGCCGTCGATCGGCCCGCGCGGCCCGCCCCTGCGGGGCGAGGCCACGGGTCGGGTATCGACACCGACGCCGGCCATCTGAAGCCCAGCCCGCAGGATCGCCAAGGTCGCCCACACGCCGGATTCGGGTCGCACCGGTCGGGGGATCGGGAGGCGGATTCCGCCTCGTGGGCGGGATCACACCCGCGCGTTATCGGCGGCGTCGGGCCTCGGGCGAGCACCGTGACGTGGCGCGGAGAAGATCGTTCAGCGCCCAAGCGTGCTCAGCCTCGGGAACGCTCGTGGCGGACCTGGCCCCCCACCATCGCCAGCACCGACCGCCCCTTGACGCGCCGCCCCAGGAACGGGGTGTTGCGGCTCTTGCCGGCCAGGTCCGCGGCGTCGATGGTCCACGCCAGGTTCGGATCGATCAGCGTCACGTCCGCCGGGCCGCCGACGACGAGCGTGCCGAGCCCGCGAGTGTCGAGCCCGCACAGTCGGGCGGGCTCGATCGTCATCAACTGGACGAGACGCACCCAATCGGTCGCGCCGGAGTGCACCAGGGCCTCCGCGTAGAGCGACAGCGCGACTTCAAGCCCGATGATCCCGAAGGGGGCCGAGTCGAAGTCGAGGGCCTTCTCGTCGGGGGTGTGCGGGGCGTGGTCGGTCGCGAGCACCGTGACGGTGCCGTCCGCGACGCCCTTGACCAGGGCCGCGACGTCGGCGGCCTCTCGCAGCGGCGGGTTCATCTTCGCGCCGGTGTCGTACGAGTGCCCGTCGCCGCCGGCACAGGCCTCGTGAGTGAGCAGCAGGTGGTGCGGCGAGGCCTCGCACGAGACCGGCTGGCCCGCCTGGCGGGCCTTCCGCACGATCTCGACCGTGCCCTCGCTCGAGACGTGCTGGACGTGGTACCTGGCCCCGATCGCCCGGTTGAGACGCACGTCGCGCTCGACGATGATCTCCTCGGCCTCGCGCGGCCAGCCGGTCAGCCCGAGCCGCACCGCGACCTCGCCCGCGTGCATGACGGACCCGCCGGTCAGCGTCGGCTCCTGGGCGTGCTGCATGAACGCGAGCCCGGCCTGGCGGCACGCCGAGAGCACGCGCGACATCATGCCCGCCGAGGCCACGCAGTCGCCGTCGTCGGAGATCCCCACCGCGCCCGCGTCCGCGAGCAGGCGGATCTCGGTGATCTCCTCGCCGTGACGCCCTCTGGTGGCCGCGGCGACGCTGAAGACGCGGCACAGGCCCGTCTCCTGGGCCCTGTCTCGCACCGCCCGGACCATCTCGGGCGAGTCGAGGGCGGGCTGGGTGTTGGGCATGCAGCAAACGGTGGTGAACCCGCCGGAGACCGCGGCCGCGGTGCCGCTGGCGATGGTCTCCTTGTGCTCCTGGCCCGGCTCGCGGAGGTGCACGTGCGGGTCGATCAGGCCCGGGCAGACGAGCAGGCCTTCGGCGTGGATGACGCGATCCGCGGGAGAGCGTGCCAGCGACGGTGCGATGGCGGCGATGCGATCGGCGTCGATGGCCACGTCGAGCACGCGTGAGCCGCCCGTGAGCGTGTCGATGACGGTGCCGCCGACGATGAGGGTCCGTGCCATGGAGCGGAGCGTACGTCGAGCGGCGTGCGCGGGCCGATTGCGTCGGTGGCCGCCCGAGTGATGGGCGCGAGCGATGGTGGCCGAGGCGTGCGTGCTCGAAAGACCGGCGAACACGCGCGATCATGCCGCGAAGTCGCGGGCATCACGCATTGCCGCTGGGTAGGGATGGGCACAGACGAAAACGGGGTCGGCCAAGCGGCCGACCCCTTTGCGATGTTGTGGCTTGTCGGGGCTTTGGCCCCGCGTTGGGCCGCGTTCGTCCTCGTGGTGCCCCCGGCGGGGGGTCCACGGCGCGGCGGCCCAGGCCGATTTCGGCCCGGGAGGGCCGATCTGGCCCGATCGCATGGTCCCCAATCACATCATGGGGGACATGCCCATCGGGGCGGCGGCGGCCTTGCGGGTGGCCTTGCGGCGGGCCTTCTTCTTGCCGGCCTTCTTGGCGGTCTTCTTCTTGGCCTTCTTCTTGCCGGCCTTCTTGGCGGTCCGCTTCTTGGCGGCCTTCTTCTTCGCCTTCTTCTTCGCCTTCTTCGCGGTCTTCTTCTTCGCCTTCTTCGCCGCCTTCTTCTTCGCCTTCTTTTTCGCTTTCTTCGCCATCTGGAAACTCCTCGATCGTGTCTCCCGTGCAGCCCATCTGCAGAGGACGAAGCGCCCACGCGCCTCGGTTGTTCCTTGTCCTCTATCGGAGACGACGATCGGTGTGCTTGAGCAATCGGCTATGTACACGCGCGTTCTGAACGCGTCAACGCGCGCTCGCTGTTGTGGAAAAGTCGATCGCGCGATCGCGATCGCGCGTCATCGACGACCTCGATGAGCACCTCGAACCGCTTCGATCGAGCCTCGCGCTGGCTCGATCAGAGACGCGCGACGCACCCAACCACACCGCTCGCGCCGCGCCCGATGCCCATCGCGTGGGCGGCCTCGTCGCGTGATCGGACGCCGATCGATCCGAATCGAAGCCGCCAAAATGTCGCGTTCGCGCAACGAACTCGCGCGAACGTGCGGGCTTCACGCCGTTCGGTGCCGCGCGACGCGTCTCGATCGCATCGGTCGCGTTCTCGATCGCGTCGCCATCGACACGCCCGATAGGCGCGGCACGCGCGCGTCCGACGCGGCCTCACGAGCACGCCACGAGACGAGCGACGATCGACGCGTTGCAGCAACCGACAGGCACGCGCCGAGGCTGGTCGAACGCCCCATCGAGACGCCCGAAGCGTCCGACGACCGCCAAAAATATTTTTGGATTCGCGCCCTACGACGCCGCGCGGCGGGCCTGGACCATGCGGATCGCGCAGTCGATCGCCGCCTCCATGCTGCCCGCGCTGGCCTTGTTCGAGCCCGCGATGTCGTACGCGGTGCCGTGATCCGGGCTGGTCCGGACGGTCGGAAGGCCCAGCGTGATGTTCACCGCCTCGTCGCGCGAGAGCAGTTTGATCGGGATGAGGCCCTGGTCGTGGTACATGGCCACCACCGCGTCGTACCGCCCCTCGATCGCGGCGTTGAAGATCGTGTCGGCCGGGAAAGGACCGGAAACGTTGATGCCCTGGTGCTGGGCCAGGCCAAGGGCGGGTGTGATGAGGCGCTGCTCCTCGTCGCCCAGCAGCCCGTTCTCGCCGGCGTGCGGGTTCAGGCCGCACACCGCCAGGCGGGGGCGATAGATCCCGGCTTCTTTCAGGGCCAGGTAGGTCAGGTCGATCGCGTCGAAGATCCGCCCGATCGTCAGCGCGTGGGACAGGTCCAGCAGCGGCACGTGCATGGTCACGAGCGTGACGCGGAGGCGGGGCGCCTCGAACATCATCGCGACGCGCTTGGCCAGGAACCGCCTGGCCAGCAGTTCGGTGTGCCCCGGGAACTTCCGCCCGGCCATCGACCACGCCTGCTTGCTGATCGGGGCGGTCACGATCGCGTCGGCATGGAGCGGCTGGTCGTGGCGCTTCTCGGCCGCGGTGATCGCGTCCTCGACGAACCGGTACGAGTACTCCCCGCCCCGGTTGGTGGCGGCCCTGGGATACAGCACCCGCCCGCCCGGCGGTTCGTAGTCGATCAACACGCAGTCCTGGGCCATCGCGTCTTCGAGCCGCTCGCTGTTGAACTCGACCCGCCACCAGAACGGATCGATCCGGGCCCGGTCGCACGCCTCCATGAGCACGCCGTTGGTCCCGTAGATACGGAACCGCGCCTTGGCGCGGCGTGCCGGATCGGCGAGCGCCTTGACGACAACCTCCGGGCCGATCCCGCCGGGATCACCCATCGTCACCGCGATCGTTGGACGGTCGTCGTTCGTGCCCATGAGGCAGACATCGTACATGCGGAAGGGAACGGACGCGGGTGCATACGACGGAGGACGTAGTGAGGGGCCATCGGGAGCCCCCAGCGTTTGCACCGGGTGTTCTGTCGTGAGTCTTCTGTACCGGGACTTCTCGGGCGTGCAATCATCCGTGGCATGGCCACACCCCTGCGACCGGCGCGCCTCCGCGAAGCCCACGCCCACCTGCTCATGCACGGCGAGGCGATGGACGCTGTCCAACTCGCCGATTGCACCTCCGCGGACGACCTGCTCGCCCGGATGGCGGCGCGGGCGGACGCGACGCCGAGCGACCGCAACGAGTCCGGCGGGGTTTGGATTGTCGGCGTCGGCGCCCGTCCCGAAGCCTGGGCCTCCCCCGCGTGGCCAAGCCTGGCCCGGTTCGACGAAGCCGTCCGCGGTCGACCGGCGATCGCGTGGTGCTTCGACACCCACGCGTTGCTGGCGTCGTCGGCCGCGCTGCGGGCCGCGGGCATCGACCGCGCCACGCCCGACCCCGAGGGCGGCGTCATCCTGCGGACAACCGACGGATCCCCCACCGGCGTCGTGCTCGAGAGCGCGGCCAAGCAAGTCGCCGCCGCCCGCCCCTCTCCCACCTCCGAGCAGCGCCTCGCGTCGCTTCGGGCGGCCCTGGCCGACCTCAAGGCCCACGGCTTCGTCGAGGTCCACGACCTGAAGGCCCGGCCGACGCTCGGGCCGGACCTGGCCCGGCTCAGCGACGCTGGCGAACTGGACATGGACGTTCGCCTCTACGTCCCGTTCGAGGAACTCGAATCGGCCCTCGACGCCGCCGAGGATTGGACCCGCGAGAACGTCCGCCTCGCCGGGGCCAAGCTCTTCGCCGACGGCACGCTCAACAGCCGCACGGCCTGGATGCTCGAACCGTTCGCCGACCCGATCCCGGGGCACGAGAGGGGCACGCCGCTGGTCACGCCCGAGCAGTTGCTCGCGGCGGTCGGGGTGTGCGACGACCTGGGCGTGCCGCTGGCGGTGCACGCCATCGGCGACGGCGCGGTCCGGGCGGTGCTCGACGCGATCGAGCGCGTCCGCCCCAGCACGCTGGGGTTCCGGGTCGAGCACGCCGAGCTGATCGACGAGGCGGACGTGCCCCGGTTCGCGGCCCTCGGGGTCTTGTGCAGCGTCCAGCCGTGCCACCTTCTGTACGACATCGAGGCGCTGCGCCGCCTGCTGCCGGGGCGTCTGGATCGGGTGATGCCGCTGCGGGAACTGATCGAATCGGGCTGCGAGCCGGGGCACCTGCTGTGGTTCGGCTCGGACGTGCCGATCGTCCGCCCGCACCCGGAGGACTCGATCCGGGCGGCGGTGCACCGACGCCGCGAGGGCATGCCCGAGGCCGCCGCGATCGCGCCGGATCAGGCGATCGAGGAGGCCGACGCCTGGGCCGCGTTCGAGGCGCTGTAGGGCGACCCGGGCTTGGCGAGTTGACTCCGGTTCAGAACGAGTGCGGGTACTTGTCCACGCGAGGCCGCGGCGCCGTCGGTTCCGGCTCGTGGAGCGCGGCCCGGCACGCATCTGCAAGGTGCTGGTGCAGTTTCTCGTGGTCGGGAAACGCCTCGAGGGCCGTGAGCAGGTCCTCGACCCGCCAGATCGCCGGCAGCGACTTGTCGATCCTCGCGAACGCGGCGTCGCCCAGCGCCTCCGCGGCGTGCTGGAACCACTCCACGCTCGGCGGCTTCGCCATCTCGTCCCGCCGGATGCCCTGTCCGGTCCACTTCACGCCCGCCGGTGGATCGACCTGCACGCGGATCGACTCCTCCGCGACCGCGACGATCGGCCACTTGCCCTGACGCGTCATCGGCTCCCGGGCCAGCACCAGCGAGGGCACCTTGGCGCCCCAGAACAGTTCCCGCAGCCGCTTGGCATCCGCCCCGATCAGCGGCGGCTGCACCAGATAGAACCCCGCCGGCGCGGGCGTGGGCAGGTCCGCCGGCGTTGAGAGCACGAACACGCCCCCGGAGGCCGCGGCATCGGCGGCCTGCTGGCGGATCAGGCGGCGCGACTCCTGCAGCGGCAGACAGATCCGGGCCATCCGCTCGAAGTCCCGGGCCCGAACCGCGGCGTGCATGGCCCGCTCGCACAGGCGCTCGCACTCGAAGTACCGGGTCTCGGCGAGCGCGCCGGAGGCCCGCTCCATCGTCTGGTCGATCAGGCTGGCCGAGGTTTGGCCGGCGGCGGGCATGGGCAAGCGTAGAAGCGACAGAGGCGCGACCGCGAGGCCGCGGGAGTGCGTCGGGTGGGTGCCCGTTCACTCGGGGTCCCACGAACGAGGCTCCGACACGTGCCACCAGGCGCGGCTCGCGCGATACGCTGGCCCCATGTCCATCTCCCCCGACGACCGACGCCTCCACCTCGACTGGCTGACCGAACTGACCCAGACCCCCACCGCCGCGGGGCGGGAGTCGCGCGTCATCGCCTGGATCGACCGCTGGCTCTCGGCCCGCCCCGGCCTGGCCTCGCGGCGCGACGCACACGCCAACATCGAGGTCTCACTGGCGATCCACGCCGTCGACCCCGCCACCGGCCAGCCGAAGAGCACCAACGCCAAGAACCCGCCGGCCACTCTCTACTTCACGGCCCACCTCGACCACCCCGCCTTCGTCGTCGAACGCATCGCCGACGACGGCTCCTTCACCCTCGAGTTCCGCGGCGGCGTCGGCGACGACTACTTCACCGACGCCCGCATCACCGCCATCACCAGCGAGGACGAGGTTCTGCCCGCCCGCCTCACCGGCCCTGCCGATGGCCCGCAGGAGCCGCTCAAGCGATACACCGGCGTGCTCGACGACCCCTCGGCCGCGAATCGCCTGCGCCCCGGCGACGTCGCTCGGTGGGACCTGCCCAGGGCCGAGATCGCCGACATCACGGCGGCCACCGCCGGCGGGGCGGGCGTCGCGGGCGATCGCGTCGCCTGCCTGCACACCGACGCGTGCGACGACCTCGCCGCCGCCGCCGCCGCGCTCGCGGCGATGGACCTGCTGCTCCGCAAGGCCGAGCGTGGCGAGGCGATCCCCGACGTGCGCCTGCTCTTCACGCGGGGCGAGGAGGTCGGCTTCCTCGGCGCGATCGCGGCGTGCCGCGCCGGGTTCATGCCGGCTGGCTGCCGCATCATCGCGCTCGAAAACAGCCGCAGTTTCATCGACTCGCCCATCGGCGGCGGGCCGATCGTCCGCGTCGGCGACCGCGTGACGGTGTTCACGCCCTCGCTGACCGCGGCCATCGCCAAGCGCTGCGAGGAGATCGGCGGGGCCCAGCCGCTGGCCTCGCAGAAACTGTCGCAGGGCCCGGCGTGGAAGTGGCAGCGGAAACTCATGGCCGGCGGGGCGTGCGAGGCCTCGGTCTTCTGCGAGTTCGGCTACGAGGCGACCTGCGTGTGCCTGCCGCTGGGCAACTACCACAACATGGCCGACCTCGAAGCGGTCCAGGCCGAGCGGAACACCCGGCCCGCCCGCGTCGGGCGCGAGTTCATCGCGATCAGCGACTTCGAGGGCCTGGTGGACCTGCTGGTCGCCTGCGGCGAGCGCCTCGAAGCCAGCGGCAGGTTCATGGAGCGGATCGACCGGATCTGGGAGCGGCAAGGACGCATCCTGTCGGAATAGCACCTCGCGCCACGTCGCGTCTTCCTTTCTTCAATCGCGCGCGAGCCGGGGCGTCCCCGCCCCGGACCCGACACCCGCCTGCGCCCCCCACCCCGCCGGGTGGCACGCCCACGCACAGCGCGGGCGTGGAGTATCGCCCGTGCGCATGTCCACGCCCGCGCCCCGCGTTGGCCTCAAGGAACATCGAGCCATCCTGTGCGGGGCGTGGGCGTGCCACCCTTCGGAAACCGGGGCGGGGACGCCCCGGCTCGCGCGCGGGCGCGGAGGCACGCCCCGCACTCCGCGCGGTACGCTGCGGGCATGCCACACTCACGCCGCCACTTCCTCGCTGCCGCGCCCGGCGCCGCCGGCCTGGCGATGCTCGCCAGCCCCGCCCTGGCCCGCCACGCCACCCTCGAACACCGCGCCGCGGACATCGCCCGCGAACTCAAGGCCGACAAACGCGGCCCCGCGGACACCGCCGACGACGACGCCTTCTGGTCGCAGGTCGCCCGCGCCTTCACCATCGACCGCTCGGTCATCAACCTCAACAACGGCGGCGTCAGCCCCTCGCCCGGCTTCGTGCAGGAGGCCATGAAACGCCACCTGGACTTCTCCAACACCGCCCCGCCGCCGTACGCCCTGTGGCAGGTGCTCGAGCCCCAGAAAGAAGGCACGCGCCGGGCCCTGGCCCAGCAGTTCGGAGCCGACGCGGAAGAACTGGCCATCACCCGCAACGCCTCCGAGTCGCTGCAGGTCCTCCAGCAGGGCCTCGACCTGGCCCCCGGCGACGAGGTGCTCACGACCACCGCCGACTACCCCCGCATGCTCACCACCTTCGAGCAGCGCGAGCGACGCGAGGGCATCCGCCTCGTCCGATTCCAGATCCCCGTGCCCGCGAGCGATCCGGCGGAGATCGTCCGGCGTTTCGAGGCCCACATCACGCCCAGGACCCGCCTCATCCTCTGCAGCCGCGTCGTGTTCCTCACCGGCGGCGCGTTGCCCGTGCGCGAGATCTGCGACCTGGGCCGGGGTCGCGGCATCCCGGTCATCGTCGACGCCGCCCACTCCTTCGCCCACCTCGACGAACGCATCTCCGACCTGGGCTGCGACTTCCTCGGCACCTCGCTGCACAAGTGGCTCTTCGCCCCCCACGGCACCGGGCTGCTCTACGTCAAACGCGACCGCATCAAGGACGTCTGGCCCCTCATGGCCGCGGCCGAGAAGCAGACCGACGACATCCGCAAGTTCGAGGAGATCGGCACGCACCCCGCGGCCAACCACCTGGCCATCGCCGAGGCCCTGACCTTCCACGACGGCATCGGAAGTAGCCGCAAGTTCGCCCGCATGGTCCACCTCCGCGACCTCTGGGCCCACACGCTGCTCGACCACCCGCGCCACGCCAGCCGCGTCAACCTGCAAACCAGCCTCGAACCAGGCCTGGCCGGCGGCATCGCCACGGTCGACTTCGAGGGCCTCGAACCCCGCGAACTCCAGTCCTGGCTCTGGAGCACGCGGCGCATCTTCACCGTCGCCATCGCCGACGGCGCCGAGACGCCAGAACCCCTCCGCCACAACGTCCGCGGCCTGCGCATCTCCCCCAGCGTCTACACCACACCACGCGAGATCGAACGCTTCGTCGACGCCATCCAGCACGCCCTGGACCACGGCGTCGCCTGAGCCCGCTACCCAGACGCGCGCGAGCCAAACGCGCGCGAGCCGGGGCGTCCCCGCCCCGGTCCGCTCGGGTGGCACGTCCACGCCTCGCGCCAATCGAGCCCAACACCGCAAACAGGCCCACCGCGAGGCGCGGGCGTGGCTTCCACCATCCAACCCGCGTCCGCCAACAAGCGTCCACGCCCGCGCTCCTCGTGGGCGTGCCACCCTCAACAAGCCCATCGTCGGCGCTACCATCCCCCAATGTCCTTTGACGCCCAACCCGTTGCCGGAACTGGCCTGCGCCCGGCCGCCCAGCCGCCCGCGAGCCCGACCGACGCCACCGACCCCACGCTCGCGCGTGGGGCTCTGCCAAACGCCTCGCGCCTGCCTCCCCCACCGCCATCGCCCGCACGCTGGCCCGCCACCCCCGCCCCGCCGGCGGCGACCCCCTGCGCTCCGCCGGGCGTCCGCTCGTCTCGCTGACCTCCATGGTCCTGAACAACAGCGACGGCCCGCAGCAGACCCTCGCCCGGCGCAAGCCGCCGTGGCTCAAGGCCAAGGTCCCGGGCGGCGAGGGCTACAACCGCCTCAAGAACATCATGCAGACCCACCGCCTCCACACCGTGTGCGAGGAGGCCGGCTGCCCCAACATGGGCGAGTGCTGGTCGCGCGGCGTCGCCACCATCATGATCCTGGGCGACACCTGCACCCGCGCCTGCGGGTTCTGCAACGTCAAGACGGGCCGCCCGAACACAATCGACCGCGACGAGCCCCGGCGCGTGGCCGAGAGCCTCGCCCTCATGGGCCTCAAGCACGTGGTCATCACCAGCGTGAACCGCGACGAACTCTCCGACGGCGGCGCGGGCATCTGGGCGGAGACCATCATCCGCACGAAAAACGCCTGCCCGAACATGAGCGTCGAGGTGCTGATCCCCGACTTCGAGGGCGACTGGGGCGCCCTGCAGATGGTCATCGACGCCAGACCCCACATCATCAACCACAACCTCGAGACCGTCCGGCGGATGTACCCCGCGGTCCGCCCTCGGCCAGTCTTCGACCGCTCGCTCGAACTCTTGCGCCGCGTCAAGGAGGCCGGCATGGTCGCCAAAACCGGCATCATGGTTCGGCATCGGCGAACGCGACGACGAGGTGCTCCGGGCTGATGGCGAGGTGAGGGGCGACGAAAGTCGCAACTCGAGGAAGGGACCAAGGGCCGAGGGGCGAAGGGTCAAAGGGACCCATGAGGCCCGAAACCCGCGACAACGCCCCACCCCATCCCTCTGCCCCTTCGCCCCTCGGCCCCTCCGCCCCTTCTTCCGACTCCTGCGACATCCTCACCATCGGCCAGTACCTCCAGCCGACGCGGAACCACCTGCCGATCGACCGCTGGGTGACGCCCGAGCAGTTCGGGCTGTACCGCGAGCAGGGCCTGGCCGCGGGGTTCAAGGTGGTCGAGTCCGGCCCGCTGGTGCGATCGTCCTACCACGCGGACCACCAGGCGGACGTGCTGAGCACGATCGAGGCGGAGCGGGGGCGGGCCAGTGGCGAAGTTCGATGACTCACTTCGAGGCTACGCCTACAAGATCCATCACGAGACGGATTCCAGTGCCGGTATTGCGGCCTGGATTGCTCGACGTGGCCGCTGTGGCTCTGGCTCTCGGTTGACCACCTGCTTCCCAAGGGGCACCCGCGGCGTGAAGAGCCGTCATTCAAAGTGACGGCGTGCATGTTCTGTAACACGGCCGACAATCGATACCTTGAGAAACCGAATCGAACTGGAACCGACTGGGACTCACTGAACCCGGAGATGCTCGTCGAACGCTGCCGCGTCGGTCGAGAAGGCGCGTGCGTCGTACAAGCAGTTCTGGGAGAAGCACGTAAACCCGGCCCGTCCCGCGCGACATCCCGATCCCGCAGCCGACCACGCCGACGCCAACCGACGCGGAGCTCGCCCGATCTCGCCCTCACCCGCGAGCAGCACGCCCATCGCCCGGCCGTTCGACGAGGCGACGTGGCGCAAAGCGACAGCCATCGCTCTCCGGTACTCGCTTGTGATCTCGCCCGATGAGGAACTTGTGTTCTTCGGCCGAACGCTGGAACTCCCACTCGCCAGGCGATGGAGCGACGATCGAAGCGTGCGCGAGGTCTACCCTCGAAGCCACCGCGTGCGCCGTGGCCACCATTCTGGAGGCCGGTGACACGCCTCCCGCTCCCGAACACGACGGTGGACAATCGGATTCCCCCAATCCGCCTCCGCGCTGAGCCACTCCAAGAGGCATCGCCTCCCGCTACATTCCCCCCATGCCCCGCCCAGCCCTCCCCGCACACGCCAGCGACGCCGGCATGTACCTCGGCATCGCCCTCATGTTCGGCTCCATGGGGCCCATGATCGGCCTGCTCCAGACACCCGCCGCCGGCTGGAGCATCGCGCTGGTGCTCACGGCCCTGTCGGGCTCGCTCGCCACCGGCTGGGCCTTCATGTTCCAGCGACGCCGCTGGTGGTTCCTCCTGCTCATCCCCCTGATCCTCTTCCCGATCTTCGGCATCCCCGCCCTCATGCGCCTCATCTGGGAGTGGCCCGTCATGCGCCTCGGCACCGGCATGTCCGAGACCGCCCGGCGCATCACGTTGATCGCCATGGCCATCACCTGGATCTCGCTCGGCTTCACGATCATCGTCCGCTACATCGCCCGCATCGAGCGCGGCGGCGCCCGCGCCAAGGCCGAACTCGCCCTGGCCGCCCAGATCCACGCCTCCCTCGTGCCCGCCATCGACACGGCGTGGGGCCCGCTCCGCGTGCTCGGCTCGTCCGACCCCTCCGGCGCCATGGGCGGCGACCTCATCGACGCCGTCGCCACCGACGACCGCCTCGACCTCTTTCTGGCCGACGTCTCGGGTCACGGCGTGCGGGCCGGCGTGGTCATGGGCATGCTCAAAGCCATGCTCCGCACCGCCCTGCGCGAGGGCGGCGAGCCGTCGCACCACCTCTCGACCCTCAACCAGGTGCTCGCCGAACTCTGCGAGCCGTCCATGTTCGCCACCGGTGTGTGGATCCGGTTCTCACGCGCCGAGCCAGCGTCCGGCGAGCCCGCCCAGTCGCGCAACTGCATCACGGCCCAGGTCGTCGTCGCGGGCCACCCGCCCGTCCTTCTCGTTCGCCGCCTCGCGACCCCGACCGAGCAGCAAGCCTGCGAACTCCTCGGCGGCGACAGCCTCCCGCTCGGCGTCGTCCCCGCCGAGCCCTTCGCCGCCCGCACGATCACGCTCGCGCCCGGCGACACCCTCGTGCTCTACACCGACGGCCTCACCGAGGCCGCCGACCGCGACGCCCGCCAACTCGGCATCGAGGGCCTGTCCGACCTCATCGCCCGAACCGACCTCTCCGATCCAAGCCGCGCCCGGCGCGACATCCTCGCCTCGATCCGCGCGACGCGGACCAGCGAGGACGATCAGACACTCGTCATTGTCCGATGCGCCAAGCCCGAGCCGCGAGTGTGACCCGCGACCAGTCTCGGCGTGTGGTTCGAGCAACGCCGCCGTGCCATCAGACGTGGCAATGAACGCCTGATGCGATCGACCGCCACGATGTCTCCACCAGCCGCTCCGAGCCGCCGCCGGCAGCACGCCGCGTCAGCCGCGTCCCGCGCGGGCCTCACACCCCCGCCTCAACCCCGTTCGCCACCACCACCTCCCCCGCCCCATACTGCCCCGGCGTCAGCCCCGTCAGCCGCCGGAACGCACGCGTGAAGTGCGACTGGTCGAAGAACCCGACCCGTCCCGCCACGACCCGCGGCGTCACGCCCTCCCGCAGCAACTCGCGCGCACGCTTGATCCGCAGGTCCGTCAGGTACTCGCGAGGCGACATCCGCGTCGCCGCCTTGAACGTCCGCTGCAAGTAGAACGGGCTCACCCCGACCAGGTCCGACAGCCGGTCCAGGCTCGCCGACTCGGTCAGGTTCTGGGCCAGGTGCTCGCGCACCACCCGGATCCGGCGCGGCTCGCGGGCGCTCTCGCCCGCCTCCGGCGTCGCGTGCCTCAGCACCAGTTCCCGCAGCAACGCCCGCAGCGCCTCGCACTCGTGCTTCGGATCGGGCAAGGCCATCAGGCGTTCGTGCAGAACCCCGAACGCCGCGCTCAGCGCCGGGTCCTGGACGATCGGACGCTGGAACACCGGCATCGCCAGCGTCCCCGCGTCGACGCCGTTCCACGCGGCCCCCGCGATACCCATCACCGCCTTGGGCACGACGATCGACCGGTACCGCACCGGCACGCCGTCGGTCGCCCCGCCGCAGTGCGGCACGCCGGGCCCGATGACCACCAGCGCGCCGCCCTCGGCCCGCCACACGCGGTCGCCCGCCAGGAACGCGCTCCGCCCCGCCTCGATCCGCACGATCGTGTACTCGTCGTGCGAGTGGACCGGGAAGGCCCCGCCGGCCAGCCCGCCTCGGGCCGCGGGCTTTACCCCCGCCTGCGCGCAGAGCAACTCGATCCCGCCAAGGCAGGCGATCCGACGGAACGTGCTTCGAACATCGCTGTGACGGCTTGCCCGGGCCGGCCGGCTCGTTGGAGCCCGCCCGCCCTCGCCGTCCACCGCACCAGTGCCCCCACGGGTGGCAGTGGTGTCCATGTGGTGGCCTCCCGCGCCCCGCGCGTGGCCCCCCTACCCGTTGGTACCAATGTACGAACTCGCGGCCCTCATTGCACGCCGCCCGCTTGTACCGGATTGCTCGGATCGCGGCCCCGTGCAATCCCCAGGGCCCCCGAGCGTTTTGGGGCTTCCACCGATACCGACGCCGATACCGACGCCGATACCGACGCCGGCACCCGCCGCCGCCCGCGGCGTTATTCGGACGCGTCCGGCTTCGACCGGCGCTCCTTCTTGGTCTTGTGGTGCGCCTTGGGCGTCACGTGGAACGTCACGACCGTCTTGCCCACCCGCTTGTCCCGCTTGCCCGGCACGCCGATCTGCTGCACCACGTCCATGTCCAGCGTGATGTTGAACTCACCCCCCGCCGCCACCAGGACGTTGAGGTCCTCCTGCGGCTTGATGCGGTACACCGCCGGGCCGAAGCACGGCCTCAGGAACGTGTAGTTCAGGTTCTTGCACACCACCGTGTAGTCACCGCCCGCCACGCCGAAGACGTACATGCCCCCCGCGATCTCGGCGTTGCCCAAGAGGGCCGCCCCGGCCATCGCGTTGTACCAGTTGCGGTTGAAGCGACGGAACGGCAGCACCGCCGTGAACGTCGTCGCGTCCACACGCTTCATCTGGATCCCGCTGCGGAACGCGTACGGGAGCCAGATCATCGAGCACACGCGGTGCCAGAAGTTGTTGCGCGTCGACAGGCGGCTGATGAACGCGTCGATCCGGTCCAGCAGCGAGCGCTTCCGCTTGCGGGGGCGACGCTTCGGGGACGATTCGCCGGCGGGCGCGCTCGGGGAGGGCGTTTCCGTGTCCGGCGCGGCCAGGTCCACCGCGTCGTCCTCGCGCGCGGCCACCTCCGCCGGCCGTGCTGAAGCCCCCCCGGCGGCACCCGTGAAGCCGGTGGTTCCCGTGATTGAACTGGCCTCCGAAGGCACGCGTCCTCCTGCGAACAGCAATACTACGCGGGCCGTAGATTCCGCATCCCCGCCGGGCCTGCCCGAGGCAGTCCCCGGCGGCTTCGGGGGCTCGCATGGCAACCAACGCGTCCTGCACCATCCGTCCCGCCCGCGCCAGCGACTTCGACGCCGTGGCCGACATCACCAACCACTACATTCTCACCACGCCGATCCACTTCTCGACCGAGCCGATCCCCGCCGACGAGCAGCGTCGCAACTGGGAGGCAACCCGCGACCGCTACCCGTTCCTCATCGCCCAGAGCCCCGACGGTTCCGGCGGCGTCCACGGCGTGCTCGGCTATGCCAAGGCCGGCGTGTGGCGCAACCGGGCCGCGTACGACTGGACCCCCGAGGTCGGCCTCTACATCCACAAGGACCACCACCGCCAGGGCCTCGGCAAGGCCCTGTACCTCCGCCTCTTCGAGATCATGGCCGCCCAGAACTACCACGCCGCCTTCGCCGGCGCGACACTCCCCAACGACGCCAGCGTCCGACTGCACGCCGAACTCGGCTTCGAGTCGGTCGGCATTGTCCGCCAGGCGGGCTGGAAGATGGGTCGGTGGTGGGACGTGGAGTACTTCCGCAAGGCGCTCGCCCCGGCGGACCGCCCGGCCCGCCCGATCGAGACGGTCGAGGCCGCGCTGGCCCGCCTCGAATAGGCGCGGCCCACCCGGCCTTGCACGCCTGTGCGTTCAACGCGGCTTCTTCCCAGATCTCCGACTGAACCCGGCACCAAACGCGTCGGGTTCCCAAGGAGGTCATCCCATGCGCCCAAGGCCAACAACGCCCGTCGTCCTTTCTCTCGCGTTCGCACTCGCCGCGGCCCACGCCGCCCCCGGCGCGATCATCCGCCGGCACGATCGGGACGACGCCGCCTACATCGAGCACGCCCGCCCGTTCACCACCGTCGTCCGCGTCGGGGGCGGCACCGGCACGCTCGTGGGCGACCGCTGGGTCCTCACCGCCGCCCACGTGGCCCGCGGCCTGGACTCGCCGTTCACCGACATCCTGCTCGGCGACGCCCGCCTCGTGCCCGACGCCGTGGCGTTCCACCCGACCTGGACCGGCGAGGGATCGGCCGAATCGGTGGACATGGCGCTGATCCGCCTCGCCGAGCCCGTGACGGACATCGAGCCGAGCCCGCTGTACGAGTGGGAGGACGAGGCCGGGAAGGGCGTGACCTTCGTCGGGTTCGGCATGTTCGGCACCGGGCTCACCGGCCCGGAGGGCGACGACGGGCTCCTCCGGGCCGCGTCGAACACGCTCATCGACGCCCCGGTCGAGGGCTGGGTGCGATTCGAGTTCTCGCGCCCCCCCGACGCGACGGACCTCGAGGGAATCAGCGGGCCGGGCGACAGCGGCGGGCCCGCGTTCATCGAGCGCCAGGGCGTGCACTACATCGCCGGCGTGAGTTCCTCGAATGACGCCGGCGGCTCCGGCCCCTGCACCTACGGCTCGACCGAGTTCTACGCCCGCGTGTCGACGAGCGCCCAGTGGCTCCGCGAGACGATGGACTCCGGGCAGGCCAAGGCGCTCGACCGCCCCGCGCGCGAGTCTGTCGCCAGGGCCGGGTGGCCGACCACGCCCGCGGGCGCGATCGCCGAGGCCTTCTTCGCCGCGTACAGCGCCGACCGTCCCATGGAGTCATTCGAGCGGTCGTGGCGATCGGCCGCCGCCCTCGAGGCACGCCCGGCGAGCGAGCGTGGGGGCCAGTGGGAAGAACTCCGATCCCAGTGGGGCCCGTTGCAGCCGCTCGAGATGGCGGCGTTCGAGTCGGGCGACCTGGCGGTCCTGTGCTCGACCGAGGGTGATCGCCGTAGCGCATCCTGCGGTTCCGCTGCGACGAGGCCGAGCCGAACCGCCTCTCGGCGATCATGATCTCGCCGACGCCCCGCAGGTAGTTGGCGACCCGACGATGTGGTCGCGATCCGCTGGCTTTCGGCGGTCGCTACTCGCGCTCGTCCCGACCCGTTCCATCCCGACCCGTGCCATCCCGCGCCGACTCGTCCCGCCCGGGCTCGGGCCGCGCGATCACCTGCACGCTCACATGGTCGATCGGCACGCCCGTGAGTTTCTCGAGTTCGGCCACCGCTTCGCCCGACAGCCGCCCGAGCAGTTTCCGCCCGACCTCCGCCGGCGCATCCTCGACACGCCCGTCGTGGTGCACCACGTGCACGTGCGGCGACAGATCGGCGTCATAGCGGCACGCCCCCGGGCTCGACGCGATCCGGCGCACCAGCCCGCAGCGCGTGAACGCATCCAGCGCGTTGTACACCGTCGCCAGCGACAGGCCCGGGTCGTCGCGCCGCAGGGTCTGGAACAGTTCTTCCGCCGTGGGGTGCGAGGTGGTGTCGCGCAGCGCGCCGTAGATCACGTCACGCTGACGCGTTCGCCGCAGCCCGTTGGCGTGGAAGATGTCGCGCGGCTCGTCCATCGGGTCTCGATCATCGACGTCGCAGGGGCCTGACGCGGGTGGAGCGTCGCGGCGTTCGTCTGGAGCCCATCGTCCGGTCGCAGTGCAGAACCCAGAGGAAGTATTGGTCGAGCGCCGGCGCTGGACCAGAACCGCGAACCCTCACGCCCCCGTGTCGCCCTCGGTCCCCGGCAGGCTCCCGGGCGTCGGCCCGTGCATCAGGTCCGGCCCGATCTCCCGCTCCACCTCGGGCGGCGCGCTGGGCTTGGGTCCGAGAAGCCGCATTTTCCGGTGCGGGATCCCCGCCTCCGTGAACTCGTCCGAGACCGTCTCCCACCCCAGCGCGTCGTAGAACCCCATCGCCGGCAACTGGGCGTGGCAGAACAGTTCGCCAAGCCCGAGTTCCCCGAACGCCCGCGACTCGATCGCCACGACGAGCCCCCGCCCGATGCCCTCGCCCTGACGCTGCGGATCGACGGCCATTTGCATCAGTTTCCCGACGCCGGCGGCCGGGTAGCCCGCCAGCAGCGTCGCGCACCCGACCACTCGGGGCCCGGCGGCCTGCCTGACCACCGCCACGAAGTGCTCGAACGCCTCCTCCATGCCCGAGAACTCACGCCGGAACCGGGCCATGTCGTACCCGATCGGCTGCAGCAGGACCGCCTCCCGCAGGGCGCACTCCTGCGGGTAGAGCGGGTCGGCCGTGTTGATCCGGCGGATCTCGACCATCGATCGCCAAGGTTAGTGAGGGTTCACCGCCCCAACAAGGGGCCGGGGCCCCTGCCGACAGCCAGTGCCGATTGGGCGTGCCGCTGGCCCGATCGGGCCGGATTCCCGGTCGTGGGCGGGATCGATCGTGCCGATACCCTTCCATACTCTGGCTGTCGGTCCGTTCGTGAGAGAGGCAGGCGGGAGTGGCGGTTCGGGGCGGCGCGGGCCGCGGTCCCGGCATGGAGGCCCTGGCTGATGCCCCGAGATATCCCTGTCGGCAACGGCGATCTGCTGGTCACGTTCGACGAGTCCTATCGCGTGCGCGACCTGTACTTCCCGCGCGTCGGGCGGTTCAACCACACCGCCGGGCACGTCCAGCGATTCGGCGTCTGGGCCGACGGCAAGTTCGCGTGGATCGAGGACGAGTCCTGGGAACTGGACCTGCGCTACCGGGCCGACACGCTCGTGACCGACGTGCGCCTCGTGAACCAGGCCCTGGGCCTCGAGATCGTGTGCGCCGACGCCGTCGACGCCACCGACCCGGTCTACCTCCGCAAGACCATCGTCCGCGACCTGACGGGCAAGGCCCGCGACGTCCGCATCTTCTTCCACCTGGACCTGTCGATCGGCGGGACCGCGGTCGGCGACACCGCCAACTTCGACCCCGCCAACTCCGCGGTGGTCGTCTACAAGGACGACAACTACTTCCTGGTCAACGCCTGCGACCAGCACAAGTGCGGGATCGACCACTGGGCCATCGGCACCAAGCGCCTGGGCGGGGCCGAGGGCACCTGGCGCGACGCCGAGGACGGCGCCCTGGGCCGCAACGCCATCAGCCAGGGCTCGGTCGACGCGACCATCGGCTTCAACCTGCACGTGCCCGCCGGCGCCGAGGCCTATGTCACGATGTGGCTCGCCTGCGGGCACTCCTACGACGACGTCAAACGCCTGAACCGGCGCATCTGGGAGCGCGGCCCGGACCGCATGCTCTCGCGCACCGACGCCTACTGGAAACTCTGGTGCCGCAAGGAGCCGCTCGACACCAGCCCGCTGCCCGAGAACCTCCGCGACCTCTTCTACCGCTCGCAACTGGTCATGCGGACCCAGATCGACAACGGCGGGGCCATCATCGCCGCCAACGACTCGGATGTCACCCAGTTCGGCGGCGACCACTACTCGTACTGCTGGATGCGCGACGGCGCGCTGGTGGCCTACGGCCTGACGCTGTGCGGGCAGGGCGAGCTCAGCCGCGCCTTCTTCCGCTACGCCGACAAGTGCATCGATGAGAACGGCTACTTCCTGCACAAGTACACGCCCGAGGGACGCTTGGCCTCCTCCTGGCACCCCTGGACGCTCGACGGGCAGCGCGTGCTCCCGATCCAGCAGGACGAGACCTCGCTGGTGGTCTGGGCCCTCCGCCAGCACTTCGTCGCGTTCCGCGACGTTGAGTTCGTCAAGCCGCTGTACGAGCGCCTGGTCGTCCATCCCGCCGAGTGGATGCTCGCCTACCGCGACCACCACGGGCTGCCCCGCCAATCCTGGGACCTCTGGGAGGAGCGTCGCGGCGTGAGCCTGTTCACCGTCGGCGCGACCATCGGCGCCCTCAACGCCGCTGCCGCCTTCGCCAGCGACTTCGGCGAGCCCGACCGGGCCGCGGCGTTCCGCGAGGGGGCCGAGCGCATGAAGGGCGCCTTGGGCCGCCACATGTGGCACCCGGACCGCGGTCGCTTCGCACGCATGGCGGTCCCGCTGCCCGACGGCTCGTACCGCCTGGACATGACCGCCGACTCGTCGTCCTACGCCCTGTTCGCCTTCGGGGCCTTCGAGCCCGACGACCCGCGGATCGTCGCCCAGATGACCCAGGACTTCGAGCGCCTGTGGATCAAGACGCCCATCGGCGGGTGCGCCCGCTACGAGCGCGACTACTACCACCAGGTCGAACGCGACAAGATCGACCAGGTCCCCGGCAACCCGTGGGTCATCTGCACCCTCTGGCACGCCCAGTGGCGGATCGCCGCGGCCCGGAACCTCGAGGAACTCCGCAAGGCGCTGCCGCTGCTGGAGTGGGCCGCGACGCGGGCCCTGCCCAGCGGCGTGCTGGCCGAGCAGTTCCACCCGCACACGGGCGAGCCGATGTCGGTCAGCCCGCTGACGTGGAGCCACGCGACGTACTGCATGGTGGTGGTCGAGTACCTGCGCCGGTACGAGTCGATGAGCCGCCAGCGGTCGGCGGGGCGGATCGAGATGGCGTGATCTCGAGATCGCGGCTCCGAAAGAAAACCCGCCGTGGGCCTCGCGGCTCCACGGCGGGGGTGTTCGTCAATCTCCGTAGGAGATGACCGTTCAAGGGCTGCACCAACGGCAAGCCCGTCGGCGGCCGCTTTAGCGGCGCAGCCCCTTCGTACAGTCGTGCTTCACTGGATCACCTCCTTCGCCAAGGGTTTCCCCGACGGCGCGGGCCTGTACAGCCTGCCGCCGGGCTCTTGTTCCCCCGGACCGTCGCCCGGGGCTCATCGCCCGGGAGCGGGGTGAAACTCGCTCCCGGTCGTCGCGGCCTTGCCCGCCCCGGCGACGCCGGGTTCTCCGGGCCGCCGGCGACCTGCGCCGCCGCGATACCGATGTATCGTACCACGATACGCCGCGGCTGCAATCGGGTTGCAGGATGTGGATGGACAAGGACTTAGGCGGACCGAACACCAGGCCCGCCCGTCGAGCCTTCCAACCGGCCCGCCGAACGCCCAGCACGCCCCGCCGGACGCCGTCGCCCGTTCCCGGGTCGCCGAGGCCTCACTTCTTGGACGTGCTCATCGCCTCGATCGTGTCGTCCGAGAGGTACAGGATCCGCCCGCACGCCTTACACAGCGTCAGCGGACCCTTCGAGAGCAGCGAGTTGATCGGCTCGAGCGGCAGGGCCTTCATGCACCCGCTGCACACGAACTCCAGGCGCTTCAAATCCGCCACCTCGACCACCGTCATGATCTCGTCGTCCTCGCCGCGCGAGGTCATCAGGTCGTCGTAAAACTTCAGCACGTCGGCGGGCACCTCGGCCACCAGCGCCGCCCGCTGGGCCCGCAGCTCTTCGACGCGTCCGCGGATCTCGCCGGCCCGCTGGTCGCGCTCGCCGGCGGCCACGCCCCGGAGTTTTGTCCGCTCGTCGCGCTTCGTGCCGAGTTCCTTGAGCGCCGCGTCGATCTGCTCGCTCTTGGTGATGTTGTCCAGCCCGGCGGTCTCGACCTTGTCGCGGTCGATCTTGAGCGTGTTGAGTTCGACCTGCAGGGCCTTGTATTCCTTGGCGTTCTGGGCCGCGTTCATCCGCTCGCGGATGGTGGCCATCCGCGCCTCGATGCCCTTGATCTCGCTCTCGGTGTTGGCGATGGTCGCCTTGAGGAGCCGTTGCTGGGATTCGAGGCTCTTGCGCTTCGAGTCGATGTGCCCGAGCTGCCCCTCCTGGTCTTTGAGGAATCGCTCGGACGCCCTGAGGCGCGACTCGAGGCCTTTGAGCTGCTCATCCACTCGGAACACGCGCAACAGGCGTGCCGTCGTCGTCATCTGCGACATCCAGGGCTCCCGGTTACCACTGCACAAGCATAGCGCGCCTCAGGCCCGCCCGTCATCCCACCACCGCCAGCCACCAGAACGCGATCGGCGCCACCAGCAGCGGCGAATCGATCACGTCCAGCACGCCCCCGAACCCGGGCAGCGAGTGCCCCGAGTCCTTCACCCCCGCGTCCCGCTTGAGCAGGCTCGCCATCAGGTCGCCGACCTGCCCGAACACGCCGAACAACACACCCGCCCCCGCGCCGATCAGCAGCGACACGCCGAGCCCCTGATCGTCCGTCCCGCCCATCAGCCCCCGCTCGTCGAGCACCCACCGCCCGATCGCCCCAGCCAGGGCCGAGACCACCAGCCCCCCCACCACGCCCTCCCAGGTCTTGCCCGGGCTGAGCCAGGGAATCAGGCGGTGCTTGCCGATGGCCCGCCCCGTGAAGTACGCCCCGATGTCGAACGACTTGACCACCAGCAGGATCCACAGCAGCACCCAGGCCGAGTGCTCGCGCCGGATCGCCAACACGAACCCGAACATCAGGCCCAGATACACGAACGCGATCAGCGTGCCCCCGGCCGCGGCGATCACGCCCTGGAACTCGCGCCGACGCGAGGAGTACGCCAGGCTCATCGCCAGCACGCCCGCGGCACAGGTGCTCACGATCCCGATGGACGTGATCGCCTTCACGTCCGCCGGCACCAGCGACGAGACGCACAGCCCGATCAGGGCCGCGGCACAGGTGATCCGGCGCGACGACGCCACGCCCTTGTGGCGCAGGATGTCCACCAGTTCCACCGACGCCAGGAAACTGATCGGCACCATGACGCAGAACACGACCACGCCCGCGGGCAGGGTCTGGCCGTCGCCCACGAACCGTCCCATCCAGGCCAGCCAGGCGGGGATCGGCTGCAGGTCGATCCACCCGTCGAGCCACAGCCCGCCGATGAGGGCGGCGATCAGCACCGGGCCGAGCAGCAATCGATACTTCAGCACGCCCCAGCGGCCTCCCAACCCCTTGAAGAGCCCCGATCGGGGCAGACGATAGGCGACACGCCCGCCACCGCCCGCGCGAGCCGGGGCGTCCCCGCCCCGAACACCCGACCGCGAGCCGGGGCGTCCCCGCCCCGAAACCTGACCGCGAGCCGGGGCGTCCCCGCCCCGGTTTGCCTCGGGTGGCACGCCCACGCCAGCGCGGGCGTGGTGACGCACGGAACGCGATCACGCCCGCGCCACGCAGCGGCGTCAAGGAGTGCTGAGCAGCCCAACGCGGGGTGTGGGCGTGCCACCCGGTGGAACCGGGGCGGGGACGCCCCGGCTCGCGCGCGGGTGTCGGCGAGCGCACGCCTCCCGCACCCCGCCGATACGCTCGCTCAACCCCTGCACGGAACCAGCCATGCCGACCACACCCGTCCGCCGCACCCCGCTCGCCCGCACCGCCGCCCTCGCGGGCCTTGTCGTGGCCCCGCTGCTCGCGCCGCCGGCCCTCGCCCAGGGCGACACCGACGAACTCACCCCGCCGCCCGATCGCCCGTGGTCGTTCACGCTCACGCCCCGGGCGGTCCACTACTTCACCAGCGATCTGGACGACGACTCCGACGCGGGCATGGGCGACGTGTCCGTCTCTCGCTTCGGCCTGCTGCCGGTGCTGCAGATCCCAGTTGGCGACGACGCAACGCTGGCGTTCAACGGGGAGTTCACGTACTCGTTCTACAACTTCGACGGCTCCGGCATCTTCGACGACTCGCTCGACCTGCTCGACGACGCCTACGAGGCCGGGCTGGGCGTCACCTGGTCCAACCAGATCAACGAGCACTGGCTGTACGCCGTCGGCGGGGGCTTCCGCGTCTCGGCCGAGGCCGGCGCCGACGTGGACGACGCCCTCACCGGGCGTTTCTTCGGCACCGTCAACTACCGCGTCTCGGAGAACTTCGTCATCGGCGGCGGCGTCGGGGTCTCGACCGAACTCGACGACGACGTGCTCGTCGTGCCCATCATCAGCGCGTTCTACCAGCCGAGCGAGAAGGTCGTGTTCGCCGCGGGCGGCGGGCCGGCCGCCGCCGGTCGCACGCTCGGGGCCACCATCACCTACCGCTTCCAGCCCGATGTCGCCCTCTCGTTCACCGGCGCGTGGGACTACCGCCAGTTCCGCCTCGACGACGACGGCCCGATCCCCGACGGCATCACGACCGACCAGCGCGTCGATCTGCTCGTGGGCCTCGATTGGGGCATCACCCCGACCGTCACCCTCCGCCTCGAGGCCGGCGCCACCATCTGGCAGGAGTACGAGTTCATCGACTCCGACGACGACCACCTCTACGACGTCGAGACCGATCCGACGGCGTTCATCGGCGGCGGCGTCACGTTCGAGTTCTGACCGCGGCCCGGCACCGGCCATGAATCTCCGCTCACAAGCCCACGCCGCGCCGCCCACGCGGTAGACTGCCCCCATGCTCCCGCACTGCCGCACCCCGGCCTGGCCCGCGGACCTCGACCCCGGGCGCTTCGCCTCGCGCATCCGCACCAAGTCGCCCGAGGGCTGCCGCGTCGGGCTCATCGGCCTGGCCGACGACCACGGGATCCGCCTCAACCGCGGTCGTCAGGGCGCCGCCGAGGGCCCGCGTGCGTTCCGTGCCGCGCTGGCACGCTACGGCGCCGCCGACGCGCCGGGCCCCGACCGACCGCTCGTCTTCGATGCCGGCGACGTCGTCGGCGTGCCCGGCGAGGATCTGGCCGCCATGCACCACCGCGTCACCGACGCGACCAAGGCCATGCTCGACCTGGGCCTGCTCCCGGTCGCGATCGGCGGCGGGCACGACCTGACCTACCCGTTCGTCCGCGCCGTCGCCACCCACACCCATCAGTCCATGGTTGGCGTCTACTTCGACGCCCACCTCGACGTGCGCGAGGCCGTCGGCTCCGGCATGCCCTTCCGCCGCCTCATCGAGGACGGCTCGGCCCGCTCGCTCCACGTCCACGGCCTCGACCGCCTCGCCGCCGACCAAACCCACCTCCACTGGTTCCAGGCCCACGGCGGGCACGCCGAGTTCGACACCACGCCCGACGATCCCTGGCCCGAGGGCGACCTGTTCGTCAGCCTCGACCTCGACGTGATCGACCAGGCCCACGCCCCCGGCGTGTCGGCCATGAACCCCGCCGGGTGGTCGGCCCAGGAGGCCCAGCGCTGGGTCGCCGCCGCCGGGCGCCACCCGCGCGTCCGCTGCTTCGACATCATGGAACTCTCGCCGCCGCACGACGAGAACGGGCGCACCGCCCGCCTGGCCGCCCACCTGTTCCTCACGTTCCTCCGCGGGCTGGGCGAGCGCCCGCGCACGCCGCGCGAGTAACGTCGCCGCCGAACCCCCGCCCGCCAGGAGCCCGAGCCATGGACGCCTCGGCAAATCCGCACCAACCCACCGACGACGCCCTGCTCATCCGCAACGCCCGCGTCCTCACGCTCGGCGAGTCACCCTGGCCCCGGCGCGGCCACGCTCTGGGCGACCTGAGCGTCGTCGAGCGTGCCGACGTCTTGTGCCAGAACGGCATCGTCCGCGCCGTCGGGCCCGATCTGGACGCACCGCCCGGGGCCCGCGAGATCGAGGCCGACGGGCGCGTCCTCATGCCCGCATTCGTCGACTGCCACACCCACCTGTGCTGGGCCGGCAGCCGCATCGACGAGTGGGAGAAGCGCCTCGCCGGCGCGACGTACCTGGAGATCCTCGAGTCCGGCGGGGGCATCATGGCCACCGTCCGCGCCGTCCGGGCCGCCACCATCGAGCAGCTCGCCGCCGCATTGCTCGACCGCCTCATCCGCCTCCTCCGCGCCGGCACCACCACCGTCGAGATCAAGTCGGGCTACGGCCTCTCGACCAACCACGAACTCAAGATGCTCGCGGCGATCGACAGCGCCGCGGGCCTCTGGGCCGGCACGATCGTCCCCACCGCCCTGCTCGGGCACGCCAAGGACCCCGACGACCCGACCTTCGTCCAGCGCACGATCGACGAGACGCTCCCGGCGATCTCCCAGTCCCACCCCGGCATCACCATCGACGCGTTCTGCGAGAAGGGCGCGTGGAACCTCGATGAGACCATCCTCCTGTTCGAGCAGGCCCGCCAGCGACGCCACCCGCTCCGCGTCCACGCCGACCAGTTCAACAGCCTGGGCATGACCCCCGCCGCCATCCGCCTCGGGGCCCGCAGCGTCGACCACCTCGAGGCCTCCACCGACGCCGACCTCCGCGCGCTGGCGGACTCGAGCACCTTCGGCGTCATCCTCCCCGCCTGCGGCTTCCACCTCGACAACCGCTACGCACGCGGCCGCGCGTTCCTGGACCACAACGGCCTGCTGGCCATCGCCACCAACGCCAACCCCGGCTCGGCCCCGTGCTCGTCCATGCCCATGGCCGTCGCGCTGGCCGTCCGAGCCTGCGGCCTCACGCCCTGGGAGGCCATCGGCGCCGCCACCGCCAACGCCGCCGCCCTGCTCGGCTTCACCGATCGCGGCGTGATCGTCCACAACGCAAAGGCCGATCTCATCCTCCTGTGCCACCGCGACGAGCGCGCCCTGGCCTACGAGTTCGGCGAGGACCCGGTCGACATGGTCGTTTGCGACGGACGCATCGTCCGCGAGCCGATCGCCTGAACGCGAGCCGGGGCGTCCCCGCCCCGGACTCTCAGGCGCGAGCCGGGGCGTCCCCGCCCCGGTTTGCCTCGGGTGGCACGCCCACGCGCAGCGCGGGCGTGGTGACGCACGGAGATTCGATCACGCCCGCGCCCCGCCTGTTGGGACCGGGGCGGGGACGCCCCGGCTCGCGCGCGAGAGCGCTCTCCAGAACGAACGAAAAAGGGGCGGACGCCGCGCGCCCGCCCCTGTCTCGCTGCTTCGATTCTTCGCTGTCTGGCTTGCTCAGCACCCAGCCGCGAAGATCGCCAGGTAGTAGAAGAAGTCGTCGTTGGTGATGATCCCGTTGGGCACGCCGTAGCCCGGCTGGCCCACGACCGCGCCGGTGGTCAGATCGGCCACCGCGACGTTGCCGCTCGCGAACTGCGCGAGGTAGTAGAAGAAGTCATCGTTGTTCAGCACGCCGTTGGGCACGCCATAGCCCGGCTGGCCCGCGACCGCGCCGGTCGTGAGGTCCG
This sequence comes from Phycisphaerales bacterium, assembly GCA_041401985.1. Classification (GTDB taxonomy): domain Bacteria; phylum Planctomycetota; class Phycisphaerae; order Phycisphaerales; family UBA1924; genus JACKHA01. The sequence goes on from JAWKTE010000021.1 coordinate 28,019, forward strand.
GCTGGCACGCCGGGGGCGCCATGCAGGTCAGGATCTCGATCATGACCGCGTCCACGCCGCCCTCGACCACCGAACCCGCCCCGGCGTCGCCGATCACGAACCGCAGACGCATCTGGGCCGTCGGCGTGATCACATCGGCGATCCGCTTGGTCGTGTAGCGCCACGCGTCCTGCGACTGCGGCCCGATCCGCTCGAACAGGATCCACGACCCGCCGTTGTTGTTCGAGATCTCGATGTCCAGCGGGTCGTTGTTCGGGCTGCCGCCGAAACTGTTGCTCAGCCACGCGGCGTACGAGGCGTACGCCTCGCCGCCGGTCGCGTCGAACACGGGCGAGGTCAGCGTCGTCGACCCGCCGTCAACGTCCGAGTCGCCCGACACATTCTCCGTCAGGTAGCACTGCCCGGAGCCGTCGTAGTCGCTGGGCGGATCGCCGCGACCGCCGTTGACCGGCACGCCGCGCTCCCACGCGCCCGACGTCAGGCCCGCGGAGTTCGTCACGGTCCAGCCCATGTTGGTCTGGAAGTTGTCGGCGAACCGCACCTCGGAGCCCGTGACCACCAGCGCCTCGAACGCCGCCGCCGCCCCGCCCTGCGGCGCGACGAACAACTCGTTGGTGCTGGTCTCGGCCGAGACATAGAACCCGACGTTGTCGAAGCACGAGGCCGCCGGGAACGTCGCCCGGTACTCGTCGGGGTTGCCCGTGGCCACCGCCGGCACGCCGACGAAGCCGCTGCCCGTGTCCACGTGCATCATCACCGACGCGGGGTTGAGCGTCACGCCCTGCTCGATGACGTTGAACGTGAGCGTGTCGGTCCCGCCGGGCCCGATCCGCTCGGGCGTGCCGGTCGGGAACTCGAACACGAGGCGCTCGAACTGCGTCCGGACCATCACCAGGCCCTGCTGGAAGTCACTGATCAGGATCGTGCCCGACGGGAAGTACGGGTACGTCGACCACGCCCCGTTGAACGAGGTCGGGTCGCCACCCGAGAAGGTGTCGAAGTAGCCGATCTCGACGCCCGCCGTCGGGTTCGTGATGTCGAACACCCGCAGGCCGGACGTGTAGTTGGCCGCGAAGATCATGTCGCCCTTGACGTACAGGTTGTGGTCGATCGACGGGTTGCCGTTCGTCCACGAGTTCACGAACGTCGGGTTCGTCGGGTCGCTCACGTCGAAGACGCGCGTCGTGGTCGGCAGCCCGAAACTCTGCTCGTCCAGCTCGTCGTTCAGGTAGAAATACTGCTGGTCGTCCGAAAGCCAACCCTGGTGGCAGTAGTCGATGTTCGCGTACGACGACGACCCGATCTCGACCGGGGCGGCCTTGTTCGTCACGTCAACCACGCGGAGCCCCGCCCCGCCGCAGCAGCAGAACGCCAGTTCACGACCGGCCAGCGGCCCCGAGTTCCAGTTGACGATCTGTGCGTCGTGCACGTACCGCCCGTTCCACTCGCCCACATACTGCGGGTTGTCCGGCGTGGTGTTCAGGTTGTACATCCGCAGCCCGGCCGACCCGCCGCCGCAGCGGTACAGGTACCCGCTGTCGGTGTTGAGCGCCACATTGTGCGTCGCGCCCGTGGTGATCGAGCCGCCGGTGTTCACGGAGCGCACGAACGTCACGACGCCGCTGTCGATGTTCGACATGTTGTAGACCGCGATCCCGCCGCCGCCCTCGGTCACGCCGTAGGCGTACGAACCGAACACCTTGACGTCGCGCCACGTCGAGCCCACGCCGTTGTGCTGGAAGATCACCACCGGGTTCTCCGGGTCGGTGATCTCGACGAACACGAACGACGAGAACATGCCCACGATCGCGTACTCACGCCCCGAAGGCGAGACGTACCCCCAACAGTCGTTGCCCTGGCTCTCGGTCGACGGCACGTCGTTCAGACCGATGCGGCTCAAAAACTGGATGTTCTCGGACGCGTACGGCTGGGCCGTCGCCACCCCGCACGCAACCCCCGCCAGTATGCCGGCGGACGCCACAACCCGCCGAAATCGAGTGTTCAGCACTGTGGTCTCCTCAGATGTGACGGGGAGTTTCCCCCAACCCCGCGTGCGCAGTGTACAGGATTCCGGGATCCGGATGCCACCCTTCTTGTTGGGATGAAAAAAGAACCTCGGCGTTCACATGCTGGTCGGGTCAAACGAGCCGGTCCCGAACACAGCGCCCGCCGACGCCCACCCGCCGACGAGCCGCGCGAAGTTGCCCGCGCTCCCTCCCTCACACAACCAGCATCGCGTCCCCATACGAATAGAACCGGTACCCCCGCCCGATCGCCTCCGCGTACAGGCGCTTCAACTCTCCGACGTCCCCCGGCAGCATCGCCGCCACCAGCGCCATCAGCGTCGATCGAGGCAGGTGGAAGTTCGTCAGCAGCCCGTCCGTCCATCGCCACGCGTACCCCGGCGTCACCAGCAGCCGCGTGTGCAGCCACTCCGCGTGGCCCTCCGCCCCCGCGAAAGCCTCGACCGTCCGCGCGCTGGTCGTCCCCACGCACACCACCCGCCCGCCCGACTCGCGCGTCCGCTCGATGGCCCCCCGTGTCGAGCCCCCCATTCGGCACCACTCCGCGTGCATCGCGTGCTGCTCGACGAACTCGGCCTCGACCGGCTTGAACGTCCCCGGCCCGACGTGCAGCACAACCCCCGCCCGCCCCACGCCCGCCGCCCCAAGCCGCCCCAGCAACCCCGCCGTGAAGTGCAGCCCCGCCGTCGGCGCCGCCACCGAACCCAACTCCGTCCCGTCCCCGCTCGCCACCGCCGAGCCCGCGAACACCGTCTGGTACGACCCGAGGTCATCGCCCCAGCGCGCCGAACCGCCCGCGCCCTGCCCCGAGGCTTCGCTCGCCGCGCCGGCCTCGACATCCCGCCTCGCCCCCAGGATGTACGGCGGAATCGGTGGCAGCCCCACTTCGTCCAGCACCGCCGGAGTCGAGGCCGCGCCGCCGCCATCCCGCCGCACCTGCACCACCCACTCCGCCCCGCCGGCCTCCACCCGCCCCAGCAGCACGACCGAGTACGCGCTCGCGCCGCCCCCCGATCGCGCCAGCCGCACCACCGCCCCCGGGCGGAACCGCCTTGCCTTGAGCATCGCCACCCAGCGGCACGCGGGAGCGTCCCCGTCGATGGGCACCGCTCCGCCGCCCACTTCGCCCAACGCTTCCCGCAGGTACAGCCCCTCCACCGCCCCGCCCGTCGCCTCGTTCCGCCCCAAAAACCGCGCCGCCAGCACACGCGACTCGTTGGTCACCAGCAGGTCGCCCCCCCGCAGCACCTCCGGCAGGTCCCGCACGAACCGGTGCTCCACCGTGCCTCGGGCCCGATCCACGACCATCAGCCGCGCCGCATCCCGCGGCTCCACCGGACGCACCGCGATCCGCCCCGCCGGCAACTCGTACTCAAGGTCGCTCGTCCGCAGCACGTTGCCCCCGCACCACACCCGCCGTCGCCCCAGGCCAACACCACCGACCAGCCCGCGCGCCGCCCCGCTCCATGCACGCAGCGACGCGCCCCGCCCCACTCCAAACGCCGACAGGACGCGGCTTCTATCGGACCCCCGCCCCCACGCCCGCTCGGCACGCGGTTCGTCTCCCGCACCACAACGTGCGCTCAGAGCCGATCCACCACCAGCCATCCGCGAGCATGCCGCCGCTGCCGGCACGCCCAGCAACGCCGCGCGACGCGACGCCCGCGACCAGCGTCACGCAACGCTATGTCGAACACGCCTGCACCGCCGACCCGTGCCCGACCCGACTCCCCGATCGCTTCGACCCGACACCCACGAATCCCCTCCTCCCCGCCGACGAGCAGCATCCCCGGCCGCCTCCCCATTCGCCCTCGTCGATCGGCCGCCTCGAACCGCCTCGCTCCGCCGCCCGTTCCGCCCGCTCCCAACCCGCTCCCGCCGCGCCCGGTCGATCACAACCCAATGGCCGCGCCACACACGCTTCCCCTCCCCCAACCAACCGACACCGCCGCACCACGCCTCGCCACACCAGCCCCGACCACTCCCGTGTCCACATCGCCCGCCCGCCCGATCCGCGCCCGCCCTCCGCCTCATCGCCACCCGCCGCGGCTCCATCCTCGACGTGCTCGCCTGACCCCGACGCAAGCCCGCGCCCTCCACTACCATGCCCCCCTTCACAAGGGGCCTCCCCATGCGCGCCATCCAACGCCGCCGCCGCGATCGCGAATCGCACACCGCACGCCGAACCGCGCACACCGCCTCCGCGCTTGCCGCGGCTGTCGCGTCCCTCGCGTGCGTGCTCGCGCTGCCCGCCTGCTCCAGCGGCCTGCCCGTCACCACCCGCGACCGCGCCTTCGACGGCCCCACCATCGCCATCGACTCCACCGGCCCCGAGCACACCGTCATCGTCACCGCTCCCACCGCTGGCTACCTCGTCAGCCTCGACGACGTCCGCGACCGCATGGGCGGGCGCGAGGCCCTCATCTCCATCCGCCCCCCCGACCCCCGCTTCGTCGTCGCCCAGGTCCTGACCGAGCACCGCGTCGGTTCCGACGTCGCCAGCACCACGCCGCTCGACGTCTTCGCCCGCGTCCTGCCGCGCGACTCGCGCGAGAACATCGAGTACGTCCTGGCCGGCACCACCGAACGCGCTTCCGCCGCCAACTAGCCCCGCTGTTGCCAGACGATCACCCTCTGGCGGCCCGATCCGTCGCACCGTACAATCCCCGCATGGCCGCAGCCCAGGCTCTCGACGACCGCACGCGCGCCATGCTCGCGCTCACCCTCACGCCCGGCATCGGGCCGATCCTCGCCGCGCGCCTCATCGCCGCCTTCGGCTCCCCCGACGCCGCCCTGGCCGCTTCACCCGCCGCACTCGAGCGCATCCCCGGCATCGGGCGCGTCAAGGCCAAGGCCCTGGTCGACACCATCCGCCAGGGCCCCGCGGGCCTCGAACGCGAACTCGAACTCATCGATCGCCTGGCCGTCCGCCTCGTCGCCCTCGGCTCGCCGGACTACCCACCCCTGCTGGCCCAGATCCCGAACCCGCCCCCGCTGCTCTACGTCCGCGGGCGCTTCGAGCCCGACCTGGACCGCTACCCCGTCGCCATCGTCGGCTCGCGCCGCTGCACCGCCTACGGGCTCGAACAGGCCGAGCGCTTCGCGGGCGTCCTGGGCCGCGCGGGCCTGACCATCGTCTCCGGCGGCGCTCGCGGCATCGACTCGGCCGCCCACCGGGGCTCGCTCCGCGCCGCCGGACGCACCATCGCCGCCATGGGCTGCGGCCTGGCCCATACCTATCCGCCAGAGAACCGCGACCTCTTCGAGCAGATCGTCGCCGAGGGGCGCGGCCTGCTCGTGTCCGAACTCCCGATGGACACCGCCCCCGCCGCGGAGAACTTCCCCGCCCGCAACCGCATCATCTCGGGCCTGTCTCTCGGGGTGATCGTCCTCGAGGCCGGCCGCAACTCCGGCTCGCTCATCACCGCCCGCCTGGCCGGCGACGACCACGGGCGCGAGGTCATGGCCATCCCGGGCCGCGTCGACTCCCAGGCCAGCGAGGGAACCCACTCGCTGCTCAAGGAAGGCGCGGCCATGCTCGTCACGTCGCCCGGCGACGTGCTGGCCCTGCTCGAAACCCCCGCCCGCCACCACCACGCCGGCACCCACGAGGCCAGGTACGGGCTGTTCCAAGCCGAGGGCGAACAAAGCGGAACCACTGGACCGTCGCCGGACGCGCGCGACGCCCACACGCCGCCACCCCCGGGCGGCGCCGCCGCAACGCCGACGGGTGGGCTCGCCCTTTCTTCCCTCCAGAGCCGCATCCTCGACGCGCTCCAGGCGCCGATGACCCCGGACGCGCTGGCCGACGCCGTCGCCATCCGCCCCGATCAGCTCCGCGCAGAAATCACCATGCTCGAGGTGCTGGGGCGGGTCGCCCGTCGCGCGACGCACATCGAGCGCCTCGCCAAGTGACTGCCGGCGGGGGGCGATCGGGGGCGACCCAAGGGCGTGTCCTCAAACGCCAGCGGGGCACAGAGTTGTGGCTGGCACCAGAAAGTCCGGAAACCGTCTTGCTAACCGACATCGAACGAAGTGGGCCGGATTCTGCAGGTTGGGGACTTGACCGGTCGATCGAACGGGGGGAAGATAGTCGGGTCGCCGGGAACGATTCGGCTCCCGGAAGGTTTCTGAAGTAGTGCCGATTGGTGCGCTCCGCGCAACGCGGCACGGATCGAGCGACGGACGACAAGTGTCGTCGCGAGAGTTCTGATAGATCGTGCGCGGCGCACGGATTCGCGCGGAGCAGCGAGTGATGGGTTTCTGGCCGCGGAGCGTTGGTGACAGGGCCGGGACGGGCGCGTTCAAGGCGCGACGCTCGGCCGCCCGCAAACATCGCGGGAAGAGTTCGGTGCTCGGGATGAACCACGCCTCGCCAACACCACTTGTCGCACTCGGCCCCGGTGGGTCGTTTGTTCGATCGTTCCACGCACGCTCGGCGGCCCCGATCGATTACCGGGACGGCACCGCCGACCGGGCGACCGGCGGCCTGGCCCGTCTGGCCGCCCACCTGTGGCGGGTGCTGTGGGGCCTGGTCGGCGAACCCTGCGCCCCCGGCGCCGCGTCCGGCACAGTCGCCAGCGCAGTCGCCGGCGCAGTTGCCGGAGCCGTTCCCGCGGGCCTGGCGTCGTTCGAAGTCGTCGACGCGCCGCCGGTCGGGCGGGCGGAGGCGGCGGCCAGAATCGGGCGGATCGCCCTGGCCGAGGCATCGCTCGCGTCGCACCGCCACACGCTGCACGCCGTCGCACGGATCGGGGTCCTCCCCGGGCCTCGCACGCCGGGCGTCGGGCGGGATCACGGAGTCAACGCAGTCGTTCCACGCCGGGCCGCGATTGTTGGGATCGCGGCCCCGGCGTCGCAGAGCCGGCACGCCGGCGCCACCCTGGCCGGGGGTCGTACACCCGGGCCCGCCCGCGTTCTGCCTGCCATCGGCGGGTGGGACACGCCGAGGGCGGTGGTTTCCAAGTCCGGCGCGCCGCGCCAGCACGCGCTCGAGCAGCGCGCCTTCGAGAGGAGCCCGTATGAATCTCACCCCCAAGCAGCTCCGGATCCTGCAACTGATCCGCGACTGGCGGGTCCGGCGCGGCTATTCGCCGACGATGCAGGAAATGGCCGACGAGATCGGCGTCAGCAAGGTCACGGTCTTCGAGCACGTCGAGGCCCTGATCAAAAAGGGCGCGCTCGTCCGCGAGCCCAACAAGGCTCGCTCTTTGTCGATCGCTGAGGGCATCGCCGTCCCCGATGAGGCCCGCCCCCTGCGCTTCCCGCTCGTCGGGCGGATCGCCGCCGGCAACCCCATCGAAAAGGTGGCCGACATCGACGAGGTCGACCTGGGCGAGATCCTCGGGGCCGAGGCAGCGTCGAACTCGACGTTCGCCCTCAAGGTCGAGGGCGACTCCATGCGCGACGAGGGCATCCTCGACGGGGACTACGTCCTGATCGAGCGGACCCAGGTCGCCCAGAACGGCGACAAGGTCGTTGCCCTCCTGCCCGACGGCTCGACCACCCTCAAGACCTTCTTCAAGGAGGAGGACCACATCCGCCTCCAGCCCGCCAACCCCAGTTTCGATCCCATCCGCGTCAAGTACTGCCAGATCCAGGGCACCGTCCGCGGCGTGGTCCGGAGTTACAACTAGAAGAATCGGGTCGCGACCGCCCCGATCAGGGGACGCATCCACGAGCTTCAACAACGAGCGCCGGCCACGAGCCGCGCGGCGCCAGCCCGCGGTTTCGGCGGTGCGCGTTCGCGGGGCGTCTCCGGCGGTCGGGACGCCGCATGTTGTTGAATCGCGGGGTTGGACCGCGGGCTTGCGCCGCGCGGCTCGTGTCCCTCCGGCGGGGCTTGCTACAAGTCGGGCTCGCGACAACTTGGTCCCGCGACGGATTCCGCTACGGATTGTGGCCCGCCGCCTCCGGGTCGATCGACCGGAGGTACTCCCACGAGTAGATCCCCGTCGAGTGCCCGTCGGAGAACGTGATCCGGATCGCGTAGTTGCCGACCATCTCCGCGCCCGTCGCGACCAGCCCTCCCGCGCCGCCTCCCGAGCCACCGCCGCCGGCACGGGCGGAACCGCTCGGCAGCACCGTCAGCGGGTTCCTGGCCATCTCGTCGCGCAGGTTCCGCATGTCCGCCGAGGGAGACATCCGACGGAGGTAGGCGATGGAGTAGTACGACGCGGTGCCGTCCTCCCACTCGACCGTCAGGCCCCGGTCCTTCTTCAGATCGATCGACTTCGGGCGCATCTCCCGATTGTTGCCCGGTCGGGTTTGCCCGGAGGCGGAGCGCGAAGGCGTGTGGCGTGTGGCGTGTGGTGGCGCACGGTACGGGTCGGTGCCCCCGGCCTTGGAGACCAGCGGGCAGGAGACAAGTCTGGGGTCGGAAGGGAAAGCGTGCCCGGGTCGGCCCGGGCACGCTTGAAGAAACGCTGGCATGTTTCGCCGGAGCCTCAGCCCCGGCACCGCTCAGCCCTTCGGCACCTTGATGTCCGCCCGCTTGCGTCCGATGAACGCGTCGTAGAGCAGCGGCTGGCCGTCGGTCGAGCGCCGGTGCGTGAAGGTCTCGCGCCGGGCGAGTTCGAGCGACTTGTCGGCCAGCATCGAGCGGATCAGGCCCGCGAAGCCGGAGTCGTCCTTGCCGTTGGTGAAGTCGGTCTTGATGGTGAAGGCGATCCAGCCGCCAACGTCCACACGGTTGTACGCCTCGGCGAAGACCTCGGGGGGGATGTCGCCGAACCCGAGGGCGGCGACGCACGCCATGGCGTTGAAGGCGTGGCTGTCGAGCACGTCGGCCTGGTCGCGCGGGAGGTTGGTGAGGTCCCCGACGACATAGTCGGCGTACAGCCCGGGACGGTCCCGCTCGGCCGCCATCGCGGCCTCCGGGTGGATGTCAACGCCCACGGCCCGCTTGACGCCGAACTTGCGGAACTCATCGGCGACGTACCCGTTGCCGGCCCCGAGGTCCAGGACCGTCAGCGTGTCCGGCTTGACGCCCGCCTCCTCCAGGCATCTCTTGAGCAGCGAGGCGACCACGGCCGGGGACTGGCAACCCAGGATGTCGTAGACCCAGCGCTCGTAGAGGCCGGGCACCTGGAAGACCTCGTCGTAATCGTGCAGGCGGATCTTCTTCCAGCCGTCGGGCAGGTTGACGACCACGTATTCCTGATCCTGGCCGAGGTCGCCGCCGGAGGCGGGCAGGGCGATCTCGAGTTTGCCCATGGCGGTTCGCAACTGGCTCAGCCCCGGCTGGGAGAGGGTGGCGCTCATCTTCGTTGGCTCCTGTGTCGCCGGGGCGGATTCCATCGGAATCCGGGTAGGCGAGGGTGACGGCGTCCGAACGGATCGCCGCAGTGATCGGTCCAAGAGGACTATGCTAGGCGCGGTGCCGCTCGATGGCGACGCGATTGCTGCGGATAGGCGATAGATCGATATGTTTTCGCGGTATAAGCCAGCGCGATCGACTCAGAAGCCACGTTCGGCGAGTCGGGCGGCCCGGAAAGGCACGGTCCATGATTCGACTGGAATCCGTTTGGAAATCCTTCGCGGGGGCCACCCCCCCGGCGGTTCGCGACGTCTCGCTGGAAGTCGGCGCGGGCGAGACGTTTGTGCTGCTGGGAGCGTCCGGGTGCGGCAAGACGACGCTGCTGCGGATGATCAACCGCCTGATCGAACCGACGAGAGGGCGGATCGAGGTGGACGGGCAGGACGTGCTGGCCCAGCCGGTGCTGGGGCTGCGTCGGCGGATGGGGTACGCGGCCCAGAACGTGGGGCTGTTCCCGCACATGCGCGTGCTGGACAACGCGGCGATCCCGCTCCGCCTCCGGGGGCAGGATCGGCGAGCGCGGCGGGCCCGGGCGCGGGAGTGCCTGAGCCTGGTCGGGCTCGATCCGGGCGAGTTTGGTGATCGGCGGCCGTCGCAGTTGTCGGGGGGTCAGCAGCAGCGCGTGGGGATCGCGCGGGCGCTGGCGGCCGATCCGGAGATCCTGCTGATGGACGAGCCGTTCGGCGCGCTGGACGCGATCACGCGGGCCCAGATGCAGGAGGAACTGATCCGTTTGAAGGGGGCGCTGGGCAAGACGATCGTGTTCGTGACGCACGACCTGTTCGAGGCGCTGCTGCTGGCGGACCGGATCGGAGTGATGAACGCGGGGGTGCTGGAGCAGGTGGGGACGGGCAGGGAGTTGATGGCCGCGCCGGCGACGGACTTCGTGCGCGAGTTGTTCGAGCAAGGGCGGAGCCAGGTGGACGTGTTCCGGGGGGCGGCGGCGTGAGGCGTGCCTCGATTCGCTTGTGCGGATGGCGTGGGGTTGGTCGCGCCCGAAGGTGGTGTGGTGGTTGCTGGAGGGGCTTTGCCGCGATCGGGCAGGGCTGGAAAGCCCTGCCCCCTCGTCGCACGCTTGCTCGGGGCTGGAAAGGCCTGCCCCCTCGTCACACGACTTCGAGGGGACGGGAGGCTCTGCTGGCTCGTCGGGTGTTCATGCTTTCGATCGTGTCGTTGCTGACGGTGATCGCGCCCGTTTCAACGGCGAGCGGGCAGCAGCAAGAGGCGATCCGCGTCGCGATTGGCTCGAAGAACTTCACCGAGCAGCAGATCCTGGGCGAGATCGTGGCCCGGGTGCTGGAGCGATCGCTCGGGGCGCGGGTGGAGCGGCGGTTCGGGCTCGGGGGGACCGACATCTGCCACGCCGCGATGCTGGCGGGGCAACTGGATGTGTATGTCGAGTACACGGGCACGGCCCTGGTCAACGTGCTGGGGCGCGAGGCGTCGGCGGGGTCGGATGACGCGTTCCGGCGGGTGGCGCGGCAGTATCGGTCGCGGTTCGACCTGGAGTGGCTGCCGCCGCTCGGGTTCAACAACACCTATGCGATCGCGGTGCGGGGCGAGGACGCGGCGGCGAACGGGTGGACGCGGGTGAGCGACCTTGCCGGCGTGGAAGGATTGCGCGGCGGGTTCTCGTCGGAGTTCATTGAACGGCCCGATGGGTTGCCCGGGCTGCGCGGGGCGTACGGGCTCGGGTTCGCGGCGGTGCTGGACCTTGATCCGGGGCTGATGTACGAGGCGGTGCGGGCGGGGCAGGTGGATGTCATCTGCGCGTTCAGCACGGACGGGCGGATCGACGAGTACGGGCTGGTGGTGCTGGAGGATGACCTTGGGTTCTTCCCGCCGTACGACGCGGCGCCCGTGGTGCGGGGCGAGTTGCTGTCGCGGCATCCGGAGGTTCGCGATGCGCTGGCCGCGCTGGCGGGGACGATCGGCGATGAGGACATGCGCCGGATGAACCACGCGGTGGATGTGCTTCGTCGGTCACCGGCGGAGGTGGCGCGGGAGTGGGTGGAGGCGAAACTGGGACCGGAAGAAGGGGGTGATGTCGGGGATCGAGCGGTGGGGGAGAGAGATGACGCCGCGGCGGATCGTCGTGGCGAGGGGTTGCTCGCGTTTGCGATGTCGCGGCGTGGTGAGATCGCGTCGAAAGTCGCGCGGCACCTTTGGCTGACGGTGTTGGGCACGGGGCTGGCGGTGGTGATCGGCGTGCCGCTGGGCGTGCTGGTGCATCGCGTGGCGGGGACGCGTGGCCCGGTGCTGGCGGGGGTTGAGGTGCTGCAGACCGTGCCGAGCCTGGCGATGCTGGCGTTTCTGTTCGCGGTGTATGGGCTGCTTGGCGCGGCGCCGGCGGTGACGGCGCTCGTGCTGTACGCGCTGCTGCCGATCGTGCTCAACACGTTCACGGGGCTCAATGAGGTGCCGTCGGCGATCGTGGGCGCGGCGCGGGGAGTGGGGATGTCGGGCTGGCAGCGGCTGTGGTGGGTGGAGTTGCCGCTGGCGGCGCCGGTGGTCATCGCGGGGATCCGGGCGGCGACGGTGCTGACCGTGGGCGTGGCGACGCTGTCCACCTATATCGGGGCCGGCGGGCTTGGGGACTTCATCGCGCGTGGGCTGGCGCGGAACGACCCGCGGCTGACGCTGCTGGGGGCGATCCCGGCGGCGGTGATGGCGGTGGTGCTGAGCCTCGGGATCCGCGTGCTGGAGCGCGTGGCGCGGGGGCGGTAGGTAGCGGGCCGCGCGAGTCGGCGGTGGACGCAAGAACGGTTGCCCCGTTTGACATCGGGGTGTATCGGCGGCGCTGCGCGTCGGCACCTGTGTGCCGCGGGCGCGAGTTTCGGGCTTCGGCTTCGGGTCGGACCGGGCTGGCCGCGATCACTCTTGAGAGGAGGCGATGATGTTCCTGCGCGCTCTGACGGCTGCTGGCATGTCCCTGTCGGCGATGGCCGCGCCCTGTGTTGGGCAGATCACGCTCGGCTCGGTGGAGATCGATCTGAAACTGGTGTCGACGGGGATGACGGCCCCGGTGTTCCTCACGCACGCGGGCGACGGGTCGGGGCGGCTGTTCGTGGTGGACCAGGCGGGCAAGATCTGGGTCATCCAGAACGGCCAGCGTCTGGCGATGCCGTTCCTGGACATCTCCGGGCTGCTGCCGACGCTGAGCATGGGGTTCGATGAGCGTGGGCTGCTTGGGCTGGCGTTCCACCCGGACTACGAGAACAACGGGCGGTTCTTCGTGCGGTACTCGGCGCCGCGGGTGGGCAATCCTGGCGAGGCGTGCGTCGGCACGTCGCGTGGGTGCCACATGGAGGTGCTGGCGGAGTACCACCGCTCGGCGCTGGACCCGAACGTGGCGGACCCGAACGGGACGATCCTGCTGACGGTGGACGAGCCGGAGTTCAACCACAACGCGGGGCAGGTGCTGTTCGGCCCGGACGGGATGCTGTACTTCACGCTGGGCGACGGTGGCGGGTCGCACGACGGGCTGGCGAACCCCGCGCTGCCGCACGGCCCGATCGGCAACGGGCAGAATCCGCAGACGCTGCTGGGCGCGCTGATGCGGATTGATGTGGACTCGCCGCCCGGGATGGGCCAGACGTATGTGTCGCCCTCGGACAACCCGTTCTTCGGGCTGGCGACGGGGCGGGACGAGATCTGGGCGTACGGGCTGCGGAACCCGTACCGGTTCAGTTTCGACCGGCTGGACGGGCGGCTGTTCCTGGCCGACGTGGGGCAGGCATTGTTCGAGGAGGTGAACATCATCGAGCGGGGCGGGAACTACGGGTGGGTGACGCGCGAGGGATTCGAGTGCTTCGACCCGTTCAGCCCGGGGATGCCGCCGACGACGTGCGCGACGACGGGGCCGCTGGGCGAGCCGCTGCTGGACCCGATCGCGGCGTACACGCACGCCGACGGGATCGCGGTGGTGGGCGGGTTCGTGTACCGCGGCGCGGCCAGCCCGGCGCTGGAGGGGCTGTACATCTTCAGCGACTGGTCGCGGTCGTTCAGCCCGGCGGATGGGCGGCTGTTCTATCTGGACGCCGACGGGACGCTCTCTGACATCTTCGAGTTCGATATCGGGGACAACCAGGCTTCGATCGGGCAGTACGTCGTGGGGATCGGCGAGGACGAGGCGGGCGAGGTGTACGCCCTCATGACCAGCAGCCTCGCGCCGTTCGGCGACACGGGGCGGGTGTACCGGATCGTGCAGGCCCCGGCGTGCGCGCCGGACCTGACGACGGGGGCGATCCCCGGCGTGGCGGGGTACGGCGTGCCGAACGGGGTGCTGAACAACGACGACTTCTTCTACTTCCTGGCGGAGTTCGCCGCGGGCAACGCGGGCGTGGCGGACCTGACGACCGGGGCGATCCCGGCGTCTGCCGGCTACGGCGTGCCCGACGGGGTGGTGAACAACGATGATTTCTTCTACTACCTGGCGTTGTTCGCGGTGGGTTGCTGAGGGAGCGAGACGGCGAGGCAGCGACGCAGCGAGACAGGGGCTGGGAGGCAACGGTCGACTCGAGGCTTGCGGCGCGAGCATGACGCCGGCCCCACCAACGAGGGTGGGGCCGGCGTCTGCTGCGGGGGTCTGGTTGGGCACGCGGCGTGCAGCGTTGGTGCCGCGTGCGATGGGTGGCCGGGTTGCGCTGGGCAAGCCGGCGGTTCGGGCTCGGGCTCAGCAGCCGCAGGACTTGCGGAAGGAGTCGACTTCCTTCTTGGCCTCTTCGCGGCTCTTGCCGTAGGCCTCCTGGATCTTGCCTTCGAGCTGCTCGGCGCGGCCGTCGATCTGGTCGAGCTCGTCGTCGGTGAGTTTGCCCCACCGCTCCTTGGCTTTGCCCTTGAACTGCTTCCAGTTGCCCTGCATGGTGTCGCTGTTCATCGCGGTCTCCTTGGTCGGCCCCGCGTGGTCCGCCGGAACGAAAGGCGGGGTGCGGGGCGGGTTGTTGGACGTGGTGCTTGAGATCCTGATCTCGCCCGGCGGACCGTCCGCCGCGGCGTGTGCGTGGCGTTGCGTCGCGCCCGCGAGGGTGGAAACGGACGCGACGCGGAGTTGGACTAGCGGTCGGTGTCGACGCTGGCGAAGTCGTTGTTGAGCAGGCCGCGGATGCGCGAGGCCTCGGAGGCGTCGGCGCGGGTGTAAGTGGCTTGGAAGACGATGGTGGTGGGCGCGGCGCCGGCGATGGGGTAGGCGTTGGTGGAGCTGGGCTGGTTCTGGCCGGGCTGGGCGGCGGTCGGGCGGTTGGGCTGATTGGTCGCCTGGCGGTTGGGCTGGTTGGCGTTGTTGTTGGCGGGGTCGTTCATGTTGCCGGTGTTGCTATTGGTGCCGGTGTTGGAGCGCTGGCTGTCGGGCGTGCCGGGCTGGGTGTTCCAGCGGTCGCCGGGGAAGGCCATCGAGTCGAACATGGTCACGCGGATCATGTCGTCGCCGAAGAGTTCGAGTTCGACGCGGACGTTGTTGTGGCTCCAGGCGCGGGAGGCCATGTCGCCCTGGTGGTGGCTGTCGGCGCCCGCGGGCTGGTTGGCCGTGCGGCTCGGGTCGGCGATGCGGGCGGGGTCGGTGTGCGCGCCGGGGTTGGCGTTGACGTGCTGGTTGTTGTTCTGATTGTTGTGCTGGCCCACGCCCGCGCCGTTGTGCATGCCGTTGGGCTTGACGCCCTCGAAGACGATGCGGCGGCTGGAGGCGTCGTAGGTGCCCGAGCACTGGTGCATGGAGCCGTCGATGCTGTTCATGAACACGGCGCTGTAGGTCTGGGTGTCGGGGTCGAAGGAGATGAACGAGAGGCACTCCGCGACGGCGTCCTCGCGGCTCCAGCGGGCGGCGTTGCGGGTCCATTCCTGGCGGAACTGCTCGGAGTCGAACGACTGCATGGGCTGCTGGTCGTCGCGGTCGAAGCCCTCGGGGTTCTGGTTGAAGCCGGGGACGCGGTTGGCGTCGCCGGGGACGCGGGCGTCGCGGTCCTGGTTGTTGGTGGTCCCGCCGGGGTTTGAGCGATTCTGGTTGGCCCGGTCGGCGTCGCGGGTGGTGGACGGGCTGGTCGCGGGTGTGAGGCCGGTCTGCGACGGGTCGGCGCCCATGATGTTCAGGCGTTCCTGCATGATGTTGCCGTCCATGATGAGGCTGGTCTGGGCGATGCCGTAGAAGGTGGATTGGCCGCTGGCGAGCGAGTTGTGCATCGCGTTGTCGCGATCGTTGAACCGGTCCTGGCGGTTCTGGTCCTGCGCGCTGGGGTTGGTGCGGGAGCCGGGCTGGTTCATGCCGTCGCCCGTGTTGGAGCCGGCGGGGTTGCGGGCGCCGTCGCGCGAGGAGGGCTGGTTGGGGTTGTCGCGGCTGGGCGTCGTTGCGGACGGGTTCGTGCGCTCCGTGCCGTCGCGCATCGGGTCGCGAATGGCATCGTTGTTCATGCGGTCGGCGTTCCAGTTCTGGCGGTTGCTCCAGACGGCGGGGTTGACTCGCATCTCGACGCGCCACACGCCTTCGAGGCGCTGCAGGATGGAGGGGGCGTCGTTCCGGGCGTCGCGGTTGTCGAACTGGCCGGGCTGCTGCGTGGTGCGTTGCTGGCCGGGCTGGTTCGTCTGGCTCTGGCGGTTCTGGTCGTTGCGGCTGCCCGGCTGGTTCTGCGACTGGGCCAGCGCGCCGGGGGCGAGCAGGGCCGCGGCGGCGCCGCAGGCGAGGAAGAGGCGGCCGGGGCGAGAGATCGGGGACGTGCGTGTCATCGTGTGTTCTCCGTGTGAACGAGTGGTTGCTCGGTTGCGAGTCACGTTGGTAGAACAATCGCGCCCGCGGCTGAGGGCTTGGTAAAAGCCGCGTGAATCGGCGTTCACATGTCGTGGCGCCACCCGGTTCGAGGGGCGTGGCGTTTGCGGCGGGCTGGGAGGGCGACTAGATTGGCGGGCCCTCGCGGCGATCGGTGCCGCGTTGAGCGGGTCAGGAGGCGCGGCAGATGGACGAGTCCGGCATCGCGGGTGGGAATCGACCGGCGGGCAGCGGCTCCGGCCAGGGACAGGAAGACGGGGCGAAGCGCGGCCTGGTCGCGCGGTTCCTCGACGCGATCGAGTGGCTGGGCAACAAGCTGCCGGAGCCCGCGCTGCTGTTCGTCGGCGGGGCGGCGCTCGTGATGGTGCTGTCGCAACTGATCGCGTGGGCGGGGTGGAGCGTGCAGCCGGTCCGCCTGGAGCCTGTCATGCAGGCGGTGGTCGACGCGGATGGGACGCCCGTGCTGGACGAGCAAGGCGAGCCCGTGATGGAGGCGGTGATCGGGGCCGGGGGGCGGGCCGAGTTCCGGGTGGTGGACGACGCGGGCAAGGCGCCGGTGTCGGCCCGGAGCCTGCTGTCGGGGGACGGGCTGTACTGGGCGATCTCGAGCATGGTGGACAACTTCGTGCGGTTCCCGCCGCTCGGGGTGGTGCTGGTGGGCGTGCTGGGGGTGGGGGTTGCGGAGCGGACGGGGTTCATCGGGGCGGCGCTCAAGGCGTTCATGGTGGTGGTGCCGCGGCGGCTGCTGACGCCTGCGATGGTGTTCCTGGGGGTGATGAGCAGCCTCGGGACGGACGCGGGGTACGTGGTGTTGCCGCCGATCGGGGCGGCGTTGTACAAGGCGCTGGGTCGGAGCCCGCTGGCGGGGATCGCGGCGGTGTTCGCGGGGATCGCGGGGGGCTTCAGCGCGAACCTGCTAATCACCAGCCTGGACCCTCTGCTGGTGGGGTACACCCAGCCGGCGGCCCGGGCGCTGGACCCGGACATCACGGTGCCGGCGACGGTGAACTGGTGGTTCATGATGGTGTCGACTGTCGCGCTGACGCTGGTGGGGTGGGCGGTGTCGGCGTTCGTGGAGCGGCGGTTTGCGGGCAAGTCGCCGGAGGACGGCGGGGCGAGCCCGGTGTCGAAGGCGGAGGAGGCCGAGGCGCGGACGATGACGCCCGCGGAGCGGAAGGGGCTGGCGTGGGCGTCGGTGGTGCTGGCGGTGTCGACGGGGGTGTTCGTGGCGATGTGGGCCACGCCCAATGCGCCGCTGGACGACAAGGCGTATGTGGGTGGGCGGGTGGTGACGCACGGGATGGTGCGGGAACTGGCCGAGTGGGATGCGCGGCGGTACATCGCGCCGAACACGGAGGTTCGCGAGGATCTCGATGCGCTGCGGGCGCTGCTGGCGAGTGAGGGGCGAGAGGCGGCGACGATCGCGGCGGCGGAGGCGGACGATGATGCGGCGGTGCTGGGCCTGCGCCGGTTGAGCAGCGCCGAGCGGGGGATGCCGGGCACCGACGACCACGCCGACCGGTGGATCGAGTCGATCGTTCCGGCGCTGTTCTTCCTGTTTGTGCTGCCGGGGATGGCCTATGGGGCGGGGGCGGGGACGGTCACGAGCGCGGCGGGGAGCGTGCGGCTGATGACCGAGACGATGGCGAGCATGGCGCCGGTGATCGTGCTGTCGTTCTTCGCGGCCCAGTTCATCGAGTACTTCAAGTACTCGCGGATGGACCAGATGCTGGCCTATTCCGGCGGCGAGGCGCTGGTGGCGCTCGACATGCCGCGGGAGCTGCTGATGGTCGTGTTCATCCTGGTGGTGATGCTGTTCAACCTGCTGATCGCGTCGTCGAGCGCGAAGTTCGCGATGTTCGCGCCGATCTTTGTGCCGATGTTCATGCTGGTGGGGATCCACCCGGCGCTGACGCAGGCGGCGTATCGGGTCGGCGACTCGTGCACGAACATGGTCACGCCCATGAACGCGTACATCGTGATTATCCTGGCGGTCGCCCAGCGGTACGCGCCGCGGAGCGGGCTGGGGACGATCATCTCGATGATGATCCCGTACAGCGTTGCGTTCGGCGTGATGTGGATCGTGATGCTGCTGGTGTGGATGCAGACGGGGGTTGAGTTGGGGCCGGGCGGGCCGCTGTGGTACCAGGGCGGGGAGTAGCGCGGCGGATGGGGAAGGGACTCACCGCAGAGACGCAGAGGGCGCCGAGGAAGGCATGGGGACTCGGAGAGGCGCCCCCGGTGCTACGCGGTGGCGTGGGGTGTGGGTGCGCGGCGATGGGTTGGTTTGGCGGGGCGGTCGGTCTTCCAGGAGGCCAGGGCCGCGGTGATGAGGCCGAGGAGGATCTCGTCGGCGAGCGGGACGATGTCGGGGATGACCAGGTCGAGCAGGAAGACGGCGGCGGCGATGGCCGTGAGCGCGGGGTAGCGGAGGCGGGCGGCCCGGGCGGTCAGGAAGGCGAGGATGGGGCGGAGGATGGCGGTCATGCCATCGGTGTTGTTGGGGGGTGGGTGGCGTCGGTTTCGGGGATGGCTTCCGGAGCGCGATCGGGACCGAGTGGTCCGATCATGATGCGATGATGGCGGGGAAGGCATCGAGGCAGGAGGCATCGAGGCATCGAGTTCTGGATCTCGTGCCCCGCGCTACTCGTCGTCCCGCTCGATCGGCCCGTCGCACACCACCCGGAACCCCACGTGCGTCGCATCCGCCAGCCACCAGCGGCTGCGCGGGATCTGCGGGTCGCTGGCCTGCCAGTCGCGGGTCTGGCGTTCGCGGCTGTTGGCGGCGACGGCGTTGGCCTCGTCGAGGTACGAGCCGCCGGCAACCAGGGGCGTGCCATCGCGACCGTTGACCCACTCGGCGGCGTTGCCGTGCATGTCGAAGAGGCCGAAGGCGCTCGCTTCGAGCGTGGCGACGGGGTGGGTGGTCCAGTCGGCCGAATCTATGTACCAGGCGTGGTCGGCGAGTTCGCGCTGGTCGTCGCCGAAGCAGTAGGCGGTGTCGGCGCCGGCGCGGCAGGCGTACTCCCACTCGTTCTCGGTCGGCAGGCGGAAGGCCAAGCCGGTCTTGTTCGAGAGCCAAATGCAGAACTGCTCGGCGGCGTGGTGGGTCATGGAGAGGGCGGGGTAGCCGGCGTGCCCGAAGCCGCGGTCGGGCGGGAGATAGGGCTTGCTGGGTCGGGCGACGACGTCGGCGTCGTCGGGAGTCGTGGGGTCGGGCTGGTCGAGAGCGAAGACGAACACGTCGTAGAGGTCCCAGGTGATCTCGGTCGTGGCGATGTAGAAGGGCTCGATGTCGGCCTTAATGGGGCGGTCGAGGTGGTCCATCTCGGCGTACGTGAGGCTGCCGGCGGGCAGGGGAATGAGCGTGAGATCGATGGCGGTGCCGGGGATGGTGATGGTGATCGGTTCGAGCGGCTCGGCGT
This sequence comes from Phycisphaerales bacterium, assembly GCA_041401985.1. Lineage (GTDB taxonomy): Bacteria > Planctomycetota > Phycisphaerae > Phycisphaerales > UBA1924 > JACKHA01. The sequence continues at coordinate 47,540 of JAWKTE010000021.1, forward strand.
CGGCGGGCGCGGGGAGGGACGGGGCGTGGGCGGGCTGGGCCGAGACGGTGGCGGCGGCGAGGCCAACGATCGCGCCGATGGCTGCGAGGTGGACGAGGCTGGGGCGGGCGGCGGTGCTGTCGGGCATGGTGGTGCTCGGTGGGCGGGCGATGGGACAGGGGGCGGCGGAATCGGCGGCCGATGAATCGCGGCGGGCAGCGGGCGATCTGCCGCCGTCTGATCAACCCTTCGCGACGCCCGTTCGCCACGAGTTTATTCGCCTGCTGATGGGGGTCGAGGTCCGGATCCTGATCTGGTCGGAAGATGCGGTGGCCGCGACGCGGGGGGCGGCGGTGGCGTTCGCGCGGATCGCGGCGATCGAGGATGTGGCCAGCGACTGGCGGGCTTCGAGCGAGGTGATGAGGCTGTGCCGCGAGCCGGCCGGGGCCGAGGTGGCGGTGTCCGGGGATCTGCTGGCGATGCTGGATTGTGCCGAGCGGGTGTCGATGGCCAGCGGCGGGGCGTTCGATGCGACGATCGGCGCGGTGACGCACCTGTGGCGCGAGGCGGGGCGCCAGGGTCGGACGCCGAGCGAAGCGGAGATCGCGCGGGCGCGGTCGCTGGTGGGGTTCCGGCACGTCGTGATCGACCTGGTTAGGGGTACGGTGCGGCTGCGGCGCGAGGGTGTCGTCATCGATCTCGGCGGGATCGCGCAGGGGTACGCGGCACGCGAGGCGCTGGCGGTGCTGGCGTCGCACGGGCTGGCGGCGGCGTGCGTGGATGTGAGCGGGGACATCGCGGTGGGCGAGCCGCCGGCGGGGCGGGAGGGGTGGCGCATCGCGGTACCTTCGCCGGAGGGCGCGCGGGTGCTGGTGCTGTCGCACGCGGCGGTATCGACCTCGGGCGATGGGGAGCAGGCGGTCGAGGTGCTGGGCGATGACGGCGAGGTCGTGCGCGAGTCGCACATCCTGGACCCGCAGCGCGGGCGGGGCGTGGTGGGGATGAACGCGGTCACGGTCGTGGGCCCGGACGCGATGCTGTGCGACGCGCTGGCGACGGCGGTGAGCGTGATGGGGGCCGAGCGGGGGCGGGACCTGATCGCGCGGATTCCGGGGTACGACGTGATCGTCGTCGGGGTGGACGGCGGTGTCACGCGATCGGATGGTGAACGCGAGGGCGGCTGACAGCGCCCTCTGTTGTTCGACCCGGACCTTCGCAGGGCCTCAGGTCCGGCGTCTGGACACGTCTTGTGGAGTCGGGCGGGCGACGCTTGCGTGCGCGGGCGGCTTGCCTACTCCAGCACGTTCGGGCGGTACATCTTCGTCCCCAGCGCCCAGTGCCGGTCCGTGAAGTTCCCGCCGAGTTCGACTGCCTTTGCGCGGGACGGTCGGGCGGCCTCGGTGGCGATGGTCGTCTTGGCGTCGAGGTTGTCGAGGATTGAGACGAGCACGGCCTCGGGGGTCGAGGGCACCTTGGCCGCGCCGTACTCGGGCAGCGTGTGGTGGCTGAGGATGATGTGCTGGAGGACGGTGAGCATGCCCGGGGGCAGGCGGAGGCCCTGGCTGGTCATGACCTGCTGGGCCTTGTCGTGGAGCATGATGGCGCCCTCGACGATGTGCCCGATGAGTTCGCCGCGGTCGGAGTAGGCGAAGGTCTGGTCGAACTTGAGTTCTCGGGTCTTGCCCAGGTCGTGCAGGAAGAGGCCGAGGACGACGATGTCGCGGTTGAGTTTGGGGTAGAGCGGGCAAACGGCGTCGGCGAGTTTGAGCAGTTGCAGGGTGTGCTCGAGCAGGCCGCCGAGGTAGGCGTGGTGCATGCTCTTGGCCGCGGGGGCGCGGCGGAACTGGTCCATGAGGAACTCGTCGGTGAGGTACTCGTTTGCGAGGGCCTTGGCCGCGGGGTGGGCCAGAGTGGCGAGGAGCGTGCGGACCTCTTCGAACATCGCGCCGACGTCTTTGTCGGTCGAGGGCAGCAGTTCGCCCATCTGCTCGGGCGTGGGGTCGATGGGGTCGATGCTGTGGATGATCAGTTGCATGTCGCCCTGGTAGGCCTGGGTCTCGCCCTCGACGTAGACGAAGCCCTCTGTGGGCAGGCGGCGGAACTGGGCCTCCTCGATCGACCACATCCGCCCGGAAACCTCGCCGGTCTTGTCGGACAGCAGGCAGCGGAGGTAGGGCTTGTCGTTGCGGGTGCGTCCCATCTGGGCGTTGGAGATGGCGAACGCGCCCTCGACGCGCTCGGACACGCCGAAATCCGCGATGTATCGACGATCGGGCATGGGACCTCCTGGGGAACCGGGAGGGTAGCGGGCTTGCGGGCGGCGGCGACGCGAGCGGGTGGTTTGCGTCGCGCCGGCGGCGCGACCGGCGCCTCGCGATGCCGCACGCGGGGCGCGTCTCGTACACTCCACGCCCGCCCCGAGGAACCCGCTCGGGCGCGGCCCGGGGCGAGGCGATGGACCAACGCGAGCGGTTCGAAGTGGCGGCGGCGGTGTTCCTGGAGGCCAGCCGCGTGCCGGCGGACCAGGTCGAGGCCCTGGTCGAGCAGCGGTGCGCCGGGGATGCCGAACTGCGCGTGCTGGTCGAGCAGATGCTGCACATGCGCGACGAGCCCAGCGTGTTCGCCACGCTGTCGGGGGGCATGGGCCCGCTGCACGAGCGGGTGCGCCAGCACGTGGCCGACGCGCCGACGATCACGGGCGGCGAGGGCTCGGGCGTGTGGGAGCCGCCCGACGAGCACCAGGGCGACCAGATCGGGCGGTACCGCCTGCTGGAACTGATCGGCGAGGGCGGGTTCGGTCGGGTGTGGGTGGCCGAGCAGCGCGAGCCGGTGCAGCGGCGGGTGGCGCTCAAGATCATCAAGGCGGGGATGGACACCCGCCAGGTGGTGGCCCGGTTCGAGCAGGAGCGCCAGGCCCTGGCGCTGATGGACCATCCCAACATCGCCAAGGTGTTCGACGCCGGGGCGACCGACCTGGGTCGCCCGTACTTCGTGATGGAACTGTGCAAGGGCCAGGACGTCGCGGCGTACTGCGACCGCAACGCCCTGAGCATCCCGGCCCGGCTCGAACTGTTCGCGCAGATCTGCTCGGCGGTCCAGCACGCCCACACCAAGGGCGTCATCCACCGCGACATCAAGCCCGGCAACATCCTGGTCGCGACCCAGGACGACAAGCCGGCGGCGAAGGTCATCGACTTCGGCATCGCCAAGGCCATCGACTCGCGCCTGACCGAGAAGACGCTGTTCACCCAGCACCGCCAACTGATCGGCACGCCGGAGTACATGAGCCCGGAGCAGGCCGAGGGCTCGCTGGACATCGACACGCGGACCGACATCTACTCGCTGGGCGTGCTGCTGTACGAACTGCTCACGGGCACGACGCCGTTCGCGTCGCGTGATCTTCGCTCGGCGGCGTACGGGGAGATCCAGCGGATCATCCGCGAGGTCGAGCCGCCCAAGCCCAGCACGCGCCTGAGCCAGAGCGCCGAGACGCGCGAGCAGATCGCCAGGCAGCGCCAGACCGAGCCGTCCCGCCTGGACACGCTGCTGCGGGGCGAACTCGACTGGATCGTGATGAAGGCGATGGACAAGGTCCGGGCTCGCCGGTACGGCACCGCCGGGGCCCTGGGCGAGGATGTCCGGCGCTTCCTCGACGGGCGGGCGGTGGTGGCGGCCCCGCCGAGCACGGCGTATCGGGTGAGCAAGTTCGTGTCGCGCCACCGGGCCGCGGCCATTGGGGTGGGCGCGGTGGCGGTGGCATTGGTCCTCGGCATGGTGGGGACTTCTGCGGGGCTGGTCTGGGCGCTGGACGAGAAGGGGCGTGCCGACTTCGAGGCGGCCCAGGCGGTCGCCGCGGCCCAGAGCGAGTCGCGGGCCCGCGTGGAAGCGGACGAGGCGGCCGAGCGGGCGATCGAGGCCGAGCGTCAGACCGCCGAGCGGGCCGAGCAACTCGAGCGCGTCTCGGCGTTCCAGGCCGAGATGCTGGGGCAGGTCGACGCGACGGACGCGGGCGCGACGCTGCAGCGGCGCATCCTGGAGCGGTACGACGCGGCCCTGGAGCGAGAGGGCGTGGACCAGGCCCAGCGGACGACCCGTGCCGCGGCGTTCGCGCTGGAACTGGCGCGTGTGAACGCGACGGACACGGCCGCGGAGATGATCGATGGCGTCGTGCTATCGCCCTCGGTGGCGGCGATCGGCGAGCGGTTCGGCGACCAGCCGCTCGTGGACGCGTCGCTGCGGGCGACACTGGCCGAGCAGTACAACAACCTTGGTCTGGCGGATGCAGCGCTGGAGGAGGGCCTCGCCGCTCTCGGTGCGCGCCGGCGGCTGCTCGGCGAGAACCACCCGGACACGCTCCGGTCTGAACTCGACGTAGCGAGCATGCTCAGCGCTCGGGGGCGGTACGAGGAAGCCGAGCCGATGCTCGTGCACGCGCTCGGGCAACGGAGGGCCACGCTCGGACCGGACGATCCGGGGACGATCGCGGCGATGGTGGCGCTGGCGGACCACTACCGGGCCTCGGGGCAGTACGCGTTGGCCGAGCCGATGCTCCGCGAGGCGGTGGACCGGAGCCGCGCCGTGCTGGGCGCCAGCGATCGGCGGACGCTGTCGGCCGTGAACATGCTGGGGCACATCCTGCTCCGCTCGGGACGCGTCGAGGAAACTCTGCCGCTGTGGCAGGAGGCCTACGAGACCGGGCTGGCGGCCTTCGGCCCCGACGACAAGGACGTGCTGGTGTGGACCTCGAACCTGGGCTCGCTGCACCGGAACCAGGGGGACTACGACGCCGCGCGTCCGCTGCTCGAAACGGCGATGGAGGGGTTCCGGCGCGTCCGGGGTGAGAACCACCCGCAGACGCTCGAGGCGATCGGCGTGTACGTCGCGCTGCTCGAGAATCTCTCGCAATTCGAGGTGGCCGAGGCGCGGTACCGCGACGCGCTGGACCGGTGCCTGCGGACGCTCGGCCCGGAGCACCCGACCACGATCCGGGCGCGGCTCAACCTGGGCCGCCTGTTCAGCCGGACCGGGCGACTGGCCGAGGCCGAGCCGTACCTGCGCTCGGCGTACGAGACGCGCGTGCGGCTGCTGGGGGCGTCGAGCGGGGAGACCATCTCGGCGCTCACGCTCCTGGCCAACCACCTGCGGGTCATGGGCCAGAACGAGGAGGCCGAGGCGATGTACGTCTCGGGCATCGAGACGGCGCGGGCCGTGCTCGGCTCGGACCACAGCGACACGCAGAGCCTGGTGTACCAGTACGGCACGCTGCTGATCCAGTTGCGCCGCTGGGCCGACGCCGAGCCCTACGTGCGCGAGGCGGCGGAGACCAAGGCCCGCGTGTCTGGCCCGGACGACCCCGACACGATGAGGGTGACGACGAATCTGGCCCGCGTGGAGGAGCAACTGGGCAACATCGAGGCGGCCGAGGCGCTGTACCGGGACCTGGCCGCGCGGTTCGAGGCCCGCATGGGGGCCGATTCGCCGGACACGATCATCGCGTGGGCCAACGTGGCGGGGCTGCTGGTCCGCCACGACCGCAAGGCCGAGGCCGTGCCGATCATGGAGGACGCCGTCGTTCGCTACGAGCGGGTTTTCGGCCCGGACAACTTTACGCTGGGGATCATGCGGAACATGCACGGCTCGGCGCTGGTCGCGGCGGGCCGGTTCGCCGAGGCCGAGGCCGCGCTGCTCGAGACCGAGCGGATCTACAACACGGCCCAGGGCGTGCCCGACCGGACCAAGCAGATCAACCACCGCAATCTCGCGGAGTTGTACGAGGCGTGGGAGGCCGCCGAGCCGGGGCAGGGGTATGCCGAGAAGGCCGCGACGTGGCGGGCGCTTCTTCCCGAAGAGCCCTGAGTCTTACGCGCTGGTGAGGAAGTGGCACACGTCGCCGTCGCGCATGACGTATTCCTTGCCCTCGACCCGCATCTTGCCCTTCTCCTTGATCGCGGCTTCGCTCCCGAGTGCTTCCAGGTCGGCCACGGAGTACACGTTCGCGCGGATGAACGCGCGCTCGAAGTCCGTGTGGATCACGCCCGCGGCCTGGGGCGCCTTGGCCCCCGCCGGGATCGTCCAGGCCCGGATCTCCTTCGGCCCGGCGGTGTAGAACGACTGCAGGCCCAGCAGGCGGTACGCCGCCCGCGCCAGCGACGCCAGCGCCGGCTCGGCCATCCCCATGCTCTCGAGCATCTCGCGCCGGTCCGCGTCGTCGAGTTCGGACAGTTCGCTCTCGATCTTGGCGCACACGGGCACGGCCTCGCTGTCGTGGGCCGCGGCGTAGGCCCGCACCTTCTGGCACATCTCGCTCTGGCCGGTCGCGTCGGACTCGTCGACGTTCATCACATAGAGGATCGGCTTGGCGGTCAGCAGCCCGAGGCCGCGGAGGGCCAGTTGCTCGGCGGGGTCCGAGAGCGTGATCGTCCGCGCCGGCTTGCCCGCGTCGAGCACGGGCTGGGCCTTCTGCAGCACCGAGAGTCGCGCGATCGCCTCCGGGTCGCGGCTGCGGGCGGCCCGCTCGGCCTTGGGCAGCGCGCTCTCGATGGTCTGCAGGTCGGCCAGGGCCAGTTCGGTCTCGATCGTCTCGATGTCGCGGATCGGATCGACCGAGCCGTCGACGTGCGTGATCTCCTCGCCGCCCGGCGCGTTCTGGAAGCAGCGGACGACCTGGACGATCGCGTCGACCTCGCGGATGTGGGAGAGGAACTTGTTGCCCAGGCCCGCGCCCTCGCTGGCGCCCTTGACGATGCCGGCGATGTCGACCAGACGGAGCGACGCGGACACGATCTTCTGCGTCGTGATGCGCTGGTTGATGGCCGCCAGGCGCGGATCGGGCACGGGCACGACGCCGACGTTCGGCTCGATGGTGGCGAAGGGGTAGTTGGCCGCGAGCGCCCCGGCGGCGGTCAGGGCGTTGAACAGGGTGCTCTTGCCGACGTTGGGCAGACCGACGATGCCGGCTTCCATGGGGGAGTCTCGCGAGGGGCGGGCGTGGGATGGGGAGTTCGGAAACGGGCCGCGATGGTAGGGGGCGGGAAGGGAAGAGCGGCGCGGCGCGCGCCGCTCGCGGCGGCAGCGGAAGCCGCTTGGGCCCGCGGGAGGCGTGGCGAGCCACCCGATCAGGGGCCTTGCAACGGGTGACTCAGGGCGTTAGGCTGGCGTTCTCGGCGTGGGGTGTGGGCGGAGGGTCGCCATGCGGATACTCGCGGCTGTCGCGGCGTCGATCGCGCTGACGGGGCTTGCCCGAGCGCAGCCATCGGCCGTGGTTGTCACCACGCTCACCGATCCTCTTGCGGGCACGCCCGTCTCGGCGATCGCTCCCGGCCAGACCGTGCGGATGCGGACGACCGTCTCGTGGGAGCCGCTCGGAACGCAGATGGCCGGCATCGCGGGCGACATGCTGGTCACGCCGCTGACTCCCGGCGGCGGGGTCGGCGCATCAAGCAATCGCGTCTCCGAGTACACCCCCGGCGTGCTGGTCAACCTGGGCGCGTTCTCCGGCGACGACGTCGTGGGCATCGACATCGCCGTCACGCCGGCCTTCTTCACCGGCGGGTTCCTGACACCGCCGACCTGGAACGCCGACGGCATCGACTTCATCGGGTTCGACTGGACGGCCCCGTCCGAGCCGGGCGACTACGAGTTCCGGTTCCAGCCCAAGGCCGCGGCCCCGAACTTCCGGGCGTACCTCCACCCGGCGTCGCCGCTGTTTTCGGAGATCGCCACGACCTACATCGGCGCGATAATCACCGTCACCCCGGCCCCGAGTGTCGGCACGGTCGGCGTGTTCTCGCTCGTGGTCCTTGCCACACGGAGGCAGCCACGATGATCCACAAGGCCGCGATCTCCCGCCTGGCCGCGACCGCGGCGTTCCTCGGCTTCGCCGGAGCCTTCGCCCCGCTCGCTTGGGCCGAAACAGCCTCCGTCACCGTCGTCCACGACGACCCCGACGGCCTGATCGAACCGGGCCAGACCGTCCGCATGGATGTGCTTGTGGAGTGGGAGCCGGCCTCCGCCTGGTTCGCCGGGCTGCAGGGCGACCTTGGCCCGACGCCGGGCGTCGGCGCGGCCTCCAACGTGACGAGCATCTTCCCCCAGAGCGCGCTGGTCAATTGGGGGCAGGTCGCCGGCGGCGGCATCACGGGCCTGCAGTTCGCCATCATCCCGCCGTTCGGCATGTGGTGCTACCCCTGGCCCCCGCCGGGCGGCGGCGGCACGGGGTTGATCGGCCCGCTGGTGTCCTACGACTGGACCGCGCCGACCGACTACCTCGGCCCGATCAGCATCGACTGGCGATCGCCCGCCACCGTCCCGAACCTCCGCCTGTTCCCCACGCTCTCCAGCCCCGCGTTCACCGAGGCGGACACGACGTTCACGCCCGCGACGCTGACGGTCGTGCCGACGCCGGGGGTGGCCGCGGTGTTCGGCGCGGCCGCGGTTTTTGTGGCGCGCCGGTCGCGCCGGGTTGTTGCCGAACTCGAACTCCGGAGGCCGCGATGAGGCGAGACATCATGATGAACGCGGGCATCGCGCTCGCATCGACCATGTTCGCGGGCCTTGCCCACGCCCAGCCGTCGGCGCTGGTCGCCACGGGTCTGACCGATCCCACGTCGGGCACGCCGGTCTCGTCCATCGCGCCCGGCCAGACGGTCCGCGTGCGCACGATCGTGTCGTGGGATCTGCCGGGCTCGCAACTGGCGGGCATCGCGGGGGACCTGCTCGCCACGCCGCTGGTTTCGGGCGGGGCCGATGGGCTGGTTTCCGGCGTGTTCTCCGAGTTCGACCCCGGCGGCACGATCGTGCTCGGCGCCGTCGTCGGAGACGACGTGCTCGGCCTCGACGTGGCGCCGGTGTTCTGCCTGACCGGACTCTGCCACCCCGTCGCGTTCCAGTCGACGGGGATCGCGCTGGTGGGATACGACTGGACGGCCCCGGCTACCCCCGGCGACTACCGGTTCGGGTTCGCACCCGCCGCCGGGCGGGAGTCTGTGCGGATCTACGAGACGATGGCGTCGCCCGCGTTCAGCCTGGCCGCGACCACGTACACGCCGGCGACGCTCACCGTCGTGCCCGCGCCGGGTGTGCTGCTGGTCGGCGGCGCGGCCGCGGTGTTTGCGCCGCGCCGCTCGCGTCGCCCGTTCCAGGACCTGTCGAACAGGAGCCCACGATGAACCGCTGCGTGTTCCGTTGCGTGATCGCCGGCGTTGTTCCGCTCGCGCTGTGTGGCCTCGCGGCCGCGCAGCCGTCGGCGCTGGTCGTCACGAACCTGACTGATCCAACGACGGGCGCGCCGGTCGCCGCCATCGAGCCGGGGCAGACGCTGCGGATGCGGACTCGGGTGTCGTGGCAGGGCGGGGGGCAGATGGCGGGCATCACCGGCGACATGCTCGTCGTGCCGCTGACAGCTGGCGGCGGCGAGGGGGTGTCGACCAACCGATACTCGGATTACTTCGAGGGCACCTTGGTCAACCTGGGCACGTTCAGCGGCGACGACCTGCTCGGCATCGACATCGCGGTCGTCCCCTGGGTGTTCACCGGCGGGTTCATTGTTCCGCCGTCGGGCAACTCGAACGGCATCGACTTCATCGGCTTTGACTGGACGGCCCCCGCCGCGCGCCGGGCGAGTACGAGTTCCGGTTCCAGGCGGCCTCGCTCGCGCCCAACCTCCGCGTCTACCCCACTCCAGCCGTCAGTCCCGCGTTCATCGAGGTCCCGACGACCTACGTCGCGGCGTCGGTGAAGGTGATCCCGGCGCCCGCCGCCGCGCCCTGTCTCGCCCTCGCCGCCGCCTTCGCCCCCGCCGGCGTCGCCCGTCTATCGTGGCGGGATGAACCCCGCGACGCCGACGCCGAAACCCGGCAGCCACGCTGCTTCGCGCCATCCGCCAGCCCCCTCAGCCGGTTCGACAGCCAACCGCGTGGCCGCAACGACGCCTCGCCCCCTTCGGCACGACCGTCTTCGCAGAGATCACGCGCCTGGCGATCGAGCACAGCGCCGTCAACCTTGGCCAGGGCTTCCCCGACTTCGACGGCCCGGCCTTTGTCCGCGACGCCGCATGCGAGGCCATCCGCCCCGACGCCCGCTCGCGCAGAACTCCAGCGCAAGCGTCCCCGCCGGGCACAACCAGTACGCCCCGATGATCGGCGTGCCGCCCCTGCTCCGCGCCATCGCCGGCGTCTGGGCCAACGAAGAGGCCCGCGACCTGGACCCGGCCCGCGAGGTGTGCGTGACCAGCGGCTGCACCGAGGCCATCGCCGCAACGTTCCTGGGCCTGTGCGAGCCGGGCGACGAGGTGGTCCTGTTCGAGCCGTTCTACGACTCGTATCGCGCGTGCGTGGCGATGGGCGGCGGCGTACCCCGCTTCGTCCCGCTCCGCCCGCCCAGCGCGAAGCCCGCCGACGGCTCAAAGCCGCTCGCCACCCGCGGCTTCTGGTTCGACCGGCCGACCTGCGGGCCGCAATCACGCCCCGCACCCGCTTCATCGTCGTCAACACGCCGCACAACCCGACGGGCAAGGTGTTCTCGCGCGCCGAACTGGGCCTGATCGCGTCGCTGTGCCGCGAGCACGACCTGATCGCGATCACCGACGAGGTGTACGAGCGGCTCGTGTTCGAGCCCGACGAGCCGCACATCCGCCTTGCCAGCCTGCCGGGCATGTGGGAGCGGACGATCACGCTCTCGAGCCTGGGCAAGACGTTCAGCCTGACGGGGTGGAAGATCGGCTGGGCCGTCGGGCCGGGGCGGCTCATCGCGGGCGTCCGGGCGGCCCACCAGTTCCTGACGTACGCGATCGCCACGCCTCTCCAGCACGCCGCGGGCGCGGCGATCGAGCGCGGCGACGCCTACATCGCCGACCTCGTGGCCGACTACGCCCGCAAGCGCGATCGACTGGCGGACGGCCTGGCCTCGCTGGGCTTCGAGGTGTTCACGCCGAGCGGCACGTACTTCATCATGGCCGACCACCTGGGCGCGTCAGTGAGCGCCTCGGCGCGAACACGGATGTTGAACTGTGCCGGCGTTTGATCACGGAGGTCGGCGTCGCGGCCATCCCGCCGAGCGCGTTCTACCACACGCCGGGAGGCGGGAGCCACCTGGTCCGCTTCGCGTTCTGCAAGACCGACGCGGTGCTGGACGAGGCGATCCGGCGGATGCGGGCGGCGCTCGGGTGATCGGTCGGATGCGCTGCAGGGGACTCACCGCAGAGGGGACTCACCGCAGAGGGGATTCATCGCAGAGGGGATTCACCGCAGAGACGCCGAGGGCGCAGAGGAAGGCAATCGGTGTGGGAGGATTGGCCGCGTGTCCGCACGTTGACGCACCCATCGGATCAAGCCGCCCTTGTCTTCCTCTGCGTCCTCGGCGTCTCTGCGGTGAGTCCGGTTCTTTGCCTTTTCGAGGTCGCGTCAATCCGTCCCGTACAGCCGATCCCCCGCGTCGCCGAGGCCCGGCAGAATGTACCCGCGCTCGTTGAGCCGCTCGTCCACCGCCGCGGCATAGATTGGCACGTCCGGGTGCTCCTTCTGGAGTCGCGCCACGCCCTCCGGGGCCGCGACCAGGCAGATGAACCGCAGGTCCCGCGCCCCGGCCCGGCGCAGCACGCCGATCGACTCGCACGCCGAGCCGCCAGTGGCCAGCATCGGGTCAACCAACAGCACCGGCCCCGCCGCCAGGTCGCGGCAGGCGGCTCTCCAGTATGGGCGCGGCTTGAGCGTCGCCTCGTCGCGCACCATGCCCAGGTGCCCCACCCGCGCCTCGGGCATGATGTCCAGGATCCCCTCGGCCATCGCCAGCCCCGCCCGCAGCACCGGCACCACCGTGATCCGGGCCACGATCCGCTTGCCGAGCGTCCGCTGCAAGGGCGTGTCCACGTCCACATCAATCGTCGGGAACGTCCGCGTGGCCTCGAACACCATCAGCCCCGCGATCTGGGCCATCAGGGCCCGGAACGGGCGGTCCGAGAGCGACCGGTCGCGCATCCACGTGAGCTTGTGCTGGATCAGGGGGTGGTCGAAGACGGTCACGTCGGGCATGTGGGGAGGATACTGGGGAAGGGAGTCAGGGGTGAAGGGGCGAAGGGGCGAAGGGGCAGAGGGGCGGAGGGGCGGAGGGAAAGGAAACTTGGGGGCGGTGGGTGCGTCGGGGGTGGTATGCGCCGGGTTGTCCGATGGGTGCGAGAGTTGGGGTTGGGCACGCGGGTGGGCGTCGCAGTGGCGATGTCGTTCGTCGTTGGGGTTAGCTTCCTGGCGCTCCCAACGTCACCGGAGAATCGATCCGAAGTCGGGTACTGGCTCAGAGGATGGAAGCGACCACGTGGGTCTATCTCCGTCCGGATGGCAGTCGTCGAGCCGGTCGACGGTGACCAGTGGCACGCGGTGCACTTCGGTTCGTTCGACTTCGAGGGTGTGGACGCGACGGCGAGTGGCCCTCGCCCGATGTTGGCCGCGTTCCGTCCGGACATCCGCCGCGAAGGGCTCTTGTGGCCGACAATCGCCACCGATCGGACCCGAATCGAGTTCCGCGAGATCGGCGGGCGATACCCGCTCCGCCCGGCGCCGACCGGCGCGAGGCGTGCGTTCATGGACCTGCACTTCAACGGCTATGTGGGCCGGGAGTGGGACGCCCTCATCCTCGGCGATCGCAACCGAACGTACGCCTTGCCGGCGGGCTACATCCTGAACACGGTCACGATCGCGTGCGCCATCGGCGCGCCCCTGGTGTTTCCGTGGCGGGGGGCCGCGGAGTGGATCCGCGAAGGCATCCGGGCCCTCCGACGCCGCCCGTGGCAGTGCCAGTCCTGCGGCTACGACCTCCGCGGGCTTCCCAGCGGCGTCTGCCCGGAGTGCGGCACGGGCACTCTGGTCGTCGGCGGTGCGCAGTCCGTCAGCGCTCCTGGGCAAACGACCGACGCATGACAACCACCCGGCGCAAACCCGCAAGCATCCTCATCCCCGTCGCGACCAGCGCGGCGTTGCTGCTGTTCGTCGCCGCGAGTGCCTGGTCGCTGCCTGCACGCCCGGGACGGCGCTCCGTCGTCGGAACCTGGCTCAGGGGGTGGCCCCGTGCCCGTATCAACACTGCGAGTCCGTACCAAGCGATTCTGATACCCGATTCCGACGGCCAGTGGCAGATCGTTGACCGTGCCGAGTACTTCGAACACCTCACATCAGACCGGTGGTCAGCCGAACAGCGCGAAGCCGCCATTCTGGGGAGAACGTACGACCGATCGTGGAACTACGGCTACTTCGCAGTTGCCACGCGACATCGGGTCGCCGGAGTCTTCTTCCAATGGGCCGACTATTCCTCAGTCGTCGCAGACCCGCCCCCCGAAGCACGCAAGGCGTTTCTCGAATCCCTCGCTACATCGGCAGAACCGGGTTTGGCAACACTCGCCAACGAAGTGGCGGTCGGGAACGTCGTCGAGGCGAACCCGCTCCCCCTCGGCTACCTCCAAAACACAGTCACGGCCCTCGCCCTGCTCGCCGCCCCCATCGTGTTCCCGTGGCGGCCCCTGGCACGCGTTGCCCGCCGACGCCCGGCGTGGCAATGCCAAGCCTGCGGATACGACCTCCGCGGGATCCCCGCCGGCGTCTGCCCGGAGTGCGGCACGGCCTCGACCGTGGAGTGACTCGCCGCCGGACGACGAGCCATCACTCGCTTGCGCGTCGCGTTCGCCAACCCCACCGGCTCGCCTCCCACTCCCTCTGTCCCTCTGTCCCTCTGTCCCTCTGTCCCTCTGTCCCTCTGTCCCTCTGACTCTTCCCCACTCACTGCTCGATCCTCGGATCGATCCACCGATACATCAAATCCACCGCCAGGTTGAAGAAGATAAGCATCGTCGCGAACACCAGCACCACGCCCATGATCAGGAACAGGTCCTTGTTCTGCACCGCCGACACAAAGTGCTGCCCGATCCCCGGCACGTTGAACACACGCTCGACCACGAACGAGCCGGTCATCGCGTACGCCGCGGCCGGGCCCAGGTACGACAGCACCGGCAGGAACGCGTTCTTGAGCGCGTGGCGCAGGTGCAGCGACATGTTGGAGGCGCCCTTGGCCCGGGCCGTGCGGATGTAGTCGGCCCCGAGCGCGTCGATCATGCCCATGCGGGTCAGGCGGGCGATGTAGGCCGCGAACGGCAGCGACAGCATCACCGCGGGCAGGATCATGTCCTGCAGCGAGCCCCACTGCGCGATCGCGAACACCTGCAGCCACACCGAGAAGATCACCAGCAGCACCGTGCCCGTCACGAACGACGGCAGGCTGATGCCCACCAGCGCCACCAGCAGCGTCGAGACGTCCGCCATGCTGTTCGGACGCACCGCCCCCACGACCCCCGCAGCCACGCCCGTAACCAGCGCGATCAGAATCGCCGCGGCCCCGAGCGTGATCGACACCGGCAGCGAACCCGTCACGATCTCGTTGACCCGCCGGTCGCGGTACTGCAGCGACGGGCCCATGTCGAACACGTACCGCTCGGGCGGGGCCTGCCCGGCCTCGCGGGCCGCCTCGACGACTCTGGCCCGCTCGCCCGAGATCGCGTCGCGGGCCCACTCGAAGCCGGTCACGCTGTCGAGGTACGAGAAGTAGAACGTCGAGTAGTTGTGCAGGTTGTACTGCACCTTCATCGCCTCGATCACCTCCGGCGCGGGGCGCCGACCGTCGGGCTTGTCCAGCGGATTGCCGGGGATCGCCCACGCGAGCGTCAGCGTGGTCGTGTAGATCACCAGCAGGATGATCGGCAGTTGCAGGAGCCGCCGGACGATCATGGCGATCATGGGGCGGGCTCCGGCTGATCCGCTCCGAACGATTGGATTGGAACGCGAAGGACGCGAAGGGACGCGATGGGCGGAAGGAGTTGGCTCGGGCCGCAACTTGCTGAAACTGCCTCCAAGCCCGAAGCCGGTTCAACACCCAGAACGCCTATGCCATCATCACCATCCTCTACCTCCGCGTCCCTTCGCGTCCTTCGCGTTCCATCCCGATCAGCGTCCCCCGGTGCCCCCATCGTCCGCGGCACGTTCGCCCCGACCTCATCATCCAGCATGTCCACCAGCCAGATGTAGTCGTCGTTCCGCGGGTGCGGCGAGATCCCCGACACCCGATGCGCATCGAACGTCTGCAGCAGCACATAATGGAACAGCGGCACCATCGGCAGGTCCCGCTCCACAATGATCCGCTCGGCCCGCGTCAGGATGTCCAGGCGCGTCTGCGGGTCCGGCTCGGCCGCCGCGGCGTCCAGCAACGCGTCGTACTCCGCGTTCGAGTACGCCCGGTCGTTGTTGCCATCGCCCGTCCGGTTCAGGTCGAGGAACGTGGTCGGGTCGCCGTAGTCCGCGTACCACCCCGCGCGGCTGACCATGAAGTTGTGGTTCGTCAGGTCGTCCTTGAAGACCTTGATCTCCCGCATGTTCAGCACGACCGGCACGCCCAGGAACTCCTGCCAGTTCCGCCACCGCCTGGGCCACAAGGTCGTGCCCCGCGTCCTTGTTGAACAGGATGTCCACCGTCGGGAACCGCGTCGGGTCCGGGTACCCGGCCTCCGCGAGCAGCGCTTTGGCCTGCGAGATCAGCGCCGCCCGCTCCGCCGAGCCTTCGGCGTAGTCAGAAATGCACGCCAGCCCCGCCGGCAACTCGTACCCCGCGATGGCTCCCGGCGGCGTGATCGTCCGCGCCACCGGCTCGGTCAGCCGCCGCACGTCGTTCACCAGCGACGCCTTGTCGATCATCATCGCGAACGCGCGGCGCACCCGCTCATCCACGAACGGGTTCGGGCGCCCGTCGGCCAGCGTCGGCTCGCAGTTGAAGTTGTAGAAGTACGTCCCGAACGACGGCACCACGTGGATGTGCGCCCGCGGGTCGTTCGGCAGGCGACGGTCGATCTCGAACTGGTCCAGCCCCTGGGCCCGCAGGGCCGCGACCTCCTCGGCGTGCTCGGCGTAGAACTCGAGCTTCTGGGCCAGCATGTCGCCGCGGTACGCCGGCGTGACCTCCGTCACATAGTCCACCGCCCCGGTCTGGAACGCCAGCACCTGCGCGTTGTTGTCGTCCACCGACGGGCTCATGATCGTCCGCACCCCCAGCGACGCCCGGTCCCAGTAGTGCGGGTTCTGCTCGAACCACATGTACCGCTTGAACCGCCACTCGGTCAGCACGAACGGCCCGTTCGACACCAGCAGCGGCGGCTTGGTCCACCCGTGCTCGGCGATCAAACGCCCCGTCTCCCCGTCGGGCCGCTCGTACTGACGCACCAGCGGCGGGTACACCGGGAACAGGCACGGGAACGCCACGACATCCAGGAAGTACGGGCAGCGGTTCTCGAGCACGACCGTCAGCGTCCGGGCCTCGTCATCCGCCGTCACCGCGACGGTCTCATCGAAGTGGCGAAGCGTCTCTTCCCACAGCGCGTCGGCCGCCTCGCGCGTCCGCTCCGCCGCCGGGCGCGCCGCATACTCCTCCAAAGCCGCCATCCGCCACTCGAAGAACGCCCGCCCGCCCCGGATCAGCGCGAAGAAGTTGAAGTAGTCCGACGCCAGTTCCGGCAGCAGCCCCCGCCGCCACGAGAACACGAAGTCCGACGGACGCACCACGTCCCCGTTGGACCACTTCGCGTCATCCCGCAGGTGGAACACCCACGTCAGCCCGTCGTCCGACACCTCCCACCGCTCGGCCACCGCCGGGCGGGCCTCGTAGTCCGGCGTGAAGATGTCCGAGTACACCAGCCCCTGGAAGATGATCCGGGCCGCCCGCAGGTCCTGCTGCCACGACATCCGCTGCAGGTCCAGCGTCGTCACATCGCCGCGATTGATGAACACGAAGTCCGCCCGAGGCCGCGGCCTGTCCGACAGCACCGCCGCCGCCACCACGACCACCAGCACCACAAACGGCAGAGCAAGCCGGAACATGCCCCCATTCTAGAGAGCCCGCCCAGCAGAGCCCCACGCGCCAGCGTGGGGTCCGCCACCAGCACCCCCGCACCGCCACGCCGAGGCGCACCCCGAACGCATCTCCGATTACACTCCCCCCACATGCCGCGCCCCAAGACCCCTGCCGCCCCGCGCTGCCCCCGCTGCGGCTACGACCAGTCCGGCGCGATCGCCGCCTTCACCGACGCCTGCCCAACCACCGGCACCTGCAGCGAGTGCGGCCTGGACTTCCGATGGCGCGACGTGCTGAGCCCCGCGTTCGGCCGCGTCCCGTGGCTGTTCGAGCATGCCCGCGGGGCGGGCGTCTGCCCGCTCATCGCGTCGCTGTTGATGACTGCCGGTCTCACGCGGTTCTGGTCGCGCGTCAGGATGTCCCACGCGGTCCATCCCGGCCGGCTGTGGCTGATGCTCGGGATCGTCCTCATCGGGATGCACCTGTTCACGGGCGTCAGTCGGGTCGCGTGCCAACTCCGGCACGCTCGCCTCGGGGACGACATCCGGCCACCCTCCCACGGAACGTTCGTTGGCTACGTGGGCGAAAACACCTGGAGCGACGCGTGGTCGATCGTGAGCGACGGCGGCAAACCGCTGGTCGTGCTCGCGAACATCGTCGACGCCGTCGCCCCCGTCACATACGAGGCATGGTGGCGCGACGAACGCCCCAGCATGATCGGCGTCCCCTCCCGCTGGCTCCCGGCCCTGCACATCTTCGCGCCCCTGCTCCTGCTCGCGCTCCCGCACACCCGCGCGATCGCGAAAGTCCGCCCCGCACACCTGCTCCGAGCGTCCGCCTATCCGCTCGCGCTGGTCGCGACGCTCTGGTACGCCGGACTCCTCGGCACGCGGTGGTACGAGGCCGCACGCGCCTGGTACCCCGGCGCCTCGGAGCACCCCCCGCCGTGGCTCGAAAGAACGACGCTCGCCGTCGGGATCGCCTGGGCCGGTTGGTGGTGGTGGCTGGTCTGCCACACCTACCTCCGCCTCCCGCGCCCGAGACTGGTGTGGTGCGTCGTGTTCGCCGTCTCGCTCATCGCCACCGCGGCCGTCTTCGCGTCGGTCAACAACAGACTCGTCGGATACGCCCTGCGAGACCTCCTGCTCTAACACTCCTTCGCCGCGGACACTCCCAGCGTCGCTGTGACCCGCGCTGCCGCTTGATAGACTCCCCCCGCATGCCGCGCCCCAAAGCCCCCGCCGCCCCGCGCTGCCCCCGCTGCGGCTACGACCAGTCCGGCGCCATCGCCACCTTCACCGACGCCTGCCCCACCACCGGCACCTGCAGCGAGTGCGGCCTGGACTTCCGCTGGTCGGACCTCTTCGCCGAAATGAAGCCGCCGCCGTGGTCCTATGAACACGGATCGTGGAAGGACCGGCATCGCCTCGTGGGCACACTCCGCGCGTTGGCATGGCCGCCCGGATTCTGGCGCCGGGTCTCGGGCCACATGCCCGTCCACATGCCTCGAATCGTCTTCCTCGCCGCCGCGGCTTCAGCCCCGCTCGCGATCTGGTTGGTGCTGCTCGAGCTGTTTCCGAACTACACACCGTTCGGCTGGCACGGCGTTACGGTCCCGGCGTGGATCGCTCTACAGCTCTATGTCCTCCGAATCCTCGCCTCGGGCGCACTGATCGGCACGCTGCTCATCACCGTCGTGGCCGCCGTGCTGGCCGGTCCGGCGAGTAGATGCCCCGACTGGCCTCGGACGCTGCTCCGAGCGTGGCTCTACGCGCTCGTCGCGCTCGCCGCGGTTCTGTCCGTATCGGGAATCGCTGTCTCGGTGCCGCTGCTGATCGGTCCGCCGGCTCCGGGCTCACGCCAGGATGTGCTGGTGTTTGTCTGGGCGGGTGTCATGTTTGGATTGGCGGCGGCCTTTGTGGCGTGGCTCTTGATCTGGTGGTACGCCGCGGCCAAGCGACTCAACCTCCCCGCGAAGGAACTGTGGCTGTTCGTCGCCTGCGTCGTCGCCGTCATCGCCACGTCTGCCATCGGCGATCTCCTGGCGAGCGCCGGAGCGTTCCCGATCTGATCGCCCGCCGGGGCCTCCCGCCGTTACACTGCGCGCGCATGCCGCGCCCCAAAGCCCCCGCCGCCCCGCGCTGCCCCCGCTGCGGCTACGACCAGTCCGGCGCGATCGCCACCTTCACCGAGTCCTGCCCGACCACCGGCACCTGCAGCGAGTGCGGCCTGCACTTCCGATGGCGCGACGTGTTCTTCCCAGACCGCGAACGCATCCGCGGCTTCTTCGAGCACGCCCGCGGCTTCTGGCCAAGCCTCTGGGCCGTGCCGCGGACCGCCTGGCTCGTCGCCCGCCCGTGGGCGTTCTGGAAGCGCGTGCAACTGCACATGAAGCCACGCCTCGGGCGGGCCGCGGTGTGGGTGCTCGCGGCGCTGCTGGCAACCGTGCTGCTCCGCGGCACTCTCGGCAGCGTCGACTTCCTGATGGCGAGCGCGAATCCGAGTTCCGGGTTCGTGACTCGGTATTGGATGCCCCTCGATCCAAGCAACCTCGGCGTCTGGGAGTGGGTGTGGGCCTGCCCGCCCTTCGACGCCCGGACCTGGTACGCCGGGGGCATGGGCCTCGTGATGTGGTGGACCGACGGGTGGGTCCCGATCGTCCTGCTCGCCACGCCGATCTGGGCGCTGTCCTTCGCGCTGCTGCCCCAGACGCGCCGGCGCGCCAAGGTCAAGGCCGCCCACATCGCCCGGGCGTTCATCTACTCGTGCGCCTGGCTGAGCATGCTCCTGCTGCCGTGGATCTTCCAGTACCTCGTGCGCCTGGCCGAGTTCGCCGCGACAAACACGCCGTTCCCCTCGCTCTTCGAGTGGGCCAGGTACGACCCCCACTGGCTCTTCGACGTGTTCCCGCTCGCCATCGCCGTCTGGCTCTGGCTCGCCATCTGGTGGCTCTTCGCCATCCGACGCGGCTTCCGCCTCCAGCACCCCACCGCCGTCTGGTTCGCACTGTGGGTCATCAACGGGCTGGCCGCCATGGGGATCTGGGTACTCGCCTACCTCATCCAGATCCGCGCTGTGATCGGCTGACCACGCCCCGACACCCCCGCCGCCCGCACCAACCCAACCCGCCCTCTCCCTATCCTTCCCCCATGGCCCACGACCCCATCTCCCAAGCCGTCCTCGAACTCATCCGCCGGCACGACGAGCAGGCCGCCGCCGCCCTCGAATCCGAGGCACGCCGCCAGTCCTCCACCCTCGAACTCATCGCCAGCGAGAACCACGTCTCGCCCGCCGTCATGCACGCCATGGGCACGTGCCTGACCAACAAGTACGCCGAGGGCTACCCCGGCGCCCGCTACTACGGCGGCTGCCAGTTCCACGACGACGCCGAGCGCCTCGCCCAGGACCGTGCCAAACGCCTCTTCAACTGCCAGTTCGCAAACGTCCAGCCCCACTCCGGCGCCAGCGCCAACGCCGCCGCCTTCCTCGCCCTGCTCGAGCCCGGCGACACCTTCGCCTCCCTCGTGCTCGCCGACGGCGGCCACCTGTCCCACGGCCTCAAGGTCAACATGTCCGGCAAGTGGTTCAAGCCCGTCCACTACCCCCTCCACTACGACAAGGCCCACAAGCACTTCGAGCGGATCGACTACGACGCCGCCGAGAAGGTCTGCATGGAGCACAAGCCCAAACTCCTCATGTGCGGCTACTCCGCCTATCCCCGCGTGATCGACTTCGAGCGCTTCCGGAGAATCGCCGACAAGTGCGGCGCGCTGCTCCTGGCCGATATCGCCCACATCGCCGGCCTCGTCGCCGCCGGCGTCCACCCCTCGCCATTCCCCCACGCCCACGTCGTCACGACCACCACCCACAAAACCCTCCGCGGCCCGCGCGGCGGGCTGATCCTCACCAACGACCAGGACCTGGCCAAGAAGATCGACCGGGCCGTCTTCCCCGGCATGCAGGGCGGCCCGCTCATGCACGTCGTGCTCGCCAAGGCCGTCGCCTTCGGCGAGGCCCTCGAACCAGAGTTCATCGACTACTCGAAACAGGTCGTCGCCAACGCCCGCGCCCTGGCCGGCGCCCTGGTCGAGCGCGGCTACCGCATCACCAGCGGCGGCACCGACAACCACCTCATGCTCGTCGACCTCACCGCACGCGACGCCGACCTCACGGGCGCCGACGCCGAACGCTGGCTCGAAACTGCCGGCATCATCTGCAACAAAAACGGCATCCCCCAGGACCCCCGCCCCCCGAAGACCACCAGCGGCATCCGCCTGGGCACCCCCGCCCTCACCACCCGCGGCCTGCGCGAGAAGGAGATGCAGGAGGTCGCCGCGTGGATCGACCGCGTCCTGGGCGCCCGCGGCGAGGCCAACACCTGCGCCAGCGACCGCGCCGAGATCGCCGCCTTCTGCACCCACTACCCGCTGCCGTGAGGCGAAGTGGGCCGGAGTCGTGCATCGCCCCCCACCGTGCCACCGACTTGCGCAGTCCGCGGAGCAAGTCGGTGCCGATGAACGGCGCACCTCCGACTCCCCGGCCCACCCCTTGCACCAACCCGCGCCGCGGGGTAGATTCTCCCCACACAGGCAGCACGCCAGTGCCGCCCACCCCCCGCGCCGCCCCGCCCCCCCCCCCGCGCCGCCCCCGGCTCCCCGCACCACCACGCGCACCGGCCCGGGACCACGCCAGAACAGCCCATCCCGACGCCCGGCCCACGCCGCCGGTCCGTCCCCACCCGCCGCCGCCCCCGCAGGAGGACCGCACCCATGCTCCGCCGCCGCACCCGCCGCCCCGCGCGCCACCCGCAACCCGCCTTCGCCCTGGAGTCCCTCGAACCCCGCCAGGTCCTGGCCGTCGTCACTTGGGACGGCGGCGGCGGCTCCAACCTCTGGTCCAACCCCCTCAACTGGTCCGGTGATGTCCTCCCCGGCCCGGACGACGA
The DNA here is from genome assembly GCA_041401985.1 of Phycisphaerales bacterium. GTDB lineage: Bacteria > Planctomycetota > Phycisphaerae > Phycisphaerales > UBA1924 > JACKHA01. The sequence goes on from JAWKTE010000021.1 coordinate 69,336, forward strand.
CGTGAACCTCATCCAACCGGGTCTGCCGGCCCCGCAGGTGAGCCCCGGCCTGGTCGTCGCCGACGCCGGACCCATCGAGATCAAGTCGCTGAGGCTCTACCGGTCCTTCGTCCTCAACGCGGGCGTGGACATGCGCATCACCGGCACGCTGATCGACCGCGACCTGTACGGCGTCGCCGGCGAGGTCCGGATCAACGGCGACCTCCGGGTCGAGAACCGCGGCGCCACACCCGCCAACCTGACGATCCTCGTACTCGCCGTGCAGCCCGGCGGCAGCCTCGTCCTCGGCGCGCCGGATGGCGCGCGAACCCCGGCGTACTTCGCGATCGAGAACCTCGGACGCGTCCGCCTCCAGAATCTGGATCCGACGTTCAACTGCCGCATCACGAACGCGGAACAGAAAGTGGTTGAAGCATCGGACGTCCGACTCGACGCCAGGAACTCCGGCCTGGTCATCACCAATGCCGGGATGGTCCGGGTCGATGGCGCCGCGGGGTCCTTCTCCAGCCTCAGGGTCGAGAACACCGGCAGCATCTCCGCGCAGGGCGCCACGCTCCACGTGTACACCACGCTCTCAACGGTCGGCGAGATCGTCGCCGCCGATTCCGGAGCGAAGATCAGGCTCATCGCCCCGGTTGCATCGCTTTCGAGCAGCACCGGGCCGGCACCCTTTGATTTCTTCAACACCACCTTCGCCGGCGACGGCACCATCACGATCATCACTTCTCCGTACCGACGCCTCCGCCTCGGCAACACCACCGTCGGCGGCAACCTCATCATCGAGACCGGCATGCCGATCGACGTCGCCGGCGGCCGCCTCACCGTTTCCGGCACGCTCACGCAGTACGGCGACGACTCCCTGGGCGATTTCTACGGCTCCAGCCAGATCTACGTCACCGGCACCCTCCGCCTGGCCGGCCCCGATCGGTCCCTGTACAACCCACTCATCATCACCCCCACCGGCCGCGTCGAGACCTCCGGCCTGCTCACCCTCTTCCACGCCCCCATCACCAACCAGGGCGCCATCGCCCGCACGGGCCCCGGCACCACCCGCATCCTGGCCAACCTCGACAACCAGGGCACGATCGACGCCGCCTACGGCACCATCGAACTGCTCGGCCCCATCGAGCAACTCTCCGCGAGCGCCCCGGGCATCAACACCCTCTCCGGTGGCGAGTGGATCGCACGCCACGACGCCACCCTCGCCTGGCCCGCCGGCGTCAACATCACCTCCCTCGGCTCCCAGACCACCCTGGGCTACCTCGGCGACGAGGCCCGCATCCTCGCCACCGATTCACTCTCCACCAACCGCGGCACCATCATCCTCGCCGGCGGACGCGAGGACTTCCTCAGCCGCCCCGGCGCCCCGACCACTTTGATCAACCTCGGCACCGTCCGCAAAGTCGGCGCGGGCGAGACGACGATCGCCGTGCCCGTCGACATCCGCACCAACTCGTCGCTCACCGGGCGCGTCGAGGTCCGGCGCGGGCGGCTCGTGCTCGTGGGCGACGCCATGACCAACCGCGGCGTGCTCGACGTTGCCTCGGGCACGCTCAAGATCGACCTGGCCGACGAGGGCACGCTCCGCAACCTCGGCACCATCGACATCGGCGCGGGCGGTCGCCTCAAACTCCTCGGCTCGCTCGACATGGACAACGGCAGCGTCTTCCAGACCGAGGTCACCGCCCCCCGCTACGGGCGGGCCGTCATCACCGGCGGCCTGGACATCGCGGGCGCGGCCCTCCGCGCCACCTTCGTCGGCGACGCCTTCGCCCCCGGCCGCACGCGCCGGATCATCGCCGCCGCGTCCCGCACCGGCACGTTCGGCACCTTCGAGGCCCCCGGCCTGGGCGTCACCCTCACCGCCCAGCCGGTGTACGGCGCAGACCGAGTCGCGGTCAGGGTGCTGGGGTTGTAAAGCGTGCCACCGACCTGCGGAGTCTTCGACCTGCGGAGTCTTCGGAGCGGGTCGGTGCGAGCGACCGTGGACCCCGGATCGCCGGCGGGTTGCCGTCCGACGCCCGCCAGATGGCTCCGTGCGCT
>JAWKTE010000022.1:0-69531 GCA_041401985.1 Phycisphaerales bacterium
AACTCCTGTCTATCCAATGACGCCGCCGGCAGCACGATCGACACGGTCGTGCCCTGGCCCGGCGCGGACCGCAGCGAGATGCGTCCCCCCACCGTCTCCACCAGCGTCTTGCAGATCGACAGCCCGAGCCCGCTCCCGCCGACACGATCCCCCGCCTCGCGTGCGGCGAACGGGCGGAACAGCCGCTGCTGTATCCCCGCGGGCACGCCGGGACCGTCGTCGCAGACATCGATGCGAACCTGTTCATCAACCTCAGTCGAGGCTAGAAGGCGCACAATCCCCCCACCGTCGCCCATGGCCGCCGCGGCATTGAGCAGCAGATTCTGGAACACCTGCACCAGGCCCTCGCGTGACATGCGCGCGCCGATCTCCGGTCCGATGCCGTTCTCGACGCGAATCGTGCCCGCGTCCAGCAGGTCGGCCAGGTGGTCCACCGCCTCGTCGGCACACCGCCCCACGTTGCAACCAGCGGCCGGCTGGGCCGGATCGTCTCCGGCCAACGACAGGATGGAACGCGCAATCGCTGCGCCACGCTCGGCCCCTGCCGCGGCCCGCTCGATCGCTCGCCGCGCCAACGCGGCGTCGTCGGGCCGCGCGAGCGCCGCGCGGGTGAACCCTTGAATGGGTGTTAGTATGTTGTTCACTTCGTGCGCAACAGACGCCGCGAGCACGCCGAGCGCGGCCAGGCGCCCCGATGATTCGACCGCGGCCACAAGCACCTGCACCTGGCGGTGCATCGCCTCCATCCGCCGCTCGATCGCGGCCAGCGCATCCTGATCGGCTTCGTCCAGCATCCGGACCTCCAACCGTTGTATCGGTCGGAACCCCCCCACCGCCGAACTCTCCGTCACCGCTCGTCGGTAGACAGCCAGGCGGCGCGTTTGGATGGCTGCTGATCCAGCCATTCAATGATGCCTGCGGGCCGCACGTCGACGGCGTGCAGATCAGAGAGCGCGACCCAATCGAACGCGATGTGGGGCTCTCGGGATTGAACTGATGTGCTGGAATCATCCAGTTTCACGTGGAACAGGATGGTCAGTTCGTGGCGTGGCTTGCCGCGCTGGATGAAGCGGCACTCGTGGAAAAGTGCCAGCTCCGCGACCTGGACCGGAACGCCGGCCTCCTCCTCCAACTCGCGGACCACGGCTTGGCTTGCCGACTCCCCAAACTCGACGTGCCCGCCGGGGAGGTACGCGTACCCATGCTCGACAGAGCGGCACAGCAACACGCGACCCTGGTGCTCGATCAACGCCCTGGCGATGACCTCGATATGCTGCCCCACGCCTTCCTCCGTTCCACGTGAAACTTGGGCCGACTCGCCCCGGCGGGTCGATTGGAGTCGCCATGGCCAAGGACAAAGCAAGCGCCCCGCGTCGCCTCGGCAGAGGCCTCTCGAGCCTCATCGACGTTCCCGCCGTGCCGGTGGCGGTGCCGGCTTCGGCACCCGCGGATCAACCCGCGACGGCCATTTCGCCTGTCGCCGAGCAGTCTACGCCATCTCCGACCGGCGTTCGGTTTCTCGACACCGGCTCGATCTCGCCCTCGCCGTTCCAGCCGCGGCGGGCCATGTCGGAGCGGACGCTGGACGAACTGGCCTCGTCGCTCCGGCGGTCTGGGTTGATGCAGCCGATCATCGTGCGCGAGCGGGCGGTGGGGGAGTTCGAGCTGGTGGCCGGCGAGCGCCGGTGGCGGGCGGCCCAGCGGGCCGGGCTGGCGGCGATCCCGGCGTTGGTGAAGAAGTTATCGGACGAAGACGCGGCCGAGTGGGCCCTGGTCGAGAACATCCAGCGCGAGGACCTCAACGCCATGGACAAGGCGTGGGCGTTCCGGTCGCTGGGGGAGCGGTTCGGGTTGTCGCACGCCGAGATCGCCGAGCGGGTTGGGCTGGAGCGGTCGAGCGTGGTGAACTTCATACGCCTGACAGACCTCGAACAAGAGATCGCGGGGCTGATCGCGGCGGGGCGGCTGTCGGGCGGGCATGGGAAGGCGTTGCTGCAGGCGCCGGCGGGTGCGGGGCGGGTGGTGCTGGCCAAGCGGGCCGCGGAGGAGAACTGGAGCGTTCGGCGGACCGAGAGCGAGTCGGTGGCGGCGGCGGGGAAGGCGGCGGACGGGGCGTCGGCGGCGGTGGGGGGGCCGCGCGGGGCCAAGGCGGCCGAGCGGGCGGCCCACACGGCGCTGCTCGAGGACCTGGAGCGTCAACTGGGCGAGCACCTTGGGACGAAGGTGGTGATCTCGACCAAGGCGGGGGGGAAGAAGGGCAAGATCGAGATCGCGTTCTATGACCTGGACCAGTTCGATGGGGTGATGCAGCGGATGGGGTTCAAGATGAGATAGCCGTCGGAGTACGCAGAGGTGCGGAGCAAGACGCGGAGGTGCGCGGAGGTGGGAGTGTGTTGAGGGGCGGGTTGGAGGCCGCGGGATGAGGGCGTTCTCTTCGACGTGCGTTTCGGCAACGGTCGAGGCGGGCGTTGCGTCGATCGCGCTCGCAGACGCGGCCGAAGGGCCGTCGTCGTACTTGTTGTTGCAGCGAACGCTGGAGCCCGATGAAAAGGACCGCACGCTTGGACTCGTGGGGGTCTACGTCGAGCTGGGCTCGCAGCACCGATCGGGTTATGGGGGCGTTGAGTCGATTGAGTTGGATGGCGCGGCGCTGTGCGTTCGGCTTGGTGGAGGAACCGCCGAGCGTGTGGGCGCAAGTGCGATTCGAGTGGCTCTCGTGTGTGATGAGGGCGAGTTGGACGTGATTCGGCGGAACCTGCGATTGATCGCTGGAGACGATGTTGCGCTATTGATGTGAACTGCGCCGTTCGTGATCGGCTCAACGGCCAGCGGCCGGGCGCTCTCGAACGGACGGCGTGCGCCCCTGGCTGATCGGCACCGACTTGCTCCGCGGACTCCGCAAGTCGGTGGCACGTTGGGGACGGGAGCGGCGAAGTTGCGGGAGGCCGCGAGGGAGAGTGTGTGATGGCCGGAAACACGGTGCGGGGCGTGCGTGGTGGTTGGTGCGTGGCGGCGGTGGTGGGGGGTGTTGGTGGGGCCGCGGCGGGGCAGACGGTTCGGAGTGTGGCGGTGGAGGCCAACGACCTGGTGTGGGAGCCGTGGTCGGGGCGGCTGTTCGCGTCGGTGCCGAGCGCGGCCGGGGGTGGGCTGGCGGACTCGGTTGTGCCGATCGATCCGTGGGCCGGTGTGCTCGAGGCGCCGATCCCCGTGGGCGTGAATCCCAACATTCTCGCGGTGTCCGACAACGGCCAATACCTGTACGCCGGGCTGGACGGTGAGGCTGCGATTCAGCGGGTTGATCTGGCGTCGCGAACGCCCGATCTTCACTTCGGCCTGGGCATCCACCCGTTCTCTGGCAGCCTCATGCACGCGGAGGACATCGAGGTCGTCCCGGGATCACCTGAGTCCATCGTGGTCAGTCGCCGCAACTTCAGTGGCTCACCGAGGCACGAGGGGGTGGCCGTTTTCGACGGGGCCGTGCAGCGCCCCATCACGACGCCAAGGCACACCGGGAGCAACAGGATCGAGTTCGGCAACGATCCGTCGACTCTATATGGCTACAACAACGAAGCCACTGACTTCGGCTTCAGAACGATGCGCGTGGATTCGAATGGCGTGGAGACCGTCTTCGAGCCCCCGTTTTGGCTGTTCGTCGGATTCGAGCTCGATTTCGTCTTCGACGGGCAGTGGGCGATTGCCACCTCGGGGCAGGTGATCGATCCGGTGGCGAGCGTGTCGGTGGGCGAGTTCTGGCCGTTCGGTCCGAAGGCGGGCTCGGTGGTCTCCGACCCCGCCAATGACGCCGTGTTCTTTCTGGCGGGGAACGTGATCAGTATCTACGACCGGGACGGGTTCGTGCTGCGGGACACGATCGTGGTGCCGGGGGCGTCGTCGCACACGTTCGACCTGTGGCGGTGGGGTGCGGACGGGCTGGCGTTCCGGGACGCAGGGACCGACCGGGTGTGGCTGGTCAACGGGGTGATGGTGCCTGCGCCACACGCCGCTTTGGTGTTGGCGCCGGTTGCGGTGCTTCGGCGAACGCGCCGAAGTCCTGTCTGCGGAGGGTCGGCGACTGCTCTCTGAGCGGACATCAGCAGCGCGGTGTCCGGTGAGAACTTCGGCACACCCGCATCTGTCCACTGGCATGCTACGCAATCGGGTCATTGGCCCTTGGCGAACTCACTCCACACCAACCCCATGGGCACACAACCCTCAAAGCCCTCCACGACGAGACAGTCGACTCCACCAAACTCGTAGACCTCCACAACGCGGTACGAACGCTCCGGGACGAGTCGCTCCAAGTCCGTGTGGAGAATCCATCCCCGACCTCGCACCGTGGGACGGTAGATGACGATGTCTCCGACGTGGAATGGGCTTCTTGGGTCCATGCTTGGGGGTCCCCAGCGGAACAGAGACTGTTCCGGGCTCGGTGCCAAGTGGGAGGACATGCTCCGGCAGTCCTCGGGCCCGCCCAAACGCTGGCCGTGTGGTCGGAGTCGCTCGGGGCAACGTGCCACCCGACCGCCTGCGCCCAGTCCAGAGCGCTCCTATGCCTGGTCGGGCGGCGTGCGCAACATCTGGGCCAACTCGCGAAGCCACTGGCTTGCGGTCTGGCGATGAACCGTCGGATCATACTGACAATAGAATGTCTTCCAAAGCACAGACGCCGGCTCACCCTTGATCTGCTCGGCAACCACATCCAACGAGTCTGCCAAACTGCGCAGCCCTTCTTGCGATTCGCCCTCTCGATAGAGTGCAACCACGTCACCGACTGTGCCGTCAAGCCTCCAGTCCTGGTGGAAGTACGTACTCAGGAACTCCTTCACGCGGGCGGCATGGTCGTCTGTGCTCATGGCTGCATCGCCGTGTGTGTCGCACTGCGGGTGGACAGCATACTCGGTCGGATCGGTGGCTGTGTCGCTCGACGCAAATGGAGACCCTGGCTTGATCGGCACTGACTTGCTCCGCAGACTGCGCAAGTCGGTGGCACGTTTGGCGTGGGGGCGCTCGCCGACCCCTCCGGGGTCGAGGATCGAGGGGGGGCTGTCCAGGGGCTGAAGCCCCTGGCAACAGTCGTGCGCCCTCCGGGCGGGGAGTGGGCGGCGCGGTGTGGTTGTGGGCCGCGGGTTGATCGGCACCGACTTGCTTCGCGGACTGCGCAAGTCGGTGGCACATGCGGCGTGAGGGGGGCTCGCCGACCCCTCCGGGGTCGAGGATTGAGGCGGCTTTCCCAGGGGCTGAAGCCCCTGGCAACGGTCGTGCGCCCTCGGGGCGGGGAGATGCGTGCGCCGTCTGGGCCTAGAGTGTTGTGCGCACTTGGAGTGGGAAGTGGGGCGGCACGGCGTGGATGGGCGTCGAGTGTTGTGCGGCACCGAGAAACGCCGCGGGGCGGCGTGTCTCGGTGGCACAGTTGGGGAGTTGTGGTCGGTTTGTGGGAGCGTGGGGGTTGTGGGTCGATCGGCACCGACTTGCTCCGAAGACTCCGCAAATCGGTGGCACGCGAGGCCGGGTCGTGCGGCCTGGGTCACTCGCGCTCGGCTAGGCGGGCCACCTGCAGTTCCAGGCGTTTGATCTCGCGGAGGACGCGGTTGCGGTGGATCTGCATCCAGAACCACGCCTTGATCATGCCCATGGCGCTCATGAGCCAGAGGAAGGCCGCGGCGTAGAAGATCTGCCAGCGCGTCGTTTCGGCGTCGAAGAACCAGACGATGCTGGCGATGGCCAGGGCCAACATCGCGAGTTGGACGACGATCATGAGTGTGGAGAGGAAGCGGTTCTGGCCGCGGAGGCTGTCGGCCAGGAGCGAGGTGATCGAGTCGCGCTGGCCGCCGGGGTCTTCGGCGAGGGCGTGCTTGATGGCGTCGTCGAGGGTGTTGGTGGTGGGGGGGTTGGGATTGGCGTGCTGGTTCACTGTGTGTCCCTTTCGAGGATGCGTTTGAGGTCTTTGCGTGCGTGGAACAGGCGGCTCTTGGCCGTGCCGGGTGGGATGGCCAGGGCGCGGGCGATGGCGTCGATGGGCAGGTCGTGGGCGTAGTGCAGGGCGAGGATGGCGCGGCGGTCTGGGCGGAGGCGATCGAGCGCGCGGCGGACGCGGGCTGATGTGATGGCGCGGGACTCGGCGTCGGCGAGGGTTGTGTCGGGTTGGGCTGGGTCGTGGCGCGGGGCGGCTTGGTGGGGCGCGGTGGGTGCGCCGGGCGCGTTGGAGTGGAACGGTTGCTGGCGGGCGCGCTCGCGTGTGCGGGCGCGGATCCAGTCGCTGGATTTGTGCGCGACGATGCGCATGGCCCAGGCGGGGAAGGCGGCGGGGTCGTCGAGGGCCGCCAGGCCGCGGGCGATGGCGATCATGGCGAGTTGGGCGACGTCGGCGGCGTCGGGCGAGTTGCACAGGTCGCGGGCCCGGGCGAGCAGGCGCGGGGCCCAGCGTTCGAGCAGGAGGTGCAGGGCGCGGCGGTCGCCGTCCTGGGCTTGCAGGACGAGGAGTTCGTCGAGGATCTGTTGGGCGGAGCGTGGCATGGCGACCTTCTGGGGGTATGGTCGCCGGGGAGGGGTGGGGGGTTCAAGCCATGAACCGGCTAGTTCAGGCGCTGGTCGTGCGAGTCGGACCAGGCGCGGCGGATCTGGCCCTGGGCGTCGAGTTCGACGTGGGAACGCTCGGTGCGGATCTCGTCGTGGGGGTCGGGGCGGTGCTCGTGGGTGCGGGTGGTGTGGGTCCAGGTGAGGACGCGGCCGCCGGCGTCGGTGGGGGCGGTGTGGTCGGGCGGGCCGTAGTGGAGTTCGAGCCAGTCGGCGGGGGCCATGTCGGGGCGGAGGGCGGCGAGGATGTTGGGCGGGATGCGGGCGCCCTCGGTGTTGGTGGTGACGGTGCGCTGGCCGGTGGAGCATGCGGCCAGGGGGAGGGCGAGGGCGAGGATCAGGAGGGGTGTGGTTGCGATGCGTGGGAGGTGGGGCATGGAGCGGTGTACCGGTGGGGGAGGGGGAGGAGGCGGAGGGGGGGTGGGCGTGCCCACGCGGCTACATGATGCGCAGATCGGGGATCTCTCGGAAGTCTTCGGGCTTGACGCCGTAGTCGAGCAAGGCCTGCTGCTTGGCCAGGGCCCAGTTGTCCTGGAGATGGTCCTGGAAGGGACCGGGCTCGCCGGGGCGGAAGGCGAGGACGTAGACGCCCTCGGGATAGGCCTCGAGGACGAGTCGCTCGATGCCGTCGCGGTTGAGGGTTGCTTCGAGGGCCATGGGGTGGTTTCTCCGTTGCGCCGGAAGTGTCGGAACGCTCAGTGGTTGGCGGTGTTCAGGACGAATTGGAAGGTGAGGGTGGCGAAGGCGGTGGCGTGAAGGAATGAGAAGAGCCACGCGGATTTGACGTAGAGGGGCAAGAGGCCGCGGGGTCGCCAGGTGGCGATGACGGCGGCGCCGAGGGTGGTGATGGGCCAATAGGCGAGGAGGAGAACGGCGCCGGTCAAGCGGCCGGATAGGTCGTTGCCGGCGTGGCTGGTGAGCGCGACGAGCGCGGCGTCGAGGATCGCGATGGACGCGACGGCGGCGATGATGCGCCGGGCGTAGCGACGGTCGGATGCGGGCAGGGGCGGGCCGGGGAGGTTGTCGGTGGCGCGGCAGTCGCGGATGTAGCGGCTGATTGCCCAGAGGGAGACAACCAGGAGGGCGACTGCGGTCGGGATGCCGACGGTGTTCCAGAGCATGGGTGGCTGCGCGTGGAAGCGATGCGCTTCACTTCATCGGCTCGATTGGGGCCGCCCGACCTCGTGCCAGTCTGACCGGGCAACGCTCCAGGACTCTTCGCTGGCCGTCAACGCCTCCTCGACGCTGGTGAAGAAGTGGTCATACTTGCACGGGGCGTCGATGTTCTCGTACAGGAAGAGATACGCGCCGCCGTCGGCTGGCTCGATTTCGAGCCAGCGGATGCCTCGGCGTACTGCGTCGGGAGGGATCTCGCAGCGGAGTCTCATGTGGGGGTCGATCGGTTGTTGGCGGGGCCGACTTGCTCTGGAACGCTGAGGGACGACGGCGGCCTGAGTTGTGGTGCGGGCTTTCGTCGACCCCTCCGGGGTCGTGGGGATCGGGGGCGGTGTCCAGGGGCTGAAGCCCCTGGCAACAGTCGTGCGTCCTCCGGGCGGGGAGTGGGGCGGCACGGTGTCGTTGTGGGCAGTGGGTTGATCGGCACCGAGAAACGCCGTGGGGCCGACGTGTCTCGGTGGCACAGCGGTGGCAAGCCGATGCCCCATCGATCAGTCCGTCGGGCACGCCGACTCGATGATTCCGGTCGCGATTGTTTTGCCCTCCCACAAGGTGAATGGGGCGCCCACGCGCAGATGGGGTCTGGCCAGCTTGATCATCAGAAACGAGATCGGAATGGACTTCGTTTCTCCGGGCCAGACCGATCCGATGCCCCGCAGGTCGAGCAGGCAGTCGAAGTTTGCACCGTCGATCTGGAACACGCACTTGTGGTGTTCCCTGACCAGCGGCTGTTGGCGACCGCCATGCTCGGGGCGTGCGAAGGCAACGCGGCCAACGATGTCCATCGGTCCCGTCGGCGCCATCGGCTGCTCCGTGGTTCAAGCGTGTGACGACGGTGGGTGAGTCAATCCTCCGCCCGCGCCGGCGTCTGCGCCGTCGAGCCCACCAGCCCTGCATTCGTCGGGAAGCGTTGCAGCGCGGCGAGGAGTTGTTCGACCTGCTGGGGCGGGGGCATCTGGAGCATGCGGCGGCGGAGGGCCGTCATGGTTTTGAGTTCCTGCTCGTTGAGCAGCAGGTCCTCTTTGCGGGTGCCGCTGGCGGCGAGGTTGATGGCGGGGAAGAGGCGGCGCTCGGCGATCTTGCGGTCGAGGATGAGTTCCATGTTGCCGGTGCCCTTGAACTCCTCGAAGATGACCTGGTCGCCGGCCGAGCCGGTGTCGACCAGGCACGAGGCGATGATGGTGAGGCTGCCGGCGTCCTCGGTGTTGCGTGCGGCGCCGAAGATGGCGCGCGGGATCTCCATGGCCTTGGCGTCGATGCCGCCGGTGAGGGTGCGCCCGCTGCTGGCGTGGCGGCCCGAGCGGTTGAAGGCGCGCCCGAGGCGGGTGAGCGAGTCGAGGATGACCACGACGTGCTTGCCGGCCTCGACCATGCGCTTGGCGCGTTCGAGGGCCATGAGGCTGACCGCGACGTGGCGCTCGGTGTCGTGGTCGTTGGAGGAGGCGATGATCTGGACGCGGGCGGGGTCCCAGGGCTGGTCGGTCCCGGAGGCCGCGGCTTTCATGGCGGACTCGATGAGTTCGTCCTCGGCGGCGGGGACGTGGTGCTCGGCGGCGCCGTTGCTTGAAGGCTCCGCGGCCGGGGCCGGATTTACGGCGGCTTCGAGCGTGCGCGGCTTCTTGGATTGCCCGAACGAGCGGCGGAACTCGGTGACTTCTTCCGGGCGTTCGTCGATGAGCAGCAGGACGACCTGGGTGTCGGGGTGGTTGCGCAGGACGGCGGTGGCGATGTCCTTGAGCAGGGTGGTCTTGCCGGCCTTGGGGGGGCTGACGATCAGGCCGCGCTGCCCGCGACCGATGGGGCAGAACAGGTCGATGAGGCGGCAGGAGACGGGGCAGCCGGGGTACTCGAGCGTGAGTCGCGGCTGGGGGTCGATGACGGTGAGGTCCTCGAAGCGCTTGGAGCGGGCGTAGGCGTCGGGCTCGCGTCCTTCGATGGCGAGGATCTGCTCGACGACGGGGCGTGTGCGGACGGGGCCGCGATGGCGTCGGCTGCGGCGCGGGGCGCGGTCGACAACCTCGACGGTGACCTCGAGGCCGGGTCGGAGGTTGAAGCGCTGGCCAAGTTCGGGGGGCAGCAGCGGGTCGTCTGGCCTGTGGACCATGACGTTGCTGACGACCTGGCGGACGCGGGCCTCGGCCCGGTCCGGCCACTCGATAATGCCTGTGAGGGTTCGTCCTGAGAGCGTTGGCATCGACCATCCCTGGGGGATCACGCGGGGCGCGATCCCGAGACTGCCGGTCCGGTGCCCCGATCGGGGTCACGGGCGCGGCGTTTGGACTTGTTCGCGGGTGACCGCGAGTAGCGGCCGCGGGCGGCACCGAACCGGGTGAACCCCCGCTTGGAGGCGGGTGCGGGTCGGGGCGCGGATCGCGGCGGCGTTTCAATCAGCACGCCGATCTGGCCCCGGTGTGTGGGGGCGGATCAGCCGGACATCGATCGGGGCTCGGCGAGGTGCGGAGCGTGGACTCGGGCGTCGCGATCCAGCCTGGTGAGAGCCTTGGCGTTGGGGCTGATCTGGCCTGTTGGGGCCATGCGGGCCTTGGAGCCACGGCAGCGGCGCGGCCCTTTGGGGCGGCGGGCTGGGCGTCGCGGGTTGTCAGTGCCTCGGGGATTCCAGGGGGCCCAACGCGGGGCCGCGATGATTCGGTTCCTGGGTCCGACTGGGGCAGTATACGCGAAACGTGGTCCGGCGGTGCCGGGAGATTTGGCGAAATCCGGGTGAAGGCGGGGAAGGGTCCGGGAGGCGGCGTGGCGTTGGCGGGGCCGGATCGCGGCGGGGCGGGTGCGGCTCAGGCGGCCCAGGGGCGGTCGTCGTCGCCGTCTTCGCGCCGCTGGCGGGCGAAGTGGTCGAAGGGCAGGGGGGCCAGCAGGTCGGCCAGTTCGTCCAGGTTTTTCTGGACGTCGGTCATGGCCTGCTCGACCTGGCGGATGGAATCGGCCTTGGCGCGGGTGGGGCGGATCTCGCTCACGCGGCCTGCGTCGTCGCCATGGCGCGAGACGCGTCGGACGCGGTCGGTTGGGAACGGGATGATGTCGCGGTTGCGGTCCCGATCGTCGACCAGTCGCAGCCTGGGCATGTGGCTCCCCTCGCGTGGCACCGAGCGAGGGATTCCATCGGTTGTCTGGGGCGGTGCGCTCAGCACGATGTTCGGTGCCGCAAAGCCCGCGCCGGTTTCCGGGGCCGCGGGATGCGCACAGCCTTCGCAGTGTCGCGCGGGCGCAACATCTGCGGACGTTGGGGGGGGGGAGACTCGGACGTTTGGAATCGGACGTGGATGGAAGCGTTCTGACCGGCAACCGCTTGATCGCGTGGCGGCCCGGAGCCGCGGCGGCGGCACCCGCGGCGGGGTGCTGGTGCCCGTTGGTCCCGTTGTGGCCGGCGGGGGCGGTACGCTTGGGCCATGCCGGAGCACCGACTCTCGACGGACACCGATGACGGGCTGCTGCTGATCATCAGCGGGCCGAGCGGGGTGGGCAAGACGACGATCACGCGGGGGGTGGAGCGTTCGATCCCCGGCGCGGTGTTCTCGGTCTCGGCGACGACGCGGGCCCGGACGCCGGCGGACGTGGAGGGGGTGGACTACCACTTCGTGACGCCTGAAGAGTTCGAGCGGATGGTGGGGGAGTCGGCGTTTCTGGAGCACGCGGGGGTGTTCGGGAAGCGGTACGGCACGCCGCGGGCGTGGGTGGAGGAGCAACTGGCCCGCGGGCGGCTGGTGATCCTGGAGATCGACGTGCAGGGGGCGATGCAGGTGAAGGCGAAGGTGCCCGATGCGTTCGCGGTGTTCATCCTGCCGCCGAGCGAGGAGGCGCTGCTGGAGCGTCTGCGGGCGCGGAAGCGCGAGGGGGAGGAGGCGATCCAGAAGCGGTTCGCCGAGGCGCGGCGTGAGATCGAGCAGGCGCGGTCGAGCGGGGTGTACGACGCGTATGTGGTGAACCGGGATGTGCACGAGGCGATCGAGGAGGCGGTGGGGCTGATCGAACAGCGGCGGGGGGCGAGGCGGTAGAGGGTCCGGGGCGGGGACGCCCCGGCTCGCAGGGGCATGTTTGAACCGGGGCGGGGACGCCCCGGCTCGCGCGCGATGGAGCACCGTGCGCCAGGAAACAGCAGAGGGGGAGGACCACGTTGGCCCTCCCCCTCCACGCACTGAGTCGGTGGTTGGTTCGCGTTGCGCCGCTGGCGCGATTCAGCAGCCCTGGGCGTAGACGGTCAGGTAGTAGAAGAAGTCCTCGTTGTTGATCACGCCGTCGGGCACGCCGTAGCCAGGGGTGCCGGCGACGGCGGAGGTGGTCATGTCGGCGATGGCGGCGTTGCCGGCGGTGAACTGGGCGAGGTAGTAGAAGAAGTCCTCGTTGCCGACGACGCCGTTGGGCACGCCGTAGCCCGCCAGGCCCGGGACCGAGCCGGTGGTGAGGTCGGGCGGGCAGGTGGGGCTGTCCTGGAGGGCGATGGCCTGTGTGTCGACGGGGACCTGGAGTTCGCTCAGAACAGCGCCGGTGTCGGGGTCGAGGGTGATGATGCGCCGGTCGCTGGTGGTGATGAGCAGGTTGCCGCTGTCGGCGACGATGTTTGTGGGCTGGGCACTGACGAACCAGGCGCCCAGGAGGAAGCCGTTGATGAACTCGAAGTGGGCGACGATGCCGTTGTTGTCGACGCCCCAGAGTTCGTTGCCGACGAAGGCGAGGCCCTGGATCTGGCCGATGCACCCGCAGGCGGCGTAGGAGAACGCGCCGCTCGCGCCGGCGGAGCGGTAGACGCCGCCGAGCCCGCCGATGAACAGGTCGTCGCCGTGGGTCACCATGGCGTGGACGCCGATGGGGGCGGTGAACTGGGTGATCAGGGCGCCGGAAACGGGGTCGACGCGCTGGATGCGGCCGTCGGTGTCGGCCACGAGGAGGTTGGCGTTGTGCATGGCCAGCGCGCTGGCGTCGAGCGTGGTGTTGAACGCGCCGAGGACCTGGCCGGTCTGGGCGTCGAGGCGGTAGATGGAGCCGGCGTTGGTGCCGAGGTAGAGCACGTCGTCGCTGACGATCATGGAGTCGATAGGACCGCCGCAGGTGCCGAAGAAGCCGGGTGCGCCGGCGGGGAGTTCGACCTTGTTGACCACCCCGAAGTGGCCGCCGACGAGCACGGTGCCGGCCTGGGCGGCGGAGACGAGGGCGAGGGCGAGGGTGGCGGCGAGGGCAGGCACGAGGGTTCGTGTGGTCATGGCGGTCCTTTCTCGGGTGGTCGGCGTCGCGTTCCCGCGTCGTCGCGTGCGGCCCAGTGCGGCCGAACTCGGGCTGTGCGTGCCGGTACTGATGTCGCGCCGGGGCGGGCGGCTTGCGGGCGCGAAAAAAAGGGGGAGGGCCCGAAGGCCCTCCCCCGATCTCGCGGCAGGGAATGGGAGCGCGCGGATCAGCAGCCGGCGGCGAAGATGGCCAGGTAGTAGAAGAAGTCGTCGTTGTTGAGAATGCCGTTCGGGACGCCGTAACCGGGCTGGCCGGAGATGGCGCCGGTGGTCAGGTCGGCGACGGCGAGGTTGCCGGCGGCGAACTGGGCGAGGTAGTAGAAGAAGTCGTCGTTGTTCAGCACGCCGTTCGGCACGCCGTAGCCGGGCGCGCCGGCGATGGCGCCGGTGGTCAGGTCGGGCTCGCAGCCGCCGCCGACCTGGACGAGGGAGAAGTCGTCGTAGTAGTGGATGGTGGAGGAGTTGCCCCAGAGGTCGATGGCGGCGAAGTTCAGGAGGCTGGTGGTGGCGACGCGGCGCCACGGGCCGCTGGTGACGAGGCTGTTGTTGTAGTAGACCTCGAGCAGGTCGTTGTCGAGATCGAACTCGGCGCGGATCTCGACCCACGCGTCGTAGACGATCGGGACGAGGAAGTTGTTGGGGCGGACCGAGACGTCGATCTCGCGGAAGAAGCCGGTGGCGGTGGCCCACTCGAGCTGGAGGGTCCAGTCGTACGGCCCGCCGTGGGTGTAGCTGTTCATCAGGATGAAGTAGCCGATGCCGGACCAGTCGGGCGGGAGGTAGAGGTGGGTGGTGAGGATCCACTGGCCGGAGTTCACGCCGGTGAACTGCTGGACGGCGTCCTGCGTGCCCTCGATCGAGATGGAGTTGGGCGCGCTGCGGGCCTGGGCGGTGCTGATGACGCCGCAGGCGGCGGCGACGTTGTCCCAGCCCTCCCAGCCGCCGGGTCCGTTGATCACGCCGACCGGGTATGAATCGAAGTTGTCCGACCACTGGGCGCAGGCGACCGCCGGCGTCATCGCGGCAAGCACGAGCGCGGAACGAAGACCCTTCATGTCGAATCCCCCATGGGCCGCGGGCGCACCGCCACCGAAGCGTGGTCTGCGGAGCGTGGCCCACAAGGCGACGGCTCCGCCGTGACCCGCGACAACCCCGCGTCCATGCTACTGGAACGCAGGATTGTGTCAAGGGTGTTCTCGGAACTCGGAGGGCGGGGGCCCGAACGGGGGCGGGGCGGGCGGGGGTGCGCATGAACAGGGCGGGCCGTGGTGGCCCGCCCCTGTGCGCTGCGTGCTTCGGGCCGTGTGCTTTGGAGAGTTGCTCGTGACCCGACGCTCGCGCGTCGGGCTCTGCTCAGCAGCCTGCGGCGAAGATGGCCAGATAGTAGAAGAAGTCGTCGTTGTTGATCACGCCGTTCGGAACGCCATAGCCGGGCTGGCCGGGCACCGCGCCGGCGGTGAGGTCGGCCACGGCGACGTTGCCGGCGGCGAACTGGGCGATGTAGTAGAAGAAGTCGTCGTTGTTGATCACCCCGTTGGGCACGCCGTAGCCCGGCTGGCCGGCGATGGCGCCGGTGGTCAGGTCGGGGCGGCAGCCGGTGCCGACGGTGAGCGACTTGGAGGCGTTCGCGGCGAACGTCTCGCCGTAGGAGTTGCTCTCAACACTGACCGTGACCATGAACGGGCCGGTGCCCTGCGGAGCGACCAGGTCCCAGGACGCGACCACGCCGACGCCGTCGGGGATCAGGCCGGGGAGCATGGGGTTGGCGCCGGTGAGGACCGTTGCGCCGTTGACGGCGATGCTCACGGCGTGGGCGTTGAGGTCGCCCGCGTTGTTGACCGTGGCCTGGAGCGTGAAGGTCTGGCCGGGGGTGACGAGGTTCGGTGAGAACAGCGAGATGTCGAACGCCGGGCCGGTGGCGGCCACGAAGTTCTCCTGCGTGGCCAGCGCGAACTCCTCGGTCGGCACGTCGGGGTCGAACGCGCCGAAGGCCTCGACCTTCAGCACGACCATCGCGTCCTGGTCGACGTCGATCTGCTCGACGTTGTCGATCGGGCTGGCCGAGGAGGCCATCATCGCGTTGCTGGCCTCGTTCCAGGCGGTGAGGTCGAGGTCGGAGAGCGACTCGATCTGGGTGGGGAAGGTCGCGCCGTTGTACGCGACGTGGCGTCGCCAGACGAGCGTGGCCTTCTCATTGACAAACATCTGGCCGACGTAGAGGCGGTAGTCGGCGGTCTCGGGCGCGGGCGGGACCGAGTCGACGAAGTAATCGAGGCCGTGGGTGTAGGCGCGGCCCAGGTTCAGGTAGCCCCAGCCGTAGCGACGGCTCCAGAACGAGCCGTCGACCCAGGTGTCGTCGGTGGTGGTGGAGGTGTTGTTCTCGTTGATGGCATCGGCGGTGTTGATGAGGATGGCCTTGCCGGCGGTGACGTTGTTCACGCCCAGGTCGTAGAGCAGAACGATGCTGCCGCCGGTGTGGGGCGAGGCCGAGGACGTGCCCCCGATGTTGCTGAACCCGCCGGTAGGGTTGGTGGACATCGAGTTGTTGCCGGGCGCGGCGATGTCGGGCTTCTTGCGTCCGGCGACGGTGCCGCCGGTGGAGGACGACGAGGTGATGCGGTGTGTGGTGCGATTCTGGCTGTTGAAGTCGTCCATGTTGGCACTGGCCATGAGGTTGTAGGCCGGGGCGGGGTGGGTGATGGTGATGCCGGTCTGGGACCACCCGCCGTTGCCGGTGGACTTGGAGACCATGCAGGCGAAGGTGTCGATGACGCCGTCGAAGAACTGGTCGGTGGTGGAGTAGTCGCTGGCGTTGGCGGTGCCGTTGCCGAAGGAGTAGTTGACGACCTCGGGCTCGCCGGTGGAGGCGATGTAGTCCATGCCGGGCATGGACGTGGTGATGGAGCCGGCGATGGCGGCGACGATGGTGTCGCAGCCGAAGGCCATGCCGGTGAAGGTGGTGTCGGTGGAGGCGAGGATCACCCGCATGGCGGCCTCGGACAGCGACGGGGTCGCAGTTCGGCCGCGGTGGTCGCTTGAGCGCTGAAGAACGACTCGACGCAGCGCCCAGCGCCGGAAGATCGAGCATCCTGGCCCGGTGCGGTCTGACCGTGCCGTCCTTCGACTTGATCCCGGCGCACCAGCTCGGTCCCGTGTTCGTCGCGGCAGATCGTGCAGCGATTCGGCGTCAACCCCGCGTCGGCGTACAGCCGCGGACCAGCACCCGGAACGTCTGCCCAGCAGGACGGGGTCTCGGTGGTGTCGGCCCGAGGGCCGAAGGCGCAGGCCACGGCATGCGCGGCCACCGCCACCGAGACCTGACGTAGCGGCCGGTGCCTCGTCGAGCCGGTGGTCCGGCCGCGGCCGGCCGGCGTTCGACCCCTCCGGCCCTGTCCTTCCTGACCATCGAAGTAGACGCTGGCGTTGGTCACCAGGCCGGTGGAGTCCATCGCGACCCGACCGCGGCCCGGTCTGCCCGGTCACGCCGCGGAGCAGGTCGGTGGCCTCGATCACGCCGACCACGTGCGGCTTGGCGTGCAGCTTCTGCAGCGTCGTGTAGTGGGCCACGCTCGAGACCCGCGCGGCGGACGTCGGGCATCTCGGCCAGCAGCTGGGTGATGCCCGGAAGGTCTGCGGTGCCCAGAACAGGCGAGGCTGCGGCTGCGTGAAGTCGTGGCGGCGATCGACCCGGGTGCTCACGCACCGCCGAGCGCGGCCAGCGACAGCCGCGACTCCAGAACGATCCATCGGGTCGGGCGTCCTTATATGGCCGGCATTGGACGGCTCAATGAACATCTGTCAAATCGTTTGAGAGCCGACCATGCCGGTGAAGGTGGTGCTGGAGGCGAGATGCCGGCCATGCCCGTGCCGTGCCCGTTGGTGTCGCCCCCGCCGAAGTTGGAGAGGAACGGGTGGGACACGAGGGCCGGGTGTGTGTTGAACACGCCGGTGTCGAGCACGCCGACATCGAACACGCCGCCGGTGATGTTGTTGGCCCAGAACCCGGTGACCAGGCCGAGCGAGTGCTTGTGGTTGTCGAGTTCGGGTGCGCCGGGGTGGTCGATGTCGATGGTGGCCACCAGCGGGTGCTGCGCGATGGCCGCGACCTGCGCCGCCGGGAGCCTGGCCCCCACGACGCTGACGGCGGCGGCGCGGCTGGTGACCTGCCCGCCCATCATCGTGATGAACGCCGCGAGCGCGTCCTGATCGGGCCGGACGGTGGCGGCGATGCGACGGTGGATCTCCTGGCGGAGCGAACGCTCGAGGTCGTCGAGTTCGGCGGCCAGCGCGCGGCGCTGGGCGATGCCGCCCTCGTCGAGCACGCCGGGGACCATTGGGGCGTCGGCGTTGGTGGGCATCGAGGGGCGTCCCATGACGCTGCCCGAGATCGCGCGCATCTGCTGGCCCAGTTCGTCGATGCGGGCCACGACCGGGGCGAGGTCCTGGCGCACCTGTCGGGCGATGACGCTCGCCGGCTGCGGGCGGAGCAGGATGGCCACGTTGATCGTGTCGGTGGGCTGGGCCTGGGCCAGCGCGCCGGCGAGGGCAGGCTGGATGACCTGCGGCGGCTGGGCGGCGATGAAGGCCCGGAACTGGGCCGCGGTCAGCCACTGCTGGCCCACCCCGAACCGGGTGACCTCCTGCCCGTTCTCGTAGGACTTCTGCACGGCGTACAGCCCGCCGTTGTGCTCGACGTACTGGCCCCAGCCCGGCGCGGCCGGGGACAGGTCCAGCATCTGGGCGGCCGCGACGCCAGGCAGGGCCAGCAGCCCGGCGGCGGCGTGGAGCAGAACGGTGCGGGTTGGTCGGCGGGCCTCGGATCGGGCTGGGCGATGGCTCTGGCGCATGCGGACCTCCGTGGGGACGTGATCGGTGCGGGGGCTGGGTTGGGACGGACTCGGGGCCGAGCGCCCCGGCGTGCGGATGCAAAAAAGACCGGGGGCGCGGCCCCCGGTCTGGGATCAGTCTACCAGATGTCCCCACCGCGATGGAAGCGGAATCCGGGGTGGACCACGACGCTTGCGCGTCGGGCTCTGCTCAGCAGCCGGCGGCGAAGATGGCCAGGTAGTAGAAGAAGTCTTCGTTCGAGAGCACCCCGTCCGGGACGCCGTAGCCCGGCCCGCCTGGGATCGCGGTGGTGGTCAGGTCGGCGGCGGCGAGGTTCTGCTCGTTGAACTGGAGCAGGTAGTAGAAGAAGTCCTCGTTGGTCAGCGTGCCGTCGGGCACGGCGAAGCCCGGGGCCATCGGGGATGCGGCGGTCGTGAGGTCGGCGGGGCAGTCGAACACCGGGACGAGCGGGCGGAGCAGGAACGTCCGGCGGGACGGGTCGAGTCCGGAGGCCTTGCTGCCGCGGGCCACGATCATGCCGTGGTCGTTGATGGCGTTGGCTTGCCCGAAGTAGATGTAGTTCTCGGGGTTCTCGACCATGTCGATGATGGGCGTGAGGCCGACGCCGGGCGTCCAGACCCAGGCGATGCCCGCGGAGGAACTGGAGAAGAGCGACTCGCCGCAGACCTGGCCGAACTCGTTGATGGCCCAGGCCTCGTCGCGCGAGCCATTGGCGGTCGTACCGAGGGCGAAGATGGGCATCTCGGGCCCCGCGACGAACCCGGTGTAGAGCGTGGTCGAGGAGGTGCGGTTGAGCGAGTCGCCGCACACGTCGCCCGACTCGTTGATCGACTGGGCGAACGAGCCGTCGCTGAACGAGCCGGGCAGCGTGCCGAAGGTGCGGACCTCGTTCGTGCGGAGGTTGAGCGTGGCGGCGATGCCGTTGAACGAGCCGGCGACCACGCCCTGATTCGAGATATCGCGGAACTCCCAGCCGGGCGGGGACTCGACCATGCCGGTGGCCTCCGAGTAGTAGAACCACTTCCGCTGGCCCAGCCCCGAGGCGGCGGTGGCGATGCCCACGATCTCGCCCAGATCGTTGATCGCCAGCGGGCGGCTGCCGTTCTGCCCGGGCAGCGTGCCGAGCATGGTGTGCTGCCCGCGCCGGTAGACCCAACCAAAGACGTTGTAGCCGTCGTCGAAGCCCGCGGTGCCGACGATGTGCCCGAGGTTGTTCACGTCGAGGGCCGACGAGTACTGGCCCGAAGGATGCGGCGGGGCGGGCAGGGCGACGATGCCCGTCGCCTCGGTCCACGAGAACGCCAGCGTGCCGGCGTTCTGCACCGAGCCGACGACCTGCCCGTGGTTGTTGATCGCCCGCCCGACCGTGCTGAACCCGAATCCGGGGATGCGCCCCAGGTCGGTCACGCTGTAGGTCTGGGCGAGGGCGTGCGGTGCCGCGAGCGCGCAGGCGAGCACGGCGGTGGTCGTGGATGCGCTTCGTGTCACGATTCGGCTCCTCCGATCTGGCTCCAACCCATCCAAGGTGCCGCGACCCGGGCGGACCGGACACCGAATCGGGAGAAAAACGGCCCGCGAACGCCTGGACGCTCGCGGGCCGGGAGATCATCGCAAGCGATCGCGGCTCAGCACCCGCCCGCGAACAGGCTGAGATAGAAGAAGAAGTCGTCGTTGGTGATCTGCCCGTTGGGCACGCCGAAGCCCGGCTGGCCGGGGATGGCGCCGGTGGTCAGATCGGCGTCGGGGTCGCCGGCGGCGAAGATGGCGAGGTAGAAGAAGAAATCGTCGTTGTTGAGCACGCCGTTCGGGACGCCGAAGCCCGCCTGGCCCGCGATGGCGCCGGTGGTCAGGTCGGGCGGGCAGTGGAACCAGATGTCGACGGCGGTGGGGAGGTAGACGACGCGCATGGCCACGCCCGCGGGCAGGGGCGGGCGGACGACGGTGTCGAAGCGCCCGGTGATGGTCGTGCCGGTCATGATCCGCATGGTGTCCTGGCGGGCCGGGACATAAGGGGCCAGCAGCGAGACGTCGAGGGTGCCGTCGAGGCTGATGGTGGTGGTGCCGGCGTTGGTGAACCGGTCGAAGTCGGCGGTCCCGGTGCCGCCGATCTGGATGAAGATGTCGCCGTCGGCGTGGTTGGTGAAGTTGCCGGAGAGTTGCATGGACCCGGGGCCGTTGGTGCCGGGGGCGATGTCGGAGCGGTTGATGAACGAGCCCGTGCCGACGATCTGGCCCTGGCCCGTGATGGCGTGCGGGGCGACGTGTGTGACGGTGACGCCGGTCTCGGCGACGATTCGTGAGAAGACCGTGGTGGTGGTGAGTTCGACGCTGCCCGTCCCGCCGAGGGTGCCCGACTGGTTGAAGCGAAGGTCCGCCTGCGAACCGACCTGCAGCGGGTTCACACGGAGGAGCCCGTTGTTGACCAAGCCTGCGCCCTCGATGTTCACGTCGTGCCCGGCGTTCACGTCCGTGTCGGTGTTGAGCGTGACGTTTCGGAGCGTGGACACACCCGCGCTGGTCCGGAGCAGGCCGCCGCCGGACGCGTTGATCGAGCCGCCGTCGATGGTGGCGCTGGCCAGCGAGACGAACGCGTCCGCGCCCGTCGCGTTGATGACCCCGCCGCCGGTCTGATCGATCTCGATGCCCGAGATCAGCAGTTCCGAACTCGCGGCGGCCGTCATCGTCGCGTTGTTGGCCTTGTCGGAGGTCTGCAGCACGAGCGGGAAGTTGTTCTGCCCGACCGAGTCGTCGGCGACGATCGCGCCGTTGTTGACCAGGCTTGCGTTGACCTGGCCCGTGCCGCGGATCGTGTGCCCGGCGGCGTGGGTGATCGTGGCGCCCGCACCGGTGCTGACGACCGCGAACGGCCCGTTGGTGACCAGGCGGACCTCGCCGGTCCCGCCGAGCGTGCCCGACTCGTCGAACCGGAACGTGGCGGCGGAGCCGAGTTGGGCGGGGTTGATGCGGAGCAGGCCGTTGTTGGCCAGCCCGGAGCCGCGCACCACCAGGACCCGCCCGGCGAGCAGGTCGGTGTCCGTGTTGAGCGTCACCGATTCGAAGACCGACGTGCCGTTGGCCATCGAGCACATGCCGCCGCCGGTTCCGATGACGGACCCGCCGAGGATCGTGGCGCTGGAGAACGTCACGATCGCGCCGGTCCCGGTGGCGCGGAGGTTCCCGCCACCGGTCTGGTCGATGGTGATGCCGGAGATCGCCAGTTCGGAGCCGGCCGCGGCCTCCATGTTCGCGTTGTTGACCTTGTTGCCGGTCTGGAGAGTCAGCGGGAAGCCGTCCTGGGCGACGGAGTCGTCCGCGACGATGTCGCCGTCGTTGACCAGCAGCGCGTTGACCTGGCCCACGCCCCGGATCAGGTGCCCGGCGTCGTGGGTGATGGTCACGCCGGCGGCCGAGTTGAGCACGGAGAACGGCCCGTTGGCCATCAGGCGGACCTCGCCCGAGCCGGTGAGCACGCCGTCCTGATCGAACCGCAGCGTGGCGGCGGACCCGAGGATGCTCGGGTTCACGCGCAGCAGCCCGTTGTTCATCAGGCCCGTGCCAGCGACGGAGATGGTTCGCCCGGCGTCCAGGTCGGTGGGCGTGTTGAGGATCACGCTGTTGAGCACGTTCGTGCCCGCGGCGACGTTCAGCAGGCCGCCGCCAGTGGCGTTGACGGCCCCGCCCAGGATCGTCGCGCTCGACAGCCCGATCGTGCCCCCGTCGGCCAGCAGCACGCCGCCGCCGGTCTGGTCCACGGTGATGCTGCTGATCGTCAGCGTGGAGCCGGTGGCGGCCTCCATCGACGCGTTGTTGGTCTTGGTCGATGTCTGCAGAAGCAGTTCGGTCCCGACCACGGCGACCGACGCATCGGCCCGGACCGTGCCCTGGTTGACCAGACGGGCGTTGACGTTGCCGACGCCCCGGATCGTGTGGGCGGCGCCGTTGGTCATGGTGATGTTGGTGCCGGTGTTCATCTGCGTGAACGCACCACCCGTCTGCATGCGCACCTCGCCGGTCCCACCCAGCGTGCCATCGGCGTCGAAGCGGAGCGTCGCGGCCGCGCCGGCCCCGGTGTCGTTCATCGCGATCACGTTGTTGTTCGAGATGCCCGACCCGGCAGCGGACACGGTCGTTCCGCCGGCGATTCGGACGGGGGCGTTCACCGCCACCCCGCTGAACGAGGTCGTGCCCGCGATAGTCTGGAACGTGCCCGAGCCGGTTGTGTTGATCTGGCCGCCCACGATGCTGGAGCCGGAGGTCTGGATGATGCCGCCGTCGAGCAGGAGTTGTCCGCCGCCGGTCTGGTCGACCTGCATCCCCAGCAGATCGAGCGTGCTGGCCGAGCGGCTGGCCAGCGTGCCCATGTTGGCGCAGTTGGCCGCGTTCGTGAACTGCAGCGAGTTGGTGCCGGCCACGAAGAGCGAGGAGTCCGCGGCGATCAGGCCCAGGTTCATCGAGGGCAGGGTGAACTGCCCGACACCCCGGATCGTGTGGCTCGCGCCGTTGGCGAGCGAACCCAAACCGGAAAGCCGCGAGAACCCGCCGCCGGTCCGAAGTTGCACCTCGCCGGTCCCGCCCAGCGTCACCGGGCCCGCCAGGGCGATCACCCCCGCCGCGCCGCTCCCCGCGGGATTGACCGAGACGATCCCGTTGTTGGTCGACGCCGCCGAGTTCAGCGTGATCGTCCGCCCGCCCTCGACGAGCAGTTCGGCCATCGGGTTCGTGATCGACAGCGAGCCGATGTTCGGGTTGATCGCGGGCGGCCCGCTCAGGCTCACGGTGTACGCCGAGCCGCCCCCGAGGATCGCGTCCTCGCCGGCGTTGTCCGGCACGTTCATCGGGCTCCAGTTGGCGGCCGACCCCCAGGCCCCGGAACCGGACGCCCACATGATCGGCTGGGCGGACGCAACGGTGGCGGTGCCGCAGCACGCCGCCAGAACAAGCGCGGAACGGGTCCTCATCTCTCACACCTCCTGGGCAGCGACAACGAACCGAAGCCAGCGGGCGACCGAGCCGCGGCGGGTCCATCATCTTGCCGAGCCTTAGGTTAGCGGAGGAGGGCGAACGATCAACGAAAAAGCCCCCGGACTCGGGGGCTCTGGGGAAACACCTTGGTTGGCAATCTGGGCAACTTCGGGCAGATCAGCAGCCAGCGGCGAACAGGGCGAGGTAATAGAAGAAATCGTCGTTGTTGATCACGCCGTTGGGCACGCCGTAGCCGGGTTGGCCGGGGATGGCGCCGGTGGTGAGGTCGGCGGCGGGGCTGCCCTGGGCGAAGATGAACAGGTAGTAGAAGAAGTCGTCGTTGCTCAGGACGCCGTTGGGCACGCCGAAGCCGGGCTGGCCGGCGATGGCGCCGGTGGTGAGGTCGGGCGGGCAGACGCCGGCGGCGATGAAGTGCTGGGTGTCGTCGAGGTTGATCCAGCCGACGTTCTCGCCCCAGGCGTAGCCGCGGAAGCGCCGGGCGGCTGGGTCCCAGCGGGCCTCCTGGCCGAAGGCGAGGAGGGTGGGGGCGGTGTTGAAGTTGATCCAGCCGATGTTCTCGCCCCAGGCCAGGCCGGAGAGGAGGTTGTTGGGCTGGATGTTGACGCCGTGGTCGGCGCCGGTGGTGTTGGCGTAGGCGGTGCCGTTGACGGGTGTGCCGTCGCCCATGTTGATCCAGCCGCAGTTCTCGCTCCAAGCAAAGCCGGCGAGGAAGCGTGGGGCGGAGACAGAGGGCAGGAGGCGGACGCCCTGGGACGCGGCGTTGGCGTCGCGCCAGTTGGTCCAGCCGATGTTCTCGCCCCAGGCGTGTTTGTGGTTGGCGTCGATGTCGGAGAGTTGGGCCAGGGCGGGGGTGCTCGCCGCGGCGAGGGCGAGCAGGGGAGTCGCGGCGAGGGTTCGGCGCATGGTGTCATCCTCTCAGAACGCGGGCGGAGGTTCAAGGCTGTACCGCGGGACCGGTGCGTGGACCGGCGGGTCCGGCTGCCCTGAAGAAGCGGGGGGGCGGGCGGCCCGCTGACAGCGAAGCCGGGGAGATGAGGTGGTGTCCGGGCGGGGCGGCGATGGGCGGGCTGATGGGTGGGCTGATGGGTGGGCCGATGGGTGGGCCGATGGGCGTGGCGAGCGTGGTCTTTGGAGGCGGGGCGTACGATTGCGGCGTGCCCGGGTAGCTCAGTTGGATAGAGCAGCTTTCCTAAAGCGCAGGTCGCACGTTCGAATCGTGTCCCGGGTGCTTGATCTGACAGGACTTACGTTCCAACACCCCCGCACCCGCTCGGGGGACATTTGACGCCGTGTCCCCCGGCACGCCTCGGTCGCAGTCGGCAAGCAGCCCTCACGACGCCAGAGCCCACAAGGCCATGCAGGCGCGTGTCGGGAGGTAGTAGCAGACAATGAACCCGAGGCCGAGGAGATAGCAGAATGCGCTGATCCATCGCAGAATCGGGCGAGAGTACGACGCAGCCCGATACTCCACCATCGACTGGCCCAGTTCGCGCACCCACTTGTTCTCCGAGTATTCCTGCACGATGTCCGGGCACGCGAACCGGTAGATGCCCGCCCCGAGGGCGACGAGTATCAACGCGACTCCGAGCATCGCCAGATTCATCGAGTGCCCGACCGGCCCGACGAAGCCCGCAACGGGCTCGACCCATCGACGCAGGAACTCGGACTCCAGCCCCTGTTCCAGGAGCCGTCGCGACGTCGCAACCATTACGCCCCACACAAGGATGAACGCCAGCGCGGAGTTCGACACGCCGAAGAGCGGAAGGGAGCCCAGCGCGCGAATGCGGGCCCACGGAATCCACCGGTCGATTTGGCCCGCGACGCCGTCGCCGGCGTGAAACAGCGCGAGATCGGCGTCGCGGGCTTCGCGCGTCAAGGCCTTGGCGTCGCCAAAGAGACCCCGTCCGCGCAAGCGGGCGTGCGCAACTGACTGCGTCCAGAAGTTTACCCCTTCGAAGCGCGACCCTCGAAGATCGACGTGCGTCAGCGACACGAAGCCCAGATTGAGTCCCCTGAGGTCGCACCGAAAGAGCTGGGAGCCGGGCACCACGATTGGATGGCTGGTTGTCAAGCAGCACCTGACCAGACGCACGCGAGGGAGATCCAGAGTCCGAACACCACCGTACGGGTTGACGAGTGGCTCCGGGACTTTCAAGTCCGGATCGTCGCGCGGGACGTCGTATGCGGCCTTTGCGAGCGCGCCCAAGTCGAGCGTCGCACCGATGAGCACGAACTGCTTGCCGCGTTTGCCATCGCTGGCCAGCCAGCGCATGTGGTCGAGCAACGACGCCTTCAACTCGGCGTCATCCGGTTGGCGATGCTCCTGCGGCATCGATCCAACGTACCCGCCCCGCTGCCTCGCAGCGTATCGGCCTCAGAACCCCAACCGGCGCTTCCCGAACCCCAGCCCCATCTTCTGCTTGGCCAGGTACAGCGTCTCCTCGGCGATCTCGTTGGCGCGTCGGGTGCCGTCGCGGATGATCTCGGTCAGGCGGGCCTCGCCGTCGGGGGTTTCGTATTCGGCGCGGCGGGCCCGGATGGGTTCGAGCATCGCGTTGATCGCGTCGGCGACCTCGGCCTTGATGTGCCCGTCGCCGATGTTGTCGCCGCGGCTGTAGCGGTCCTCGAGTTCGGCGACGCGGGCCTGGTCGCGGATGAAACAGCGGACGTACTGGAACAGGGCGTTGGAGGTGTCGCCCGGCTCGGTGAGGCTCTGGCGTCCGGTGAAGATCTGCCCGACCTTTTTCTTGACCTCCTTGGGCGAGTCGGAGAGGAAGATGGCGTTGCCGAGCGACTTGCTCATCTTCTGCTTGCCGTCGGTGCCGACGAGGCGTCCGACGCGCCCGACCAGGGCCTTGGGGATGGGCCAGATGGCCCCGGCGGCGGGGTAATCGTCGTCCTCGGTGTGGGGGTCGACGCCGGCGTAGACCTGGTTGAAGCGACGCGCGACCTCGCGGCACATCTCGATGTGGGCGACCTGGTCCTCGCCGACGGGCACGAGTTCGGGGCGGAAGGCCAGGATGTCGGCGCACTGGCCGACGGCGTAGAGCGGGAAGCCGAAGGGGTACTGGTCGCCCAGGTTCTTCGACTCGATCTCGGTCTTGAGCGTGGGGTTCCGCAGCACGCGGTTGAACGGGATGAGCATCGAGAAGAACCACGAGAGCTCGGCGATGGCCGGGACTTCCGTCTGCAGGACGAAGGTCGAGCGCTGGGGGTCCATGCCGACGGCCAGCCAGTCGCGGAGGATCTCGAAGGTGCTCTCGCGGATCTCGCCCGGCTTCTCGGCCCGGGTCGTGAAGGCGTGCATGTTGGCGATGAGGAAGTAGCACTCGTACTGGTCCTGCAGGCGCAGGCGGTTCTCGAGCGAGCCGACGAAGTGGCCCAGGTGCATGCGTCCTGTGGGAGTGTCGCCGGTGAGGATGCGGGGGCGGGCGGAGCCGGTGGGCGATCCGGGCGTCGTGCTGGGGCTGGAGTCTGGGGCGGGCATGGGGCGAACTCTAGCGAGCGGTGGGGAGGGCGGGCGCGTGGCGAAGCAGCGAGTGGGCGGGTCGGCGGCGTTGGCGACAGGGCGGGGGATCAGGCGACCGACGTGCGGGGGTCCCGTCTTTCAAGAGATAGAAGAGAGATCCAATAGTCGTCGGAGTGGGGGGTGTTGGCATGTTGGGGATTTGGGGATGGCGGGGCGCAAGCGGTCTGGTTGAGGCGGGGTTGCGCGCCCGCGGCTGGTGGGGCGCGGCGTGTCGGCGGGACGCGTCCGGCGCGCGGGGGCGCGCTGCGTGTGGCGTCGGTGAGCCGGGGCGGGACCAACCGACACGGGCCGCGCTGTCGGCACCGGCCTGATCCGCGAGCGCGATCGACGCGGAGCGACAGGCTGTGCACGTCGGCGTGATGCCGAGGACGGGCTCAGCGTTTCTCGCACCGACATCCCCATGTGGACAAACGCTGTGGATCGTGTCGCCGGCGTCACGCGTTGCCCGCGTCCGGCACCGGCATCGACCGCAGCACACCGGTCTTGACCCCCGCCAGGCTCAGCAGCATCTGGCGACGGACGAACGGTGCGCGGCACAGCGGGCCCATCAGCAGATCGCGCGGCCAGGCCAGCGGCGCAAGCCCCGATTGGAACCAGGGCGTCATCCAGCGCGACGCCCGCTGGTAGAACCGCACCTGCCCCCGGCGCGTCTTGCCCAGTTTCCTCTGGATCGCCGCCATCGCCACCGGCACCTGGGCAACGCGGAGCGCGGCCTCCAGCGAGCGGGCCAGGGCCCAGGCGTCGAGCAGGGCGAGGTTGGCGCCCTGGCCGAGCTGCGGGCTCATGGCGTGGGCCGCGTCGCCCAGCAGCACGATGCCCGGGCGGGGGCTGAGCGGGGCGTCGACGTCCATGTAGGTGGCGGGGATGAGCGAGGCGGGGCTGTCGATCTGGACCACGAGCGGGGCGAGTTCCGGGGCGAGGGCGAGCACGTCGCGCCGCCACGCGCCGATGTCGGCGGCGCGGATCGAGTCGATCTGGCTCGCCGGGGCGGACCAGAAGACGCTGACGGTGCGGGCCCCGCCCGGGGCCGCGAGCCCGGTTGGGAGCCAGCCGACCATTGAGGTCGTCGAGCGGTACACCTGGCGGAGTGCGCCCTCGAACGCGCCGCCGTTGTCCTCGGCGACGAACCACACCGCGCCCCAGGGATAGGGCTTGGCACGGCAGCCCGGGCACAGCCGCGCGCGGAGGGCCGACCTCGAGCCGTCGGCGACGATGACGAGGTCGAACCGCTCGCCGAGTCGCTGTGGCGCATCGTCCGTCCCTTCGGCGAGGTTCGCCGCCAGCAGCCGCCAGTAGTGGTTGTCGGTCGCGTCGCGCTCGATGTCGGAAATTCGCGTGCCGGGCACGATCACCGCTCCGGCCTGTTCGGCCCGCTCGCGCAGCATCGTGAAGAGCGCCCCGCGGTGCACGCCGAAGCCGTGGGGCACAGCCCGAGCGCCCCCCGCCCCGCCCCGATCACGCCAGCGCGCCAGGTCGGCGTACGCAAGGTCCATGATCGTTCGGCCGCGGTGGTTCCGTCCCTCTAGCCGGTGCACCGGGGCCGCCAGCGACCGGAGCGTTTCGTCGAGCCCCAGGCGTCCGAGCACGTACTGCCCCGTCGGCTGGAGCAGTAGCCCGGCCCCGAGCGGCCCCGGCGTCGGCGACTGCTCGAACACCCGGACCCGGTGCCCCTGCGACGCGAGCAGACCCGCCGCCGCGAGCCCGCCGATGCCGGCGCCGACCACCGCGATGTCGAGCGTCGGGTCCATGGCGAGCGAGGGTACGGGCGGGCGTGCATCGTGTGGACAAGTGGACAATCGGAGGATTCACGCCGGCACGTTGCTCCGCTTGGGCTCGATCAGGTTCGCGGAAAGGCCGTTCGGGCCGCCGCCTGTCGCGCCCCCGACCCCGCCTCTGACCTCGGCCGCAGGATGGATGCCCGTCGGATCGTCCCGCCCCGCGTGGCGTGCCCCGTCGGCCGGGATGTTCAGGCGCTCCCGAACCGCCACGAGCGGCTCGTCCCACGCCTGCTCCCAACGCTCGGCCAAAAGCGGGCCGGCCCGCAGGCCCATCGCGTACCCTTCCGCGACGGCCGCCATCAGCGCGGCCTGCTGTTCTGGATGCCCGACCGCGTACCGCAGAATCGCGGTCGCCACCACCACACCGGCCATCGGGCGATTCAACTGGGCCATCTCGAACGCCTTCTGGCCCGTCTCGCCCACGAAGGTCGGGGCGAACCCCAGCACCGCGTGCCACACATCGTGGCACTCCCGCACCCTGGCCAGCACGTAGGTCAGGTCGTCGCGGACCGCGACGGCCTCGTAGTACCCAGCGACCAAGCCGTGGTCTTCGACGTGGCTCGCGACCGCCCGCCCTAGCGTGCCCTGGTCAAGAGTTCGCAGGCGGTCAAGCGGCACCGGCTCGGCTCGGAGGTACCGCTCGCGGATCATCGCTGCGATCGCCGGATGCTCGCGCAGGCGTCGCAGCATCCACGCCGAGGCCCGTCCATCGGCGAGGGCGTCCTCGACGCGGTAGATCGCGGGGATCGCGCTGGCGTTGTCCATCAGGCCAGCGGCGCCGAGCAGTTCGCGATAGAACGCCGGGGTTCGGTCCAATTCGAGGTCTCCGCCGGAGCCGTCCGACCGCGATCGGACGCCAGCCTAACGCGCCGCGTCCAATCCGGCGGGCGCGCCGTCGGGCGTCTCGTGGCGCGGCACGCCGCTCCCCCACCAACCCACGATCCGCCGCGGTCCCGGGCGTACGATTCGCCTCCTGGAAGGCCAGCACGCGCGGGCGGACGCCCCGGCGTCACGCCACCGGCCCGAGGGGGGAATTCCACCCCACTCGGCGGCGCGGCCCACGCGCCCCGGCCCCTCAGGACCCGCCCCGCCAGTCGCCGAGCACACCAGACCATGCCCTTCCCACGCTCCAACATCCGCAACTTCTCGATCATCGCCCACATCGACCACGGCAAGAGCACGCTTGCGGACCGCCTGCTCCAGGCCACCAACGCCGTGTCTGCGCGTGAGGCCAAGGAGCAGCTGCTCGACTCGATGGACCTCGAACGCGAGCGCGGCATCACGATCAAGGCCTCGGCCGTGACGGTGATGCACCACCACACGCCCGGCGAGAAGTCCGACGAACTCGAGAGCGACGCCGCGGCACGCAACGGCAGCCCCGACAGCGTCGGTTCCGGGGGCGAGGGGATCAAGACCCACGGCTCCGAACTCTACATGCTCAACTTCATCGACACACCGGGGCACGTCGACTTCACCTACGAGGTCAGCCGCGCCCTGAAGGCCTGCGAGGGCGCGCTGCTCATCGTCGATTCCACCCAGGGCGTGCAGGCCCAGACCATCGTCAACGCCTATCTCGCGATCAACGAGGACCTGGCGATCATCCCGGTCATCAACAAGATCGACCTGCCGGCCGCCCGCCCGGACGAGGTCGCCGAGGAACTCGAGGCCGCCCTGGGCTTTGATCCGTTCGATTGCCTGACCGTCTCGGCCAAGACGGGCCAGGGCATCCCGGAACTGTTGGCGGCGATCATCGAGCGACTGCCCCCGCCGCGCGAGACCAAGATCAAGCAGACCCGGGCCCTGATCTTCGACGCGGTCTACGACGACTACCGCGGCGTCATCGTGTACGTCCGCGTGTTCGACGGCGTGCTGCGTCACGGCGACAAGATCCGCATGATGGGCCTCGGGCGCACGCACATTGTCACCGAACTGGGCAAGTACACGCCCAAGCCTGTCAAGGTCGATTCGCTGCACGAGGGCGAGACCGGCTACCTCGTCGCCACCATGAAGACCCTGGGCGACGTGCGCGTCGGCGACACCATCACGCTGGAGAACAGCCCCGCGGCCGAGCCGCTCTCGGGGTATCAGCCGCCGCGACAGATGGTCTACTGCGACTTCTACCCCGCGACCACGGGCGAGTCGAAGGGCCCGAACTTCGAGGAGATGCGCGAGGCGGTCGAGAAACTCGCGCTGAACGACTCGTCGTTCACGTTCCAGGCGGTGCACTCGACGGCCCTTGGCTTCGGCTTCCGCTGCGGGTTCCTGGGCCTCTTGCACATGGACATCATCCAGGAGCGCCTCGAGCGCGAGTTCGATCTCGAACTCGTCCAGACCGCCCCGACCGTGTCGTACAAGGTCGTGGTCAAGGGCAAGGGCGGGCAACTGGAGGAACTCGAGGTCCACAACCCGGCCGACCTGCCCGACATGGGCACGATCGAGTCGATCCGCGAGCCGATCTGCCGCGTCGACATCATGGTGCCCAACGAGTTTGTGGGCGACGTGATGAAACTCTGCCTGGACCGGCGCGGGCTCTACAAGACCCAGACCGTGATCGGCGAGAACCGGCAACTGGTTACCTTTGAGGTGCCGCTGGCCGAGATCATCTACGACTTCTACGACAAGTTGAAGGGCATGACCAGCGGCTACGGCACGATGGACTACGAGATCACCGAGTACCGCGAGGACAACCTCGTCCGCGTGGACATCCTGATCAACAACGAGCCGGTCGAGGCCCTGAGCCTGCTGTGCCACCGCGACCGGGCCGCGTTCCGCGGGCGGATCCTGCTCAAGAAACTGCTCAAGCAGATCGACCGGCACCAGTTCGAGATCCCGCTGCAGGCGGCGATCGGCGGCAAGATCATCGCCCGCGAGACAATCCGCGCCTTCCGCAAGGACGTGACGGCCAAGTGCTACGGCGGCGACGTGAGCCGCAAGCGGAAACTGCTGGAGAAGCAGAAGGAAGGCAAGAAGAAGATGAAGTCGATCGGGAGCGTAGACATCCCGCAGGAGGCGTTCATGGCGGTTTTGGATACGGATGAGGATTGAGTCGAGGTCCGCCGCCCGAGACAGCCGATGGCGCCCGAAACCGCAGCCGCGAATCCAACCCTCGTCATCCTCGCCGGCCCCAACGGCGCGGGCAAAACCACGCTCGCCCCGTTCCTGCTGCGCGACGCCGCCGGCGTGCGCGAGTACGTCAACGCCGACGAGATCGCCAAGGGCCTGGGCGGGTTCTCAACAGAGACGACGGCGTTTGCGGCGGGCCGCCTGATGCTCGCCCGGATGCGCGAACTGGCCGCGGCCCGCCAGACGTTCGCGTTCGAGACGACGCTGGCGACGAGGTCGTACGCAAGGTGGCTCAGTGACCGGAAGCGTGAGGGCTATGTTGTTGGGCTCGTGTTCCTGTCGCTGCCGTCGCCGGACATGGCCGTCGAGCGGGTGCGCCGGCGTGTCGGCGAGGGCGGGCACGATGTGCCCGAGGCGATCATCCGGCGGCGTTTCGTGCGCGGGCTGGTGAACCTGATGAACGAGTATGTGGCCCTGGCGGACAAGTGGTGGATCTATGATGGATTGGACCGCGTGCCCCGCCTCGTGGCCCGCCGACTACCGGACGAGAACGCTTCGATCATCGACACCGAGTACTGGGGCATGCTGAAAGGGCTCGTCACGCATGGGCGGTAGCAGCGACAGAACCAGCCCGGTGCTCGATGCGCTCGACGACCTCCCGCGCGTCTCGCGCGCCCTCCGCCTCGCCGCCGAGTTCGCCCGCGCCCGGGCCGAGGCGTTCGAGAAGTTCGAGCAGCGACGCCGCGAGATCGAGGCCGAGGACGACGCCGGCGCATCGCCGGCTTCGAGCAACGCAGGCCCACCGCCCGACGCCAACGGCTCCCACCCTTAGCCTCACCCCCGCGGCACCACCGGCCAGCGCCGCCCGCACTCCGGGCAATGGCGTGGCCCGATCGCGTACCCGCCCAGCTCCGACTTCGCCACCGCGTCGGCGTGACCCGACAGGTCGTACTTGCACCCGCCGCAGCGGCGCGAAAGCGGCGGCGGGCCCAGCGGCCCGATCGGCCCACGCGCCACTCGCCAGATCAGCAGTCCCACGACGGTGATGACCGCCGCGACCGCCGCGAACCGCACCGACGCCGACGCAAACCTGGAGACCCAGAACACCAGCCAACTCCCGACGCACCCGAGCAACGGCAGCAGCAGCAGCGCGACCATCCACTTGTCGAGCCGCGCCAGCGTCATTTCGCCGGGGTGGTGATCGGCGTCGTCATCGGCCCTGGCCCGGTGCTTCAGATCGGCAACGACGTCGCCCAGAATCCGCGCCCGTTCCTTGCCAGGTGTGCCGGCATCGAGCGCTCGGTCGAGCGCCGCGTACCACCGTGGCAGATCATCGCCCCCGCTCGGCATGCCCGACAGTACGAGAGTCCCGCCCCGATCTGCTACATTGCCACGGGAGGCACCATGGCCCGCACCAAGATGGCCCTGCACTGGAAGATCATGATCGGCCTGACCCTGGGCATCGCCCTGGGCATCGCGTTCAACGCCGCGTGGGGGCCTGCGACGTGGGCGGCCCTGGGCGTCGACCACCCGACGGCGTTCATCAAGTCCCAGCCCGGCGTCGTGCCCATTCTGCCCGATGGTGTCGAAGCGGTCGAGGACCTCGACACCTTCGCCGGGCGCGAGGACGACCCGCTGCTCGAGGGCCGCGCCCCGTTCCAGATGACCGCGGCCCAGATCGCCGCCTACGAACTCGAGACCGTCGACGCCAACCAGAACCCATCGGCCATCGCGGGCATCGCCTGGTACGTCCGGCGCGCCATCGTGCTCGTCGGCGAACTGTTCCTCCGCGGCCTGCAGTTCATCACCGTCCCCATCGTCCTGTTCAGCCTGGTCGCCGGCACCAGCACGCTCAAGGACCTGGCCAAACTCGGGCGCGTTGGCGGCAAGATGCTCGGCATCTACATCACCACCACCGTCTTTGCCATCACCATCGGCCTGCTGCTGGCGGGCATCATCCGCCCGGGCGAGTGGATCCCCGACGTGCAGGCCGAGCGTCTGCGCGCGATGGCCGAGGCCTCCGGGGCCGATGAGGCCGCTGTCGCCCCGCCCTCGCTCTGGCAGTTCGTGCTCAACATCATCCCGAAGAACCCGTTCCAGGCCCTGGCCGAGGCCTCGATGCTCCAGGTCGTGTTCTTCTCGCTGGCCATCGGCCTGGCGCTGGCGACGCTGCCGGAGAGCACCGCCCGCCCCGTCGCCTCGTTCTTCACCGGCATGAGCGAGGTCATCATCAAGATCGTCGAGTTCCTGATGAGGACCGCGCCGGTGGCCGTG
The DNA here is from genome assembly GCA_041401985.1 of Phycisphaerales bacterium. Classification (GTDB taxonomy): domain Bacteria; phylum Planctomycetota; class Phycisphaerae; order Phycisphaerales; family UBA1924; genus JACKHA01. The sequence continues at coordinate 33,459 of JAWKTE010000022.1, forward strand.
TTCTGCCTCGTGGCCCCCATCATCGCCGACCTGGGCTTCGGCATCCTCCGTTCGCTGGCGGTGTATTCCGTGTGCGTGGTCGTGGGCCTGATGATCATGGCCTTCGGCGTCTACCCGGCGATCCTCATGCTGCTCGGGCGCGTGAGCCCGGTCCGCTTCTTCAAGGCCATCGCCCCGGCCCAGTTGCTGGCCTTCTCCTCGTCATCCTCGAACGCCACGCTCCCGGTCACCATCGACTGCCTCACCAAGCGCCTCGGCGCCTCGAAGCAGGTCTCGTCGTTCGTTCTGCCCATCGGGGCCACCATCAACATGGACGGCACCGCCCTCTACCAGGGCGTCGCTACCGTGTTCATCGCGCAACTGTTCGGCCTCGACCTCACGCTCATGCAGCAGGTCACCATCGTCTTCACCGCCCTGCTGGCCTCCATCGGCACCGCCGGCGTCCCGGGCGCGGGCATCATCATGCTCACCATCGTCCTCCAGAGCGTGAACATCCCGACCCGCGGCATCGCCATCATCCTGACCATCGACCGCATCCTGGACATGTGCCGCACGGTGGTCAACGTCACCGGCGACGCGATGGTCACCGCGGTCATCGCCAGCCAGGAGAAGGCCCTGCTGACCGAGGACGAACTCAAGCACCAGCGCGAAGAGGAAGCCGCGGCCGAGGCGGGGGTGTAGCAAGGTGGGCCGGCTCTCCGAGCCGGACTCCATATCCCCTTCTACAAGCCTCGAAGTCCTTCCGCTATCGTTCGCCTGCCTCGTGCCGGATCGACACCTCGCCGCCGTGCGTTGCCGAGAGAGCAATGCAGCGGCGGCAGCAATCCAGGCTCGGATAGCAGGCCTACTTCGGCGGTTCCTCCGCCGGGTCCGCCCGCATGAACAGGATCCCCCCCTTGCTCACCGCCTGCCCGGCCTTGAGCCCGTACGGCCCGGCCCACTTTGCCAGTTCCGCCAGCGGCGCGACGAACCCCGAGTCGATGTCGTGCGGGTCGTTGAGCACCGAGCACCCCCACGTCCGCCACAGCGCCGCCATCTTCGACGGGCACGCCGGGAACAGCATCAGCGATGCGATCCGCACGGCCTCGGCGCAGCAGTACAGCACCGCCGCCAGCGTCGCCCGGTCGCCCTCGGGGTCCGCCGACGTGCCCTTCTCGATGCCCTTGGCCAGCCCGAACGGGCGCGTCGCGTTGATGAACTGATCCACGTCGCTCGCGTATCGCATCGCGACCCGCAGCGCCTCGCTGAGCGCGAAGCCGTGCATCGCGCTCTCGTACGTGCTCAAGATCACCGGCGTCAGTTCCGCCCAGTTGAAGCTCGCGTGCGTCTGCTGCTCCGACCGGGCATCGAACGCAAACCGCCCCCCCGCCTCCGGCACCCTCCCATCAAAGTACTTCGCCACCATGTTCCCCACGCGGCTCGCGCAGTTCCCGATCCCGTTGGCAAGGTCTGCGTTGAACGTCTCAACAAAGTGCGCGTGCGAGAAGTCCGCATCCGTCGCCCCCAGCGGCCCCTGCGTCGCCAGGTACCACCGCACCGCGTCCGGCGAGTACCGCTCGCAGTACTTCTCCAGCAGGTCGATCTCGATGAAGTTCCCGAGGCTCTTGCTCATCTTCCGACCGTCGCGCACGTAGTACGCGTGCGCGTACACCGTCCCCGGCAGCCCACGCCCCAGCGCCATCAGCATCGCCGGCCACACGACCGCGTGGAACCACAGGATGTCCTTGGCCATCACATGCACGCTCGCCGGCCAGTACCGGCGCAGGTCGCCGCGATCGGCGTGCCCCGCCGCGTCGCCCCGCAGCCCCGCCCCGGCTCCGGGGTCGTCGCGGTCCACCGCCGACAGGTAGTTGCACAGCGCCTCGATCCACACATACACCCGGTGCTCGGGGTCGCCGGGCATCCGCACGCCCCACTCGCCCCAGTCCGCGTCCCCCGCCCGGATCGCGCGGCTCACCGGCACGTCCTGCAGCCCGCCACGCAGGCGCCCCAGCACCTCGTTCCGGCGCGCCTCGGGCAGGATGAACCCGGGGTTCGCCTCGATGCGCTTCTGGAGCGCCTCGGCGTACTTGCTCAGGCGGAAGAAGTAGTTCTTCTCCGTCCGCTTCTCCAGCGGCTTGCCCGTCACCGGGCTCTTGTACTCGGCCTCCTTCGCCACCGTCTCGGTCAGGTACTCGTCCTGCGACACGTCGTACCAGCCGACGTAGTCGCCCAGGTAGATGTCGCCGCGTTCCTTGAGGGCCCCGATGTACTCACCGGCCAGCCGCTTGTGGTGCGGGTCGCTCGTGCGATAGAACACGTCGGGCGAGAGTTCGAGGCGTTCGAACGCCCGCCGGAACTCGCCCGAGCACCGGTCGGCCCACTGCTGCGGCGTCATCTGGTGCTCGTGGGCCGCCGCGACGACCTTGTCGGCGTGCTCGTCGGTCCCGGTCAGGAAGTACACGTCCCGCCCGAGCAGGCGGTGCATCCGGGCCGCCACGTCCGCGACGGTCGTGGTGTAGCAGTGCCCGATGTGCGGGCGGTCGTTGACGTAGTAGATCGGCGTCGTGATGTAGTACGGCTGGGGGTGCATGGGTGGATTATCGGGTTGTCCGTCCGGACGGGTTTTGGAACCCCGGGCCCGGGCCTCGCGGATCGGATGCCCGGAGGCCCGCCGCCCGACAAACCCTTGCCCGGCGCAAGCCTGTCGATTACAGTTTCCGACGATGGTAGGGGACGCCCGGCCCGCCCCCCGGACCCAGGACAAGGCCCCCGGAAGCCACCATGGGACGGTACCAGACCGAACAAGCCATCTATACCCAGCGCCTGGCCGAGTGGCTCCGCGCCCGTCTAGAGGGATCGTTCGCCGTCATCAAGGGCGACCGCGTGCTGGGCACCCCGGCCTCGTTCGACGAGGCCATCCGACTGGGCATCCGCGAGACCCGCGGCCGCGAGTTCCTCGTCAAGCGCATCCAGCCCGCCGACACCATCGAGTGGATGTCGCACATCGCGAGCCCGACGCCCCTCGCCTGATCCACTCGCGTACGTCGCACAGGCATCCCACCCGCCTCCATCCCCCGGTACCATGCCGCCCGCATGGCACGAGAGACCATCCCCTTCTCGCCACGCACGGGGCTTCCCGTTGTTGCGGTGGTCATCGGCTGGAGCCAGGCCGAGCGCGACGAGTTCAAGCGCATCGGCTTGGCCCTGCCCGACGCCACCGACGCCGCCCCAACCGACGCGTTGGTCGATACCGGCGCCCATCGCTCCTTCATCCCGGAGGATTACGTCGAACGGCTCGGCCTGGCGCCGATCGGCGAGGGCATCGTCCAGCAGTCGCTCGGCGGGGCGATCGTCGTCCCCTTCTACGCCGCCCGCATCGAGATCATCACCCGTTCGGGCCTCACATGGCAACGCCACGGCCTCGCCCCGACCATCCAGGTCGGCGTGATCCCCTCCAACCACGGCGCCGCCCGTGTCTTGCCCATGCCGATCGTCGGGCGCGATGTGCTCGCCACCTGCGTGTTCCGGTACGACGGCCCGGCCCGGACACTCGAGTTCGACTCGGCCCCCAAGAGGCCACGTCGCAAGCCCAAGGCATAGGGGCCGTTCAATCCGCGTCGCTACACCGCCTCGAACGTGGCGAACATCTCCCCCGCCTCCCCCAGTTCCCGCAGCCGGACGAACGTCGAACACGCGTCGAATCGCGCCCACAACTCGTGCACCTCGGGCGTCTGGTGGGCCCTGTCGACCGCCTCCTGCGACGCCCACTCGCTGACCGACACGACCACGCCGTCCGCCGATCGCATCCGCACCTCGCCCCGCTCCGTCGCCAGCCCGAGGCTTCGCAGCAGCGGCAGGCGGTCGTCCAGCACGCGCGTGAGCGCCGCCTCCTGCCCCGCACGCGGACGGAACGCGGCCACACTGATCAGGCCCATCGCACTCTCCTCCGCTTCCGGATGGAGCGGATCCACGCACCGGTTACGTCACGCCGTGTGCTCGGCCCTCACCCGCTCGCAGCCGCCGCAGCCGCGGCTGCCGCCGCCGCACCTGCCGCGGCCTGCTGCTGCTGCATCTGCTGCATCGCCGCCGACGCCTGCTGCATCTGCCCGTTGGCCGAGTCGCCGGTGGCCATCAGGATCAGCCCGCCCGATTCGACGCCCCGCTCCCACAGCACCTGGCCCGTCTGCGCATCCACGCAGTACACGTAGCCGCCGCGCCCCACGAACACCTCACGCCCCGACGGCACCAGCATCGACACCCCGCCCCCCAGCATCCGCGGCAAGCGCATCTGCCACACCGGACGCCCCGAGTACCGGTCCAGGGCCTGCACCTTCCGACCGGCCGCCACGAACAACAGGTCCGTCTCTTCCACAACCGCCTCCTTCCACGGGGAGCAAGCGCCCGAAGGTACCCGATGGCGGACGCGGGCCGCAACCCTCTTCTCGAGGCGCTTCCGCCTCGACGCCCGCGGGCGTGGGGCATGTGCCGAACGAGGGCGTCGGGCTTTCCAGCCCGACCGGAATCGGGAGCACTTCTCCACGGATCAGCGGCCATGTCGGTGCAAGCGAGCAACGACGAGCACCCACCAATCAGACCGCCTCCCGCGCGACCTCCGCAACCAGATGCTCCCCATCCAACATCTCCCCCGCCTCACACCCACTCCCAAGCACCCGCCCCACAATCTCTCCAACCCGCCAGGGCTCCACCCCGCCCCCAGGCCGGTGGAACGCCACATCCTCCCGCCGCAGCACATGCCCGGCGTCCAACGCCCGGGCCGCCACAATCGACTGCCTCGACACCGCCCGCACGTCGGCCTCGATCTCCAGCACCCGCTTCACCGCTTCCGCATCATCCGCGAGCCGCGGCTCAACACGCGCCCCGCGCGCCGCCGCCACATACCGCCGCAGCCCATCGGCATCCAGCGACGCCGCGTGATCCGGCCCGGCCGCCCGCGTGTCGTACGTGAAGTGCTTCTCCAGGATCGCAGCCCCGTGGGCCACCGCGAGCGCGCCCGTCTCCACGCCTTGCGTGTGGTCGCTGTACCCGACGACGACCTCCGGGTGCGCCAGTCGCAAGGCCGCGATCCCCCCGAGTTCGGCCTGCTCCGGCGGCGTCGGGTACGCGCTCACGCACTGCAGCAGTGCGAGCCGTTCCTTCACCCCATCCAGCCACCCGACCGCGCGCCCCACCTCCTCCATCGTCGCCGCCCCGGTCGAGACGATCAGCGATCGCCCCGTTGCCGCGAGCGCCTCCAGCAGCGGGCGATGCACGACATCCGGCGACGCCGTCTTCCACGCGTCGAACCCCAGGCGTGCCGCCCGCTCGACCAGTTCCACCGAGAACACCGTCGCGATCGCATGGAGCCCCAGCCCGTGGGCTTCCTCGACGACCGCCGCGCACGCGTCCCAGCCCAGTTCCAGGCGCCGCAGCATCGAAACGGGGTCCGTCTCGCCCGCATCCTCCTGATACGCCGCCAGCCGCGAGGCCCGCCCCATCAGCAGTTCCGCCCTGAACACCTGCAGCTTCACCGCGTCGGCCCCGGCCCCCGCCGCCGCCCGCGTCAGCGCGACCGCCCGATCGCCCGACCCGTCGTGGTTCACCCCGATCTCGGCGATGACGTAGGCCCGCTGCCCGTCGCCGATCGACCGATCCCCGATGCGCAGATGCCGCGTGCCCATCAGGTGCTCTATCGGCCCATCGTCGCCCGACGCGCAAGCGTCGCACCCCTGCGACTCCCGCCGCGCGGCCGCAACCCCCGGCGACCGCGTGGCACCAACCTTGCGACCCACCCCACGGGATTCGCCGCGCGGCCACGCCTCCAGCGCCCGCGCCGCCCACCACCAGACCCGGAGGGTCCATGCACTCGCTCGCCACACCCCACGCCGACGCTCCATCCGCAGCCGAGGCCCGCCGCGCGCTCTCGCGCCGACCCGACCCCGCCACCATCATCGAGCCAAAGCCGGTGCGCAAGGACCGCGCCCCGCGCGACCTCGAGGCCTTTATCGAGGCCCCGGCCGACGCCCCCTCCGCCTCGCGTCGCCGCCTGGCCGACCGTCCTTCCCGACCCATCGCCACCCTCTTCGCCCTCGCGATCGCGGCTTTGCTCGCACTCACGCCGGCCGGTTCACCCGCCGAAGCCGCCACGGTCCGCGAACTCGCGCGGATCCAGGGCGAGGGCCGCAACACCATCCTCGGCCTCGGGCTCGTGGTCGGCCTCCCCGGCACAGGGGATTCCGGCAAGGAGCACCCCGTCGCCCGCGTCGTCGCCGAGGTGCTCCGCAACATGGGCAACCCGGTGGCGGACATCGACGAACTCGCCCGCTCCAACTCGGCCGCCCTCGTGATGGTCACCTGCGAGATCCCCGCCGGCGGCGGGCGCGAGCAGGACACGTTCGACGTCCGTGTTTCTGTTATGCACACCGCCACCGACATCTCGGGCGGCACGCTGCTGATCGCCCCGCTCCGCGGCCCGCTCCCGGGACAGGGCGTCTATGCCTTTGCCAGCGGTGAAGTTGTGGTCGAAGACGCGGCCCGATCCACCATCGGCATCGTCCGCCAGGGTGCGCAACTCGTGCGCGATCTGGTCAACGAGGTCCGCGGCCCCACATTCAATCTCGTCCTCGAGCCCCAGTTCGCCGGGCACGCCTCCGCCGCCGAGATCGCCGGTCGGATCAACGACAGCCTCCGGGGCCGCCCCGACGGCGAGGGCCCCGCCATCGCCACCCCCATCGATGACCGGATCATCCGCATCGACATCCCCGAGCCCGAACGCCGCAACACCACGCCATTCGTCGCCGACGTCCTCTCGACGCCCATCGACCTCTCCACCCTCCGCCTGCCGGCCCGCGTCGTGGTCAACGAGCGCCTCGGGAGCATCATCGTCACCGGCGATGTCCGCGTCAGCCCCGTCCGCATCACCCACGGCGACCTGACCATCAACGTCACCGTCCCACCCGTCGAACCCACGGCGCAGAACCCGCGCGTCGACACCGAGACCTGGGCCGACCTGGCCACCCGCCCGCGCGAGAGCCAGCTCGCCCGCCTCGAGGACCTCCGCGGCGCGTTCGACCGCCTCCGCATCCCCGTTCGCGACCAGATCAGCATCATCCACCAACTCCACCGCAACGGCCAGCTCCACGCCGAACTCATCATCGACGGCGCGTAAGCCCGGCAGCCGAAGCCCCCGCGCCCACGAGCCGCGCGGCGCAAGCCGGCGGTTCATCCCACGCGTCGCGCACCCCCATGCCCGTCACTCCACTCTCCACCACCGATCCACACCCCCTCGCGAGGGTCGCCCCGACTCCATCGCCCCTGCGCGACCGCCAAGCCTCCTTCCTCCAGGCCCTCGGCCGCCACAACGCGGCCCTCGACGCCGCCGTCCCGGGCTCTCCCTTCGCCACCGCCTCCGTTCCTCTCTATACAGCCGCCGACGCGCCCGACGGGTCCTCACCAGCGAGGGGGCGCCAGCGCGACGGCGACCCCGCCCGCGCCGCCGCCGAGCAGTTCGTCGCCACGACGTTCCTCATGCCGGTTCTCAAAGAGATCCGCGCCCAGAACAACGCGGCCCCGCCCTTCGGCCCCACCCAGGCCGAGAAGTCCCTCGGCCCGCTGATGGACGCCATGCTCGCCGATCGCATGGTCAAGTCGCACCAGTTCGCGCTGGTCGATCGCATCGCCGCCGACCTCCGGCGCGTCTCGACCGATCGCCTCGCCCCCGATGCCGCGCGAGCAGGTGCCGACACCGCCGCCGCTCCCGTTGCAAGTCGGGATGGCACGCCGCTTGCGGTTCCCACCGAGCAGGTCCGGCGCGCACCACTCTGATCGCACCCGCGCGCCGCCCCTCACACGCCATGGGCGGCACACACACACCAACCCGCCAGCCAACGCCCCCGCCGCCGCGGCCCCTGCGCCCCGCGGCCCGCGCGACGCCCGCGTCGCTCGTGCCGACGGACGCGGCCCCCGATCCCGCGACGCTCGAGCACGAGATCGACGCGCTGCTCTCCGATCTGCACGCCGAGCACGAGCGCCTGCTCGACGCCGTCCGCCAGCACCGCGCCGCGATCTCGGCTGCCGACGACAACGCCATCGCGCAGGCCCTCGCCCTGCACCGCACGTCGGTCGAGAGTCTGCGCGACCTCGACCACCGGCGCGCCCGCCTGACCGGTCGCGCCCTGGGCCGCACGGCCCCCAGCGCCCCGCCCCCGAAGTTCGCCGACGTGCTCGCGCGCGTCTCGCCCGAGGCCCGCCAGCGACTGGCCGAGCGTGCCGCGGACGTCCGCACGCTCGCGACCACGGCCCAGCGCGAGCAGGCCGCCCTCGGCCACGCAGCCGCGGCTCTGGCCGGGCACATGCAGGGCCTCATGCGCACCGTCGCCTCACGCGTCAGCGAGTCTGGCGCCTACACGCGCCGCGGCTACGTCGAACGCCCCGCACGACCAGTCGGAACCCTCGATCTTTCGAGATGAGAGTGACGGAGTGACCAAGTGACCCAGTGACGAAGTGGCAGAGAGCAGAGACGAAGAGAAAGAAAGCCGGAGAGAGGAAGCAGCCACGAGGCACACGCCAGAACTGTCGCGATCGCTCCCGATGAACACTGCACGGCACACATCACGCTCGACGAACCGCGAGCGTCCTCGCGCCTCCGCTTCGTCACTGCGTCACTGCGTCACTTCGTCACTCCTCCCTTCTTCTCTCCTCTCTCCATCTCTCTTCTCTCGGTCTCTCACCGCCAGGAGCCCCCAATGGGCCTGACCGCCGCCATGAGCGTGGGACAGACCGCGCTGGCCTCCAGCCAGGCCGCCATCCAGGTCATCGGCAACAACATCGCCAACGCCGCGACGCCGGGCTATAGCCGGCAGATCGTGTCCCTCGCGCCCCTCCCCGGCCAGAGCATCGGCAACACATCCCTCGGCCTGGGCGTCTCGATCAGCGGTGTCCGCCGCCAGGTCGACACCGCGCTCCAGGGACGCCTCTGGACCAGCCAGGGCAACCAGGGCGCCGCCGGCGAGCGCCTCGCCCTGCTCGGGTCCCTCGAGACCTCTCTCAACGAACTCACCGGCTACGACCTCTCCTCCCAGATCAGCCAGTTCTTCGCCTCCTGGTCCGAGCGGGCCAACCTCACCCAGTCCTCGGCCGTCGTCGTCCAGCAGGGGGCCCAGCTCGCCTCCTTCATCCGCGGCCTGCGCTCCGATCTGGCCACCCAGCGCGAGGGCGCCGACGCGCTGCTCGACGACTACGCCGCCCGCGCCGACGAACTCATCCGCGGCATCGCCGACCTCAACACCCAGATCCCGCCCGCCGAGGCGAGCGGCGGCACCGCCAACGAACTCCGCGACCGGCGCGACATCCTCGTCGGCGAACTCGCGACGCTCATGGACGTCACCGCCATCGACCAGGGCGACGGCACCGTCAACGTGCTCGTCGGCTCCACCCCCGTCGTGCTCGGCGGCAACCCCCGCACCATCAGCCTCGAACGACGCTCCACCGCCAGCGGCATCGAGGTCGCCATCCTCGTCGGCGCCGAGCAGCGCGAACTCAGCGTCAACGCCGGAAAGATCGGGGCACTGCTCGCCGGGCGCACCGACAGCATCAACGCCACCTTGGGAGCGCTGGACGACATCGCCTCCACGCTCATCTTCGAGGTCAACCGCCTCCACTCCACCGGCGCGTCACGCCCCGGCCTGCGATCCGCCACCGGCACGCTCAGCATCGCCCTGGACGACCGCACCCGCCCCCTCAACGACTCGGACAACGCCACGCTGGCCGACCTGCCCTTCCACCCGTCCAACGGCGGCTTCACCGTCGCCATCACGGACCAGACCACAAACACCACACGCCGCGTCCGCATCGACGTCGACATGGACGGCCTCACCGACGGGGGCCTCCGCGGCACGGGCGACGACACCACCCCCGAGGACATCCGCGCCGCCCTCGACGCGGTCCCGGGCCTGAACGCCGCCTTCGACAACGCCGGGCGCCTCCGCCTCACCGCCGACGCCGGCACCGACTTCAACTTCGAGGACGACACCTCCGGCGTCCTGGCGACCCTGGGCATCAACACCTACTTCACCGGGCGGAACTCGACCGACATCGACGTCCGCCAGTCGCTCGTGTCCGACCCGCAGAACCTCATGGTCGGACGCCAGACCGCCGAGGGCTACGCCGAGAACGCCACCGCCCTGGCCATCAACGACCTCCGCACCCGCACGCTCGATGCGCTCGGCGGACGCAGCCTCACCCAGCGCTGGCAGGACGAGGTCCAGACCGTCGCCGGCCAGACCGCCACCGCTTCCACCACGTTCCAGGCCGCGTCGATCGTGACCGAGTCGCTCTCGGCCCAGCAGGCCGCGATCAGCGGCGTCTCGCTCGACGAAGAGGCCATCAACCTCACGACGTTCCAGCGTCAGTACCAGGGCGCGGCCCGGCTCGTCGCCGTCGCCGACCAACTCCTCCAGGAACTCCTGAGCATCATCTAGGGCCGCGATCGTGCGCGTCCCGGATTGTCGAAGGGAACGCGAGGGGCGCGAAGGCCGCGAAGACAGTAGCGAGACACGTCGCCGTACACAGAGCACCAAGCCGCCAACACAGCCAACCCGCCGATCCCGCACCCACTCCACCCCCGCGTCCTTCGCGACCTTCGCGTTCAACCAAACGACCCGGCGAGCCCGCCACGCCAGAGGCACCCATGTCCTCCATCCCCTCCCACTTCGGCCGCGTCCCCAATCTGCTCGCTTCGCAGATCGGGCTCGCCCACGTCCAGCGCACCAACACCGCCCTCTTCCGCGCCAACAACCAACTCTCCACCGGCCTGGCCATCCTGAGGCCCAGCGACGACTCGGTCAAGGCCGCCGCGATCTCCACCCTCGACGAGCGACTCGAGGCGACCCAGCAGCGCCTCCGCAACCTCTCCCACGCCGGCTCGGCCATGGGCGTGGTCGACTCCACGCTCGCCGAGGTCAACGACCTCATGATCGCCGCCAAGCAGATCGCCCAGGAGCAGCTCAACTTCGGCGCGTCGCCCGAGGAACGCAGCCAGCAGGCCCTGGTGGTCCAGTCCCTCATCGACTCGCTCTTCCGCCACGCCAACGAGGAGTCGGTGGCCGGATTCGTCTTCGGCGGGTCCGCCGCCGGGCAACGCCCCGTGGAGGAACTCCTGGGTGGCTACCGCAGCCGCGCCGTCGGCAACGGGCTCACCACCGACCTCGGCCCCGGCCAGGCCATCCCGCTGTCGCTGGGCGCCTCGAACCCGCTCGTCGGCACCACCGCCCGCGTCAACGGCTCGGTCGACCTCGACCCCACCCTGACGCCTGAGACCCGTCTGGTGCATCTCGCCGGGGCCCGCGGCCTCGGAATCACCACCGGACAGATCGAGTTCTCCATCGACGGGTCCGAATCCCGGCGGATCGACCTGACCGACGCCGACACCATCTCCGACGTTGCCGATCGCATCGCCGCCGCGCTGCTCCAATATGAGCAAGACACCGGCCAGGACGTGCTCGGCCCCGCGGGTGTCGCCCTCACCGCCGATGGACTCCGCATCGACGTCCCCGCCGCGACGCCGCCGGCGACCGACCCCACCATCACGTTCAGCGACATCGGCGTCGCCCGCGTCGCGGCCAATCTCGGCCTGACCAACTCGACCGGCCTGGCCTTCACCCCCACCTCCACCGACTCGCTCCCCCTCGAGCCACGCCTCTCCTGGCTCACGCCCATCGACGCCCTCGCCGGCATCGACACCCCCCTGGGCGCCATCCGCATCACCAACGGCGGCCTGGCCCGCGTCGTCGATCTCTCCGGCGCCGAGACCGTCGAGGACATCAAGCGCGCCATCGAAGCCGAGAACATCGGCCTGCGCGTCGAACTCGACCGCGACACCGGCGCCCTGGTTGTCATCCAGGAACTCGCCTCCGCCGCCGGCCAGGGCCTCTCGATCGTCGATGTCGACGACGACTCCGCCGGCGGATTCGGCACCGCCACCGCCCTGGGCATCCGAACCTTCGGCCCCGACACGCGCCTGGCCTCGTTCAACGACAGCCGCGGCGTCTCCATCGTCACCGGCGGCAAGGACCCCGTCACCGGCCTGCCCGACCCCGATCGGGACGTCGACTTCGACATCACCCTGGGCAACGGCACCGTCATCAGCATCAACCTCCAGCCCGCCGACATCCTCACCGTCCAGACCCTCATCGACGCCATCAACGCCCAGGCCGCCCCGCAACTCGCCGCCGACGGCCTCCCGCCCTCGGCGTTCGAGGCCCGCCTCTCCGTCGAGTCCGGCGGCATCGAACTCGCCCAGGACGTCGCCGAGCCCGTCATCACCGGGCCCATCACCGTCGACGCCCGCAACGGCTCCCGCGCCGCCCAGGACCTGGGCCTGCTCAACCGCCCGTACAACGCGACCTCGGGCATCACCCTCGGCGACGACCGGGCCCAGGCCCGGAACCTCAACGCGTTCACCGCGCTGCTCGATCTCCGCGAGGCCCTCGAAACCGACGACACGATTGGCATCCAACTTGCGGGTGAACGAATCGAGCAGGCACTCGATGCGCTCAACCGCACGCGTGGCCTGTTCGGCGGTTTCGACCGGCGCGTCGGCGACCTGACGCTCACCGAGGAGGATCGACAGGTGCTCGACGAGTCCGCACGAAGCCTGCTCCGCGACGCCGACTTCGCCGAGGTCGCAAGCCGCTTCACGCTGCTCCAGACCCAGCTCCAGGCCGGCTACCAGGTCCTGGCCCAGAGCAGCCAGCTCTCCCTGCTCGACTTCCTCGGCTAGCCGAGCACGCAGCCCGACCCGCGGGGACACCCGCGAGCCACGGCTTGGTCCACACATCGGGGCGGCACAGCGGCCGGTCGCCCCTGCGTACGACAGGACGTCGCCCGGGCAGGACGCCCGGGGGTCATCGGAGGAAGGCCGAGCTCTGGAGCGCACCATGCACGTGCGGACGAGTCGATTCGGGGTGGTCGAGATCGCGGAGGACCGCGTGATCACCTTCGCCAAAGGGTTGCTCGGGTTCCCGAGCCACACCCGCTTCTGCCTCCTCGAGCCCGGCGACGAGGCCGTCTTCTTCTGGCTCCAGTCCATCGACGACCCGAACCTCGCGTTCGTCGTCACGGACCCGGGCCTGTTCTTCGCCGACTACGCCGTCCCGATCAAGCCCGACCAGATGGGCGAACTCGGGCTGGAGAAACTCGCCGACGCCCAGGTGTTCGTGATCGTCAACAAGATCGAGAACAACCTGACCGGCAACCTCCAGGGCCCCATCATCGTCAACACGCTCTCCCGCAAGGGCGAGCAGGTGGTCCTCGCGGAGAAGCGGTGGAACACCAGGCACGTGCTCATGCAGGTCGGGGAGCCCGCCCGGGCCGCCTCAGCCTGATCGTCGCGCCGGTTTGTCCGCTCCGGACGCCCGTCGCCGGCATGGAAGCCGGGGGGGCGTCCCGGCGAGCGCACGGGCCCCACGGATGGGGGCGCTCGCCGAGGGTCCGAATCCACCCATCGTCCCGCCTCACCCGGGCGGGCGCGGGACGCGCGATGCGCCCCGGTCGGAAGGGAAGGAGCCCACGCATGCTGGTGCTTTCACGGCAGCGCGACGAGACGATCATGATCGGCGACGAGATCGAGATCACCGTCGTCGACATCCGGGGCGACAAGGTCCGCCTCGGCATCACCGCGCCAACCAGGATCGCCGTCCACCGCAAAGAGGTCTACGAGGCCATCCGCAGAGAGAACGAACAGGCCGCTCGCGTCACCGACGCCCTGGCCGAGTCCGACCTCACCGCCATCTCCAGAGCCATCTCACCGGGCCCCGCGCGACGCAAGGGCGGGGCCTCACGCATCTCCGGCGCCCCACCCGGCGCCTCGCCCCCTGCGGCCGCCCCCCGCACACGCATCCCCAGCGCCGACGAGCGCCGCACCGCCTAGCACCGCTCCTGCCCCCTACACCCGGAACACCACAGGCCCGGGGGACCAGAGAGAGACCACAGCGTCCACAAACGCGCCGGCACGAGTGAGGACACGAGCGCCGGCGCTCGCCTCGACCGCGGGAACAGAATCACGGAGGATTCTTCCATGGCTCGGATCAACAGCAACATCCCGAGTCTCATCGCACAGAGCCGCCTCAAGGCCTCGAACGCCAATCTCGGCGTGCGGCTCGAACGACTGAGCACTGGCCTCCGCATCAACCGGGGCAAGGACGACCCCGCAGGCCTCATCATCTCCGAGCGCATCCGCTCGGACATCGAGGGCGTCAACCAGGGCATCCGCAACGCCGAACGCGCCTCCTCGGTCATCGCCACCACCGAGTCCGCCCTGGCCGAGATCAACGACCTGCTCAACTCCGTCCGCTCCCTCATCGTTGAGGCCGCCAACACCGGCGCCAACTCAGAGGTCGAGCGCCGAGCCAACCAGGACCAGATCGACTCGGCCATCGCCTCCATCACCCGAATCTCGAACACCGCCACCTTCGGCGGGCTCAAACTCCTCAACGGCAACCAGGACTACGTCCTCTCCGGCATCGACGGCTCGGCCATCGACAAGGGACGCGTCCTCAACGCCTCCTTCAATGGCGCCACCAGCGTCGATGTCGAGGTCGAGGTCCTCACCTCCGCGCAGGTCGGCGCCCTCTACCTCAACGGCAACACGGGCGTCACCGGGCAGGACGGACGCCTGCTGTCCTCCATCGAACTCGAACTCCGGGGGCCCTTCGGCGTCCAGGTCGTCTCCTTCCTCCAGTCCACGACGTACGACACCGTCGCCAACGCCGTCAACTCGCTCCGGGCCTTCACCGGCGTCGAGGCCGAACTCATCAACGGCAACGCCAACTCCGGCATCGTCTTCAAGTCCGTCGAGTACGGGTCCTCCAACGACCGCATGATCACCGTCAAGCGCCTCAACCCGCCCGACCAGGGCACCGACTCGTTCCAACTCTACAAGTTCCTCGACGGCCAAGCCGTCCCCGACTTCACCTCGGGATTCAACTGGTCCACATGGCAATCCACCATCATGACCGCCGCCACCAGCGACACCGGCCAGGACGTCCAGGCCATCGTCAACGGCATCCTCGCCTCAGGCCGCGGCCTGCAGATCTCCACCAACTCCGCCTCCCTCGGCGTCGACCTCCTCCTCGACGAGGACTTCGCCACCGACCCCTCCCAGACCCCCACCGAGTTCACCATCACCGGCGGCGGCGCGCTCTTCCAGCTCGGCCCAGAGATCTCATCCCAGCAGCAAGCCGGGCTTGGCATCCCATCCGTCGCGGCCTCCGCCCTTGGCGGGACCCTCGTCGGCGGCGTCGTCGAGTTCCTCTCCTCGCTCGAAACCGGACGCGGCAACTCCATCGAAGAGGCCTACCAGGCCAACAACTGGCAGCCCGCCCAGCAGATCCTCGCCTCGGCCATCGACGAGATCTCACGCCTCCGCGGGCGACTCGGCGCCTTCGAGCGGAGCGTCCTGGACCCCAACG
Source organism: Phycisphaerales bacterium (assembly GCA_041401985.1). Lineage (GTDB taxonomy): Bacteria > Planctomycetota > Phycisphaerae > Phycisphaerales > UBA1924 > JACKHA01. Next base: position 48,905 of record JAWKTE010000022.1, read on the forward strand.
TCCGCTCCCTCCAGTCCTCGCTGGAGAACCTCACCGCCTCCAACGCCGTCATCCGCGACGCCGACTTCGCACGCGAGACCAGCGAACTCAGCCGCGCCCAGATCCTCGCCGCTTCGGGCACCACCGTCCTGGGCCTGGCCAACCAGCAGTCCCAGACCGTGCTCCAGCTCCTCGGTTAGCACCGGGCGATCGGGCCGGCACCGCGCGCCCGAGCCGCCGCGACAACCCGACCTCCCCGCGGCCCCGCAGTCCATGCGGGGCCGCTTTGTTCTCGGGCCTGCGGGCCGCGACCTCCCGCCCCGGCGACCGCACCGACGCGCACATCCTGCGCCATCACACCCACCGCGAATCCTCCCGCCCGGTTAGCGGGTCCGCGCGAGACCCCTTCCCGCCGTTTTCTCCTGCGCGGACCAAAGTCGCGCCCCACCCGTGACGATGCGTTCACCCGAGTTCGGTCCCCCTCGTCGGGGGACGACGTTGCTCGGGCGTCGTGCCGCGAGCAGACGGGAGGCCCAGGCCTCTCACAGGGTCGGTCGGTGGGTAGGCCAGGGAAGCCGCCCGCGTCTGTTCACGGAGGATCACATGTCGCGGATCAACACAAACGTGCAGTCTCTCATCGCGCAGCGCGTGCTGGGGCAGAACAACAACTCCCTCAACACCTCGCTCACCCGCCTGTCCACCGGCCTCCGCGTCAATCGCGGCAAGGACGACCCGGCGGGCCTGATCGCGTCGGAGAACCTCCGTTCCGAACTGGCCGCGTCCAACGCCGCCATCAAGAACGCCGAGCGCGCCGACCAGGTCGTCTCCATCGCAGACGGTGCCCTCACCGAGGTCTCCGGCCTGCTGACCGAACTCCAGGGCCTGGTCACCTCCACGGCCAACGGCGCCGGCCTGTCCGAGTCGGAGCGTGAGGCCTCCCAGCTCCAGATCAACTCGATCCTCGAGACCATCGACCGCATCGCCCAGTCCACCAACTTCCAGGGCACCAAGCTCCTCAACGGCAACTTCGGCTTCCAGACCGAGGGCGTCTCGGCCGTCGTCGAGGACTTTACCATCCGCGGCGCCAAGTTCGAGTCCGCCAGCCTCGGCGTCGACGTCGTCGTCACCCAGTCCGCCCAGCAGGGCCAGCTCTACCTCAACATCGGTGGCGCTTCGCTCGACCTCGGCGGCCAGACCTCCTCGTTCGTCATCGAGGTCGCCGGCTCCCTGGGCGCCCGCGAACTGTCCTTCTCCTCCGGCGTCACCGCCGCCCAGATCGCCTCCACCATCAACTCGCTCACCGATGTCACCGGCCTGACCGCCTCCGCGTCGGCCTCCGGCATCACCCTCAAGAGCGTCGAGTACGGCTCGGCCGAGTACACTTCCGTCAAGGTCATCGACGACGGCGGCCTCCAGAGCGTCTCCAGCAACGTCGGCATCTTCACCTTCGAGGACGACGACGCGACCGCCGTCGACACCTCCTCCGGCGTGGACTACAACTCCACCACCGCCGGCCAGGGCGTCCGCGACCTGGGCCAGAACGTCGGGGCCACCATCAACGGCCTCGTCGCCACCGCCAAGGGCCGCACCGTCTCGGTCAACTCCGACTTCCTCGACGTCAAGCTCACCCTCTCGGCCACCGCCGGCTCCGGCGCCAACGCCATCACCGCCGGCGCGGTCTCCGCCTTCGACATCACCGGCGGCGGCGCCGACTTCCAGCTCGCTTCCCAGGTCAACATCGCCGGCAAGGTCTCCATCGGCATCGACGATGTCGCCGTCCGCAAGGTCGGCCAGTACGTCGACCCCGACGATTCGCAGGAGTACTACCTCGACGACCTCGGCTCCGGCAAGGGCCTCAACGTGGTCGACGGCGACCTCTCCCTGGCCCAGAAGGTCATCTCCTCGGCCATCGAGGAGGTCTCCACCCTCCGCGGCCGCCTCGGCGCCTTCCAGAAGAACACCATCGGCGCCACCATCCGCTCGCTCAACGTCGCGGTCGAGAACACCGCCGCCGCCGAGAGCGCCATCCGCGACACCGACTTCGCCAGCGAGACCGCGGGCCTCACCCGCTCGCAGATCCTGGTCCAGTCGTCCGCGACCATCCTCTCGCTCGCCAACCAGCAGCCCAACACCGCGCTGCAGCTGCTCGGCTAATCCGAGCCGGGGCCCAACCGCCCCGAACCGACCCTGATTCCCAGCGCCCCGGGGCTCCACGCCCCGGGGCGTTTTCGTTCCGAGTCCGGCGCCGCGGCTCTCACGACGACGCCGGTGCAAAGAGGGAACCGACACCGCCGCGCCCGCGGCGGATGCTCACAATCCCCGCCTCACGCCCGACGACGCCGCAGGCCAACCAGCCCGCTCGCGCCCAGCGCCGCCAGCCCGGCCGGCGACGGCACCACCGTGAACGTGATCCGGTAGATCTCGTCGCTGGCCCCGAACTGCCGGTCGAACGTGTACCCCGCGCCCGTCTGGAGCCCGTTGTACGCGTCGAGTTCCGTGAAGTTGAAGTTCACCACGCCGTTCTCAGGCGTCCGACCCGAGTTCATCCCCACCGCCAGGAACGCCGCGTTCATCGGGTCGGTCACCTCCGAGCCCGCGTCCCACACGCTGCTCCCGAACTGCGAGATCGAGTTGATCTGCAGCGCCCCGTTCGAGTCGAACAGGCGGTACTGCTGCGGGTCGTCGTTCCCGATGAAATGGTCGTTGCTCGGCACCACCATCGAACCGAACGTGAAAAACGGGTTCACCTGCGGGTCCACCGAGAACACCGCGAACGCCGTCCCGCCGGGCAGCAGCGGCCCCGCCGGGTTGGGCACCACCGTTCCCAGCGTCGCCGTCGGGTCCGCCGCCATGAACGCCGGGAACCAGTCGCTCCCGCTCCCGCCCTCGGCGATCGAGACGATCGCAGCCGACGCCGCCGACCCGTTGTCGAACGAGTCGTACGTCCCGTTGTTGAACCCGACCCGCAGCGGCGCGAACGCCACGCTGTTCTGCGGGGCCAGGTTCTCCACGCTCACCCGCAGGTCCACCACCTGCGCCGAGGCCGAACCGGCCAGCCCCGCCGCCATCACAGTCACAAGCACTGAACGCATCTCTTGATCTCCGATCTCGGAACAACACCTCGGAATCCGATCGGCCCGACCGCGCGCACCGACCGCCTCCCGGGCCACACCGCCCGGGCAACAACGTCTCCACAAGCAACCCACACGCGGCCCAGCGCCGCCCCCGACGCCGCGCCAAACGCCGCGCAGGCACACCGCCCGCGCCAGCCGCCCGGCGTCCCATCTCCCCGGCCGCCCTCGCGGCCAGCGCATCGCGCCTCACCCGTCTGTCGCACGAGCCCGCCGCGCCTTACAGATCCGCGGCAGATTCTCCGCCCGCCTTCGCGCGGCCTTCACCGCCGCCGTCGCCGCGGGACACATCGAGCGACTCCCCGATCCGCCGGCGCACGCCCGCGGGCATGGCCTCGCCCCCCTCAAGCCCACTCGCCAGCGACCGGGCCATCTCCCGCATCGCCCGCATCTGCCGCCGGAACCGCCGGCACCCCGCGCAAACCCGCACGTGCAGCCACAGCCCGGCCCGCTCGCCGGGGCGCAGCGGCTCGTCCAGCTCGCGGCTGAACAGCGCCGTGTGCTGCTCGCACGCGAGATTCAGGACCCGCACGATGTCGCGCACAAACCGGATCATGCCGCGCCCCCGCGATCGTCCCCACCCCCGACGCTCCGCCCGCGCTCATCGTCCCGACGTCCCAGCAGCTTCGCCTCCAGGCAACTCCGCACCGCCGACCGGGCCCGGTGCAGCCGCGTCCACAGGTTCGTCGCCGTCAGCCCGAGCGCCTTGCACACCTCCTCCGACGGCACACCCAGCACATCCCGCATCCACATCGCGTCCCGCTGGCCTTCGGGCAGCGCATCGATGCACCGCACCAGGGCCCGACGACGCTCGTGCTTCTCGGACCCGTCCGCGGCCGCTGCCTCGCCGAGCCCAGCCCGGTCCCACTCCCCGGGCAGCGTCTGCCACATCCCCTTGCCGGAGAACAACGCCCGGCACACCTCGCACCCGCACGCCGACTCGTCGTCCCGCCCGCCCCCGCCGCGGTGCGTGGTCCGCGCCCGCTTCCGCAGGTAGTCCCCGATCTTGTGCACCGCGATCCCCAGCAGCCACGTCCGCTCGCTGGAGGCCCCCTCGAACCGCTCCACGCTCTGCATCGCCGCCAGCAGCGTCTCCTGCACGATGTCCTCGGCCGCCACGGGCGACCGCACCCGCCCCAGCACGAACCGCCACAGCACATCGCCGTGCTCGACAAGCCACCGCTCGGCCGCGGCCCGGCGAGGGTCGGCCGCCCCATCGGGCTTGGATGGCGCGTGCGATCCCGCCGGCGGCCCACGCTCGGCGCGCCGCTCAATCGTCTCGACCTCTCCCTCGCGCGCACCCATGGGCCGGGGCCAACGCCCCGAGTCCCAGCGTTGTTCCCCTCCCCCGGGCCGCATGCCCGCGATCCACTACCATCCCGTTCCCGAGAAGGAGAGCCGCATGCTCATGCCCACCCCTCGCGCGATCGCCGCCATCGCGCTCGCCCTGCCGATCCTCGCGTCCGGCCCCGCCCTGGGCGACCTCACCCTCGCCCCGCTGTTCACCGACCACATGGTCCTCCAGCAGCGGGCCGAGTGCCCCGTCTGGGGCTGGGAGCGCCCGGGCGTCGAGGTCACCATCCGGGCCTCGTGGGGCCAGACCGCCACCGCGACCGCCGACGGCAACGGACGCTGGCTGACGACGCTCCAGACCCCCGAGGCCGGCGGGCCGCACGAGATCGCCATCACCGGCGACACGGGCACGACGCTGCGCGATGTGTATGCCGGAGAGGTCTGGCTCGCCTCGGGCCAGTCCAACATGGAGTGGCCGCTCCGGGCCACCGACACCGCCGAGCAGGACATCGCCGCGGCCAACCACCCGACGATCCGCTTCTTCACCGTGCCCAACACGATCTCGCTCCACCCGCGCGTCGACGCCGACGCCCAGTGGACCATCGTCTCGCCCGAGACCGCTCCGAACCTGTCCGCCGTCGCGTACCACTTCGCGCGCGGGATCTCCGGCGTCGACTCGAACCGCTTGGGCCTCACCGTGCCCGTCGGCATCATCGCCGCGGACTGGGGCGGCACGCGGATCGAGGCGTGGATGGACGCCGACGCACTCTCCGCCTTCGAGGCCTACGCCGGCGAACTGCACACCATCGACCTGCTCAAGGACCCCGCCACCCGCGCCCCGCTCATGGCCGACGCCGAGCAGGCCTGGTGGAACCGCCTCGATTCGCTGCCGGGCCAGCCGGGCGATGCGTGGACGACCCTGGGGTTCGACGATTCGGGCTGGGGCACGATGGACCTGCCGGCTTCGTGGACCGGCGACCTGGCCAACTTCGATGGCATCGTCCGCTTCCGGCGCACCGTCGAACTGCCGCAGGCCTGGGACGGGCGCCCCGCCATCATCGAACTCGGGCCGATCGACGACCGGGATGACGTCTGGATCAACGGCACCTACATCGGCGGCACACGCCGCGACGGCGCGTGGCAGATCGCACGGCGCTACGAGGTCCCCGCCGGCGTCCTCCGCGCCGGAGCCAACGCGATCTGCGTCCGCGCCTACGACACCGGCGGCCTCGGCGGCATCAATGGTCAGCCCGCCCAGATGCGCCTCCTAGGTAGCCCGGGTCTCCGACCCGGGTCGGGGGCACAGCCCCCGGCGAGCGATCCGGAGGCCACCGTCGCTCTTGCTGGCCCCTGGCGCTTCCTCCGAGGCACGGCCGTCAGCGACCTCCCCCCCCAATCCCAACCCGTCCAGATCAACCAGAACACCGCAACCGCCCTCTACAACGCCATGGTCCACCCGCTGGCCCCCTACAAGATCCGCGGCGTCATCTGGTACCAGGGCGAGTCGAACCGCAACGTCGCCGGGCGCTACGCCGACCTGATGCGCGCGTGGATCGCCAACTGGCGGGCCGCGTTCAACGACCCCAACCTGCCCTTCTACTGGGTCCAGATCGCGCCCTACGGCTACGCCAACGACCGGGGTGAGACCGTCGCCCTCCGCGAGGCCCAGCAGCACGCCACCAGCGAGCCGCACACCGGCATGGTCGTCACGACCGACATCGGCGACAACGCGGACATCCATCCGCGCAACAAGCGCGATGTCGGGCATCGCCTGGCGCTGCTGGCGCTGCGCGACACCTACGGCAACCGCGATCTGATCGCCTCCGGGCCGGCGTATCTGGGCATGCGCCCAAGTGCCGGCGGCGAACTGATTGTCGCGTTCGCGAACGCCGACGACGGCCTCACCCACACGCCCGGCCCCGGTGGCCTGAGCGGGTTCGAGGTGGCCGGCGACGATCGGCGCTTCCACGCCGTCACGGGCGCGACCGTGCGTGGCGCGAGCGTCGTCCTGCGTTGCCCGGAGGTGGCCCGCCCCGTCGCCGTGCGGTTCAATTGGACCCGCAGCCCGGAAGCGAACCTGGCCAACGCCCAGGGCCTCCCGGCCGCGCCGTTCCGAACCGACGACTGGCCGGCCGACACTGTCTCGCGCGATGAGGAATCGTTCCTGGCCCCGCTGCGCGACAGCGACTCCGCGTTCGTCGACCTCTTCAACGGCCAGGATCTCTCCGGCTGGCACATCGTCAACGGCGATGTCTCGACCTGGACCGTCGCCCGCGACGACGACGGGCCATACATCCGCTGCTCGGGCATCCCCACCGGCGTCATGCGGACCGACCGGCACGAGGAGAACTTCGTGCTCGAGATGGAGTACCGCCACATGGTCCCCGGCGGCAACGCCGGGCTGTTCGTCTGGTCCGACCCGCTGCCGGTGCGGGGCGCGCCGTTCACGCGCAGCGTCGAGGTCCAGGTCATGGACGGGCAGGAGGGCAACGGCTTCACGTCCGACGGCGACATCTTCCCCATCTGGGGCGCGACCATGACGCCCGTGAATGGCCGCGGCGGCAGCCGCGCGTTCCCCACCGAGCGCCGCTCCAACCCCGCGCCGATGTGGAACCACTACCGCGTCGAGTGCGTCGACGGAGCCATCACGCTCTGGCTCAACGGGAAGGTCATCACGCGCGGGCACTCCGTCTCGCCCCGTCGCGGCTACATCTGCCTCGAGTCCGAGGGCACCGAGGTCCACTTCCGCAACATCCGCATCAAGCGCCTCCCGCCCGCCTCTCCCGCGCTCTCGCCCGACCACCTCGCCGCCACGGCCCAGGGCTTCCGCCCACTCTACAACGGCGTCGACCTCGACGAGTGGAACGTGACCCAGGAGCACGAGGGCCATTGGACGCCGCGCGACTGGCGGCTTGTCTTTGATGGCCAGGGCACCGACCTGTGGTCCAAGGAGTCCTTCGGCGACTTCGAGATGATCTGCGACTGGCGCTGGACTGACACGCCGGTCGAGACCCAGCGCCAGGTCATCCTGCCCGACGGCTCGGTGCAGACCAACGAAGACGGCTCGCAGGCGATGGTCGCGGTCATGGACGCCGGCGACTCGGGCATCTACCTCCGCGGCTCATCGAAGTCGCAGGTCAACATCTGGTGCTGGCCCATCGGCTCGGGCGAGGTCTACGGCTACCGGACCGACGCCTCGATGCCGCCCGAGGTGCGGGCGGGCGTCACGCCGCGGGTCGTGGCCGACAACCCGATCGGCCAGTGGAACCGGTTCCACATCACCATGCGGGGCGACCGCCTGACCGTGGTGCTCAACGGGCAGACGGTGCTGGAGGACGCGCTGCTGCCGGGCGTGGCCGCCGAGGGCCCCATCGCCCTGCAGCGCCACGGCAACCCGATCGAGTTTGCGAACATCTATGTGAGGCCGCTGGACTAAGCCCGTCCGCTTCCGCGCCGACGCAGCACCGCCCGCCGGTCCCAGAATCCGCCCCAAACCGGGGTGTTTGCACACTCTTCGCAATCCGCCCCTTCCATTGCCCATCAAGGGCATTATGCTTGTGGTGGCCGGTTCCCCCGTGTGCGTGGAGTCTCCCGTGTTCCGCCTGCTCACCGAGCGAAGCCGCCGGATGGCCAACGCCGCGCGTGCGTCGTCTGCTGCCGCCGTCATGGCGGGCGCGATGCTGTGCGCCCCCCTGGCCGGCTGCTTCACGCTCGACGTGCCCAACCCCAGCTTCGCCGTCCCGCGCGACGAGATCGCCGCCGAGTACCGGCGTCTCCGCGAAACCCCCCAGCCGCTCGAACGCCCCGTGGTGGTGCTCAACGGCTACCGCGGCTCGCACCTCCGCGGGCTGAACCTGGGCAGCGACATCGCCCGCCTCACCAGCCACGACCGCAACGACGTGATGGTCATGTCGTATCCGCTGGCGTCGGACATCCGCAGCGTGTCGCGCCGGGTGGTCGACGCGATCGACGCCCGCTGGCCCAGCGACGACCCGACCCGGACGATCGAGGTCGACGTGATCGGCTTCTCGATGGGCGGGCTGGCGGCGCGGCACGCGGCCCTGCCCCAGTCCGCCAGCGGGCTGGACCGCCGCCTGGCGGTCCGTCGGCTCTTTACACTGGCCACGCCACACCGCGGAGCCCGGGCGGCGGTGCTGGCGGTGGACCACGCGGTGTCTCAGATGATGCCCGGCGCGGTTTTCCTGGCCGAACTCGACGATGCGCTCGACGGGGCCGACTACGAACTCATCCCCTACGCCCACACCAACGACCGCATCGTCGGCGCCCGCAACACCGCGCCCCTCGGCCGCGAACCGATCTGGACCGCCGGCACGCTGACCTTCTCCCACTTCACCATCACCACCAACAAGCGCGTGCTCGTCGACATCGCCCGTCGCCTCCGCGGCGAGCGCCCATGGGCCGAACCCTCCGAGCCTCCGACGAACTGAGAGGCAGGTTTCACCACGGAGACACGGAGACACGGAGGGAGGCATTGGCTTGGAATCATGCTTTCTGTCTTCCTCAGTGCCTCCGTGTCTCCGTGGTGAATCCGGTTGACGGCGTCGCGGCGGCTACAGCCGCCCCCGCCCCCTGAGTTCCCCCCGCAGCAGCACCAGCAGCACCGGGCCGCCGACCATCGCCGTCATCACGCCCATCGGCAACCGCCCGCTCCGCAGGCGCACCACCTCGCCGACCACATCCGCCTGCACCACCATGATCGCCCCGGCCAGGACCGAGCCGATCACCAGCCCCCGGTGCGTCGGGCCAAGAAGCAGCCGCACCGCGTGCGGGCACACCAGCCCCACGAACCCCACCGGCCCGGCCAGCACCACGCTCGCCGCGGTCAGCACACCCGAGGCGACGAACAGCGTGACCCGCAGCCCCGCCAGCGGCACGCCCAGCGACCGAGCCTCATCGTCGCCGAACGCCGCGCCGTCCACCGTCGGGCCCAGCACCAGCGACAGCGCGAGCGCCCCGCCCAAAGCCGCGGCACACAGCCCAATCTGCTCCCACGTCGCGTCCGGCGAGAGCGCCCCGAGCATCCACCGCGACGTGTCGAACGCCTGGCCCCGCGGCATCATCGTCTGCACCACCAGCGTCATCGCGCTCAGCATCACCGCCACGATCACGCCGATCAGGATCAGCGACACCGGCTCGATCAGCCCGCCGCGCTGCGCGACCACATAGACCAGCGCCAGCGCCCCGAGCGCCCCGATCCCCGCCGGCACGGGCGAGCCCAAAGCCGCGGCTCCGCCCAGCAGCGACGCCACCGCCACCGCCAGCCCCGCCCCCGCCGACATCCCCAACAGATCCGGCGACGCCAGCGGGTTCCGCAACAGCGCCTGCAACTGCGCCCCGGCCAGCCCCAGGCACCCGCCGACCACCACGCCGCTGGCCAATGCGATGGCGCGCAGGCCCACGATCCCGGCGTCGTCGGCCCAGCCGAAGCCCGACCCGCCGACCATCAGCCGCTCGAACGCCGAGACAACCAGCCCGACGAGCAGAGCGGCGATGACGAGGCTGCGCCGGGCCATGGGCGGAGGATATGGGGTGGGGAGTACTGAGTGCTGAGTGCCAAGTACTGAGTACTGAGTGCCGAGTACTGGGTGGGGGCCATGGACGCCGGACCTGAGGCTCTGCGAAGGTCCGGGTCGGATCCCCGAGCGGGGTCGCGCGCACCGTGCTTCGACCCGGACCTTCGTCGCTAAGCCGACTCAGGTCCGGCGTCTGGACGCGTCAGAGGGCCGCCGGAATCCCCACCCGCCCTCGCCGGTACGATCCCTCGCCGGGCGGCTCGCGCGAGCCCGAGGGAACCAGCCCCGGCGGAAGGGATGCCAATGTCCAGCGACCACGCCACGCCGCCCGGCCTGCCCACGCCCAGCGCCCAGGCCCCCATCGACGAGCGGGCCGCCCAGCAGGCCATCGAGCAGGTCAAGGACGCCTACTCACGCCTCCGAAGCGAGATCAGCAAGATCATCGTCGGGCAGGAGGAGGTCGTCGACCAGACGCTGATGGCCATCCTGTGCCGCGGGCACGCAGTGGTCGTCGGCGTGCCGGGCCTGGCCAAGACGCTGCTGATCTCCACCATCGCCCGCACGCTGGGCCTTGCCTTCACCCGCATCCAGTTCACGCCCGACCTCATGCCCTCGGACATCACCGGCACCGAGGTCATCCAGGAGGACAAGACCACGGGCCACCGCGAACTCCGCTTCGTCCGCGGCCCCATCTTCGCCAACGTCGTCCTCGCCGACGAGATCAACCGCACGCCCCCCAAGACCCAGGCCGCGCTGCTCGAAGCGATGCAGGAGCGCCAGGTCACCGTCGGCGGCGTGGCCCACAAACTGCCCTCGCCCTTCTTCGTGCTCGCCACACAGAACCCGATCGAGCAGGAGGGCACCTACCCGCTGCCCGAGGCCCAGCTCGACCGCTTCATGTTCCAGATCCTGATCAAGTACCCGACCGCCGACGAGGAACTCGAGATCGTCCGCCGCTCGGCCTCCAAGGGCGAGGTCAACATCGAGACGGTCCTGCCCGCGGCCGAGATCGCGCGGGTCCAGCACCTCGTGCAGCACGTGCCCGTCGCCGACCACGTGATCAAGTACGCCCTGCGCCTCGTGCGGGCCACGCGCGTGGGCGAGGCGATGGAGGGTGGGATCGAGCGCCCGCAGATGGTGCGGGACTACCTGCAGTGGGGCGCGGGGCCACGGGCCAGCGAGTACCTGGTGCTGGCGGCCAAGGCCCGGGCCATCCTCAGCGGCGGCTACCACGCCACGCCCGACCACATCCGGGCCGTGGCCAAGCCGGTGCTCCGCCACCGCATCCTGACCAACTTCAACGCCGAGGCCGACCAGGTCTCCGCCGACGCCATCGTCGACGCCCTGCTTGATGCCATCCCTGTCGACGCCGCGTCGGCCACCGAGCGCAAGCGGGCCGAGACAGTGATGCGCTGACCAATGCCGGACGCCGACCCCTGGGGGCGTGAAACCGGACAGGAGCATCTCCAATAATCCTGTGAGCCCCCTGGGCCGACAGGAGACATGGCATGTTCCCGCCGCTGCCCCCGATCAATGGACTCCATCCGATCGTGGTCCATTTCCCGATCGCGATCCTGCTGATCGCCCCGGTGTTCCTCGTGCTGGCCGGCGCGTCGAAACGTCCGGGGGCGATGGCGGCCTCGGCCCTGATCATGCTCGTGCTCGGGGCCGCGTTCACGTTCCTGGCCGCCATGACGGGCGAGGCCGCGGAGGACCAGGCCGAGGGCATCGCCGCCGCCCGCGCCGTGCTGGAGCGCCACGAGGAGCTGGGTGGAATCGCGCGATTCGTCTTCGGCGGACTGGCGCTGCTCTACGCCGGCATCGTCGCCTTCGCGCTGTGGAGCAAGGACAGGCTGAAGCGGCCCCTGTGGATCGCGACCCATGCCGGCTTCCTGCTGCTCCACGCCGGCACCTGTCTGCTGCTGGCCAACGTGGCCCACGACGGTGGACGCCTGGTGCATGAGTTCGGCGTGAGAGCGCCCATCGCCGGCGGCGCTCCGCCCGCAGCCGTGGATCCCGCGACGAGCCACCACGACGACGACGACTGACCCGATCTGTCCGAGCAGGAGGGGAACTTCGGGGGACGCACACCCGGCTCCGTACCATCCCGGGTGAAAGAATCCGATCTCCTGGCGCACATCTACCGGCGCTCGGCGGGCCTGGCCGCGGCGTTCGGCCACGTCGTCGTCGGCCCGGGCGACGACTGCGCCGTCGTCCGCACGCCCGGCGGCGACGAGATCCTGCTCACCACCGACCAACTGGTCGAAGGCCGCCACTACGAGCCCGGCACACCCATCGACCTCGTCGCCAGAAAGGCCATCGCCCGCAGCGTCTCGGACATCGCGGCCATGGGCGGCACGCCGACGTGGAGCCTCGCCACCGCGTGCCTGCCACGCGGCTACCAGCACGCCGACGAGCTGTTCGACGCGATGCACCGCTGGGCGAAGCACTGGGGCTGCCCGCTGGTCGGCGGCGACATCGCGGCGTTCGGGGATGAGGGAGCGCCCGTGGTGCTGGGGGTGACGGTGGGGGGGCGCATGGACGCCTCGCGGATTGTGGAGTGGTTCGAACAGTTCGATCCCGTGCCTCCAGAACGCGTGTCTGATCTGTGCCGACCCGTTCTTCGATCGGGCGCAAAGCCTGGCAACCGTGTTTTCGTCACGGGCACGCTCGGCGGCTCGGTTCGACTCGGCAAGCACCTGACGTTCGAACCGCGAGTGGCGGCAGGCCAATGGATGGCGTGGACCCAATCGGGTGTCACGGCGATGATCGACCTTTCTGATGGGCTCGGACGCGACGCGGGCCGAGTGGCCGCGGCATCGGGTGTTGCGTTCGAGTTCAAGGCAACCGACATCCCCCTGGCCGAACGCGTCGAGTCGTGGGCGCATGCGGTGCGAGACGGCGAGGACTACGAGTTGCTCTTCACTGCCGACGATGATGATCAGGCCGGGTGGCATGTTGGCGGGAACTTCGTCGAAGGAATGCATCGCATCGGCCACGTCCGCGCCCTCGAACCCGGCGAGGCTCCCGGCGTCTGGGTCACCGACGCCTACGGCCAGCGCCACGAAGTCAGCCAGTGGGGCTGGGACCACGAGTAGCGCCAACGAAACGAGGGGGGCGGGCTTTCCAGCCCGCCTCGCATCGGGGTGACGCCAAGAACAGCCGCGCATTGGGTCGGTTCAACCGCGCTCGCCAACGCAGAAGGCCCAAGACTGCTCAGGCCTCCCGCCGCGTCCGAGCGGGGCCGGAAAGCCCCGCCCCCTCGATGGTGGCTTGAGGGCGGGGGTGGAGCCAAGCCCGTCGCCGAGAGCGCAGGCGCAACCCCGCGGCGACCGCCTCCCCTCCCCAACCCGATCCTGCCTTCCTCAGTGCCTCCGTGTCTCCGTGGCGAGTCCCGGTTCTTCGCACTCGCTTGCGCGTCGCGTTCGCCGGAGCCGGCGTCGGAGCCGCCCGGTTCCGAGAAGCCCCATCCGCCTCGCAACGCCCGCCAAGCCCGAACACCACCCCCCTGCCCGCCCGTAGACTCTCCCCACGGGAGGGCCGCCGGCCTTGGACCAACGCACCGACGAGCAACTCTTCGCCGACTACCGCCGCGGCGACACCGACGCTTTTCGGACCCTCATCGACCGATTCCACGACGACCTGCTCCGCTTCCTCATCCGCCTGGTCGGGGGGCGTCAGGCCGCCGAGGACGTGTTCCAGGAAACATTTCTCCAGATTCACACCTCCGGCGACTCGTTCGACGTCGAGCGGCGCTTCCGCCCCTGGCTTTTCACGATCGCCGCGAACAAGGGGCGGGACTATCTGCGTAGAAAGGGGCGCCGGCAGGTCATGGAACTCTCCGCCCCGATTTCGGGGGGCGGGGACGGCGAGGGCGCCTCGTTCATCGACCTGCTCCGCGTCGACGTGCCGCCGCCGGCCAGCGGGCTGGAGGCGGGCGAACGCGATCGCCAGGTGCAGGAGGCACTGGCGGGGCTGTCCCACCCGCTGCGGGAGATCCTGCTGCTTTCCTACTTCAACCGCCTGACCTACGCCCAGATCGCCGAGGAACTCTCGATCCCGCTGGGCACCGTCAAGTCGAGACTCCACGCGGCCGTCGCGTCGTTCGCCAAGCGGTGGTCGGAGGTTGGGAAGGAGACAAGCGACGCAGCGACGAAGCGACGGAGCGACGGAGGGGAGTGACGAAGACTCGGAGTCAGAGAGACGAGAGACGCTCGGCCCGCCCAACGGCCAGCCGCGCGATGAACGGACCGAACCAATGCACGATGCCTCGATCCAACCCGATCCCAGCGACGACGGGCCGCAGAGCGCCGGCGCGACGCCCGCGCCGCCCGCATCGCTGACCCCCGCCGACGCCGCGGCCCTCGACGCCCTCGTCGACGCCGCCTTCGACGTCGACGCCATCGGCGACCAGTCGCTCCGCCAACGCGCCGCGCGAGTCGCCGCCCTGCTGGGCCTGGCCGACACCCCGGTCCCCGTTGCCAACCGCGCCCTGGTCGATGTCGCCTTCCTTCGCGCCACCCGCCAGCCCGCCGGCAGCGCGGCCCCCGCCGACGAACTGCCCGCGCTCGCCGCGCTTCTCTCCGCAGGCCCCGCCTTCGAAACCGCCGAGCGCGACCGCCTCGTCGCCTCGACCCTCTCCTCCATCGACCGCGCCATCGACGCCGAGCGCCAGCGGATGCGCCTCGACATGCGCCGCGGCAAGATCCCGAGCATCTCCATCCGCGACATCGTCTCGGTGGCCGCGGTCCTGCTCATCGCCGCGTCGGTCGTGTGGCCCGTGCTCTCGCACATGCGCGAGCAGGGCCGCCAGATGGCGTGCAACGCCAACCTCGGCATCGCCTCGACCGCGCTGGCCACCTACGCCAACGACTACCAGTACTCGCCCCCGATGGTCGCCGGCTTCGGCGGCGGCACGCCGTGGTGGAACGTCGGCCAGTCGCCCCAGCAGTCCAACTCCGCCAACCTCTACGCCCTGGCCCGCCAGGACTACGTCTCGCTCGCCTCGCTGGCCTGCCCCGGCAACGCCGGCGCGCCCACCGTCGCCGCCCCCGGCCAGCAGGACTGGAAGAGCCTCGACGAGATCTCGTACTCGTACCAGATCATGCCGGTCGCGGTCCGCATCACCTGGGGCAGCCCGGACGCGGTGGTCATGACCGACCGCTCGCCCGTGATCCTCCGGGCCGTCCGGCGCGAGGTCATCGACCCCTGGGCCAACTCGCCGAACCACCACGGCCGCGGCCAGCACGTGGTCATGGGCGACGGCTCGGTCGGCTGGCTCTCCTTCCCCGAGATCGGCCAGGGCGAGGACCGCTGGTCCGCCGCCGGCACCGCCCACGGCGACAACATCTGGCTCCCCCGCCCGATCGAGCGTTTGCTCGACCAGGTCACGGGACGCCAGCGCGTCGACCTCAAGGGCATCGAGATCCCCGAGTCGGCCGACGACGCGTTTGTGGGGCCGTGAGCGGCGCGGGACGACCACGACACATCGACGACGTTGCCGAATTGAGCCGATCGCGCGAGCGATCGAGTCTCCGGGCCATGGCATCGATCGCTCGCGCGATCGGCTCCATCTCGGCGCTCCTGCCGGAGTGCCAATCGGCACCGACCGCGACCACCGGACTCACCGCAGCGCCGCGTCGATCGCCCCGATGATGTTCTCCCGAACCCGATCGCCCATCTGCCCCGTGTGCCGGTAGACCACGGTCCCATCGGCGCCAACGACCACGAACGTCGGCAGGGCCCTCACGTCCCACGCCCGCGCCATCTCGCTCCCATTCGGGATCAGCCGCGCGTCCAGGCCGTGCTCGGCGACATACGCCGCCGGGTCGCCCTTGTCGTCAAAGTGCACCGCCAGCACCTCGACCCGCGCATCGCCCGCGTAGTGCTCGGCGATCCGCTGCACATTCGGCGTCGACGCGCGGCACGGCCCGCACCACGTCGCCCAGAAGTCCATCAGCACCACCTTGCCCTCGTACGCCGCGAGCGTCACGGTCTGGCCCTCGGCGTCGGTGGCGGAGAACGCAGGTGCGGGTTCGTGGAGGGCGGGGCCGGAGGAACACGCGGCGAGCAGAGTGGAGGCGGCGACCGCGCCGAGCGCCGTCGCGGAGCGAGCCGTAAAGCGGCGTGACATCATCGAACCTCCTGACGGGGCCACGGTGATTGAACCCGAACAGGATAGCCGAAGCCGCACCATCGCCGCGTTCACGCGCGCCCGCGCGCCATCGCCACCGCCCGCGCGTACACCCCCTCCAGCGCCTCGACCATCGCCTCCGCGCTGAACGCCCGCACGCACTCCTCACGCCCTCGCGCCGCCAGCGCGGCACGCTGCTCCGGGTTCGCCGCTAGCCACGCCACCGCCTCACGCAGCCCCGCCCGGTCCCCCAGCCGAACCAGCCGCCCCGTCTCCATCTCGCGGCACGCCTCGCCCGTCCCGTCCACGTCGTACGCCACCGGCACAACGCCGCACAGCAGCGCCTGCGGCACCGTCCGCGGCAACCCCTCGCGGTACGACGGATGCGCCAGCACGTCCATCGCCCGCACCATCGCCGGCACCCGCGTCGGCGGCACGAGCCCGGTCAGGATCACCTGGGCCGCTCCTCCTCCCTCGCGTGCGTCGTCCCCCTCCCCCGCGTGCGGGGGAGGTGTCGTGCGAGGCTCTGCGAGCACGACGGAGGGGGCTTCCGCATCGCTGACACGCATGCCGTCATCCGCCGCGCTCTTCCCCTCCCGATCCATCTCCCTCACCACCAGCCCCATCTCCCGCGCCCGCGCCACCAGCCGCTCACGCCACCACCCATCGCCGACCCACAGCAGCCGCCAGTGCGGGTTGGCCTTCAACTCCTCGCCCAGGGCCTCGAGCAGGTCATCGTGCCCCTTGTGCTCGGCCAGGCGCGCCACCGTCCCCACCACCAAGTCCGCCTCGCCGAGCCCCAGCGCCGCTCTCACCTCGTTCCGCGACTCTCCCGGCGCGGCCTCCACGAACGGCCCGATCTCCATCCCGCTCCGCACCGTCACATACTGCTCGGCCCGCCCGATGCCCCGCGCCAGGTACTGGCGCGTCATCGCATCCGCCACCGACACGATCACGTGGCACCGCCTAGCCGCGTACCGCTCGGCCACCTCGTACACCCAGTTCTTCAGCCGCACCTTCGCCCGCCCAACCGCCCCACCCTCCACCGGCATGAACGGCGGCCCATGGATCGTGTGGACAATCCCCGGCGCCCGCCGCTGTTCTTGCCCCCCCTCCGTCGCTGCGTCGCTTCGTCGCTGCGTCGCTTCCACCACGTCCCACCCCGCCGCCCGCCCCACGATCCCCGCCTTGCTCGAGTGCGTGTGCACCACGTCCGGGCGCAGGCGTTCGATCAGCGCCCGCAACTCACGCCGGCACCGCCAGTCCTTGACCGGCGCGATCTCCCGCACCAGGCTCGGCACGACGTGCGTCTCGATGCCGCGCCCCTCGGGCGTGCGAAAGGCTTGGGCCCGCTCGAGCAGGCTGCCCTCCGGCCCATAGATCGGCCCGAACGCCAGGTGCACCTCGTGCCCGAGGCGCGCCTGGCCCTCGCACGAGAGCACGGTGTTCTCCTGCGAGCCGCCGAGGATCAGGCGTGTGGAGATGTGCAGGATCCGCATCGCGGGGGAATGTAGCAGGCGAGAGGGTGCGGGCCGCGAACCGGAGTCTCAGCCGTCCTCGCCCGGTCCGAAGTCGCCACACAGTCTCCGACGAGGGGGCGGGGCTCTCCAGCCCCGCTGGCATCGGGGATGGGCCCGCGAACGCCGAGAACCAAGTCGCCGCGACAGTTCCGTGCCGCGTTGCACACAGCACTCATCGAGCCGCCACCCGTCGATCCGACGTAGGCTGATGCCGTGAAGCGCCTGCTCCGCACAGGTCGACATGTCGCCGTGTTCCTCCTGCTCGGCGCGGCGACAACCGTCGGCGTCGCGTGGGGACTGGCCGCGTGGGGGCCGACGCGGGTGATGCAGCACCTCTCAATGACCGGCGACAGACAACATCGGACGGAAGTGCTCGAATTGGAAGCGCCGGGCGTGTGCCGACGGCTGAGGGAAACGCAACACCCCCTCTCGCGTTCGCTCGGGCCGTTCGGTTCATATCCGTGGCGAGTCGATCCTCGTAGCCCAAGGGGCTATGTCGCGCGCGACTTGGCACCGTGGGGCGTCGTGGGTTCGTCCACAGAGGCTGGCCGGATGGCCGATGACGCTCGCGGCTGGCCCATGCTGGCGATGTGGTCGGCCTGGCGCCTGACGTGGACGCGCCAGCCAGGGAAGCTACCCGCACAGGCGGTCGTCACCGTCTTCAACGGCATCCGCATCAACGCGAAGCCGGGCGGACCGCGACGCTCGGTGTTCAGGGACGACGCAGCCTACAAGGCCCTTCCGCTCATGCCGATCCCGACGGGCTTCGCCGCCAACACCGCGTTCTACGCCGCGGCGTGGGGGATCATCGCGTTCGGTGCCATCGGACTCCGCCGCCTGCACCGATCGCGCCGCGGCCGATGCCCCCGTTGCGGCTACGACCTCCGCGGCCTGCCCGAGCCCGGTTGCCCGGAGTGCGGGCGCGGCCGGGCCGCGGCGGCGATGCCGATCGACGACGCTGCCGTGCCCACCGAGTGAACCGCTCAGCCCGCGGCCCGCTCCAACTCGAACACCAGCGTCTCGCGCCCCTCATCATCGAACTCGACATCGATGTGCAGCGCGCCGTCCCTGATCTCGTACTGGCACGCCGCCAGGTCGCACGACTCGCTAGTGTCCTCGAACCGCAGCAGGCCGCGGGAATCGGGGCCCTCGTGCGAGACCAGGTGCAGCGTCATCGGCGCATCGACCGGCTCCCACGTCCGCCCGCGCGCATCCTGATGGCGCAGACGCAGCACCAGCGTGCCGTCCTCCTCGGTGATGGTCAGCAGTTCAAAGAGCGCCGCCGAGCCGTCCTCGCCCACCCACCGGAACATCCCCATGATGTTGTCGCCCATCGGGGCCGACCACACCTCCTGCGTGAACTCGCCATCCCGCTCGGCCGACCAGTCGCCGGCCAAAAACGCCGCGGCCTCGATCGTCGCCGCCGCGTGCCCCGCGTCCACGCCCGCGCCACCCATCGCACCACCCATCGCCCCGACCGCCACGCACACACCAGCCACCAGACTCACCATCGCACACCTCGCTTGCATTGCGCGCTTGACTCGCTGCAAGGGCATCTTCCCATGATCCGTTCACTGCGCCACTGCGCCACTGCGCCACTGCGCCACTGCGCCACTGCGCCACTGCGCCACTGCGCCACTGCGCCACTGCGCCACTGCGCCACTGCGCCACTGCGCCACTGCGCCACTGCGCCACTGCGTCACTGCGTCACTGTCTCTCTGCTCCCTACCCCTGCTGCAACGACTCGGTCAGCATCAACGCATTCCCGTCCGGGTCGAAGAACGTCGCCAGCTTCACCAGCCCCGGGATCTCCTGCGTCGGGCCGTCGAACTTCACGCCGGCGCCCTCCAGTTTCCCACGGGCCGCGGCGATGTCCTTCACCCCGAACGTCGGCACCGGCCCGGCCCCCACCTTCGGCTTCTCCACCTGCGAAAGACCGACGTTCACGCCGCCCGCCTCGGTCGCGAACTCCGCCCACGCGATCTCCTCGACCGTATAGAGATGCTTGAACCCCAGCACCCCCTCGTAGAACGCCCGCCCGCGCCCGAGGTCGGCGACCTGGATCGCCAGCGTCATCCCGCCGTCGTACCCGAGACTCGATGCCATGGCCGTCTCCTGTGGTTCGCGCCGGGCCCCAGGGCCCCGCACCGCGTCCCGAGCCGCCGCCGACCAACCCGGCCGACCGACGCCCCGACTCCGCTTGAGGCACAAGGTATAGATACTATACTTTCTGTGTCAAGCCGCTCCCCGGATGTGCCGCCGGGGACCGCAATCGGGTACCAGCCGCCATGGACGCTCCGGGCTCCGCGCTTCCATCCCCGTCCCCCGCCCAGCCGCGGGCCTCTCGGTTGGTCGCCTTGTGCGCCCGCCGCTGGAACATCCCGATTCTGGCCGAACTGGCTCGCCGCGACGGTGCCAAGTTCGCCACCCTTGTCAACACCTTGGACGCCCCGCCCGCCTCGATCCGGGCCTCGCTCGACGCCCTGATCGCCGCCGGGTGGGTGGCCCCAAACCCGGGCTACGGCCACCCGCTCCGGCCGGAGTACGTCCTCTCCGACGCCGGCGAGCCGGTCGCCTCGACGTGTTACCAACTCGACGTGCTGCTTGAATCCCCCCAGATTCGGGCAATAGCCTTCCGAAAGTGGTCAATACCAATCCTGGATGCCGTCGGGCGCGGCCGTCGGCGGTTCGGGCAGATTGCCAGTTCGTTGCCCGGGATCACGGACCGGGCCTTGAGCATGGGCCTGCACGCGCTTGAGGGTGTGTCAATGGTGGATCGGTCCTTGTTTCTGGGTCGTCCGCCGACGCCGGCGTACGCAATCCCGGCGTCCGGGGAGGGTGTTGGTCAAGTGATATCGGACCTGTTTCCGGTGGGAAGGGGGGATTGAGTCCGAGAACCATCGCGACTCGCGGTTCGGGCGGGAGAAAGTTGTTGGATCTTGCGAAATCCCCTTGATTATGGTGGCCGCGTCGGAGATCATCTGTTTGCAAGATCGACTCCCGAGAACCGGGCCACTCCGGTTCGTGGGTCCATCTG
>JAWKTE010000023.1:0-59654 GCA_041401985.1 Phycisphaerales bacterium
TGTTTTCGCGCTCGCGCCGCAACCGCTGCTGATGCTGCTGGGTCACCTACTCGGTGACCTCCAGCCTGCAGATGTGTTCCAACTCCATCGCGAGCCCGCCTCCTGGGCGTGGTTGAGCGAGGGTGAGGTACAACCGTTGGTTGTCCGCCGCCCCGACGAGCACAGTGGTCTGCCCGCCCTCGTGCTCTCCCTGAGTGGCACGATTACCGTCGATAGAGTCACCGCGGTGCTCGGCCCCAACGCGTGCATTTGGACGGTCACCATTGCTTGTCCGAACAATGACTATCTTAAGCGGCCCGAGCAGCTCCAGGAGTTTCGCGAGACAGCTCGGAAGCTCCTTGATCAAATCAAGGCCGCCCACGGGCAAGGCGTCGTGCTCCATGTATTCCCAGCGGCTCCGGTGGCCATCTGCGTCGAGTTGGGGCGTGCGTTGATGCCCAAGGTGGACCTACCACTTCGCGTATACGACGCGCACAAGCGACGCGGCGACTTCGCTCATGCGCTCGACCTGAATACCGATGGAGGAGGTTCCCGATGACGAGCGTCGCAGACGGGTCCCTCGGACAGATGCTCGCGAGGCTCGTGGAGGAGATCGATGTCCCACCGTCGAAGTATGACGAGGCCAAGGGGCACTACACGGCGGTTGGCGAGTGGCTGGGTGCCGGTGACTCGCCGCTGGCGTTCTTCGGCGTCGCGGTATATCCCCAGGGGTCGTTCGCGTTAGGTACCGCCGTCAAGCCCGCTGAGGACTGCGACTACGACGTGGACGCCGTCTGCCTACTCAGGCACGCACCTGGCGAGTGGACCCAAGAGTCGCTGAAAGAGGCGGTTGGGCAGCGGCTGCGCGCACACAAGACGTACAAGTTGATGCTCCGCCCGCCTGAAGGAGGCAGGCGATGCTGGACCCTTCAGTATGCGGACGGCTCTCGCTTCCATCTCGATGTGCTTCCCGCGAAGCCCGACCGGTTCGACTGGCTCGTCGAGCTCGGAGTTCCCGAGCGGTATGCCGAGCCCGCGATTCAGATCACCAGTCGAGAGTGCTACTCGGACCCAACGTGGCCGAAGAGCAATCCGGCCGGATACCTGCGCTGGTTTGTAGACCGAATGAGGCCACGCTTCGATGAGGCTCGCAAGCGAGTGGCGATGGCCAAGTCGGCCGAAGTTCATCAAGTTCCCGAGTACGAGGTCCAGACCCCGCTGCAACGGGTCGTCCAGATCCTGAAGCGACAGCGGGACGTGATGTTTGGGGACGATCCGAACAAGCCGATCTCGATCATCATCACGACGCTGGCTGCCCGAGCGTATCAGAACGAGGCCGACCTGGTCGTCGCGTACCGGAACATCGTCCGGGGCATGCGATCACAGATCCAGCGGGTTGGCAGTCACTACGTGATACTGAACCCGGTCAATCCGCTTGAGAACTTCGCGGACCGGTGGATCACCCATCCCGAGCGCCAGGAGCGCTTCTTTCGATGGCTGGACGCGGTCGAGGCGACGGAGCGCGAGCTCTCCGACGCTCGGGGGATTGAGAAACAGGCCGAGCTTCTGATGGAGAGCTTCGGTCCCAGTGGTGCCCGGGCGGCGGGCGCGGTGGCTCCAGCCTTGTTGAAGTCGGCTCAGCCGCTAGGTGAGGCGGTTGAGCTCTCGTCGGGCCTGTCCCAAGTGCTGGCCGCTGCTCACCGAGCCAAGCCGCCTTGGCCCATCGACAGGGAGTGCACGGCCACGGTTTCGGCCCGAGCGAGCCGACCAGGATTCCGAACGGTGAACTTCAGCGATCGCTCACCGTCCCCGACCCTCGCGAAGAGCATGAGCCTCGGGTTCACCCTCAGCACGAACACCCCGAAGCCCTTCGACGTGTATTGGCAGGTCGTCAATACTGGCGACGAAGCGTCGAAGGTTGGCGGACTTCGAGGTGGCTTTGAGTTGGGCACATTGGAGCACCGTGAGTCGACGGAGTACAGGGGACGGCACTCCATTCAGGCCTTCGTTGTTAAGAGTGGCCGATGCGTGGCTCAGAGCAGGCCTGTGTACGTGTTGATCAGGTAGCCGGCACGACCGACGCCGCTGGCTCGGCCCGCACGACGGCGACGAACGCGGTGACGGCGGCCACGAGCCCGACCAACGCGACCTGCCGGCTCCCCCATTGACCCGAGGAGCACCAGGTCGCGAAGTGCTCGCAGTTCCGGAGCAGCAGGTCGAAGTCGCTCCGGCCCAGCTGGGACTTGGCCCGCCAGACTGCGTTCGGGCCGCCGCGAGCAACGAGATCGATGCGACCGCCGCGGGCGAAGGCGCCGATCGGGGTGGACCGCACCGGTCCGCCTCCGGCTCCGCCGCCGAACTCGATCACGCGGTCCTCGCCCACCACAATGGCGTGGTGCCAGTAGAACCCCCGCCACATCCGGACGTGGTCGCCTGGGATCAGGCCGTATCTGGACGCCGGCCCGGTGGGCTTGCGAACGGCGGTCGTGAATGCGAAGCGATCCATTGTCAACTCCCTATCGATCAGCCGCGTAGAACTCGGTGCCCACCACCGGGCCACGCCACGAATGATCTAGTATATGCTAGAGTCTCAGGAGAGCAAATGGCCATCTCGGGCGACGAGATCCGCACAATCCGTGGGGCCTTCGGCTGGTCGATCGAGCAGTTCGCCCGAATCCTGGGCGTGCATCCGGTGACGCTCAACCGATGGGAGCTCGCCGGCCCGGCAGAGCCCCGGATCGACGGCATGCCCCACGCGATTCTCCTGGGACTCAAGGACCGGCTCATCGCGGCCCGGTCGGTCCGTCCCGCCAAGGCGGCGGTGCGACAGACGGGCGCGGACATCAAGCGGCTGCTGGTCGTCGGTGGCGTGCTGGTGGCGCTGGGGGCGCTGCTCGCGTTCGTGAACGACGACGAGTCGTAGTCGGGTCCGGATCGACCCGCTGGCCCGATCCACCCTTTCGGGTGGACGGGAATCACTGTTCGTTTCACGCAGATGGCAGGGACCGGCTTCGGTGGCACGTTCGAGGGGTCCATCAAACCGGACTCCCCCGTGGACCCCGACTCCCAACTCGCGCTGGTCGTCCCGGCCCGCCCGCTGTGGGTGGCTGGCGGCGACCAGGACGTCTCGGAGGTGCTCGAGGACCCCGACCCGCCGACCGGCTGGTCCCAGGAGGCCCGCAAGCACCGCGCGGCCCAGTACGTGCGGATGTCCACCGAGTACCAGCAGTACTCCACCGCCAACCAGATCGCCACGATCGCCGAGTACGCGGCCCGCCACGGGCTCGAGATCGTCCGGACCTACGCCGACGATGGCAAGAGCGGGCTGAGCGCCAAGTGGCGGCGGGGGCTCCGCCGCCTGCTGGCCGACGTCATCGCTGGCACCGCCGACTTCGGCACCGTGCTGGTCTACGACGTGTCCCGCTGGGGCCGGTTCCAGGACAGCGACGAGAGCGCGTACTACGAGTTCGTGTGCCGGAAGGAGGGCGTGCACGTCGAGTACTGCGCCGAGCCCTTCCGCAACGACCTCTCGGCCAGCTCGTCGCTGCTCAAGAACATCAAGCGGATGATGGCCGGGGAGTTCAGCCGCGAGCTCTCGGTCAAGGTCTACGCGGGCAAGTGCCGGGCCGCCCGCCGCGGCGTGAGCGTCGGGGCCCGTGCCCTGTACGGCATGCGGCGGATGCTGGTGGATTCGACCGGGAAGAGACGCGGCATCCTGAACATGGGCGAGGCCAAGTTCAGCCAGACCGACCGGATCATCCTCGTGCCCGGGCCGCCCAACGAGCGGCGGGTCGTCCGCTGGATCTTCGCCCAGGTCGCCAGCCACGGGAAGTGCCCCGCCGAGATCACGCGTGAGCTCAACCGCCGGGGCGAGAAGCGGCCCGGCGGGGGGCCGTGGCTGCAGCAGGCCGTCGGGTACATGCTCGGCAACGAGAAGTACGCCGGGACGATGGTCTACAACCGCCGCTCGGCCAAGCTCCGTGGGCCGAGCGTGCCCAACCCGCCCGAGCAGTGGATCCGAGTGGAGGGCGCCTTTGAGCCCCTGATCAAGCCGGAGGTTTTCCGGCGGGTCCAGGCCGTGCTCCGCCGGAACCCGCCCTACATGCGCGAGCAGACGGCGATCATCCTGCTCCGGGCCCTGTTCGATCGCGAGGGGCGACTGACCACGAAGCTGATCGAAGCCGAGCCCGGCATGCCAGGACCCGACTGGTACCGGGACCACTTCGGCGGCCTGTGCCGCGCGTACGCCAAGGTGGGGTACGTGCCGAGGCGCGACTACCAGTTCCTGGAGGGGCGGGTGGGTCGCACGCGCCTCGTCGCCGACTTCCGCGCGCGGGTCGTGGAGGCGCTCCAGCGTGTGGGCGTGCGGGCCACGCGAGAGCGTGCCGCGGTGTACGCGCTCGAGAGCGGGCTCCGGGTCGGGATCGTGGGCGCGCGCTTGTTGCCCTGGAAGGGCCTCGCCCGGTGGAAGGCGCAGATGCACATCCGGCCCTCGCCCGACTGGCTGCTCGCGGCTCGCATCAACGCGACCGAGACCGAAGTCATGGACCAGTCGCTGATCCGCGGCGGCCAGCACGGCGTGTGGCTCAACTCGACGAGGCACTGGGGCGGGCGCGAGGAGCGCCGGTTCGCAGATCTCGATCAGGCGATCGACGTGCTGGCGAAGCTGGACAGGGACTTTCGCGCCGCCGCAAAGGAGGATGTCGGAGCCACCGGCTCGCCGCACCCGTAATGCACTGTCGAAGCGGCATTTAGCACCTTCAACCGACGGGTTGAGCCCGACAGATCCGCCACGTCCAAGAGACCACTGTTCCTATCCGCCGAGATCTCCGCTTTCCCCCCGCCGCCGGCCCGACCGCTCCGGCGCATCGCCAAACGAAAATCTCCCCACCCGTCCGCAATACGCCCCCCCCTCAGGCGTTCCCCCCACGCACTGAGGGAGTTTCCATGCACAACCGCCAGATCGGGCACACCAACCCCGCGCCGAGCGGGCCCGGACGCCGCACTTGCACCGGCACCGGCCCCAGCCGCGACGCCGCCCGCACCCGGGCCGCCTTCATCCGCACCCGCCTGCTCAACATCGCCGCCCTAGGCGTCACCTTGGCCGGTTTGACCGCCCTCGGCTGGCTCTCCTTCGCCCCGGCCGCACTGCCACCGGTCCCCACCCCCGCCGCCAACCCCTTCTCCGAACCCAAGCGACTGCTCGGCAAGATCCTCTTCTTCGACGAGCAGTTGTCCATGGACAACACCACCTCCTGCGCCACCTGCCACGTCAACAGCAACGGCGGCGCCGACCCACGCCGCACACGCCACCCCGGCAGCGACCTGGCCTTCAACACCCCCGACGACACCTTCGGCTCCCCCGGCGTCAGCCTCACCGGTCCCCTGGGCGACTACATCCGCAGCACCTCCTTCGGCACCGCGCCACAGGTCACGCCCCGCAACTCCCAGCCACACATCATGGCCGCCTACGCCGTCGACAACTTCTGGGACGGCCGCGCACGCTCCCGATTCATCAACCCCGAGACCGGCCAGGTCTCCATCCCCTTCGGCGGCGGGCTCGAAAGTCAGGCCGCAGGCCCCCCGCTTTCCGACGTCGAGATGGCCCACCAGGGACGCGACTGGCCCGAACTGATCGCCAAACTCGCCGCCTCACGCCCCCTCGCCCTGGCCGCCTCGCTCCCCGCCGACGTCGAAGTCGGCCTCGCGGGCAACCCCTCCTACCCCGAACTCTTCCGCCGCGCCTTCGGCGACGCCGACATCACCGCCGAACGCATCGCGTTCGCCATCGCCACCTACGAACGCACCCTCATCCCCGACCAGACCCCCTGGGACCTCTTCCAGGCCGGCGTCACCACCGCCCTCACGCCACAGCAGGTCCAGGGCATGAACGTCTTCAACGGCCAGGGCCAGTGCAACGCCTGCCACACAGGCGAACTCTTCACCGGCAACGGCTTCCGCAACATCGGCCTCCGACCCACCACCGAAGACCTCGGCCGACAGATCGTCACGGGCGATCCCAACGACCGCGGCAAGTTCAAGGTCCCCTCGCTCCGCAACGTCGGTATCCGCACCTCCTTCATGCACAACGGCCAGTTCACCAACCTCACCGACGTCATCCGCTTCTACGCCCGCGCCCCAGGCGCCGCGCCCCAGTTCCCCGACAACCGCGACCCCATCATGCTCCAGATCAACCTGCCGCCGCAGGCCGCGGGCCCGCTCCAGGACTTCATCACCAACGCCCTCACCGATCCGCGCGTCGCAAACGAGCAGTTCCCCTTCGACCGCGCCATCCTCTTCTCCGATCAGACCGCGCTCCGCCCCGTCCAGGTCGCCCCCGGCCGCGCCGGCACCGGAAACCAGACTCCCCAGATCGTCACCTCCGCCCCCGCCATGATCGGCAGCGACTGGTTCAAGATCGGCCTCGGCAACGCCCTCGCCGGCGCATCAGCCACCCTGGCCATCTCCTCTCAGCCGCCCTTGTCGGGCCAGGTCATCCCCGAAGCCACCGCCGGCCCCTACACCGCAGCCGACGGCGTCGCCACCCACCACTGGCCGCTCGCCCCCGGATCCGTTGAACACGGCCAGATCCTCTACGTCCAGTGGCGCGTCACCGATCCCCTCGCCGCCGCCGGCGTCGCACTCTCCCCCGCCATGCGCATCACCTTCTTCTGCCCCCGAGGCGGCTGCCCCTCCACCTGCCCCGCCGACCTCACCGCCGGCGCCGTCCCCAACCAGCCCGGCTACGGCTTCCCCGACGGCCAACTCACCAACGACGACTTCTTCTTCTACCTCGCCCTCTTCGCCGCCGCCGACGCACGCTCCGACCTCACCACCACCGCCATCCCCGGCTCCACCGGCTACGGGGAGCCCGACGGCATCACCAACAACGACGATTTCTTCTACTACCTCTCCCTCTTCTCCAGCGGCTGCTGAGCCAACCCGAGCCCCACAACCGTGCCACGCCCTTCGGGGCCCTGGCCGAAGGTCGTGCCCAACGTGGAAGGGCGCCCGACGTGTGGCATGCCTGTGGCTTTGCACAGGCATGACCAGCGTGCAACCCGCCGCCGTTGATCGGGCATGCTTGCTCCGAGCAGCAAGCATGCCACACATCGGGGCCGCCCCAGCGAACGCGACGCGCAAGCGAGTGTCCCACGACCCTCGGGGCTCTGGCCGAAGGTCGTGCCGAGGGTGGAAAGGGGTAGGGGAGGGAGGGGGAGTAGGACGGAGCACGACCGTGCCCAAAGCCGCCGGGTCGTGGCACACCCGATGCCTTTCCTGAGGTTGCGCTCGGGGCTCTCTTGCCTCGCTCCCGGATCGTCCGATACACCCCCCATGCTCGACGCTCCCGCCCGACCCACGCCCAGCGCTCCCGAGACCCTGCCGCCGCCCTGGTTCCTGGGCGGGCGGGTCGTGCTCGTCGGCACCGCGGCGACCCTCGGCGACCTGCAGGCCCGCCTGGCCCGTATCCCCGCCGGCATCCGCCCGGTCGCGACGCTGGAACTGTCCGGCGACCCCGCCCCGCTGCTCCGCCAGATCGCCGCGCTCGACGACGAGTGCCCGATCTCGACGGCCATCCTGTCGCTGCCGCGGACGCTGCAGGCCCAGCAGACGCGCGTGCGGGCCATGCTCTCGCAGCGGGGCATCCGCCAACGCCTCATCCCCCCGCTGCTGGACCTGCTGCTCGAGGAGTCGCCGCCGGCCATGCACGCGGCCCTGGCCCCCGCTTCGACCTGAGCGCTCATCGACCGCCCGGGCTACGACATCGACCGCGCCCGGCGTCGCCAGGCTGATCACCGGGCGGCGTGCTGGTCACCGGCGCGGGCGGCTCGATCGGCTCCGAGATCGTCCGCATCGTCGCGGCCTTCGACCGCGGCTGCTCGTGCTCATGGAGGCGATCGAGAACGCCCTGTTCGAGATCGACCGCCAACTCGCCAGGCGTTCCCCGATGTGCCGCGCGCGCGTGCTGCACGATGTGGTGGACGCGGATGCGACGCTGCGGCCGTCGTCGAGGCCGCCCGGACGTGGTCTTCCACGCCGCGGCCCACAAGCACGTCCGCTCATGGAGGACCACCCGGGCCTGGCGGTCGAGAACAACCTGTTCGGCACCAAGTCGATCGCCGACGCGGCCGTCGCGGTCGGGGCCTCGCGCTTCGTGCTCATCTCGTCGGACAAGGCGGTGAACCCGACGTCGGTGATGGGCGCGACCAAGCGGATGGCCGAGATGTACGTCCAGGGCCTGCACGCGTCGGTGTCGGACGGGGCGCGGGCGGGCTCGACACGCCTGGCGATGGTCCGCTTCGGCAACGTGCTGGGCTCGGCAGGCAGCGTGGTGCCGATCTGGTCCGCGCAACTGGCCGAGGGCGGGCCGCTCTCGGTCACCGATGCGCGGATGACGCGGTACTTCATGACGATCCACGAGGCCGCGACGCTGGTGATCCAGGCCGCGGCCATGATCGACGACGCCGAGCCCGTCGCCCCGGTTTTCGTGCTCGACATGGGCGAGCCGATCCGGATCCTGAACATGGCCGAGCGGTTCGTCCGCCTGCACGGCCACCAGCCGCGCGTGGTGAAGTCGACAGGCTCGGAAGCCTCCGCCGCTTCTCCACTCAGCACTCAGCACTCAGTACTCGGCACCGCTGTCGACATCATCCTCACCGGCGCCCGCCCCGGCGAGAAACTCCACGAGGAACTCGCCTACTCCCAGGAGCAGACCCGCCCCACCGCCCACCCCGGCATCAGCGCCTGGATCGGTGCCGGCACCCGCCTGGCCCCCGCCGATGTCACCGCCATGATCGCCGAGATGTCGGCGTGCCGCTCCGGGGCCGACCCGGCTGCGGTGCTTGCCGGGATCCGTCGCCATGTCCCGGAGATGCGACGCCCCGAGCAGGCGGCGTCCCCCGAGTCCCGACGCCGGGCCGGGTGAGTTCCAGACTGGTCCGATCATGCGACCCTGGGAAACCAGGGGGTCTGGGCACGGTGGATAACTGGCTTGAATCCCCTGTTCAAGGGGCTGTCGGAACGCCGGGCGTTTGATTCCCGAACGATCTGGGGAGACAATCCCCTCCTCGGGGACTCACGTTCGTGAAGATTTGGTGAGTCCTGCCCCCCCGGCCCGACAACGAATGGGGGAGACCCCGATCGGGCGGCCCAGGCCCGGCGGGTTCGAGCAACCCGTTCCCGTCAGGATCGATGCGGTTGGGGCGAGAGCAAGCGAGAGCACGATGACGCGACAGGACGCGCTCACAAAGGCGAGGCATGAGCGGGAACGGGCCGAGGGCCTGCTCCGCGACCTGCTGGCCGCCAAGGCCGAGTCGGAGCGGAACCTCGCCCAGAGCAACGAGAAGGACCGCCTGAAAGCGGTGACGGGGCGGTCGGCGTACGACAACGCGATCGCCTCCACGCGCCGCATGGTGGAGTTGCTGGACCGCGCGTGCGCCGAGGCGAGCCGGACGCCGGTGGTGTCGGTCCGCGAGTTCGCGGCCCCGGTCGCCTGATCCGAGTTCGCCCGGGCTCACGCGGCTGGCTCTATGCTGGCGCCATGCCCCACGAACACACAAGTTCCACCTTTGGTGACGGTGTCCCGCTCCCGGTCCGCCGCCTCTCGCCGCGTGCCGCGCTGCCCGCGTACCAGACCCCCGGCTCGGCCGGCCTCGACCTGGCCGCGTGCCTGCCCGAGGGCGAGACGCTCACGCTCGAGCCCGGCACCATCCGCGTCGTGCCGACGGGCCTCGCTGTCGCCATCCCGCCCGGCTATGAGGGCCAGGTCCGCCCACGCTCCGGCCTGGCGACCAAGCACGCCGTGACCGTCGCCAACGCCCCGGGCACGATCGACTCGGACTACCGCGGCGAACTCAAGGTCGCGCTGATCAACCTCGGCCCGGCCCCGTTTACCATCGAGCACGCCATGCGGATCGCCCAACTCGTCATCGCCCCGGTCGCCCGGGCCCGCATCATCGAGACCGACGCCCTCGACGACACCGGCCGGGGCACGGGCGGGTTCGGAAGCACGGGCGTATAGGCCGGAAGCCCCGCACGATGCCCGCGCGCGAGCCGGGGCGTCCCCGCCCCGGACGAGTCTCCCCGAGGGCTTGTACACGCGGAGCGAGCCATCACCAACCGGGTGTGGCAATCGAGTCACTTGGTCGCCCAAAGACCGGGGCGGGGACGCCCCGGCTCCGCGCTGGTACGCTCGCACCCATGAACGCCGAGCCGTCGACCCCGCCCCGGCCCACCCCCCAACCCGCCCCCGCTTCACCGACCCGTTCCTCCCGCGCCCGCCGCGACTGCCGCCGCCGCCACCGGCCCCATCGCACGCGGCATCGCCTGCGTCAAGTGCCGCTACCACCTCGAGGGCCTGCTGCCCACCGGCGTCTGCCCCGAGTGCGGCACGTCGTGCACCGAGTCGCTAGGCAACCCCACCGCCGCCTGCGTCACCTGCGGCTACAGCCTCCAGGGCCTCGACCCCGCCGGCGTCTGCCCTGAGTGCGGCACGCCGTGCGAGCACTCGCTCCGGGGCAACCTGCTCGCGTTCGCGGGCGACGCCTACTTCAAGTCGCTGCGGCTGGGCGTGAGCCTCGTGCTGAACTCGATCCTGCTGGGGATCGTCTTGGGTGTTGCGGGCGTCTTCGTCGCCTTCTCAATGCCCGGCGTCCCGATCGCCGCGCACGGGATGCGTGTCGCCGGTGTACTCGTGAGCATCATGAGCCTCGTTGGGTGGCACATGTTTAGCCGACCAGATCCCAGTTTCGTCGGCAAGCGAACCGGCGCCGATGCTCGAGTGGTTGTGCGAGCCGCCAACATCGCACTCGCCGTTATCGCCACACTCCAGGCCGGGCTGTCGTTCGCCGCGCCGCCGGCCCTGACCCGGCCCGCGGCCAACGCGTTGGGCGGCACATTCTGGGCCGCAGTCGCGTTGTTCGGCCTCTCGATGATTGCGTTCTGCGTGCTGTTCTTCGCGGCCATGCGCTACGTCCGCTGGCTCGCCCCGCGCATCCCCGACCGCACCATCTACAACCGCGCCAACCGCAACATGTGGCTCGTGCCGATCATCTTCGTCGTAGGCGCGCCCGTGTTCTACCTCGGCCCGCTGCTGGCCCTCATCATGTTCTGGAACCTGCTGGACCTTGTCCGCAAGCGGCTCAAACTCATCGGCGAGGACCGCAAGGCCATGGCCCTGGCGTCCGGGGCCGCTCGATAGGCGGGTTTGTGCGCCAATGTGTGCCCGTCGTGCTCCCCGCCATTGACGCCGCACGCTTTGCCTGCGAACCTTTGAGCATGACCACGATCCCCCTCGCCTCCCGGCGCGACTCCGCCCGACTGCTCGCTCTGTTCGCCACCGCACTGCTGGCCCTCGCCGCCTCGCCCCACACCGCCCTCGCGCAGCCAGACGACGCGCCCACCACCCAGCCCGCCGACCTCATCATCGAGAACGCCCGCATCTGGTCCGACGGCCTGCCCGCGTTCGCCCGCTTCGCCGCGGTTCGCGACGGGCGGTTCGTCCACGTCGGCGAGCCCGACCTGGCCCTCATCGGCCCCGACACCGCCCGCCTCGACGCCCAGAACCGCGTCGTCATCCCGGGCCTGATCGACTCGCACATCCACATGCTCGGCGGCGGGGCGGGCCTGGCGGGCCTGCAACTCCGCGACGCCTCGGACCGCGCCGAGTTCGTCCGGCGCGTCGCCGAGCGGGCCGTCACGCTCCGCCCCGGCGAGTGGATCACCGGCGGGCGCTGGTCCACCGATTCCTGGTCCGATCCCACCTTCCCCGACCGCTCCTGGATCGACGAGGCGACCCCCAACAACCCGGCCCTGATCACCCGCATGGACGGGCACTCGGCCCTGGCCAACTCGCTGGCCCTCCAACTCGCCGAGATCACGCGCGACAGCCCGCCCGACCCGCCCGGCGGCGTCATCGACCGCGATGCCGACGGCAACCCGACCGGCATCCTCCGCGAGTCGGCCGTCCAACTCGTCGCCCGCCTCATCCCCACCCAGAGCACCGATCGAACGGCCGAGGCGCTCCAGGGCCGCCTCCGCCGAGGCCGCGGCCCACGGGATCACCGCCGTCGGCGACATCCGGGCCTGTCCGACCTGCCCGCCTATGAGCGCCCTGGCCGCCGACCCGCCCTCGACCCGGTTCTTCCTCTATCCCACCGCCGACGACTGGCGGGCCGCGGCCATGGGGTGCAGTGGTTCGAGGGCGCGAACGCCTGGGTCAGGTCAACGGCTTCAAGGCGTATCTCGACGGCACGCTCGCACCGCGTCATGAGCGAGCCGTTCCTGCCGGCGCGACGGCTCGACGACGCGCGGCCTGCTGCGAGAGGGCGTCGAAGATGGCGGGTTCCGGACGAACGCCCAGGACGCGCGGCGGGCCGGCGTGCAGGTCATTGCCCACGCGATCGGCGACGCGGCCAACGACTACTTCTTGGACATCGAAGAGGTCTACGGCTGCGGCCTACGATCACGCGCGACGCCCGGGCCCGGTCGGAGCACGCCCAGCACCTGTCGGCGGCGGAAATCGCGCGATTCGGCTCGGCTCCGGCGTGATCGCCTCGATGCAGCCGCTGCGCACAAGGCCGACGACGGTCGCTACGCCGAGGCGTACATCGGCCCAGGCAGCTTGCCGCACGTCATGCGCGTTCAAGGACCTGCTCGACGCCGGGGCCGTGCTGGTCTTCGGCTCGGACTGGCCGGTCGTGAGCCTGAACCCGTGGCTCGGCATCGACGCGGCGGTGACGGGGCGTCTGCTCGACTCCGACGAACGCTGGATGACCCACCAGAACATCACGGTCGGCGAGGCCCTGCTGGCTGCTACACCAGCCGCGCGCGGCTTATGGGCTGCGGGCGGAGGACGAGATCGGCAAGATCGAGGATGGCTACCAGGCCGACTTTGTGGTGCTCTCCGAGTCGCCGTTCGACCCGGCGGTGGACCTGCGCTTTGATCCGGGCGGTGGAGACCTACGTCGAAGGGCGGCTCGTGTATCTGCAGCGTGATGCCCGCAATGACGCCACGCACCCCTCCCGCACACGCGGGGGAGGGGCGCCCTGCGGCAGTATCGGCGCCACCACGAAGGGTCGCGGCGGGCCGAGATCCGGCCGCTTGGGCCGCGGTTTGGCGTTGGATCCGGCCTCGAGTTCCGTCCTGGCGATCTGGGCAATGCGGCGGGTCGCCGCTGGGGTTACCGCGTCCGCGCGTATCCGACCTTGCGTCGGTGGTGGAGAGCACCCGATGCGGAGCCAAGACGTGAACGAACCCCGCCCTTCTTCCGAGCGTGATCTACGCCCCGTTGCTGCGAGAGATCGATCCCCCCAGGGCCGCGCCCCGGCGCGTGGTGCACACCCGCACCAGCGTCCGCCCCGTTCGCTCGGCCCACCGTCCGGTGCGCCATGCCCGCGTGCCGCGGGCCTGAGTTGGCGGGCCTCGGGTACGACCATCCGAGTGCCCGAGCCCCACCCGATCCTGACGAACCAAACCCGCTACCTCCCGACCCGGCGGTCTGATCCCGCCGCCGGCGTCTGCGTGCTCTCTCGGGTCCGCGACAGCGGACCACCCTCCCAGCCCTGGGCGCGAGCATCGCTCGCGCCCGGGGCGTTCCGTGCAGAGCCCGACGCGCAAGCGTCGCGGTCGGTTCGAAGCGGATGTCGCCGAGGCATCGCGGCGCTGTTGACGATCGGACCCCACACTTGCGCGTGGGGCTCTGCTACTCGCGCCGGTACGTCGTGTCGATCGTCGGTCCCGACGAGCCGTCGGGCAGTAGCGCCACCAGCGACGTCGAGAACTCGTCGCTGCTGCGGATGTGGATCGTCACGAGGAACCGCTGCTGCTGCTCCGGGCCCGTGGCGTACTGGGCCTGGCAGACGATGAGCGTGTTGTTGTCCTGGCTCTGCCCGCGGAGGCGCATGGTGGCGGTCGAGCCGGTGTAGAGCCACGTGCCCTCGTACACACCCGCGGCGTTGTTGTGCCCCAGGATCTTGAGCGACTCGATGCTCTCGCCGAGCATTAGGCCGATCTCGCGGATGGCGATGAACCGCCCGTCGAGGATCGCCTCGACGGTGGCCGAGCCGCCCTCGGGCTCGGAGCCGGGGCTGTCGGGAGACATCCGGAAGACGCTGGTCCAGGACCAGTCGCCCCCGAGGCGCGTCAGTTCGGCGTGGGCCACGCCGGGCAGTTCGATCGACTCGACCGCGTCGGCCTCGACGGTAGGGGCGGGCTGGGCGATGGTCGGCGCCGGCTGGGAAGCGGGCTGGGAGGCGGGACGCGGCGACCCCTCACGCGGCTGCTCGATGCGCGAGAGGCCGGCGCCGATGAGCGAGCCCGCCGCCAGAACCAGCGATCCCGAAACGACTCTCATCCGTGCCATGCGTTGCCCCTTTGGGTCCCGATGTCGCCTTCGGTCCCGATATAGCCCTCGTCCGAACTACGCACCTGGAATCTCAGGTCTCAGATCTGAGAATGGAACTGCCTCTTGATCAGCCGCCGACGGTTGGCGTCGCCCCGGCCGGCTCCGCACCGCCCGCCTGCCTCGGCGTCGCCAGTTTCAGCCCCACAATCCCGACCGCGATGAGGGCCAGGAATCCGACCTGCACGCCCGACAGTCGTTCGCCCATGACGGTCGCGCTGACCAGGGCCGCTCCGACGACGCCGATGCCGACCCAGACGGCGTAGGCGACGCCCGTGGGCAGATGCGTCATCGCGCGGGCCAGCAGCAGGAACGAGGCGATCATGGCCGCGATCGTCAGCACGCTGGGCCACAGGCGCGTGAATCCCTCGGTTCGCTTGAGCGACACCGCCCAGACAACTTCCAGCAAACCGGCGACGACGAGCATGGTCCAAGCCATGGGGTATCGTTGGCTCCCCGTCGCCCCCCCGTCCCTTCGCCCCTCAACCCCTCTGCCCCTTCCCCAAATGGACATACACGACCTCTACGAGAACTGCGTCCAGTCCCCCGAGCACGTCGGGCCGATGCTGCGGGCGATCCATGGCGGGCGGCCCACAATCCTGGCCGAGGACTTCGCCGGCACCGGGGCGCTGTGCCGGCACTGGTGTGCGACGGTGCCGGGCGGGCGGGCGATCGCGGTTGATCTGAACCCGGCGGTGGTCGCCCGAGCGGCCACGCAACCCGGCGTCGAAACGGTCGTCGGCGATGTCCGCACCGCCTCCGACCCCGTCCGCCACGCCGGAGACATCGTGTTCGCCGGCAACTTCTCGATCGGGTACATGCACACGCGGGCCGACCTGCTGGCGTACCTGCGACACGCCGTCGCCCGCCTGCGGCCCGGCGGCGTCGTGGTGATCGACACCTACGGCGGGGCGTCGGCGTTCGTGCCCGGAGTGGTCGAGCGGCGCCATCCCTTCGCGTTCGATCGCCTGCCGCACCTGCGCGGCGAGGTGCCGGCCGATGCGTGGATCGCGTACTCGTACGAGCAGCGCGAGGCCGACCCGCTGACGGGCAGGGTGCTGGACGTGCTGCACTTCCGCCTCGAGCGCCAATCCGGGCGCCACGTCGAGGTGCTCCAGGAGTGGCCCGAGGCGTTCGTGTACCCGTGGCGCTTGTGGTCGGTCCCGGAACTGCGCG
Source organism: Phycisphaerales bacterium (assembly GCA_041401985.1). Lineage (GTDB taxonomy): Bacteria > Planctomycetota > Phycisphaerae > Phycisphaerales > UBA1924 > JACKHA01. Next base: position 15,558 of record JAWKTE010000023.1, read on the forward strand.
AGGCGATGGGCGAGGCCGGGCTGACGCGGACGGACGTGTACGCGACGCTGCCGGACGCGATGGACGATGAGGGCAACGCGTATGTCGAGCCGGTGGTCGCGGATGATCTTGATGAGTCGTTCATCGTGCTGGTGGCGGGGCGGGTTTGACTCCCCCCGCGCGCGGGGGAGGAGTGCACGCGGCTTTGCCGCATGTGCGACGGCGCGTCTTCCTACCGGCTCCCCGGGCGCGCCACGCTCACCACCGGCGCCGGCTGGTCCATCCGCGCCAGCCCCTGGGGCACCAGGGCCTCGTCGTCCGCGAGCATCTGCTCCCACGTCACGGTCTGGCCCGTGTACGCAGCCTTGCGCCCCATGATGGCCATGAGCGTGGACCTGGCCATCCAGTCGCCGTCGTTGATGGGCTCGCCGGCGCGGATGGAGGCCATGAGCGCGTTGTGCTCGTTCTGGTACATACTCCCGCGCGGGCCGCGGTATTGCCAGACCGGCTCGCCGACCGGCTCGATGCGGTGGACGGGCCCCCAGCCGTTGACGAACGCGTGCCCGGCCGAGCCGATGATCGACGCCGTGTTGTCGTTGGAGCAGTTGGGCCAGTGGCGGCACATGTGGAAGGCCTTCGCGCCCCCGTCGTACTCGTACGTCACGCTGAAGTGGTCGTAGATGTGCCCGTACTCGGGGGCGGTGCGGACCTGGCGCCCGCCGACCGCGGTGGCCCGGAGCGGCGGGCGGTCGCCGAAGGCCCAGTTGATCCAGTCGATGGCGTGGACCGCCTGCTCGACGATGTGGTCGCCCGAGAGCCAGGTGTAATAGTGCCAGTTCCGCAGTTGGAACTCGAGGTCGCTCCACTCGGGCTGGCGAGGCGTCGGCGCGGGGAAGCCGCCGGCGTTGTAGGTGGTGTACATGGCGCGGACCTCGCCGATGCGCCCGCTGAGGATCTCCTGATACGTGGCCTTCTCGGCATCGGCGTAGCGCCAGCAGAAGCCCGCGACAACCGCCAGGCCGCGGTCCTTGGCCATGCGGGCGGACTCGATGACGCTGCGGACGCCGGGGGCGTCGGTGGCCATCGGCTTCTCGACGAAGCAGTGCTTGCCGGCCTGAACCGCGTAACGGAACTGCTCCGGGCGGAAGGCCGGCGGCGTGGCCAGCACGACCAGGTCCACGCCCGAGTCGATGACGCGCCGGTACGCGTCGAGCCCGACGAAGCGCCGGTCGTCGGGGCAGTCGATCTTGGCCGCGGCCTCGTCGCCCATCTCGCTCGCAACGTTGCCCAGGGCCGACGCGATGCGACCCGGCATGATGTCGGCGGCGGCCCAGAGGCGGCAGCCGGCGTCGGCCGTCAGGGCCTGGGCCGCGGCCCCGGTGCCGCGCCCGCCGCACCCGACCAGGCCGACCTTGATGGTGTCGGAACCGGCGGCATAGGCGGTGCGTGCGACCCGGGCCGCTGCGGCCGGGAGCGAGAGGGTCGCGAGCCCGGCGGCGGCACCGGCGGAGGTGCGGACGAAGTCGCGGCGGGTGACGAGGCGTGAGGGACTATCGGCGAGCGAGCTGGGCCGGTTCTTGTGCGGGGTTGGCATGGTTCCAATGTACCATGCGGGGCCGGGCAACCCCGGCGTTCCGGGGCCGCCCCGTGCCCCGAACGTGCCAGCCGCGGGGCAAACCTGTCACGCCTCGCCCGGTAGATTCCGAAACACAAGACGAGCCGGCACAGGCCCGCACCGGGTCCACACGGAGAATCGCGCATGATCGCCCACAGCCACCGCGTTCTGCTCGCTCTGCTGGCCGGGGTTGCCTGCGGATGCTCCGCGGCCCACGCCGAGGACGAGTTCCCACCGTTCGAGCAGGTCAGCGATGGGTTCACGGCCATCGCCGGGCCCGCCGACGGCACCGCCGGACTGTGGCGCGTATGGCGGCGCGATCGGGATGCGCAGTTGCTGGGCGAACTCCCCGCCGACTACGAGGGTTCGCGGTTCTACATCGTGCCCACGATCGCGGGCGGCGACTCGCAGACGGGCGTGTACTCGACGTGGCACCCGGCCATCCGCCAGGATGCGCGCCAGCACTACTGGACGCGGCGCAACAACCTGCTGGTGCTCATGGAGCCGAACCTGGCGTACCGCACCAGCGGCGACGCGCAGAGCCGGGCCGCGGCGGAACGCGTCGACACGGACCGGGTCGTGCTGTCGACCCCCATCGTCGCGACGGGCCCGAACGGCGGGCCGGTGATCGACCTCGACGCGGTGCTGCTGGGCCAGGCCGGGCAGTTCTTCGGCTCGTTCACGGCCGGCGCGGACCTGCGGCTGGCGCGGATCGAGTCGGCCAAGGCGTTCCCGTACAACGTGGAGATCAGCCTGTCGCTGCCGCGACGGGGCGGGCAGATCGGCGTGGTGCACTACTCGATCGGCGCGCCGCCCCGGAGCGAGACGTACGAGCCGCGCCGGGCCGACCGGCGCGTGGGGTACTACTACACCAACTACAACGACCGCTCGCTGCACGGGCTGGACGAGCCGGTGGTGCGTTACATCCACCGCTGGCACGTCGAGCCGGCCGACCCGACGCTGCGCCTGAGCCCCCCGAAGCGCCCGATCGTGTATTACATCGAGCACACGACGCCGATCCGATACCGGCGCTGGGTCCGCGAGGGGATCGAGGCCTGGAACAAGGCGTTCGAACGGGTCGGGATCGTCGGGGCGATCGAGGTCCGCCAGCAGGATGCCGCGACCGGCGCGTACATGGACCTGGACCCGGAGGACATGCGGTACTCGTTCCTCCGCTGGACCAACTCCGACATGGGCTTCGCCATCGGCCCGTCGCACGCGCATCCGGACACCGGCGAGATCTACGAAGCGGACATCGTGATGGACGAAGCGTTCCTGGATTCGTGGATCCGGGACCAGTTCGACGCGACGCTGGCGGGCACCGCGATGGCCGGGGTCGACCGCGAGACCGAGCGGTTCCTGGCGGAGAACCCGTCGTGGGACCCGCGGTTCGTGCTGGCGGCGCCGGAGGATCGGGCGGCGGTGCTGGAGCACCACCGGGCCCGCGTGGAGGGGCGCGAGGCGGCGGGTCCGGTGCCGCCGACGCTCTCGCCCTTGGCCTGGAGCCTGCCGGACCCGCACCAGGCCCACGCGGGCGGGCTGTGCCCGTGCATGCCGGGGCTGGCGGGGAACATCGACACCCTGCGGACGGCGATGCTGGTGGACCTGGTCCCAGCAACCGCCGGCGACGGCGGGGCCGACGCCGGCGCGTCGCTGCTCGACGGGCTGCCCGAGTCGTTCGTCGGCCCGTTCCTGCGGGACGTGATCTCGCACGAGGTCGGGCACACGCTGGGCCTGTCGCACAACTGGGCGGCCTCGAGCGTGTACACGTTCCAGGAGATCAACAGCGAGGCGTTCCGCGGGCGGATCACCCACAGCGCCTCGGTCATGGATTACACGCCGGCGAACATCATCGTCGAGGACGGCACGCTCGTGCAGGGCGACTACTGCCCCATCGATATCGGGCCGTACGACTACTGGGCCATCGAGTACGGCTACACGCGGGGCGACACCTCCGGCGTACTCGATCGGGCCACGCTGCCCGAGCACCGCTTCGTGAGCGAGGAGGGCCAGACCGGGCCCGACCCGCACTCGCGGACGTTCGAACTCGGCGAGAACTCGATCGACTATGCCGCGGCCCGGATCGCGTTCGTGCATCGCGTGCGGGCGCGCCTGCTCGACGACGTGGTGGAGGACGGGGCCTCGTGGCAGCGGGCCCGGCAGATCTACCAGAGCACGCTCAACACGCAGCTGGGCGCCTGCATCACGGCGTCGCACTGGATCGGCGGGGCCCACTTCAACCGGAACGTCAAGGGGGCCGAGGGCAGCGCCCCGCCGCTGACGCCGGTGGCGGTGGACCGCCAGCGCCGGGCGATCGCGTTCATCTGCGACAACGCATTCCGGGACGAGGCGTTCGGGCTGACGCCGGAGATCCTGGCGCATCTGGGCACCGACCAGTGGTGGGACAGCAACATCAACGACCGCCAGGACTGGCCGGTGCACGACGCGGTGTTCGGCGTGCAGTCGTCGGCGCTGACGGCATTGGTCAACCCGATGCGCATCGGGCGTGTGCTGGACAACCAGGTCCGCACACCGGCGGGTGAGGACGCACTCTCCGTGCCGGAACTGCTCGGGGCGGTGCGTGAGTCGATCTGGTCGGAACTCGATGCCCCCGAGTTCGGGGCGGGGGCCTCGGATCGTCAGCCGGCCATCAGCAGCATGCGCCGGCACCTCCAGGGCGAGCACGTCAGGCGACTGATCGAACTGGGCACGGGGCTGCGGTGGCCGGGCTCGGCGGCGGGCACGATCCAGTCGCTGGCGCGGGCGGAGCTGCGGACCCTGCTCGCCACGGTCGAGCGGGCCTCGCAGCGCCGGCTGGACACGGCGACGCTGGCACATCTGGCCGACATGCGCGAGCGGATCACCCGAGCCCTCGACGCGGCGTACATCCGACGCGACTGATCGGATCTGGTATCATCGGGCATGGACCGGAATTCTCTGCGGATCGTTGTGCGGGCGGCGCTCGCGTCGGCAGTGTGGGGCCTGATGCTCGGTCTGTCCGCGTGCGCTTCGGGTCCACGCCCGGAGGCGCGTGACGCCCGAGAGTCCGGGGCGCCCCCCGTCGGCGACATCGGATCGCCGCCCGCCCGCGATATCGATGCGCCGACTTCGGCACCGGGTGCGAGCGCACCGGGGAACGCCCCGGCGAACGATCGGCCGGTCGTGAGTGCGCCAACAGCGCCCGGGCCGGCCACGCCCAACCCACGTCCCCCCGCCGATGGCCCGCTCGACCCCATGGCCTCGGTCCGCGGCATCCACGACCCGGCCATCATCCGCGAGGGAGACTGGTACTACTGCTTCTCCACCGGCTACGGCGTGCCGATCCACCGCTCGCGCGATCTGGTCACGTGGGAGTCGGTCGGGCGCGTGTTCCGCCTCGACGTGCCGGACTGGGCCAAGCAGGAGATCCCGACCAGCGTCAACATCTGGGCGCCGGATATTGCCTTCATCGACGGGCGGTTTGTGCTGACGTACACCGTCGCAACCTTCGGCCAGAACCGCTCGCTGATCGGCATGGCCAGCACGCCCACGCTCGACCCGTCCTCGCGCGAGTACCGCTGGAGGCACGACGGGAAGGTCGTCGAGTCGTTCGTGGGCGACGACTTCAACGCGATCGACTCGAACCTGCTCGTGCAGGGCAACCGGGCGGTGGTGTACTACGGGTCGTACTGGACGGGCATCAAGATGGTGGAACTGGACCGCCAGAGCCTGAAGCCGCGCGAGGGCGCGGAGCGGGTCAGCGTGGCGCGGCGTGAGACCTCCGGCGGCATCGAGGCGCCGTTCGTCGTCGAGCGCAACGGCTGGTACTACATGTTCCTGTCGTTCGACAAGTGCTGCGCGGGCGTGGACAGCACGTACAACGTGCGAGTCGGGCGGTCGCGGAACCTGGAGGGGCCGTACTACGACCGCGACAACCAGACCATGATGCGCGGCGGGGGCACGACGGTCCTGCGCACCGACGGTCGGATGATCGGGCCGGGGCACAACTGCATCTTCCGCGAGGGCGACGTGCGGCGGGCCGGCGACCAGGGGCGCTGGTACATCGCGTACCACTTCTACGACCGGGACTTCGACGGCGTGCAGCGCCTGCAGGTCCGCGAACTGCTGTGGGACCACCTCGGCTGGCCGCGGGCCGGGGCGGTCGTGTCGGGCGGGTTCTGAGCAACGGGCTCGAATGGGCGGGTCTGATGCGTCGAACCGGGCGTGAGCCCGGAGGCGGCGTTGTCGCTTCCACACGCGAAGAACGCCGGACCGCCCGGGCGGGGTCACGGAACCGCCGGGCACGCCATCCGAAGAATTGGTTGCCCGCACGGGGCACGCAATACGCATGAGTCTGTGGGGATCGGCGTTCGACCTCCGGGAGACTCGCGATGGAAGACGACAGCGGTTCAAGTCCAGGATTCATCAAGCGCCAACGGCGCGGCCTCGCTGCCCTGGCCGACGCCGATCGCTGGTTCGGTCGCACCCCGGCCCTGGCCGCGATCGTCGCGACGAGCGGGCTGGCGATCGCCGACCTGGTCCTGACCGCGCACGTCGCCCGCACGACGGGCCTGCTGGAGGCGAACCCGCTGGTCCACGACCTCGCGGCCGGCTGGGGCGTGGGCGGCGTGGTGCTGTTCAAGATCCTGACCCTCGCCCTGGGCCTCGGCATCCTGGCCCGGATCGTCGACCGGCGACCGGCCCGGCTGGCGGCCTTTGCGATGCTGATCGCGCACGTCTGGGTGCTGGTCCAGTGGGGCGGCTACTTCGAGGAGATGCGGGTGCTGGCCGATCACGGCGTGGTCATCGCCGATGCGCACTCGGACCTGCTGCTGCGGCTGTGACTCCCGGAAGTCGGCACGTTGCTCTCGCGGCTCACCCCGCCGCGCGGTAGACTCGGGCCATGCAGTCCAAAGCCGCCACCGTCGAGCAGTACCTTGCCGAACTCCCGCCCGAACGCCGCGAGTCGATCCAGTCGGTCCGTGAGGTCATCCTGCGCAACCTCGGAGCCGGCTACAAGGAGGGGATGGCCTACGGCATGATCGGCTACGTCGTGCCTCACTCCATCTATCCTCCGGGCTACCACTGCGACCCGAAACTCCCGCTCACGTTCGCGTCGCTCGCGTCTCAGAAGAACTACATGGCGGTGTACATCATGTCGCTGTACGGACCAGGAAGCGACGAGGCGTGGTTCCGCGACGCCTGGGCCGCCACCGGCAAGAAACTCGATATGGGCAAGTGCTGTGTGCGGTTCCGGACGCTCGACGACGCGGCCCTTGGCGTCATCGGCGAGGCGATCCGGCGCATGCCGGTGGAGCGTTGGATCGAGTTCTACGAGAAGGGCCTGCGCCAGGCCGACCGCGATCGCCAGGCCCGACGCGACGCGAAGGCGGCAGGCGGCGCGGCCTCCAAGGCGGGCGGCGCGACCTCATCCAAGAAGTCCCCTGGAACGCCCGCGAAGCAAGCTCCCTCCAAGGCGCGGAAGGCCGGAGTTGCGGCATCCGCTCGGAAGCCTGCGAAGCCGAGCCCGACGACCAAGAAGGCCTCGTCAGCATCGACTCGTGGCCCGGCAAAGCAGGCCGCGAAGGCTCCGAAGAGGCGGGCTTCGACGAGGGCCAAGGCGGGCGTCACGCGTCGGTAGCCGCGCCGTCGGAGTGGCCGCGTTGGCCCTCGTGAGGGCCGCGGGTCGCGACCGTCGCCCGAGAACTTCACTTGCGTTTCGCGCGGTCGCGAACGAGAGACGTGGTACACTGGAGTCGTTCGGGGGCGAGAGACTGGGATGGAGGATGGCATGATCCGGACCCCGCACATCAGGGCCGCGCTGGCCACCGTTGCCGCCGCCGCCTGCTCGGCACCGTGCCCCGCCCAGTCGGCGACTGTGACCATCGCCACCGACAACAACGCGTACGCCATCGGCGAGACCGTGCACGTCGCGGCCACGGTTTCGTGGACCGGCGCACCGCAGTTCGGCAGCATGTCCGGCACGCTCCGCTTCCGCGACGACGCGGGCCAGGCCTCCAACTTCACGAGCGAGTTCGCCTCGGGCTCGCTGGTCAACCTCGGCACGTTCAACGGCGGCAGCCGCGAGGGCATGGACATCGCCTCCCTGCCCGCACTCTTTTCCGGCGGCGTCCCGACGCCACCTTCCGGCAACGCGTCGGGCATCGTTTTCGCCGAGTACGACGTGGTGTTCGACGAGCCAGGGATCTATGTGGCCAACTGGGTGCCGTCGCCCTCGCAGCCAAACGTGCGCCTGTACGGTTCGCTCATGGCTCTGGTCACCGATCCGGTCCCGACGGCGTATGTCGGCACCGCGTTCTACGTCGGCGGCTGCTGTCCCAATCTCTGCCGCCCCGACCTGACCACCGGGGCCGTGCCCGGCACGCCGAACTACGGCGTCCCCAACGGTGCCATCAACAACGACGACTTCTTCTACTACCTCCAGCAGTTCGCCGCGGGCAACGATCACGTCTGCGACATGACACACGGCGCGGTCCCCGGCGAGCCGGGCTACGGCGTGCCGAACCTCATCCTGAACAACGACGACTTCTTCTACTACCTGCAGATCTTCGCGGAGGGATGCTGAACCCCGCCGCGACGCTCGGTGACGCAGCCGCCGGCTTCACTCGATCGGGCTCAGCCCCTGCATCGCCCGAATCTGGTTGATCTGCCCGATGTGGTAGGCGTCGTGGGGCAGGAAGTGCATGAGCGGATCGGCCTCCGGTCCCCGCTCGCGCAGGGCCGCGCCGATGCGCTCGTGCGTCTCGCGGAATCGACGCCGGGTATCGTCCCACGCGCTCTGCGAAGCATCGCGGATGATCGGGAAGTTGCTCGCGGCGTCCTGCTCGGGCGTCGATCGCGCCCCGTCCAGACGCCCCAGCCAGTTCTCGCGCCAGTAGATGATGTGCTCGACGTTCTGCCAGATGCTGTGGCGCGTCCCCTCGACGCCCGGCGCCGACGCCGGCTGCCACGCCGCCTGTTCGGGCGTCAGCCCGTCGACCGACTTCGACCACGCCGCCGCCCACAGGCCCTTCGTCCACGCCTCGTCCCACATCGCCGCGACCGCCGCCCGCTTGTCCTGGCTCATCGTGCCGCTCCGTTCGTCCCGCCCCGCACCCGCCCGGCCCAGCATCGCGCCGCCCACACGATGGGATCGCGCTCCGCCAACGCCCGAGAACAATGGTACCGGCACGCGGCCCGCTTCCAGCCGTGCGGTTGCGACCGGCTTGCTCCGTCCGGCAGGAGCCGCGTCCGTCCGCCGCATCGATCGAGCCCCGCCCGCGTGCCGATATCCGCTGCGGGCCAGCGCCCCGATCGGAGCCCGCCATGGACCTGTCCAACCCCGTCGCCCTGATGTCCGGCCTCGTGATCGGCGGCCTCGGGGCCGCGATGTTCATCTTCGGGACCAAGCAGCAGCGCCTCATGCCCGTTCTCGGCGGCGTGGCGCTGAGCGTGCTGCCGATGGTGGTGACGTCGATGCTGCTGCTGTGGGGCCTGACCGCGGCGTGCCTGGGCGGGGTGTACTGGATGGAGAAGAACTCGTAGAGGCGGGGTCGGGCGCCGAGCCGGGCACCCGTGGCGATCCACGACGATCCGAATCGCCGCTGCTACGTCGTAATGTCCGGCCCATCGGACCGAACGAACGGGTCGGTCGCGCGCTCACGCTCGAACGCGCAGGGCGGAGGCGTGTGCAGCAACGGCCCGATGCTCGGATCGATGTCCACGATCGTGGTGGCCGCGTACATGGCGAGGTTGCCCGGATCGTCGGCGTAGGCCTGGTCTTCGTCGCCGGCGAACAACCGCCACCCACTGTCGCCCGGGCCGTCTGGCTCCTCGCGATACATAAACCGAACAGGGCAGCGATCGGTGCCGACCCGCTTCGAGGCGATGACGTACCCGAAGTGATCGAAACTGGGATTGGGGCTCACCAGGCACCTCCACGCAAGCACGCCACGTTGGCCAAGGCCCGCGAGCCTCGCGATCGAATCTTACTCGCGTGATTGCCAGTGGCTCCCACGCGAAGTCCGACTCGCCGCGCGATGCCGGTGACACGCCCGTTGATCCGGACACGCGGCAGCCCGAAGGGCCGAAATCCAATAGCCGGGGGCAACGCCCCCGGAATCCGCCACGCTCATCACCGATCCCGAAGGGATCGAACCCCTACGCCGCGTTCTTGGTCGCCCCTCGTCCTGACCGTGCCGTCACTCGGGCGCAGGGCTCGGACTCCGGAGGTCATCGAGAGCCCGCCGATAGAGCCCCGCTGGATCGGGGAGCATCGGGGCGGCCAGCAGCGCCAGGTCATCACCAACCGTCGACTCCCCAAGCCGGCGGCACGCTCGAACACGCTCGGCCTCAGGCGAAGAGTCCACCAACAGACGCAGCGAGAGATAGTCCGCGAGGGGGAACGGGGAACCTCGCCATCGAGCCTGATACCCCGAGCAACCGTGCTCACGCCAGAGACGATGCAGCAGCTCTGCGATCCGGCAGATAAATGTTGCCCTCTCCTCCGTTGCGTCGAACAGAGTCGTCCCCATCTCCCCGCGCTTGTCGAACCGCTTCCCACGGCCGTCCCTCATCCCGTACGGTTCGTCGCGCAACTCCACACGGACATGTTCACTGGAGCACGTCGCGCGACACACGAGCGCTCCAGGCTCATAGACGAAGTGGACGTACGCCGTGCCTTCTTGACACGCCCAACCGCGTGCGGCACGCGCGAGCTCGCCGATCGGATTACCCATGTAGCCCGACTGCCCCTCGTGCCGCCGCTTCCCGTCCACGAGGGCGAAGGTCGCCCAGCCGTGTTGCCGAAGCCGGTACTCAATCTGGATCGCCATGCCGGCAAGGTACCAGCATCACACCACCCGATCCGATCTCCCGATCCAGGGGCGCCCGCCGCATGTTGAAGCATCGCTGCCACGCCACCGCGGCGATCTGCCTGTTCGGCAACGATATCCGACCTCATGGGAGACTCACGGCTTGCGGTCGCACCCAATTCGCCGGCCAATCGTGCCGGCCGGCGAGGATCCACGCGCAGCCCTCATCAACGGCCCACGAGTCATCCCACCAGAGCACCGACTCGAACTCGACGAGATCCCGCATGCGGAGGATCGCGCCCTCGGACCCGCCTCGGAAGAGCAGCACCGAGCCCTCCGTTGGCACCCCAAGCCGCGCGACGGCGTCGCCCAGCGGTTCGGTCCATCCGTGGAACGCACCTTGCTCGCTCGCCCGCGGCTTCATCCGCTCCCACGCCGCTTCACACGCCCGTGTGAGGTCCAGCGTCGGCGGCTCCATTCGCAGGCGCCGACCCAACTCCCAGGCGATTTCCTCCAGCCGCTCCTCACCCGCCAACTCGAACCATGGCGGTGGGCGGTGGAAGCGATCCTCAAAGAGAGAACGCATCAGTTCCGGATCACGGAAGCACGGCGGCAGCATCACACCACCCGATCCTCTTTCCCAATCCCCAGCGCCGGCCGCACGTCCAGCGGCACCAGCACCTCGCCGCCGCGCTCGGCCTGGAGGCGTTTGGCGGTGTCGGGGTCGACGTAGTCGGAGTGGCAGGAGGGCTTGGCCTCGGTCTCCGCACTTGGTGCCTCGGTGCCTGGGTGCCTCGATGCCTTCCCCACTTCGTCGCTCCGTCGCTTCGTCGCTTCGTCGCTCATGGCCTTCTTCGTCTTGCTCGCCAGGCGATGGATCTCGTCGGGGCTCAGGACGCCGCGCTTTTCGAGGATCTCCCGCTGCTCGGCGGTCAGGGCCGCGGACAGTTTCGGGGCGCCGGGCTTTGTGCCGTCGGCCCCGCCGAGACGCTCGAAGCCCTCGGCCTTGCCGGACGCGAACTCCTGGATCTCCTTGGAAATCCGCACGCTACACCAGTCGTGCCCGCACATGGCGCAGAAGTCGGTGTCGACGTCCAGGTCCTCGTCGTGGTACGCCCGGGCCGTGTCCGGGTCGAACGAGAGTTCGAAGTGCCGCTCCCAGTTCAGCGCGGCCCGTGCCTTGGTCAGTTCATCATCGCGGTCGCGCGTGCCGGGGATGCCCAGTGCGACATCCGCCGCGTGGGCCGCGATCTTGTACGCGATGCAGCCCTGCTTCACGTCGTCCTTCTTTGGCAGGCCCAGGTGCTCCTTGGGCGTGACATAGCACAGCATCGCGGCCCCGTGGTACGCCATCGCCGTCGCGCCGATGCACGACGTGATGTGGTCGTAGCCGGGGAACATGTCGGTGACGAGCGGGCCGAGGACATAGAACGGTGCCCCGTGGCAGATGGTGCGCTGGACCTTGGCGTTCCACTCGATCTGGTCGAAGGGGACGTGGCCGGGGCCCTCGATCATGACCTGGACGCCGTGACGCCAGGCACGCTCGGTGAGTTCGCCGAGGGTCTCGAGTTCGGCGATCTGTGCGGCGTCTGTGGCGTCGGCCAGGCCGCCGGGGCGGAGGCCGTCGCCGATGGAGAACGTCACGTCGTACTGGCGGAGGACCTTGCAGATGTCATCCCACCGCTCGTACATGATGTTCTCGCGGTTGTGGACGAGCATCCACTTGGCGAGCAGCGAGCCGCCCCGGCTGACGATGCCGATGAGCCGGTTCTTGACGTGCTTCAGGTGGGCCTTGCGCACGCCCGCGTGGATCGTGAAGTAGTCCACCCCCTGCCGCGCCTGGTGGTGCAGCGACGCCTCGATCGTCGCCCAATCGAGATCATCGATCCGCTTCCCGATGATCATCGAGTAGATCGGCACCGTCCCGATCGGCACGGTCGAGTTGCGGATGATCGCCTCGCGGCACGCGTCCAGATCGCCGCCCGTCGACAGGTCCATCACCGTGTCGGCGCCCCAGCGTTCGGCCCAGCGGAGTTTCTCGACCTCCTCGTCGGTGCCGCTGGAGACTGGGCTCGCGCCCATGTTGGCGTTGACCTTGGTGCGGCTGGCGCGGCCGATGCACATGGGGTCGAGGTTGTGCCTGAGGTGGTTGATGTTGGCGGGGATGACCATGCGCCCGGCGGCGACCTCGTCGCGGACGGCCTCGGCGGCGCGCCCGGGGAAGAGGGTGTCGAAGTGGGGCTCGCGCTCGGCGACGCGGCGCATCTGGGGGGTGACGATGCCGAGGCGGGCGTACTCGAGCTGCGTCGTGGGGGCGAAGGCGGCGGGGTAGGTCACGACGCGCATGGTGCCGCGGGCTTCGAGGAAGACGGCGGCCTTGCTGGCATCGGGCTTGCAGGCCGCGGCGTCGGTGGCGTCGCAGAGGCTGGCGACGAGACGCCAGGACCAGCCATCGGGGAGAAAGTCCCAGGCGGTCTTGTCGCTCGGCGCGGGCATGCCGGGCGTGTCGGGGCTGGCGAACATGCGCGGCCCGCCGACGTCGTGGGCGAGGGCGAAGGAGCCGGGGGTGGTGGTGTTGGGGGTGGAGGCGGGGTTGCGGGCGCCGTGGAGAGGAGCCTGGAAGCGAGACACGGTGTTGATGCTTGCGGTCACTCGATACTCCTGGGTCTATCTGGGGGCCACACTCTTCGGCGGACGCTCGCCTTGGGGGACGTCGAGTCGATCCGCGAGCCAATCCATCGTGCTGTCGAACCACTTCATCACGGGCCGCCACGCTGCGGGCGAGTCGCACCACCAGCGAAGGTGCGTGTGGCACATCCCGCCACTTGCTTCGAGTTCGTAGGAGCAGCCATCCGCACCCATCCAATCCAAGTCGACATGCAGGGCGCAGATGGAGATCGCCGACAGACGTCGTAGCAGTTTGAGGACATCGTCCCGATCCACCGGAACCGTCTGCACTTCGATGGTGGGGTCGAAAGTCTTGCGGAGCATCCGGGGCTGCTGGAGCATGGCCTCGAATCGCTGGCAGTCTGCTTCGCCGCGCCACGTGCGCCACGACAGTTCGGAGAAGTACACACCGGTTCTGGCTTCGCGCGTGCCCGCGGGCCCGGGTCGTCGCCCCGACTCGTACTCGACGACGCAAGGGTCGTTGAACGCGGGCAGAACACTCAGGCGCATGTCGGGGCGCTCGCGCGGACCCCGGAGCGCGACATGCGCTCGCTTCCGAAACGCCGACCACTCGCGTTGTTGCTCGGCGTCCAAGTCGCTTCCCTCCGCCGGTGCGAACCGGGTCAGGTTCAACGGGTGCTTCTCAGCGATCCGCCGACAATCGGCGGCCGCGCCCCGAGCGAATGACGGATTCTAGGCGGGAGCGACGCTTGGGCGAACGACCCGGGAGTCATCACCCGGTTCTTCAGCCCGGGGGCGGCGGCCCGGCAAGCCGAATCGGGGTCGTTCAAGACGCTCGGCTTGGCATGGGTGGATGCGCAACGAAGAGATGGTCACGGGGCGTGGGATATCACACCCGAGAAGGGTTCCGACTTCAGGAACTCGGCCCAGAGACTCCTGAATCCAGATTCGTTGTTGAACTCCAAGAACTCCAGCCGTGGTGAAGGGACTCTGTTCCAGATGCTGCGGAGCAGTTCTAGATAGGCGATGGCACAGCGCTGCGTCCACTCTGGCCCCATTCTGATGTTCAAACCGATTCCGTCCTCAAACACCCACAGCCCGAGCGGAGGCATGGACACTCCGCCAAACTCGACCGTAAACACGAAGTGGATTTCCTCGACGATGCCGCTCGCGACGAGTTCGCCAGCGTTCGGGACCGCATCAACGGGCATCACTTCTTGGCGTTCGATGTGCCAGAGCGTCGCTGGTGGGTCACAATCGTCGAGAGTGCCGCCGACTGATCGGAGGCGCGTACGTAGAGGCAACGACATCGCGTGGCATCCCCTTGATGCAAACGCACGGTAGAGAACCGTCGTCTTCTTCAAAGAACGGCCCTAATCGCGCCCACACGTCCACTGTCGCTTCCCTCCGCCGGTGCGAACCGGGTCAGGTTCAACGGGTGCTTCTCAGCGGTCCGCCGACGATCGGCGGCCGCGCCCCGAGCGAAAGGGGGAGTGTAGGGAGGGACGGGCGATCCGCGCCCGCGGCTTCTGGATCTACCGCTCGTCGAGTCGGTTTGCCGCCTCGATCAGCATCTCCAGCATCTGGTGTTCCATGTCGCCCGGCTCGGCCGGAGCTTTCCAGCCGCAGCGCGGCTCAGCGCGACCCTGCAGCAGGTCAGCACGCCAATCGGGATTCTCGCCGGCGATCATCTGGCGGGCGATGTCGATCGCGTTCTTGCCGCGGTTGTTGGCGATCCGCGGGTCCGCGCCGTGACGGAGCAGGAACGGAACAACACGGTCATACTCGAAGAGCGTCTCGTAGTGGTGGCCGAGCGCGGTCTGGCCGTCGTTGTTGCGGGCGTTGACGTCCGCCCCCGCGGCGACAAGTTCCTCTGCCGCGACGAGATTGACGCCGTCGCCCGACACCGCCTCGTGCAGCGGGGTGTTGCCGTCGTCGTCGCGGGCGTTCGGATCGATGCCGGCCGTGAGCATGGCGCGGGTGATGCCGCGCGTGATCTGGTCGCGCTCGTCGGAATAGTCCCAATGCCAGCAGATGGCGTGGAGGGCCGTGCGGCCTGCGCGGCGCACGTCGACGCCGGCCTCGAGCAGGAACTGGACCGCGCCGAGATTCTCGGCGAACGCGGCGTCGAACAAGCGATCCGTGTCGGCGCCGGGCCGCTGATTCAACGAGACGCCTGATTCGAGCAGCGCGCGGCACACCGCCGCGACCTGCTCGCCGGAGGTTCCTTCGACACCGAAGCACTCCAGGCGATGGCGGAGGGCGTCGAGACCGTAGTCATGCACATGGCACAGATCGACACCGGCCCTCGCCAATGCTCTGACGACCCCGGGCGTCGCAGCCCAGAAGAGCGCCGTCTGTCCCATGCCGTCGAGGCAAGCTACGTCCGCCCCGGCATCGATGAGCATCTGCACGCAGCGTTCCGAACCGGATTGGGCCGCGACAAAGAGCGGAATGTGATAGAACGATGGGCGTGACGCGATCCGCTCGGTCAGGTCTCGCATCATTCCACGCCCAATACCTCGGATCGCTTCGCTGACTTCCGGCGGGGCACCGTGGAGAGCCCCCGAGTCCTGGTTTGGTTCGAACCCGTCGAGCCGGGCCCGGGTGTCGCGCCGAGCCTGCCCAGCGTCGAACACGGCGTTCGCCGGCGCCCGTCGCTCCAGCAGCACCGCAAGGCGGTCGTGGTCGCCACGTTCGGCCACACGGCACACGAGGCGTGCGCCCGCCGCGCCCTCCAACGTGAGCGGGCTGCCGGCGTCGAGCAGGAGCCGAAGGCGCTCGGCCCCGCCGCCCGGCGGGAGTTCCCAGTCGATGCCGAGTGCGGCGAACGAAGCGGGAGACCCAGCCGGTGTTGTCTGCCGTGGATCGGCGCCGAGGTCGAGCAGGAGCTCGACCGTCTCCGAGGTTGCTCCTTTGGCAGAACCCGCGGCGACCATGAGCGGCGTTGCTGGGCGCTGCCTGGACTCGGGTACTTCGCTGACATCCGCGATCACGTCGAGACGTCCGCCAGCGGCGACCAGGCGGTGAATCGCGTCGTGGTCGCCCAATAGCGCGGCCCGGAAGATCGGGGGCACCTCTGGGAGCGAGGCAATGGGCTTGCCGGAGATCGGATCGCTCATCTCGCGTTCTTTCGCCGCCGACGCCCGAGACGATCGGCGGCCGCGCCCCGAGCGAATGGGGATCGTAGCCCTCGGGCTACGCCGCCCGCCTCGTCCGGCCCGATCCGGTACGCTCGCCCCATGCCGCATCCACCGATCCAGACGTCGGTCGCGTTCGTGTTTCTCATGCTGGGCGCCTTGGCTGCCGGCCCCGCCGCCGCGGCCCCAGACGATCGCCCCGGCCTGCTCATCGTCGCCCCGGAAGCCCTCGCCGCTTCGCTCGACGAGTTTGTCGCCTTCAAGGCCGAGCGGCTTCCCACGACGCTGGTGACGCTGGAGGCCGCGCTCGCCGGCGGCCACGCGATCGGGGCGTGCGCCGATGATGCGGAGCGCCTGAAGCGGTGGCTGCACGCCCGGTGGGGCGAGGGCGGCGTGGGGTATGTGCTGCTCGTCGGCGATGCGGACGTGATGCCGGTGCGGTACATGGTGCTGGACCGGCGGACCGAGGCCGCGTTCAACTACGCGTTCTATCCGACGGACCTGTACTACGCCGACCTCGCCCGGGCCGACGGGTCGTTCGACGACTGGAACGCGAGGCGCGACGGGTTCCACGCGGGCTACTTCGGCGAGGTCCGCGGCGACCAGCACAAGGACGATCCGATCAACTTCGACGCGGTGGACTATCGCCCGGACGTCGGCCTCGGGCGGTGGCCGGTCTCGACGCCGGAGCAGGTGGCGATCGTGGCCGGCAAGACGATGGCGTACGAGCGGGGCGTCGAGGAGGGGCGTGTGCCGACGCGGGCCGGGATGTTCATGGTCAGCGGCTGGGTGGATGTGCGCTCGCGGATGGACGCGTGGGGCGCATCGCTGCCGGCGGGGTGGCGGGTTGAGCGTTTCTACGACGGCGGGGCGCTCGACGGGACGGACCTGCCGCGGCCCAGCGAGGGCGCAGTGGTCGATCTGCTGCGCGAGGGCGTCGGCCTGGTCGTCCACGCGGGGCACGGCAGCGACGATTCGTGGCACAACAGCCTGCGGACGCGCTCGATCGCGCGGCTGGAAGGACAGCCTGTCACGCCGATCGTCATGTCGGTCGGATGCTCGACGGCCCGATTCTCGACGCTGCCGCCGTACGACGGGTACGAGGACGTGCTGGGCGTGTCGCACGCGGGCACGAACGACGGCGAGGTGTTCGACCGGCCCCCGCCGGCACCGGCGTGCTACGCGCGGGGTGCGTTCAACCGGACCGGGCTGGGCGAGCGGCTGCTGCGTGATGGCCCGAACGGGGCGGTGGCGTACATCGGCTGCGTAACGGGCAGCCAGCCGTGCGCGCTGACGCTGGCGGAGGGATTTGTGGGTGCGATTGCGGGGGGTGGCGGCGAGGCGGGCAGCGGCGATGATGGAAGCGGCGAGCGCGCGTCGATCGAGCCGGTGCGCCTGGGCGACTGCTGGCGGGCCGCGGTGACGCACTATTACGACGCCGAGAACCTGGCGACGATCGAGCCGACGGCGAGTTGGTACCCCGGCTCGATCTTCTTTCAGGGGATGAAGTTCATGCTGTTCGGCGATCCGAGCGTGCCGCTGCCGGGCGTGGTTGTTGATGCCGCGCCTTAACCTGACGCGGGCGGATTGCTTGTGCGCGGCGCCACTCGCGGGCTCGGCGGCGGGTGGTCTTCTGGGTGGGCCTCCTCCGGCGTGGCGCTGTTCGCCGTTCCGCCCTCGCCCGCGTGCAATCGCTCGCGCAGGAAGCCCGCGATGCGGAGGATCGCCGCCTCCGACACGACCATGTGCGTGCTCTCGGGGTCGATGAACAGGTCGGCGGGCACGCCGGCGGCCTGGGCGCGGGCCGCGATCTCGTGGGCGTGGCGGACGGGGATGATCTCGTCGCGCTCGCCATGGACGATGAGCACGGGGCGGTCGCCGATTCGTCGGACCTGGTCGCGCGGCTCGCGGTGGCGGCGCAGGGCCAGGCGGGCCGCGAGCCAGCGCCCGGTGGAGAGGCGGTGGCGGAAGTCGTCGATGAGCCAGATCGCGTCGGCGACGCTGGCCCAGAGCGCCAGCGCGACGGCGTCGGGCCGCTCGGCCATGACGCTTGTGGCCGGGTAGCCGCCGAGGCTGGCGCCCCAGATCGCGATGCGGCTTTCGTCGATGTCGTCGCGGGCGGCGAGCCAGTCGTACGCGGCCCCGGCGTCGGCGATGATCGAGCGACGGCTCGGGCACTCGATGTCGCTGGACGCGCCCCAGCCGCGGTAATCGACGACGAGCATCGCCGCGTCGACGCGGTCGGCGAACCACGGGGCCAGGTCGCGGTACGTGGCGATGCTGTCGGAGCGTCCGTGCAGGAAGAGCACGGCGGGGATGCGGCGATCAGGCGGGGCGTGCTCCGGGCGGAAGAGCCAGGCGTTGAGGCGGCCCGCGTTGGGGGCGTCGATCCAGACGCTTTCGGCCCGGGCTGGAGGCGCCTCGGTGATGCGAAGGGGGCGGAGGAACTGGGACTCGGGAGAGCAGCAGGCGGAGAGGATGAGGGCGAGGGTAGAAATCGTGGCGCCCGCGCGCGTGCGCTTGGCGAGCCCGCGATCGGAGGTGCGGCGTTGAGGATCACGGCCATGGAGCGACTGCCGCGCCGCCGCCGTCGGGATCGGCCGCTGCTCGGCCGCCCGATGCGGCGTGAGACGGAATGTCCCGTTCTCAAACGATCCCTTCACGCCGGCTCGCCTTCGAGGGACCACTCCATGACGCTGCTCTTGGGCAGGGGGTTGACGCCGAGGTGTCGGAGCATGTTGAGGCACTGGGCGCGGTGGTGCATGCCGTGGGTTGTGACGTGGGCGACGACCACGCCGCGGCTGAAGGTGTAGGTCTTGCCGTCGCGGGCGCGGGCGACGGATTCTTCGACGGGGTGTGACATCGCGATCGTTGCGAGCTGCTCGCAGGACTCGTCGAGAAGGGCGCGGATCTGCGGCGGCGCGAGTTTCGGCCCGTGCTCCGGGCGGGGGCGGAGGTCGCGCTGATGGAGGACGTCGGTCCAGGCGCGGATCGCGCCGATGATGTGGACCAGCGTGTCGTGCAGCGAGCCGGGGCCCATCTCGAACCGCTGGTGGATGGCCTCGGGGGGAAGGGCGGCGCAGGCGTCGATGATGTTGCGCGTGGCCCAGTGGTCGTGCTTGAGGAGGATGACCATGGGGCTGGAGGTGGGCATGGGGGGTCTCGGGTGGGGTGCGGGAGCGGCCTCTCGACTTGCGGACGGCATGACGCGGTGCATCGTATCGGGCGGCGCACGCGCCGGTGGGCGGCCAAGACTCCACCAGCAGCGGGCGCGGCGCTCGGTGCGCCGCCCGACCGGGAGAGGGGAGGCCGCCCGATCCGATGCACACCGCCACAGGTTTGTGACACACCCGACGCGCCCTCGGAGCAACCGATTTCCCGCTCGTGCCTACCACCGGATCATGCACGACTCGCCGCCCTCGCCCCATGCCGCGCTCACGCGCCACGCCATCATCGCCCACCTCCGCACGGCCCTGGCCGAATCCGACGACATCCGGGCCGCGTGGCTTGGCGGGTCCGACGCGTTCGCCCGCGCGGACGACCTGTCCGACGTTGACGTGTTCATCCTCGTCCGGCGCGGGCGGGTGGAGGAGGCGGCAGACCACTTCCGCCGGAGCGTCGAGCGCATCAGCCCCATCACATGCACGCTCCGCATGCCCATGCCCTCGTGGCACGGCTGCCACCAGGCGTTCTACCAGTTGCGCGACGCGCCCGAGCACCTGATGGTCGACTGGCTCGCCGTCGAACAGGGCCAGACGCACGAGTGGTCGCACGTCGAACGCCACGGCACGCCGGAGGTCTGGTTCGACAAGGACGGGGACATCCGCCCCACGCACATCGACGCCGCGGCCAACCGGGCCACGGTCGAGAAACGGATCGCGGAACTCGAGACCAGGTTCCGGCTGTTCCGCCATCTCGCCGCCAAGCAGGCGGCGCGTGGCCTGCCCGCCGATGGGGCGTCGTTCTACCACAACCACGTCGTCAGGCCGCTCGTGGACCTGCTGCGGTGCGTCTATTGCCCGGAGCGGCACGACTACGGGCTGCGGTACCTGCGGGACGACCTGCCGCGGGACGTGTACGAGCGGGTGTGCGGGCTGTGCTATCCCGCCGGCGTGGCCGACCTGCCGCGGCTGTCCGGCGAAGCGGCGGAGTTGTTCGAGCGGACGCTCGCGAAGCACCGGGGGCGGTGACTCCGGTGCGCGTCGGTGATTCGCCGCTCCCACGCAAGGGTTCTTCGCGCGACGCCGCCCGGTGCGGCCGAGCCGGCGCCGTTCGGCTCAGTCGCCCAGATCGAACACCACCTCCATGTGCCCGCCGAAGGGCACCTCGCTCCACTGCCGCATCAACGCCGCGTAGGCCTCACAGATCGCCACGATCTGCTCGTCCGTCGCCACCGGACCGTCCCATCCGACTCGCCCGGCCTGCGTCGTGATCTCGTCACGCACATCTTCGAGCCACACCGCCCGCAGTTCGGGGTCTTGCCAGCCCTGTTCCCGGTAGGCACGCCCCATGATGTCCACGAACGACTCGATCCACACCGCCTCGCGCGGCATCGCCTTGTACCGCGGGTCCTCACGGTCGCTGAACGCCTCGAAGTCCCATCCGGCCGCCATCAGTCCGAGGAACCCCTCGCGCGCGCCCAGCGTCGTTTCCACCGCGTAATGCAGCAGGTCGTGCGGCCCGAAGAACCCCGCGTGCCCCGAGCGCTGCAACGCCACGCCAGACTCGCGTTCCAGCGAGAGCACAACGCCGTCGGTGAGTTTCTTGAGACGCATCAGCACTGTCGACTCCCGACGCGCGAGCGCAAACCCACGCGGCCCCGCCGATCACCCCCGGACCCGCCCCGCCGCCGCGTCCCACTGCTCTGCCAGCACGCCGAACTCGATCGTGTCGTCCCACCCGCGCCCGTCGATCCAGCGGTCGCTCGCCTTCCGCCCCTGTGGGGTCAGTCCCAGGCGTCGCGGCACCGCCTCGCTGCGCGCGTTCCCGCCCGCGCACACGATCTCCGCCCGGCGCAGCCCCCATCCGCCATCGCCCTGCGGCTTGAAGATCGTCGTGAGAAGCCCCCCCACCGCCTCGGTGCAGATGCCGCGACCGCGCTCGCCTTCGCGGAGCCAGTAGCCGATCTCCACCTGATGGATCGCGGGGCGGAACGAGTGCAGGCCCGTGCCGCCGAGGATCCGGCCGGAACTCCGGTCGTACACGCCGTAAGGCACGTGCAATCGCCCGGCCGCCAGCGACGCCGCGTTCGCCTCGCTCTTGAACCGCGTCAGCGTCGCAACCGCCTCCATGATGGTCCGGTGGTCCCACGCCGCCCATGGCAGCCACGGCAGCAGCGACTCGCGGCTCGACCGGATCGCCAGAAGCACCGCGAGCGCGTCCTCCGGCTCGTAGGTGCGCACGACAAGGCGCCGCGTCTCGAAGCGCGAGGGCAGCGTCTCGGGGAACCGCCACGGCTCCGGCTTCGTGTTGGGTTCGGGTGGCACTGGCATCTCGTGTTCGCCGGTCGGGATTGTTGTCGCCGCGGGGTGCGACGGACCTAAGAGTACGATTGGCCGTGACCGAACGGCAGCACGAAAATCGCGAGCGTGGCGATGGGAGCGCCGGTGGACCGAGCGCCGCCGAGGGCGTGCCCGCCCGCTACGCCCGCCAGGCCCTCCTGCCGGGCATAGGTGCTGAAGCCCAAGCCCGCCTTCGCGACGCCCACGCGATCATTGTGGGCTGCGGCGCCCTGGGCTGCGGCGTCGCGGACCACCTGGCCCGGGCCGGCGTCGGCACGCTGACCATCATCGACCGCGACGTGGTGGAGACGAGCAACCTCCAGCGTCAGTGCCTGTTCGACCAGCGCCACGCCGGCGGCGCGACGCCCAAGGCCGAGGCCGCCCGCCAGCGTCTGGGCGAGATCAACAGCGAAGTCCGCGTGATCGCCCATGTCGCCGAGTTCAACGCACGGACGTGGCGGTCGCTCGTGCCGGAGTTCTTGTTTGCTCGTGGCGCGCCCGCTGAGCCCGATCGCCCCCCGGTCGTGCTCATCGACGGCTGCGACAACTTCCCGACCCGCCTGCTGCTCAACGACATCGCGGTCGCCCACTCGATCCCCTACATCTACGCCGGCGTAATCGCCACCCGAGCAATGGTCATGCCGGTCCCTCCAGGCCGCCCCGGCGCGTGCCTCCGCTGCCTGCTGCCGGAACCTCCCGCGCCCGGCGTCGTGGGCACGTGCGACACCGTCGGCGTGCTCGGCCCGGCGGTGGGCCTGGCCACGGCGATCCAGGCGAGCGAGGCGCTGAAGGTGCTGCTGGGGCTCGAAGCCCGCGTGTCGGCGGACCTGACCGAGATCGACCTGTGGTCCAACTCGATCCGGCGCATCCCGGCGGCGTCGCTGCGCGACCCGGCGTGCGCGTGCTGCGCGGCCCGTGAGTTCACCTGGATGGACCACGGCAGGGCGCCCGACGCCGCCACGCTGTGTGGGCGCGACGCCATCCAACTCGCCCCGACACGCGACGGCGCGCTTGATCTTGGCGCGATCGCCGATCGCCTCCGTCCTGTTGGAACGGTCGATCACAACCAGTTCCTGGTGCGCTTCACACCGGACCAGAGCGCGAGCGACGCATCGCGCGATCAGCGGGCGAGCGATGCGCCGCCACCCGCGTGCCTGACGATCTTCCGCGACGGGCGCGTCCTGGTCCACGGGGCCGCCAGCCCCGAACGGGCCCGCGCGATCCGCGACCGCTACCTCGGTGTGTGACCGATCCGCTACGGCCCCCGGCGCGCCGGGGCGCCGATCGCCCCGGCGCCGCGACGCTCCGCTACTCGACGTCCTTGCCCTCGACCACGTCGGCGGAGCGAATCAACCCTACGTTCAGTCGTCCTTGCCCTCCATCACGTCCGTGATGCTCGGCGACTCGTGCCTGGCGACCGCCAACTCGCCGCTCTTGAGACGCTTGAGGTACTGCTTGTACGACTTCATCGCCTCGTTGCCGAAGATGAGCATGATCGGGATGTTGGCCCACAGCATCACGCCGGTGCCCAGGCTCGTGAACGCGTCCAGTTCCGCGTCGGTGCGGATGAACCCCATCGTCGCCACGACGCACGCCAGGCAGTACAGCACCTTGTACGGCAGCACCGCCCACTTGCCCATGAGGAACACCACCGCCTGTTCGCCGTAATACGCCCACGAGATGATCGTCGAGAGCGCGAACAGCCACGCCGCCATCGTCACGATGAACATGCCCATGCCGGGGATGGCCCGGTCGAACGCGTGCCCCGTCAGCGATGGCCCCGCCAGGTTCATGTACAGCCCGGCGTCGTGCGCGGTGGGCGGCACCTCGGACGTGTACGGCTCCCACGCCACAAACAGCGTCTCGGTGTCGCCCCGCGTCTGCAGCGTCCCGAGGATCCGGTGAAGGTCGCGCCCGGTCTGCGCGTCCTGTTCGCCCCGCACGAGCACGAATACCCCGTCGTTGGCCCGCCACACGTTGCTCGTGCGGCGCGCCTCGGTGGTTTTTGCCGGCACGTCGGTCAGCGATGGCACCCACCCGGGGATCGGCTGCCCCGCTTCGTCGGTGGCCGCGACGATCGTGTACCCCGGCTCGAACGTCGCGGCCGCCTCGCGGTTCCACGCCCCGCTCGACAGCACCACCAGCGCCGTCAGCGTGCACACCACGATCGTGTCGATGAACGGCTCAAGACCCGCGACGATCCCCTCGCTGACCGGCTCCTGCGTCCGGGCCGCGGCGTGGGCCATCGGGCTCGAGCCCTGGCCGGCCTCGTTCGAGAACAACGCCCGCTTCATGCCCCAGTACAGGGCGTATCCGAACGTCCCGCCAAGGAACGCCCCGCTCGGGTCGGCCGACGCCCCGCCCAGGAACGGCGGCAGCGCCGACGAGACGATCAGCCGCAGCATGTCCGGGATCGCGCCGATGTTCATGACAAGCACGACCGACGCCCCGAGCAGGTAGATCGCGCACATGAACGGCACCAGCCGCCCCGTCACCGAGCCGATCCGCTTGATGCCCCCGATGATGACCATGCCCGCGAGCACCGCCAGCACGACGCCGGCCCCGACCTCCGGGAACGCCGGGAAGTACGTCTTGGTGATCTGCCCCACCGACCACGACTGGAACATGTTCCCGCCCGTGACCGTCGAGATGATCACCGTGATGCAGAAGATGCCCCCCAACACGATGCCGACGGGCGCCAGCGCCGGGTGGAACTTGGACAGCCCCTTCTTGCACACCCACATCGCCCCGCCGTGCGGATTGTCGGGGTCGTCGGTGTTGCGATAGAGCATCGCCTGGGTGACCTCGGTCAGTTTCAGCGCCATGCCCACCAGACCCACGATCCACATCCAGAACACGGCCCCGGGGCCGCCGAGCGCCACCGCAACCGACACGCCCGCGATGTTCCCGAGCCCCACGGTGCCCGACAGCGCCGTCGACAGCGCCTGGAAGTGCGAGATCGCGCCGGGCGCGCCCTTGCCCGCGTACTTGCCCGAGACCAAGGCGATCCCGTGCGTCAGCGAGCGGTACTGTCCGAAGCCGCTCCACACCGTGAACAGCACCCCGACCAGCAGCAGAAAATACAGCACGTAGTCGTGCCACAGAACGGCGTTGATCGCATTGACAAAGTCGGTCAGGGCCTGCATGACGGAACCTCTCGGCGTGCGGTTCGAGACGGGCATTCGCGGCGACAGCCTGCAGCAAGGCCGACCCCGACCGGCACCCGATCGCGCGGACGGGGATGACTTCGATCCGAGCGCCAGACCTGCCCGCTTTCGCCGGCCGACCGCCGGCCTCACGCCGCCTTCGAGAGCCCGCCCCCGCGTCGTCGCGTCTGACCGCCGGCGTCCGTGCCGCCTGCCCCGCCCCGGCTGACCCCGACCTGCGGCGACCTGCGCGGCGACCCGCGCGGCGATCGCCACCATCTCCGCCGCCTGATCGGCTTGCTCGCGTAGCCCGAGCACCCGGCGTCCTGGCAGCGTCTCCTTGTCGCCGGCCATCGCGTGGGCGGTCACGCGATGATCGGCGTCTGGGCCCTTGCCGCGGAGCACCCGCGTCGCTTCGTACCCGTCCATCTGCATGTCCATGAGCACCGCGTCGAACGCCGGGGTCTCGGAGCGCGCCGCGTCCACGTCCCCATCTTCCGCGCCCCGGCACATCGCCAGCACCGCCAGCCGGTCTCCACGACCGTGACCTCCGCCCCGGCCCGCTGCAGGTGGAACGAGATCAGCCGCTGGCTGTCGGGCCTGTCCGGCCATCAGCACGCGCAGCCCCGCAAGGGCCTTGCCGCCGCGGCGACCGGGGCGACGCCCGCCTCCGGAATCAGCCTCCGCCCGGCTCCCTGGCTCGAGCATCCGCACGCCCTCGACCTGCCCCATCGCCAGCGTCAGCGTGAACGTGCGCCCCTGCCCGGCGTGCTCTCGACCTGATGTCCCCGCCCATCATCCACGCGCGAGCGCCGGCTGATCTGCAGCCCCAGGCCGGTTCCCCGAACTTTCGGGTCGTCGAGGCGTCGGCCTGGGCGAACGGCGCCGAACAGCCTTCGAATCTGCTCCGGCCCGATCCCGATGCCCGTGTCGTTGACGCTCACCTGCAGGATCGCGTACGACGTGTCCATCGACGCCCGCACCAGCACGCCAGCAACCAACTTGATCGCGTTGCCGATCAGGTTCACGAGGATCTGGGCGCAGTCGGACGTCGGTCACGATCCGCTCGGGCAACGCGGTCGACTGCTCGAGCCGCAGCGATGAGGCCCTTTGCCGACGCTCTTGACCTGCATCAGCCTGATGGCAATGCGCATGACATCCAGCGGCCTGGTCTCGATCTTCCTCGACGGTCATCTTGCCCGCCCGATCTTCGACAGGTCCAGGATGTCGCTGATAATCGTCAGCAGGTGCTGCCCGTTGCGGCGGATCGTGTCGATGTACTCCAGCCGCTCCTTCGGGGGCCTGGCTCCTGCTCGCCCTCGGCTCTGCGCAGGTCCGCGTAGCCCAGATCGCCGTCATCGGCGTGCGGATCTTCGTGGCTCATGTTGGCCAGGAACTCGCTCTGGAGCGGCTGGCCGACTCGGCCATCTCGATTGCCCGGGCAAGCCGCGAGTCACGGGCCTCACGCTGCGGCGTGATGTCCACATACGTCCCCAGAAGCCCGACAACCTGCCTGGTGTCGTGCAGCGGCACGCGGCTGGTGCTCACCCAGACCGTCGAGCCGTCGGCTGCTTGTGCGGCTCCGGATGTCCAGGTCGGGCTCATCGAGTTCCACGCAGCGGTCGCACTTCGAGGCGAACGCCGCCTTCTCCGGGCCGTCCATCCCCAGATCGGCGTCGGACTTGCCGATCACATCCAGCCTGCATCGGCCAGGGAACGGCGGTTTGCTCCCAGGTACCGTCCTTGGCGGGTCCTTCCAGAACACCCGCTGCGGCAGGATGTCCAGCACGGTCCACAGCAGCTGCGGCGGCTCTCCCGCAGGTCCTGCCCCGCTCGACCTCCTGTCACGTCGCTGGCCGTGCCAAAGTTCCGACCACGCGGCCCCGAGGCGTCGGCCGGCCCGTGGGCCCGGATGTGCCGGACCCCGTTGCCGACCGTCCGACGCACCAGATCGAGGCGGTATTCGCCCGGCTATCACGCCCGAGGGCCTTGGACAGTGCCTGGACGACTCGGGCGTGGGCCCCGAGCACCTCGTCGAAACCGGCGGCCCTTGGCCTCGTCCCCGCTCAGCCGGTGACTACTCGACCCGCCCGCATCGAAACGCGTCCAATCGCTCATCCGACGACCCGGCCCGAACGCCGCGCGTTCGATCGCTTGAACGCTCCGGCCGATTGCTCCGCGGTGGTCTCGAGCCACTTCTGCCCGCGATGTCGGTGTGGGTGCCGACCATGCGGATGCCCATCCGTCCCGGCGCACCACCATGCCCCCGGGCCAGGATCCACATCCACGAGCTGTTCTGGCGACGCATGCGGAACTCGGCGCGGTACGCCGGCGTCCGCTGCTCGAAGTGCGCCTGCACTGCTTCCATCGTCGCCGGCAGATCGTCCGGGTGGACCAGGTCGGACCACGTCTCGACCCGCTCGTCGATCTGGTCGGCTTCGTACCCCAGCATCGTCTTCCACCGCTCGGAGAGGCGCACGCTGCCTGTCGGAACGTCCCAGTCCCACACGCCGTCGCCCGAGCCCACGAGCGCGAACTCCCACCGCTCCTCGCTCTCGCGGAGGGCCGCCTCCCGCGCGATCAGCGGCGTGATGTCGCTCTCGACCGCCATGTACCCCGTGATCGCCCCGTCGCCCTCGCGCAGCGGCTGGATGTCCACGTCCAGCCAGTACTCCCGCCCGTGCTTGCCCCGGTTCTTGATCTCGCCGCGGAACCCCTCGCCCGCCGCCAGCGCGGCCCGAATCGCCTCGACCGTGCCGGAGTCCGTGCCCTCGAACTGCAGCATGCTCCCCGGCACCTTCCCCCGCACCTCGTCGAGCGTGTACCCGGAGAGGCGCGTGAACGCCTCGTTGACCCACTCGATCCGGCGTCGGGCGTCGGTGATGATCACCACGTTCGTCGTGCGCTCGGCCACCAGCGCGAGCCGGCGCATGTCCCGCGTCATCGACTCGGCCAGACGCCGGGCCCGGTCCAGGGCCACTCCCTGCATGTGCAGGAACGCCCCGAGCAGGATCGACAGCACCCCGCCGCCAAGGCCCGTCAGCCACGCCGTCAGGCGGGACGCGCGCGCGAACCGCGGCGTCGTGCTCATCGCCACCGTCCACGTCCGCCCGCCGACATCGATCCGGGCGAACCGCTGCAACTCCCGCCCCTCGTACGCCTCGCGCGTCACCGGCTCGTCGGGCCGCTCGACACCCCCGTGGAGGTGCCCGTCGTCGTCGTAGAGAAGGTGCGCCAGGTCCGGGTCGGTCCCGTCGAACACCTCGAAATCCAGTTCGCCGTCCGTGATCTCGTGGGCCCCGGCGAACATCCGCGACGCCACGAGCGGCATGTAGATCCAGCCCTCGAGCGCCTCGACCCGCTGGGCCTCGGTCTCGATCGGCTCGCCCCGCCGGTAGTACGGCAGCAGGTACAAGAACCCGGCCCCTTCGCCATCGGCCTGCACGAGCGTGATCTCGCCCGTGAGCGCCGCGTCGCCGGCCCGCATGGCCGCGTCCGCCGCCGCACGCCGGTTGGCTTCGAACGCGATGTCCAGCCCGAGCGCCTGGGTGTTGTTCTCCAGCGGCTCGATGTACTGGATCACGTACAACTCGTCGCCGCCGTTGTCGTTGCGGATCGCAAAGTCCGGCGCGCCGTCGCCCCGCACGCGCTCCAGGTACGCGGGCAGTTCCGCGCGGCGCACGCGATGGATGTAGCCGATGCCCAGGCTCCCAGGGAACTCGCTGTCGAGTTCGCGCGCCCCGACAAGTTGGCCGAACTCGGCACGCTCCACCGACGTGCTCGCGGCGAACACGCTCCGCGTGCCCATCATCCCGTAGCGATAGACGATCACCCGCCGGACGATCTCGCCCCGCAGCCGCTCGCACAGCGTTGCGAAGTGGGCCCGATCGGCCTGACGCTCCATCTGGAGGAACGCGTAGGCCGTCAGCCCGGAACTCACCAGGCCCAGCAGCGCCACCGCCAGCGGCAGCCAGATCCGACCGCCAACGTTGCCACCCTTGCCGACGTGGCCCGCACCGCCCGACCTGTCCGCCGCTCGCGGCTCCATGGTCCCGATCCCGCTCATCCCCTCCATCCACCAACCGGCCCGACACGCCGAACCGATTGCTCAGGATCGGCCCGATCGCCCCGGTGCTTCTCCCGAGCGCATCGAATGTCGCCGGGGGAATCCCGCCCGTGGTTCCACGCAAGCCGGGTCCACACCGCCTGTTCGGGGTTGATAAGCCGATCCATCCCCGGCTCGGGTGGGGTGCCGGCACAGATCACCTGAAGTCGCGCGAGCGGGCCGTCATGCCGTCGAGAGCCGCGTCCTCGCGGCGCATCCGGCGCACCACGACGTGCACGACCTTGCCCTCCCGCTGGACCGTGCCGCGGGCCAGCAGCAGGCGTGCCCCGGCCTGGCGGCGGTACCGGTCGTAGACCTGCTTCCACACCACCAGGTTGGCGATGCCGGTCTCGTCCTCGAGGGTCATGAACGTCACACCGCTGGCGGTGCCCGGACGCTGGCGGTTGAGCACCAGGCCCGCGACGCTGACCATCGAGCCCTCGGGCGTCCGGGCCGGGTCGAGCAGGGCCTCGCACGGCGTGGCGCCCAGGCGGGCCAGGTGCTCGCGCGCGAACCAGACCGGGTGCTGCTTGAGCGACAGGCCGGTTGTGTTGTAGTCGTGCACGACGTGGGCCTGGCCGCCCAGATCGGGCAAGTCGGGGCGGTCGCCCTCGAGCGATTCGTGCCCTTCGAACAGCGGCAGGCGGTCGTCCCGCAGCAGGCGGGCGTGCCACAGCGCCTCCTGACGCGACAGCCCCATCGACCCGAACGCGTCGGCGGCGGCGAGCCGACGCATCGTCGCCGCCCGCACCCCACTGGCCCGCCACAGATCGAGCATCGAGTCGAACGGCCCGTGACGCGCGACGGCGGCACTGATGCGGTCGGCCTCGTCCTGTCGCTGCCCGGTGACGAGGCCATGCCGAGGCGGATGGAAGGAGGCGGCGAAGCGACGCGCACAGCGACGCAGCGACGAAGGGGTTGTTCTCACGGTGGCCCTGACCAACCTCGGGTCGCCCGGAGTGCGGGTGTTGCCAGAGGCTTCAGCCCGCAGTGGCGGTCCTTTGTTGATTCGACCCGGAGGAGTCCGGCGATTCGTGATGCGTCGCAGGACGCCGAGGACAAGTTCGCTTTCTGACTCGATGCCTCGATACCGCGCTTGCCTCGATGCCTTCTGCTCCATCATCTATCCCCATGGACTCGGAGGCTCTCGCGCACCCCTCCGGGTGCCGGGATCCTCTGGGCCTTCCCCAGAGCTGAAGCCCTGGCAACACTCGTGCGCCCCTCCGGGCGAAGAGTCGGACCACTTCGCTGAACGCAACTCAGCGGCTTCCCGACACCCCCGACACCCCGGCCCCGGCATCTTTTCTCTCCCCTTCGTCGCTGCGTCGCTGCGTCGCTCCGTCGCTTCCGCCTCCATCCGACAATCCCACCCGCTCGCGTTCACGTCGATGGCCCGCACCTCCACGCCGTGCTCCTTCGCGTCGCGGATGATCTGGGCCGGGGCGTAGAACCCCCATCAGCTGGCTGTTGATCAGGGCGGCGGCGAACTCGGCCGGGTGGTGGCAGCTCAGCCACGCCGAGGCGTACACCAGCAGCTTGCCCGAAACTCGCGGCGTGGCTCTCCGGGAACCCGTAGGAACTGAAGCCCTTGACCTGCTCGAAGCACCGCTCGGCGAACTCGCGCGGGATGCCACGCTCGACCATCCCTCGATCATCTTCATCCCGAAGCCTTTCGATCTGGTCGCCCGCTTGCATTTCCCACGCCGCCATCACCCGGCAGCGTTCGGCTCGCCCGGCGTGAACGCCGCCTTCACCGCCAGGGCCATACGCTGCTCCTGGAACAGCGGCACGCCGAGGGTCTTGCCCAGCACCTCCTTGAACGCCGGAGTGGGCGTTCTTGGGAACGTCCTCGGCCGTTGCGACGGCGCACAGGTACGGGTGCACCATGTCGCCCTGGGTCGGCGGGGCGCGCGATCGCCACCTCGATGACCAGGTCGTAGAAGCACACGGGCCTGAGCGCTGACAGCATCGACATCTGGGCCCGTGCGATCTGGAACACGCCGACAGCGGTGTCGTTGCAGATCATCTCGTGAACCGCGGGGTCCTCGGGGATGGTGTGGAGTTGAAGATCAGAAGGGGCAGGGGGCCAAGGGGCAGAGGGGCAGAGGGATCAGGGTGTCAGTGTCGGAGACGACGATGTCGGCGTGTTGGCCTCGCCCGGTTCCTCGCCCGGTTCTTCGCCTGGTTCTTCGCCTGGTTCTTCGCCCGGAGGGCCTACGAGTGTTGGGGCCAGCCTGCAGAAGAGACAAGGAATCCGGCACCCCGGAGAGGTGCCGCAGGAGCCTCCGAGTTCATGGAGGTGGATGATGGCAGGGAAGGCATCGAGGCAGCGCGGCATCAGGCATCGAGTGGGACACAAGCACTCCATCGGCGCTCGGTGTTGTGCCACGACTCGCCGACCCCTCCGGGGTCGAAGAAACAGAAGAGCCTCCACCAGGGGCTGAAGCCCCTGGCAGCCTTCGCGCGCCGCTCCGCGGCGACAAGGCACACGCCCGCGGCGCGGGCGTGCCGCCATCGCGCTGATCGCTTCCTCCTGTTCGACACTTTCTGACCTCTCGTAACACCCTGACACCCCGACACCTCGACACCTCCCCCATTGACAAACTCCAGCGCCCGCCGGATGCACGTGAGCATCCCCAGCCCGAGGCAGTCGACCTTCAGCATGCCCATCGCGTCGATGTCGTCCTTGTCCCACTCGATCACGGTGCGGTCGGGCATGGCCGCGTTCTCGACCGGCACGAGTTCGCACAGGGCCCGGCGCGTGATGACGAACCCGCCGACGTGCTGCGACAGGTGGCGCGGGAACCCGAGAATCTCCGTGGTCAGGCGGGCCAGCCACCGCATCGTCGGGTCGTCGGGGTTCAGGCCCATCTCGCGCAGGCGTGCCGCCTTGAGCCCCCCGCCGTCGAACCACTCGATGTCCTTGGCCAGGCGATCGACGGTGTCGAGCGAGAGCCCCAGGGCCTTGCCCACATCCGCACCGCCGAGCAGCGCCGGTACGAGATGACCTCGGCCGTCAGAGCCGCCCGGTCGCGCCCGTACTTCCTATAGATGTACTGGATCACCTCCTCGCGCCGCTCGTGCTCGAAGTCGATGTCGATGTCCGGCGGCTCGTTCCGCTCGCGGCTCACGAACCGTTCCAGCAGCACGTCGATCCGCGACGGTCCACACTCGTCACGCCAAGGCAGGCGCTTACACCGCCGAGTTGGCCGCGGCCCCCACGCCCCTGGCACAGGATGGGCGAATCCCCGCCTCCTCGCGCGCGAACCGCACCAGATCGTGCACCGTCAGGAAGTACCGCCTGCCCAGTTCGTCGATCAGCGACAGTTCGTGCTCGATCGCACCACTGCCTCGGCACGCCGCCCGGATACCGCGATGGCGGGTACCGCTCGGCCGCGCCCTTCCATGTCAGCGCCGCCAGTGTCCTCAGCGGCGCCCTCGGGCACGACACGTCGGATACCATACTTCAGGTCGTCGAGCGTGAAGCCGCGGGTGCGATCGACGATGGCGATCGCCCGCTCGATCGCGCCGGTGCACGCCGCGAGCAGGCGGTGCATCTCGTCGGGGGCGGCGAAGGTGTCGCTCGGCGGCGTGCAAGCGGAAGCCCGCCTGCTCGAGCGTGCAAGTGGCGGATGCAGGCCAGCACGTCTGGAGCATGCGGCGAGGCGTCGTGGTAGTGCACGCCGTTGGTCGCCACCAGCGGGACGCCGGTGCGCGCGAGAAGGTCGGCGGTGCGGGCCATGGCCCGCGCTGTCCGGCTCGCACCGCTCGGCGGCGTAGGTCGGACGGATCGCCAGCGAGAGGCGATCGTCGTCGAAGATCGCAAGGAGGCGGCGGAGGAAATCCTCGCACTCGATGCCCCGATGCCCCGACAGGGTGGCACGCCCACGCGCGCGCGGGCGGATGCTGCCTTATCGCCGCAGGCAACACGCGAAGCTGTCGCCAGAGGCTTCCACGCTGGTGGCGAATCCTCTGTTTCTGTGGCCCCGGAGGGTCAGCGAACCGCGGCCTGCATCTGACGCTGATCGATCGCTTGTGCCCCACTCGATGCCTCGATGCCGCAGCAACACCGGTACCTTCTTCTCTGTCATCTACTTCAATGCACTCGGAGGCCCTCGCGCACCCCTCCGGGGTGCCGGGTTGCTTTGGGCCTTCCCAGGGGCTGAAGCCCCTGGCAACACTCGTGCGCCCTCCGGGCGGGGAATCGGGATCGGGCGAGGAAACACCTCCTGCCCAGGAACTCCCGCCGGGCGAAGAACCCCCTGTGGGCGGTGAGCCATCGAACTCCACAACCGCCACCAATCCCTCGTGATGCCCCGCCACATCGTCGAGCCGCAGATGGCACTCCCCCTTGGCCGCCCGGCGCTTGCCAACCGTCAGCAGGCGGCACAGACGCCCGTACGACGCCATATCCGTCGGGTACACGAACACCGACGCCCCCGGCGCATCCACCAGGCGCAGGCGGCAGCCCAGCACAAACCGCACGCCCGCGTCCTTGGCCGCCACGTGGGCCCGCACCACGCCCGCGACCGTGTTCGTGTCCGTGATGGCCACGGCGTGATACCCCAGCGACGCCGCGCGGGCCACGTACTCCTCGGGATGGCTGGCCCCGGTCAGGAACGTGTAGTTGCTGGTGACGCACAGTTCGGCATAGGCGGGCGGATCCGATGCCCCATCACCCGCGCCGGTCGATGGTCCTGTCGGCTCGCGCGTATCGCCGCCTCGAACCCGCGTCTGGAACGGGTGCAACTTCAGTTTCGGGAACTCGTTTTCCGGCACTAGCCCCACTCCCCGTGCGCGTACCACCGCCCCGCGCCGACCTGGCGGCACAGCCAGAGCCAGCGACCATCCTCGAGACACACGCCGAAGTAATCGCGATCCGGCGGCGGGGGCGGCCTGGGCGGCGGCCCGTGGCGGCGACCGGCGCGGCTTGCACGCGCTGCACGATCCGGCGCTTCTTCCGTCGTGCCCGCCGATGCACCCGCCCCGCCATCGCCCGCCCCATCTCCCCCGCCCTGCTCAACCACCCCCCACCGCCACCACTCCGCCCCGATCCGTTCCGGCCCGGCGCACGCCAGCACCCGGTGGCGGCGTCCGCGCCAGCCAACCTCCAGCACCGGGCCGTCGGGCGTGAGCGCCAGCACGTCGATCGCCTCGGGCGTCTGGAACAGGATCGTGGGTCGATCCGCGGGGGCGACGCGATCGCCGAGCGACTGGTCCTTGCCCGTGGGCGTCCGCCGCGCCCGCTCCAGCACCGACCGCTCGCGCCACGCCCGCTCGGGCAGGTGCGACTCGACCGTCTCCAGGCGCACCACGCCCTCGCCCCCCAATCGCCCGAGCAGCGCATCGACCAGTTCGCCCCAGGCCGTTTCTTCGGCGCGATCGTCGCCCAGCCCGTCCTTGCCCGCAGCCACCGCGCCCATGGCCGCGCTCGTGCCCTGGCGGTGGCGCACGCGCGCGGTGCGCGAGGCGATGAGCGTCACGCCCTCGATCCCCTCGCCCAGATCGACCCGCTCCAGACGCGCCCGCACGAGCGACCACAGGTGCTTGACGCTCCGGCTCGGGCGGCTCAGCGCGATCTCGAAACGCTCCGGCGAAAGCCCGGGGCGCGACAGTTCAACGTCCAGGCGGCGCACGCCGCGCTCCAGACCCTCCAGCACCTGTGCGATGTCCTGCGTCACGCGCCGGGCGGCGGCCTCGATCGACTCCCACTGGTCTGTCGGCCCATCGAAGAGCAGTTCGGCCCGGGGCGGCGGCTCCGGACGCACGCCCTCGACCACCTCCGCCGATCGCCCGAGCGCCTTGTCGAGGCGGTCGAGCAGCGCGGGATCGAAGCGGGCCGCGATCGCGGGGCGTTTGAGGGCCAGGAGTTGCTCGATCCGCGTGACGCCGACCTGGGCGAGCGCCCCGACCGTCGCGTCATCAAGACGCAGCGCGCCGATCGGCAGCGGCGCGATCGCCTCCCGCTGGCGTCCCTCCGGCACGAGCGAGAGATCGTGGGCCCCGAAGCGGGCCACCGCCCACGCGCACGCGAACGACGGCGCGGACGCGACGCGCGACGTGAAGCCGAATCGCCCCAGGGCGCCGGCGATGGCGCGCAAGAGGCGGTGCTCCCCGCCGTGGAGGCGATCGGTCCCGGTCACGTCGAGCAGCAGCCCGTCCGCGCCGTCGGGCGCGACGGTGGGCGCGAAGCGGGTCATCCAGCAGGCCAGGGCGTGCAAAGCCGCGGCGTCGCGGTCGGGGCGGTGCTCCTCGATGTGCAGCCCATTCGTCGGTGAGTCGGGCGAGAGCCCGGGCGGGAGCATCGACCGGGCCTGGGCCAGGTCCATGCCCGGCGTGATGCCGGCCCGGGCGGCCCTGTTGCAGATGCCCACGACGATCTCGCGCGAGGCGACGCGCCGGGTGAGCAGGGTGTAGGGGCGGGAGGAGAAGCGACGCAGCGACGCATGCAAAGCATGAGCGCGATCGGAGCGACGAAGGGAAGACTCGATGCCTTGATGCCTGGATGCCTTGGTGCCTTCTTCTCCATCGTTGCTCCTTTGATCACCCGCCCCGCTGCCCCGCCCGCCCCATGGGCTGCTCGGGGCGGGCGGGGGCGGGTCAGCCGACCAGGCGGTGGGCGGGTCGGTGCGGCGTTTCTGGCGTCTCCTCCACGCCAGATCCGCCGCGAAGGTCGGGAACCACACGCAAACGACGCGTCGCATGGTCGCGCTCCAGTGTCCAGCGGCGAACGCCGCCGGCGGTGGGCCGCAATCCCTTGCAGCGCAGCAACTCGACGGTCCATCGTCGGGTGATGCTGTTGGATGAGAACGTGCCGAACGCTGCCGGGGGCGCGGCTCCATGTGCTCGCGAGGGCGCATCGACGGCGTGGCGCACGAGCCAGCGCGTCGACGCCGCCGAGAGTTCCGCCGATTCCCATGGCGGGCGCGCCATCAGGCACACGCCCCCGCCGGCCTCGGCGGCGAGTTGCAGGCGGCGCGTCGAGGCCATGTCGAAGCCCGAGCCATCGGCGACCACGCCCGCCACCGCCGGGCTGCGCAGGGCCAGGTCGATCGCCCACAGTCGGTCGCCCGGCGACCGGGCCCGCACGAACAGCGATCGCTCCAGCACCGCCTGCCCGCCGGCCTGGACGAGCGAGGGTGGATAGGGCCACACCCGCGATCCGACCCAGACGAGCCATGAGCCCGATGGAGCATCGCCCGCCCCGGCATCCGCTGCGGCACCCGCTACCACCCGGGCCGCGAGCATCGACAGGACGCCCAGGGGCGGGGTGGTCCAAGACCCGTGGCGCGGACGCTTCGGTCGGTTCCGACCCGGGCTTTGGCCCGGGCTTTGGCCCGGGCTTTCGGGCGGGCTTTCGGGCGGGCTTTCGGGCGGGCTTTCGGGCGGCTCCTCGTCCGGAGCCGCCTCGGCCACCCCCAACCACTCGTGCACGCCGCCCCGTTCCAGCCCGGCGCGGGGCAGGGCCGCGTCGAGATCGGCCAGCCCCGTGGGGACAACCCCCGGCCCTGCCCCCGATCCCGGCCCCCGGTCGCCGCCGCCATGCCCGAGGGTGTGGCACAGGTCGCGGAGGCGGCGGACCAGTTCGGCCGTCGGACGCGTCGCCCGCACCTCGCCTTGGCCTTGACCGAACTCGACCATGTCGTTAGGATATTGAACGTATTTCGATCTGTCAAGTTTCTGTATGGTTTTTTGAGGATGGAGCGGCGTCGATCACCCGAAACCGGGGCGGGGACGCCCCGGCTCGCAGAGAGTGGATCGACGGACCGGGGCGGGGACGCCCCGGCTCGCGAGGGTGTTGAGGGCGTGGCGGGGCGACTTGCGAAACGGGATTGGCTCCCAGACGATTGGCCGCATGCGCGAGAAGGCACACGACGAGGCGGGGATGGGTGGCCAAGGCCCGGTGGGGCCTCGCGTGCGCCGGGCGTCGGTGCTGTTCGTGTTCCTGACCGTGGTGCTGGAGGTGCTGGGGTTCGGGCTGCTGATTCCGGTCGCGCCGCGCCTGGTCGAGAGCCTGCTGGAGCGCGGCCCGGACACGACGGCGGAGGAACTGACGGCCCGGGCGGCGGAGTCCTTCGGGCTGCTGGCGGCGACGTACGCGGTGATGATCTTCCTGTTCTCGCCGACGCTGGGCGCGCTGTCGGACCGGTTCGGACGCCGCCCGGTGCTGCTGGTGGCGCTGCTGGGTTCGGGGCTTGATTACTTCGCGATGGCGTTGTCGCCGACGCTGTGGTTCCTGTTCCTGACACGGGCGCTCAACGGGCTGTCGGGGGCGTCGATCACGGTGTGCAACGCGTACATCGCGGACGTGACGCCGCCGGAGAAGCGGGCGGGGGCGTATGGGCTGCTGGGCGCGGCGTTCGGGCTGGGGTTCGTGCTGGGGCCGCTGATGGGCGGGCTGCTGGCGGCGGAGAAGATCGAGATCCCGCTGGTCGGGATCACATACCACGGGGACATCCGGTATCCGTTTTACGCGGCGGGGTCGCTGTGCATCCTGAACTGGGTGTACGGGATGTTCGTGCTGCCGGAGTCGCTGTCGAAGGACAAGCGGGCGCACTTCCGGCTGGCGCGGGCGAACCCGGTGCGGGTGTTCGCGGGGATCGGGCACTACCCGCTGGTGGCGGGGCTGATCGCGTCGGTGTTCGTGATGAACCTGGCGCAGTTCGGGCTGCACGCGACGTGGGTGCTGTACACGGGGTACCGGTACGAGTGGAGCGACCTGGACGTTGGGCTGTCGCTGGCGTTCGTGGGGGTCGGGGCGGCGATCGTGCAGGGCGGGCTGGCGCGGAAGATCATCCCGGCGCTGGGGCCGGGGGTGGTCGGGGAGAAGCGGGCGCTGATCCTGGGCGGGGCGATCGGCGTGCTGGCGTTCGTGGGGTACGGGCTGGCGACCGAGGGGTGGATGATCTATGCGATCATCACGATCGGGTCGCTGGGGGGAATCGCGCAGCCGGCGTTCCAGGCGTTGATCACCAGGTCGGTGCGGGCCGACGAGCAGGGGCGTGTGCAGGGTGCGCTGCAGGGCACGAACAGCATCGCGCAGATCGGCGGGCCGCTGATCGCGACGGCGGTGTTCGCGTGGTTCATCTCGGAGCGTGCGCCGCTGACGCTGCCGGGGGCGTCGTTCCTGCTTGGGGCGGGGCTGATGGGGGTTGGGCTGGCGATCGCGTGGGGGGTGATGCGGCGGCACCTGGTGGAGGCGGCCGAGGGGCCTGGGGCGCAGCCGGTGCTGGACCCGGAGGGGGAGGCGGGGGCGGGAGCATCGGCGCTGTGATTGATCGACTGCCCCCTCCGTCATGCTCGCAGAGCCTCGCATGACACCTCCCCCGCGACGCGGGGTCGGGGCGTGGGCGAGCGATTGGGGTTCGAGGCTCGCCCCGGCGGGGTGGGGGGCCGATGATTCGGCCATGAGTGATGCCAGCCAGCCGCCGTCGCCCGGACCATGGACGCCGCAGGGTCCGGCGTATGGAAACCCAGGCGTGGCAGGGGGCGGGGCGGGGCCCGGGATGTTCCAGGGACAGTTCGGTGCGCCGCCGCAGGTTCCGGGGGCTCCCGGGTCTGGGGCCGGGGGGTATGGAGCGGCGTCCGGCTCGGGTGCTCCGGGTCCGGCGCGTGTGCCCGATCCCGGGTCGCGGACGGGGGCGCTGATCGCGAAGTTGATCGCGATCCCGCTGCTGCTGGTGGTGGCGGTGCTGCAGCAGTGGCAGATCTACGCGGGCGAGGCGATCTCGGCGACGGACCCGATCGTGGCACCCTCGCTGGACGACGAGGCGAGGCTGGTGTCGTCGATCATGCTGAAACTGCGGGAGGTGAACCCGCAGTTCGCGACCGGCGGCGAGCCGTTGTCGTCGGTGGACACGCGGTGGCAGGGCTGGGAGGAGTCGCCGAGCGGCGAGCGGGCGCGGGAGTGGCTGGCCGCGAGCGATGCGCGCGTGGACGAGTTGCGGGCGGCGATGGTCGCGGGGGAGACGGCTGGGGCCGACGAGGCGATCGATCGCCTGGACGCGCTCGATTCTCGACTCGATGGCGATGCGCGGGTGCTGCGGGAGTTGGGCGTTGAGGCGCCGGCGATTCCCGGGGCGGTGACCGGGGACGGCGGCGGCGGCGATGCAGGTGCGGAGGGTTCGGGCGAGGACGGGTCGGCGGGACGCCCGAGGCCGCGAAAGGACGCGGCGGGCGCGGGCGAGGTCGACGAACTCACGCTGGCCCGCCAACGGATGATGTTCCGGACGGGGATCCTGCAGGCGGATGTCGAGTTGCTGAGGCGGCACTACCGGGGCGTGGTGCGGTTTGAGGGGCTTCGCGCGGCGGCGGGGCAGAGGGAGAGCGGTCGAGCGGGCGACCCGGCGTTCGAGCCCGCGCTCGACGCGGACGCGTGGGCGGCGCTGGAGGAGCGGCACGGGTGGTTCGCGCGGCTCGCGCAGGTCACGCCGCTCGAGAAGGACGCGCCGGAGCGTGCCGCGCTGCTCGGGGGCGGCGAGGCCCTGCTGGCGGTGCTGCTGGTGATCGGCGGCGGGCTGGTGCTGGTGGGGTTTGGCGTGCTGGGGGCGGTGATCTGGGTGATCGTGAACGCCTCGATGGGCCGGTTCCGGCGGTGGTTCGTGCCGCCGGCGGTGGGCGGGAGCGCGTATGTCGAGACGGCCGCGGGGTTCATCGTGCTGTTCCTGGCGGTGCAGGTGCTAGCGGGGGTGATCGCGGCGACCACGCCTGCGCTGGCGGGGTACGAGGTCGAGGTGTCGATGGCGTGCCAGTGGCTGGTGCTGCCGATCATCGCGTGGGGGCTGCTGCGCGGGGCGACGGTTGCGCGGTGGCGGCGTGACCTGGGGCTGATCGCCCCGCGCGGCGTGCTGCGGGAGGTCGGGGCGGGGTTCCTGGTGTACCTGGCGGGGCTGCCGCTGCTGGTGTCCGCGGGTCTGATCGGCGTGGTGCTCAAGACGGTTCAGGACAACCTGCTCGGGGATCATGTGCCGTACACGACCGGAGGCAACCCGATCCTGGAACTGGTGGGGTCGGGGGACGCGTGGCGGCTGGTGATGCTGTTCACGTTGGCGACGGTGTGGGCCCCGATCGTGGAGGAGGTCGTGTTCCGGGGGTGCCTGTACCGGCATATGCGGTCGCGCGTGCCGGCGGTGGTGGCGGCGATCGGCTCGGCCCTGGCGTTCGGGCTGATGCACGGATATGAGTTGGTGCTGCTGGGGCCGGTGCTGAGCCTGGGGCTGATCTTCGCGATGATGCGGGAGTGGCGTGGCTCGCTGGTGGGGCCGATCGTGATGCACGCGCTGCACAACGCGACGGTGCTGGCGATGGTGATCCTGCTGGTGCGGCTGTCGGCGTAGGGGCTGGGCCGCGCGAGAGACCGCGCAAGAGCCGGCGCGGCGAGAGTTCGGCGCGGGGCGATCCGGCGGTGTCTGCGGGCGCGCGGCGGGTCGGGCCGATCGTACACTTGGCCCTTCGGGTCTCCCGCGCCGGGTGGCGGCAGCGGGCGGCGAGGCGGAGCCTTGCGCGTGCCGGCATGAAGCGACTGATCCCCCGACTCATCCCGAGCATGTTCCACCGACGCCTGGTGCTGATCGGGGCGTCGTTCGTCGTGGCGGCGGCGGGGCTGGCGGCGCAGTTGGGGCGGCTGACGCTGGTCGAGGGCGACGCGCTGCGGGCCCGGGCCGAGGCCCGGATGCGGTACACCGAGTGGGTCCCCACGACGCGGGGGCGGATCCTGGATCGCAACGGGCGGGTGCTGGCCCACGACCGGGCGTGCTACAACGTCTCGATGGACTACGCCATGGTCGCGGAGCAGTGGGCCCGCGAGCAGGCGACGGCCCTGGCACGCCGGCGGGATCGGGCGGCGTGGGCGAAGATGGGCGAGGCCGAGCGGGAGGAACTGGTCTCGCGGGTGCTCCCGGTGTACGAGGCCCATGTTGTTGAGGCGTGGGGGCGGCTGTCGCGTGACACCGGGGTGCCGCTGGGTGAGATCGCCGACGAGCGCCGGGCCGTGGTCGGCAGCGTTGAGGCGATGGCCGAACATCTGCGTGGAATCTGGGAACGCCAGTTCCGGGAGCAGCACGCGCGGACGGGTCGGGCGATGGAGCCGGACGACGAGCGCCGCCTGGCCCGGATCCAGACTCGACCGATCGCCGAGCAGGAGCAGGCGCACGTGGTGATCCGGGCGATCCCGGACGAGACGGCGTTCGCGCTGCTGCGGCTCGTCGATCAGAAGGTGCTGCTCGACCCGTGGGGCACGGGCGACTCCGGTGATGCTGTGGAGGTGGCGCTGATCCCTGGGCTGGTGGTGGAGGACGCGGGGACGCGCGAGTACCCGTTCGAGACGGTGGTGGTGGACATCGACCAGGGCTCGCTGCCGCTGCCGCTGCGGGCCGAGGGGCGTCGGAGCGTGGTGGCGACGGGGCTGCTGGCGGACGTGCTGGGTTGGATGGGCACGCCGACGGCGGATGTGATCGAGCGGCGGGAAGAGCGGCGAAAGGCGGACCCGGCGCTCGCGGCGAGGACGATGGCCGCGGGCCTGAACGGTGATGTGGACCTCGGGGCGTACCGGGCGGGGGACTTGGCGGGCGTGCGGGGGATCGAGGCGTTCTGCGAGGACGACCTGCGGGGCCTGCGGGGCATGCGGATCGTGCGGCACGACACGGGCGAGTCGAGCCAGACGCCGGCGGCCCCGGGGCGTGACGTGACGCTGACGATCGACGCGATGCTGCAGGCGCGGGTGCAGGCGATCATGTCGCCGGACCTGGGGCTGGCGCGGGTGCAGGCCTGGCACGGGAACCACGCGGTGGCGACGGGGGCGGCGCTCAATGGGGCCGCGGTCGTGCTGGATGTGGATACCGGCGAGGTGCTGGCGATGGTGTCGACGCCAGGTGTGACGCAGGACGAGCGTCGGCGGGCGGAGGGGCGGGTGCTGGAGCGGGTCCGAACGGAGCCGGGGTACGACCCGTCGATCGATCCGGACGCGCTGCTGCGGTACAACCGGGCCGTGGGCGTGGCGTACGCGCCGGGGTCGGTGGCGAAGGTGGTGATGGTGCTGGAGGCGGTGCGTCAGGGGGTGTACAGCCTGAGCGAGCGGATCGCGTGCACGGGGCACCTGATCGAGTCGCGCAGCGACATGCTGCGGTGCTGGATCTACAAGAGGTACCTGACGACCCACAGCGTGACCATGGGGCACGACCTGTCGGCGGAGGATGCGCTGACGGCCTCGTGCAACATCTTCTTCTACACGCTGGGGCGGCGACTCGGAGCCGACGGGATCAACGAGGCGTATGAGCGGTTCGGCGTGGGCCAGGCGTACGACCTGGGTGTCGGGCCAGCGGCGGGCGGGCACACGCTGGCCCAGAACACGTCCGAGTCGATCATGATGGGGATCGGGCAGGGGCGTGTGGCGTGGACGCCGATGCACGCGGCCGACATGCTGGCGACGGTGGCCCGCGGCGGCGTGCGGCTGGAGCCGACGCTCGTGCGCGGTCGCGGCGAGGGCGAGGCGCACCCGCTGGGGTACGACCCGGCGGCGGTGCGCGCGGTGATCGACGGGCTGGACGGGGCCGTGCACGACGCAACGCACGGCACGGGCGAGCACATCACGTTCACGATCGACGCCAGCGGGCGTGCGGGCGATGGGAGCGGGACGCGCGAGGTCCGCGAGGCGATCTTCAACGTGCCGGGCGTGCGGATCGTGGGCAAGACGGGCACGGCGACGGCGCAGTCGATCGAACTGATCGGGAGCGACGGGCGGCCCGTGCTCGACGATGCCGGGAACATCGAGCGGGTGACGCCGGACCACTCGTGGTACGTGGCGTTGGTGGGGCCGCAGGGTGGGGCAGGAGGCGGGAGGTTGCGGTATGCGATCGCGGTGATGATGGAGAACGCCGGGAGCGGCGGGAAGGTGTCGGGGCCGATCTGCAACCAGATCGTGTGGGCGCTGGTGGAGGAGGGGTATCTGCCACGGGTGGAGGCGGCTGCCCCATGACCCGCGTGCTCGAGCAGATCCCCGCGATCATCCGCGGCACGGCGAACCCGAACCGGTCGCTGACCGACGTGCTGCGCCTGGTCAACGCCGGGTGGGTCTCGCTGGTGGCGGCGGCGGGGCTGACGCTGATCGGCGTGCTTGCGATCGATTTGGCCGACGGTCGTGCGGGGGCCGAGACGGCCCTTGCGGGCGAGGGGCTGCGGCAGGCGATCTTCGCGCTGCTGGGCGTGGCGGCGGCGATGGTGGTCGCGCTGCCCCACTACCGGATCGTGGGCGTGGTGGCGACGCCCGCGATGATCATCGCGCTGCTGCTGCTCGTGTTCCTGCTGATGCCGGGCGTGCCGTCGTGGGTGGTCAAGCCGCGGAACGGGACGCGGGGGTGGATCAACCTGGGGTTGATGGATTTTCAGCCGAGCGAGGTCGCGAAGATCGCGTATGTGCTTGTGGTGGCGCGGTACCTGCGGTATCGCAGCGAGCACCGCAGGTTCCTGGGGCTGGTGCCGCTGGGCGTGCTGACGGCGATCCCGGTGGGGCTGATCGTGCTGCAGCCGGACCTGGGCACCGCGATGCTGTTCGCCCCGTCGCTGCTGGCGATGCTGCTTGCGGCGGGGGCGCGGCTGCGACACCTGACGATCATCGTGGTTGCCGCGATGATGGCCGGGCCGGCGATGTACCCGCTGCTGAGGCCGCACCAGAAGACCAGGATCGTGGCGCTGGTGCGCCAGATGCAGGGGGACCGCACGTCGGCGTCGGACATCAACTACCAGGCGTACACGGCCCAGACGGTGATCGGGGCCGGGGGGCTGGCCGGGGTGAGCGAGGAC
Organism: Phycisphaerales bacterium; assembly: GCA_041401985.1. Classification (GTDB taxonomy): domain Bacteria; phylum Planctomycetota; class Phycisphaerae; order Phycisphaerales; family UBA1924; genus JACKHA01. The sequence goes on from JAWKTE010000023.1 coordinate 59,260, forward strand.
CGGGCACGCCTGCTGCTGGACCTGAACCCGCTGCCCGAGTCGCACAACGACATGGTGTTCGCGGTGATCGCGCTGCGCTGGGGGTTCATTGGGGCGATGGGGGTGGTGCTGCTGGCGGTGGCGTGGGTGGTCGGGGCGCTGTGGACCGCGGCCCAGACCAAGGAGCCGTTCGGGAGGCTGGTGTGCGTCGGGCTGGCGGCGTTCGTGGCGGCCCAGACGACCATCAACGTGGGGATGAACATCGGGCTGCTGCCGATCATCGGGATCACGCTGCCGTTCGTGAGTTACGGCGGGTCGAGCATGATGACGGTGTGGATGATGACGGGGCTGGTGTTCAACGTGGCGCTGCACCGGCCGCGGCCGCCGTTCCGGCCTTCGTTTGAGTGGGAGTAGGG
>JAWKTE010000024.1:0-58296 GCA_041401985.1 Phycisphaerales bacterium
GCACGCGCTTGAGGGTGTGTCAATGGTGGATCGGTCCTTGTTTCTGGGTCGTCCGCCGACGCCGGCGTACGCAATCCCGGCGTCCGGGGAGGGTGTTGGTCAAGTGATATCGGACCTGTTTCCGGCGGGGAGGGGGGATTGAGTCCGAGAACCATCGCGACTCGCGGTTCGGGCGGGAGAAAGTTGTTGGATCTTGCGAAATCCCCTTGATTATGGTGGCCGCGTCGGAGATCATCCTTTTTGCAAGATCGACTCCCGAGAACCGGGCCACTCCGGTTCGTGGGTCCATCTGTTTGGGGGAGATGAAGATGAAGCGAGTTCTGCTTGTCGCCGCCGGGATGGCACTTGCCAGCACGGCCAATGCCCAGTTCTTCTCCGACTTCGAGGCCCCGACCTACGCCGGTTCCGCCGGCGGCACGGCCCTGACCAACGGCTTCGGCCTTGGCGGCCAGGACGGCTGGTACAACCCGGTGAACGGCTCGACCGATGGCGTCGTGTTCGAGTACTCGGGCAACTCCTGGGGCTTCGTCAACAACCCCACCGGCGGCTCGCAGTTCGGTGCGGTCCGCAACCAGGGCGCGACCGGCTTCGGGCGGGCCCAGCACGCGGCCGACTTCTCCGGCAACGTGTACACCGCTTCGTACGACATCTGCATGGACCGCTTCGGCGGCGTGCTCCCCGCGCTGAACAACCTCGGCTCGTTCTCGCTGCAGCCCTCGGCGTCCAGCGCGTTCTGGCAGACGCTGTACACGTGGGACGACCTGGCCACCGGCAACGCGTTCGACGCGAACTACGTGTTCTTCAACGCCGCCGGCGTGCAGCAGGCCAACACCCTGCCCGGCGCCGAGTGGGACGCGCTCAACCTGAACACCTGGTACCGCCAGTCCACCACCTGGGACTTCGTGACCAACCAGATCCTCTCGGTCTCGATCGACAACCTGCACGACATGGCCGGCCCGACCGTCGTCGACGTGTCCGGCCTGGGCTGGTACCTCGCCGGCGGCTCGGCCGGCGGGGCTCGCCCGACCGACTTCCGCTTCTTCGCGGGCGGCGGGGCCAACAACGTGCACATCTTCGGCTTCGACAATCTCGAGATCGTCCCGGCCCCGGCCTCGGTCGCGCTGCTGGCCCTCGGCGGCCTGGTCGGCGGGCGTCGCCGCCGCGCCTGATATCTCCGCCTCGGCGGGGCTTGCATCCGGTTGCTCCAAGGGCCCCCTGCCTCGCGCGGGGGGCTCTTTGCTTTGGCCTGCGCGTTCGCCCGGCGCTGGAACGCCTGGCCAAGCCGCGCAGGACAGGCCCATGCCTCCGCCGATGCGCCGAGTTTGCGCAACGGGCTTGAATCGCCCCGGCAAATCCCTACGCTCCGGGTTCGGCGTGCCCCCATGTTGCTGCCCCGCAAGGAGTTCAGAATGCGTGTTCCCGGTTCGCTCCGTGGCCTCTTCGTTCTGGCCGGACTCGCCGCGCTGGCGTGTCCCGCGCTGGCCCAGCCTCGCGTGGCGATCGTCGCCGCGGCCTCCAATACCGGCGATCCACTGGGGAACGTCCGCTTCACCGACGCGCGCGACAAGCTGCTCGGCACCGGCCTGTTCGGCGAGGTGGCGATCTTCTCGACCACCCGATTCCAGAACGGCGCACAGTTGTCGCTGGCGGACATCGGCCCGTACGACGCCGTGCTGACGTGGAGCAACGACAGCCACGAGGACCCCGTCGCGCTGGGCAACCTGCTGGCGGACTATGTGGATCAGGGCGGCGGCGTGGTTGTCGCGCTGTTCAGCAACACGAGCACGAACTCGCTGCGATACCTGCAGGGTCGCTGGCAGGTCGGCGGCCCGGGCGGGGAGTACATCGCCATCCCGCAGAACGGCGGCTACACCAACGGCACGTTCGCGGGCCTCGGCCAGGTGTTCGTGCCGAACCACCCGATCCTCGACGGCGTGAACTCGTTCTACACCGCGATCGGCGTCGGCCCGCCGCCGTGGGGCGGGTATCGCCCGGTGATCATGGGCATCACGCCCGGTTCGACGCGGATCGCCAACTGGACGACGGGCGAGACGCTGATCGCGCTGGCGCCGAATCCGCGGGTTGTTGAACTCGGGTTCCACCCGGTCTCGAACGCGGTGGCCGACGGCTACTGGGACCAGGCCAGCGACGGGGCCCGCCTGATGGCCAACGCGCTGCTGTGGACAGCCCGCGAGCTCACGCCCGCGTGCGTGCCCGACCTGACCACCACCGCCATCCCCGGCTCGCCGGGCTACGGCACGCCCAACGGGACGCTGAACAACGACGATTTCTTCTACTACCTGGCCGAGTTCGCCGCGGGGAATCTGGCGGTGTGCGATCTGACGGGCACGGCGGTCGCGGGCCAGCCGGGCTACGGCGTGCCGAACGGGGTCTTGAACAACGATGACTTCTTCTACTACCTGACGCTGTTCGCGGCGGGGTGCTGAGCGGCGGTGCGTCGTGGCCTCGCATCTTCACGCCCCGTTGCGGGGCTGGAATCGCCCTTGGCGCGTGGCCGCCGCGCGGTAGACTCGTTTGGCCGGGCGGCTTGGTTCGCCCGGCGGAACGGAGGTGGACCGTGCGCACCGTGTCGACCGCGTTGGTGCTGGTGGTTGGGGCCGGGCTGGTGGGCGGGCCTGCCCGTGGCGATGTGCTGTACGACACGCTGTGGATCACCAACACGCTTGCGGTGGACGCCGGGGTGGGCAACTGCATCGGCGGGGCCCGCGTGTTCCCGTCGCTGGGCACGACCGACAGCCAGCTCGCCGATGACTTCACGATCACGCAGGAGTACACGCTCACGCGGATCGCCTGCGACTACACGACGTTCGATCCGGGCGACTTCCCGGCCCAGGGTTTCCGCGTGCAGGTGTATGGCGACGACGACGGCGAGCCGTCGGAGACGGTCGTGCACGATGTGGTCGTGCAGGCGATCTCGTCGGAGTTCCTGGGCATCTTCGCGGCCCGCGAGGGATACCGCCACGTGCTCGATCTGTCGGGCGCGTCGATCACGCTCCAGCCGGGGCGGTGGTGGATCGACATCCAGCCGCTCGACGAGATGGAGGGCGGCTGGTTCTGGGCCTCGGCCCTGCTCGACCCCGACCCGCCGATCGGCGAACTCTCGCACGTGCGGGACGGCTGGATGGCCCACGGCACATCGGCCAACGGGCTGTGGGGCAGCACGACGTGGATCCCGCACGCGTTCCGCGGCAACGCGACGCCGTCGCGGATGATCGAGGGCGATCCGGTGGCGGCGTGCGTGCCCGACCTGACGACGTTCGCGGTCGTGGGTTCACCGGGGTACGGCGTGCCGAACGGCGTCGTGAACAACGACGACTTTTTCTACTTCCTGGCGCAGTTCGCCGCGGGCAATGTGGCCGTGGCCGATCTCACGACTACCGCTCTGCCGGGCTCGCCGGGCTATGGCGTGCCGAACGGGGTCTTGAACAATGACGATTTCTTCTTCTATCTGACGCTGTTCGCCGCGGGGTGCTGAGCGACGCGTGGTGCGTCGCTAAGGTGTCGATGACCCGCGCGGATCGTGACCCGCGCGGCGTTCCCGAGCCTTTGGTCGAACTCGCTCGCGGATTCGTCTTGGTGCAGACGACCCGGCCCGGTACCATCCTCGCGGTGGGGGAATCGAGACCGGCCGCGCGTGAACTGCGTCGGGTTCGGAGTCACAGCCACCAGCCAGCAGTCCCACAGAGGGAGATCAGCCCATGCGTTGCACGCCCGCCCGCGCCGCGGTCCTCGCCGCCGCCCTCGCCGCCCCGGCGCTGGGCGATGAGATCATCATCCCGCCCAACGCCCCGACGACGGCCGGCACGGGCGGGTACTCGACGATCCTGCACACGCAGGCGCGGTCGTACCAACTGGTCATCGGCGAGGCGCTGCTCGGCGCGGTGCCCGTCGGGGCCCGCTTCACGGGCATCACCTGGCGTCGCCCGACGTGGACGCCGTATGCCCCGTGGCCGGGCCCGAGCGTGACGTGCGCATACGCCAACTTCGACATCTACTTGGGCACGGCCGCGCTCCCGCCGGGCCAGATGTCGACGACCGCCACGCAGAACTTCGGGCCGGACAACACGCTGGTCCGCTCCGGCCCGATCTCGTACCAGGGCGAGTTCTTTCCGGGCGGCAACGCGTCGCCCGGGGTCAACCCGTTCGGCCAGGTCGTTGCGTTCACCACGCCGTTCACCTACGCCGGCGGGGACCTGGTCCTGACGGTCCGCCAGGACGGCAACTCGTGCGGCAGTTCGGGGTTCCTCGACACCGTCGGCAATCCCAACACGCAGGCCAAGGGCGTCTCGTCGTACACGCAGAACGACGACTGGTACAACCAGGGCCTGATCACCTGCATGTTCACCTACGACGCGCCCAGCGCGTGCGCGCCGGACCTGACCGCCGGCGCGGTCGCGGGCGTCCCGGGCTACGGCGTGCCCAACGGCATCCTGAACAACGATGATTTCTTCTTCTACCTGGCCCAGTTCGCCGCGGGGAACCTGGCCGTGGCCGATCTGACCACAGGGGCCGTCGCCGGTCTTCCGGGCTACGGCGTGCCGAATGGGGTCCTGAACAACGACGACTTCTTCTACTACCTGGCGATCTTCGCGGCGGGGTGCTGAGGCCGGCGATCGCAAGCCGCGCCCGCGTGCCGCATCGAGTCTGCGCCGATGCCGCATCGAGTCTGCGCCGCATCCCGCCGCAACGCTGCGGCCCATTCCCGGAGGCCGATCGTGCGATCGAGCGCTCGGAAAGCACGTGTCGGAGCCGGTGTCGTGGCGTGCATCGCTCTGGCCCCGGCCGAGGCGATGACGGTGGGAAGCAGCGGCGACGCGCCGCTGGCCGACCGCACACACTGGCGGTCGATGTGCTTCGGTGCACGGATGCCTGATAGCGTGCTCACCGGTGTCGCCGCGCGGCACGAAACTGCCCGGCGGGCCTCGAGCACGTGGCGGCGCGTCACCACCAGCGCCGCGGCCAATGACGCGGGCCTCGACCTCGTCTGGCTCCTGGACCCCTCCGTGCCCGCGAGCGTCGAGCCGGTGCTGGCCGACATCGCCGCCGACTTCGCACGCGCAATCGACGACCCGATCACGATCGAGGTCAACCTCCGCTTCGAACCGCTGGGCATGGTCATGGGCGAGCCGATCCTGGGCGGCACGGGCAGTTCCTACTCCGGGCGCACCTACCCGGCTCTGCGGGCCGCGCTGATCGCCGACGCCGATCCCGACGACACGATCGAGGGCTACCTGCCCGATGCGACCGGCATCGACGTGCTCTACGCCCTGGCCCCCGGCACGTCGATCACCGTCCGCACCAGCCTGCTCTGCCAGCACGCGCTGCTCAAGTCAATCGAGCCCGCGTTCGCGGCCAATCCCATCCCCATGACCATCAGCAGCAACGTGCTGTTCGACCTCGACCCGTCCGACGGCATCGACCCCGGCGCCTACTGCCTCCGCACCGTGCTCACGCACGAGGTGTGCCACGGCCTCGGCTTCGGCTCGAACGTCGACTTCCTGCACGGGGCCACGCTGCTGCCGATGGACCTGTACCGATTCCGCGCCAGCGATGGCGGGGCCGACCTGAACCCCGACACGCTCGAGGAGTTCACGACCACGCCGCGCACGGTGTACCTCGACACGACCAACTCGCTCGACGACGCGACGCTCGACTTCATCGACGCCGAGTACGCGATGTCCGACGGCAGCCCGTGGCAGGGCAGCCACTGGACGCCGCAACCGCCCGCAACCGCGCTCGGCATCATGGTGCCGGTGATCCAGCCGCAGGACACGTTCTACCCGCGGTTCCTGCGGGCCGCGGACTTGCGCGTGCTCGACGCCCTCGGCTGGGACATCACCCGCTGCCCGCCGGACCTGACAACGGGCGCCGTCCAGGGCCTGCCCGGCTACGGCGTGCCCAACGGCATCCTGAACAACGACGACTTCTTCTACTACCTGGCCCAGTTCGCCGCGGGGAACCTGGTCGTGGCCGATCTGACCACCGGCGCGGTGGCGGGCCAGCCGGGTTACGGCGTGCCCAACGGGGTCCTGAACAATGACGACTTCTTCTACTACCTGGCGATTTTCGCGGCGGGGTGCTGAGGCGGCGCCCGACGGCCCGTTGCCGAAGGCCGCGTCGCACTCGCTCGGTCCGTCTGACTCTTATTGAGAATCCATTCTTGACAAGGGCACCGGGCGTGGTATGCTCAGTGCGGTGGCACGCCTCGCGACCAACGCACGCGGACCCAGCGCCGGCTGTCGCGCTCGCGTCGCCGCGTGGGGTGCGCTCGCGGCACTCCTGGCGATCGTGCTCCAGGGCATCGCGCCAAGCCTGCACGCCCGTGAGCACCTGCACGGCCACGGCCTGTCCGTGGCGGCCGCCGGACACGCCGACGTCCGCCCGCCGGGTTCGGCCACTGGTTGCTCGCACACCCACGCGGCCCACTCGCATCACGAGCCCGCACACTACGCGGACGACGTGCACGCGGACGAAGGGGAGGAGCACCCGGACCATCCCCACGACCACGACCACGACCACGACCATGGGCCGTGCGGCCTGTGCGACCTGATCGCCGCCGCGGGCTTCGGCGCGGTCCACGCGGCCACTCCGCCTACGAGTCTGCAGCTGCGTCTGGGCATCGCGGCTGTCGCCGATCCGGCCCAGGTGATCGTGGTGCCAAACGCCACGCCCGCGCACCCGCGCGGCCCGCCGGGCCCGATCGCCGCGGCCTAGCCCGCCGGCGCGCACCGTCGCCGCACGTCGGCGCTTGCTCTGCCGCGCCCCCATCTCGCCCATCCCGATCGCCCGTCTGCACGCACCGGCCATCGCTGCGCCGGCCCGCGCTCACAGTCCGTGCCGCGCGTCGGCCGCCGGCGCGCCCCTCGGAGCCTTCCATGCACGCCCACCGCCCAACTCGCGGGTTCACCCTCATCGAACTGCTCGTCGTCATCGCGATCGTCGCGCTGCTGATCAGCATCCTGCTGCCCGCGCTCGGCGCGGCCCGGCGGGCCGCACAAAATGCGGCCTGCCTCTCCAACGTCCGCCAGCTCGAGATCGCCCACACGATGTACGCCGACGACTACGAGGGCGCGTTCATCGACGCCGGGCTCGACCACGGCGGCGTCGGCGACCTCTCGAACTCGTGGCCCGTCATCCTCGCGCAGCAGTATGGCGGCGGCATCGCCGCGTTCACCCGGCGACGACAGCCCGGCGTGGTCCATCCGCCAGGGCGGCCAGGACGGGCCTGTCCCTCGACGAGGCGGCTCGCCCTCCTGCTCGACGACAACCCCGCCAATAACCCGCCCAGTCGGCCCTGGCCCGCTGGACTTCCTACGGCCTCAACAACTACACCACGCGCTCGAAGTCGCCCGACCCGCTCTTCCTGCCCACGCCCACAACCCGCTACGACTCCATCGAGCGCATCGCCTCGCCGGCCGCGACGGTTCACTTCCTGCAGATGACCGAGGGCCACCCGCGCCCGGGGCTGAACACCATCAGCGCTTTCGCCAAGGCCGACCACGTCCATGTCGAGGACTGGGCCTCGGCCGGCCCCGGCAACGAGGCCGGCGTCGCAAGCGACGAGATGGAGGTCGCCGCGTGGGGCGGTCGCTTCGGCACGCTCGAGGGCCGCGCCAACTACGGCTTCCTCGACGGGCACGCCGAGACCCGGCGTTTCAAGGAGGTCTACCGCTCGTTCCAGGACAACAACTTCGACCCCGCATCCGCGCAATAACCCCAATCGCGCCATCCCCACGCACAGCCTCCGCCGCGCCACAAGTGGCCTCGGCCCAACTGGAGACAGCATCACATGCGACCAGCACCAACCGCCGCGATGAATCGGCGTCGTCTCGCACCGTGCGCACTTGCCATGCTGGCGCTGGTGAGCGCCCCTGCACTGGCCCAGCACGAGGGCGACATCATCATCCGCCAGAACGGCTCGCCCAACCGCATCGAGACCGGCGCGACGGTCTCCGGCGCGCCCGGCGTCGTCGAGTTCCCCGTCGTCGTCCACGCGGGTGTGTTCGGCGAGCAGCCCAACTTCACCAACGACCCCGGCTTCGACTCCGGCTCGAACGCCTTCCCGCCGTCGTCGCAGATCGGCCTCGACATCGCCGACGCGCTTCGCAAATGGGACGGGCAGGACTTTGACACCATCCCCCAGGAGCAGATCGAGATCCGCTTCGGCCCCTTCGGCCCCGCCACCACGCCCACGACCCCGAGCGTCGTGCCCGGCCTGGCGGCCTCCGTCGGCGCCGGCGGGGAGTACCACCGCCACTTCGGCTTTACGCTCACCCAGCCCGCCAGCGACGGGGCGTACCTGCTCAACCTCGTGCTGTGGTCGAGCGACCCGACGATCGGCGACTCCGACCCGTTCTGGATCGTGTTCCGCCAGGGCGCGAACCTCGCCGAGTTCGAGGCCGCGTTCACCTGGGCCCAGGCCAACCTTGGCGGCCCCACCCCCAACCCCTGCCCGCCCGACCTCACCGGCTCGGCCATCGCGGGCCAGCCGGGCTTCGGCGTCCCGAACGGCGTGCTGAACAACGACGACTTCTTCTACTACCTCGCCCAGTTCGCCGCGGGCAACCTGGCCGAGGCCGACCTCACAACCGGCGCCGTGCCCGGCACGCCCGGCTACGGCGTGCCCAACGGCGTGCTGAACAACGACGACTTCTTCTACTACCTGGGCCTGTTCGCCCAAGGCTGTTGATCCCGCGCCCGGCGCGCGATGCGCGGGGCACGACACCACAAACCACGGCGAGCGGATGCGTCGCATCCGAGGAAGTCGCTCGGACGCTCGCCACGACAACCGGCCATCGCCGGTGGAAGGAAAGAGACCCATGAACCACCATTCCATGACCGCGCCGACCACACGAACCGCCGCACTCTCGGGCTCGGCCGCGGCGGCGCTGCTCGCGCTGTCAGCGAGCCACGCCCTCGCAGGCGGGAGCGACATCGCCATCACCAACATCGGCGGCAAGGTCGTCACCGGCACCGGCGACCACACTTTCTACCCCAACGAGTTCGAGTTCCCCGAGCGTGTGTTCGGCGCCGATCTTCTGGAGCAGGGCGGGTTCGTCTTCACCGACGAGCCAGGCTGGCTCGGCCCCTTCGACAACGTGGGCGAGGGCTTCGCCCCCGGCTCGTCGCTGGGCTTCAACATCCGCCGGGCCTTGCGCTCCTGGACCGGCGACGAGTTCTTCGCCGGCCCCGCCCCTGAGCACATGCGCCTCTACGACTCCGGCCCCGGCACCAACCAGGTCTTCAGCCCGCCGACCGACGTGCTCGTGCCCGGCTTCGCCGTGATCGCCGACGCCAATGTCCACGCCGCCGGCGGCTTCGACGAGCACCCCTTCTACGAACTCACCACCAACACCCCCGGCATCTACCTGCTCGAACTCGAGATCTGGTCCTCCGATCCGGGCGTCGCGACCTCCGATCCCATCTGGATCGTGTTCAACTACGGCCTGAGCGAGCCCGAGCACGAGGAGGCCATCGAGTGGACCGAGGCCAATCTGGTGCCCGCCCCCGGCGCACTGGCCCTGCTCGCCGGCGCTGGTCTCTTGAGCGGCCGGCGCCGCCGCTCGGCCTGACGATGCCGTGAACACACCCCAACCCCGCGTCGGGCTCGTCGGAGGAGGCGGGCCCGACCGCCCCCAGCGCCCGCCGGCGCACGACGCCGGCGGGCGCGATTGTTCGCACAGACGGGCGGGCGGCTTCCGAGTGCCCCAACGTGTGGGAACCCGCCCGGTGTCTGATTCGGCCCGGCCCGGTCGTGGTTGGCCGGGCCAGTGTCGGGCGCGTCGAACCCCGTCCGGATCAACGATGACGTCATCTATTGTCTGGCTTTGTTCGCATCCGCGTGTTAGACTGATGTCGCCGGTGCCGGGCGACCGCATCCACCGCGAGCCACGCTCTGCATCGGCCTTCGAAAGGACACCCAGTGCGTCTTGCCGCGTTTCTCGTCGTGGGCGGGTGCGCCGTCGCCGCGCACGCGCAGTGGACCGTCGTGAACCTCCAGAATCCCGCGTGGGTCCAGGCGCAAGCCCAGGGCGTCGGAGGCGGGCAGCAAGTCGGGTGGGTGCAGACGGGCGGGACCGTCGCGTCCATCCGCGCCAGCCTGTGGTCGGGCTCGGCGGGGTCCTGGGTCAATCTGCACCCGGCCTCGGCGGTGTACTCGTTCGCGAACGCCGCGGATGGCGAGCAGCAGGTCGGCGAGGCGTTCTTCGGCGCGCCTTCGCACGCGAGCCTGTGGACGGGCACCGCCGCGTCGTGGGTGGACCTCAACCCCGCCGGCGTGACCGACTCGGCCGCGTTCGATGTGGACGCGGGCACGCAGGTCGGGCGGGCACTGGTGCTCGGCTACCACGCGAGCCTTTGGACCGGCACCGCGGCGTCGTGGGTCGACCTGAACCCGCCGCCCACGCTGGGGTATGGGCACGCATCCGAGGCGTACGCGATCAGCGGCAATCGCGTCGTCGGATACGTCGTGGATGTGGGCGGCGTGATGAGCGCGAGCCTGTGGGTTGGGGGCGGGGCGTGGATCAACCTGCACCCGCCCGGCAACATCTCGTCGCAGGCCTTCGGGGTGGACGCGGCGCAGGTTGTCGGCGAGGTGAGGGTGCCGGACACATCGAGCCACGCGGCCCTGTGGACGGGCGGAGCCGGCACGTGGGTCGACCTGTACCCGGGCGCGACCGTGAACTCGCGCGCCACCGACGTTGCGGGAGGACAGCAGGTCGGGTACGCGCAGGTCGGTGGCTGGTTCCACGCGAGCCTTTGGACCGGCACCGCGGCCTCACGGGTCGATCTGCACTCGTTCCTGCCGGCCACGTTCCTCACGTCGCAGGCCGAGAGCATCTGGACCAGCGCGGGCGTGACCTACGTCGCCGGGCACGGGTACAACACGCAGACCAACCGCGAAGAGGCCCTGCTCTGGACGCGCGGCATGGTGTGCCGCCCGGACCTCACAACCACAGCGGTCGCCGGGACGCCCGGCTACGGCGTGCCCGACGGCATCCTGAACACCAACGACTTCTTTTACTACCTCGCCCAGTTCGCGGCTGGAAACCTCGCGGTCGCGGACCTCACCGCGTCGGCCGTCGCCGGCACGCCGGGCTACGGCGTACCCAACGGCGTGCTGAGCAACGATGACTTCTTCTTCTACCTGGTGCTTTACGCAGCGGGTTGTTAGCGCGACGCAGACGTGGTGCCTCATCGACGAGCCGCGCGGGCCCACCAGCACCGCTCACGCGATCTCGGAGAAAAAGAAACTTCGCGGTTGCCCGGACTCGCCCGTGAGGGCCGCGCCCCCGTTCTCGCTTTGGGTTCGTGCCGGTGAGTGCCGGCCCGAAACAGACCGCTCGAACCCAAAGGAGTCGAACCATGTCCCGCAACACGAACACCGCGAACCGCGCCGCCCGAACCCGCAACCTGACCCAAAGCGCCGGCCTGGCCCTGTGCATGGCCGCCGGGGTCGCGTCGATCACCGCCACCGCCCCCGAGGCCCGGGGCGACGAACTCTGGCGACAGACCAAGCGATACACGGCCCAGGTGGTCGGGGCCTACGAGGCCGCCGTCGCCAAACTCGATGAGGCCAAGGACGCGCTCGAAGACGCCAAGGACCTGCTCTCGGCGCTCCGCACCGCCCTGACCGCCGCCGGCGGAGCCGTTTCCAATCCGGCGCTGGCCGCCCGCGTCGCTCAGGCGGCGGCGACCGTCGCCACCGCGGAGGGCGTCGTGGCCGCCGCCGCCGAGGCCGTGGTCGTCGCGACCGCCGCCGCCGCCGCGTTCCTGGCCGGCACCGGCATCGGCCAGGGCGCCAACTACCTCATCTCCTGGTGCTGGGACCCGATCTGCGAGTTCGACGGCGCCGCGACCTACGCCTTCCCCGACGACGCCCAGGTCGACCAGTGGGTCGAGCGGATGCTGCTCAACTCCACCGGCGTGCCCATCACCAAGGCCGACTTCGACGCGGCCGAAGCCGCCTTCCCCGGCACCGGCGCCGTGTCGTGGGACTACCTGCGCCAGACCGTCCGCACCTACGCCATTGCCGCACGCGGCATCGGGGCGTACACCAACACCGACTACGACGGCGTGCTGGCCGCGGCCCAGGACCTGCAGGACCAGACCGATGTGCAGGCCGCCACCGCAACGCAGTTCGCCGCCCACTTCGCCACCGTCCAGACCTTCACCACCGACCCGCGGGGCGAGATGCAGGACGCGATCAACGAACTCCAGTCCCTCCTGCCCGACGTCGGCCAGTTGCCCAACCCCGTCGCCACCCAGGCGATGATCCAGGACGCCATCGCCTCGATGCAGCAGGCCGTGTTCCGGATGGACCAGATCAGCGCTTTCCCCGCCGGCCCCGCGCAGCAACTCGACGGCGAGGTCTTCAACCCCCTGACCATCCAGGCCTACCAGCAGTTCCTGGACGACTGCCGCGTCAACGGCGCGGCCGCCCTGCCCATGGTCGAGGTCCGCGGCGTCGATGACATCATGAACTCCCTCGGCCTGGTCAACCGCGGCCAGGGAACCATGGCCCACGACATCGCGTTCTGGGACGGCGTCGGCGACACCGCCAACGAGGCCGCCCGCTTCGGCCCCGGCGGCGTCTCGCTCAACAGCGAGATCCTGATCGACTCGGCCAACTTCTACTGGCGCAGCATCGACCTGTCCGAGTCCCCGCTGGTCCACAACGCGCTGGCCGATCGCCAGGGGACGTTCTTCGAGTTCGAGCAGCCCCTGTTCTTCCCGGGCCAGATCCCGCCGTCGAGCGTCTGGATTGCCACGCCCGACCTGCCCGGCTTCGAGTCGTGGCGCTGCCTGCCCTACCCGCCCAGCCCGCTCGGCATCGACTACCTCATGGGCGGGCGCGACCAGTTCCTGGGCGTTCTGGCCCCGCCCATCGGCACCCAGCACGGGCTCGATCTGCTGCTGCCCCCGCCCAGCCCGCCGCCCTTCCTGCTGCCCCCCGTCGTCGTCGGCCTGGACCTGCACCTCCAGAGCGTGGTCCTCAACCCGGCCGGCGCGAGCGCGGGCGGCGTGAGCGTCCAGACCGCCGCGCCCGGCGCGGGCGTCCGCGTCCAGTTCCAGACCGCGGGCCAGGACCGGTTCCAGCCGGTCGTCGAGACCCGCGACGCCGCCGGCGCGCCCATGCTCGTCCCGTTGCCCATTATCGACGAGGGCTGGCACCACATGTCGATCATGATCGACCCGCAGACCGGCGAGATCATCCGCTTCACACTCATCAACAACTCCACCGCCCAGGGCGCGGTGTTCGAATCGCCCGCGTGGTTCGTCGCCCCCGCCGGCACGCAGGTCGGCCCCGTCCAGCACATGGCCCTCCGCGCCGGCGGCGGCGTGGCGGCTGGCTCGGTCGCGATGGGCGTCGACAACGTCGCCGTCGCCTACATGACCCCGTCCTGCGACGCCGACCTGACCACCACCGCCATCGCCGGCACCCCCGGCTACGGCGTGCCCAACGGCGTGCTCGACAACAACGACTTCTTCTACTACCTCGCCCAGTTCGCCGCCGGCAACGCCGCCGTCGCCGACCTGACCACCTCGGCCGTCCCCGGCAGCCCCGGCTACGGCGTCCCGAACGGCGACCATCAACAACGAGGACTTCTTCTACTACCTGGGCCTCTTCGCGGCGGGCTGCTGAGAGTCCCTCCCCCGCGTGCGGGAGGTGTCATGCGAGGCTCTGCGAGCATGACGGAGGGGGCACGCCGCCCACGATCACGACAAGTTCCCCATCAACCAATCTCTCGGGGCGGGCCACCACGGCCCGCCCCTTTGCATTGGCCCGACGAGAGACGCCGCAGGATCAGTACCAGATCATCACCACCGCGTCGTACGCCGCGTGCGCCGCCACGATCCCCCACAACCGCCCCGTCAGGCGGAACGTGGCCGTGAACACCAGCCCCATCGCAAGGATCGACGGCATCGCCCACACGCCCTGGTAGATGTGGTACGACGCGAACAGGCACGTCGCCACCACGACCGCCTTCACCGCGCTACCCAGCAGCCGCTCCAGCCGCGTCACGAGGTACGCCGAGATCACCAACTGCTCCGAGAGGCTGTTGGCCAGGCTCAGCGCCACGATCGAAGCCCGGTCCGCAAGCCCCGTCGGCGCGGGGAACATCGCCTCCATCTCCGCCGCCTCGATGTCGTCCGGCATCGTCGCGTCGTACAACTCCACCACGACCGGCAGGTTCCACAGCACGAACCACAGCACCCACGGCACGGCCCACGACGCCGCGAACACGCCCACCGCCACGCCAACGTCCTGCCAACCAATCCGCAGCACCCCGAACCCCCGGAGGCCCTCGGGCGACCGCCACATCAGGTACAGCATCACCGCGCTGATCGACGCCGCGCTCGTGGTCGTCATCACGGCGTCGATGACCCAGCCGGGGTGAGCCGATTCAACGTACAGCGACACCACCGCGTTCACCGTGTGCGCCAGCACGCCGAAAACCACCACGACCAGCAGTTCGACCCACAGCACCCGCCGCAGCGCCGCGTCCGCTTCCCCTGGGCCGGTCGGCAACGGCGCCGCCCCAGCACCGTCATCGGTCGCGGCAACCACAGGCGATTCCGGCTCGGGCGTCTGCATCGGCCCAGCCTATCAGCCCGCGGCACCCTCGCCCGTCCGGGCCAGGTACAGCCCGAACCCCAGCGTGTCCCGCCCCCAGCGCTGCGCGATCCGCCGCCACGCCCGGGCCCGCTCGAGCATCGCCGGCGCGTCCGGGTCCTCGGGGTGGGCGCGGCAATGCTCGTACGCGCCCCGGAAGTACGCCCACTCGTACGCGTCCCAGTCGTCGTCCGACGCCGTCGCGGCCCACAGCGGCTCGAGCCCGCGCTCGACCAGGAACTCGATCGTCGCGCCGTGCGACATCGCCTCGTCCTCGCGCCCGCCGAGGGCCTCGAGGTACTCGGGCGCGGGAGGGCGCTTCCAGTACCCGGTCCCCAGCAGCACGAGCCCGCCCGGGCGCGTCAGACGCGTCAGGATCGGCACCGCCGCCCCCAGGTCACCCAGCGCGTGCACCGACCCGACGCACAGGCACGCGTCGAAACCCTCGCCAGCCGCCGCGCCGTCCAGCAGCTCGCGCACATACTCGCCCGCGTCCCGCTGCTCGACCCGAATCCGCTTGCCGAGCGACCGCGCGTCCGCCCGCTCACGGATCGCCCCGCAGCACGCCGCCGACCGCTCCACCGCCACGCCCGTCGCCCCGAACCGCTCGCACACGCGGCACAGGATCTCCCCCTTGCCCGCACCAATGTCCAGCACCCGCGCGCCGGCGTCCAGCAACATCGCGTCGATGGCCGCGTCCGTTTTGGCGGGCGAGACGGGGTTGCAGATGTCAAGCGAAGCGTGGGCGATGAACGACGCGCGGTCTCGGTCCATGCCGCGAGCGTATGTCTGTGCGAGGCGGTTGCGCCGAGTTCGTCCCGTCGTCGCCGCGTTCTACAAGACTTGTCCCAGCAGTTCGCGGAGACGCGCGAGGCTGCCGATCACTTCATCCCGATTCTTCGCCACAACGATCCATCGTGGCAGCCTGCTCTGAAGGCTCGTGTTCGAGCGACCGCTCTCGGTCATCGAGCGAGGCCGCAACGCTGCTGCGACGTAGCGTTGCAGCCAATCCAGATGTTCCTCGTTGATCGCCCACAGCGTCTCGCCGCAACAGGGCGTGCGGAGGAAGAGCGGCACTCGCAACGAACCAATCGTCAGGCAGCCATGGGCATCAACCGTGGGCCGCGCGGCCTCCTCGTGGACGTAGCCGCAGCCTCCGCAGGTGAGCCGACTCCCGCGAGTGATCGCGGCCGCCTCGGTGTGGCCATGCGGCGAGCGCACCTCGGGCTCGTGCAGACCGGCCCTCGCAGCGCCGCCGCAACGCGGGCAACGGACTAGCACGCGATCGAGGAAGTCAGCCAAATAGACCGGGATTTCGATTGACGCGTTTTGGTCCGCCACAGCACGTGCTCCCGGCGGCACTCACGCCGGTTGCTTGCTCGTCTCCAACTTCTTCCGGATCACCGTCTGCAGAATCCCGCCGTTGCGGTAGTACTCCAGCTCGATCCGCGTGTCGATGCGGCACAGCACGGTGAACTCAGCGGTCTTTCCCTCGTCCGCCCCGCCCATCTTCCGCGCGACCACCTTCACATCGCACCGCGGCTGGATCTCCTTCGGCAGGTGCAGGTCGAACATCTCCGTGCCGTCAAGCCCCAGCCCCTCGGCCGACTGCCCGTCCTTGAACACCAGCGGCATCACGCCCATGAACACAAGGTTGCTCCGGTGGATCCGCTCGAAACTCTGCGCGATCACCGCACGCACACCCAGCAGGAACGTGCCCTTGGCCGCCCAGTCGCGGCTCGAGCCCATGCCGTAGTCCTTGCCCGCCAGCACCACCAGCGGCACGCCCGCCTGCTTGTACGACATGGCCGCGTCGTAGATGAACCCGACGGGCGCCGCCATCGGGTCCCCCTTGGGCGCCTTGGTGAAGTCGCGCGTCCACCCGCCCTCGGGGATCTTCCCGTCCGCCGCCGTCGCCAGCCGGTTCCGCACCCGGACGTTGGCGAACGTGCCGCGCGTCATCACCCGGTCGTTGCCGCGCCGCGAGCCGTACGAGTTGAACTCGGCCTTGGAAACGCCCTGGCCCAGCAGGTACTGACCCGCCGGGCTCTTCTCGGCGATGTTGCCCGCCGGCGAGATGTGGTCGGTCGTGACGCTGTCGCCCAGGTACGCCAGGCACCGCGCCCCCTCGATCGCCCCGAACCCGCGGGCCGTCGGCTCCATCCCCTCGAAGAACGGCGGGTTCTGGATGTACGTCGATCCGTCGTCCCACCCGTACAGCTCGCTCTTGCTCACCGGCACCTGGTTCCACGTCGGGTTGCCCGTGAACACGCCGGCGTACTTCTCCTCGAACTGCTGCGGCGTGATGCACTGCTTCACGAGTTCCCGCACCTCGGCCGTGCTCGGCCAGATGTCCTTGAGGAACACGGGCTGGCCCTTCTTCGCCCCGCTGGTCGCGACGCCGATCGGCTCGCTGCCAAGGTCGATGTCCACCGTGCCCGCGATCGCGTACGCCACCACCAGCGGCGGGCTCGCCAGGTAGTTGGCCCGCACCGCCGGGTGCACGCGTCCTTCGAAGTTGCGGTTGCCCGAGAGCACGCTGGCCGCGACCAGATCCCCCTGCTTGATCCCCGCCTCGATCTCCTCCGGCAGCGGGCCGGAGTTGCCGATGCACGTCGTGCAGCCGTAGCCCACGGTCTGGAAGCCCAGGGCATCCAGGTCCGCGCTCAGGCCGGCCTTGTCGAAGTAGTCGGTCACCACCTTCGACCCGGGCGCGAGGCTCGTCTTGACCCAGGGCTTGCGCGTCAGCCCCAGCTCGCGAGCCTTTCGCGCCACCAGCCCCGCCGCGACCATCACGTCCGGGTTGCTCGTGTTCGTGCATGATGTGATCGCCGCGATCACCACCGCCCCGTGCTTCAAGACGACCTCTTCGCCCGGCGTCGTCGGGTGGCTCTGCTCGCCCAGGCGGACCCGCACGCCCGCCTCGCCGCTGTTGCTGCCCTGGCTTGCCTGCTCCGGGTTCACGGGCGCGCCGGCCGTGGCCCCGCCCTCGCCCGCGAACCGGTTCAGGTTCACGCTCTCGCCCGGCGCCTTCTTCCCGAACGTGTCCACCAGGTCCTTCCGCCACGCCGACTTCATGCGGCTCAGCAGATCCGGTCCTGCAGGCGGCCTTCGGCCCCGCCAGCGACGGCTGCACCGTCGACAGGTCCAGTTCCAGCACGCTGGTGAACTCCGGCTCGGGCGCTCCGCCTCCCCACCACAGCCCGTTGGCCTTGCTGTATGCCTCGGTCAGGGCCGCCTCGTCGCGCCGCCCCGTGAATTTGAGGTAGTCGATCGTCTTGGTGTCCACCGGGAAGAACCCGCACGTGGCCCCATACTCCGGCGCCATGTTCGCGATCGTCGCCCGGTCCGGGATCGACAGGTCCGCCATCCCAGCGCCGAAGAACTCGACGAACTTCTCGACCACGCCGTGCTTGCGGAGCATCTCCGTCACGGTCAGCACCAGGTCCGTCGCGGTCGCCCCCTCGGGCAGGCGACCCTTGAGGCGGAACCCGACGACCTCGGGCGTGAGCATGTACACCGGCTGGCCCAGCATCACCGCCTCGGCCTCGATCCCGCCCACGCCCCAGCCCAGCACACCCAGCCCGTTGATCATCGTCGTGTGGCTGTCCGTTCCCACCAGCGAGTCCGGGTACGCCTGCACCTCGCCGTCCACCTCGCGCGTCAGCACGCCGCTGGCCAGATACTCGAGGTTCACCTGGTGCACGATCCCCGTCGCCGGCGGCACCACCCGGAAGTTCGACAGGCTCTGCTGGCCCCACTTCAGGAATGTGTACCGCTCGTTGTTCCGCTCGAACTCCTTCTGCGCGTTGATCGTCAGCGCCACCCGCGTCCCGAAGTCGTCCACCTGCACCGAGTGGTCGATCACCAGGTCGCACGGCACCTCGGGGTTGATCAGCGACGGGTCGCCCCCGAGCCGCTTCATCGCGTCACGCATCGCCGCCAGATCAACGACGCACGGCACGCCCGTGAAGTCCTGCAGCACCACACGCCCCGGCAGGAACGGAACCTCCTCGGCCGCCCCCGCCTTGGCGCTCCAGCCCGCCAGCCCCGTCACGTCGTCGGCCGTCACCACGAACCCGTCCAGGTTCCGCAGCACCGACTCGACCAGCACCCGCACCGAATACGGCAGGCGCGACACCTTCCCGAGCCCGGCCTCCTCAAGGGCCGCCAAGCGGAAGTAGGTGTATGTGTTGCCGTTGACCTTGAGGGTGGCGCGGGCCTTGAACGGGTCCTGACGGGTGGCCATGGGTCGCTCCTTTCGAATCGCTTCGGGGAATCATCGGCGGGCGCGGGGCATGAGTCGAATCGATCAGGATTACGACTTGCATAAACACTGATGATGCGATCAGCCTCGCCCGCGGCGCGTCGATCCCCCGTCAACATAGCATCACGCCAATGGACGCCTCGCCCACAAACACCCCCCCGCACTCGCTCATGGCCGACATCGTCGCCGGCATGCACCTGGACCCCCTCGGCGTCCACGGCCTGCGCCACTGGGCACGCGTCCATGGCCTGGGCCTCCACCTCGCCGCCCGCACCGGCGCCGATCCGGTCGTCGTGTGCCTCTTCGCCGTCTTCCACGACGCCCGCCGCGTGAACGACTTCGACGACCCGCAGCACGGCCCGCGCGGGGCCGCGCTGGCCGAGTCCCTCCGGG
Source organism: Phycisphaerales bacterium (assembly GCA_041401985.1). Classification (GTDB taxonomy): domain Bacteria; phylum Planctomycetota; class Phycisphaerae; order Phycisphaerales; family UBA1924; genus JACKHA01. The sequence continues at coordinate 19,299 of JAWKTE010000024.1, forward strand.
CCACGCACCTGGCCCACCTCACGGACCCGCAGTTCTCGCTGCTCGCCGCGCCGCGTGCCGCGACCACACCCACGCCCGCACCCACCCCGACCCCACCATCGCGACGTGCTTCGACGCCGACCGCCTCGACCTGGCCCGCGTCGGCACCACGCCCCACCCAGGCCGCCTCTGCACCGACGCGGCCCGCGACCCGGCCCTCATCGCCGCGGCGTGCGAAGAGGCCAGTGCCGATGCGCTCACCCCGCTCGCGGCCGAGTGGATCAAGGCGCTGCGGATCGACGACCGCGGCTACTGATCCGCCTCGCCGCCCTCGCCCAGCACCAACCCGTCGTGCGCCAGGAACATCCCCTCCGGCAGTTCCGCCTGCGTCGCCTCGTGGGCCAGGTCGTGCGACATGTGCACGAAGTACGTCCGCGCGGCCCCGATCCGCTCGGCGATCGAAACCGCTTGCGAAACGGTCAGGTGCGTCGGGTGGTGCCGATGCCGCAGCGCATCGAGCACCAGCGTCCGCACGCCCGCCAGTTGCCCCCACGCCTCCGGCGGCACCGCCGACACGTCCGTGCAGTACGCCAACGGGAACGGCCCTGGTGGAACGGGACTCCGTCCTGTGCCGACGCCGGAGGCGTCGCGCCCCTCCCCCGCGTGCGGGGGAGGTGGCACGCGAGGCTCCGCGAGCGTGACGGAGGGGGTGGCCGAAGACCCCGCGTGCTCCGCTTCGACGCGATACCCCACGATCGGCAGCCGCCCGTGCAGCAGGCGCACCGGCGTGAACGACACGCCGTGCATCGGCACCGCCACCCCGGGCTGAACGCGGTTGGCGATCAGCGTCGCCACGAACGAGTCGTTGACGTTCCGGTGCTGGTCGAAGATGTGCTCGTAGACCCGGCGCAGGAACCCGAGCGTGTGCTCCTCGGCGTACACGTCGATGGCCGCCTTCTGCACCGCGTTGAAGCGGCGCACCTCGTCGAGCCCGAAGGTGTGGTCGACGTGGTTGTGCGTGAACAGGATCGCGTCGAGCCGGCGCAGCCGCGCCCGCAGGGCCTGCTGCCTGAAGTCCGGCCCGCAGTCGATGAGCACGGTCCGCTCGTGCCCGCCCGCGTCGGTCCACCGGATGGCCGCGCTGGTGCGGAGGCGCTGGTCCCGCGGATCGGGCGATGTGCACACCGCGCACTCGCACCCGAGCGCCGGAACCCCCGCCGATGTGCCCGTTCCCAGGAACTCAAGCCGCACGGGCGAGCATACGCGCTCGCGCCGCGGCCCCTTTGGGCCGCCGCCGCCCACCCGGTGCCCGCGCCGCCGGTGGCCGCGGCTCCGGCGAACCCAGGAATTGGGCTTGGGAAGCGGGAGCCGATCGGTATACTGATCTCCCCGGCCGAACCGCCTGGATTGAAGGAGGAGACCACCATGACCGCCCGAACCATGCCCGTGGCCGCGCTCGTCGCCGCCGCCCTGTCCGCCGCCCTGCCAAGCGCCGCCTCCGCCCAGGAGGTGCTCGTGCTGTCCAGCGGCAACGCCACCCTCGACCAGGCCGTGCTCAACGTCCTCGCCGCCCACGGCCTGAACGGCACGCTCGGCCAGCCCTACCACGAGTTCACCGCCAGCATCAACCTCTGCGGGTTCGACTGCGTGTACATGCAGGCGAATAACAACTGGTCCGCCGGCAACATGCCCGAGCCGGGCCAGCAGGGCATCGTCGACCTCATCAACCGCGGCGGCGGGTTCGTCACCACCGAGTGGTCGGTCTGGAAGTCGTCCGCCGCCACGCTCGAGACCCTCGCCGAGGCCTACGCCGCCGCGCCCGCAAGCACGTTCAACGCCGCGGCCACCACCACCTACACCCAGGTCACCCCCGACCCCATCGTCTCCAACGGCCTGCCCACCGACTTCACGTTCATGCTCGACTCCTTCTCCGGCACGAACAACTCGCTCGTGCCCAAGCCCGGCGCCACCGTGTTCTACTCCAGCAGCGCGCTCGACAACGGCGTCGTCGGCTGGGACTTCGGCTCCGGGCGCGCGATCCACATCTCCGCCTGCGGCGGCCTCAACGCCCTGAACGACCCCAACTTCGCACGCCTGCTCACCAACGCCATGCGCTGGTCCTTCGGACGCCCCCGCACCTGCATCCCGGACATCACCACCGGCGCCGTCGCCGGCCAGCCGGGCTACGGCGTGGCCAACTGCGCCCTGAACAACGACGACTTCTTCTACTTCCTGGCCCAATTCGCGGTGGGCAACGCCGCCGTGTGCGACCTGACCACCGGCGCCGTCCCCGGCCAGCCCGGCTACGGCATGCCCAACGGCATCATCAACAACGACGATTTCTTCTACTACCTCGCCCTCTTCGCCGCCGGCTGCTGAGCCGCCCGCCGCACACGGCCCAACCAACCGGGCCCCAACGCGCCGGTGCGGGTCACCCGACCCCCGCCGCGTGGCCGATGCACGGGCATGAACGCCATCGCCCGCGCCATCATTGCGCTCGCCATCCCGTTGCTCTCGTTCGCCCCGGCCACCGCCCAGCCGGCGCACTCGTTCTCCGCCCGCGGTGTGCTCTCGCCCGAGGACACCGCCGGCACGATGGGCCGCTATTTCGACACCTACACGATCGACACCCCCGTCGCCGCCGGGCAGTGGATCGTCGCCAAGGTGACCACCACCGGATTCGATCCGATCGTGGAGATCCAGATCGGCGAGCACCGCGTGGCCGCCGACGACGCGCAGGGTTCGCGCGTCGTGGCCATCGCCCAGTGCGCCGTCCCTGCCGACAGCCCCTCGTTCCGCGTGGTCGTCTCTTCGTGGAAAGAGGGCGCCACCGGCGTGTATGACGTCGAGGTCGAGGTCCGCAGCGATTACACCTGGTTCGGCATCGCCCCCATCGCCCAGGCCACGCCGGATGCGCCCATCCAGGGCTACCTCGACAACACCGACCCGGTCGTGAACCAGCGCCACGTCGAGGTCTACTCGCTGGCCACCGATCCGGGGCTGTTCTACGACATCGTCGTGGACGCCGGGCTGGACGCCGCGGGCCAGGCGCGGTTCGACCCGGTGCTGCACGCCCTGGTGGCCGGCGGCGAGGAACTCTTCAGCGACGATGCGCTCGAGGCCATGCCCGACGGCGCCATCGCCAGCCGCGTCGACAGGTCGCACATCCGCTTCTTCTCCCCGGCCGCCGAACGCCTCACGCTGGTGGCCCGGGCCTTCCACGCGGGCACGGGCGGGCCATACACCCTGCGGGTCACGCGCACGGCCCCGACGATCTATGCCGTGGCCGTCGGGTTCGATCACTACGTCAAGGCCTCGGAACTCTCGGAGTGCTCAAACGACGCCCGCCGGATGATCGAGTCGCTGCGCCGGCTCGGGTTGCGCGACGAGAACGCGCTGCTGCTGCACCAGCCCGACGGCCCGCGCGTCCGCGACCTGGCGGGCAACGAGGTCTCCAGCACGCGCGACGCGATCCTCGACACGCTCCACGCGTTCGGGCAGCGGATGGGCCCGTACGACGTGCTGGTGTTCTTCTACTCCGGTCACGGCGGGCGCGGGCGGGCCGCGGCCCTGGACCCCACCGACCCCGACGGCCTGACCGAGTACCTGGCCCTGGCCGAGGGCACGCGCCTGCTCGACAGCGAACTGGGCCAGGCCCTGCCGAGCAACACGCGGGTGCTGACGATCATCGACTCGTGCTTCTCCGGCGGGTTCGCGCGGGACGTGGTCGACAGGCCGGGGCGGGCCGGCATCTTCGCGTGCACGGAGGACGCGACGAGCCTGGTCTGGCCCGGGCACGGCGGGGGGTACCTCGCGCCGCTGTTCGAGGAGGCCGTCTCCGATCGCGGGCGATACGGGGGGGCGGCCGGCGACTACCCGGCGGACGTGGACCGCGACGGCGTGCTGACGCTGGCGGAACTGAGCCTGTACCTGCAGCGCCGGTACCGCGAGGTGATCGACCAGGGCGCGGGCGGACGCCCGCCGGCCACGCCCAGCCTCGACAACTCGCGCCACATCGACACGGGCCAGTTCCCGGGCTGGCAGCATCTGGTGGTGGATCGGTCGGGGCTGGGGCCGTTCGACCCGGTGTTCATGTGGCGGTAGCCCAGGGCCCGGCGGTATGCTGGCGCGCGGGAGGCGGGCGTGCGCCGGTTCGCGCGTGCCACGCGTCCCGTGACGAAAGGCAAGCCATGTCGAGGACCGATGGTGGGCGCGGGCCGCGGGGCGTGATGGTCGCAGGAGCGATCGGGCTGGCGCTGGTGGCGGGGATGGTGGGGGCGGGCGTGGCGAACGATCCGGAACCGACGGTGGTGGGGATCACGGCCATCGGTGAGCAAGGCCCGGTGCTCATTCGAATCTGGAGCGACGGACGGATGGAGCAGGCGTACCTCGTGCCTGGCGCGACACCGGGGCGAATGGACACAGGCGAGTGGGTGCCCGTGGAGACACGCGGGCGTCGTCGAGACTGAGAGCCTGCTTGTTCGTGCTACCGTTGCTCGCATGGACGACTCCGGGCGGGTTGAGGTCTGCTGGCTGTTCTCGATGACGCGGAGCGGGTCGTCGGTGGCGGCGTACGCGGCGGCGTGGCCCTGGCGGGTTGCCGTGGCCGACGAGGTCCTCACGTCGTTCGAGGACCGGACGAAGGAGCCGTACTGCTATCCGGCGGAGCAGGCGGAGCTGCGGTCGCTGTACGAGGCGAGCGGGAAGCGGCTGACGCCCGAGGTGTGCGCCCTGGCCGAGGTCGTGTTCGCGAAGATCGCGCGGCGTGAAGACCCGGCGGCGACGCGGGTGGTGTCGAAGCACCCGCACACGCTGATCGGCGCCGACGAGTTCCGGGCCGCGCTGCCGCGGCATCGAGCGGTGCACCTCTTGCGGAACCCGCTGCACCGGCTCAACAGCATCTACCGGCGGGGGTGGCACGCGATCGAGGGCGAGGGGTTCGACCTCGAGCGGTTCAAGGCGGTGGCGCGCCGTTGGGAGGCGGGCGAGCATCGGGTGGTGTTCGACGATCTGAAGCGCGATCCCGCCGGGTTCTTCGGGGCGATGTGGCGGGCGTGGGGCTGGGCGTATGGCCCGGAGCATGTTGAGGCGGCGGTCGAGTACCAGAAGACGCGGTACCACGCGAGTTCGGCGAAACTGAGCCCGAAGAAGAGGCCGGAGCGCCTGTACTCGGAGGCGCGGATGGCGCTGCCGCGCGAGGCGGTGGAGGCGTACCTGGGCGATGGGTACGTGCGTGGCCTGATGGAGCGTGTTGGTTGGGAGACGCGTGCGGAGGCGTATGTGGATGGGGAGGGGGATGGGGGGGAGTAGGTCGTGGATGTGACGGAGTGACGGAGTGACGGAGTGACGGAGTGACGGAGTGGCAAGGTGGCAGAGGGAAGGAGGCAGCGGCCTACGCCGTGGGCTTCGCGTCGGCGTCGACCAGTTTGATCGACTTCCACTTGCCGCGGCCGAAGCGCCAGAGGAGGGCCGAGCCGAGGGCCATGATGTAGAGCGAGGCGCCGATCCAGGGGCCGAGGGAGCCCAGGTGCGGGGCCAGGTCGATGAGCAGGTGGCCGAGGCCGATGATGCAGGTCCAGGCGAGGATGACGGTGACGACGCCGGGCCAGATCGTGTCGCCGGCGCCGCGGAGAGCGCCCGAGAGGGTGATGGCCAGGGCGTCGAAGAGTTGGAAGACCGCGGCGGCGATCATGACCGAGGCGCCGATGCGGACGAGCGCGTCGATGCGTTCGGGCTCCAGCCCGTCGTCGACGAACACGCGGACCATCTGTTCGCGCAGCGCGACGAACGCGAGGGCGCACAGGCCCATGTAGGCGAGTGTGACCGAGAGGCCGAGCCACGCGCGTTTGGCGGCCAGGTCCGGGCGTCCCATGCCCATGCACTTGCCGACGATGGCGGTGACGGCGATCGACATGCCCATCGCCGGCATGAACGAGAGGTGCATGTAGCGCAGCGCGATCCACCCGGCGGTGTTGTGCAGGACGGGGTCCTCGCCCGCGGCCTCGCCCGCCTTGGGCAGCAGGCCCGACATGAGGTAGCCCCAGCAGAGCATCTCGTTGAGGAACATGAGGGCCGCGGGCCAGCCGATCTTGAGGATGTCGCGCAGGTGGGGGGCCGAGAGGCGCCAGGCGGCCCGCGTCTTGAAGGCCCGGTTCATGCCCGGCCCGAGGAAGACGCCCAGCGGGATGACGAGTTCGATGCCCGAGCCGATGACGGTGCCCAGGGCCGCGCCCGTGACGCCCATGGGCGCGAGGTCGATGGTGCGGGCCAGCCACGTGGCGGGCTGGAGGATGCCGGCTCCGGCCCAGTCGGCTGGCACGCCGTCGCGTCCGTAGATGAGCATGGCGTTGAGGAAGATGTTGAGAACGTTGGCCAGCAGGGCGCAGACCATGATGATGGTGGGCTTGTGGATGCCGTAGAAGAAGTGTGAGAGCGAGCGGGCCCCGAGCGTGAGGAACGCGCCGTAGCACAGGATGGTGGCGTACTGGGTCTCGAGGGTGCGCAGCGGCTGCTCGTGCCCGAGCCAGGCGTAGATGTGGGGGAGCAGGGCGACGCCGTAGGGGATCATGAGGATGGCGGCGAAGGCGGAGAGCCACAGGCCGTTCCAGGCGTAGGCGGGGCCGCGCTCGGGGCGTCCGGCGCCGAGGTTCTGCGAGACGTAGGTGTTGATGACGCCGGTGAGGCCCAGGACCATCGACATGGCGAGCCAGACGGTCATGCCGCCGTTGCCCTGGGCGGCGACGAGCTGGTCTCCGGCGACGGCCTGGGCGACGCCGTTGATGGTGACTTGGTCGGTGGCGCGTGAGACCATGAAGCCGTCGATGAACTGCATGACCGTGTAGGAGGTCATGGTGACGACGGTCGGGGCGGCAATGAGGAGCATCTCGACCAGGGGGTGGCGCGGCTTCTGGCCCGGTGGGGCGGGGGTTTTGGGCGCGGCGGCGGCCTCGGCGAGTTCGGCGACGTCGGGGGGCAGATCGGTGAGGCCCCGCGATGGTGGGAGGGCGGGGCCTTCGAGCCCGGCGTAGGACGCGGCGTCGGCGCGCACCTCGCGCGTCGGCGAGGGCGGGGTCTCGGGTGCGCTGGGCAGCGTCCCCGAGTGCTCGGGTTGGGTGGAGGGCTCGGGCATGGGGATGGGTTGGGGTACCGGGGGACGGCGCGGGCGCGGCGACGTTGGGTGTCACGCGCGTGCCGTGGCGGGATTGTTGGCCTGCGCGAGGGCGGCGGCGCGGGGTGGACGGCCCGGTTTCGAAACCGATCGCGCCCGCGCCGAAACAGAACGCGAGCCGGGGCGTCCCCGCCCCGGTTCCTCCCGTTCATTACAGGTTGTTCGAGTCACCGAGCGTTCGACCGGGGCGTGGACGCCCCGGCTCGCGCGCGGGTGCGTGGGCGCGGTCGGTCGCAAACGCGGTTACTTGGACGGGCGGCTCCACTTGCCCAGGGGGTCCTCGAAGCCGGCCGGGCGGATCGGCTGGGCCCGCCCGAACTTGGAGCCGGGGCGGGGGGCCTGCTGGGTCGCCTGCTTGGCCTGCTCGCGCTGGGGCTGGGGGTTCTGGGCGCCGGGGTTGGGCTGTGAGGTCGGGGTGTTGGGCTGTCCCGCGGGGCGATCCTGCGGCTCGGGCGGCGTCTGGGCGTCGGTGTCGCGCTGGCGGAGGGCCTCGCGGGAGCGGTCGAGCTTCCCGAGGATGGCGCGGACTTCGTTGAATGCCTTCTGTGGCTGGCTCATCCGGGTGGCTCCCCTCAAGTCCGGTCGATATCGGGCCGGGGCGGGGGGAACTTGGACGCGGTGGTTCGGATTCGGGGGCGGCGGGGTAAAGTCGTGCGGGTTGTGATGGACAGGCGAGGGCGGCGTGCTGGTGCGGCGCACGAATCGCGTTGACAGGGCGGATGCGGACGTGCCGCACGGTTGCTCGGGGTGAGTGCGGAGATCGCGGCGTGTCGACGGACATCATGCTCAGCCAGGTCCGTCGGTCGTTCTCAAGGGGGCGGCACGCGCGTGGCGATGTGCTGCGCGGGCTGGACCTCGAGGTGCGGGCCGGCGAGTACCTGACGCTGGTCGGGGCGTCGGGGGCGGGCAAGACGACGCTGCTGCGGCTGATCGCGGGGCTTGATCGCCCGGACTCGGGGGATGTCTGTTTCAATCGGGCGTCGGTGCTGGGCGTGCCGCCGGTGGATCGGGGTGTGGCGTTGGTGTTCCAGGGTGAGGCGCTCCACCCGCACCTGACGGCGCGGGCGAACATGGCCCTGCCCCTGCGGGTGCGAAGGGTCGGTCGGGCCGAGATCGCGGCCCGGATCGACGAGGCGGCGGCGGCGCTGGGGATCCAGGGCGTGCTGGGGCGGACGCCGGGGCGGATGTCCGGGGGCGAGCGTCGGCGGGTGGCGCTGGCGCGGGCGCTGGTGCAGAGGCCCTCGGTGCTGCTGCTGGATGAGCCGCTGGCGAGCGTGGATGAGGCTCGCCGGCGTGCCGGGTGGGACGAGTTGCGGGCGGTGCACCGGCGGCTGGGGTGCACGGTGGTCCACGTCACCCACGACGATCAGGAGGCGATGGCGCTGGGGGATCGGATCGCCGTGCTGGGCGGGGGCGTGGTGCAACAGGTCGGCACGCCGACGCAGGTGTGGGAGAGGCCGGCGAACCGGTTCGTGGCGCGGGCGCTCGGGCGGCCCGTGATGAACATGGTTGAGGGGCGGGTTGAGGGGCGGGTCGATCGGCGCGAGGGGCGGGCGTGGTTCGTGGCGGCGGCGGGCGGGCGGCTGGCGATTTCGGATGCCTGGGCTGGATCGCTGCCGGACGGAGCGCCGGTCGGGCTGGGTTTCCGAGCGGGGGCGATCGACGTCGCGGGACCGGTCGAGGCCGGCGGGGCGGAACCGGCGCTGCACGGCGTCGTGCTCGACGTGGCCAGACTGGGGGACCGGGTCGAGGTGCGGGCGCGGCTCGGCGACGCCGCGACGAGCCCCGACAACGCCGAACCGGCGGGTCCCGAAGTGATCCTCCATCTCGGGCGGGGCGAGGAGACGCCGGCGATCGGGCAGCCCATCCGGTTCCGCGTTCGGATGGACGGGGCATGCCTGTTTGAGCCGGGTGAGTTCGGGGCGCGGCTCGGGTGATCCCGCGGGGGTCAAGGCCGTGGCGTCAGAGCAAAGGACATCGGGTCGGTTCAGTCCGAGAACCGCCCCTTGCGCGGGCGTTCTGACCCGCCACCGATCAACTGCCGAGATTGGTCGGTTGCCTTCCTATGGTGGAAGGGGTGCCCTGGACCGACCCGACCGCCGATGCCCGACCGACCGGCCAGCACTGGACGCAAGGAGAGGCGCCGGAAGCGTCCCGAGCGGAGCCTGCGCGCCCGGATTCTGCGGGTCGTCGGCGGGGTGCTGATCTGCCTGATGCTGCTCATGGGCGCGGCAGCCCTGCTGACGCGGACGGCCCTGTGCAAGGTGTGGCTGCTGCCGACCATCGGCTCAGCCATGGGCGTGACCGTCGAGGCCGGGCACGCCCGGGTGCTGGCCGACGGGACGGTGGTGCTCGAAGACGCGGCGTTCATCCTGCCGGGGATCGACGGCGAGGCGGCCCGGTTCCTGGAGGTCGATCGGCTTGAGGTTGACCCGGACCTCTCGCGTCCGGGCATCCCGATCTCGCGGATGCGCCTCGACGGCGCGCTGCTGCGGATCAGCCAGGACGCGACAGCCGACCGGGTGAATCTGCAGTTCCTGGAGATCCCGGGCTCTGGTGGGGGCTCGGGGCGGCGGGCGACCGCCCCGCCTCGGATCGATCTTCGGTCGGGCGTGGTGCAGTTCGGCGAGCACGACGCGGGCGGGTTCCGGGTGCTGAAGCAGATGTCGGTGCGGGGCGAGATCGTGCCGTCGCGCGACCCGGGCGCGGTGCAGGACGCGTGGAGCATCGCGCTGTACCAGGTTGATCCGAGCGACCCGGACCACGCGATCGAGGACGGCATCTCCGTCGGCGGGACGATCGACCAGGACGGCGTGCGTCTGACGATGGAGCGGGCGTCGCTGGCGGACTGGCCGGCGGCGGCGGTGCCCTCGCGCCATCGCGGCGTGTTCGAGATGCTCGCGCTCGAGGGCGAGATCGAGCGCACGTTCCTGGAGTTCCAGTGGGAGGGGACGGTCGCGGCGGGCATGGAGGTGCGGAACGTCGCGCTGACGCTGCCGTTCGAGCGGCGCGAGCCGCGCGATGGCGGTGGGGAAGCCGGTGGCGAGTCCGGCGCGGGTCCCGGCGCCGGCCCCGGCGCGGCGTCGGACGGCGAGGGCGGGATGGTGCGTCTGACCCGCTCGGGCGGGACGATCCTGTTCACGGGCGGGGGTGTGGAGGCGACGCTCGAGGGCTGGGTGGAGGACCTGCCCTACCACGTCGAGTTGGAGTACCAGGGCCTGTCGGGGGACAGCCCGTTCACCTGCGAGTTGACCACCGACGAGTTCCGCCTGAGCGAGCGTCCGCGCCTGCTGCCGTTCATGCCGCACGAGGTGGCCGAGCGTCTGGCGGACTTCCAGAATCCGACGGGGATCGTCAGCGCGCAGGTGCTGGTCGAGCGGGGGGGTGCGACGCCGGAGGGAGAGGCGGCGACGACGTTCTCCGGGCGTATCCGCGTGCGCGACGGGCGTGCGGCGTTCAAGATCTTCCCGTACCCGTTCGAGCAGATGGAGGCCGACGTCTTCTTCGATGAGACGCAGGTGCGGATCGACTCGATCACGGGCGAATCGGCGTCGGGGGCGCGGCTGGTGGCGTCGGGGCTGGTCACGCCGCTGGGCGAAGAGGCGGAGGTGACGATTCGCGTGGTGGTGACCGGTGCCCGGCTGGACGACGCGATGCTGGCGTCGATGGACGCGGACCAGGCGGCACTTCTGCGATCGATCTTCAGCCGCGAGCGCCTCGGATCGCTGACCGAGGCGGGGCTGGTGCTCACGCCGGGGGGGCGTGACGACCGGATGGCGGAGCGCGACGCGGCCAACCGGCGGCTGGCGGAGTTGAGCGCGGTGTCGGGGCCGGCGGCGCGCGAGGAGGCCCGCGAGGTTCGGCGGCGCCTGAGCGAGGCCGAGCGGGCGCTGCGCCGCCCGGAGTTCGCGTTCGGCGGCGAGGCGAACGTCAACGTGCTCGTGCACCGCGAGCGCGGGTTGGTGAGCCGGTGGTCGACGCGGGTGGAGATCGGCCTGCCGCGCGCCGGGCTGCTGCCCGAGGCGTTCCCGCTGCCGATCGTGGCGCGGGGCGTGCGGGTGCTGATCGAGAACGACGAGTTGCGCCTGACGCAGGGGACGTTCGCGCCGGTGTCGGGCGGGACGGCCGAGATCGAGGCCCGCGTGACGATGCCTTCGCGTCGGAGCGACGGGTCGCGCGGGCAGGGCTCGATCGTGCCGCACCTGGCGATCCAGGCGAGCGACGTGCCGCTGGACGAGTTGCTGGCGTATGCGATCGGGCACGTGGGCGGCGTTGGGGCAGGTGGGACCGATGTGCCCGCATGGACGACTGGACTTCAGGCGGCCGCCCGGGGCGGCGTCGTGAGCGCGGGCGTGGTGGTCGGGGCCCGCGAGGACGGGTCGCTGGGGTACGACGTGTCGGCCGAGTTCGATCGGGCGGTGTTCGTTGCGCCGGTGTCGCTTGGGGGCGGGCCGCGCTTGTCGCTGCTGGCGCGGCACGGGCGCGTGCAGGCGAGCGAGTCGCGGCTCGACATCGGGTTCGACGCGAGCCTGCAGGCCCACGGCCAGACGGGCGGCGGTTCTTCCGAGGCGGGAACCGAGGCTTCCAACGGGGGTCAGGGCGAGAGCGCCGCACGCGCGGTGGGGCAGGCCCGGATCGACGCGTCGCTTGCGCTGCGGGCGACCGAAGAAGTTGAGGCAAACGCGTACACCATCTCGATCGCCGGGCGCGACGTTGTCTCCGAGATGCCGATCGAGACGCTGGTCGGCGTGCTGGCGCCGGAGGTTGAGACCACGCTGCGGGGATTGCGCGAGCGGTACGAGCCGCGGGGCGTGGTCGGCGGGAGCGTGCGGGTGGCGGGCGTGCTTGGGGATGAGCCACGATCCGTTGAGGTGGATATGGCGTCGCTGGCGGGGGCGTCGATCGCGCTGGAGCCGGGGCGCGTCGGGCTTGAGAACGCCGAGGGCGTGCTGCGGGTGTCGCTGCCCCGGCAGGATGCGCCCGGGTGGCTGGCAGCCGAGGCGTTCGCGGCGGACTCGTCGCTCGATGGCGTGGCGGCGGGGCGGTGGAGCCTTGATGGGCGTGTTGAGTTGCTCGCGGGCGACGCCGGGGCGATGCGGGCCGGTGCGCTCGACGTGCGGGTCGGCGTTCGCGATGCGGACCTTGGCTCCGGGCTCGTGCGCTCGGCGATGCAGACGTTCGCGCCGGAGGCAGCGGGGGCGCTGCTGCCGCGGAACCCGGTGGGCGGGTTCGATCTGGATCTGGCGGCGACGCGTGCTGGCGTTGATGACGACGCGGCGTACGAGGGGGTGTTCCGCCCGCGGTCGTTCGCGCTGGACCTGCGCGGCCAGCGGATCGCGTTCGACAGCGTGAGCGGAGCCGTGTTCTTCGACGCGGCCGGCGGGCAGGCCGAGGGCGTGCGGGCTGCCGGGCCGGACTTTGCCATCGCGGGCGACGCGTCGTGGGCGTGGACGGGGCAGGGCCAGACGCTGGTCGAAGCGACGTTCAGCGCGGACGCGGCCGGGCTGTCGCCGCGGGTGCTGGCGTTGCTGCCGGCGGAACTCGTTGCGGGATTCGAAGAGATCGGGCTGGCTGTTGCCGGGCCGGTGTCGGTCCTGGAAGCGACGATCAGCGCGAACATGCCGGCGGAGGGCGACGCGTCGGTGCGGGCCAGCGGGGCGGTGCACGCGAGCGGCGTGTCTGCCAGCGTCGGTGTGCCGATCGAGGAAGGCGTCGGCACGGTGTGGTTCGAGGCCGACGCGCAGGCGGGGCGGCCCGCGTCGTACACGCTGAACATCGCGGGCGATTCCGTGCGGGCCTCGGGCGTGGCCCTGACGCGGGCCAGGGCGCGGGTCGCGTCGGGGGCGTCGGCGGGCGAGGTCGTCATCCCGCTGCTGGAGGCCGAGGCCTATGGCGGGCGGCTCGCGGGCAGCGGGCGGATGGTCCGCGGCGGGGCGGGGCGGTCGGAACTGCGGTACGACGTGGCCCTGCAGGCCTCGGGCGTGCGGTTCGCGTCGCTGCTGGAGGAACTGGAGCGGAACCGCCGGCTGGAGCGCGAGGCCGAGGGGGCCGCGCCGGCTGGCGATCCCGGCGTGCCGGCTGTCGTGGCGGATGGTGCTGGGGGTGGCGCCGAGTCCGTGCCCCCTGACGCCTCGCGGGGCCTGCTGGCCGCGGAGGTCAGCCTCGCCGGCGTCGTCGGGCGCGACGCCACGCGGCGCGGGCGCGGCTCGATCCAGGTCGGCGATGGGCCGGTGGTGTCGCTGCCGCTGCTGATGCCGATCATCGAGATGACGAACCTGCGCCTGCCCGCCAGCACGCCGCTGGACGTGGCGTTCGGCGAGTTCTATGTGCTGGGCGACACCGTCACGTTCGAGGAACTCTCGGCGTTCACGCGGACGGTCGAGATTTGGGGCTACGGCGAACTGGATTGGGCCAGCCAGCGCCTCGACATGCGGTTCAACACACGCTCGACCGCGCCGATCCCGGTCGTAAGCGAACTCATCGAGGGCGTGCGGAACGAACTCTTCTCGACCCGCGTCCGCGGCACGCTCGACGAGCCGGACGTGCAAGGCGTGCAGTTCCAGGGGGCCCGGCGCGTCATCGACACGCTGCTGGGCGACGGGCCCGACGAGCAGGAGCGGCGCCTGGCGGAGATCGGCGAGCGGGCGCGGCTGAACCGGTCGCGGGCGCTGCGGGCGGGCGAGCGGCTGCGGTGGCTGGTGGCGTCGCAGATGGAGGGGGAGGCGGGGCCGCGGGAGTAGGGGTGGCAGCGGCAAGGCCCGCGCTGGGCGTCGGAGGCGGGACGGCGAGCGATACAATCAGAGAGCCATGATCCCGCTCGTCTCGGAGAACCTGGAGGCGATCCGCGAGCTGTGCGCCCGGCACAAGGTGCGTCGGCTGTTCCTGTTTGGATCGGCGGCGACCGGGGCGTTCGATCCCGCCAAGAGCGACCTGGATTTCTTGGTTGTGTTCGAGCCGCACGAGCGGGGCGGGTTTGACGATGTGTTCTTCCTGCTACGGGAGGACTTGATCGCCCTCTTCGAGCGTCCGGTGGACCTGGTCGAGGGCTCGACACTGCGCAACCCGTACCTGATCGCCTCGATCAACCGAACGAAGCGGCTCCTGCATGCGGCTTGACGAGACTGACCTCAAGTACCTCTGGGACATGCTCGACGCGGCCCGTCGGGCGCTCAGCCATGTAGCGGGGATGACAGAGGAGCAATACCGCCGAGACCGAAAGACGCAGGACGCCGTCGAGCGAACCGTCGAGATCGTGGGGGAGGCGGCTCGCCATGTCTCCGAACCGGCCCGGGCCCAGTTCCCGGAGCTGCGGTGGGGTTCGATCGTCGCGGCCCGGCACATCCTCGCCCATGAGTACGACGATGTGAACCAGCAGGTCATGTGGAAGATCATCACGATCCACCTGCCGGTGCTCACAACAACGCTCGCGCCCGTCGTTGAAGCGAACCCTCCGGGTCCGGAAGCGGGAGAGAATCCGACAAGCCCATGACCTCCCCATACGACACCCACACCTCCCCCCTCGCCACGCGCAACGCCAGCCCGGCCATGCTGCGCCTGTGGTCGGCGCGCCACAAGTTCAACACGTGGCGGCGGATCTGGCTGGCGGTGGCCGAGGCGATGTGCGAGATGGGCGAGGGCGGCGCGGCTTCAAAGGCAGCCCCGAGCGCGGGCTCGGGAAGCGGAGCCCGACGCGCGAGCGTCGGGTCGGATGCGCCGGGGGCTGCCGAGAGTGCGGGAGTCCAGGGTTCGCCGGGCCGCGACGCTGGCGCGTCGGGCTCTGCGCGGGGCGTGCTGGTCACGCGCGAGCAGGTCGAGGAACTGCGGGCGGTCGTCGAGCGGAAGAACCCCGATGGCACGGTGGGCATCACCGATGACGAGATCAGGCTGGCCGAGAAGTACGAGCGGGATCTGCGCCACGACGTCATGGCCCATGTGCACGCGCTGGGCGATGCGTGCCCGAAGGCGCGGCCGATCATCCACCTGGGCATGACGAGCCAGGATGTGGTGTGCAATGCGGATTTGCTGATCATCAGCGAGGCCTGGCAAACGCTCGAAGCGAAGGTCGTTCGCCTCGCCATCGGTCTGGGCGTCCAGGCGACTTCGTACTGCCGCGTCCCCACCCTCGGGTTCACGCACTATCAGCCTGCTCAGCCGATGACGGTCGGTCGCCGACTCGCTGGTTACGCCCACGACATCTACGGCACGCTGAACAACGGTCGCTTCGGCATCAGGCTTCGCGGGTTCAGGGGTGCGACGGGCACGCAGGCGTCGTTCCTACACCTCTTTGGCGGCGATGCCGCCCTCGTCGACGCCTTTGAAGCAGCGGCCGTCGCGCGGCTCTCGGGAGAGGGCAGCCGCGCGGAGATTGCGGCCCAACGGCTCGAGAATGAGCGCAGCAGTCGAAGGATCGCCGACCTCGTTTACACCTCGAACGATCGAGAGGACTTGTTGGAACGGGTGGCTCGGGATCGGCCGCCGCTCCCGGAAGCCCCAGATGCGGCATACATGGCGAGAGTTGACGTCGACTTCGTTGAGTCGCGTACGTTCCAACTCACCGGACAGACCTACCCGAGGTACTACGACGCCCTACTCCTCGCCGACCTCGCCTCCGTCGCCGCCGTCCTCCACAAAATCGCCACCGACATCCGACTCCTCTCCAACCGCAAGGAACTCGACGAGCCCTTCGAGGACAAGCAGATCGGCTCCTCGGCCATGCCCTACAAACGCAACCCCATGCGCTGCGAGCGGATCTGCGGCCTCACGCGGTTCGTCATGAACCTGGTCGGCAACGCCTACGACACGGCCGCGACGCAGTGGCTCGAACGCACGCTCGACGACTCCTCCAACCGACGCCTCTCGCTGCCGGAAGCGTTCCTGGCCCTCGACGGCGCGCTCGACCTGATGCACAACGTCGCGTCGGGGCTCATTGTCCACGAAGCGATGGTCCGCAAGAACCTGATGGCCGAGTTGCCGTTCATGGCCACCGAGAACATCCTGATGGCGTGCGTGCGGGCGGGCGGGGACCGGCAGGAGTACCACGAGAAGATCCGCGTGCACGCCCAGGCCGCGGGCTGGCGGGTCAAGCACGAGGGGCTGGACAACGACCTGCTGGAGCGCCTCAAGAACGACAAGGCGTTCTGGTCCAAGTCCCGCGGCGGGCCGCTGGAATCCGAACTCGACTGGTCCGAGGGCGCGGGCGGCCTGCTGGACCCGATGCGGTACGTCGGGCGGAGCGTCGAGCAGACCGAGCGGTTCATCAAGGAAGTCGTCGAGCCGCTGCGCGAGCGGTACAAGGACGCGATCGAGGGGCTGGGCGAGAGCGGGCCGCGGGTGTGAAGGTGGGCCGGCTCTCCGAGCCGGACTCCCTACTGCTTCTACCCCTCCTCAGAGTCGGCGGCGCGACACAGACTCCGCAACGGCTCCCGTTGAGGGGGCGTGGCTCTCCGGCCCCGCCGAATGCGTGTACACGCCCTCAACTGTCGGCGATCTCGTCGGCACCGTGTTGCACCGACAGGCCCTTCGAACACAGCACACCGCAACCCGACACGAGGCGGGCCGGAAAGCCCGCCCCCGTCGGTCGCGAGTCGCTGGTTGTGTCGAGACTGGTGTCGGCTCGACTGTGTGGCGATGGCTGTTCACATGCGTGCTCAGAGCAGCAAGCATGCCACACGGCGAACCCGCTTCGAACTGATTCACACCGCCGCGAACTTCAGCGCCAGGCGTTCGATCGTCCGGTGCGAGCGCCCCAACCCCGACTTCTGGCGCAGGTCGGCCTCGATGGCCGCGTGGACCAGGTCGCGCAGGCGGTCCGGGCTGGAGCGCCGGGCCCGCTCGACCATCGCCCCGGCCCGCTCGAAGGGCCAGATCCGCAGTTTGCCCGTCACCGACCTCGGGTTCTCGCCCGCGGCCATCGCCTGGCCCAGCGCGTGCATCTTTCGCGCCAGATCAATCATCACGATCGTGACCAGCACGCCGGTCTCGCGCGGGGCGTTGTCGAGCACACGCCGCAGCGAGGCCAGGATCGGCTCGGGCCGCCCCTCGATCAGCACGTCCTGCAGGCCCCACGCCTCATCCTCGCGCGTCTGGCCAACAAGTTCATCGATGTGCGCGGCGGCGATCGTCGGCGTCTGCACGCCCGTGCCGCCCGCTCCCGCCTTCGAACCCTTCGAGCCCTTCCCCGCCTTCGCTTCCTTCGCGCCCTTCGCGTTCCCAGAAGCCCCGGAGACGTCCCAGCACCCCGCCGCGATCGCCAGTTTCGCGACCTCGCCGGAGAGCCGCCCGGCATCGGTCCCGACGCGCTCGACCAGCATCGCCGCGGTCGCCGGCTCGATCGAGGCGCCGTGCTCCTTGGCCTGCGCCCCGACGAACCCGACCGCCTCCGCCGGCGAGAACGCCTCGCACTTGATGATCGCCCCGATCTGGCCGATCCGGTCGTCGATCTTGCCTTTGTTCCACCGGTCCGACCGCAGCACCAGCGTGGCCGAGTCGCTCGGGGCCTGGCAGTAGCGCTCGAGCAGCGGGCGGGCCGACTCCTTGATGAACGAATCGGCGTTGTCCACGACGACGAGCTTGTGGCGGGCCATGAGTCCGAAAGAGCGGCACTCGTCGAGCACGTCCGCGGGCTGGGCCGAGAGGCCGTCGAAGGACAGCACGTCCAGGTCCTCGTGCTCGGCCTCCAACGCGGCCCGGAGTTCGGCGGTGTGGCGGGAGCGGAGGTACGCGTCCTTGCCATGCAGCACGGCCACGCGGGTTGAGGCGTCGAGGCTCGGAGTGGACGCGGGGCGGCGGGCCATTGGGGGAGGGTATGGGGCAGGACCCTGGGGAAGGGGCCGGTGGCGGGCGGCCCCCCTACCATCCCGCCCTCGAACCGGGAGCCCAGCCTTGGCCGACAAGACCTTCCAGTGCCGCCTCGTCACGCCCACCGAACAACTGCTCTCCGAAGCGGTTGCGTACGCCTCCGTGCCCGCGTGGGACGGCCTCTTCGGCGTGCTGCCAGGTCGGGCCCCGATCTTGGCCCGCCTGGGCACGGGCGAACTGACGCTGGAGTTCCCCGGCACCGGCGGGGCCAAGGGCGGACGCCGGTCCTACGCGATCGACGGCGGGTTCGTGCAGATGTCGGGCAACCTGCTCACGGTGCTGGCCGAGCGGGCCGTGCCGGCTGAGCGGCTGACCGAGTCGGAGATCGAGGCCGAACTGCGGGCCGCCGAGACCAGGTCGGTGCCAGGCGATGCGCCCGACAAAGCCGCGGCCCAGGCCCAGATCACCCGTGAGCGCGACTGGGCCCGCGTCCGCTTGCGTGCGGTGCGCCACGCGAAGAGCAAGGGCATCTGAGGCCGGCGGGTCGCGCGAAGCGGACCGTCCGTGTGGCATGCTTGCTGCTCTGAGCAAGCATGCGATCAGCCGGGACGGCACCGGCGTGTGGCATGCCTGCTGCTTTGAGCAGGCATGCGCTCAACCAGTTGCCCCCATCCAACCCACCGCCTCCGGAAGGAGGGGGGCGGGCTTTCCAGCCCGCCTCGCGTCGGGCTGCGGGGTGCGCTCGTCGGTGATCCCGTCGGTGAAACACGGGCCGATGGGGTTCACAACATCCGCAGGCGTCCACCCGAACGCAGCGGAGCTGGAACGCCACGCCCGCTCGATGGGAGTCGCCGCCGAGTTTGTGCTACGTCACCGTGTCTGAGGCGAGGTAGAAGAAGGAAGGAGTCCGGCTCGGAGAGCCGGCCCACCTTTGGGCGGTGCGCATGCTTGCTCCGAGCAGCAAGCATGCCACACGTCGGCGCTCGGCCGCGAGGGTCAACCGACGATCCCGGCGCGGAGTACGCCGAGCGCTTCGGTGCCATCAGACTCGAAGCGCGAGCCGTCGGATAACGCCGCGGGCAGGACAAGCGTCGTGCCGGGCGCGAGCGGGACGCCGTGCCCGGGGCCGCACTCCAGTTTCCCTGAGCCATCCAGCACCATCAGCACCTGGCACCCGCCGCCGCTGAGCGTGAGCGAGGCGCCCGGGGCGAGGCGGAACTCGTCGATCTCGAAGAACTCGTTGCGGAGCAGGCGTCCGCCGGCCTGGCCCTCGGGCAGGGCGGTGGCCGCGGGCGCGGGGGCGAAGTCGATGCACGCCAGCGACTGCTCGACGTGGAGTTCCCGCCCGGCCCGCCCGTACTCCTTCGCCCAGTCGTAGACGCGGAAGGTGGTGTCGCTGGGCGTCTGGACCTCGGCCACCAGCACGCCGGCCCCGAGGGCGTGGCACGTGCCGCTGGGCAGGTTGTGCAGTTGCCCGCGGATCGCCGGGACGGCGAGCATGGCCTCGGGCACGCGCTGCTCGGCGATGAGTCGGCGGAAGTCGTCGGGCGTGACGCCGGGGCGGATGCCCTTGTAGATGACCGGCGCCTGGCCCTCCACCGGCTCCGCGTCGAGCACATACCAGCACTCGGTCTTGAGGTGGGCGTCGGGATGGGCCGCGGCGTAGGCGGGGCTTGGGTGGACCTGGATCGACAAGTGCTCGCGCGCATCGAGGAACTTGACCAGCAGCGGGAAGTCGCCCGAGGCGGTCCGCAGACGCCGCGGCAGCAGGTCGTCGCCCCACTCGTCCATCAGTTCGTGCAGCGTGCGCCCGGCGTGAGGGCCGCCACCCGGACCCTCAGCCACGCGCGACCGCTCGGCCCCGCCCCCGCCGCCCGAGACGCTGGTGGAGCCAAGGTCGGCCACCTCCCACGACTCGCCGATGTGGACCCCGGGCGGCAGGGCCTTGCCAAGCCGCTCGAGGCGACGCCCGCCCCAGACTTTCTCTTTGAGGATGGGGGCGAGGATGAGGGGGGTCACGGTCATCGTCGGTTCCTTGGACGAACGCGGAGGCGCGGAGGGGAACGCGGAGGTCGCGAAGAGATGCGAAGAACGGGTCGAGACACGTAGAGCAGGGCTCGCTCTCTCACTCCGCCCGGACTCCGCGCCCTCCGCGTTCTGCATCAAGCCGAAGCCAGCCCCAACTCCCCGATCGCCTCGATGATCGCCCCGTGCGCCCGCGGCGTCGCCACCACGATCCCCTTGTTCTTCTCCAAACCCTCGCCCTGCGAGAAGTCCAGCACCCGACCGTGGATGTCCGTCACCGAGCAGCCGCACTCCTCGGCAACCACGGCCCCGGCCGCGTGGTCCCAGATCCGCTCGACGTAGCCCTTGCGCGTTGGCAGACGCAGGTACGCGTCGGCCTGGCCCCGGGCCACCACCGCGTACTTGGCCTGGCTGTCCAGGCGCAGCGGGTCGGGCTCGGCCCCGATGCGGGCCAGCACCCGACCCGTGCCGGACTGGTCGGAGTGGGCCTCCTCGACCGAGGCGCAGATCGTGATCGGATCGCCCTGCGTGTGGGTGGAGCGGTTGATGCTCGTGCGATCGGTTTCGCCATCGACGCAGTCTTCCTCGGTGACGCCGGAGCCCCGGATGGCGACGTAGAGGCAGCCGCGCGGGTCGGCCGCGTCCATGGACGCGCCGAAGTTCCGCGGCAGGGCCGGGCAGCCCATGACGCCGATGGCCGGCTCGCCGCTTTCGATGTACGCGAGGCTGACGGCGTACTGCTGGCCGCGGAGGAAGCCCTTGGTGCCGTCGATGGGGTCAAGGGTCCAGTAGGCGGGGTGGTGGGCGTCGCCCCGCCCCAGGTCGATGGCGCGGAGCAGGTCGTCCTCGGTCCAGTCCTGCCAGATCTGTCGGACGGCACCGAGCGTGGCCTCGAGGTGGGCGCGGTGCTCGTCCTGGCGGAGGAAGGTGGACGACTCCTCGCCGACGAGGATGACCTCGCCGAGGCGTTCGCGCAGGGTCCAGGCGACGATGGCCTGGGCGGCGTAGTCGGCGATGGTGACGGGGCTGCGGTCGTCCTTGGTGATCTCGCGGACGCGCCCGAGGCTGCTCTGGACCTGGCGGCAGACCAGCGAGGCCAGCAGCACGCCCTCGCGGGCGGCCTCGGCTTTGGTGGAGAGGTCGCTCATGCTCGATGGTACGGAGCGGGCGGGCGGGCGAGGGCCGCCGAATCGCGCCGTTGATCGATCCGGCGTCAGGCCTGGACGCTGGGCACGCCGCGCATGGGCGTGGCGGGCTTGGCGGGCTTCGCGGCAGCCGGCACCACAACGATCGGCGCCCGCTCCGTGCCCAGCAGGGCATCGAGCGCATCCTCGGCAGTCGCGAACCCGCCCGCGGGCTCGTCGCCGGCACGCGTGCCCGGGCGATCACCGAGGCCGGCCGCGAAGAACTCGTTCCAGCGCCGGTCGAGGCGTTTGACGAGTTTGGTGGGCGAGACCGCCGGGGCCGCGGGCTCGAGGCCGGTCAGCAGGCGGTAGCCCAGGGTGACGACCGAGCGAACCTCGTCGCGCCGGGCCTCGTCGGCCTCGAGGCCGGCGTCGGGCAGGGCGCGGAGGCGGCGGGACACGCCGTACAACTCGATGGCGGCCGAGCCGCGCCGGTCGATCAGGACGTCGTCGGCCCCGATCGGTCCGTGCACCAGCCCGGCGGCGTGGGCGGCGGCGACGGCTTCGAGGACGTGGGTCAAAGCCCGCGTCGCCTCGTGGGGCGACATCTGCCCGCCCTTGTCCTGGACGAGGCGGGCCAGCGTGACCAGACCGACCTGGCTCCCCGTATAGGGGGTGACGACCCAGGCCCGCCCGTCGGAGGCGAACGAGTACTCCTCGATCGGGAGCAGGTGGGGGTGGGCGACGCGGGCCAGCGGCTCGACCGCGGCGACGAAGCGCCGGCGCTCGGCGGCGTCGCGCATGGCGCCGAACCGGTACACGACGTGGCTGGTCAGGCGCTTCTCGTGGAGCGCCAGCAGGCGATCGGCGGCCGGGCAGGCGTCGAGCGTGCGGAGGAGCCGGTATGGGCCGAAGCGGGTGCGCTCCGGGGAGGTGTCCATCGGGGGGGTCCGGGGGTCGCCGGGGCGGGCATCCTCGCCAGCCGATTCGGCACCCAGGTCGGTTGTGCCCCAGCCGGGCAGGCGTGGGGTCATCCTGAGAGCGAGCATGGTATCGCCTCCGCGATGCCCGGTCATCGGTCCGAGGGGGGTGTCGGGAGGAGAGATATCGGACTTGTTTGGATGGTGGTCAGGGCGGCTGGAACGCTCGGTCGCGAGTTGTCCCGTTCCGCGCTGGCCTTGGTCGATGGTGGCGGGATGAGCGCGACCAGCATCGGAACCCCGGAACGGGCGGCTTCGGACGTGGCGGGCCGTCCGCGGTACGCCACCGGCCTCACGTACACGGACCGCCCCACGAAGGCCGCGTACATCGCGGACAAGTACCGGGCCATCCTGGGCGGGTCGGTGCTGGACGTCGGGTGCGACGCGGCCCCGCTGCGGGGGCTGGTCGCTCGCCCGGATGCGTACGTCGGCGTGGATATCCGCCCGGACGCGGACCTGGTCGTGAACCTGGACAAAGAAGATCTGCCGGTCGGGGACCAATCTTTCGACACCGTAGTGTGCACGGACGTGCTCGAGCACCTGGAGCGGTGCCACGCGGTGTTCGATGGACTGTGCCGCGCGTCGAGGCGGCATGTGGTGGTGTCGCTGCCCAACCCGCTGCACGCGCTGATGGACGCGATCGCCAACGGGTCGCAGGGTCGGCTGAAGTACTACGGCCTGCCGGTGGACCCGCCCGCGGACCGGCACCGCTGGTTCTTCGGGCACGAGGAGGCGGTGGAGTTCCTGACCCAGCGGGGAAGGCTGGCGGGGTTCGAGGTCGAGCAGATGGACACGGAACCCGGCGGCTGCCCGTCGTGGCGAACCCGCCAGGGCGAGAACCTGCTGGGCAGCGCGAATGTCCGGGAAGGGACGCTGTGGTGCGTGCTGCGGCGGGCGGGCGCGACGCCAGCGTGAGCGTGTGGGACAGCCTTGGACCCGTCGTCGGCGGGCTGTCCCGGCGGGCTCGGGGCGATCAACCGCGATCGAGCGGGTGGTCGGTGCCGGTGAGCGTGGCGACCATGGCGTGGCGGATCGGGGCGAGGCGCGCCAGCGCGGGCAGGAGCCCCCGGAAGGGCGCGAGTGGTCCGTGGCCGCTGACCGTGCGGGTCAGCAGCCGGACCCGTCGGACCACGGCGGCGTCGACGTGGCGGCGGCGCACGTCGTATCGGTCGGCACTGCCGCGGAGGACCATCCCGGCGAACACCCGCGCGTCCTCGATGCCGAGGTTCATGCCTCGGGCCCCGGCCGGCGAGTGGATGTGCGCGGCGTCTCCGGCGAGAAAGACCGGGGCGCGCTGGAATCGATCCGCGACGCGGTGCGATATCGTGAACGCGGACTCCCAGATCGGGTCGGCTGTCGGGCGACCCAATGTGGGGGCGAGGCGCTCGAGGGGTTTCTGGCGGTTCGAGAACATCCGCCAGACGGGCCCGTGTGCCGCGAGGGTGTGGTCGATGACCGGGATCATGAACAGGAACTCGCCCCGAGCCAGGATGAACGCATGGGCGTGGTCGTCGGCGAGGCCCGTGTCCAACGCCGCGTCGGCCAGGTGCCACTGTTCCGGCATGGTGTCGCCCGAGAAGGCGATGCCGAGCGAGGCGCGGGCGGTGCTGTGGGCACCATCGGCGGCGAGGATCCAGGGGCAGTCGAGTCGGACTTCCGGGCCTGAGCCGGCGCGGACGAACGCGCGGGCTCCGGCTTCGGAGGGGCCGCATCGCATCAGCTCGGTCGAACGCTCGACGCGGACGCCGAGACGCTCCAGTTCCGACTCGAGGATGCGCTCGGTGGCCGCCTGCGAGAGCGCGAGCATGAACGGGTAGCGGTGCTTGAGGCTCGAGAAGGGGACGGTGGCGGCGCGGCCCGGATCGGTCCCGAACTTCGCGCCGACGATCTTCCGCCCTTCCGCGAGGAGTCGTTCGGCGATCCCGAACTCGGCGAGGATCTCCAGAGTTCTCGGATTGATCGCCAGCGCCTTGGACAGCAGCGAAGGGGCCGCGCGTTTCTCGATCACGCGGGCGCGAACGCCTCCGGCCGCGAGGAACACCGCGGCCGCAAGCCCGACCGGCCCGGCCCCGACGATCAGCGGTGCGTCACCATGCATGGCGCACTCTACGCGGCGTTCGAACGAGAAATAGCAAGGGGCGGGCCGGGTGGCCCGCCCCTCGTCATGGGAACGTCTCAGCGGGATCGGACCCCACGCTGGCGCGTGGGGCTCTGCTCAGCAGCCGTTGGCGAAGATGGCCAGGTAGTAGAAGAAGTCGTCGTTGGTGATGACGCCGTTCGGGACGCCGTAGCCCGGCTGGCCGGCGACCGCGCCGGTGGTGATGTCGGCCACCGCGAGGTTGCCGGCGGCAAACTGGGCCAGGAAGTAGAAGAAGTCGTCGTTGTTGAGGATGCCGTTGGGCACGCCGTAGCCCGGCTGTCCGGCGACGGCGCCGGTGGTCAGGTCCGGGGCGCAGCCGGTGGAGCAGACGACGCGGCTGATGCGGACCGCGTCGATGCCGGCCTCGACGACGTCGCCCGGATCGTTGTCGGCGGCAACGAAGCGGACGCGGATCGTGGCACCCATCGGCAGGCTGATGGACTGGTTGCGCCACGACGCGGCGGTGGAAGTCGCGGTGAACGCGGTCTGCCAGTTCGTGCCCGCGGCATTGGTGGCGATGTCGGCGCGGAAGAAGTCCTCCGGGCCGACGACGTTGGGCGAGTCGTTGTACCAGTAGGCGAACTCGAGCGTGGTGCCCGGCTGCGTGACGTTGAAGGGCGGGCTGGTCAGGTAGACCGCGCCGCCGTCGAGGTCCTCGTCGAGCGTGTTGCCGGTGACGTAGCAGATGCCCGAGCCGTCGGCGTCGGCGGTGGGCTCGCCGCGGGTGAAGCCGGGGTTGGGCACCTCACGATCCCAGAAGCCGGTGGTGGTGCTGGCGTCGGCCGTGGCGACCCAGCCCATGTTGGTCTGGAAGTTGTCCTCGAAGTCGATGTCGATGCCGGACGCCGACAGCGCGTTGTAGGGTGCGCCCGCGCCGGCGGGGGGGTTGGTGGTGCTGCCGCCGCCGACAAGGTCGACGGAGACGAAGTAGTCGACGGTGCTGCCGCAGGTGCTGGCGGGCACGACGAGTTCCCAGGTGTTGGGCTGGCCGGTGGGCGCGGGCGTGAGGGCGACGAAGCCCGAGCCGGTGTCGACGTTGAAGCGGACGGAGGCCGGGACGATCTGGGTCGAGCCGGAGCCCATGATCTGGACGGTGAAGGCGGTGCCGCCGCTGGGATCGACGATCTCGGGGCGGCCGCTGAGGTAGTTGAACGAGACGGCGGTGTTGCCGGCGACGCCCAGCGGGTTGGCCAGTGCGTTCTGGAAGCCGGCGGCGGCGATGGTTGTGCCGGAGTTGGAGCCGCCCGTGCTGGTGCATCCGCCGTAGCCGTGGATGCCGATGGCCATGCCGGTGTTCTCGTCGATGATGGGCGAGCCGGAGTTGCCGCCGGTGGTGTCGGTCACGTAGGAGGGCGTGGTGCCGCTGATGCCGGCGAAAGGCCCGACATGGGTCTTGCCGACCTGGGTCCACGTGGACTGCTGCCCGCCGGTGCCGTAGCCGGTGATGCGGATGTCGCCGACGGTGCCGGGAATGGTGGAGTAGAGGTTGACGGTGTCGCCGGCGTCGACGCCCGGGGCGATGCCGGTGGTGGAGTTGTCGAAGCAGCCGAAGAAGCACCAGTCGTTGCCGGGGGCGGTGCCGCCGGGCTGTGTCTGGACGCTGGTGCCGTCGACGGAGTACTGGTCCTGCGGCGGGGGGTGCTGGAGGCCGCCGACCGAGAGCGGGACGTGGAACTGCACAACGTCGCCGGCGCTGACGCCGCAGTGCCCGGCGGCGAGCAGGCCGTTGGGCAGGCCGTTGAACAGCCAGCCGGTGCAGCCCTCGGGCAGGTGGCGACCGATGCGGGGATCGTCGAAGAGGGTGCGGTCGTCGGTGGGGCCGCAGAT
The DNA here is from genome assembly GCA_041401985.1 of Phycisphaerales bacterium. Taxonomy (GTDB): domain Bacteria; phylum Planctomycetota; class Phycisphaerae; order Phycisphaerales; family UBA1924; genus JACKHA01. The sequence goes on from JAWKTE010000024.1 coordinate 45,339, forward strand.
CGACTCCGGGATCGGCTGGGGCGAACCGGCGATGACGGTGCTCATCCGCAGGCGGCTCGGGCTGGTGCCGGGCTGGGCGTAGACCTCGACGTCGACCGCGTCGCCGTTGAAGTAGGCCGAGGTGTTGTACCACTCGCGGAGGTGGCGACCGTTGAGGAACTGGTAGTAGCCGTCTTCCTGGGAGCGGACGATGATGTACGCCCCGTCGAGGTCGGCGGTGCCGCCCATGGTGGCCTCTTCGAACTTGAGGCGCAGCCAGTCGGCGCCCTCGACGCGGACGGTGGTCTCGTAGACCAGGCGCCAGGCGCCGGGCTGGCCGACGGCGGTGAGCGGGCCGGAGTCGATCGCCAGCGGCGACTCGTACTGGGCCAGCGGCGGGGGCATGTCGGGCGTGTAGCCCGGGACCAGCCCGCTGGTCTCCTCGGACTCCTGCGCGCAGGCCATGCCGGCCACGAGCGCGCACCCACAGACCGCCACCAGGCGTGTTGCACGGTTCATTGTCAGACTCCTCTCGTAATGAAGGTTCCCCCGGGGACGAGGCGCAACAAGTCTACAAGACGCGATGCCTTCCATGCTCCAAACACGAGAACAGAAAGTGCCCGGCACGCCAAGAAAACACCCCGCGCGGCCCCGGAAACCGGGGCCGCGCGGGGCGTCGGGAGTGAACTCGGACGTGCCGAAAGGTGCGGTCGCGGCGGCTCAGCAGCCGGCGGCGAAGATGGCCAGGTAGTAGAAGAAGTCGTCGTTGGTGATCACGCCGTTCGGGACGCCGTAACCGGGCTGGCCCGCGATGGCGCCGGTGGTCAGGTCGGCGACGGCGACGTTGCCGGCGGCGAACTCGGCCAGGTAGTAGAAGAAGTCGTCGTTGTTCAGCACCCCGTTGGGCACGCCGTAACCCGGTTGGCCCATGATCGCGCCGGTGGTCAGGTCCGGCTCGCAGGGCGGCTGCGTGGGTCGGAGCACGAACGAGCGGGTAAACCCGCCCCCGCCGAACCCGTAGCCGACGATCCAGCCCGAGTCGTTGATGTCGTTGGCCGCGGCGAGGGTGAAGCCGGCGGGGATGCCGGCGACAAGATCGGGGTCGTTCAGGTCGCGGATTCCATCGGTCGCGTCATAGAAGCAGGCGCGGGCCGAGCCGTTGATGTAGATCTGCCCGACGATCTCGCCGGAGCTGTTGAGCGCAACGGGAGCGAAGGCCTGCTGGTACGGCGGGCCCGGCAACGGCAGGATCTCGACGCCGGTGATCGGGGAGTAGACGTACCCGTAGGTGTACACGGGGAACTGGCCCTCGCGCGAGCCGACGATTTCGCCCGCGTCGTTGATGTCCGTTGCGGAGATCGCCCCGACGCCCACGGACGAGGGGAAGACCTGCGACATCATCGTGTAGACGCCCGTGGCGATGTCGACGAAGAAGCCGTCGGGGCTTGAGTTGCCCGTGGTCCAGCCGATCGCGACGCCCGAGTTGTTGACCCGGCGCAGCCCCTTGGCGTTGGGCACGCCGATGGTCCTGGCGCCGTTGACGGCGTCCCAGAGGTACGGGATCTGCAGCGTGCCGGCGGAGTTGGAGCAGTTGCAGATCTGGATGGCGCCGACGGCGACGCCGGCGTCGTTGACCCCGAAAAAGGACGGGCCGATGTAGGTGCCCGGCAGGAGCGGCGGGCTGGTGGTCTGGGCCGACCCCAGATCGTGCACGCCCAGGTGCCCGACGACCAGGCCGCTGCTGTTCACGGCCCGCGGGTACGAGATCGGCACCTGCGTCTTGCCGTCGGCCTCGGTCCACACGAACCCGGCGTAGCCGAAGCCGTTGGCCTGGGTGGCCTCGCCGCAGGCGACGCCCTGGTTGTTGATGCCGCGGAGGTACGTCTCGCGCAGCGAGTAGGTGGGGTTGAACGAGTCGACGAGGATGAACTCGTATCGCGGCTGGGCGAGCGCGAACGGGGCCGCCAGCAGTACGGCCGCGGGGGCGAGGATTCTTCGCATTGTGTTTCCTCCGTATCCGATCGACGGCGGAGCCCGCCGCATCTGCGAAGAGGTGGCGGGCCGCCGGTGGTTGATACCCAAAATACGATAGATCTGTCGCCTTTGTGCGGGGAGGCGAAAAAAAGCCCGGCGCGGGCCGGGCGTTGGGGAAGACGGGATCGGATTCGGGCTCAGCAGCCGGCGGCGAAGATGGCCAGGTAGTAGAAGAAGTCGTCGTTGGTGATCACGCCGTTGGGGACGCCGTAGCCCGGCTGGCCCGCGATGGCGCCGGTGGTCAGGTCGGCGACGGCGACGTTGCCGGCGGCGAACTCGGCCAGGTAGTAGAAGAAGTCGTCGTTGTTCAGCACCCCGTTGGGCACGCCGTAGCCCGGCTGGCCCATGATCGCGCCGGTGGTCAGGTCCGGCTCGCAGGTGGGAGCCTGGCCCTCGATGGAGATGTTGTCGAAGCCCATCGTGTTGCCGGCGACGGTGGTTCCGATGAAGTAGCGGTAGCCGGTGAGGTTGGGCACGCCGGCCGCGCCGCCGACGCCGTAGCGCCCAACGGGATTGACCGTGGTGGTGGTGTTGGTGGCCAGGTCGGTGATGGAGACCTCGACGATCTGGTTGGTGGCCATGTCGATGGTGGTCGAGCGCCGGTACCAGTGGTCGACCATCAGGTTCTGGAACGCGGGGTCGGCGACCTGCTCCTGGAGTTGCAGTCCCGCGGCGTCGAACCAGACGTAGTCGGCGTTCCAGTTGGCGGCGGTCATCGGGTCGCTCCAGGTCACCAGCGCGATGAACGTGCCCTGGTTGTCCGGGAAGACCTGCGTGGACACGCTGCCGATGTTCTGGGCCGCCGGGAGCGTGCCGAGGAACTTGGCGGCCTGGTCGTACGCGATGGTGACCAGACCCGTCGTGGGATAGGTGATGTCCTTCTGCGAGCGGAGGAACAGCGGGCCGGGCCCGGTGCCGCCGACGAAGTTGGTCCCGCCGCCGGGATTCGCGGGGAATCCCAGCGCGTTGGCGGCGTAGGTGAACAGCAGCGCGGTCTGCCCGCCGGCCGCCGGCAGGTAGTACCCGTTCTGCCCGTTCAGATCGACGCCCACATCGGAGGCCGTGTACCCGGTCTCGTAGTCGTCGCTGTGCTGGGCCATCGCCAGGCCAGCGCACGCGGCCACCGCCGACGCCATCATGATCGCTCTCATCGTTGTGACCCCCAACCGTGCCGGGCTCAGCCGGCATCGAGACAGGCCGTGGCGACGACCGCTACGCACGCTCGCGCACCGCGACCGAATCGCTCTCGGTGCGTGCGCGGGCCGATCGGCCGCGACGATGGGTGCACGAAAACCCCGCGTCCCGGCGGTGTCGCCGGACGCTGCCCCCAAGAGCCCCGCGTCTTTATAACGCGCGGGGGCGCACGCCGTCAATGACAAAGCCCGGGCCGAGGAGCCCGGGCTTCGCGAGGTTCGGCTGCTCGTCCTGGGCCGCTCAGCAGCCCGCGGCGAAGATCGCCAGGTAGTAGAAGAAATCGCTGTTGTCGATGATCCCGTTGGGCACGCCGTAGCCGGGCTGGCCCACCACCGCGCCGGTGGTCAGGTCGGCGACGGCGAGGTTGCCCGCGCTGAACTGCGCGAGGTAATAGAAGAAATCCTCGTTGTTCACGATGCCGTTGGGCACGCCGTAGCCCGGCTGCCCGGCGACCGCGCCGGTCGTCAGGTCCGGGGCGCAGCCGGTGGCGGGCGAGACGTTGCCGGTGACGGCCAGGGCGTAGCCCTGCGTCGCGCCCTGCACCGCAGTCGCGACGACGCGGACGGTCCACTCGCCGGGTGTCGGCGTGTTGACCAGCACCATCTCCACGTTGTTCTTGAGATCGGCCGCGCCGCCCGTCGTGGACTGCCCGCCGCTGAACACGTTGCCCAGGTACGTCGTCGCGCCGTTGGGCGCAACGACCTGCAGCGTCAGGTCGTTGATGACGGGGTTGCCCGCCCCGGCCGAGGCCGCGGGCTCGATCCACGTCAGCGTGACTTTCAGCGGCTCGCCGGAGGAGGCGACATCAACGGCGTACTCGGTGGACTGCCCGGTGGTCATGCCATCGGCGTTGCGGACGTCCTCGACATAGAGGTGCCGCGAGTCGCCGGGGAAGTACAGCCCGTCCTCAAGCAGCACGCGACCCCAGCCCTCGAGGTTGGAGGGGTATCCGGCCACGCCGGTCATATCGACGGTCGAGTTGAGCATGACGGCCTTGACCAGCGCGCCCGTCGGCGTGAACGCGTCGCTCGCGCTCGCCGCGCCGCTCGGGTAGAACCCGTCGGTGAAGTACTGGCGGACGAGCATCGACGAGCCGGCCAGCGCGGGCGTGGCCATCGACGTGCCCGACAGGCTCCTCGTCCCGCACGAGTTGGAACTGCTGGCCGAGAGGATCCCGCAGCCCGGGGCGTAGATCTCCGGCTTGCGGCGACCGTCGGCCGTGGGGCCGACGCCGCCCGTGCAGTGGCTGGCCTGGCTGGGCGTGTCGTTGGTCGCGCCGCACGCCATGAGGTTCTTTGCGTTCTCCGGGTTCCGGAGCGTGCTGGTGTTGGTCACCGCCAACAGCACGAGGCTGTCCTCAAAGTCGTACTGGAAGCGATCGAAGCCGCGGCACAGGCTGTCGTACGCCGTCGTCCCGTCGTTGCCCCACGAGTTGGTGTGGACGCGGGCACCCTGGTTGTGGTGCTGCACGAGCACGGTGTAGACCGAGGTCTCGTTGAACGAGGGGGTGTCGTCGTACGCCAGGCGCCCCATGTACGCGATGCCGCGCAGGTCGCCGATCACGCCGTTGTCGCCCACGACGGTGCCCGCGACGTGGGTGCCGTGGCTGGAGGCCCCGGAGGTGGTGTTGTACGCGACGATCTTGCGGTGGGTGGGTCCGATCGGGTTGGTGTCGCTGAACGAGCAGTGGGTCTGGAAGACCTTGCTGTCGAGGATGCCGACGATCTGGCCCTCGCCGTGCAGCCCGCGGTCGTGGATGGACCGGACGTTTGTCTGGTTGCTCTGGACGATCCAGGTCGTGGTGCCGTTGCGGAGGGCCACGTCGGGCGCCTCCTCGATGAACTGCACGATCGGCAGTGCGGCGATGGTCGCGACGTCGTCGAGGTCGCACTCGACGGTCATCTGCTCGTTGCCGCCCAGGTTCAGCATGTGCAGCACGCTCACGCCCGGGATGCTCGCCAGGCCGGTCACGCCCTCGACGATGCCCGCGCCGTCGAACAGCGTCACGTCCAGCAGGGCCCGCCCCGTGTTGAGCAGTTCGATCCGCTCGGGCGACGTGAACACGCGGGCGCCGACCTCCGGGTCGACCTTCCACGCCGCCTCGTACTCGCCGTGCCAGCGGACGAAGCCCAGCCCGTCCAGGCCGGCCGCGTCCGCGCCCGACAGATCGACGATCCAGGCGTTGGTCGGCAGGTAGTCGCCGATCGCCACGCCCGCGGCTTCCATGGCCGCCCACCGCTCGGGCGTCATCGGCCCGTCAAGTTGGACGACGTATCGCCCCGTGTCGGGCGTGGTCCCGGCCAGCCCGCCCAGGTTGCCCACTGGCGCGGAGGTGTCCACGAACCCGGCACGAAGCTCGAGCCCGACGGGCGCGGGCCGCTCGAGCGACGCCAGCACGGACCCCGCCGTGGTGTCGCCGATCGCCACGCTCGCCGCCAGCCCCGCCACCGCCAGAACGACCATCGCCTTGCTGTTCATCATGTCCCCTTCAACCCCGCACGCGGCGTGGCCAGGCCCCGCCGGAACCCTCGATCCAAAGCGGGCACGACACCGCACACGCGGCGACGACCCGACGCCCGATCACGCGACCGGTTTCTCGCTGCTTGCCATGCAAACCCGTGGGGCGACCGCCCCGCTGAGCCCCCAGAGCCCGAAACCAGAGCAGAGCATCCATGATGCCTGCCCCCGCGTCAAGCATCTTGGGCAGACAAAGCCGGGGACGCCCGCCGACGCGCCGCCCACGCCCCGACCATCCCAACCGCCACCATCCCGAACCCGAGCCACACCAGACCGATCCGCGGGCTCCAGTAGTCCGCCCCGCCGACCCGCACGACCCACCACCCCGCGACCAGAACCGCCAGTCCGAGAATCGCCCCGCCCCACTTCGGGCACCGCCCGAGCACCAGACCCCAGGCGAGCAGCACGAGGACCGCCTCGCGCCAGGCGGGAAAGACCGCCACGCCGTACGCCAGGTTCCTGGCCCAGTCGTAGGCGATCGACCGTGCGTTGAACACCGCCGCGAGATTGACCTCGGACCCGTTCTCACCTTGGCGTAGAAATGCCTCGCCGCCGGCCAGTTCGCCCGGGCTCATCGTTTCGCCCGCGGGCGTCCACACCCAGACGTGCCCCATGTCCGAGACGAGCCGCGCGTCGAACCCCATCCGGCGCAGCAGCGACGCGGCCACCACGGCCCGCCCGTCGCAGTCCTCCTGGCCCTTGGCCAGCGTCTCCCCGACGCGCGGCACGTAGTCCGCCACGCCCCAGGTCTCCCAGTCCCAGGCGTAGGGGATCGCCTGCTCGACCACGGCCTGTGTCGTCGCGAGCACGAGTGCGGGGTTTTCCACGGCCGGCGGAGAGGCTTGCCCTGGCTCGGTTCCGGTGGATGGCGTCGCCAACCGCTCGCGCACGCGGGCTTCGAGCGCCTCCAGGCCCGGCGCGTCCGGCTCGATGAGTTCGTTCAGCCGCGCCCAGTGCCCGATGTTCCTGATGAGCAGATCCACCCGCGGGAACAGCACAAGGGTCGTGACGACCACCGCGACGCCGGCCTTGAGCGGCCAGCGGAAGCGGCGCCTCGACAGCCGCGGCCTTCGGATGTGGTCGTTCGGCTCCACGCCGGATCGTTCGCACGCCGCGGCTTGTCGGATCGCCCTAGGCGACCCTAACGCGCTCGGCCGCCACCATCGCCGCCCCGATCACCCCGGCGTGGTCCTCCAGGGCAGACGCGACGACCCTGGCCTCGCGGCACCGGGCCGGGAACGCGTGCTCGCGCAGCCCTTGCTGCACCAGGTCCACGAACCGCTGGCCCAGCGACTCGGTCAGCCCGCCGCCCAGAACCACCAGCGGCAGGCTCAGCATCGTCACGATGTTGGCCGCGACGATGCCGACCAGTTCGGCCGTGTGCTCGACCACCTCGACCGTCAGCGGGTCCTCCATCTCCAGGGCCCGCCCGAGGGTGCGGGACTTGGCCTTGGAGAACTGCCCGCCGCAGAGGTCGGTCAGCACGCTCTTGCGGTTGGAGCGGATGAGCCGGACCATCGCGTCGACGACGGCTGTGCGCGAGCAGTTCTGCTCGAACGTCCGCGAGCCGGGCGGGTTGCCCGGCAGGATGACCATATGCCCGATCTCGCCGGCCGACTTCCAGTGCCCCTCGTACAAGCGCCCGCCCAGGATCAGGGCCCCGCCGACGCCGGTGCCCATCCAGATGCCCAGCACGTCCTCGTGCCCCGCGGCGGACCCCATGGCCCGCTCGCCCCACAGGGCCACGTTCACGTCGTTGTCCACGACCACCGGCTTGGCCAGGCGATCGCCCAGCAGGCGGGCCAGCGGCACGTCGTTCCACCGCAGGTTCACCGCCTCGACCACCACGCCCTCGTTCTGGTCGATCACGCCGGGCGCCCCGATGCCGACGGCCGCGATGTCCGCGAGAGCCACGCCCGCGTCCTGGCACGCGGCGTTCACGCCATCGACCAGGCGATCCAGGATCGCGTCGAGCCCCTGGTCGGCCTTGGTCTTCTTCTTGGCCCCGCCGACGACCACGTCCTTGACCAGCTCGGCACCCGGGCGCACGACGCCAACCTGGATGTTGGTCCCGCCGAGGTCGATCCCGATGAGTGGCGCGCCGTCTGCCATAGGTGCGGATGGTATGGGGGCGTCTACTCGAGCTCGTGCAGGTCGTAGTCCTGGATCTCGCCCGAGACCGATCGCGACGCGATGCCGACCTCGTTGCCCGCGTCCTCGGCCCGCATGCCGTTCATGGGGTAGTGCCGCGCCAGGGCTTCGCCCAGGCGGGCGGGCGAGGCCAGGACGAACCGCGTCGCCAGCGGCACCCGCCACGCCGCGAACCGCATCGCCCGGGCCAGGTGCGTCTGCGTGCTGCACAGGACCAGTTCGTCCCCCGAGAACCGCAGCGGCAGCAGCGAAAACTGCCAGGCCTGGCGGGCCGTCACCATCGCCAGCGCGTCCGGGTCGACGCACGCCTCGCGCGGGTCGATCGGCTCGGTCAGGGCGGCGTACTGCTCGGCCCACGCCTGCTCGATGTCGCGCGGGCACACGCCGAACAGACGCTCCGCCAGGTCGCCGAACGGACGCCCGCTCCGGCGCTGCTCGGCCAGGATCTGGTCCCGCTGCAACGCGTTGAGCACCCCGCGACGCTCGAGCAACTCCCCGATCCGTAGCGCCATCGCCACCCCTCCTGCACGACATCCTCCACACCGACCCACCAAAAGCGGGGAGACCCCGCGACGATGCCGGTGCATCGGACGCCGCGAGGGCGGTGGGCGAGGCGTGGGGGCGTTGGCGGCGCACAAAGCCTTGTGAATACTCTGGTTGCGCCGAAAGGCCCGCCTGCGCCGGGGGGTTCTTTCTCGGACGCCGATTCTCGCTCCCGGCATCCCAAACGCCACCCGCCCCGTATCCTCGCCCCGATGCCACCGCTGACGCGCATGGTGGTCCCGGCCTTGGAAGACCTGGCGCGCCAACTGCGCTTCGCCCCGCGCGAGGCCCTGCTGCGGGATATCGAGCGGGCCGAGTCGCTGGCCGGGGAGGTGCTGGCGACTTCCACCTACGACGAGGCGTGGGTCATCGCCCGGGTGACCGGGTACGAGGCCAAGCTCGAGTCGCCGGCGATCATCCTGGGCGACGCTTTGCTGGCCGATCTTCCGCGTTCGTGGACCTGTCCGACGCGGCCCCGCCTGGGCGAGCCTGACCTGCCCGAGGGCTGGCTGGACACCGAGGCCCTGGCGGCCCGGTGGTCGGTCAGCCGCAAGACGCTGGACCGGTACCGCAAGCGGGGCCTGGTCGCCCGGCGGGTCATCGGGAGCGACGCGAAGGTGCGGCTCGCGTTCACGCCCGACATTGTCGGGGCGTTCGAGGCCCGCCAAGGGCGGACCATCGCCAAGGCCCGCAAGTTCACGCGGATCCGCCGAGATCGAGGCGAGGATCATCCGGCGAGCCGGGCGGTACCGGTCCGCGAGTTCGGCTGTTCGCTGAACGAAGCGGCGGCCGCCTGGCGACGCTTCGACCGCAGCCACGAGGCGGTGCGACAGGTGCTGCAGCGCCACGACCAAGCACGCCCGAAGGCCGCCGCATCTTCGACGCTCCGGGGCCGCCCGACGAGCCGGTTCGGCGTCTGGCGTGGCGGGCGTGGCGGCGGGCGCTGGACCCGGGGCTGCTGGGCGCCGGTCGACGGTCGCCGTGTCGGTCGTCCGCTGCATTAATCGGCGGCGACCGCGGCTGCTGCAGGGTGTGGAGGCGACCGGGTTCGGCGGGCGTGTCGGATGCCGCGGATCGGGTGCTGGAGGCGGAGCCGTGCCGAACTGGCTTGGATGCCCAGCCGGTGCTTGACGCGCTCGAGTGGGCCGCGGCACGCCCCCGACGCTGGCCCCGGTCGGGATCGAAGGCGGGCTGCGGGCCCAGGCGTACCACCTGCTCGTGCGCCGGGCGGCGGACCTGGCCGCGGGGCTTGATCCGGCCAAGCCGGACGCCCAGCCAATCGACTTGGCCGAGACCTCCTCCGCTGGGCATCGCGCCTGAAGGCGCTGGTGCTCCACAGCAGGGGCTGATCGCAGGGCGATCGGTCGCGCCCTCGGACGCCCGCTGGACCAGGTGCGGGGGGCAGACCTGGCGGCGCTGGTGGCGCTGGCGTGCCGCGGCGTGGGCGAGGCGATCGACGCGTACGACCCGTTCCCGGCGGCGGGCAAGGTGGCCGGGCGTCTGGCGGCCCCGGCGGGGCTGGCGATCGACCGGGCGGTGGTGCGGTGGCTGAGGCAGCACGCCCGCCCGGACGACGCCAGGCCGCGTGCGACGCCGCGGCTGACGGGGGGCACGCCGATCGCGGACTGGAGCCTGTCGGTGTGCGGCTGGCAGGCGTGGACGGAGCCGGACCCGCGTGTCCGCGCGGGGGCCGCGATGATGGAGGGATGCGTCGCGTGCGTTCCTGCAGCGGCGTTTCGGCTGGGACGGCGGCCCGCCGGCGACGCGGGACGAACTGGTGCAGCCGTTCGGTCTGACGCGGATCACGGTGGTGACGCGGGAGCGGAAGTTGGTGGGGGAGGCGGTGGGAAGGGTGCGGGCGTGCGACCCGACTAGGCATTGCAATAAAGTCGGTGAGCGGCTTCGCGCAGCCAGCGATCTTCTCGATCGTTGCTCTCGATGGACTCAGTTTGCCGTTCTCGATGAGCGGCTGATGTGGCTCTGGGGCAATCCAGAATCGGTCAGCGATCTCCGGCGTCCAGTTGGCCTCGGCGAGCCCTGCATCCGCGGCACGCCGCCAATCGCACTTCGCGGTGTCGTTGAGTCGCATCGGCCATCTCGACCAGTTCGGCATCGTCTCCGACGATCGACTCGAGCATGGTCTGCAGCGTGACTATCCTTCGTCTGGCCGTACTCCTTGACGCGCAGAGGATGGGTCAGTGTCCCGCTCAGTTCGCAGCGGATGTCGGCCACCACCCCGGTGATGGCCATCACGAACAATGCTCGTTGGCTCGCGACCGGTTGTTCAAATCCTGGAATGGCCATCCCTCACCTTCCAACTCGACGAGAGATCTGTCCAGTGTCGCGTCTGCGGAACCTTCGCCCGGTCGCCGAACATCGGCTTTCGGATTCTGTTCCAGCGTTCCGACGAAGACAGGGGTTTGCCTGACGGATCCGACGCCCCGTCGACTGCGTGATGTCTTGCGGTTCTGCACACTGAGGTCGCGACGCCGGGGTGATGCTGACTCCGTCGACAAGTCCCCGGCCTCGGCTCTCGCCGATCGGGAGTACAGCACGCTCCACGCAGGTAGCCGGGCTCGGCCCGCCGCCTTGTCGATCCAACTCTGACCGGCTTGTCGCCATCGCGTCCCTGCTGCTCGCACTGAGGCTCAGGAGAGCCGAGCGTCCGTGACGGGCCGTGCCTGGTCGTCGTGTCCGAAAGATCCAGCATATCGTTGTATATCGGTACGCCGCCTCCGCCGTTCCATTTTTTCCGGTCCAAAGTCCTGCTCCCATTCCCGGACGTGACTCCCGCCCCCACCCCCGCAACGATGCAGGCTGGTGGGGGAAGGCCCGCCGGGGCCGCGGGCCCGGGCGACGGCCCTGGCGGACACCGCCTCCGGCGACGACGCTGGCCGTCGCGGGCCGGTTCGAGGCCGGCCCGGGCGTGGCACGCTCCCCACACGCGAGAGAGGATGGACGGGGGATGATCGACCCTCGGCAACCCGACTACGCCCGCACGCCGGTGCACCCGGAGCGCCCGGGGTACGGGTATGGGCCGCGGGGTGCGGACGGGCGGGCTGCCCCCTCCGTCGGACTCGCCGAGCCTCGTCCGACACCTCCCCCGCACGCGGGGGTGGGGAGTGTGGACGCGGGGCGGGTGCCCGCCGTCTCGATCATCACGCCGTATTACAACACCGGCCCGATCTTCCACGAGACCGCCGCGTCGATCTTCAACCAGTCGTTCCAGGACTGGGAGTGGATCATCGTCAACGACGGCACGCCCGACCCCGAGGCCCGGGGCGTGCTCGACGACTACCGCCAGCGCGACCCGCGGGTCCGCGTGCTGGACCTGCCCGAGAACCGCGGGCTGTCGGCGGCCCGCAACGCCGGGTATGCCGCGGCCCGGAGCGATCTGGTGATGCAGATCGACTCGGACGACATGGCCGAGCCGACGTTCCTCGAGAAGTGCGTGTGGTTCCTGCGGACGAACCCGCAGTGGGGGTTCGTGTGCGGGTGGACGGTGGGGTTCGGGCACGAGAACTACCTGTGGGGGCGCGGGTTCCACAACATCGACGCGTTCCTGCACGAGAACCTGGTGACGCCGACGTCGGTGGTGCGCAAGAGCGTGTGGCAGGCCGCGGGCGGGTACGACGAGGCCAACCGCAAGGGTCTTGAGGACTGGGACTTCTGGCTGCGGTGCGCGAGCGCCGGGCACTGGGGCACGTGCATCCCGGAGTTCCTGGACTGGTACCGGCGTCGCCCGAACCACAACTCGTCGTGGGGCAACTGGGACCGCGGGCCGAACCAGGAGCGGTTCACCGCGGAACTCAAGGCCAAGTACGCGGACCTGTACGGGCGCGGGCTGCCGCGCCCGAAGCCGACGTGGCCGACGGCGATGGCCCCGCTGCCCGCCGAGGCGCCGGTGGCGAATCCGCTGGCGAAGACTAAGCCGCGGCTCATGATGATCGTGCCGTGGCTGCGGTTCGGCGGGGCGGACAAGTTCAACCTCGATCTGATCGAGCAGCTGACCAAGCGCGGCTGGGAGGTCTCGGTCGCGACGACGCTCGAGGGCGACCAGTCGTGGCTGGCCCAGTACGCGCGCCTGACGCCGGACGTGTTCGTGACCGAGCGGTTCCTGCGCCCGCCGGACCGCGTCGTGTTCCTGCGGTACCTGATCGAGAGCCGTCGCCCGGATGTGGTGATGGTGACCAACAGCGAACTGGGCTACCACGTCTTGCCGTATCTGCGGTCGTGCTGCCCTGAGCCGGCGTATGTGGACCTGACGCACATCGAAGAAGAAGGCTGGAAGACCGGCGGCTACCCGCGCTACGCCGCGGCCACGCAGGACATGCTCGACCTGAACATCGTCGTGAGCGAGCACCTCAAGCGGTGGATGGTCGATCGCGGCGGCGAGGGCGAGCGGATCGAGGTGTGCCACATCAACGTGGACCCGTCGATCTGGGCGTCGGACGCGGGCGAGCGGGCCCGCGTGCGCGAGGAACTGGCGATCCCGGCGGATGCGACGGTGCTGCTGTACCCGGCGCGCTTGTGTGCGCAG
>JAWKTE010000025.1:0-43778 GCA_041401985.1 Phycisphaerales bacterium
AACGCTCGATCGCGATGGAGTTGCCGAACAGCACGTGGTAGCTCGCCGGGGTGTCCTCGAGGCCCGGGCGGCCCAGGCTGAGCGTGAGCGTGTCCGCAAACAAGGCTCGGCCGTCGATGAGACGCTCGAGCAGGTTCCCGATCGACTTGAGCAGAACGGACCCGGCGAGCAGGTACGAGCCCGCCGGCGCGAACAGCGGGATGCCGGCGGCGCCGCCCAGGAACCCGGCGACGCGCTGGACGAGCTCGTTGTTGAAGCGATTCCACACGAGCTCAATGGTGACCACCACGCCACGTTCCGTCTGCGCTGGCGAGTGGTACACAACGGGGGTGGCGTTCAGGTTGGCGGGCAGGGCGTCGAATCGAGTGTCCATCCCCTTCCTCAGATCGGGGACGAGCGCGTTCACCGCGCGCGGTGCGCTCGCGTACACCGGGAGCTTCTTCACGGATGACGTCACCAGCAGGTCGTCCCCCATGCCCCGCGTGGGGATGCCGGTGTGCACGTACGCGATCTCGATGGTGAGGGGGCGATTCACGCCGATCGCCTCGATTTTGTTGCCGCCCGACCCCGGCACCGGGCCCGTTGCCCTGGCGAGTACCGGCCGGTCCACCGGCGTGACCTCTGCGGGGGAATAAGAGGCGCGGCGGGGAGGGGTGAGCCTGGAAGTGGGCTGGATCGGGAACTCGATGGCTGCCATCCGTCTGTCTCCTTCTCTTCCTTGGGACGCGGGTCGCCGAACCTCTGGTTAGACGGCGGGCTTGGCTTCCGCGAGTTCCGTCACCGATCGCGCGGCCGACTGCAACTCGGACTCCAGCCACGCAAGCGTCTCACGCATGCCGGCGAGCCGATCGCGCAGGCCACGGAGCCGCTCCAACGGCACGGCGACTGAGGACTCGGCGTTCCGAGCCGCGTCGGTTTCCGGCGGGTACGCCACGAGGAGCTCCGCCGGATTGACCTGGAACTCGACCGCGAGGCGCGCGACCGCGGTCGCGGGGACCTTGCTCGCCCCCGTGAGGTACCGGCGCACGGTCTCGCTGTTCATGTTGACGCGTTCGGCCACCTTGGACACCGGCAGCGCACCGACGGCCGTCCGAAGCCGGGCGGCCAGTTCTCGGTCGCTCAGGGCTCGCGGAGCCGACGTGATCGGCTCGCCCAACGGATCTGTGGTTCCGTCTGGGTCCGACCCCACGAATCTGAGGGATGACGCGACCGGGCGTTCCGCGTTGTGGATCCCATCGGGGCCCACCCTCCTTGCGGGCCCCGACGGGGATCCATGGACGCCTTTGGAAGAAGCTTCACCGGTCTGTACCATGCCACAGCAGAGTCGAGAGAATCGGGGTTCCGCCATCACGGAATCCCAATGTCCTTATGGGAGGGGGCGTGGCCACAGACCCGGTACGGGATGAGGCAGGCGAGATCACGCTGCTGCTGCGCGTGGCGTCGCGGGACGATCCGCAGGCGATGGCGCGGCTCTTTCAATTGGTCCACGACGAACTGCTCAAGCGGGCGAGCCAGCGGCTCGCGCAGTTGCCGCCGTGGCGGTCCCTGGACCCTCCGGAGCTTGTGTCCGAGTTCTTCATGAAACTGTTCAAGGGCGAGCGGCCGGATTTCGCCTCCCGCGAGCACTTCTATCGCGTCGCCAGCAAGGTCATGCGCTGGATCCTGGCCGACCGCGCCAAGCGGGCCAGGTCGGAAGGACGAGGACGTGATTGGTCGCGGGTACCCCTGACTGAGGGGGTCGAGGCCGCGTCCGGCTCGTTCAACCTCCTTGAGCTATCGGATGCCCTCGACGAACTCGAGCGGGTCTCGCCCGAGCGGGCGTGGTTGGTCGAGCTGCGTTTCTTCGCGGGCCTTCGGGACGAGGCGATCGCGGAGCTGATGGGGCTCTCCACCGCGACGGTTGGGCGTCGCTGGCAGGCCACGAAGGCGTGGCTCGTCCGTCGACTCGGCCACGGAGATGTGGAATTCCAATCCCGTTCGGATCGGCCGCGGGACCGCTGATCGGCCGCGGCCACCGCGGTCGACTCTTCGACGAGGGAACCGCGCAATGGAGGGGTGGAATGGCACCAGGACTGTTTGGGGAGCGTGAGTTCGAGGAGCTGGAAGCCCTTCTGGAGCTCGACGCCCGTGCGCAGACGCCCGCATCGCGGCCTTGGAGCCTGTCGAGAGGCGGCAGCTGCTCCGAGAACTCGTGGTGCGCCACCCGCGAGTCGGGCCGCTCGATCGGACCGCCCGCGAGGTGTTCCCGAGCCGAAAGTGCCCGGAGTGCCTGGAAGAGGCGGGCCTGACGATCGTCGGCGAGATCGGGCAAGGCGGAATGGGGCGCGGTGTATCAAAGTGCACGACCGCGAGCTCGACCGCGAGGTGGCGGTCAAGGTCATGGCGTCGTTCCTGTCGCCGGAGGCCGAGAGGCGATCTGGATCGTGAGGGCGATGCGGCCAAGCGCTCGACCATCCTGCGATCGGCCACTGCTGCGGAGCGGCGTCGTCGCCGGCGTGCGGTACCTCGTGTTCGAGCTGGTTGAAGGCCAGTCCCTCGAGGAGCGGATCGCCGCCGAACGCGGGCGGCGGATGCGTCGGCCGAGTCTCGGCCCTCGGAGGTTCCGGACGCGTGGTGCTGGAATGTCGCGGAGTGGGTCCGATGGGTGCTGCCGCGCTCGGGCACGCCCACGGCACCGGGGTCGTGCATCGGGACGTGAAGCCGAGCAACATCCTGCTGGATGGCGCCGGATTGCCTCGCCTGACCGACTTTGGCATCGCCAAAGACCTCGATGCGACGACGCTGACCCGTTCCGGCTCCCAGCCCGGCACCCCGGCGTACATGAGCCCGGAGCAGCTCGGCGTTTCCGAGGCGCCAATGGGCCCCGCCTCCGACATATGCAGTCTGGGCCTCGTCCTGTTCGAGGGGCTCACGCTCACCAAGGCCCTGCCCGGCAAGGACGCCGACGCGGTCAAGCGGCACTGGAGGGGCCGGGCCTTCTTCGATCCGGCAGCTGATTCCAGATCTGTGCACCCCGCGCTGGCGCTCATCTGCCGACGGGCGACCGCGTTCGATCCCAAGGATCGGTTCCGCTCGGCGTCCGAGATGGCCGCGACCTTGGACCGAGCGATCCATGGGCGGCTCCGAGCCCCCATGATCCCGTGGAGGGACTGGGTCGCGAGGGCAAGGCGGAACCCAAAGCGGATCGGAGCGGCCGCCGTCGGGCTCCTGGTGGTGTCGACTGCAACCGTGTCGCTATGGCCGAGTCGAACGACCGGGACGCTGGTTGTGGATGCCCCGACGCGGAGCGCCGTCTGGATCCGGCCCGTTGATCCCGGCACGCGGATGCCGGGCGCGGCCCAGCCCCGCGGCGTCACGCCGCTGCGAGCCAGCCTGGAACCGGGCGTCTATCGGGTGATGATCGATGCGGGGCAGGGGCGATCCGCCGAGCTCACCCGAGTCGTGCAGCGGGGCCAGACCGCGCTCGCCGAGCTTGCGCCCCCAAACGAGAACGGCACCGACAACATGGGCATGGTGTTCGTCGAGGGCGGCGATGCGCTCGTCGGCCAGCCCCAACCCCAGTTCCCGCAGCTCGTGCAGCGCCCGGTTCACGTGGAGCCGTTCTGGATCGACCGCCGCGAGGTCACGAACGCGGAGTACCGAGCGTTCGTCGTCGCAACGGGGCGACGCCCGCCGTTCCTGTGGCCAGATCCCTACGACCCTTCGTGGGACCGCCTTCCGGTCACCGGGGTGACCTTGGAAGAAGCCCGGGCGTACGCGGAGTGGGTCGGCAAGCGGCTGCCCACCGACGCCGAGTGGGAGGTCGCGGCCGCGGGCCTGGATGGGGCGCCGTTCCCGTGGGTCGCCACGGGAGGGCCCCCGGCGCCGATCCTCGCCGACGGCGGGGTCGAGCTCGCGAGCTGGACGCTCGGCCCCGACGACCCAACGTCGGCCGCGGCCTACCTGGAGCACGTGCGTCCGGCCGACCAGGCAAACTACGATGTCGGGCCCTTCGGCCTGATCAACGCGTGGTCGAACGTCGCCGAGTGGACCGAGTCGGTGCTCGTGCTCGAGTTGCAGGGCGTGCCCACCCTGTGGGCGATCTCCAAGGGCAGGACCTGGGCCGACGACGCCCCGGCGCTGGCGTTTCTCCAAACTGCCAATCTTTCCCAGCTTGACGCGAGGTCGGTCGGGCTGGGCTTCCGGTGCGCGCGGAGCGCGAGTGCCGCGCAAAACTGATGGTCGTCACTCAGAAATGTTGATCGGAGCATGCCGGCCGTCTCGACTCCCTCCCCGAAACGGGCTGCCCAGAACCGGGGCCCCCAGCACGGGAGATCGAGAATGGCCTTTGGCGACCTGCTCATCCAGCTTCGGGTCCCGGCGAAGCCGGGCGGCACCACCGAGACCCACGCGGAGTACATGGAGGCGGTCCGCACGGCCGCGGCTGCCCACCTCACGTCCTCCGGCTTCGAACCGGCTCGCTTCGCGTGGCTGAGCCGGTCCGACGTCCCCGAAGACCCGGCCGATGCGGCCTCGTTCGCCGCGACCCGTGTCGGCGACACGAGCATCAACCCCAGCGCCTACGCGTTCGCTCTCGAGAGCGCGGCGAGCTTCTTGTGCGTGGTCAACGGCGAAGTCAAGACGTACACCGCGGTGCTCGTGAGTCCCGGTCCGTCGGACCCGACGCCCAACGCGTTCGAGTTCGACGTCACGCTGAGCGGCCCGACCACCGTCACCGTGCAGATGGTCCTGGTCGTCCGCACCATGCAGCCGTTCAGTTCCGGGGCATAGCTGATTGGCAGGTGGTCGCCGTCGCCGCTCGCGAATGTGCAACCCCATCCAAAGGGGCGGGACGGGCTTCCGTGGCCCAACGCCCGCGCTTCCGGGGCCCCAGGGGTGGACTCGGGCGATCAACCCTGATGGGCACACGAATTCGTGGTCTCTCGGGACTCGGAGACTCAATACTGGGGCCACGAAAACCAACCGAAACTCATTGGTGCGGCCACATGCACACGGTAGACTGATCAAGGGTAGTGTTGCAGCCACATGGGGTTGTTCTTCTTCGTCCCAGACCGTCGTTCCGGTCAAAGCAATGGACCGCTCTTGGCTTTCGGGTTCGTCGAGGGATGCGGACCGCGTCGTGGAGCGGACTACTTGCAGTCGGCCCCAACGGTTTGTAGCCTCTTGCCGGCGATGGTTGAGGAGGGATGATCCCGCATGTACTCTGATCCGTCATTCATCACGCAGCGGCTCAGCTACGCGGTCAGCGTTATCGGATTTGGGGCTGATCCCGAGGGCAACAACGACTCCGGGCCCGCGTTTGCCGAAGCGATCCAAGTCTGTCGCGACCGCGACTATTCGACCCTCCACGTCCCGGCCGGCAGGTACAAGATTTCCAGCTTCAGCACGGGCGGCACGAGCAACCCATGCGAGACCGACACAACCGGCTGGTGCCTGAACTACTTGTCCGGATTGTGCATCCGAGGCGACGGAGCGAATCGCGGAGGCGATGGCGACAAGACCGGAACGACCTTGTTCTTCGAGCTGCCCGCGCCGACCGAGGACGAGCCGAGGTATGGGATTGGCATCAAAGGCAGTTCCGGTCTGCGTTTCGAGAATCTGACGATCGAGGGCGCACCGAGCTCAACGCCTCGCCCGTACACCATGGTCGGTGTGTACATCGACACCGTGGCCGGCGCCAGCACGACCGGCATCATCTTTCAGAATGTCACGTTCCGATGGTGCCACGTCGCGGTCCAGACATCGGCCTCGAACAACAACTCCGAGTTGGCGTTCTTTGACTGCGATTTTACAGGCAACCTTGTCGGGTTCCAATCGCTCAGCGACCAAGCGCTCGTGCAGAAGTTCATCGGGTGTGCCGGAGGTGGCGATCCGGCGCTCGGCGACGAAGATCCGTTCCAGGGCATGGAGACGATGTTCGACCTGACGTTTGGCGGGAACGTGACCGTCGTTGGATTCGGTGGCCAAAACGTCTCGAGATTCGTGGCTGTCGGCAAGGGCGGGGGCAACATCGGTTGGAATCTCTTCCACAACATCCGCCTCGAGCAGATCGGCGACGACGATGTGAGCACGTGGGGGAACACGAATCGAACGAGAGTCTACGAGGCCGTGAATCTGTCGGGCGGGAGCCTCTCGCACGGACAGCGGACGCAGTTCGACGGGCTGGTGGTCACCCCGCCGGCGGCCGGCGCGATCCCAGACGACGGCACACCGCGGATCGCGGTCCAAGAGGGCCACACAGTCATCCTCCGAAACGCGAGCCAGGGCGACGGCTACCCGCTTGCTACGGCGACGTCGAAGCTCCTGGAGTTCAAGACCTTTGGCGAGGTGGACCGAGGCGGCACATTGCGGTGCTTCAACGTGGCGGTGGACTACGACGCCAGGCTGGACCGTTCCGATGTCCCGACGACCGGTCGGTACTCGTTCGATGAGTGCATCGATGAGGAGAACGTGCCGTATCCAGACTTGCTGCACCCGCCGCTCTACGGGCCCAACTACCTGATGTCGATCCAGTACCACTGCTGGGCCAAGGACGACGCCTTGAATGGCGTTGTCGCCGACGCGAACCCGGGCGGCAACAGTGTGGTCGATGTCACCCCGGACACGGGGGACACTGCGCGGTTCGGGGTGCTCGGATGCCAGACCACCGAGAACGGGCACGCCGCGCTCTTGTCGCACGTATCCGCCCTGCGGCCGGGAGGTGGCACGTGGCGGTTCCAGTGCTCTGCGAGGGTCACGGCGACGCCGTCTGACGCTACGCCGGAGTTCGAGGTGCGTCTTGGATTCGGCAATAGCCCTTCGGCCGATCCCACCAACGGCGCCTTTTTCCGCTATCGCAACACCTTCAACGATGACGAGTGGGAGGGCGTAATCCGCTGGAACGGCACCGAAGTGGTCCTTGACACCGACGAGCCGAAGGACGAGGACTGGCACACCTTCGAGGTGGAGCTCAACGCGACCGGCGACGTCGCCACGTTCTACATGGACGGGCGACGCCTCGGCACGGCGTCTCGGACAATCGATGGGACCGGCATCACGGGGCTCATGCCCCTTCAGTTGGTGCGGATTGACGGTGAAGGGACCAAGTCCGCCGAGATCGACTACTACAAGTACGAGATCAGGCCGGATGTTGCCCAAGTTGGTCAGATGTTCCCGGAGTAGCGGGATGGGAGAGGGCGGCTGGCGTGGGGTGAGAAGGAGTCGACCATGAATACTGCGAAGTTTATCCAGGCTCTGGCACTCACGCTCCTCGCGCTGGCCCTGCCCGCCGCCGGGCAGACGACGTGGTTCGTGTCGAACGACCCAGGCGAGGACCCGGACTTCCCGTCGATCGCCGCCGCCATTGCGAGTCCGATGGTGGTCAACGGCGACACGCTGCTCGTGAGCGAGGGCGTGGGACCCTACGTCGGCGACATCACCATCGAGAAACTCCTCACGATCCAGGGCGAACCCGGCGAGCAACCGGTCGTCCGGCCGGGCGGTCCCGCCCCGTTCGCGGCGTTCACCGTGCCGCCTGGGGGGGAGGGCATCCATGTGAGAGACATACGGTTTGACGGATTTGGCATCACCCGCGCTATTTCCGACTCTACTGATGTGACGACGGTGGATCGTTGCGTGTTCGTCGGCTTCGACCTGGCGTACCGAGGGTTTCAGGGGACCGTCCGCGATAGTGAATTCGTCAACAACCGCGTAGCGATGTCCGGAGTCCAATTGGCGGAACGGTGCACGATCACGGTGTCGTCAGTCATCGCCAACGCTCAGTTCCTCGGTTCCGTACTCAAGGTGGTGGACTGCACTTTCATGGGCCCATCGGGAGTCGCCTCGGTCGGCGCCCTCAACGAGCCGCTACAGTTCATTCGGTGCCGTTTCACGGACATCCAGGTGCCATTGGGTGAGGCTGCGTTCTTCACGCCCGCGTTCGACACCGGTTTTGCGTTCGACTCCTGCGTGTTCGACGGTGTCGAGTCGACGGTGCCGATGTTTGACCTGAACCGGTCCAGCGTCACGTTCCGCAACTGCACGGTCGTCGGCTGCAGCGCCCCGGTCTTCGTCCGCGTCGCCCCGTTCCCTCCGGGCGAGATCATCGTCCGCAACACCATCATCCGAGACAACGACTTCCCGGTGCTGTTCCAGGGGCCCGTGGACGTGGCCCACTCGATCCTCAGCGTCGGCACCTTCCCCGGCCCGGGCGTGCTCGTCACCGACCCGCTCTTCGCCAACCCCGCGAGCGGCGACTACTCCCTCAAACGCGGCTCGCCCGCCATCGACGCCGGCGACTCCTCGGCCGTGCCGCCAGACATCACCACAGATCTGCTCGGCAACCCGCGTTTCGTCGACGACCCCATCATGCCCGACACCGGTGCCGGCCCGCCGCCGATCGTCGACATCGGCGCCTTCGAGTTCCAGCCCCCCGGCCCCGGCTTCTGCCAGGCCGACCTCACCACCGGCGCCATACCCGGCCAGCCCGGATACGGCGTGCCCAACGGCATCGTGAACAACGACGACTTCTTCTACTACCTGACCCTCTTCTCCGGCGAACTCGGCTGCGGCACCGCCCCCGGCCAAACCCGCTGCCCCTCACCCCCCGACCTCACCACAAACGCCATCCCGGGCACCCCCGGCTATGGCGTTCTTGACGGAACCATCAACAACGACGATTTCTTCTACTACCTCACGCTCTTCTCTTCGGGCTGTTAACAGTGTCACAGTTGCACAGGGTTTCTCCGGTCGGTAGGCTCCGTGCCACCCCGGGGACGCGGAGGGTTGCACCAGCATGAGCTCGGATCCTAAGTTCGTCATCGACCGACTCAGCTACGCCGTGAGTGTCCTTGGCTTTGGTGCCGACCCCGAAGGCAACGAGGACTCGAGTGCGGCGTTCGCTGAGGCAATCGACGTGTGCCGAGAGCGAAACTATTCCACACTCCATGTCCCAGCAGGGGTCTACGAGATCCAGACGTTCAACGGTAACGTCGGCTGGCTGCTCGAGGGTCTGTCTGGGCTGTGCATCCGAGGCGACGGCATCTTCAGAAGTGGCGGCGCGGATCAGGTTGGGACGAGGATCCGCTTTGTGACCGGGACGGCAGACCGGATCGGAATCGGGATCAAGGGCAGCGAGGCCATCCGGTTCGAGAACCTCGTGATCCAGGGGGCTGCGAGCAATGCGTCGATGACTCCGGTGATCGGCGTCCGAGTCGAGTCGGTGCCGGCCATGGGCATGGAGCCCGCCAAACGGGCGTCCGGAATCCAGTTCCACAACTGCGCGTTTCTGTGGTGCGAGATCGCGGTCCAGACCGCCAACTCCGAGGCAAATGGGGAGCTGTCGTTCTACGACTGCCTGTTCAACTCGAACCACATCGGGTTCCAGACGCTGAGCGGCGGCGCGATCGCGCACAAATTCATCGGATGCGTGGGAGGTGGGAGTGCGGGGGTGGATGCGGATCCGTACCAAGGCATGAACGTGATGTTCGACCTCGTAGGCGGCGGGAACATCACCGTCGTGGGGTTCGGTGGTCAGAACATGCTCAGCTTGGTGCGTGTTGGGGCCGGCAGCGGAGATGTTGGGTGGAACCTGCTGCACAACATCCGTCTTGAGCAGTTCGGCAACGGCGACGACAACAACTGGGGGAACGACAACCGAATCAGGCTCTACGACGCGAGTGCGGCGAGCACGGCATCGAGTGGTCAACGCACCGAGTTTGACGGGATCGTGATCACGCCACCGGGTGCGGGCTCCGTAAATCCGGGCGGGGCGTCGCGGTTCGCGCTCCTCGACGGTCACACGGTCGTCGTCCGGAACGCCAGCCGCGCCGCGTCGTACCAACTGGCCTCCCCAACGGCTCCCCTGCTGGAGTTTAAATCCAGCGGTGGCACTGCTGGCGGGACTTTTCGGGCGTTCAATGTCACGGTCCCGCTCGATGCCCGCTTGGACCGGACCATGGTCCCGGCCCTGGGCCGCTACTCGTTCCACGAGTGCAACAACGACAACGTGCCGTACCCGGACCGCCTGCACCCGCCGCTGTACGGCCCGAACTACCTGATGGACGTCGAGTACCACTGCTGGGCGGTGGGCGACGCCCTGGTGGGCGTGAACGCCTCCTCGCCGGCGGCGGGCAACGACGTGGAGGTGGTCGACCCTTCAAACACGAACCGCGCCGGCGTGATCGAGTGCAAGACGACGGTCAGCGGGCACGCGACGCTGATCTCGCACACGGGCGCCATGCGGCCGGGCGCCTCGACGTGGCGGTTCCAGGGTTCCGTACGCGTGACGGCGACGCCGTCCGGCGGCGTCGAGGGGCTGCAGTTTGCGGTGCGTCTGGGGTTTGGTGACAGTGCCTCTGGGGAGCCCGCGAACGGCGTGTACTTCCGCTACCAGAACGCCGTGAACGGCGATCGCTGGGAGGCCGTCATGCGCTGGAACGGCGGGACCGAGAGCGCGATCGATACGGGCAAGGACAAGGACGAGGAGTGGCACACGTTCGAGATCGAGGTGGATGAGGCGGGCAGCACGGCCACGTTCTACATCGACGGCGAGCGCATTACGACGCAGCCCACAGCCACGCCAACGAGCGCTTCAGCCACAGGCCTCATGCCGTTGCAGTTCGTGCGGATCGCGGGAAGCGGCACGAAGTCCGCCGAGATCGACTATTACAAGTACCAGATCACGCCCACAAGCGTCGGGGACATGTTCCCCGAGTGAGCCAGACCGAAGCCGCGATCGGCCGATTCGCGGTGTTGTCCGAGACGGTGCAGCCGCCCCGCAGAGCGGGGATGGAGGGTTCCACGATGTACTCCGATCCGTCATTCGTCACGCAGCGCCTGAGCTACGCCGTCAACGTGCTCGGGTTCGGCGTGGATCCGGAGGGCAACGACGATTCGAGCGCTGGGTTCAAGGCGGCGATCGACGTGTGCCGCGATCGCAACTATTCGACGCTGCACGTGCCGGCGGGCGTGTACAAGATCTCGGCGTACGGGGTGGACACAGGCTGCACTGAGACGGGCATCTGCCTTGACAACCTGGTTGGGCTGTGCATCCGCGGCGACGGCTCCGATCGGGGGGGCGGTGCCACCCAAGTCGGGACGGTCATCAGGTTCGAGCTTCCGAGTTCGGGCAAGGTTGGGTTCGGTATCAAAGGCAGCGAAGCGATCCGGTTTGAGAATCTCACGATCGAGGGATCAGAGGACGAATCGGGCACGAACGCCGCCATCGGGGTTCGGGTCGAGTCTGTCCCTGCCGGGATGGACCCGGCGAAGCTGGCGTCTGCGATCCAGTTTCAGAATGTGACCTTCCGTCACTGTGACATCGCCGTGCAGACCGAGGCGTCAACAGCGGCTTGCTCTGAACTGGCGTTCCACGACTGCGACTTTTCGGGCAACAGGATCGGATTCCAGTGCCAGGACGCGGGGGCGGTGTCGCACACGTTCGTCGGATGCGTCGGCGGCGGCGAGCCGATCGTGGGCTCCGCGTTCGAGGGCATGGAGGTGATGTTCGATCTGCCTCTCGGTGGGAACATCTCCGTGCTCGGCTTCGCCGGCCAGAACATCGAGGTGCTCGTCAAGGCGGGCAGCGGAAATGGCAGCACGGGCTGGAACCTGCTCCACAATGTCCGGCTCGAACAGATCGGCAACGACGATGATCTGTTCTGGGGGAATGAGCATCGCACGACGCTGTACTTCGCAAACTCGTCCGATGCGAGCACAAACCAGCGCACCGAGTTCGACGGCGTGGTAATCACTCCTCCGGAGGCTGGCGATCCTCTCGACGACGGCACGCCGCGGATTGCGGTCCTCAAGGGGCACACGGTGGTGCTTCGTAACGCCAGCAACGCGGGCACATACGCGCTGGCCACGACGACGTCTCCGCTGCTCGATTTCAGAGACACAGGCACGTTCGAAGGCGGAACGCTACTCTGCTACAACGTTTCGGTTCCGTTCGAAGCACGGCTGGATCGCGACGATGTGCCCGACGACGGATTCTACTCGTTCCGGGAGTGCAATGCCGACAACGAGCCGTACCCGGATCTGCTCCACAAGCCGCTGTACGGCCCCAACTACCTCATGAAAGTCGAGTCTCACTGCTGGTCGACGGGAGAGGGGCTCGACGGAGTGGTGGCCCAGAGCTCCGGAACAGGATCGGTCGCAAACGTTGCGCCTTCGGACGCGTATCGCGCGGGCGTCATCGAGTGCGCCGGGAGCGGGGGTTCGGACCTTGCGGTGCTGATGAGCGCGAGCAACGCCATGGTGCTCGGCGGCGGCGTGTGGCACTGCCAGCTTTCCATCCGGCTCTCTGCTACCGGCGTGACCAACTATCGGGTACGGGCTGGATTCGCCGATTCCACGGGAACCACCCCAAGCAACGGCGTGTACTTCGAGTACGCAGGCGGCAGCAACTGGACGATCGTTGGCGCCAACGGACCCACGAGCATCATCGCGGCAAACACGGCATGGCACACGTTTGAGATCGTGGTGGACGCAGCCGGAACCACGTGCACGTTCTACATCGACGGCGAAGAGATCGGAACGAGGACGGCTCCGTCGGGAGCAATGGGACTGCTCCCGTTGCTCGTGAGAGAGGAGAGCGACGATCCGGGCTCAATGGCGGCTGAGATCGACTATTACAAATACACATTCCGCCCGGACGTTGGTGATGTGGGCGATATGTACCCGGAATAGAGGGCGAGGCGGCGACGGAACCGCCTCGACCACGGAGTGAGCCAGTGCAGCGCTGCGCTCCAGTGTGAGATCGACAGATAGTATCATCCGCGGGCGAGTCCAACCACTGGACACGATCGTGCCTCCAGCGTTGGCAGACTTGCCGCGGGGGTAGCGATGGAGGGATTGAACGATGTTCTCCGATCCAAAATTCGTCACGCGGCGGCTGAGCTTTGCCGTGAACGTGCGAGGGTTCGACGTGGACCCGGAGGGGACCGACGATTCAAGCGTTGGCTTTCAAGACGCGATCGACGTCTGCCGAGAGCGAGACTACTCCACGCTACGCGTCCCATCGGGAATCTACACGATCTCGATGTTCTCTGCTGGGGCAAGCTGCAGCGACACAGGGATCTGCCTCGACGACCTTGTGGGGCTGTGTATCCACGGCGATGGTCCGGATCGCGGAGGCGCGGGGGACAACACGGGAACGGTCATCCGTTTCGACTTCAGCAAGTTCTCCCCCGGCGGCATCGGCATCGGGGTCCGCGGCAGCGAGGCACTCCGGTTCGAAAACCTCACCATCGAACGGGTTGGCGGCGAGGATGCCATCGGCGTCCAGATCGAGTCGGCGACCGGCGAGTCCAGGGCCATCCAGTTCCAGAACGTGACTTTCCGCGGCTGGGATATCGCGGTACAGACGGGCGACGGAGCGGCGTGCGACGAGCTGTCGTTCTACGACTGCGACTTCACCGGCAACCGGATCGGCTTCAAGTCGAACACGAGTAGCGCGTTGAGCCAGAAGTTCGTCGGCTGCACCGGCGGGGGCGACGGGAGCGGTGGGCCGCTCGACGGCATGGAGACTATGTTCGATCTCGAGGGCGGCGGCGGCAACCTCACGGTGCTGGGGTTCGGCGGCCAGAACATCAAGACGCTGGTTCTGGTGGGTGGCGGCGATGGGAGCATTGGCTGGAATCTGCTCCACAACGTGCGGCTGGAGCAACTTGGCGACGGCGTGTCCGAATGGGGGGAAGAGTTCAGGACAAAGCTATACGAGGCCGCGCAGACTACGACCGGGACGAACCAGCGAACGGAGTTCAGTGGCGTAGTCATCACGCCGCCGACGATGGGTGACCCCAAGGACACCGGCGTCAGGATCAGCCTTCTGAAGGGCCACACCGTGGTGCTACGCAACGCGAGTGCGGCCGCGGGCGACTATGAACTGGCCACGGCTTCTGCGAAGCTGCTGGAGTTTGCGGGCACTGAGGGCGATCGGGGCGGGACACTTCTCTGCTTCAATGTCACGGTTCCTTTGGACGCCCGAGTAGACCGGGATACGGTTCCAGAGGAGAACGCCTTCTACTCGTTCCGGGAATGCAACGACCTCAACGTCCCATACCCTGACCGGCTCCACGAACCGCTATACGGCCCGAACTACCTGATGCGAGTCGAGTCGCATTGCTGGACAACAGGGGACGGGCTCAACGGAGTCACCGCGCAAGGGACTGGAACCGTTGCGAACGCGGCACCATCGGACCAGTTTCGCGCGGGCGTCATCGAGTGCGAGGCAACAAATCCGGGATTTGCGGCGATCGCAAGCGCACCGAACGCGCTGAAGCAGTTGATCGGTGGTGTCTGGCACTGCCAACTGTCGGTGCGAGTGCCAACCAACAGTCAAGATCTCTACGTGCGCGCGGGTTTCGCGGACAATGCGAGCTCCGCGCCAACAAGCGGAGTCTACTTCGAGTACGACAGTCTGAGTAGCGCGAATTGGCAAGCGGTGAGCGCAACTGGGCCGTCGGATACTGGCGTGGAGGTCGGAACCGCTTGGCACACGCTGGAGATCGTTGTCGATGCCGCCGGGAACTGCAAGTTCTACGTGAACGGGTTCGAGCGAGACGCCTCGACGAGTCCGGCCGGCGAGCTGGGCCTGCTTCCATTGCAGGTCCAGTACAACGGCGAGGGAGGCGGCACCGTGAAAGCGCAGATCGATTACTACAAGTACACGTTTCGTCCGGACACTGATGTGAAGGGGACGGCATGTACCCCGAGTAGCGAAACTGTCCGTCCGACCGCATCGTCGCTGCGGCGTAGGCAGTCGGCCCTCTTCGTCTCGGGAACTGGGCGGACTGGCCCGCTGAGATCAGTGGGCCAGCTGGAGGCGTGCTTACTGACCATGGCCCGCCTCAAGGGCCACAGTCTCAAAGCACGCCGAGGCTTTCCAGAGACGCGAGCTTGGCCTCATATCCAACTTAACCCTGGCCGAGTGACGCGCCCGCCCGGGGCACCGGGCGTGGCCCGCTTTGGCCGCCGCGCGTCGCGGCGGCCGGACACCAAGGAGATTTGCATGACGAAGGCAAAGGCCAACAGGCCGAAGGTGGCTGCTCGCGCCGGCTCGAAGAAAGCGGCGGCCAAGAACACCAAGAACACGCCCAAGGACAAGTCCCGGCGTGCCAAGGCGATCGGCAAGGCCCGGGCCGAGGTCGCGGCCAACCTCGCCGCCATCGACGCCCAGGCGCCCGACGCGGCCACGACGGGCGTGACGGCCCAAGCCGGGGCCGAAGCCGCCCCAACCTCGCCGGACGCCACCAACGCCGCCGTCGCGGCCCGTGGGGCCAAGGGCAAGAAGGCCGAGGGCGCGAAGCCGGGCAAGGCCGGCTCCAAGCGCGGCGCTGGCAAGGCGATTGGTGCGAACGCCAAGCCCACCAAGGCCAAGCGCATCAGCGCCCTCGACGCCGCGGCCACCGTGCTGGCCGCCAGCGACGTGCCCATGCGGGCCAAGGAGATGATCGCGGCGATGGAGACCAGGGGGCTGTGGAAGTCCCCCGGCGGCCAGACCCCCGAGGCCACGCTCTACGCCGCCATCATCCGCGAGATCGCCGCCAAGGGCAGCCAGGCCCGCTTCAAGAAGCACGAGCGCGGGGTGTTCGTGGCGACCAAGCACGCGGGGGCCAACCAGTGAGGCCCACCCGCACCCATCTCGAGGCGATGCTGCACGCGTCCGAGGGCCTGCTCGCGGCCAGAGCCGGCCAGATGGTCACGGCCGACGAGTGGGAGGCCCCTGACGCGGCGGTGTCGGCTTGCCGAGCGCAACAACCGGGCGACCGAGATGAACGCTTCGCCATCGACGCGAGCGGCGCGCTGGTCCGCAGCGTGGTCCCGGTCCGGGGCGAGCCGTACCAGCACCGCTGCGACAAGGCGGTCCTCGAGGCCGTGGCCCACGCGGCCCAGGAGGCCAGTGAGCCGTGCACGATCGAGGACCTGCACGGGGCCGCCAACGCCATGCCCGGCACCAACGCCACCTGGACCCAGGTGGCGGTCGCCCACGCGTTCCTGCGGGAGCGCGGGATCCTGGTCCCGGCCGGCCGGCGCCGCCACGCCGTCGCGGGCGCCGACGCCTACCTCGACGCGGTGACCGAGTACCACGCGCTGAGGGAGAAGGGGCCGGCCGCGGGCGGTCCGGTCTAGTCGGTCCGCGTAGGACCCGTCCGCACACACCCTCGGCCAGGGCCGGGGGTGTTTCAAGTTGTGCGTTCTGGTATTCTCGGTCTTGAAGGGAGAAGCAACGATATGAATAGGACAACTCCAGCATTGGTCGTGGTAGGGGCTGCGTGCGCTTTCGCGTCAGCCCAGATCGTCGCCGACTCGGTCTCACAATTCGGAGGAACGCAAGGCTCGGTCGGATGGGAGTACGGTTTCACCGAAGGCGCTGCCGGACCGTTCACTCGGCTCCCAAACTTCGGCGTCTGGCCTGGTGTCAACAGCAACGAGCCGGTGTGGTACGTCGCGTTCGGCGGCACGCCCGAAGATGCAAACACGCACTTGTCCGCCACGGGCGGGCATCCACACCTGGACGCAGGCCCCCCCGGACGCGAGCACCACGTCGTGCGGCGCTGGATCGTCCCGGAGACGGCCGTTTATCGCGTCACCGGACTCTTCGGCGACTACACGCCAGACTTCGGAACGGGGATACACGATGGCGTGCTTGGCGAGATCCGCCTGCCGGGGCTCGTGCTCTGGAGCCTGAGCACGACCGGAACGACCGCGGACGCGCCGTATCAGGTGGAACACGCGATGCCTATGGGCGCGACGCTCGAATTCGCGGTTTCGCCCAAGGCGTCTCAGCACAACGACAGGTTCACCTTCACGGCCATGATCGAGGTCGCGCGGGCGTGCGTGCCCGATGTCACCGCCACGGCGAACCCGTTCGTCGCCGGGTTCGGCGAACCGGATGGCGTGCTGAGCAACGAGGACTTCTTCTACTACCTGCTGCTCTTCTCGGCGTCCGACCCCCTTGCCGATTGGACGCACGCCGCGAGCCCGGGCTCCGTCGGCTATGGCATCCCCAATGGGGTCCTGAACAACGAGGACTTCTTCTACGACCTCTCCCTCTTCGCCGCCGGCTGCTGAGCCCAAACGGTCCATCCGTCGCGAGCGTCGTCATCCGGCCTTCCCGGTTTCGAGCACCGCCATCGCCGTCGTCCGCTCCGCGAAGGCCTGCTGCTGCGACGGCGGGATCCGCCAGATCCTCGCGATCTCCGGCATCGCCGCGGTGAGCCGCTCGGCCTGGTCGGCCATGTTGTTCAGCCACAGCAGGTGCGGCCGTCGCACGCGCCACAGCAGCCGCTCGGCGAACGTCGAGCCCGCCAGCTTCTTTGTGGCCGCGGCCGTGGCCGAGATCGCCGTGCCCACCTCGGGCGCATCGCCCCGGGCCAGCCCGTCGATCACCGAGTCGCGCGCCGCGGCGGTGGCGTCGCCGGCCGCGCCCAGCAAGCCCTGGGCCTCCGCGCGCAGCGCCTTGGCCACGCGGCGCGCCTCCTTGAGGTTTCCTCGGGACAGCTCGGCGTCGAGCGTCTCGCGATGCGCCCGGAACGCCCCGGCCCGTTTGCGCAACGCGGCGAGCCGTGCCAGCACGTCGTAGGGGCTGTCCACGCCCCGGAGCGCCAGCGCCAGAAAGACCGGCACGCGGTAGTCCCCGCCGATCTCGGCGTACCGATCGTCGAGGACCCGGGCCGACACGAGTTCCTGCTGGACGGCCAGGGCCCGGTCGTATAGGTGTCGGCGGAACGGCACGCGGCTGGTCGCGGCGGCGTACGGGAGGCGGAAGAACTCGGCCAGGCGCTGGTTGATGCGACATCGCAGGTTCAGGTTGGTCAGCACGCGCGCAAGACTCTCGTCGGAGCCGTCGGGAAGCCCGAGGTCCTTCCGCGTCGCGTCCAGCCTTCTGAAGTCCTCCTGCGGGTCCAGGATGATCCGCGTCTCGTCGATGCCCGTGATACTCGCCATCTCGACGAGCAGCGTGTTCGACGGCGAGTCCCACCCTGTCGAGGCCTGGGAGTAGTCCGCCAGGTGGCGTGCGTACAGGTCGTTGCGGCCCAGGGCGGTGCGCCACGCGGCGGTAACGGCCGCCATCTGCCGGCCGTCCAGCGTGCTCCGTGTCTCGGCGGTGTGCAGCCGCTTGAGCCAGTGGTGCGCGTCGGCCCACACGTCGCACATCAGCCGGAACGCCCCCTCCCACGGCGTTGGAAGGGATCCCTCGCCCGTGTGCGTCGGCAGTTGCACCGGCACGAACACGGGACCGCCCAGCAGGCCGTTGGCCACCGCGTCGTCGAAGTCCTTGTGCGCATGGTGGTAGATCCGCTCGTAGCAGACCACCGCGCGGCAGAACGTCGCAAGGTCCCAGAGGTTCAGCGGCGTGATGATCTCGTGCCCGCGGTCCGAGAGCAGCGCCAGCGCCGAGACCAGCGTCGTGTTGTCCATCCACGCGGCCCCGGCTGGGGCCGCGACCTCGTCGCGGTACGCGCGGGCGTCGTCCAGCCCGGCCTGGCTGGCCGCCGCCCCACCGGTCCAGCTGATCCCGAGCTCCGCGAAGCCGAGCATCGGCGGTGACTGCTCCTGGCCCGAGATGGTTGCGGCCGCGGCGTCGGTGTCGGCCAGGGCGCGAGCCACCAGCTCTGGCACAGTGGAGATGTCGTGCACGTCCATCGGCGGTGCCTCCCGGCCTCACGACACGCAAGGCCGCGTCGGAGCGTACCCGATGGGCCATTGGATCCGACGCCGGGCCGGCAGTCTCGGCTGCGCTCCCGTGCAGTTCCGCCACTCACGATGGCGGCCGCTCGACCACGATGACCTTGAGCACGCGCACGCGGCCGCACCCTGGGCACCCGGGCGAGACGGACGGCGACTCGCCGGGCCGGCGGATCTCGACGCCGGCCATCCCGCGGCCGCCGCACCGCGGGCACCCAGCCCGGGCTCGGCCCGCCCGTTCGAGCCTGGCGATGCGCTCGCGGAGCCTCACGCGTCTGCCCTCGCCTGGTTCTCGACCGCCCGGTTCTCGACGGGCCGGGGCC
Source organism: Phycisphaerales bacterium (assembly GCA_041401985.1). Taxonomy (GTDB): domain Bacteria; phylum Planctomycetota; class Phycisphaerae; order Phycisphaerales; family UBA1924; genus JACKHA01. Next base: position 18,996 of record JAWKTE010000025.1, read on the forward strand.
GCTCGAGCGCCTCGAGCCGGGCCGCCAGATCGTCGAGCTCGATCGACTCGCGCCCGAAGCGCAGCAGCGCGGTGGCCGCGGCCACGCGCGCCTGGTACGGCGCGGCCCCGTCGGCCATGATCGACGCCAGCGTGTGCACGGCGTGCGGGGCGATCCGCTGGGTCAGCCCGATCGCGTGCCCGAAGGCCTCGCGCCGGGCCCAGCGGTACGCCCCCAGGAACGCCTCGTCGTCGCGCAGCCACCGGTGCAGCGTCCGCTCGCCGATCCCCGCGGCCCGCGCGGCCCGGGCCACCGACGGCTCCACGAGCAGGGCCCCGATGGCCCGTTCCTGGCTTGGCTTGAGCGCACCGCGCGGCATAAGCGGTCTCCGTGCGTGCTCGGGAGGATTGTTGGGGCTCAGGGCGTCCCACGCCACTGCCGGGCCGCGATCGCCTCGACGACCATGACCGGCGCGATGTGGTCGAGGTACCGCGCGGTCGTGGCGATGCTGCGGTGGCCCAGTCGTCGAAGCCGCTGGGTAGCACCCGGACCCGGATGGTGCGACCGCGGTACTCGCGGGTGATACGGATCGTGACTACTTCTCGTGCGTGATGTAGGTGCACGCCGCAGACGGATCGGAGCCGCTCGGGCGTGAGGTCTGCCAGGCCGCGGCCGGCGGCCAGCAGGTGGTCGTAGTCGTCGAACACCCGGTTGGACAGGTAAGTGGGCGGCTCCGCAGTCGCCCCTGAGTTCTCGACCGGGTTGAGCTCCGGCAGTACAGCGGCGGCAACAGGATCGTGATGTTCGCCGGCACCGCCAGCACTTCGAGCGCTTGTGCCACCCGGCCTGGTCCATGATCAGCACCGCGTGGTCGTCGGGATCAAGCTCCTCCGACACCATCCGCAGAACTTTGTTCATCGTCGGCGTGTCGGTACACGGGCCTGCGGCGCCACGCTGGCCCGTGGCCGACTCGACCGCGGCGTACGGTAGCACCCACTCGTACCGCGTCTGCTTCACCGCGGTCGGGCGCACGAGCCCGTTGGCGCCCACGCCGTGGTCGTGCCTGCTGGCCGGCGGGCCTCGTCCATAAGTAGACGCAGGGCCTTGCCGTGGGCCGCGCAGACCGCTCATGGTGGAGACAAAAGGGGGCAGCCTCCTCGCGGAACCTCTTCTGCCGACCGGGTCCTGCTTCTCGTGGCGCGCGGGCGCGGGGCCAGGCTGGTAGCCCGAACGCCGCAGCAGCGGGTGGATCCGTCAGACGTGTACTTCACGCCGAACTCCTGCTCGAGGATGCATGCACGTCCTTGCCGCGCAGCGCCAGACCCGGTCCTCGGGGCGCGTGGCCCGGCGTCGAGCCGCGCCGCCAGCTCGTCGCGCTCGGGTGGGAGCTTGAGGCGCGCGGCCCGGTCGGTCCTTCTCGCCAGGCGTCGATCCCGCCGTCGCGGTAGGCGTAGGCCGCGCGGCCGGCTGCGGGCGGGCATCTGCTGGATCGTACGCCCGTCTCGACCGCGGCAGGCGTGCGCGACCGCGAGCAGCCGGTCCTTCTGCTCGGCGTCGGGCTCCTTGCGCGTAGCGCGACCAGCCGCTCGATGTCGCCCGCGTCCCGCGCCCGTGATCTGCGTAGATTGGCCTCCGTGCCGCACGCATCATCGCACAACCCAGGCCGAAGCGCAACGCCGGCGGTGCCCGTGCCTGAGACTCAATCACGAGCCGTATGAGTAGGGCCCCGGGCATCGGCGCAGCCGGGCGTCGGCAGGCACGTCCACCCGCTTGGTCAACACCCTGCTGCTGCCCGGCCACCGGGGCAAGCCCGGTCCCGGGTTCCCGCCCAGGCACTGGAGCCGCAGGTCGGCGTCGTCGGCAATCTCAGCGCCCGCAGCCATCTTCCGCTCCGCCAGGCCGCCCTCGGCGTTGGCCTGCGCCACGCGATTCGCCGCACGAGGAACTCCTTGTGGAACGACCGCGTCGGCTCGCCGAAAACGCGGCGTACTCGCGCGCAGTTCGCCGACGGTCATCCGCCGCAGTTCGCTCACACCTTGGCTCGTTCAACATCGACATCTCCGCCTTCTCTGGCCGTTAACCAGCGACGCCATCAGGGCGGGCGACGGTTCAAGGCATGTGGCCGAGGATTCCGGCAGACTCTCGTTGGGACCGGGATGTCCTGAACTCGCCCATGCAGCCGCGAACTCCCGCGGGCGAGGATGCTCCCGATCTCGTCCGTTCGTCGGCCGGCGTCCGCCGGATCGATCAGGTCAGGGCGCTTGACATCGCGCCTCCTTCGGAGATGCTCACCCGTCCGTGGTCGGTCGTGGTGATCAGGGATCAGTCGCCCGCGGCCGCACCGCCGCTGGCTACTGGATGCCTACGCGATCGGATTCCGAGGTCGCGCGAGGGTGCCGGAGGCAACCTACCCAACGTCAACCGCGATCATTGAGATTGATGACGGTTCGGAGTACCACCGTCAGTGGGCCAAGGCGAACCAAACAGGTGGAGCCTTATCACTGTGGCGTCTTCCTCTGGCCAGAAGGTCATCTGAGTCGGCCGTCCCAGCCTGACCACTTCCCCCGGAGTTGCCGCGACCCTCGCTGCGACATAGTCAAGCCAGCGGCGCATCCGCTCCCGATCAACTCGCTCTCGACCATAGTGCTTCACCTGTACGTCAGCCAGTTCGTCGTCCGAGACCCCTGTCGCGTGCTGCGTGAGGTATTGTGCAAGGCGTGGTCCGATGGAGAAGCCTGTCATCGAAGTGAATGCGAGGGACCGCACAACGCAAAGCACAGGAAACGGATTCTCTTCCCTATTGATCTCAAGCACCTGGTCAAGAATGCCATCGAAGAACTGATCATCTCCGGAGTAGACCGGCTCTAGGCTGACCAGGCGGCGCTGAAACATCCACTGCAATCGCTTCAAGGTTGAAGAACGTCGTGAAAGGAAGTCGCGAAAAATGCGACTCGAGTCTCCAGAAGTCTTGAATGCCCAGGTCTGCTCTAGCGGCCACACATCGAACTGCCACATGACGTTCGGCTCAGGCTGAAGTCCTCCCAAACCGGGGTCTCTCTTCGGATGCTGCCCCGAAACTGCTGACGGAGTTGCTCCAACGTGGTGCCGGATACCACAATGTCAACGTCACGTGGTCGCCCAAGCGCCCCGCTCTGCAAGCGGGAGAGAATCAGGGAACGAAGAGTGCCGCCGTGAAGAAGACGGCCCAGACGTTGGCCTCGCGTAGACACCGCGGTCTCGGCGATTGGCTTGTTCCACTCGCACTTCATCTCGCTGATAGAGGCGACCACATCGTGGCGCATTGCTCCTTCAGTCGGGCTTTGGCGATTGCTCTATCCATTCATCAACTCGGCGTGTAGCCGCGCTTGAGAAAAAGGTCGGTCATTCCGCAGACATGGTCGGTGACCAGTTGGAGCCGAAGATACGTCTGGCATCGAGAGCCGGTTCTGATGGACTCTTGGAACACGCGGCGGTAATTCTCGGAAGGCGCCCGGCCTTTCAGGAACGTCTTTGCCTTCGGTGCTTCGGTGGTGGGGAGGCTTGGGCTCCTTCCCAGAAGACGTCCATCAGGTCGCAAATGACGCTGCCCATCAGCTCGAGTTTCAGATTGGGCCACGGTAGACTCGGTACGGCCGATCTTCTTGAGGACCTTTACCAGGGCCACGGCCTCGCAGTTGTCCTACCAACTCGCCGGAATACGTTCCCGCCATGATGCTGTCATAGTGGGTCTTGAAGGCGGCTCACCGGCGCTTCGACGACTGCCCCAATTGCTGCGGTGCGGAACGCCGATGCGTAGATGTCGTCCAGCAAACCCGCCAGGATAACCTCACGGCCCATGTGAAATACGGCTCCATTGAGGCGAGACTCAGCAATCACCGGTGCCGAATCCGCCTTCAGGATGGACTCAATGGCAGGCCAACTGAGGAGTCCCTTCTTGACCGCATCCTCCACGTCTGCCACCGAATAAACGATGTCGTCGGCGGCTTCCACAAGGTAGGTAAGCGGATTCCGGGCATCGCCTGTGCCGGTCTTACTTCGAATCGTCGCGACGACGTCTGTCTCCGACGCGAAGTAGCCGGGCTTTGCTTTCGCGTGGTCCTTGCCCTCCTCGGCTGCCTGATCGGAACGGGCTGTGTACTTGCGAGGCGGACAGAGTTCCGTACGTGAGTTCGGCCATTGAAATCGGCGAGAATCTGGAGCCTGGTCAGCAGCGGGACTGTGCGTTGCCCTCGAACTTCAGGAAATCCTGAATGAGCTGCTCGTTATTGCTCAACATCGAGCGAAGGTCGGCCAACACCACGCCACTCTTTGCAATGCCCGGGCGCCGATGCTGTATCGGAGGCTGAACCCGGGTCTGAAACCAGTGCCGGATTGCGTCTTCCCCAGAATGACCGAACGGTGGATTGCCCAGATCGTGCACGAGTCCGCACGTGCTGCAGATGGCTTCGATCCACCGCTCCATCCCCGGCTGGATCTCCTTGCGGTCCAGAGCCACTTGCCAATCGCGATCCCAAGCCCGCGAGCGACCGATGAAACCTCCAGGGAGTGGGTCAATCGCGTCGAACCGCATCATGGGGATCAGGGGAAGACCTGAGCCTTGTCCTGCAGGCAGCTGACCATCGAGAACACGCACCTGTCATGGTCGCGCTCGAACTCGGCGCGTGGTGATCGCCCGGGTTCGTCGAGGTTCGCGGCCTCTCCTGTTCAGCAACTGGTTCAGTTCATGGTCATGAGCGATGGTCTCTGGCTGAATGGTGTGCCCTTCACCGGTTTCATTCAGGTGGCTGCCCCAAGAGCAACCCCTCCGAGAGCAACCCTCCTGTTTACCTCGCGGGGGGCGTCAACCAGAGAGCGCGAGAGTCCGAGAGGGTTGTCGCCGGTGGGGCGAGAGCAACCGTCCGGGTTGCGCTCGGACCCCGAGATCGGGGTTCAAGATGGAGAGCGCGGCCAGCGGGCCGGGCGCCCGCCCAGGCGACGAAAACCCCCGTCCTGACGGGACTTTCGGCCCCTCGTCCCACCCGCGGCCCGCTGCGTCCAATCCACCCCACCCGTAAACCAAAACGCCCCCGCGTTTCCGCGGAGGCGTCGGTAACTCCCCGACTAGGATTCGAACCTAGAACCTAGCGGTTAACAGCCGCTCGCTCTACCGTTGAGCTATCGGGGAAACAGGCCTAAAGGCTAGCGGGGGCACGCGGGCGGTCAAGGCACCGGCGGTTGGGGTTCCGCCCGGCCCCGCCCGGACCGACCCAGACCGACCCGTTCTCGGCCGATCCCACCCGCCACGCCGCGTCAAGCAACCCAAACCAGCGTCCGCCTCAAGCCCACGGCCTCCTTCGCAGGACGTTTCGGCCAGACGTGCCGCCCTCTTCACGCGAAACCGGGACCCATCGAATGCGGCCGCCCCGTCAACCAGCCCGCGGGCCCAAGCCCCGGACTCCGACCCCGATCCCAGCGAAGTTCGCGGCCAACGCGGCCCATCCCTCGGGTCGTGCGAGCGGCGTGACACACCCGTGACAACCCCAGCGTCCCAACCATGCCATACTGCTTCGATGCGCCGCGCCCTCGCGACGACACTCCGACACGCGTTCCTCCCCGCGGCCATCCTCGCGACGCTGCTGGTCGCCATGTCCGTGGCCAGCCTCTGGGGCGTCGCGTACCGCCGCTTCGAGACCCGCCCCGCCGCGGGCGCGGCCCCCGACCCCGACGACCCGACCGGCGTCCAGCACGAACGCACCGATCTGACCATCGTCCTGGACCCCGGCGAACTCTGGATCAGCAACGCCGGCACCTACTACGCCCCGGGATTCCAGATCGTGCGTGAGGCCGATTCACCAGCGAGCCTGCGCGCCCTGCGGTGGTGGCCCTTCGAGAGCAGGTTCCTTGACGACTACGGGCACGGCCTGTGGACGTTCCGAACGCCGATGTGGCTCGTGGTCGCGCCCGTGTTCGCCCTGGCCTCGATCGCGCAGTGGCCCTGGCGGGCGCACCGGCGTCGCAAGCGTCGACGCGCCAAGGGACGCTGCGAGCGATGCGCCTACGACCGCGCGGGGCTCGACAGTGCCGACGCGCCCTGCCCGGAGTGCGGCTTGACGCCAACGCCGCGATCAAACCGTTCGACCGGAGCCACCGCAACGCCCGATGCCGGCCACCGCGCTTGAAGCGCCCCGCGCCGCCGCGGCACTCCCGTCAAAGTCGCGCAGCAGCGACGCCGATTGCGCGGCGCCCGTCCTCTACAATCGCCCCATGGACCTCAAATCCCTCCAAGCCTTCATGCGCGACCGGCGCGTCGATGCGTGGCTCGTCTACGACTTCCGCGGCTCCAACCCCGTGCTGGCCCGCCTCGTGCCCATGGGCACCCACCTCACTCGCCGCGCCCTGCTGCTCATCCCCGCCGAGGGCGAGCCCCGCATGGCCGTCAGCCCCCTCGACCACAACCAGTTCTCACGCTCGCCGTACCCGCGCGATCTCTACAACGGCTGGCGCGGCCTGCACGACTGGCTCACCAGGAACCTCTCCGGCCACGCCCGCGTCGCCATGGAGTACTCGCCGGGCGGGCACCTGCCCATCTGCTCGTTCGTTGACGCCGGCACCGTCGAGATGGTCCGGGCCATGGGCGTCGAGGTCGTCTCCTCGGCCGACCTGGTCCAGGCCTCGGCGGCCCGCTGGGGGGCAGAGGCCGCCCGCCTGCATCTCGAGGCCTCGTGCAAGGTCACGGGCGTGAAGGACGCCGCGTTCGAGTACATCGCCCAGAAGCACCGGGCGAGCGTCAACCCGCTCGAGCACGAGGTCGCCCAGTTCATCCGCGACCGCTTCGACGCCGAGGGCCTCGAGTACCCCGACGGCCCGATCGTCGGCGTCAACGCCCACGCCGGCGACCCCCACTTCGAGCCCTCCGCCGACCAGCCCACGCCCATCAAGCCCGGCGACTGGATCCTGATCGACCTCTGGGCCCGCTCGCCGGGCGACCACAACGTCCACGCCGACATCACCTGGGTCGGCTTCGCGGGGCGCGAAGTCCCCGAGCGACACCGCAGGGTGTTCGACGTCGTCAAGGCCTCGCGCGACGCGTGCGTCCGCGAGGCCCAGCAGGCCTGGGCCGCCAAGCGCCCCGTCCAGGGCTGGCAACTCGACGACGCCGCCCGCAAGCCGATCATCGACGCCGGATTCGCCGACGCCATCCGCCACCGCACCGGGCACAGCCTCTCGCCCGGCCCGAAGGTCCACGGCCTCGGGGCCAACCTCGACAACCTCGAGACCCACGACACCCGCCAGATCATGCCCGACACCGGCTTCACCGTCGAGCCGGGCATCTACCTCCCCGAGTTCGGCGTCCGCATGGAGGTTGACCTGTACGTCGACCCGCAGAAGGGCCCGACCATCACCTCGTGCGTGCAAGAGGAGCCGGTGATCGTCGTCTAAATCGCCGCACCCGGCGGTCGCTCGCGCCCACGACCCCAGGGCGATTCAGCCGCGCAAACAAAAAGGGCAGCGTGCCTACCCGCGGCACCCCGCCCAAATCTCCGCGTTCTCCGCTCCGCCTCCGCACCCTCCGCGTTCCGCATCGGGCTCGGCCTCGGCCTCACTTCTTCTTCTTGGCCGCGAAGTAGTTCCCCTGGAACTTCCGCTGGAACTTCTCCACCCGACCCGCGGCATCCACGAACGCCTGCTTGCCCGTGAAGAACGGGTGCGAGCCCGACCACACCTCGACGTGCAGTTCCGGGACGGTCGCGCCGACCTCCATCACCACCTCGCCGTTGTGGTAGACCTTGCAGGCGTAGTACTTCGGGTGCGTGTCGGCTTTCATGGTCGGCCTCGCGGGGTTCCGGGCCGGGATGGTAGGCGGGGTTGCGTCCGTGGCAAAGCCTCCCCACGGACGCGAAACGGGCCAACGCCGCCCGGCCGCGATTGTGTTCGCGCAGAGTTTGGGTTCTCTCGCGTACATTTGTGACGGATGCCCTCCGATCGAAACCGCTTCCGACGACTCCCCCTTGCCGGCGCGGCTGCGGTGGTGATCGCAATACCCGTCGGACTCTGGGCAACGCTGTCGTGGATGCGGGCGCACTCGCGCGACCGTTTGTTCCAGCGCGGCGATCCCGGAGCAGTTTGGATGGCCGTGCTCAACGCGGCCTGCGAGACGCCGCCGGACTCCGACTGGGCCGCCGTACTCGCCCACCTCCGGCGACACTCAAACGACTTGGGCGACCCCGAACTCGCTCAGGTGGGGCACTGCGGCCAAGGGTGGATCATGAACCCGGATCTGTCCGTGTGGCGAGACACCGATCGCGATCGGAGCCTTCTCGCCCTCGTCAGCCCGTGCCCGCTGCCCGCCGGCGTTCTCGGCTACTACGCGATTCCAGGAGAATCGCAGGGCTGGCTCGCCCAGGGCTTCGACGGGCGCGTTCGCGCACTCAGGGCGAGCGAGCTTCCAGATTGGTACGCGAACGGTGTGGAGTTCCCGACCGCTGGAAGCCCATAAGACCGGTCGGTCTCGGGGTGCCAAGCCTTCGGAAAACGCAGAGATCGCCGAGAGAGCCGAGCAACGCAGAGCGGGGACTGGTTCGAGTCCAAACCCAGGCCTTCCTCCGCGTCCCTCCGCCCAACTCCGCGTCCTCCGCGTTCTCCCCGGTCTCGCTATCCTCCCCCATGCCCAAAGTCCGGCAAACGTTCGTATGCCGCGAGTGCGGCTCCGTCCTGGCTCGCTGGATGGGCAAGTGCCCCGATTGCGGCGCTTGGGACTCGCTCGACGCCCAGACCGCCGACGCCTCCGCCGCCAAGGACCGCCAGAAAGGGATCGTCCAGGCCTGGTCGGCCCTGGGCGACGACGCCGAGCCGGACGCCGCCTCGGCCCCCGCCGCCCGCGCCCTCGGCCAGATCGACCCCGCCGACGCCCCGCCCCGCCTGCCCACCGGCATCGCCGAGTTCGACCGCGTCCTGGGCGGCGCCGAAGGCGCCCGCGGCCTCGTGCCCGGCTCGGCGGTCCTCATCGGCGGCGCGCCCGGCATCGGCAAGTCCACCCTCCTGCTCCAGGCCGCCGCCGCCCTGGCCGACCGCTCCACCCGCGTGCTCTACGTCTCCAGCGAGGAGTCCGAAGAACAGGTCCGCCTCCGCGCCACGCGCCTGCCCCTGGGCCCCGGCGTCCGCGACAACCTCTTCGTGCTGGCCGACACCAATCTGGCCCGCATCGTCGAGCAGGCCCGGCGCACCACCCCCGCCGTGCTCGTGATCGACTCGATCCAGATGGTCTACAAGGGTGACCTCGACGCCCCCGCCGGCTCGCTCACCCAGCTCCGCCGCTGCTGCGCCGACCTGGTCTTCCTGGCCAAGGCCAGCGGCATGGCGGTCGTCATGGTCGGGCACGTCACGAAGGAGGGCGCCCTGGCAGGCCCCCGCCTGCTCGAGCACCTGGTCGATGTCGTCGTCGCCTTCGAGGGCGACCGCTACCACGCCCACCGCATCGTCCGCGCCATCAAGAACCGCTTCGGCACCACGATGGAACTCGGCATCTTCGAGATGGGCGGCGCGGGCCTGGTCGAGGCCCCCGAGGGCGCCGGCGTCGCGGCCGTCACCGGCGACGCCACGCCACGCCCCGGCTCGGTCGTCGCCCCCATCATGCACGGCACGCGCTGCGTGCTCGTCGAACTCCAGGCCCTCACCGCCACCGGCTTCCCCGGCTCGGTCAAACGCAAGGCCAGCGGCGTCGACGCCAACCGCCTGGCCATGCTCGTGGCCGTCCTCGAGCAGCACGCCGGACAGCGCCTCTACGACCGCGACATCTTCGCCTCCAGCGTCGGTGGCCTCAAAGTCGCCGAGCCCGCCGCCGACCTGGCCCTCCTGCTTGCGATCGGAGGCGCCCAGATCCGTCGCGCCCTGGACCCCCGCACCGCGGCCCTCGGCGAGGTCGGCCTCGGCGGCGAGGTCCGCCCCGTGGCCCACCTCGAGCAGCGCCTCCGCGAGGCCGCCCGCCTGGGATACACCCGCGCCCTGGTCCCCGCCGGCCCGCCCAAGCCCAGCGTGCCGCGCGACGTGAAGATCACGCTGGATAGGGTGCGGACGATCGGGGAGGCGATGGAGAGGCTGGAGTAGAACCGTGAACTGGCCCGTCTGGTTTTGGGTCTATGTCGCCATGCTCCCCACGGCGTGGGCCTATCGCCTGGTCATTCGCCGCCAGCGCGAAGTGCGGAGCCGCTGCGACAAGTTCGTTGACTGGTGGATCTGGTTCTGGCCTTGCATCACCATCACCGTGATCTGGTTCGGCTACATCATGATCGGACCGGTGATCGGCGCCATCCCCTTCTCGTGGTTCGCCAACGAACACTTCGCCCACCTGCTGCTCGCCGCCGGGGGGCTGGGTTTCTTTGCCAGTTGTTCCTTCCCGTTCGGTCGCGTTCCGATACTGATCGGCCTGTCGATTGGAACCTCGCTCACCGGACTATGCCTGCTGCTGCCCGGCTACTGGAAGATCGTCGGCGTGCTCGGCTGGTATCCGCCGCTTCTGGTCGGGACCATCGCGGGCGTGGCGCGGCAGCGCGGCATCGAGGGCGTTCGCCGCCGACTCCTGCGACGCGACATCACGACCTCCGAGGGTGGCCTCGGAACGGGCGCCGCCGGCGAGATGTTCGAGAAGTCGCGCATCGATCGCGACCAGCCCGGCATCCTGGGCCGCGGCCCCGAACACGCCGAAGAGCCACCCGTTACTTACGACGCTCCCGTGACCGACTCGCCGCGAGAGCCGGGCCGCTCCCACGATTGACTCAGCTCGCCCCGCCCCCCTGCCGCTTCGCCTCACTCTGCGCCAGCGACGTGAACGCCGCGAAACCGAACGGCTCGTCCCCGTCCGCCATCGTCCCGCGCCGCCGGATGCCACCGCCCTGGTGCCGGGCCGCGTCCTGGAGTTTCTCCATCAACTCCTCGCTGATCGCGTGCACCGCCCGGATCTCGTGCAGCGGCAGCGTGAACACCTCGCCAGACGGCGCGACCACCTGGAAGATCGTGCACTGCACGTCGATCGACAGCGCCTTCTCCGCCGGCGTCCACGGCACCGAGCACGCCAGCAGCGGGCGAACGTCCGCCACCGGGATCCGCTCGCCCCCCTTGGTCAGCACCGCCACCCGCCCGTCCAGCGGCATCTCCGGGTGCGACCCCGGGCCAAGCGCGTCCTCCTCGCCGTCCTCGCCCGCGCCGTCGCCGCCCTGCCCGCGCGGCGTCAGTTCTGGCGAGGTCGTGATCGTCGCGCCGTCCACCTTCACCTGCCCGCGCTTGGTCTGCAGTTCCGCGATGATCTGGTACCGGCGCGACTCGGCCGTCACCGCCAGCCCCATCAGCATCTCGCGCACGAGGTTCTGCCAGAAGAGGTCGCGCTTGACCGCGACATCGGCGAACGAGCCGTGGTGGCCCGCATCGCTCACGCCCGGCGCGTGACCGACGTGGGCGCCGCCGCCCGGGCCCGACGCAACGCCCGCGGCCTTCGGCGCCACCGGCAGATTCGGCTTGCTCGCGTCCGACATCGCCACCTCTCCGCGCACTCGCGCCGCCCGACCAACGCCAAGACCGAGGGACGGGGATCGCCCTCACCGCGACGCCGCATCGTTGGCGCGCTGCCGCCAGTACTCGATGTCCTCGCGCAGATCATCGAGCCGATACCGCCACCCGCTCCGCAGCGACGCGCGCGTCGCCCCGATGTCCGTCCGCCCCGGAGCCGGCGTCAGCAGCAGTTCCGGATACTTCCGCAGCACGCCCTCGGCCCGCTCGATCGCCTGTGCCGCACCCGCGAGCCGCTCGAGCGCCGCCGCCCCCGCTCGGCGATAGTCGTGCACCGTCACCTCGCGGTCGTCCGGGCGACGCCCCGAGAGATTCAACCCGCGCCGGCACGCCTCGATCGCCTCGTCCGCGAAGCGGATGAACCGCCCCACCTCGTCCTGCGCGCTGGCGATCCCCGCGTCGATCTCAACAACCGCCGGCGTGCCCGCCCGCAGGTCCAGCGCCCGCACGATCCGCGCCACGCGGTCGGCCTCGATCACGTCCACGCCCTGCGCGTGCAGCCGCCGCGCCACGAGCGCTTCGCCCGACGGCGCATCCTCCCCCGGCAGCCAGGGCGAACCGATCGTCGGATCGATCTCCCGCTCGGCCAGCGCCGCCTCGACCGCGGCCCCCAACTCCTCGAGCGCCGAATCCGCGAACGTCCCGTCCGGCAGCACATCCAACCGCCAGTCGCCCCGCTCGAACCGCACCTCGGTCCGCGGGTCGATCGCCAGCGGCTCGCCGATCAGCACGCCCAGCGCGACCAGCGCCGGCGTCGCCCGCCGATCGCCCGAGTCCATCAGCAACGCGATCGCCGGGATCTCCGTCGCGCGGACCGCGGCCGCGATCGCCAGGATCACGTCCGGCCGGGCCCGGTTCGCGCCGACTTCGAGCACGAGCAGCGAGACGTGCTCGGGGTCCAGCGTCGCCAGATGGTCCGCCAGCGCCTCGACCCCGGCCATCGCGTCGAGATCGCCCGACAGCCGGACGTGCGCAACCTCGCCCGCCAGCCGCCGGGCCGCGTCGCGCGTGGGCTGCGCGGGCCCGACGCCGGGTCGCGCGGCCGTCGCCAGCGCGCTCGCACCGCCGCCCGGCGTCGCCAACGCCAGCCCGCACCACAGCAACGCGCTCGCCCATCGGACGCGACCCACCGATCGCCCTCCCGCTCGTCGGAGCAAGCGGGTTGTACCAGAGTCCCGTCTGATCGGCAAGTGTTCGAATCGGGCCGCGGCACCCGGCGGCCGCCGCTACGCCGCCAGGCGGATCGCCTCGCCGTCCCGCTCCACCATCCGCTCAGACCCGTCGTCCGCGGCGGGCGTCGCCGGCGCGTGGGCCCGACGGATCTGCTCGAACTTGTCCTGGATCCGCACGAACGCGTCCACCACAGCCGGGTCGAACTGCGTCCCGGCGCCCGCCTTCACCAAGTCCACCGCCTCGGCGTGCGGCAGCGCCTCGCGGTACACCCGCGCCGACGTCAGCGCGTCGTACACGTCCGCCAGCGCCACGATCCGCGCCGCCGGCGCGATCTGGTCCGCCACCAGCCCGTACGGATACCCCTGCCCGTCCCACCGCTCGTGGTGCGACAGCGCAATCTGGATCCCCATCGACACCAGCGGGTCGTCACCGAACTGGCGCCGGATCTCCAGCAGCGTGTCCGCCCCGATCAGCGGGTGCCGCTGCATCTGGCGACGCTCCACCGGCGTCAGGCGCGACGGCTTGAGCAGGATCGCGTGGTCGATCCCCGCCTGCCCGATGTCGTGCAGCACGCACGCCGTGCCCAGCCGCTCGATCCACTCGTCGTCGATCTCGGGGAACCAGCCCCGCAGCGCTGTTGCGAGCGCGACCGAGTACGCCGACAGGCGGTCGTGATGCCCCTCGGCATCCGCGTCGTGCTTGGCCCCGATCTTCGCAAGGCGGATGATCAGCCCGTCGCGGGCCGCCCGCTCGTGCTTGGTCGCCTCGGCCGCGCTGGCCGCCTTGGCCAGCGCCCGCTGGCGCTCCGAGAACAGCAGCGCCCGGGCATCGTCGAGCGCCCGGGCCGCCCGGTCGAACGCGTACAGCGTCAGGACCGATCCGCCGATCGCGCACAGCCCCATCGTCAGCAGCGCCGCCGCCGGCCCGTAGGCCGACGCTGCGGTTCCCGCGACAACGATCGCCAGCGCCTGGCCCGCGGCGGCCAGCACGCCCTTGACGTTCACGCCGCCCTGGGTCTTCGGGTCGACCATGCAGGTCGCATCGGCCCGTCCGTTTCGTCGCTTGGCAACCAGAAGGCCCCACCCGCGCAATGCCGCCGACCCAGACTCCCGAAACGGAACGCTCGCCCCCTCGCGTCCGAAAACCGGCGCGACCTCAGACGCTTACCACCATCAGCGTGTTGTCGCCCTCGGCCGACAGGATCCGCACCCGAGTCGCCCGCCCCAGTTCCGCGCCCTCGGTCATCGCGCTGTACGACCGCTGGCGCTCGTCCACGATCACCCGCACCCGCCCCGTTCCGCCCCGCGCCCCCGGCACCGTCACGTCCACCACGCCGTCCTTGCCGATCACCTGCTGGATCCCGATGTTGCCCGAGGCCTCCAGTTCCGACATGGCCCGGAACACGAACGCCAGCAGCCACATCATCCCCAGCCCGCACACCACGCCGATCCCGATCGAGCCCAGCAGTCCGAACTGGCTGCCCTTCAGGGCGGCGAACCCGCCCCACCCGAAGCCCATCAGGAAGCCCATCATCGCCTGGACCGATAACAACTTGAACGCCCCGGCCCCGTCCTGCGCATCGCCGGTATCCGGCGCGAAGTCGGCGTGGTCGTCCATCACGTCGGCGCCGCTGAGCAGCAGCGACAACTTGATCACGAACGCCCCGGTGGCGATCAGGGCCGGGATCGTGAACCACAACGCATAGCCCGAGAACATCGCGGTGAGCATCCGACGCCCCCTTTCGCGCGGCCCGGCGAACCCCGGCCCGACCCGACCCCGATGCGGGCCCGAGCCGTCGGCCCCGCCCGGTTCTTGGGATTCGGCGACCCAAGCGTTCGACCCGCTGCCATCAGCCGTCGGCCCATCTCGGCCCGTGCCGAACCCGAACCGACGCCCCGAACCCACCGATACTATCGGCTTGGCATGGACGCACGCACCCCGACAGAGCCGCTGGTCCGCCCGGAATCGCTGCCCGGGTTCGCCCGTGATCGCCTGGCGGTGGCGACCTGCCTCGTGACCGGCGGGGCCGGGTTCATCGGGTCGCACCTGGTCCGGGCGCTGCTTGCCTGCGGCTCGCGCGTCCGCGTGCTGGACGATCTGTCCACCGGGCACCGCCACAACCTGCACCCCGATGCCGAGTTCGTGCAGGGGCGGGTCGAGGACGAGGCGACGGCACGCCGGGCCACCGACGGCTGCGACCTGGCGTTCCATCTGGCCGCCATGGTCTCGGTGCCGCAGTCCGTGGCCGACCCGGACGCGTGCGTGCGCTCGAACATCGTGGGCACCCAGCGGGTGCTGTCGGCGTGCCGCGATGGCGGTGTCCGGCGCGCCGTGCTGGCATCAACCTGCGCCGTGTACGGCGACGAGCCGAGCCTCCCAAGCCGCGAGGGCGACCCGACGGCCTGCTGCTCGCCCTACGCCGCGAGCAAACTCGCGGGCGAGGCGCTCGTCCAGGCGATGACGCGATCGACGACGCCAACCAGCGGCGGGCCAACCGAACCCATGTCCGGCGTGTGCCTCCGGTTCTTCAACGTCTTTGGCCCGGGGCAGGACCCGAAGTCGGCCTATGCCGCGGTCATCTCCGCCTTTGCCTCGGCCCTGCTGGAAGGACGCACTCCGACGATCTTCGGCGACGGGCGCCAGTCGCGCGACTTCGTGTTCGTGGGCGATGTGGTCCGGGCCAACCTGCTCGCGGCGACCTCCCCCGAGCCGTTCCGAGGCGAGGTGCTCAACGTCGGCACCGGGCGCTCGACCTCGCTGCTCGAACTGCTCGCGGCCATGGCCCGCCTGGGCGACCGCCCGCCCCAGGCCCGCCACGAGCCGCCCCGGAGCGGCGACGTCCGCCACTCCCGGGCCGACATCGCCCGGATCCGCGAGCGTCTCGGCTACGAGCCGACCACGACGCTGGAAGATGGCCTCCGCGCGACGCTCGACGCGATGCGAGTCGCCGCCGGCGCGGCCTGACGCGGGCCGCCGATCTCGCCGCCGCCCCACCTGCCAGGCCCTTCCGATGAGCCCTTCGCCTGGGAACCACCGCCGATCTCGGGCGTCTATTCGGCGGGGGTCGGGTAGGATTGACCCCCATGCCCCGGCGGACCCCCATCTGGCTGGCTCTGGCTTCGTGCGCCGCGGCTCTTTCGGCGTGCGCCGGGCGATCGACCACCACCGACACGCGGGCGGGCGGCGACGTCTCACGCCCCGCGGTGGACCTGGGCGGACTGGGCCTCGAGGTCCGGGGCTGGGTGGTGGACGACCGCGACCAGCGCCTGGCCCGCCGGCTCGCGGCGTTCGAAGCGGGCGACGCGCTTTCCGCCGAAGCCGACGCCGCGTGGCAAGCCTGCGGCCTGCGGGTCGTGCAGGTGCCGACGGATCAGTTGTCGGCGCTGGCCGAGTCGCTCGTCTCCGGCCCGGAGTCGCGCGTGTGGCTGGGCCAGACGCCGCAGTGGACCGAGGCGTACGCGACGGCCGAGTCCGAGTCGCGACGCGCCGTGCGGATGCCCGAGGGCGACCTCGTGCTCGCGCCGGGGGCGATCCGCCTGCTCGTCCGCGCGTGGTTCGAGCGGGCGATCGTCGACGAACAGGAGCGCCGCAATCTCCGCGTCGATCTGGTGCCCCAGAACCGCGAGCGCACGTTCAACAGCCTGACGCTCGAACCAATCGACCCGACCCGTCCGCTGGACGTGGGCCTGGTCATCGACCGCCTCGCCAGCGTGTGGCGGTCGGACGGCTCGACCGCCCTGCTGCTCGTGCCGGCCGACGCGGGCGAGGACTGGGAGGCGATCGCCGCCCAGGTCGGCCCGCCCGAGTACGAGCCGGGCGTGTTTGGCCCGCCCATGCGCACCGCGCCGACGCTCGGCCAGGCCCTGCTCGGCACGCCTCGCGATGGGTTCGACATCGTGCTCGTGCTGATCCCGCGGACGCAGCAGTAGCGCGGTTGCCCGACGTCGACCCGCGCGCGAGCCGGGGCATCCCCGCCCCGGATGGATCTCGCGGTTTCGTCCAATGCGCCACCTCGACGGCTTGGACCGGGGCGGGGACGCCCCGGCTCGCGCTTTGATACTGGGACCGGGGCGGGGACGCCCCGGCTCGCGCGCTTTGATACCGGGACCGGGGCGGGGGCGCCCCGGCTCGCGCGCGTGGCGTGAGGGCGGGTTCGGGTGGGCCTCGGGCGTCAGAACGCGAACTGGAACTGCACGCGGAAGACCGCCTGCCCGTCGGCGCCGGCGTCGTCGGTGGCCGTGCCCCGCGACGTGCTGGACCACACATCGCCGACCTCGTCCAGCGGCACGATCACGTCCGCGACGATCTTGGCGTTGTTGCCGTAGAAGTAGTGGGCCACGCCCGCGGTGATGGCGACGAACTCGTCCTCGGCGCTCTCGATGCCCATCGGTCGCCCAAGGTCGCCGTCGGTGGTGCCCCACTCGAACCGCCCGTTGAGCTGGGTCTGGTCGGTGATGAAGTACCCGGCCTGGAACAGGGCGCCGTAGGCGTCGCGCGTGCCCCCGCCGACGGTGCCCGGCACCCGGTCGTGCTCGCCCACGAACGCGCCGTAGAGCGTCCAGCCGTCGAACTCGGCGTGGGCGTCGGCGGTCCACGACACGATCATCGTGTCGTTGAGGAACCGGTTGCGCATCTCCGAAGCGCTGATGCCCAGCGGCATGCCGTCCTGCACATGGGCCGCCAGCCCGAGTGCGACCATCGGCTCCTCGCCGCGCCAGGCCTGGAAGTCCGAGTGCTGGCTCCATGTGCCCAGCGGCAGCCACGACACGCGCCCGGTCAGGCCCCAGGTCGTGCCCAGGCGGGAATCCAGGTTGCGACGCCAGCCGTCGGAGAACCCCAGGCGGGCCTCGAAGTGGTCGGTGCGGTACTGGGCCTCGATCTGCTTGGCCCGGCTCTGGCGGAAGTAGGAGTCCACAAGCGACCGCTCGACAAGCGGCTGGCGTGTGGCCGACGAGTTCTCCTCCCACAGGAACGCGGGCTTGAACGAGCCCATCTGGATGGCCCACTGCTCGTCGATCTGGTAGCGGACCCAGGCGTCGGTCAGGCGTCCCACGCCCGACTCCAGGGCCATCTGCGCGTTGTACGTGAGGCGATCGCCCATCAGGTTGCCGGTCGCGGCCAGGCGGAGTTCGCCGAAGCCGAAGCCCTGGGTGATGTCGTTGTCGGGCACGTCGGTGTCGCGTGCGTTGAAGATGTAGCGGGTCTGGACATAGCCGGTGAATCGCAGCGTGCTCTCGTTCTGACCGTTGATGCGGAAGTTGGGGCCGGACGGCGGGCGATAGGCCTGGCGGGTGGCGGCGTCCTGGAGCAGGGCCTCGAACGACGGAGCAGGGGCAAGGACGCCCAGATCGCTGGTGGCCGGGGGTTCCTGGTCGGTCTGGCTCTGGGCGTTCTGAACGAGCGCGAGAGCCATGGCCAGTTCAAGGGCTGGATTGGGCACGGTTGCTCCGGATTGGCAAGCACCTGGGTCGCCGGCGTCGCGGCGTGGTCAGAACAAGGGGGGCCACAATAGCGTGTCCGAACGGGAGGCACGAATCGACAACCCCGGCTCCCACCACGAACAGGGGGGCGAGAGGGCGGCGGCGGGGTCCGTCTCGACGATGCGGCCGGTCGCGACGTGCGCGCCGCGCACGAGACCGTGCGGGCGTTCGCGCCGGAATCCTCTTGAGTGTTCGGCATCGACGCTTAGAATGACCGCGATATGCCAAGGACGAACTCCCCCACCGGGAGCGAGTCGGGACGGCGCGGCTCGACGCTGCGCGTCGCGGCTCCCGGCGGTTTCGCGCGGTACGACGATGCCCTCGACTACCTCAACAAAAGGCCGAACTTCGAGCGGGCCCGCCTGACCGGGGGCGAGGAGTTCAAGCTCGACCGGACGCGGGCCCTGCTGCGCGAACTGGGCGACCCCCATCTGGGGCTCAAGTTTGTCCATGTTGCCGGGAGCAAGGGCAAGGGCAGCACGGTCGAGATGGCCGCGTCGATGCTGGCGGCGTGCGGGTACGCGGTCGGGGTGTACACCAGCCCGCATCTGGTTGACGTGCGCGAGCGGGTCCGGATCAACCAGCACCCGATCGACCCCGAGGACTTCCGCACGCTGATGGGCGAGGTGTCGAAGGCCGCCGCGGCGATCAGGCGGCGCGAGGGCGAGGCGACGTACTTCGAGATCATGACCGCACTGGGCCTGGCGTACTTCGCCGAGCAGGCGGTCGATGTGGCGGTGATCGAGGTCGGGCTGGGCGGGCGGCTGGACGCGACGAACGTGATCACGCCCGAGGTCGCGGCCATCACCGAGATCCAACTGGAACACACCAAGATCCTGGGCGACACGCTCGACAAGATCGCGCGCGAGAAGGCCGGGATCTTCAAGCCCGGCGTGCCTGCGTTGACGGTGCAGCAGCACCCGGACGCGGCGGCGGCGATCGCGCAGGCGGCCGAGGCGGTGGTGTGCCCGCTGAAGGTGCTGGGCAAGGAAGTGGACTACTCGCAGCGGTTCGAGTCGTCGCCGGACCTGGGGCCGCACTCGCGGGTGTCGGTGGTGACGCGCCGGAGCAACTACGAGCACATGGCGGTGCCGCTCAAGGGCGAGCACCAGGCCCGCAACTGCGGGCTTGCCCTGGCGATCCTGGACACGCTGCGCGAGCGGGGCTTCGAGTGCCCGGAGCGGGAGGTGGCCCTGGGCCTGGCCCGCACGCCCACGACGGGGCGGATGGAGACCGCGTGGCGGAACCCGACGATCATCCTCGACGGGGCCCACACGCCCGACAGCATCGAGTGCCTCATCAAGGCGCTGGGGGCGCACCTGCGGTACGACTCGATGGTCATGATCTTCGGGTGCTCGGGCGACAAGGACGTCGATGCGATGCTGGCGAAGGTCTCGCTCGGGGCCGACAAGATCATCCTGACGCGCTCGAGCGACAGCCCGCGCGCGGTCGACCCGAAGGATCTGGCCCGGCGTCTGGGCGACTCGAGCGGGCGGATGACCCAGGTGATCGACGGGGTCGAGGACGCGATCTCGAGCGCGGCCCGGGCGGTCGGGCGGGACGACATCATCGTCGTGGCCGGATCGTACTACCTGGCCGGGCAGGCCAAGCGGTTCCTGATGGAGCGGGCGCGGGCGCGGCGGCCGGCGTGACCGGCCCGACCGGGATCGGGCGGCATACGATCGGCCCTGTCCGGTGCGACGGCCGCAGGAGCCGTGGCACTCTGGCGCCACCTTAGCTCAGTTGGTAGAGCGACGCTTTCGTAAAGCGTAGGTCCGGGGTTCAAGTCCCCGAGGTGGCTCTTCGCGCAGTGAGCGCGACGCGACGCGACGCGCCGAGAATGTGGCCTTGGGTCAAGCAGTGCCCGAGAGGCCGGCCGCGCGACGCCACTGGCGCAGTTGGCCCAGGTGGTGCGGCGGGTGGGCCACGAGCAGCGTGATGGCCAGGTGCCCGATGGTCGGGCAGTGGGGCTGGAACGCTGGCGGCGCGGGCTTCGGGAAGGTGGCCGCGTGGTTCGCGGCGACGACCGCGGCGAGGCGCGCGTCGCGGTCCTTGAAGCGGTCGAGCAGATCGCGTTTGGTCGCGTAGGCCGCGGGATCGGGCACGGGCGTGGTGCCGTAACCGTACCGGGCCATCTCAGATTCGGCGTCGGCGTGCGGCGGAGCGTCGGGCGTCGGCCCGCCCGCGTCTTCGAGCATCGAAAGCAAGAAGCCCGCGTACGCGTTCAGGTGCGAGAGCGTCCAGGCCGGGTGGTTGACGATCCCGCCCGGCTGCTCGGTCATGCGGGACTCGGGAACGTCCTCGACGGCCTCGACGATGAGCGTGCCGACCATCGCGTGGATGTCCAGGATCGCGCGGATCATGTCGTACGAGTCATGCGGGCTTATGCGGGCATGCTACGGATTGCAGGTCGCCGGGGGCACCCGTCGCGGGTCGGAGTCCCTGGTGCCGAGGTCGCGCAAGCCGACAGTCGTCAATGTCGCTCCATCCACTCCCCGGATGCATCGCGGACGAAACGCTTCTCGCCTATCGTCATCACCTGACCAGCCCCATGGTCCACGAACTCGACGTGCTCGGGAGAAACCCAGAACGACTCGCGGCGGCTCTCGATGAACACGTTGACGGCGAAGTCGCTGGGGCAGGGTCCTTCGACTTCCACCCCGCTCGCGGACGGCACAGACTCTCCGTACACGGTCCCGATCTGGCCAGCGACCCCCAGCCGCTCCGTCACCGGAGTGCTTCGGAATCGCACATTGTCGCCGAACGAGACGGGCATCTGCGGCGAGTCCATCGAAGAAATCGGGGTGAGAGGATTCGAACCTCCGACCTTTTGACCCCCAGTCAAACGCGCTAACCAAGCTGCGCTACACCCCGGGCGGGCCCCTCCCGGGGCCGGTTCAACGATACGCCGGTGCCGGAGAGGATGCCAACGCGGGCGGGAATCGGCTCCCGGCATCGACGCCCAGGGGGACCGCCGCCGCGGTCACGGGCCGGGAGCCGCCCGGGCTCGGAACCGCGCGGCATCCGGGACGAACACCGGCGGGCGTCGTCGGGCGGGTCGGTGCGTCGGGGGAAAGTGCCGAGGGGGAGACTTGAACTCCCGACCTCCGGGTTATGAATCCAGCGCTCTAGCCAGCTGAGCTACCTCGGCGAGTCGTGACCAAGTCTATCCCGACCCCGGTCGAAAAGGCCACGCGCGGGGGGCGGACGGTGCGGGGCAAGAGCGGGTCGGAACGGCACGGCGACGCCAACCCGCGGGCTTGCGCCGCGCGGCTCGTGGGTTCGGGCAGCCCGGCTCGCCAGGGGGCCTCGCCGCCAACGCCTACTTCCGCCGGAATCCCAGGAACGCCCCGGTCGCCGCCGACGCCGTGGAGGGCAGATACCCCCGGACGAACGCGGTGAACGACTCGGTCTGGTCACGCAGGAAGGCCGCGGCGGCGTCGAACTTGCCCTCCAGCAGCCCCCAGTCCACCTGGATCAGCCCGGCGTACTGCAGCCCGAACAGCCCCAGCAGCACCACGCCCAGCGTTGCGACCGTGATCTTGACGAACTGGCGGAGGGCGTAGGCCATCGCAAACCCCGCGAAGAACGAGAAGCCGAGGCGGAACACGGCCGGGGAATAGAGGTCCAGCGGATCAGAACCCTCGCCGGACTCCGTGCCCGGATCGGTGCCGGTCGGCGTCCCGGACCCGCCGGTGGTCCCGGGAAGCGGGGATCCACCGGGGCCGAACCCGGAGGTGAGGCCTTCGGCCAGGGACGAGCCGCCGGTGCCCGAACCGGTCGTGCCCTGACCGCCCGCCGGCGCGTCGCTTGCGCCCGCCACCGGCCCCGCGTCGCTCCTGGTGAACGCCGAGTACGCCCACGCCGCTCCGCCGCCGAGCATCAGCACCACGGACACAGCAAGCAGCGCCCACTGCCAGAACGGGATCGGGCGGGGCTTGCGGCGGCCGTTGGCGTCGCGTTGCGGGCCGCCCTCGCGCGGCTTCTCGGCTTGCCCCTTCTTGCGGCCCATGGCACATCCTCCTTCGGGGAACCCGCGATCCGATTGTTGCCCTGACGCCGCCCCATGTCGGCCCCGGGCCGCATGTCACGCCTGTGGCACGACGGGCGCACGCTCCGGGGGCGTTGCCCGGCTGTTCCCGCTACGCTCCGCCGATGGCCCAGCCGCCCGCCGCAAACGAGTCCGACGCCGCCGGGGGTTCGCCGCGCCGCCTTGCGCTGCGGGTGATGACCATGCCGCGGGACACGAACTCCTACGGCACGATCTTCGGCGGGCTGATCCTGTCGTACATCGACCAAGCGGGGTTCGTCGAGGCCCGCGCCCTCGGGCGGCACCGCTGGGTGACCGCCTCGATGGACCGCGTGGACTTCAAGGCCCCCGTACTCGTGGGCGACATCGTGAATCTGTACACGACCACGATCCGTACCGGAACGTCGAGCGCGACGATCCGCTGCGAGGTCGAGGCCGAGCGGATCGGTTCGGGCGACTGCGTCTCGGTCACGTCCGCGACGATGACGATGGTCGCGGTCGACCCGGCGGGCAGGCCGATCCCGTTCACATCGCCCCCGACGGCGGACCTGCCCGGGCGACCCTGGTAAGGGCGACGACCCGAGCCATTCTCGCGAGCGTCCATCCGCACGCACGGCCACGACGCGGGCCGATCATCAACCGCCAGTGGGGGACCAGAGGCCACATGCCCACAACCCAACCACACGCGCGCCCGAAACATCGCCCCACGAACCCCGCCTTCCTCGGTGCCCTCTGCGCCTCTGCGGTGAGTCTGGGTTTCTTCGGTCCGGCAGGAACGCCGCGCGCCTCGGCCCAGACGCTGAACCTCGGCACGCCGCAGCGGCCCGACCTGGGCGAGGACGCCGCCGACCTGGCCCTCGCCCGCCAGTCGCGTGCGGAGGGCGAGGCGATCGCGGGCGACGCGCCGGGACGCGACGTCCGCGTCGCGCTGCGGCGGCTGGCGGGCGCGCTGCTCGACGCCAGCGCCCGACAGCACCAGCGCGGCGCGCCGCGTGCGCTGCTCGGCCGGACGCTCGTCCGCCTCGCACCCGCGATCGACGCGGCCTGCTCGGTGCCGGCGAGCGCCGGCGGGCTCGACGAGCCGCAGACCGTGCTGATCGCCGCCGACCTCGACCGCCTCGCCGCCAGCCCGGACGCCGACGTGGAACGGATCGAACGGGACCTCCGGGGCGCGCTCGCCCCGATGGTGGCGATGCTCGAAGCCGGCGGGCCCGACGCCGCCCCGCCCGTCGCGGGCTGGGTCACGGGCGCCGCGGCGGTCGATCGGGGCGCGTACGCCACGGCGGTGTCGCGGTTGACGACCGATGGCTCGCCGCTCTCGGGCGTCGGCGTCGATGCGCTGCGCCGACTCGACCAGACCATCCAGAGCGCCGACGAGCACCGGGGCTTCCGGCGTTCGAGCGAGTCGCTGCGGCTGGCGCTGGTCCGGGCCGCCCCCGCCGCCGACACGCTGCCCCGGTGGCTCGGCCCGACCGCGGTCACGACGCTGGTCCCGGCGTTCGAGCGAGCCGTGGTCAACCTGGCGGACCCCGCCCGGCGCTCGCAGGGGCTGGAAGAGATGCGCCGCCTCGGGCTGCTGATGGGGCTGGTGCAGCGCACGGACCGCCTGGCCGACAACCAGGCGGGGCGTCGGGCCCGCGAGGCGCTGTCGGCGTACATCGCCGTGCCGCCCAGCAACCGCGAACTCGAGGCCCGAGTGTTGTCGGCGTACTCGCGTGGGCTCGACCTGGCGCTCGCACCGCCGACTTTGCCGGACGACCGACGCCTGGTCCGCCAGATCCGCCCGGCGTGGCGCGAGTTCCGCGACAACGCCCGCATCGCGTGCGACCGCGTCGCCGAGGTGCTGCCGACGCTGCTGAACGACTCGGCCGCGATGACCGACCCCGGTGTGCTGGCGCTGTTCAACGGCGCGAACACGGCCCTGGGCGAGGCTCGTTCGATGGTTGATCTGTCGCTCCTGCTCGCGGGGATCGCGGAACTGCCCGCGGAACTGCCCGCGGACCAGGAGCCGGTCGCGTCCGACGCGAACCGGGACCTCGCGGCCCGCGTGCTCGCGCTTGCCCAGGCCGCCTCGCGCGGCGGGCCGGAGGGCGTCGCGGCCATGCGCGACCTGGGCACGCTGGGCACCGACGCCGCGGCGTGGCGGGTCATGCCCGCCGAGCCCGGCCTCCGTGCCGCGGCCGCCCGCCAGAACGCGTCGTGGAACCGCGCGACCGACGGGCGCGAACTCGACCTGCTGGACCTGCTCGATCGCAGCCGGGCCGCGTACTGGGCCAACATCGCCGCCGAGGGAACGCTCGTGGAGCGGGCGGCGCTGCGAGCGAGACTCGGCATGATCGCTGACCTGCTGTCAACGGTGCGAGAGGTCGCGGCGACGCTCGAGATGCTCGGGGCGGGCGGCGCCGCGCAGGACCCCGGCGGGGACTCGGAGTCGGCGTCCGGCCCGGCTGCTGGCCTGCCCGCGGGCGGCAGCCTGGCCGCCCCGTCGCTGCGGGACTGGCCCGGCTGGGAACTCTCGTCGCAGTCGCTCGAACTGCTGACCGAGGGGCTCGACGACGCGTGCGCCGAGACGGTGTCGCTGGC
>JAWKTE010000026.1:0-34904 GCA_041401985.1 Phycisphaerales bacterium
GCCAGTTCACGCGGGTCGCGTCCGCGGATGATCTCCGCGGCCAGGTGCTCATCGCCAACGCCCGTCAGCGAGGGCTTGCGCTCGAGCAGGCGATCGGCGTCGGCGGGCGCAGCCGCGACGCCCTCGCCCACACGCCCCGCCACCGTCGCGTCCTTCGCATCCTTCGCGTTCTCGAACTCCACACCGGCGGCGTCGGCCGAATCGGGCGTGCCCGTTTCCTCCACCTCACCCCCCACAATCCGAAGCGCCGGTGGCTGCGGGGATGATGCCGGGGAAGGCATCGAGGCAGGAGGCATCGAGGCATCGAGTGTTGCGGTCGGCCTGGCCTTGGCTCGCGGCACCGCCTCGCCCCGGATCACCGCCAGCAGCGCCTCGCTCGGCTCGGCGCTGCCGACGCCCGTCGCCTCGACCTGGGCGTCGTACAGCCCGCTGTGCCCCGGCTTGCCGTTCTTCACGCACAGCACGCGGACGTGCGGATCGACCAGGCGCAGGCCGTCGATGAACTGGCGGGTCCGCGCGGCGTCGGGCTCGGCATCGGGGGCCACGATGACCACGGAGCGCGTCGGCGACGTGTCGTCGATCGGGTCGGCCAGTTCGCCGATCGCATCGAGCGGCGTGCGCGAGCGGATCAGTTCGATCGCCGGGTCGCGACGCAGCGCGGCGTCCAGCCCCGTCTGCCCGACGAGGATGACTCGGATCTCCGAACTCTCGTGCCCGACCGGGCTCTGGATCACGGCGTGCGGCTCCGGGGGTCGCGCGGCTCGCTGGTCCGCCCCTGACCGGCCCCAACACCCTTACGCGGCCCAGCCGCCCGGGGATCGTCGCCCGTCAGAAGCATCGCCATTTCTTCATCGGTCAGGACCGAGCCGTTGTTTATCGGGACTTGGGCCGGGGGGCGGGGCGGAGCCGGCTCGCGGCGGGGGACATCGCCGGTGGGACGCTCGGGCTCGCTCCGCGCCAGGCGGAGCGTCGGTGCGACGGTCACCACGGGCGGTGGTGGAGCCGCGTCCCGCTCGGCATCGGCGGTCGCGTTGCCGGA
The DNA here is from genome assembly GCA_041401985.1 of Phycisphaerales bacterium. Lineage (GTDB taxonomy): Bacteria > Planctomycetota > Phycisphaerae > Phycisphaerales > UBA1924 > JACKHA01. Next base: position 1,040 of record JAWKTE010000026.1, read on the forward strand.
ACTGGCCGGCTCGGCCGCCAGCGTCGCCAGCGGCACCGAGCGCAAGGCGGGGGTCGCCTTGGCCTGATACACCCAGCACACCGTCCGCGGCGCGTGCAGTTCGACCACACGGGCCAGCGCACGCCGGTCGGCCAGTCCCTCCGGCTCAACCAGCAGCATCACCAGCGTCGCCGCGGAATCCTTGCCCGGTTCGCCCGCCCGCTCGCCGGAATCTTCGCCGGACCCGTTCTCCGAATCCTCGGCCGTCGCTCGTCGCGCGATCCGCCCCGTCCGATGGGCCCGGCACAGTCGGGCCGCCGCGGCGAACACGTCGGTGCAGGTCTCGATCGTCACCCGCCGGCTGGCCAGCAGAGCCGTCAACTGCGGCGTCGGCGGCGAATCCGGCGCATGCCACAGCACGCAGTGGATCGGCATCGCCTGCCTGTCGGTCGGGCCCGGCACGAGCGCAGTGTACGCGGGCAGCACGGGCGCACCCGCCACCCACCCTTTCTCCCCGTCCATCTACACTCCCTCGGTCGCGGCCCCTCGGTCGCAACACATTCCGTCCGCCCCGGAGCCACATGAGCGTGCACTGGCCGATTATCCGACGTTGCCTGAGCGAGTACGACCGCGTCGCCATCCGCGACGACCGGGGCGAGACCGCCGCGTGGAAGGTGGTCGCGGGCGCGATGCACATCCGCAGCGCCGTGCGCCGGGTCTGCAACTCGAAGACCGTGGGCCTGCTGATCCCGACGAGCGGGGCGTTCCCGGTGGCGGCACTGGGCGCGTGGATGGCGGGCAAGGTGATCGTGCCGCTCAACTACCTCCTCAAGCAGGAGGATCTGCAGTTCGTCGTGGACGACTGCGAGGCGGACACGATCATCGCGTCGGGCGTGCTGCTGGAGCATCTGGGCTTCAGGCCGCGCGTGAAGAACCTGCTGATTCTGGAGGAGATGGACTTCAAGCGCCTGCCGGCCCCGGCCATCCCCGCGCGGGCCAGGGGCGACGACCTGGCCTGCCTGCTCTACACCAGCGGCACCAGCGGGCGTCCCAAAGGCGTGATGCTGACCCACGCGAATCTCAAGGCCAACGTCGGCCAGTGCGTCGAGTGGGTCGGCTTCGAGGGCAGCCAGCACTCGATGCTCGGCGTGCTGCCGCAGTTCCACACGTTCGGCCTGACTGTGCTGACGTTGCTGCCGCTGATGACAGGCCTGCCCGTGACATACACCGCCCGGTTCATGCCCACGCGCATCCTCGCGCTCATGCGTGAGCAGCGACCCACCGTGTTCGTGGCCATCCCCTCCATGTACGGCGCGCTGCTGAACCTCAAGAGCGCCAAGCCCGAGGACTTCGCCTCGCTCCAGATAGCCGTCTCGGGCGGCGAGCCGCTGCCCCGCTCAATCTTCGAGGGCTTCCGCGACCGGTACAACATCACGATCAACGAGGGCTACGGCCTGACCGAGACCGCGCCGGTCATCAACTGGTGCCGCCCGGGCGAGTGGCGCAGCGGCAGCGTCGGCATGCCCCTGCCGCGCGTGCGCGAGCGGATCTGCGACATCAACACCGGGCAGGAGGTCCCGCAGGGCGAGGAGGGCGAGATCCGCGTCAAAGGCCCGAACGTCATGCGGGGCTACTTCAAACGCGACGAAGACACGGCCGCGGCCTTCGACGACGACGCGTGGTTCCGCACAGGCGACATCGGACGCTTCGACGAGCAGGGCCACCTCTACATCACCGGGCGCCTCAAGGAGATGCTCATCGTCGGCGGCGAGAACGTCTTCCCGCGCGAGATCGAGGAGGTCCTCAACCAGCACGCCAGCGTGAACGCCTCCGGCGTTGTGGGCCTGCAGGACGACATCCGCGGCGAGGTGCCGGTGGCGTTCGTGGAACTCGTGGAGGGCGCCGAGTTCAGCGAGGAGGCTCTGCGGGCCCACTGCCGCCAGCACCTTGCCGGGTACAAGGTGCCGCGCGACATCCGCGTGCTGGAGGCGCTGCCCCGCAATCCGACGGGGAAGATCATGCGGAAGGAACTCAAGAAGATGCTCGCCGAATCGGCCAAGGCGTGACATGCCCGGATCCTCCGAGGAAGCCAAGTCTGCTCTCCGCGCTCGACTGAAAGGCGCGTTTGTCTGCGCATCCGCCCAGGTGAGCCAGGGCATCATCGCCCGCCTCACCTCCCTCCCGGAACTCACCGCCGCTCGCACCATCCTCGCCTACCTGCCCCTGCCCGACGAGCCCGACCTCACGCCGCTGCTCGATCGGCTCCTGACCACCCACCGCGTCGCCCTGCCGCGCATCGACTGGCCCACGCGCCGCATGTGGGGCGTCCAGGTCCGCGACCTGGTCGCCGATGTCGAGACCACCCGCCACGGCGTCCGCCAGCCCAGGCCCGGCCCGCCTCTCGACCCCGCCGAGATCGACGCCGTGCTGGTCCCGGGCCTGGCGTTCGACGGGTCCCTGGCCCGCCTGGGACGCGGCGGGGGGTTCTACGACCGGTTCCTGGCCACCCTGCCGCCCTGCACGACCGGGATCGGCATCGCCTTCGAATCCCGAATCCTCCCCAGCCTGCCGCGGGAGGCCCACGACGTGGCGATGGACATCGTGGTGACCGAGAGCCGCGTGCTCCGCGGGTGAAGCCGCCGGGCCGAATCGCCCGAATCCAGTCGTGGCGGGAGTGGACCCGCGGGCCGATGAGGCGGTATCACATTGGTGCCGGGGCGAGTTCCCGGAGCCAGCCGGAGGGTTCCATGCCAGCCAGCCCGAAGACAAGCCCCCAGACCAGCCCCCAGACCAGCCCAAGATCGAGCCCGACCCCCGCCAACGCGCACCGCGTGTCCGCGCGACCCGCGTTCACGCTCATCGAACTCCTGGTCGTCATCGCCATCATCGCGCTGCTCATCGGCATCCTGCTGCCCGCGCTCGGGGCGGCCCGCCAGTCCTCCCAGCGGATCAAGTGCCTGGCCAACCTCCGGGGTCTGGGCCAGGGCTTCCGCCTGTACCTGAACGACTCGAACGAGGTCTTCCCACGCGTGCTGGCCCTGACGCAGACCAACACGGGCCCGGGCGAGCCGACCAGTGACATGTCGCTGCTGGACATCCTCGCCCAATACGTCGACGCCCCGACGCCGCGGCGGAGCAATCCGCTCGTGCCCGACAGCCCCTACATCGTGACCGATCCGTTCCGCTGCCCGTCGGACCAGTCGTCCAGCGACGAGGCGTCGGGCTTCGCGCCGATCCACGAGGTCTGGGGCGTGTCGTACGAGTACGGCCCGGGGTACATCATCGGGTTCCTCGACACGCTGCTCGTGCCCCGCCCGGCTGAGGGCGTGACCAAGGCGTACGAACTCTTCGCCGGGCGCGGGCGCGACCTGCCGATCCTCTCCGACGCCGACGAGTGGCACCCGCGGGCCAGCGGCATCAGGCGCAACAGCCTGTTCTACTCCGATCTGCGCGCCGACTGGGCGACCGAGGAGATCCCAGGCGAGGAGGCCATCGAGTTCATCGCGGCCGCCGTCCGATTCGGCGGCGGGAACCTGCGCCCGTAGCACCGCCGTCGCGCCATCGCAAAGCGCCCAACGGCGCGCGAGCCGGGGCGTCCCCGCCCCGGTTGGCCCTCCGATGAACCGAAAACCCGCGGGAGATGGACGACCGGGGCGGGGACGCCCCGGCTCGCGTGGGCATGCCGCTCACGCATCCCCCGCGTCGGCCGGCTCCTTCTCCGTGCCCATGACGCGCGACGCCGGCATCCATCGCAGCAGCGCGACGCCCAGTTCGAACAGCAGGTACAGCGGCACCGCCAGCGCGACCATGCTGATCGGGTCCGCCGGCGTCAGCACCGCGCCCAGCACCATGCACACCATCACCGCCTGACGCCGGTACTTCGTCAGCCACTCGACCTGGATCAGCCCGCCCCAGCCCAGCAGCAGCACGACCAGCGGCGTCTGGAACCCGGTGACGAACGCCACCGCCAGCCCCGTGATCATCTTGATGTACTCGCTGATCCGGTACTGCTGGAGCACGCCGGGCGCCGCCACCAGTTCCGAGCCGACGATCCGCGGCCCGCCGGGACCCACCGCGATGCACGCCCGCAACTGCATCAGCCGATCGTTGATCCAGAGGTCGCCGACCGCCGGGTCCGGCGGGTCGGCCGGCAGCACCGGCACGCTGGGGAAGACTGCCTCGATCGGCGGGGCCAGCACCGCCGGCGCCTGGCGACCGATGTCGGCCCCGAAGCCGATGAAGAACGCCAGCACCACCGGCAGCATGAAGAACCACATCATCACGAGCCCCAGGCTCGTGAGCACGCCGCTGAACGGGATCAGGAAGTACGCCAGACGCTGCTCGGCCCGGCGCAGCCCCGGGGCCACGAACAGCCACAACTGGTACACCACCCACGGCGCGCCGACGACCAGCGTCATCGCGACCGACACGCGCAGGTACGCCCCGAACGTCTCGGCCGGGCCGGTCGCCTGCAGCGACGCCGGCAGGTTCCGCTCCCGCAGCGCTTCCTGCACCGGGCGGATCATGAACTCCAGCACCGGGATGCCGATCGCCAGCGCGATCGCGGCGATCGGGACCAGGCCGATGATGGCGAACATGACCCGACGGCGGAGTTCCTCGAGGTGCTCGCCGAACGTCATCGCGTTCGGGTCGGGCCCGACACGCCGGACGATCTGCCCCTTGGACGACTTCGAGTTGCCCGACTTGGCCATGCCGCTGCCGCCGAGAAGTGGAGCCACGCCGCCGGAGGGGCGGAGCGGGGAGCATAGGGGAAGGTGGCGAGGTGCCAAGGTGTCGAGGTGTCTCGGGCGCTGCATCGAAGGTCTTTCCTCCCTCGGCACCTTGACGCCTTGGCACCTCGACACCTCCCAATCTGTTCAAGTATTGTTCGAATCCGCCAAACCCTGACGGAAACCCCCGCCCAAGGCATCCAAGCAACTGCCGGAGTAGCAGCGTGACCGACCATGGACGGCCCGCCGCCGACCCCGACTCCCAGGTCGGGCCGGGCGGCGACAACCCGAGCGACCTGCTCGACGCCCAGCGGGCGTCCGCCGCCATGCGCGGCGACACCGCTGCCCTGCGCGAACTCTGGCACCAGAACCGGCGTTGGGTCGCCGGCGTCCTGCTGGCCCACAAGCCACGGACGATCGACCTGGAGGACCTCTTGCAGGACGTCGCGCTCAGCATGGTCAGGCGGATCGAGGACCTGCGCGATCCCGCGGCCCTGCGCCCCTGGCTGCGCCAGGTCGCCATCAACGCCGCCCGGGCCGCCGGTCGGCGTGAGCAGGTCCGGGCCCCGGAACGCCTCGGCCTGCGCCTCGACGCCCCGGACGCTCCCGACGCCCCGCTCGCCACGCCGGACGCCCAGCGAGCCGACATCGCCGAGCGCCACGAGGGCGCCCGTCTGCTTGAACTGGCCCGGCGTCTGCCGGAGGGCTACGCCGAGCCGCTGATCTTGAAGGCCGTCCGCGGGATGTCGTACCGCGAGATCGGGCGGGTCATGGACCTGCCCGACACGACGATCGAGACGCGGATCGCCCGGGCCCGCCGCATGGTCCGAGAACTGGTGGCCCAGGAGTTCGGCGAGGCGACGCCGCCGCAGGCCAAGGCCCGGGCCAAACCGGGCGCGGCCAAGGCCGCGACGGGGGGCTCCGATGGCTGACGACCACAGACCACCCAACGGCTCTCAGGGCCCGACCGATCCGACACCCGACGCCCACGACCCCACGCCAGACCAAGCCATGGACCTCGACCGCGACATCCTGATCACCCGCATCATCGACGGGGAGGCCGGCCCGGAGGACTGGGCCGCGTTCAAGGCGCTCGCCGCGCGCGAGCCCTCGGTCTGGCGCGACCTGGCCGAGTGCCAGCAGGACCAGGCTGACCTTGCCCTGGCGGTGGGGGACGCGGCCCGCGTGGCCGATTCGATCGACCTGCCGATGGACGAGGCCCGCTCACTGCGCCTGGCCGGGCGGGTCCGCCGGGCGGTGTCGTGGGGCGGGTGGGCGATGGCGGCGGTCGTGGCGCTGGCGTTCATGACCCAGGGCCGCGGCTCGACGCAGCCGGGCCAGGGCACCACCAACACCGCCGGGTGGAGATTGCCCGAGGGCACGATCCCCGTGAGCACGCCGGACGAGGCGTACGACGCGTACCTCGAACTCGGGCGTCAGCAGCACCGGTTCGTCGACGAGGCCCCGACGCCGCTGCTGGTCGAGACCCGCCTGCTGCAGGACGGGCGGCTCGAGGTCCACTACGTCCGGCGCGTGGTCGAACGCGTGACCGTGCGCGACCTGTTCGAAGTCGGCGTGGGAGTGGACGAAACCGGACGGGCCGTGCCGATCAGGGTGCGGGCGACGCGCGGCGAGCCCCCGCTGTAGACCTCGCGGAACTCGCGCAGAAGTCGCGCGGCACTCGTGGCCCTCCACGCTTGCACGCGATTGCCATCGGCCCGCTTCGTTCGCACCAACGCCAAGAACCCGACGGACAGCGCGAGTCGGCGCGTCCGAGTTCCAAGACCCGTTCGCCGGATCCAGAACCAGACACCGGGAATCAGCACCCCGTTTCGGAGAGCCCCATGCATCCCACAAGCCAGAACCCCACGAACCAGCATCCCGCGTCCCGCCGCTCCCTGCCGATCGCCCTGCTCGCCCTGACGCTCGCCGCCGGCACCGCCAGCGCGGTGTGGGCGCCGAAGGACGACCAGTCGCCCCGTCCGGGCGCGTGCGCCGAGGCCGGCGCGTGCCCGCTCGCCGCCGCCACCTGCGACGGCACGACTGCCGACGCGGTTGCCGACGCCGGCGCGTGGCGTCGCAAGGCCGGCCAGCCGACGCAGTCGGACATCTGGGTTGCGCAGCCCGCGCAGGCCCAGCGAGGGGGCCAGGTTCGCGTTCAGCCCCAGGCTGGCATCCAGGCCCAGGTCCAGCCGCGCGTGCAGGTTGCGCCGCAGGCCGGCGTCCGGGCCCAAGTCCAGCCCGGCGTCCCCGCTCAGGTCCAGAGCGGCACGCCCGCCCGCCAGGTCATGGTCATCACCGAGAACAACAATGGCCAGGAGTGCCAGGTCCGCGTCGAGGGCGACCAAATCATCGCCCTCCGCAACGGCCAGCCGGTGCCCGACCGCCTCGTCCGGCGCGACAACGACCGGATCATCGTCTCCGGCGACGACGGCCAGGAGATCATGGTCGTTCGCATCTCACCCGATGGTCGCTCGTTCTCGACCGGCCAGGGAGCCGCCGCCGGCGCGACCGGCGGCCAGAACGTGATCATCCAGCGCCAGGGCCAGCCCGGCCACATGATCCGCGTCAATCCCGCCGAGGGCCAGTCCGGCGTCCGAGTCCTGCGCCAGGAGGGCAACCAGCCGACGCAGCGCCAGTTCCGGGTCCGCGTCGGCGAGGGCGGCGGCGGCACGTGGGTCGAGGCCCAGCCCGGCAACAACCAGCGCGTCGAGCGCCAGGTCATCATCCTCGGCGACCACGATGATGACGACCACGAGGTCGTCGAGCGCGCGATCACGATCCCGCACGGCGTGATGCGCTGGCAGCCGCAGGACCAAGTGCAGGGCCAGATGCAGGGCCGGCCCGGCGGGCCGGGCAACGTCGTCCGCGAGTTCTCCTTCCCCGGCGGGCACGGCACGATCGAACTGCGGTTCGAGGGCGGACTCGGAGGTCATGGCCGAGCCACCGGCAACGTGCTCCGCTGGCACGAGCAGGATGACGACGCGGGTGAGGGCGAGCACGAGCAGAACGTGATCATCCGCCGCCTCAACGTCCCCGGCGGGCAGGGCCACTTCGAGTTCCGCGGCGCGCCCGGCGCGACCTTCCAGTGGCGCGGCGAGGTTGAGGATGGCGACGACGGCGAGCGGAACGTCATCATCCGCCGCTTCGACGGCTCAAACGCCCAGCGCGGCTTCGAGTTCCGCGGCGTGCCCGGCGCGACCTTTCAGTGGCAGGGCCAGGACGACGACGACCACGGCGTCCAGGCCCACGGCCAGATCGTCATCGACACCGGCGACGGCCAGCCGCGGGTCTTCGAGTTCAATGGCCTCGACGATCTCCACGAGCACATGGGCACGCTCCACGAGCACCTCATGCACCTCGAGGGCATCGGCGACCTGCACGAGCACCTCCAGCACCTCGGCTCGCCCGAGGGCATGCACCGGTTCCTCATCGAACTCGAGGACGGGCACGGCCTGGACCTCCAGAGCCTGAACGTCAGAGACCTGACTCTCGAAGGCCTGGATCTCGAAGGCCTGAACATCCCGCACTTCCGCGGCCAGAACCTCGATCTCCAGGGCGTGCTTCGCGAACTGGACCTCGGCGACCTCGACCTCAACATCCGGGCCGAGATCATGGGCGATGTGGAGGACGCGATGCGCGACCTGCACATCGATCTGGGCGACCTCGGCGAGAACATCCGCCTGAACGTCGCGCCTCGCGTCGTGACCACCGATGATGTGACGCTCGGGTGGCAGCCGGCGGCCCCCGCCGCGCCGTCCGCCCCTCGCGCGGCCCGCGCCCCGCAGGCGGCGGCCACGCCCGCCGCACCCGCCGCCCCGGCGCAGCCGCAGCGTCGCTCGAACGTCCGCGTCGAGCGGGCGCCCGAGCCGCCGCCCGCCCCCTCGGCCCCTCCCGCCGCCGCGGTCTCCCAGCCCCGCGCCATGATCGGCATCGTCATGGGCGATGTGCCGGAGGACACCGCTGAGCGTCTGAATCTGACCGAGGGCTCGGGCTTCCGCATCGAGCGTGTGATCGAGGGCCTGCCCGCCGCCGAGGCGGGACTTGAGGAGGGCGTCGTCGTGGTCGCGATCGACGGACGCTCCCCCGCGACCACCATGCTGCTTCGCGAGATCATGGGCGGCAAGGAGCCGGGCGACATCCTGACGCTTCAGGTCGTCAACGCCGAGGGGCGTCGCCGCCCCGTGGAGATCGAACTCGCCCCGTTCCGCCCCGATGCCCTCGAGATCACCACGACCACGGTCGGCCCGTCCGGCGAGTATTCGTTCATGTTCGACGACGAGGACGCCGCCGAGGTCCACGGCGACGTGTCGCGCGACATCTCGGCGATGATCGAGGCCCTGACGCGCTCCGACGTCGGCCGCCTGGACCAGGACGAACTCCGCGAGCGGATCCAGGCCATCGTCCGCCAGCACATGGCCGCGAACAACTCCACGCCGCGCCGCGTGCTGGTCGCTCCGAGCGGCGTTCCGGGTCAGCGTCAGAACGTGTTCATCGAGCCGCCCGCGGCCCCGCGTCCCCCGGCCGCTCCCGCCGCCGGCAACGCCGCCCTCGAGCGCCGCGTGAACGAGTTGGCCGAGCGTCTGGCCAACCTCGAGCAGCGTCTGGATCGCCTGACCCGCGCCCTTGAGAATCGCCAGCGCGACTGATTTTCTCGGTCGCGGGCTGCGGGGCGGGGGTCGCCCCGACGCCTCTGCATCGTCCAAGTCTCGACATCCAAGCCCCAATGTGGCGGGCGGTTCCCCCCAACCCACGCCCCCCACACAATCCGACGCCCGAGGCACGCCGTGTGCCTCGGGCGTCGCTTTTGCACCCCACGAGCCGCGCGACCCGTGGCCCTTCTTCTCTCTTCTCTCCTCTCTCGTCTCTTCTCTCTTCTCCCCCAACCAACCCCACCGCCCGACCCGATACCATCCCCGAACGCGGCCCCGGAGTCGCCAAGCCGCCGCCCCGCCGGAGCACCGCGTGGAGATCGTCTGGACCCTGCTGATCTGCGTCGCCATCGGCCTGACCGCCGGCGTCGTCGGCGGGATCGCCGGCATCGGCGGCTCGATCATCATGCTCCCGGCCCTGGTGCTCATCTTCGGGCGTGGCCCGGGCGACCCGAGCCACCACGTCTACCAGGGGGCCGCGATGATCGTCAACGCGGTCGTGGCGTACGCGACCGCGCGGAACCACTTCGGCACGGGGCGGATCCGGCGGCCGCTGTTCGCGAAGTTGTGGCCGAGCATGGCGATCGTCGCGGTCACCACGGTGTGGTTCTCGCGCGCGGTGCCGGGGTTCTGGCCGCGCCTCGGGCTCGCGGCGTTCATCATCGGGTTCTGCGTGTACAACGTGGTCGCCGCGATCCGAAAGTCCGAGGACCCGTCCGACGACGCGGAGACCACCAGCACGGGCCTGCTGGTGGGCATCGGCGCGCTGTGCGGCGCGGCAGCCGGGTTCCTGGCGATCGGCGGCGGGATCCTGATGGTCCCGCTGCTGCAACTGACCGGGCGCGTGCAACTCAAGCGTGCGATCGCGACCAGCGCCGCGGTCATGAGCATCACCGCCCCCATCGCCGCGGCCATGAAGATGGGCACGCTGGTGGTCGAGGGCGAGGACTGGTCGACCGCACTCCTGCTTGCGGCGGGCATGGCGGCCGGTGGCATGTTCGGGGCCAAACTCGGCGTGCTCATCATGACCAAACTGAGCCTGCCGAACCTGCGTTTGGCGATCTCGGCGATCCTGGCGGTGGTGGCTGCCAGAATGGCGTGGCAGGAAATCGGCGGACGCCGGGACGCCCCGTCCCCGTCGCCTACGCCCCCCGCCCAGGTGCAGCCGGCCCCCGCCGCGAGCCCGGGCTGAGCCGCGGGCGATCCGCCCCTGGCCCGCGTCTGGCACGGCGTATGCAACGAAGTTCATCGGGCGTTCACGCTCGGCTCGCGCCCCGGCGGTAGGGTCTGGCAATCCCGCCGGGTGCGTTCCGAACAACGCCGGGATGCCCGCACGGCTGGCCCGGTCGCCGGACCGGACCGGTCGGCGCGCGAACGCGTGCGGGCGGGAAGATCGCGACAGGACCCACGACATGACCCGATTCTGGAACAACACGAAGACCGCGCTGCTGCTCGGCGGCCTCATGGCCCTGTTCCTGCTCGTCGGCGCGTTCTGGGGCAAGGGCGGCCTGCTCATCGCGCTCGTGCTGGGCGGCCTGACAAACGTCATCGCGTTCTTCTTCTCCGACAAGATCGCCATCGCCGCCATGCGCGGGCGGGAACTGACCGCCCAGAACGGGGGCGATGTGTACCGCATCACCCAGGACCTCGCCGCAAGGGCCGGCCTGCCGATGCCGCGCGTGTACCTGTGCCCGCACGAGGCCCCCAACGCGTTCGCGACCGGTCGCAGCCCGAAGAAGGCGGCGGTGGCGGTCACGCAGGGCCTGGTGCAGATCATGAACCGCGACGAACTCGAGGGCGTGATCGCCCACGAACTGGCCCACATCAAGAACCGCGACACGCTGATCTCGTGCATCGCCGCGACGATCGCCGGCGTGCTGGGCTACATGGCCTACATGGCCCAGTGGGGCCTGCTGCTGGGCGGCAACCGCGAGAGCGGGGCGTTCGGGGCGTTGTTCGCGCTGCTGGGGGCCATCATCGCGTCGGTCGGGGCCGCGATCATTCAGGCGATGATCTCGCGCTCGCGCGAGTTCGTCGCCGATGCCGACGGCGCGGCGATCGCGGGCTCGCCGCGCGGCCTGGCAAGCGCGCTGGTCAAACTCGAGTCCATGTCCCGGCGTGTGCCGCTCCACCAGCCCAACCCCGCCATGAACAACCTGTTCATCGTCGAGCCGTTCCTGGGTCGCGGCGGTCAGTTGCTCGGACGCCTCTTCGCCACCCACCCGCCGACCGAGGCCCGCGTCGCGGCCCTGATGGAGGGCGAGGGACGCTGGGGCGGGGCCGGCTGACCCGCCCGGCGGGGCTGCGACGGCAGGGAAGCCGGGATCGCGTCGTGGAGCCGCGGGTGGCGAGTGCCGATGATTGGGCGTGGCGTCTCTGTGCGACCCCATCGCGCGGCTCGTTGTGCACCCGGTCCCGCGCCGGGTCGCCCTCGGCGTGTTCGTCGCCATCCTCGCGACCGCGACGCACTGGCCCAAACTCCAGATCGCCGGACCGGTCCCCCGCACCGACCTCTGGCTGCACCTGTGCGCGTTCGGCACGCTGGGCGTGCTGGTCGCCTCGGCGGGGCTGGTCGGGCGCGTCGGTTCGAGGAAGAACTCGATCGCCTCGTGGGGACTGGCGATCGCGTACGCCGCGCTGGATGAGTCCACGCAGGCGATCCCGGGCCTCGGGCGCACCGCCGGGCTCGACGACTTCGCGGCCAACGCGGCGGGCGTGACGCTCGGCGTGCTCGCGGTCGCGGGCGTTCAGGCGCTCGCGCGGGCCCGCGGTTGGGATCGGTGGCTGCTCGCGCGAGCCGGCGCGGCACGCCCGGACGTCGGCCAGCGCGAATCCGCGTCCCCCGAACGCCCGCCGATCGCGGGCCATTCCGCCGGGGTTTGACGGGCCTTCACGCGTTGCACACGCCGGGGCTGCGCGGGTTTCGCGCAGAAAGGTCTTTGCGGCCCGAGTCGGCGGTGGTACAACTCGGGAGCACATCGCACGTCGCGCGGGGTGGGGGCCACCTCGGGGCGGAGCCGTTGACGAAGCCGCTTTCCTCCGAGGAGAGGGAGATCGCTCGTCCGCTCCGCCCCGTCCTTTTTGAGGAATGCGTTCACGGTGCGATCGAGATCAACGCGAAGGGCGCGAGGGATCGCGAAGGCCGCGATTCTGGCAAGGGTGCCCGCCGAGGTGTGAAGGCGAGTCGGGCCACATGGTGGAACGACGGGAATCCCCTCCATTGTGCCCTTCGCGAGCCTTCGCGCACTTCGCGTTCTCTTGATGATCGTGGAGGCGCGATCGGAGCCGATACTGTCCCCAGATGCCGAATCCGATCGAGCCGGGTGATCCTGTCGTGGCTCCGCCGCGCTCGGGATCGCGCGCGCAGACGCCGGCGTCGCTCGGCTCGGCGGTCCGCGTCGTGTCGCTGCTCACGATCGGCTCGCGCATCGGCGGGCTGATCCGCGACGTCGCGACCGTCCGCGTGTTCGGCGATACGTGGATCGGCTCGGCCTTCGCCGCGGCGTTCGCGGTGCCCAACATGTTCCGGCGCCTGTTCGGCGAGGGGGCGCTGTCGGCCGCGTTCATCCCGCCGTACGCGGCCCTCGACCGCGACGACCCGGCGGCCGCCGCCCGGTTCGCGTCGCGGACGATGCGCCTGCTGGTGCTGGTGACGGTGGGCGCGACGCTGCTGGCCGAGATCGGGATCGCGCTTCTGCTGTGGCTGCTGCCGCCCGAGCCCGAGCGGGTGCTGTCGCTCCGCCTGCTGCTGCTGCTCATGCCGTTCATGCCGATGGTGTGCTCGACGGCGATCCTCGGGGCCATGCTGCAGGTGCATGGGCGCTTCGCCCCGGGGGCGGCGGCGCCGATCCTGCTGAACCTGTGCATCGTGCTCGCGGCGCTTCCGTTCTTCTTCTCCGATGATGGCGACCCGATCGCGACGGCGTACATCATCGGCGCCGCGACGCTGGTCGCGGGCGCCGCCCAGGTCGCCTGGACGCTCGCGGCCCTGCGCCGGCACGTCCGCTGGACACGCGACACGGCGGGCACCGGCGAGCCGATGCGCGCGCTGGGCAAGCGCTTCGGCCCGGTGGTGGTGGGGCTGGGCACGATCCAGCTCAACTCGCTGATCGACACGTTCATCGCCATGTGGCCCGTGTGGGTCGGGGCGACGATGTTCGGCATGGCCTGCCCGCTCGACGGCGCGTCCAACAGCATCCTGACGTACACGCAGCGCCTGTACCAGTTCCCCTTGGGCGTGTTCGGGATCGCGGTGGCCACCGCGGCGTTCCCGATGCTGGCCCGGGCCGCGGGGGACGGGGCGGCGGTCATCGGCACGCTCCGGCGCGCGATGCGCCTGAGCCTGTTCATCGGCGTGCCGGCGAGCGTGGGGCTGCTGCTGGTCGGGCCGGACCTGATCGGCGTGCTGTACGGGCGGGGCGAGGGCGGCACGGGGTTCAGCGCGGATGGGGCCGCACGGTCGGCGGCGGTGCTGGCGGGCTACGGCGTGTCGGTGTGGGCGTACTCGCTGAACCACGTCTCGACGCGGGCGTTCTATGCGCGCGGGGACACGGCCACGCCCATGCGTGTGGCGATGGGGATCGTGGGGCTGAATCTGGCGTTGAACCTCTCGCTGATCTGGTGGCTGCGCGAGGCCGGGCTGGCGTGGGCCACGGGGATCAGCGCGGTGGTGCAGTGCGTGGTGCTGCTGACGATCCTGGCGCGGCGTCACCGCACGGACCTCGACGCCGGCGGAGCCATCATCGACGCGGCGACGGCCCGGGGCATCGGGCGGATCGTGCTGGCGACGGCGATCATGGGCGCGGCGGTGTGGATCGGGCTGCGTCTCGCGGGGGGCGAGGGCGGGTCGTGGTGGTGGCGGGCCGGGCGCCTGGCTGCCGGCGTCGGGCTGGGCGGGCTGGTGTATGGCGCGGTGGTGCTGGCGGGGCGGGCGCCGGAGGTCCGCTGGCTGCTGGAGAGGCCGCGGGTCACGCCGGGGGACTCTGCCGCATCGGATGGCGATACACTGGCGTCGACCTGAGGCGTGGCCTCGGGGATCGCCCAGGATCGAAGGCTGAGAATGCTCGGGAGTCTGACCATGTTCGGAACCAACTCGCGGGATCGTCGTGTCGTGGCTCGTGTGCTGGCGGCGGCGGGCGTCGTGGCCGCGGCCCTGGTGCTGACGGCGTGCAACACCGTCAAGGGCGCCGGGCAGGACCTGCAGGAGTCGAGCGAGAACGTGCAGGAAGCGTTCGAGAACAACTGATCGGCAGCCCGTCTTGATCGACCTTGTCGGCAAGCCCATCGCCATCACCGGCGCCAGCAGCGGGATCGGTGCGGCGACGGCGGTCGCGTGCGCGGCGGCGGGGATGCCGGTCGCGCTGGCGGCCCGCCGCGAGGATCGCCTGCGCGAGTTGGTCGAGACGATCGAGGCGGCCGGGGGGCGGGCGATCGCTGTCGCGTGCGACGTGGACGAGCCCGCAGACTCTGAGCGGCTGGTCGAGGCCACGGTCGAGGCATTCGGGTCTGTGTACAGCGTGTTCGCCAATGCCGGGTATGGATTTGAGTCGCGCGTGCTGGAGATGACGCCGGAGCGGATCGAGGCGATCTTCCGGACGAACTTCTACGGGACGATGCACCTGGTGTGGGCCGCGGGGCCGCGGATGGTGGAGGCGGGGGCGGGGCACATCCTGATGTGCTCGTCGTGCCTGTCGAAACTGGCGGTGCCGATGTACGCGGCGTACTCGGCGAGCAAGGCGATGCAGGACCACTTCGGTCGGGCGCTGCGTCTGGAACTGGCCGGCACGGGGGTGTTCTGCTCGACGGTGCACCCGGTGCAGACGCGGACGGAGTTCTCGGATCGGACGCGGGCCGAGAGCCACGGCAAGGCGGTGATGACCGGGAGCGGCGGGAGCAGCCAGACGCCCGAGACGGTGGCGTCGGCGATCGTGCGGTGTCTGCGGAAGCCGCGAGGCGAGGTGTGGACGAGCGTGGGAACGCGGCTGAGTTTTTCGCTGGCGACGGCGTGGCCGAGTTTGGCGGATCGGGTGATTGCGAAGGAGTGGAAGCGGCGGGCGGGGAAGAGATGATGGCGGGGAAGGCATCGAGGCAGGAGGCATCGAGGCATCGAGTGGGGGATGCGATCAGGCTTTGATGGCTTCGGCCACGATCGACGCCGCTCGGGCCAGTTCGTCCTGCGTCGTGAGGAGGTCGGGGGCGAGTCGGAGGCAGCCGCGTGCTTGGTCGCCCTCGGCGGTGGTGGGGAGGGGGCGGGCGTCGGCGATGACGCCGCGGGTGCGGAGGCTTTCGGCGGCGGTGCGCCAGTTGGGAGTGGGGATGGCCAGGAACGCGCCGTACCTGCCAGCGCTCGCGGGATCGGCGCGTTCGACCTCTACCCCGGCGTCGGCGAGGCGATCGCGGAGGAAGCCCTGCTGCGTGCGGTTGTAGTCGCCCAGGCGCTCGACGCCGATCGCCAGAACGAGTTCGAGCCCGGCGCGGGCCTGGTAGAACGGCAGGACGGCGGGGGGGCCTTCGAGCCAGGCGTCGCCGCCGGAAGCGAGCGTGGCCTCGTCGCCCTGGGTGTGCGTGCCCGCGTCGTGCAGGGCGAAACAGCCGGTGTCGAGCGTGCCCAGGGCGTGGCGCCGGGCGACGGGGCGCGGCTCGTCGATGAGGTGCTTCGGGTGGATCGCCAGCCAGGCGGCGCCGGGGCCGGCGTGGGCGTAGGCGGCGCAGGCGCCGATGGCGAAGTCGGCGCCGGAGCGCCCGAAGTCGAAGGGGATCGCGCCGGCGGTGTGGGAGCAGTCCAGCAGGAGCAGGCCGCCGACGGTGTGGATCGCTTTGGCGATCGCGTCGATCCCGGTGAGGACCTGGCCTGTCGCGGGGGCGACGTGGCTGGCGACGACCAAGTCCGTGGTCATGGTGACGGCGGCGGCGACCTTGGCGGCGTCGATGAAGCCCTGCTCGTCGGGGTCGATCCAGGTGATCCGGGCCCGCCCGCGTGCGGCGTAGGTCTTGAGGATGGCGTCGGTGGAGTCGGACTCGGCCCGGGTTGCGATGACGTGGATCGGCTTGCCGACCGAGGGCGTGCCGGGGGTGGCGTGGGCGTTGAGCACGGCCCGGAGGCCTTGGGCGGCGGAGGCCTTGGGCACGATCGCGTCGGGTCGGGAGCAGGCGATCAGGCGGGCGACGCGGGCGCGGAAGGCGTCCACTTCGGCCCGCCATCGCGCCCAAGGATCGCTCGGGTTGTCGTACCAGGCGTCGAGAGCCTCGCGCACGTCGTCGGCGGTGCGGTCGAGGGGGCGGGCCAGCGTGTGGTGGGCCAGGTGGATGCTGCCGGGCTTGAGGGCGCGGGCGAAGAGCGGGCGGACGTGGCGTGCCAGGGCGTCTTCGGTGAGGGGCCCTGAGCCGAGGGGGGCGACGGCGTCGGCGATCGTGTGCATAGGCAATCTTCCGCGCCCGGCGGGGCGGGGCAAGGGGGGCGGACGCGGCGGGCAGCAATTGGCGCACAAACGCGTCCGTGGCGTACGGGTTTCGGGAACGGAACGCGGAGGTGGCGGAGGGGAGGCGGAGGACGCGGAGGGGGATGCGGGGGGAGGGAGCGGATGCTGGGGTTCGGGTTCGGGATGCTTGGCGACGAACGCACGGGTAGACTGCGCGGCGATGTCCGAGCCTGTGCAGGCCAATCCGCCGCGTCGCCGCGAGGGTGCGCTCGACTGGACGATCACGCCCGCCAAGTGGGGGGCGATCGGGATCATGGCGGCGCTCGGGGCCGGTGGGCTTGGCTGGTCGATCGTGCGCGATGTGGCCGGGCCGGGCGTGCGGGCCGGTGCTGGTGGTTTGGGTGCGGAGCCGATGGCGGGTGAAGGCGAGCCGGTCGGCGGGTCGAGCCGGAGTGACGGGGACGGTGCGTTCGAGTCGGCGATGATCGGCGGGGCTGGCGGGACTGGCGAGTTGTACGGCCCGATCGCGCCGAGCGAGGCGCCGCCGCTGCGGCTCGTGCCGATTGGGCCGGGGGGCGATGCGCCCCGTGCGACGCCGACACCTGCGCCTGCGTCGGGCCGGGAGGCGTCGGGGGCTGATGCCGGTGGCGGCGTCGCGCAGATGATCGACATCAACACGGCGTCGGCGGCGGAACTCGAGTTGCTGCCGGGCATCGGCCCGAGCCGAGCGCGGGCGATCGTCGAGGATCGGCGGGCCAACGGGGCGTTCCGATCGGTCGATGATCTAGATCGCGTGCCGGGGATCGGTTCGGCGACGGTGGACGGGCTGCGGGCGTTTGCCACGGCGCGAGCGCCGTCGTGAGTCCCGTCGTGGGCCCCCTCCGGCGTAAGAGGCCGCGGCCTCGGGGCGTAGACTTGGCTCGATCTGCTTGCGGGCCCTCGTGGGGCAAGGCGTTGGACGCCGATGCCCGGCGCGGGCGTGCGCGCGTTTTTGGTTCCGCCGGCTTCGAGCGTTGCCGGGCCCGTCTGTATCGCCATGTCCACGCCGATGAGCAAGCCCGACGCCGATCTGATCCGCCTGATCCTCGGGGCGCCGGTGGTGGCGTCGCTGTGTGATGCGCTGGACCGGCGGACGCGATGCGTGGTGGCGGGCGGGGCCGGGTCGCTCGCGGCGTTGGTCTCGGGCGCGATCGGAGCGAGGACGGGGCGCGCGGTGCTTCTCGTCGTTGCCCATGCCGACGAGGCGGAAGAGGCGGCGGCGGAACTCGAGTCGCAGGGCTTGTCGCCCGTGCTGCTGCCGGCGATGGAGGAACTGCCCGGCGAGAGCGGGGCCAGCGGCGAGTTGCTGGCGGCCCGGATCGCCGCGGTGCGGGCGATGATCGCGGCTGGGGATGCCGCCGGGCGCGGCACGCCCGCCGAGGACGCCGCGGAGAACTCGCGCGCGCCCTCGCCGTTTATCCTCATCGCTCCGATCGCCGCGCTCATGCAGGCGGTGCCGCGGCCGGAGGCGATGGGGTCGCTGTGCCTGACGATCGAGCGTGGGCAGCGGATCGAGCCGGCCAGGCTCATCGAGTGGCTCGAGGCCGCCGGGTTTTCGCGGACGGATGCGGTCGAGGAGCCGGGCGAGTACGCGGTCCGCGGCGGGATCGTCGACATTTTCCCGCCCTTTGCTCCGACGCCGGCGCGGGCGACGGGAGGGCCTGAATCCGGCGGGCGAGGGGCGTCGCGCGTGGCGAGCAGCGCGGGCGTGCCGATTCGCCTGGATTTCTTCGGCGACGAGATCGACCGCCTCACCGAGATCGACCTGGGCACGATGGGGTCGGACCGCGCGATCGACGCGGCCGAGGTGCTGGCCGCGGGCGGCAAGGCTCTGCAGGCGGTTGGCGACGCGGGGGTGAACGCGGTCGAGTTGCTGCCGCGCGGCACGATCGGCGTGCTGGGCGAGACGATGGAAGTCGTCGAGCAGGGGCGGGGGTACTACGAGAGGCTTGTCGACAGCCGCGGCGTGTTCGGGCCGCCGGCGGTGCTGGCGCTGATCGAGAGACTCCACGCGGTCGCGGAGATCAACCAGTTCTCCGCGGGCAGCGGGGGTGAGCGATTCGCGCTGCCGGCGGCGACGCTGCCAGAGTTTGCGCGCGACATCGGCGAGGCGATCGGGGAACTGGCGGGGCTCGCCCAGGGAACGCTGGTTGACGGATCAGGCGGATCGGGTGGCACGCCCACGCGCAGCGCGGGCGTGGAGGACGCCCACAACATCTGGGTCTGCACCGACAACCCCGGCGAGCAGGCCCGCCTGCGCGAACTGGTCTCGCAGCACGCGCCGGATCGTTCGGGAGACATCGAGACGCGCGCGTGCTATGTGCATCGCGGGTTTGTCTGGGGCGCAGAGCCCGACGCGCGAGCGTCGGGTCCGGGCGAGCCGGATGGCAACGCGCGAACCGCGGGGGCCGACCGCGACGCTCGCGCGTCGGGCTCTGCGCCGGTGCGTGTCCGCGAGGGGCGTCCGACGCTGGTCGTGCCGTACAACGAACTGCTGCACAGGTTCCATGCCCGCCGGGCCCGCAGCGGGATCAAGTCCGCGCGGGCCATGGACACGTTCCTGGACTTCAAGGTTGGGGACTACGTCGTCCACGCCGACCACGGCATCGCCCTGTTCTCCGGCCTCTCGCTCATGCCCGCGCGGCGTCTGCCGGGGCACGGCAAGTCGGCCAAGCAGGTGCTCGACGAGGCGACGGGCCAGAACGAAAAGCAGAAGCAGAAGCGGGCCCGCAAGCCCCGCGGCGATGGGCAGGAAGACGCCGCCCGCGACGACCTCGAGGAGTACCTCACCCTCGAGTTCGCCGGTCGCAGCCGCCTGCACGTGCCGGCGACGCAGATCGACCGCGTGCAGAAGTACGTCGGCGGGTTCGCGGGCAAGCCGCCGCTCTCGACCCTGGGCGGCACACGCTGGAAGGCCCAGAAGGAGCGCGTCGCCGAGAGCGTCCGCGATCTGGCCGCCGAACTGCTCCGCGTCCGGGCGGCCCGCGAGGGCCTGGGCGGGACGCGCTATCCCGCCGACACCGTCTGGCAGAGCGAGTTCGAGGCCGAGTTCCCGTACGAGGAGACCGAGGACCAACTGGCGGCCCTCGAGCAGATCAAGGGCGACATGGCCCGCCAGCGCCCGATGGACCGCCTGATCTGCGGCGATGTGGGCTTCGGCAAGACCGAACTGGCGATCCGGGCGGCGTTCAAGGCGTGCGAGTTCGGCAAGCAGGTCGCGGTGCTGGTGCCCACGACCGTGCTGGCCGAGCAGCACGAGCGGACGTTCCGGGCCCGCTTTGCCGACTATCCGTTCCGCGTCGAGAGCCTGTCGCGGTTCAAGACGACCAAGGAGGTCAACGACACGCTGGCGGCCCTGCGAAAGGGCCAGGTCGACGTGGTCATCGGCACGCACCGCCTGCTGTCGAAGGACGTCCGCTTCGCCGACCTCGGGCTGGTCGTCGTGGACGAGGAGCAGCGGTTCGGCGTCGAGCACAAAGAACGCCTGCTGCAACTGCGGATGACGGTGGACGTGCTGACGCTCTCCGCCACGCCCATCCCCCGCACGCTGCACATGGCCCTGCTGGGGATCCGCGACATCGCGAGCCTGACCACGCCGCCGGCCGACCGTCGCGCCATCGTCACCGAGGTCATCCCATACAACACGCGAAGGATCACGCAGGCGATCCGGCGCGAACTGGCCCGCGAGGGCCAGGTCTTCTTCGTCCACAACCGCGTGCACAACATCGAGCGGATCGCCGACGAGGTCCGGGCCATGGCCCCGGGCGCGACCGTCGCGATCGGGCACGGGCAGATGCCCGATGGCGAACTGGAGCAGGTCATGCTCCGGTTCATGCGCCGCGAGGCCGACATCCTGGTGTCTACGACCATCATCGAGTCGGGCATCGACATCCCGACCGCCAACACGATGATCATCAACGACGCGGACCGCTTCGGGCTTGCGGAACTGCACCAGTTGCGGGGGCGCGTGGGGCGGAGCAAGCACCGGGCGTACTGCTACCTGCTGCTGCCCGCGGACCGGACAATCAACGAGGTGGCCCAGAAGCGCCTGAAGGCGATCGAGCAGTACTCGATGCTCGGGGCCGGGTTCAAGATCGCGATGCGCGACCTGGAGATCCGCGGAGCGGGGAATCTGCTGGGGGCGGAGCAGTCCGGGCACATCGCGGCGGTCGGCTACGAGATGTACTGCCACCTGCTCGAGGAGGCGGTGCTGGAACTCAAGAACGAGAAGCCCCCGCCCGCCCCGAGCGGCACAACGGTCGAACTGGGCCTGGGGGGGCTCATCCCGCGCGCGTACATCCCCTCGGACCAGCGCCGCCTGGAGGCGTACCGCCGGCTGGCGGTGGGGGCGACGTTGGACGATCTTGCACGCACGCGCGACGACCTGACGGCGGCGTACGGCGCGCCGCCCCGGGCCGTCGACCGCCTGTTCGCCCTGGCCGAGATCCGGGTGCTGGCCGCGGGGCTGGGGGTGCGGGCGGTGACGATCCGGGAGAGCGACATCGTGTTCCGGGCGGAAGACCCCGGGCCGGTCGCCGAGCGATTGCGTGCGGGCGACGGGGGCGGGTCGATCAGCGTGCTGCCGCCGCGCGCCGTGGACCAGTTGTCGGAGGTCTACTTCCGCGTGCCCCCGGCGTACTTCGAGGGCCCGACACTGCTGCGGGTGCTGGCCAGGCGTCTGTCGCCGGACTTGACGCGTCCCGGCGCCGCCCACGGGTCGGCGGATGGGACGCGGCGAGCGCCGCGGCCGGTCGGGACGCCGGGCAGCGGGGGGCGGGGGTGAGCCGGCGCGGGTTATGGGTCGGCCCTGAACGGAATCTTTGCAAAAACAGCCCCTCGCGGGCCTCAGACGACGAATAATAGTGATCGGTCCTGTCCGTCCGTTCGGCGGGGCCGACGCGTGTTCGTTTCGTGCAGGGACGCTTGCCATGACCCGCATGGGCGATGAAGGAAGCCTTGGACGCCTGCCCGGGCGGTTGTCGCTGGATCGCGACATCGTCCAGTTGCGCCGGCGTCTGATCCGCGAGGCGGCCACCGCGATCGAGATGCTCGAGGCGGCGGTGGCCCTGCTGGGCGAGCCGGACCGGGACCGCATCGCGGCGGTGCTGCGACGCGACGACATCGTCGACGCGGAAGAGGTCTCGATCGAGGAGGCGTGCGTCCGCATCATCGCGTTGCAGCAGCCGCTGGGGCGCGACCTGCGCATCCTGACGTTCATCCTGAAGGTCAACGCCGACGTCGAGCGTGTGGCCGACCACGCCTGCTCGCTGGCCAAGATCGCCAAGAAACTCGCCGGCCCGTTCCCGCTGGAACTGCCGATGGCGCTCAAGGAACTGACCGAGCGCGTCCCGCTGATGTGCCAGAAGCTCATGCGGGCGGTGCTGGACGAGGACGTGGCCTCGGCCCGGGCCGTCGTGCGTCAGGACGAAATCATCGATTCGGTCAACCGGCGCCTCTTCGGCGAGGTCGTGGACATGATGGCCGCCGAGTCCAGTCGGCGCGAGACGCTGGCCAACGGCCTGCACCTGCACCGGGCCGGACGGGAACTCGAGCGGGTCGGCGACCTGATGGGCAGCATCGCCGAGTACGTCGTGTACCTCTCGACCGGCTCGATCATCCGGCACGAGCAGCGTCGCCAGGCCGAGTCGGCATAGGTCGGATCGACGCCCGATCATCAGATCGCCACGCGTACCCCGCATCACCGGTCGCGGCCGACTCCATCGCCTGCCGAGACAGGTTGCCCGGTGGCCGTGGCGGCTCGCTCAGTTCCCCGGTATCCCGTATCCCTCCGGCGCCGGCGGCCCGTAGCCCATCGAGTCGCGCTGCTGGGCGCGGGTCTCGCCCTCCAGGCCCAGGTAGAACTCCTCGAGCTCGTCGCTGGCCACGAACAGCAACGCGCGGCGCCAGGCCTCGAGCGACGCCTCGAAGTCCCCGCGCCGACGCTCGACCATCGCCATCGCCGCCCACGCGTGCCCGTGCTGCTGGCTCGCGGAGGCCAGGGCCCGCTCGGCCATGTCCTCGACGAACCGCTCGTCGAAGCCCTCTGGCCTGGGGTCGAGGATCACGATCCACGCCATGTTCGCCAGCAGGTCCGGCTTGTCCGCCAGCGGGCCGTCGGCCAGGTCGCGCGCGTATTCCATCGCCCGTTCGGCCTGGCCCATCTCGACCGCCATCACCTGGAACTTCCACAACGCGTGCTGGGCGAAACGCCCCGGGTCCATGTCGAACACGCCCTGGAGCAGTTCCAGGCACCGCTCCGGCTCGCCCGCGTGGAACGCCGCGATCGCCTCGTTGGTGCGAGCCTGGGCCTCGGCCTCGATGGCCTTGTCCGCGAGGTACGCCTCGTGGTCCCACTCGCCGGCGCGCACCTGGTCCACAACCGATGCCAGGTCCGGGTCGTTCGGGCCGCCGTGCCAGGCGAGCGTGCCCTGCTGGTCGATGACGAACACCCACGGCACATGGGCCGCGCCCGCCGCTTCCAGCCACTCGCCGGCGACCCCTCCGCTCGCGTCGAACGCGATGGGGAACCGCATGAACGAGTCGCGGCTCTCGACATACGCCCGCACGCCGTCGAGCGTCTCGCCGCGCGACTCATCCGCCCACGCGACGCCGACGACCCGGGCCGACGTGTGCCACTGCGTCTGCAACTGCGACAGACCGCGCGCGGCGTCGCGGCTCACGGGCGTCCACGTCGCCCAGCACAGCACGACCCAGACCTGGCCCTCGCGCAGCGAATCGAACTCCGGGCCCTGGACCCAGGTCGTCAGGTCGAGCGGCGGCATCGGATCGCCCAGGCGCAGGGATGGGCCCGCGTCCTCTGCGGCGGCGAGCGGCGTGTCGGACGCCAGCGTTGGTTCGCCGTCGGCGTCCGGGCTGACGGCGCGGGGCGGCGAGGGCTCGGGCGAGACGGTCTGTCCAGGTGCAGCCGCGCCAGCCAGGGTGACGGCGACGACAGCCGTGATCAGCCCCGTTGCTCGCGGGCCGGTCCCCCGCCGGTTCGTGCGGTGTTCAGTGGTCATCGCTCTCTCCTTCCGATGGCCAGAGATCGAACTCTATTCGGCATAACCTATTGGGGTCACGGGTTCTGGATGCCGCGATGGCCAGACGTCGGACAACTCGGGGCAACAGGCGGGCGTCCCGGCGCTGGGGGCGTCGCCCGCTGGCGACGGGCCTGTGCCTGAGCCTGGTCGCCCACGCCGCCCTCGTCCTGGGGGCGCGGGTGTCGGTCGTGCCGCCTGGGGCTGCCGAAGTCGGCGGTGCCCAGGCATTCGACCTCGAGTTCCTCACGCTGCCCGAGATGCCCGAGGAGGTCAGACTCGGGATCGAGGAGTCCGACGCCCGGACGGACGCCTGGGTCGGCTTCCGCGACTCCACGCCCCACGCGGCCCGGCGGTCGGAGGTCGAGCAGTCGGCCATGACCCCCGAGCCCGGCGGCGGCCCGCAGGCCGCGCCCGCCGTCGCCGCGACCGCCAGCGACAACCCGGGCCCCGCGATGCCGAGCGAGGCCGCGGAAGCCAGCGTCGAGGCGATGGCGGCATCGCACGGGATCGAGCAACCTGAGGCCCAGCCCGCGCCGCCGCGGACGCCGGTGCTGGTGACCAACGTGCCGCCCGAAGCGATCGAGCCGATCGACGCGCCCGAGATCGCGGCTCGCCCGCAGGAGCCGATCACGCTGCCCGAGGAGTGGGCGGAGTTCCCCGAGTTCGATCCAGCGGCGTCCGAGACGACGCCAGCCGAGTCGGCGGCAACAGAGTCCGCGTTCGAGCAGACGGAACCGCTGCCTGAGCCCGCTCCCGACGCGATGCCGGACAGGATGCCCGACACGCCGCTTGAGCACGCGTCCGAGCCTTTGGCGACACCGACAGACTCGCTGCCGATGGATGTGCCGGCGTTGCCGGCGGCGCAGCCGGGGACGCCCGACGCCGCCCCGGTCGCGTTGGAGTCGATCATCGAGACCGAGCCGGTTCAGTCCGATGTCGCACCTCTTGGCGACCAGGGACGCGAGAGTTCCGCAGCGGATCAGGCTCAGCCGCCCGAGCCGTTCGCGTTCCTGTTCGCGCCGCTCGTTCCACCGCGGAGCCTTCCGCTGGACGATCCCGCGGCCGCCGCGCCCGAGTCGCCGGCAATCGAGGTGGCCGCGGCGCCGGTGCAGCCGCCGCTGGAATCACCCGAGTCGCCGCCGACGCCGCAGGCCTCTCGCGAGGACGCCGGCGACGGCGACGCGCCCCAGGCGTCTCGCGGCAACCCGGGCGGGGCCGGCACGCCGGGCGAGCGGAGCGAGTCGGAGGCGTCGGCGGCCTCTCGCCAGGAGCCAATCGAGGTCCGCCCCGGGCGGGTTGTCGCGGCCGAGGGGCTGCAGATCACGACCGTCCGCCCGGTGTTCGCGATCGCGACGATGGTCATGGCGAACCCCAGGTCGCCCACCGTCGTGATCGAGTTCGGCGGCGACGGGCGGGTCCGCAACGCGGCGTTCGTGGAAGGTCGGACCACCGGCAGCCGCGATGTCGACCTGCCGCTGCTCGACGCGATCTACCGCTGGACGGCCCGCGGCAAGGCCCTGGAGACGCTCGGGGACGATCCCGAGGCCACGATCTCGATCCGCATGCGGATCCTGCTGCGATAGGACGCGGGGCAAATGGCCGATCAACCGAAGGTGAAGCGAACCGGACGAGAACGCACGCGCTCGGCGATCGCCCCGGCGGCGGTCCAGATGGCCGTCGGAGTCGCTCTGGCGCTCTGCTCGTCCGCGGTAGCCCAGACCGTCCCGACCAACACCAACGGCTCGAACCTGCTCAACCCCGCGGTGCGCCACGGCAACGTCCCGTGGCGGCTTGTCGATCAGGGCTGGGAGGACATCGACCCGCTCGCGCGGTCGCTGTTCCACGCCCGCCCGGACCTGCGATCCGCGACCGGGTTCGGCGACGTGTTCGATCTGGGCGACGGGCGGTTCGCCCGCGTGGACGGCGGCTTGGTCGCGGTGTTCCCGCGTTCGACGTACGTCGGCACGCTCGACGGGCTCGTGCCCACGATCCCGCCGGGCACGGTGTTCTACATCGGGACGCCGGCCCCGGCATCGGCCGAGCGGCGTGGGCCGTTCCAGCCCCCGCCCGGGTCCACGTTCGCCGGGAACTCGGTCGGGCGACCACCGATCGCGGCCCGCGCGACGATGCGGGCCGAGAGCCTGTTCGCCGGGCGGCGTGCGGGCGGGGCGGGCGAGTCGATCCCGACGCACGTGCCGGTCGAGGCGACGCCGACGATGTTCACCAGCGAGGACCACCGGGCGGCGGTGGTGGGGTCGCTGCTGGATCGGGCCAGGGCGGCGCGGCGGTGAAACGAACAGGGCCGCGATCCTGCGATCGCGGCCCTGGTGTGTGATTCGGCTTTGCTCAGTGCGCGAAGTGGGCGAAGGCGCGGTTGGCCTCGGCCATGCGGTGCACCTGCTCGCGGGTCGCCATGGCCTTGCCCTCGCCGCGGGCCGCGGACAGGATCTCGTCGGCCAGACGCTCGGCGATCGGGCGGCCCTTCTCGCCACGAGCGGCGGCCAGGCACCAGCGGAAGGCCAGCGACTGCTGGCGGCGGGGCTTGACCTGCATCGGCACCTGGTAGTTGGCGCCGCCGACGCGCTTCGAGCGGACCTCGACAAACGGCTTGAGTTTGTCGATGGCCATGTGGAAGACCTGCTGGGCGTTGTCCGGCTTGTCCGGGTCGTCGATCTTGGCCAGTTTTTGGTCGATCAGGTCCATCGCGTCGTACATCACCCGCTGGGCCACGGACTTCTTGCCGTCGCTCATGATGCAGTTGATGAACTTCGAGATCAGGATGTCGTTGTAGCGTGCGTCGGGACGCAGCTGCTCGTCGGAATGGGTGATGCGGCCTGCCATGCGAAACTCCTTCGGCTCGGTCGCCGACGCCTCGGGCGTCGGCCTCGTTCACCGCTCCGACCTGGCTGGGTCCGGGCGATTACTTGCCGTGCGGGATGTGGGAAACGGGTGCGGCCAGGCCCGACGCGGGCCGGCCGCGGACGAGACGGATTACTTGCCCTTCTTGGCGCCGTAGAGCGAGCGCCCCTGCTTGCGTCCGTCCACGCCCAGGCAGTCCAGGGCGCCGCGAACGACGTGGAAGCGGACGCCCGGCAAATCCGGCACGCGACCGCCGCGCACGAGCACGATCGAGTGCTCCTGCAGGTTGTGCCCCTCGCCGCCGATGTAGGCGGTCACTTCCGAGCCGTTGGAGAGCCGGACGCGGGTGACCTTCCGCAGGGCGGAGTTGGGCTTCTTGGGGGTGACGGTCTTGACGACCAGGCACACGCCGCGGCGCTGGGGCGACTGCACGAGTTCACGCACCTTGGACTTGGCGCGGGGCGTGCGGCGTGGCTTGCGGATCAGTTGGTTGATCGTGGGCATCGACGGTCCTGGCGCGGGGCGGGGCCCCGCATGGATGGAGAGGCTGGAAAGAACGGAAAACAGGCGAATCGTCCCCGCGTCGGCGCGGCCACCACCGCTTCCGAACCGGGCGGGGATGCTAGGCTCGCCCCATGCCAGAGGAAAGCCAACCAGACCACGCCCAGGGGTCGCCGAGCGGGGCGTCCGCGGACGCCACCACGATCCGGGGGTTCCAGGCCCTGATCCGCCGCAAGTACGCCGCCACCGATGCCGCCCGGGGCGTGCCGGGCACGTTCATGTGGTTCATCGAGGAAGTCGGGGAACTGGCGACGGCCCTGCAGGATAACGCCGCCGGCAAGTCCCCGACGCCCCAGCAGCGGGCCAACCTGGAAGAGGAGTTCGCGGATGTGCTGGCGTGGCTGATGACGCTGGCGAACATCGCCGGGGCGGATGGGAAGGGGATCGACGTGGAGCGGGCCTTGGAGAAGTACACGAGGGAGGGAAGGGTGGAGGGGGTGAAGGAGTAGGAGCAGTGGCGAAGTGGCGAAGTGACGAAGTGACGAAGAGACGCAGAGACGCAGAGACAAGGTGGCAAGGTGGCGCTGCGGAGAGTGCTCGATTGAGGGGGTCGGGCTTTCCAGCCCGACAGGGGCGGGTGGCGGTCTGCGTGAAATGGAGATTGTGTCGGGTCTGTAGAGGCACGCCATGGATCTCGTGCTGGTTGTGGCCGACGAGAGTGGCTGATTGATCGGGCGTGTCGCCGCGATCGAGCGGGGATGAAAGCCACGCCCCTCGATCGGGAGTCTGTTGCGGTGTTGGGCGTGGGCCGCGGCCTGGATGCGGGCCGTGGGTGTGACCGGTGCGACGGCGGTCACCGGGAGGCCGTCTGCTCGCGGGCGGAGGCGGCGCGAGCAGTGCTTGTCGGCGGATGCGCCGTCGTCGTTGCCACGGGCGCGGCGGCGGTCTGACTCCGCTTGGCCGGGCCCGAGGCCGCGCCGTCGTGGAGGACCTCCGTCTTGGTCTCGGCCCGGAGGGGGCGGAAGACCTCGACGACGAGGGTGTCGTCGGCGGGCGGGCCGTGGCGGTGGCGGTCGACCGCGTCGATGATCGTGTCGGCCAGGCGACCGGGCTGGGCCTGGGACGAGCCGGCCAAGACGCGCTGGAGCCCGGCGATCTTGAGCATCTTGCCGCCCTCGTCGCGGGCCTCGATGGCCCCGTCGGTGTAGACCAGCAGGCTGTCGCCGGCCGAGAAGCGTCGGGTCTCGGGGAAGGGCTCGTAGTCGCAGTCGGCCGCGGCCCCGAGGACCAGGGCGGTCGAATGGAGTTCGTCGAGTTTGCCATCGACGCTGCGGAGGAACGCCGGGGGGTGCCCGCCGCTGGCGTAGGTGAGTTCCGACCTGGTGGGATCGAAGCGGAAGCAGACCGCGCTGGCGTAGACCGAGTGGTGGGCCAGGGTGAGGTGGACGTAGCGGTTGAGCAGGCTCAGGACGCGCCCGGGGCCGACGCCTGGGTCCTCGGCGAAAACGCGGTCGAGTTCGCCGTGCAGGCGGTTGACGGTCAGCGCGGCGGGGATGCCGTGCCCCGTGACGTCGAGCAGGACGAGGCTTGTGACGACGCCGATGCCGTCGTCGGCGGGGCCTCGGTGGACGAACAGGAAGTCGCCGCCGATCTGGCGCATGGGCTGGTAGCGGTAGTCGAGGCGGACGGCGCCGGCGGTGATGGGTGCGGGGAAGAGCGACTCGTGGAGGCGGCGTGCGTCGACGAGTTCGCGGCGCATCTCGCCGTACCGGCGCGAGAAGAACTGGACTTTGGAGTGCCCGACGCGCCGGGCGTGGCGGAACCAGGCGATGAGCACGCCGGGCCCGCCGACAAGCGGCGTGACAAGCGAGATGAGCAGCGCGGCGATCCAGTTCTCCGACCACAGCGGGATGCGCATCACCGCGGCGAAACCGGCGACGGCGAGCACGGGCCAGGCGGCCTGCCACAGCGTGATGGGCAGCAGCACGCACGCGATCAGGTGCGTCATGGTGAAGAACAGCCAGCCGCCGGCGGGCAGGCCCAGGCTCTGGAACACCACGCCGAGCGTGCCGTCCGTGAACAGCAGGACGGCGGTGGCCTTGAGCATCGCGGGGGGGGCGAGTTTCTTGCGGACGGCCAGCGCGAACGCCGCGACGTAGGCCGTGGCCCAGAGGACCGAGAGCAGGATGTAGAGCGTCGTGCGTCCGCCGGTTGGCAGCATCGCGCGGACCCAGGTGCCCAGCGGCTCCGGGGCCATCGGGAGCAGGAGCCGGAGCACGAGGGCGACGATCGCCAGGGTGCCCATGATCGCGGTGAACAGCAGGAACCGGTGACGCAGCAGCGTGTCGGTCTCGCGCGCAAACTCCTCCTTGAAGTCGGCGGTGAAGGGCGTGCTGGCGGGGTTCGGTGTCACGGGTGGAGCGGGTCCTTGCGCCCGGTGGTTGGGAATAGGGGCGGGTCGATGTTGCCCGATGCGATGGCGAAGAGCCGGAGGGCCCAGCGGGCGATCGCGGCGGGGGAGGGCGGCGAGCGGGGCTGGCCCACCCTGATCGGAGTCTAACGCGCGGTGTAGAGCGGGGATGCGGTTGCTGCGGGATTCTGGCAGCGCGGCGGGGCGGGGAGCATCCGGCGGGCGGCCTCGGGAGAAGCGTACGGATACCGTTCCGGGTTGACGGATGTGGCTTGCCGCACGCGGGCGGGAACGCGTGGTGCGTCGTGGGAGGGCCGGATGTCGGTGCTCGCGTGGATCATGCTCGGGGCGTTGCTGGCCGTGGGCGGGAGCGCGGCCTTATCGGTCGCGAACCTGCGTCGGTATCGGTGGAACGCCGCGGGCTCAACGCCCAATGACCGTGACGCGTCGGTCGCCGGCTCGCCGAGTGCAGACACCGCCGATGCGGACGTTCCGCTGGTCTCCGTCTGCGTTCCCGCGCGGAATGAGGAAGCCAACATCGAGGCGTGCGTGCGCTCGCTGCTGGCCCAGGATCTGCGCGCGATCGAGGTCGTGGTCTACGACGACCAGTCGACCGATGCAACGCCGGAGATCCTCGAGCGGCTGGCGGGCGAGGACAATCGGGTCCGCCTAGCCCCCACAAGCCCGCTTCCCGAGGGCTGGAACGGCAAGCAGCACGCCTGTTGGCGGATGGCCAAAGCGGCCCGCGGCCAATGGCTGCTCTTCACCGACGCCGACGTGCGGTTCGAGCCCGCGTGCCTGCGGACCGCGCTCGGGCAGGGCCAGGCCCGCGGCGTCGGGCTGCTCTCCACGTTCCCACGCCAGATCGTCGGCTCAGTCAGCGAGGCGATGCTGGTCCCGATGATCTTCTTTCTTCTCTTCTCGTACCTGCCGATGGGGCGGATGCGCCGCACGACGGAGGCCTCGGCCTCGGCCGGGTGCGGGCAGTTCCTGCTCGTTCGCCGCGACGCGTACGAGGCCTCGGGCACGCACGAGGCGTTCAAGGATTCCATGCACGACGGGATCATGATGCCGCGGGCGGTGCGCCGGGCGGGGTTCGCCACCGACCTGTTCGACGGCACGGGCTTGTGCTCCGTGCGCATGTACCGGGGCCTGGGCCAGACCTGGCGCGGATTCGCGAAGAACGCGTACGAGGGGTTGGGATCGGTCGGGCTGCTGGCGTTTCTGACGGTGCTGCACGCGGTCGGGCACCTGCTGCCGTGGTTGGTGGTGATCGGGGCTGGGCTGCTGCTCGCGTCGCGCCCGACGGGCGTGTGGCCTCTGGGGCTTGGCGATCCGTGGGCCGGTTTGCTCGCATTGCTGGCGATCGTGATCGCCGTGGGCCAGCGGGCGATGCTGGCGGTCGCGTTTCGCCACCCGATCTGGATCGCCGCGGCCCACCCGGTCGGCGTCGCGATGATGACGCTGGTGCAGTGGCACTCTTTCGTGCTGCACGTCACGGGGCGACGTGCCTGGCGCGGGCGGGTGCAGGGCAAGGCCAGCGCCGCGGGGTCATAAACCCGTCGGTACATCCCGGCTCCCCGGCATCGCCTCTCTTCTCTTTCCTCACTTCTCTCTTCAAGGCGGCACCGCCGCTCCTACCACCCCCGCATCGGCACGTTCAGCCGCTGCTCGTCCGCGCAGGTCTGGGCGGCCTCGTACCCCGCATCGGCGTGGCGGAACACGCCCATCGCCGGGTCGTTGGTCAGCACGCGCTCGAGGCGCTTGGCGGCCTCGGGCGTGCCGTCGGCGACCACGACCTGCCCGGCGTGCTGGCTGAAGCCGATGCCAACGCCCCCGCCGTGGTGGAACGAGACCCACGACGCCCCGCCCGCGACGTTGACCATCGCGTTGAGCAGGGCCCAGTCGGAGACGGCGTCGGTGCCGTCCTTCATCGCCTCGGTCTCGCGGTTGGGCGAGGCGACCGAGCCGCAGTCCAGGTGGTCGCGCCCGATGACGATGGGTGCGGAGACGCGTCCCTCAGCCACCAGACGATTGAACAGCAGGCCGGCCTTGTCGCGCTGCCCGAGGCCCAGCCAGCAGATGCGGGCGGGCAGGCCCTCGAACTCGACGCGCTGCTCGGCCATGCGAAGCCAGCGGTGCAGGCCCTCGTCGTGCGGGAAGAGTTCCATCAGGGCGTGGTCGGTGGTGCGGATGTCCTCGGGATCGCCCGAGAGGGCCGCCCAGCGGAACGGGCCGCGGCCAAGGCAGAACTGCGGGCGGATGAAGGCCGGAACGAATCCGGGGAAGTCGAACGCGTCGATGACGCCCTGGTCGTGGGCCCGCTGGCGGATGTTGTTGCCGTAATCGAACGTGACGGCCCCGCGGCGCTGGTGCTCGAGCATCAGTTGCACGTGCCACGCCATGGACTGCATCGACAGTCGCTGGTACTGCTCGGGGAAACGCCGGCGGTACTCGTCGGCCTCGCCCACGGTCATCTCGAACGGAACGTACCCCAACAGCGGGTCGTGGGCGCTGGTCTGATCGGTCAGGGCGTCGGGCGTGATGTTGCGGACCGCCAGGCGCCCAAGCAGTTCCACGGCGTTGCAGTCGACACCGACGGAGATCGCTCGCCCGGCCTTGGCGTGCTCGCAGGCCCGGTCGATCGCCTCGTCCACGTCGTGGACGATCTCGTCGAGGTAGCGTTTCTCGACGCGTCGGCGGAGGCGGGTGATGTCCACGTCCGCGATCAGGCACGTGCCCTCGTTCATGGTGATGGACAGCGGCTGGGCCCCGCCCATGCCTCCGCACCCGGCCGTGACGCACAGGCGCCCCTTGAGCGTGCCGCCGAAGTGCTGGCGGGCGAGTTCGGCGAACGTCTCGTAGGTGCCCTGGAGGATGCCCTGGGTGCCGATGTAGATCCAGGAGCCGGCGGTCATCTGGCCGTACATCATCAGGCCGCGCGCGGCC
This sequence comes from Phycisphaerales bacterium, assembly GCA_041401985.1. Taxonomy (GTDB): domain Bacteria; phylum Planctomycetota; class Phycisphaerae; order Phycisphaerales; family UBA1924; genus JACKHA01. The sequence goes on from JAWKTE010000026.1 coordinate 33,617, forward strand.
AGGTCGTCGAAGGTCTGCTGGGTGGCCCAGTGGGGCACGAGGTTGGAGTTGGCGATGAGCACGCGCGGAGCGTCCTCGTGCGTTCGCACCACGCCGACGGGCTTGCCGGACTGGACGAGCAGCGTCTCATCGGGCTCGAGGCGCTGGAGCGTGGCGATGATGGCGTCCAGGGCGGGCCAGGAGCGGGCCGCCTGCCCGCGCCCGCCGTAGACCACCAGCCCCTCCGGGCGCTCGGCGACCTCGGGGTCGAGGTTGTTCAGGAGCATGCGCAGGGCGGCCTCGGCCTGCCAGGTCTTGCAGTGCAGGGTCCTGCCGCGCGGGGCCCACAGCGTGCGCGGGCCGCGCCCGGTCAGCATGCGGAGTTCGCTCGCGACGTCGTGCACCATCGTGGCCATCGCATCGCCTCCAACCCGATCGGGGCTTGTCCCGATCGTTCCATCGCCGGTCGCCGCGTCTCCCCTGGGAGTCCATCGCGCGTCGCCCGGCGTCCCACCACCGTCGCTGCCGCGTCAATCCTTCGCCGCGGCGTGCCGATGCGCCATGGCATCGGCAACGACACCCCCAACGTATCCACGAATCGGCCGGAACACAACCCCCCTGAAGGGGCAAGTGCGAAGCGTTGCGGGCGAGCGATCGTGGACGACGCGCTCGCGGGTGTGGCACGCGGTTTGAAGCGGGCCGCATCACACTGGACGGAACGCGCCGCCGCGGATCAGGGCCGCGACCGCCTCGATGTCCGGACCCGGCGGGCGGTCCTCGCCGATGGGCGCGACGACCGATCGCACGATCTCGTGCGCACGCTCAACGCCCGCGCCGGAGCGAAGCGGTCGGTGGGCGTCGATGGCCGCGGCGGCGCAGACCAGTTCGATCGCCACGACCTTCGACGTGAGGTCCAGCGCACCGCGCGCCTTGGCCGCCGCCCGCGGGCCAAACGAGTTGTAGTCTTCGATGCCGGCGCAGGTCGGAATGTTCGCAACCGTTGCTGGGGCCGCCAGGCCGATCGTCTCGTTGACCAGCGCGGCCGCGGCGTACTGGGCGATCATCAGGCCCGACCGCAGCCCCGGGTCCGGCGTCAGAAACGCCTGCAGGTGCATCTCCGGATCGGTGGCCGCCAGCATGAAGTACACGCGGCGCTCGGAGATGCCCGCCACGTGCGCAATGGCGATGGCGGCCCCGTCCAGCGGGAGCGCAATGGGCATGCCATGGAAGTTGCCGGCCGACACGACGTCGAACCCGCTGCCGCCGCCGACCCCCGGCGTTGCCTCTCCGCGCTTCCCTCCGTCGCTCC
>JAWKTE010000027.1:0-33655 GCA_041401985.1 Phycisphaerales bacterium
AACAACGTCGACGCGCTGGCCGACTTCTCCAACTTCGGCGCCCGTACGGTCGATCTGGCGGCGCCGGGCGATCAGGTGTTCACGACCGCCGAGGGTGGCGGGTACCAGTACATCTCCGGCACGTCGTTCTCGGCCCCGATGGTGACCGGCGCGATCGCGCTGATCAAGACGATCCGCCCGGACGTCTCGCGCGACGAGATCCGCCAGGTGCTGATCGATTCTTCGGATCCCCTCGCGACGCTCCAGGGGCGCGTGGTGTCCGGCGGGCGCATGAACGTCGCCCGGGCCCTGCAGATCGTCGGCATCGACGGGCCCACGACCGTCGCGTTCGACCCGGGCCCGTTCACCGGCCAGAACCGCTCCGACGGCACCCCGCTCGACTCGGTCCGCGTCACCTTCAACAAGGACATGGACGAGGGCTTCCTCTCGACCGACGGCGTGACGCTGATCCGGGCCGGGGCCGACCGCATGTTCGGCACGCCCGATGACACCGAGATCACCGTCACGGACGTGACGCTCGGCAACGACGACCGCACCGTGACGATCGATCTGGACGTGACCGGCTTCCCGCAGCAGCGCCTGCCGATCGCCCTGTACCGCCTCGTGCTCGACGAGGGCGACTTCCGCGACACCGACGGGAACCGCCTCAACGGCAACCAGGTCGCCGGGCAGGACGAGCAGTACGACTTCGAGGTCGTGGCGATCTCCGGCACGTTCGAGCCCAACGACACGCTGGCCACCGCCACGCCCACGACGTTCACCGGCTCGGGCTCGGCGACGTTCCAGGGCGTGTCGCTCGGCGACGGCCTGTCGGGCGCGCTCGACGTCGACCTGTTCGCGATCAACATCCCGCGCGGCGGCCTGATCCGCGCCTCGGTCATCGCCAACAACCTCCCGCTGCCCTCGGGCTTCGACTCCTACCTCCGACTCTTCAGCGCGACCGGCGAGGAACTGGCCTCCAACGACCAGTTCAACGGGCCCGACGCCCTGATCGACTTCTTCGTGACCACCGGCGGCACCTACTACGTCGGCGTCTCGGGCTATCCCAACGACGACTACGACCCGACCCTGGCCGCCAGCGGCACCGCCCAGTCCGGCGGGCTCTACAACCTCGAGGTCGAGGTCGAGCTGGTCAACGACGATCGCGTGACGTTCCCGGCGAGCATCCCGAGCCCCATCCGCATCCCGGCCGAGGGCACGATCGGCCAGGCGGTCCCGTCGGTCATCAACATCGCCGACGCCCGCACGATCCGCGACGTGAACGTCCGTCTGGACATCCAGCACGAGTTCGTGGGCGACCTCGAGGTCATCCTGTTCGGCCCGTCGGGCACGGCCGTGACGCTGATCGACCAGCGCGGCGGGTCCAACTCGCAGGGCCTGCGGAACGTGCTGTTCGATGACGAGGCGGTGGCCCGCATCGCCAACGCACCGACGCCCTTCACCGGCTCGTACCGCCCCGAGGGGTCGCTGTCGAACTTCGACGGCGAGGACGCCGCGGGCAACTGGACCCTGGTCATCAACGACCGCCTGGGCATCCACACGGGGCAGCTGATCTCGTGGTCGCTGGACCTCACGCTCCGCAGCGACATCTTCGGCCCGTTCGAGCTCAACGACACCCTGGCCACGGCCACCAGCGTCACGGCGATCAACGGCACGGGGAGCCAGTCGTTCCAGGGCGTGATCGGCGACGGCGGCTTCGGCGTGCTGGACCGCGACCTGTTCGTGTTCAACGCCAACGCCGGCACGACGCTGAGCGTCAATGTCGCGTCGGGCGGGCTGCTGAACGCGGCGGTCCGGATCTTCAACGAGGCCGGCGAGGAACTGGTGCTGGCCTCTCCCGCCAACTCGCTGAGCGCCTCGGTCCAGAACTTCGTCATCAACAACGCCGGCACGTACATCGTCGCGGTCTCGGAGGCGGCCAACGTCGCCTACGACCCCGACGCCCCGGCGGGGGGCACCGCCTCGCAGACCACCGGCGGGTACACCCTGACCATCGGTGTGGCGCCCGGCATCGGCGACGACTCCCGCGTGCTCGAGACCGGTGGGCTCGACGTGGGCATCGACTCCGACTCCACGTTCAACGCCACGCGCGACCTGGGCGGGATCGACCAGCAGGTCGGCCTGCGGTTCGACGGCATCGAGTACCTGTTCGATGAGGACGGCGGGGCCAACGGCACGCCGCAGCTGTTCTTCGGGCTCTCCGCCAACGGGTACACCGCCCGCAACGACTCCTCGTCCGTCGCCGGCACGGGCTTGCCCGTCGCCCTGACCGACGAGTCCGACTCGGCCAACCGGCGCATCATCGCCACGGGCGCGTTCCGCGGCCTGGCGCTGTCGCGCACCATCTCGTTCGCCCAGGGCGATCAGTTCATCGCCGTCGACGTCGTGCTGACCAACACCACCGGGTCGCGGATCAACAACCTCTCCTGGATGGAGGGGTTCAATCCGCAGCAGGGCCTGAACGTCGCCGGCGGCTCGGCCCTGACGCAGAACAACGTCATCGGCCTCGACACGAACAACAACAACATCGAGGACCGCTTCGACCCGATCGCCATCGGCACCTTCGCCAACAACATCTTCCCCGACGGGCTCTCCGTCGCCATCGCCGCGCCGCAGGCCGACGGCCTGGACTTCGGCGGGCGGGCCCAGGCCTCGATCGTCGATTCCAACACCGACATCCGCGACCCGTCGGTCCTGCTGGACGTGGGCACCATCGACCCCGACGGGGCCTCGACCGACGGCGTGCTGACCCTGGCCTACGACCTTGGCAACCTCAACGCCGGCGCCACGACCCGGATGCGGTACTTCGTGTTCTTCGGCGAGGGCGAGGGCGAGGTGCTGGGCCTGTACGACCTGGTCAACTCCGGCGACGGCAACGGGCACCTGGCGGCGATCGACTCGAACGGACGCCTGCTGTCCGACGATGTGGACCTCGAGGCCGCTCCCGGCGACCGGGACACGGCCCCGTCGCTGCCGTACAAGGTCTACTACGCCTCGGGCTACGCCGGGCCGGAGACCACGACGTTCCTGCCGATCGTCAATCCGCACGAGGACTCGACCCGCGTGGTTGTCATCGCCCGCTACCAGGACGGGGCCCGCGACCAGGTCGTCATCGACCGCGTGCTGGCGCCCAACGCCCGCAACGGCGTCACGCTCACCGACCCGACCCGCTACCAGAACTCGCTCAACGGCACCCCCGGGGCCACCGCCAAGGTCCGCCTCGACACGCCCTACGCCCTTGAGGTGTGGTCCGAGCGCCCGGTGGCGGCCAACTTCTCGCACTTCGACACGTTCCTGCTGGCCGACGCCAACGCCGCGGTCGGCGAGGCGTTCACCAACCGCCAGTCGAGCGAGTGGACGTTCTCTCAGGCCATCAAGGGCCAGGGCGAGAACGACTTCATCCTCGTGCTCAACACCGCCAACCGCTTCCAGAAGATCACGTTCACGTTCGTGCCCACCGGCGGCGGGCAGACGTACTCGTTCACCCGCGGCGTGGACGTCGGGCGTCGCGGCGGCGTGAGCCTCAAGCAACTGCCCGGCCTGCCCGACGGGACCTACGGCGTGCTGGTCGTCGGCCAGGACGACTTCGTCGCCACGCTCTCGCACTACTCGGCGAACGACCGCTCGGCCTTCGGCGTCACCGGCACCATCGGGCGGGGCGAGACCGTCGGCGTGATCCCCGAGGGCCAGATCGGCCTCAACTCCACCGAGGAAGACATCGGCATCACGAACTTCAGCGGCACGCAGGCCTCCGTGCTGTTCTCCTTCATCTTCGAGTCCGGCACGACCTACCGCACCCGCGTGAACGTCCCGGCCCTGGGACGCGCCCAGGTCAACGTCGAGGACCTGCGGAACTTCCCCGCGGGCGAGGCCTACTCGGTGCTGTTCGAGTCCAGCCAGCCCATCGTGCTGACCCTCCCGACGCATGTGTTCGGCGAGGAGAACTCGGCCAACTTCTCCGACACCGCCTTCAGCCGCTGGTCGTTCGCCGCCGGCTACCGCCCGGCGAGCGGCAACGGCGTCGAGTCCTATCTCCGCCTGTTCAACCCCAGCGTGGGCCAGGTCCTCGTCGAGGTGACGATGCACTTCGCGGGCGAGGGGAACAACGCGGGCACCGCTGAGACCTTCCGCTTCACCATCAACGCACGCTCCGTGCTGGCCATCGACCTGCACGACCTGGTCACCGGCACCCGGCGCAACTCCGCCCAGACCTACGGCGTCACCGTCAAGGCCGGCGCGCCGATCGTCGCCTACCAGGGCCACTACGACCAGTCGTTCCCCGGCTCGTTCGGCACCCTGGGCACGCCGCTCGGCGGCACCAACCCGGTCGCCTGATCACGGCACCGGCTCGACAGCCACATCGCACCGCAGGGGCGCCGCAAGGCGCCCCTGTTTGTGCACTGGAATCTCTCCGATGTACCAGCGCGGACCAGACGCCGGACCTGAGGAGGCTCTGCGACGAAGGTCCGGGTCGACGGACCTTGCGCATCACCCAGCCGCTCCGCATTCGCCCCGCCCGCCTACACCCGCTCGGCGATCACCTCGAACACCGGGGGCAGCAGGCAGAAGCGGGTCGGGTCCGCGCTGGCCCGCGACCACGCCGCCTCGAAGGCGGTCCGCATCGCGGCGGTGATGTGCCTCGACGCGACCAGTCGCGGCAGCACGCTGGACCAGAACACGTCGGGCCACGTCCACATGAAGTCGCCCGGGCGCGCGATCCGATGCTCGACGTCCAGGTGCGTGACCCGGAACCCGGAGCGTTCGAGCATCGCCGGCAGGCGTCCGACGATGTCGGGGTCGCCGCCGCGATCGCGCCACGACCGGTCGATCTGCTGGACGACGGATGTGAACGCGTCTTCTTTCGGCGCGAGCGTCATGGTCGAGTACGCGAAGTAGTCCTGGATGCACCAGCGCCCGCCGGGGCGGATCGCCTTGGCCGCGGCCCGGACCACGGCCTCCGGGTCGGGCACGAAGCACATGACCCAGCGTGAGTAGGCCAGGTCGAACGGGGCCGATTCGCCGCCCGCTTCGAGCACGGCGTCGAGGCGCTGGACGTCCCCGTGCAGCGCGACGGCCCAGGGCATCATCACCTCCGCCGAGCGCCGGTTGTACTCGCGGACGAACCCCTCCGACTCGTCGATGCCGACGACACGCCCGCGATCGCCAACGATCATCGCCAGGTCGCGCGCGGCGTATCCCGGCCCGCAACCGATGTCGAGCACCCGCTCGCCGGGCACGAGGTTCGCGCGCCGCCACAGCGCGTGGGCCGCGTCGCCCCACAGGCGGTGCTGGATGCCCAGGCGGACCAGTTCGGTCTGGTCGGTGCCCAGGACGTACTCGCCGGGGAGCCCCGCGGGCGAGGAGGGGGGCGTCGTCGCGTCGCTCATGGCCCAATGTAGCCCCGAGCGACCCCGCCGCGGAGGGTCGGGACGAACCCCGGGCCGGGCCGAACGCCGACGCGCTGCTACCTGGGAACGGGCTGGAGTTCGCCGTCCTCGTCCACGGGCAGTTCGCTCCGCTCGACGGGCAGATCGGCCCGGATCCACTCCTCGATCCCGCCGCGATACATGCGGACCCCGGTGTAGCCGATCGCGAGCAGGCGTTTAGTCATGGCCCGGGCGGTGGGGCTGGCGGGGTTCTCGCCGTAGACGATCAGGTTGGCGTGCCCGACGAGGCGGGCGTCGCGCCCGCCGTAGGTCGGCGTCTCGGAGAGTTGCAGGCTCAGGGCGCCGGGGATGTGCCCCTCGGCGTAGCGGCGCAGGGGACGGGGGTCGATCAGGACGAGGGTGCGGGGCTCGGCGGCGTCGGCGGCCTGGAGTTCTCGGACCTCGTCGAGCGTCGAGAACGCGATGGTCTTGTCCGAAATACCTTTGTTGCACCCTCCGAGCAGAACCACCCCAAACAGGGCGATTGCCGTGATCGCCGTCCGCACCCGGCGGCCTGGACTCGGAATGGCCTGTGCTGTGATCCCATCTGGCATGGCGGGAGAATAATAGATGGGGCACCGGCGTTCTCCCCCCGCCCGACAGGGTGGCCGATGCTGTTGCCGCCGACCGGAACCTGACCCATGCCCGGACCGACGATTGCCGCCGCCTTGGTACTGGCCTCTCTGGGGTCGGGCGATCGCGCTTCGATGGAGCCCGGCGTTGTGGCCCAGCCGACCGAGGAGCACGCCCGCCTCCGCCTGGTCGCGCCGACGCGCGGCCTGGTCGCCGGCGACACGAACTACCTGGGCCTGCTGTTCGACATCGACCCCGAGTGGCACATCTACTGGGACGGGCTGAACGACTCGGGCTTCGCCCCGAACGCCGAGTGGACCGCCCCGCCGGGCGTGGAAGTGGGCGAGATCATCTGGCCCGCGCCGCACCGGTATGTTGCTCCCGGCGATGTGCTGGACCATGTGTACGAGGAGCGGGTGCTGCTGCTGGTGCCAGTGGAGGTGCCGCGGGGCGCTCGGGCCGGGTCGATGCTGACGTTCCGTGCCCAGACGGAGTGGCTGGTCTGCAAGGACGTGTGCCTGCCCGGCTTCGGCGACGTGCGTCTGACGCTGCCGGTGGTGGAGGCGGGTTCGGACAACGCGCCGACGGAGTTCGCGTCCGCGTTCGAGGCGGCGTGGGCCCGCGTGCCGCTCGACGGCGCGGTGCTGGACGATCCGCGCGTGCGCGTGCGACTGTCCGGCTCGTCGGTGGAGATCGACGCGCGGGGCGCGCGCCGGCTGTCGTACTACCCGCAGAACGAGGCGGCCCGGATCGAGGAGCCGATCCGGCGTGGGGTCAGCACCAGCGGGCACCTGCGTCTGCGGCGGAGCCCGTACGATCGCGGGAGCGTGTCGCGCGACCCCGTCGTGCGTTTCGTGATCGAGGCCGATTTCGGCGGCGACGAGCCGCCCCTGATTGTCCGTGTGGAACGCCCGCTGAGCGAACTCGGCGGGTGAGCGTCTTGGAACCCGACGCCCTGCGCCGGCTCGTGCCGGGTGGCTGGGCTGCGTCAATGAGAGGATCGAACCCATGCTGTGCTGCTCGAGCAACGTCGCCCTTCCCGTGATCGCTGGCCTGGCCGTTGCGGTCGGGGCGTTCGGATTCGCCGCCGTCCAGCCCGAGACGGGTACGACCGCCGGCGGGTGCTGTGGCGGGGCGGCGACGGCCGCGGCGACGACCGAGTGCTGCGCGTCGGCCGGCGAGTGCGCCACGGCGTGCGCCACCGGGTGCGAGAGCGAACTGGCCAAGGGTCCGGTCGAGGACCCGCAGCCCGAGCCGGGCAGCGCGGTGGTGGGCGAGGCCGCCCCGGACTTCGCCCTCTACGACCTCGAGGGCAACCGCTACCAGTTGTCGGACTTCACGGAGAACGGCCAGATCGTGGTGCTCGAGTGGTTCAACCCGGAGTGCCCGTTCGTGGTCAAGCAGTACGAGCGGACCAGCACCATGCTGGACACCTACGCGTACCTGATGGAGAACACCCCGGCGATCGAGTCCGACAGCGACGCGGCCGCCGATGAGGAGCCGACGCCCGGCGTGGTGTGGCTGGCGATCAACTCCGGCCGCGAGGGCCACCCGACGGCCGATGCCGAGCTCAACACCGGCGCCCACGAGAACTGGGAGATGCCCTACCCGATCTTGATGGACCCGACGGGTGTGGTCGGTCGCGCGTACGACGCCAAGACGACCCCCCACATGTACATCATCTCCGCCGAGGGCACGCTGATCTACGCCGGCGCGATCGACAACAACCGCAGCGCCCGCGAGGCCGGCGACGTGAACTACGTCATCCAGGCCTTCCAGCAGCACATGGCCGGCGAGACAATCACCGACGCCGAGACCCAGTCCTACGGCTGCAGCGTCAAGTACTAAGCCGATCTGGCCGCCCGGACCGGGCGGCGTTGTGAGACACCCGACGGCCCGCGCTCCACGGCGCGGGCCGTCTTTGCGTTCCGGTGCATGGTGCGGCATGGGCCCGGCGGCCCGGCACGGGCGCGGCAAGCCCGATCAACCCGGCCGAGCACAGAATCGGCCGGGCGGATCGGGCCGATACGATCCCCAGCCATGGACGCGATCCTCAACACCCTGACCACCCTGTTCAACATCGCGATCGTTGTGGTGGGCTTCGGCCTGATCGTGTTCGTGCACGAACTGGGGCACTTCGTGGCGGCCAAGTGGGCCCGCATCCGCGTGCTGGCGTTCGCGCTGGGCTTCGGGCCGGCGGTGGTTTCGTACCGCAAGGGCATAGGGCTGCGCCGGGGCTCGAGCGAGCGGGAGTACCTGGACATCATCCGCACCGAGCCGGCGCGGTCGGGTGAGTTCAGCCCGACCGAGTACCGCCTCAACGCGCTGCCGCTCGGCGGGTACGTGAAGATGCTCGGGCAGGAGGACCTGAACCCGGGGGCGGTGTCGGGCGCGCCCGATTCGTACCAGAACTGCCACCCGGCCAAGCGGCTGGTGGTGATCTCCGCGGGCGTGGTGATGAACGTGTTGCTGGCGGGGGTGCTGTTCATCGCGGTGTTCCTGATCGGGCTGGAGCGCCAGCCGCCGCTGGTCGGGGCGCTCTCGCCGGGCGGGCCGGCGGCGTCGGCGGTGGCGGTTAACGCGGCGGACCTGACCGACGCGTCGGGCGCGGCGCTGTCCGAGGATGCGCTGCACCCGCGTCCCGGCGATCGGGTGGTGTCGGTCGACGGGCGTCGCCCCTCGACGTTCGACGACCTGATCCTGGCCGGGGCGATGGGCCAGCGCGGGCGGGCGGTTCGCATCACGGTGGAGCGAGAGGGCGTGTCGGGCCCGCTCGAGTTCTCGATCGTGCCGCAGCCTGGGGTGTTCGATGGGCTGCTGGACTTCGGGATCGAGCCGTATCGGTCGAATCGGATGCTGGAGGCTGCTCGAGGAGAGCCCGACCCGGACGTGATTGCGGGGTTGGCGCGGGTAGGGCTGGCGGGGGTCGAGCCCGGCAGCATGCTCGTGCGTGCGGGCGATCGCACGGTTTCGTCGGCCCATGATCTTCGGGCGATCGTTGAGGCCTCGGGCGGTGCGCCGGTGCCGCTGGTGTTCGAGGCGCCCGATGGGACAACCACGCGTCTCGAGATGCGTCCGGTCGCGCAACTCGAGAACGGCCTCGTGCCCGGCACGGGCGACGCCGTCGTGCCCATCGAGCACCTGCTGGGGCTGACGCCGGTGATGATGGTCGAGGACGTGAGCGATCGCGGGCGCGAGCAGGGCCTGCGGATCGGCGACGTGTTCGAGCGGATCGGGAGCGTCGAGTTCCCGTCGATGGACCAGGGCATCCGCGCGATCCGCGCGGCGGCGGGCGGGGAGATCGACATCGTTGTTCGGCGCGCGGTGGCGGGCGGAGACGGGCCGGGTGGCGCGACGGGGCCGGACGGAAGCGACGCGGGCGGGGATCAAGGCGGTGAGCCTGGGGCGGAGGCGGGTGTGGACTTCGCCGGCGATGCGTTCACTCGGGTCACGCTCCGCTGCTCGGTCACTCGGGAGGGCACGATCGGGTTCATCCCCGACACGGTTGCGGACATCGGCACGCTGGTGTCGCTGCCGCCGGAGCGGGTGCGGGCGATCCGGCGAGGGGCCGAGGCGGTGCCGCCGCCGGCGTACGGCGTGATCGAGCACCCCGGCACGCGGATCGAGGCGGTCGATGGGGTGCCCGTGGCGACGTTCACCGAGCTGCGCGACGCTTTGGCCGAAGCGACCCGCGCGGCCCACGACGCGGGCACGGGCGCGACGGTGCAACTTGCGGTGCAGCGTCTGCTGGCCGACGGGGCGACGCCGCGTGAGACGGTCGGGTGGACGCTGAGCGCGGACGACGTGTCGCGCCTGCACGCCTTGTCGTGGGAGACGCCGTTCCCGATCAGCGTGTTCGATCTCGAGTCGTTCACGCTCAAAGCGTCCGGCCCTTGGGACGCGGTGAAGACCGGCGTGGGCGAGACGCAGCGTGTGATGATGTCGACGTACCTGACGCTGCTGCGCCTGTTCCAGGGCACGGTGCGGGTCGAGCACCTCAAGGGCCCGGTGGGCATCACGCACATGGGCACGATCATCGCCGACCGCGGGCCGATCTGGCTGATGTTCTTCTTCGCGCTGGTCAGCGTGAACCTGGCGGTGATCAACTTCCTGCCGCTGCCGATCGTCGACGGCGGGCAGTTCCTGATGATCGTGTACGAGTGGGTCCGCGGCAAGCCGGTGCCGGTGGGGCTGCAGAACGCGATGACCCTTGCCGGGCTGCTGCTCATCGGCTCGGTGTTCGTCATTGTGACGTTTAATGACGTGGCGCGGTTGCTGGGGGGGTGAACAGGGGACTCACCGCAGACGGATTCACCGCAGGCGGATTCGCCGCAGAGGCGCAGAGGGCGCGGAGGACGGGCAAGGCGTTCTTGTTGGGACCTGGAATCGGACGGGCGGCGTGGACCGAACCCCAGCCTTCCTGTCTTCCTCAGCGACCTCGGCGCCTCTGCGGTGAGTCCTTCTCTTCGAGCAACCGGAGGCGTCAATCCCGGGCGAATAGGCGGCGGATCGTCGCCGGGGATTCGGTGTTGCGGGTGCGGGCGCTGAGGATGGCCGCGTGGGCCGCGGCCAGGACGTGCTCGGCGTTCGAGGGCGGCTCGGCGGCGGCGTGGGGGTCGAGGTAGCGACGGAGCGATTCGGCGATGGCCTCGGCGGCGGCGTCAAACTCCGGCGGGTGCGGGGTCGGGGTCGCGTCGTTCGAGGCGGCTTCGCTTGACGCCGCGTCGGCGGCTTCGAAGAGGGTCGATTGGCCGCGTGCGTCGTGGATGCGACCGGAGGCGTGCTCGCCTGGTGTGTACGGCGCGCCGGCCGCGTTTGGCGCGTCCGATGTGCCGCGGCTCAGCGCCCGCCACTCGTCCCGAATCTTGCCCGCGGGGTCCGTCCACACGAACGAGCCTTCGTTCAGGCGGACGACGCCGGCTTCGCCGAGCAGCACCGCCTCGCGTCGCCAGCCCGGGGCGCGGCTGGTGGCCTGCACGCACGCGACCACGCCCGGCTGGGCGCCGGCCCCGGCGTGGGTCAGCGTCGCGACGATCTCGCCCGTGATGGCGGCCAGGTCGTCGGCGGGGCGGTCGGTGTCGATGGCGGTGGCGGCGGCGTGGACGGTCTCGGCCGGGCCGAGCAGGTCGTGCAGCAGGTCGAGCCCGTCGATGAGGCGGGCCCCGAGCGAGCCGTGGGCGCGCGTGCCCTCGCAGCGGAGCCACGCGGCCCGGATGGGGCCGAAGGCCTCGAGCATGTCCAGCGCGTTGCGCATCGCGGGCGAGCGCCGGAAGCGGGCCAGCGGGCGGCAGGCGTCGATCGGGCGCTGGGTCTGGACTTTGCCGAGCCACGAGGCGGACGTGAGATCGTCGAGGCGCGAGGGGACCGGTTCGAGCGACGCGACCAGCACGCGGCGCGACGTGGCGGCGGCCAGGGCCCCGAGTTCGCCGGCGCCGACCGACTGGGGCGAGAGCACGAGCACGCCCTGGACGTCGAGACCGGCGCCGGCGTCGGCGAGGGTCGAGCGCAGGTCCGGGAGCGGCTGGGGGGCGCCCAGGCGGGCGGCGATATCGGGCCCAGCGGGCGAGCCGGCGGCGGCGAGTTGGACGCCGGCGGCGGCGATGATGGCGCGGGCCAGGGGTTCCTGGGCGTCGTCGAGCCAGACCGCGATGCGGGCGGGTGCGTCCATGCCGCGCGATCGTACACGCGAGTGGCGTACAGTTCCCCGACGCGGCCGGACGGTCGCGCGTCGGGCGATTGTCGCCCGGCGTGAGGAAAGTCCGAGCACGACAGGACACGGTGGTGGGTAACGCCCACCCGCTCCCGCGGCCGGGGGCGAGGGAAAGTGCCACAGAGAACAGACCGCCGATGGCCCCTCTCAAATCTTGGATCTGAGGTTCTGGAATCGAGATTTCAGATCTGAGATCTGAGATTTAAGACACGAGACCTGAGATTCAAGATCTGAGATCTGAGATTTGAGAGGGGATCAGGCAAGGGTGAAACGGTGCGGTAAGAGCGCACCGCTCCGCTGGCGACAGCGGGGGCACGGCAAACCCCACCGCGTGCAAGCCCAAGCAGCCCCACACCCCTGTCCGGGGCACGGGGCGGGTCGGGTGCTTCGGGTCGGTCCTTCGGGGCTTGCCCGAGACTCGGGCGGCAACGCCCGGGCGAGAGAAATGGCCGTCGGCGTCGGCGCGGCGTGGCCGAGCCCCCGTCAAAGCCACGTCGGAGCGCGTCTCCGGCGTGGGCCACGACGCCCGGCGTGCACAGAACTCGGCTTACAGGCCGCGTCCGGCACATGTGAGCGGGCCGCCGGGAGTTCCCCGGCGGCCCGTCACTCGGCTCACATTGTTGCTGGTGCATCGGTGGACGCGATCACGCGCGAAGAGCGTCGGATCGCGAGCGTGCCGGCCATCGCCAGCACGCCCAAAGTGCGCCGGCGCGGGGACGTATCCGGTGTACGTCGGGAGTGGACCTCGCCCATCTGGTTCATGGAGCCGACCCAGGCGGAGCCCTCGATGACGCCCTGGAACGCGACGTGGGCGTCGGGGGCGAGCAGCGCTGACCAGAACGCCCGTCCGCCGAGGTCGATGCTGCTCGCCTCGTGGAAGTTCCAGAGCACGTTCGCGCGAACCGGGGGCTGGTGAAGTTGCCGACGAAGTTCCCGTCGGTCCAGGTGGTGGAGGCACCGCTGACGTTGATGATGACGCTCGACGCGCCGTTGAAGTTGATGTCGATCGACTGGACCAGGTTGTTCTGGAACAGGCTCGACGCGGTGATGGAGAACACCGCCACGCCGTCGCCGCCGGGGGCGGCGTTGAACACGGCCTGGGCGGGCTGGCCCATCGGGATCGAGGCGTTCGAGTCGGGCGTAGAGGGCGGCCAGGAATGCGGACGTGCTGACCATCTGGGCGCTGGGTCGAAACGAACGACGGCGCTGAGGGTCGTTGATGGTGGCGCCCCGCCGCCGTTGTGGTTCACGTTGCCGGCGATCGAGCCGCCGACGCGGAAATTGCCGGCGGCCATGTTGATGTTGGTCGGCTGGGCGTTGCCGCCGACGATCAGCACGTCGGTCCCGGCGAACGCTGCGGCGGGCATCAGCCGACGCCGTAGTTCGACGCGGGGCCGGACAGGCTACCGCCGATGGCAGCCCTGCCCTCGACCTCGGAAGTCGAGGCGAGGTTCTGGCGAACGACCAGATTGAAGTTGGTGAACGGCTCGGCGGCGTGGGCGCCAACAGCCACGGCCAGTCCGGCGAGAACGCCGGTGCGGCGTAGGTCTTCATGCTCTCTCTCCTCCTCCCTACACGAGGGGTGGCGGTGTAGCAAGTCGGCCGCGTCCGCAACGCCTGAAGCGGGTGGCCCGACACACACGGAAGTTGGTGTTCGGCGGGCGCGCGTCGTGCGGCCGCGGCCGACGCTTCCGGGAAGGCCCGATTGACAACCTCGGGCGGCCGGCATCTGGAACGGAAGAACAACCGAGGGGCACGGGTGTCCCCGCGCCCCTCGGAAGGTGGTCAGTTCGGACGAGACGTCCGCGGATCAGCGGCGGCGGCGACCGGCGAGCAGGCCGCCCAGGCCGACCAGAGCCAGGGCGCCCGGGGCGGGGACGATGCGCGGGTCGACGTACATGGCGACCATCTGGCCGCCCTCGACCAGTTCGCCCGGGATGCCGTAGTGGGCTTGGACGTCGAGCAGGAACCAGCCGTCGCCGAGGATGTCCTTGGCGTCGATGATGCCCGAAGACTCCTCGTTGGTGGTGAGGAAGTTGGCGGCGCCGGTCTGGAAGAAGTCGGCGCTGTGCTCGGCGATCTCGGTGTAGCCGCCGGTGTCGATGTCGTAGAGCCAGATCTTGGCGAGGCGGCTGGCGCTGCCGGGATCCTCCTGGATGAGGATGCGCCCGTGGGAGTCGATGGTCATGTTGTCGAGGGTCTCGTGGCCCTCGGTGCCGTCGAGCAGGTTGGTGATCTCGCCGCCGGCCTCGGGGTTGGTGATGTCGTTGAAGCGGAGGCGGTAGAGGCGGGAGTTGTCGTTGCCGAACCCGTTGCCGGTGGTCACGAAGTAGAAGTCGTTGGGGTTGCGCGGGTCCCAGTGGCCGTCCTCGGGGCGGAGGAACTCGGTGACGCCGCCGGCGACCGAGCCCGCCTGGAGCTGGGCGCCGGTCTGGGTGTGGCCCATGCCGACGGGCTCCATGGAGAAGGTGCCGTTGATGGCGCCGACCTCGGTGGGGAAGGAGGTTCTGATGCCGTAGAGCGAGCCGTTGTGCAGGCCGGCCCGCTCGATGTCGTTGCCGGTGTTGGTCTTGTCGCCGACGTAGGCGTAGACCTGGCCGGGGCTGGAGTCGTCGAGGCCGATGACGATGGTCTTGTCCTGAGCGAAGGGGCTGGTGACGGAGTTCTCCCACGAGAAGCGTCCGAGGTAGGGCAACTGGTACGACTGGTTGGTGTTGGGGCCGCTGACGATGTGGCCGAAGGCGCGGCCCTCGGCGCCGGTCTCCTCGCCGTTCATGAAGATGCGGGCGGTGGTGCCCAGGCCGGAGGCGGGGTTGAAGAAGGCCGAGGCGGCGGGCAGGTCGGCGGAACAGAGGCGCGAGTACTGGGTCGTGCCGGCGACGAACGAGGTCCCGTTCCAGGTGAACACGTCGCTGGCGCTGGTGTTGTGGTCGCGCCCGGAGAGCACGGTCAGGTCGTTGCCGATCTCCCATCGGGAGACGAACGAGCCGGTGGAGCCGTGGGCGCGGGCGATGCCGGCAGTGGCGCCGAGTTCATGGTTCATGAACAGGGAGAATGAGCCGCCGGCGGGGTTGGCCATGGCGCCCAGGCCGTCCGGGATACCGACCATGCGGTATCCGCCGATGCTGTCGCCGACGGTGAAGATCGACGTGGTCGAGACGAGGCCGGCCTGGGAGCCCGAGGGCACGACGTACGGCGCGGTGGTGGTGCTCGGCCCGATGTTCTGGGCGGAGGCGACGCCGGCGATGGCGGCCACGAGGGCCGCCGACGTGGACACTTGACGCATTGGTTCTTCTCCTCTGTCGGGTGGACAAGGCCCGCATCGGGCTGCCTGTGACTGCATGAGCGGGGCGCGGCGAGTGCCGAGCCGCCTCACGGGCGGGAGACTAGCGACGCGTCAGAGATGGAGTATCAACGCCGCGCTTAGATTCGGATTGTGCTGTATGAGATCAAGCGTGCGGGAGACGCGCGGCGCGAGCAGCGTTCGTTTCTTCGCGCGGCGTGCGGGGTCTGGTGTGGATCGCCGTGCGGCGACAATCGTCGCGATGGCGGATGCTGCGCGTTGGTTGTGGATTCGGCTTCGCGCAATCTGAGCGTCGGCTTCACAAAGTCGATCTTGGCGCGGCCGCAAGGATCGGGATACTTGGAGACATCCTGATTGGAGCGTGCCTGTGTTGCCGGGCCGAAGGGCGGGTGGCGCGGCGATCAGGCCCGATTGCGATCAGGCGGAGAACGAGCGATGCGCTTTGCCCACCAGCACGATGTTGCCCGCACGCCCGCAGCCCGGGCCGTGCTTGCCGGCCCGACGATGGGATTGGCGGCGATTGCCTGCCTGGCGGGCGTCGCGCTGCCGGCCGCGGCGCAGGTCGAGGTGACGATCGAGAACTTCGATTTCACGCCCGCGACCGTCACCATCCAGCGGGGCGAGACCGTCCGCTGGACCAACCGCGACTTCATCCAGCACACCGCCACGAGCCAGACCGGCCCCGGCACGCTGACGCCCAGCAACGTGTTCGGCTCGCCGTTCCTGGAGTTCAACGAAACTTAAGAGTTCACGTTCACCGACGCGGGCGAGTTCCACTACTTCTGCGTGCCGCACGGCAGCAGCATGCAGGGCCTCGTGATCGTCCAGCCCGCCTGCCGCCCGGACCTGACCACCGGGGCCGTGCAGGGCCAGCCTGGCTACGGCGTGCCCAACGGCGTGCTGAACAACGACGATTTCTTCTACTACCTGGCGCAGTTCGCCGCGGGCAATCTGGCAGTCGCCGACCTGACCGCCGGCGCGGTCTCGGGCCAGCCGGGCTACGGCGTGCCGAACGGGACGCTCAACAACGACGACTTCTTTTACTACCTGACCACCTTCGCCGAGGGCTGCGGCGAGAGCGCGCCCGGGGGCGGGCCCGTCGCCGGGAACGGGCAGGGCGGGCCGAACGGCCCCGACGCGTCGGTCGAGATCGCGCGCAAGTCGCCGGTCGCGCCCGATCTGGTCTCTGGCGAGGCTCCTGCCGATCTGCTCATGTGCGTCGGCGAGGTCGCCCGTCACCGCGCGTGCTGCACGCACACCGAGCACGCCGCACGCACCGATCCGATCGCACAGTGACGCGCCGACACAAGGCCGCGCAGACCAACTCGACCTGCATCCCTCTGCGTGCTCGGCGCCTCGGCGGTGAGTCCTGACTTCTTGTCGCGGCTTGCGCACGCGGCAAGGCCCGCCGCTACCGCAGCCCATCCACGAACGCGGCCAGCCGGTCCATCCCCTTGTTGATCTGCTCCTCGGAGCACGCGAAGGAGATGCGGATGTGGTTGCCGCCGCACCCGCCGAAGTCCTCGCCGGGCACGACCGCCATCAGCGACTCTTCGAGCAGGGCCTCGGCAAAGTCCAGGGCCGAGCCGATCGGCGTGCCCTTCGGCGTGACCATGCCGAAGACCTGCGAGATGTCCGGGAACGCGTAGAACGCGCCCTGCGGGCGGACGCACTCCAGGTTCGGAATGGCTTCGAGGCGATCGGCGATGAGCGCGGCCCGGGCCGCGAACGCCGTCCGCATCTGCTCGACCTGTTCGGCGCCCTCGGCCAGCGCGACGCGGATGGCCGGGTACACGAACGCGGTGATGTTCGTGGTCATCTGGCCCTGGATGGTCGCCAGCCCCTTCATCAGGCGCAGGCCGAACTCGCCGGGGCAGGCCGAGTACCCGGCCCGCCACCCGGTCATCGCGTAGGCCTTCGACAGCCCGTTGACGGTCACGACCCGGTCGGCGATCTCCGGCACGCTGCCGATGGAGAAGTGGGGCGTGTCGCCGTACACGATCTTCTCGTAGATCTCGTCGGTGATGACCACCAGGTCGGGCGCGGCCGACACGCTCTCGCCCACGACCTTGGCCAAGGCCCGGAGTTCGGCCTCGCTGTACATCGTGCCCGTCGGGTTGCTCGGCGAGTTGAGCACGAGCGCGCGGCTCTTCGGGCCGATCGCCCCCTTCAACTGCTCGGGCGTCACCTTGAAGCCGTCCTCGGGGGTGGTCGGGATCTCAACGACCTTCGCGCCCGCGAGTCGGGCCAGCGGCGCGTACGACACCCATGCCGGGACGGGCAGAAGCAGTTCCCGAGCCTCCTCGCCGGCTTTGGGCTGGTCGAAGAGGCACTGCATCAGGGCGTAGAGGGCGTGCTTGGCCCCGGCCGAGATCCCGACATGGCTGCCCGTCAGCCCGACGATGCCGTTTTCCTTGCCCAGTTTCTCGGCGATGGCGCTCCGGGTCGCCGGGTCCCCCAGAGTGGGCATGTACTTGGTCTGCCCGCCCTCCAGCGCGGCGATCGCGGCCCGCTTGATCGGGTCCGGGGTGTCGAAGTCCGGCTCCCCGGCGGCGAAGGACAGCACGTCCTTGCCATCCGCCTTCAGGGCCATGGCCCGGTTCATGCACGCCACGGTGACCGAGGGCTGCAGGCCCGTGACCCGGTTCGAGAGAGAAGGAGGCATGGGGCTAGGGTAGCGACGGCCACTCTCCGGCGACTCGGGCTTTCCGCGAAAGGCCTTTTCGGGCGGTCGGGGTGGGCCAGGCCGGCTGCGGACTGAGCCCCCCTGTTTGGGGCGAGGGATTTCCGGGCTGGCGGGGTTGTCCACCGCCCGTACACCGCCCCGCCGACAGGTGCGCGCACCCTTGCCCGTCCGGGCCTCCGAGCCTAACCTTCAGACTCTCCGGACAGATGCGTCCGGGGTTTGTGCGTCGACGGGGAAGGTCGTTCTGCGTGGTTCCCCCGCGGCGAGTCGTTTCCATCCAAGAGTCCCGGTTCACAGACGGCTTTGGCCGCCTCTCGGCGGCGGCCCCAACGCGAGCACCAGACCACCCATGCCGCTTTCAATCGATCAGAAGCAGACGATCGTCCCTGAAGCCCGCCGCCACGACACCGACACGGGGTCGCCCGAGGTCCAGATCTCGCTGCTGACCCAGCGGATCCGCGACGTGTCGGAGCACCTGCAGAAGCACCGCCACGACGCCCACGGGCGGCGCGGGCTGATCATGATGGTCTCGCGGCGCAACCGCCTGCTCCGGTACCTGTCTCGCACGAACCGCGAGGCGTATCTGGAGCTGATCAAGCGCCTGAACCTGCGTAAGTGATACCCGAGGCCCGTGGGCGAGACCCCGCGGGCCTTTTTTCGTTCGCCGTGCTCGTCTGCACGGCACGCTGTGGCAGCCCTGGGCGTGAGCGCCGGCTGCCGTTCCGCAAGGGCCCACCCGGCCGAAGCGGCAGCAGGCAACGCGCGGCTCCCTCCCGCCGGTCCGAGGCATCGAGCCTCCCGGCCCCGGTCGAGCCGGCCGCGTGTTGCCCCCTGCCTCTGGCGTGACCGGGTCGGCCGAGTCAAGCGCATCGCGACGGGCCAGACGGCTTTCCGCGATCGCACAAGGGCGCCGGCGCTCGCCGGCGAGTAGAGGCTGTGTCAATGTCTGACATTCTGGGTGATCGGTTCGTCAAGGTCGAGCGCGAGATCGGCGGACGCACGCTGTCGTTCCAGACCGGCGTGGTCGCGAAACTGGCGTCGAGCGCCGTGATCGCGACCTACGGCGAGTCCACGGTGCTGGCGACCTGTGTGCGGGCCAAGCCCCGCCCCGGGCTGGACTTCTTCCCGCTGCAGGTGGACTACCGCGAGAAGCTGCCGGCCGCGGGCAAGTTCCCCGGCGGGTTCCGCAAGCGGGAGGGGGCCCCGAACGAGAAGGAAGTCCTGACGATGCGGATGATCGACCGCCCGATCAGGCCGCTCTTCCCGGACGGGTTCATCGACGAGGTCCAGGTCCAGTGCTGGGTCATGAGCCACGATACCGAGAACGACACCGACGTGCTGGCGGGCACCGCGGCGTCGGCGGCCCTGCACATCTCCGACGCCCCGTTCGAGGGTCCGATCGCCACCGTCCGCGTCGGGCGCATCCACACCGATGACGGCGCGGTCTTCGTCCTCAACCCGACGACGACCCAGCTCGAGTATTCCGATCTGGACCTCGTGCTCGCCGGGCACAAGGACGGGATCAACATGATCGAGGTGGGCGCGGCCGAGATCGACGAGGTCTCGATGGTCGCCGCCATCGACTTCGGCTACCAGGCCATCCTCGAGATCTGCGACATGATCGAGGAACTCCGCTCGAAGGCCGGGCAGCCCAAGACCGAGTGGAACTCCTCGCTCCCGCCCGATGAGATCATGGAGAAGGTCAAGAAGGCGTGCGAGAAGGACCTGCTCGCGGCCCGCCAGATCCCCGGCAAGGCCGACCGCAGCGCGAAGGTCGATGAGATCCGCGACGCCCTGCTCGAGAAGCACTTCGCCGAGAACGTCTCGGGCACCTACGGCGTGTGGGCCGAGTCTGCCAAGGCCCGGGCCCAGGCCAAGGAGGCGTTCCGTCGCCTCGAGAAGAAACTGACGCGCCGCCTGATCGTCGAGAAGGGCGTGCGGGCCGATGGGCGTCAGCCGCGCGAGATCCGCCAGATCGTCGGCCAGGTGGGCATGTTCGCCCGCACCCACGGCTCGGCGTTCTTCCAGCGCGGGGAGACCCAGTCGCTGTGCTCGGTCACGCTCGGCACGTCGAAGGACGAGCAGATCGTCGACGGGCTGCTGCCCGAGTTCAGCAAGAAGTTCACGCTGCACTACAACTTCCCGCCCTTCTGCACGGGCGAGGCCGGGCGCATCATGGGCCCCGGGCGGCGCGAGGTCGGGCACGGCGCCCTGGCCGAGCGTTCGCTGATGGGCATCCTGCCCAGCCCGGAGGACTTCCCCTACACCATCCGCGTCGTCTCGGACATCACCGAGTCGAACGGCTCGTCGTCGATGGCCAGCGTGTGCGGCGGGTGCCTGGCGCTCATGGACGCCGGCGTGCCCATCAAGGCCACGTGCGCCGGCATCTCCGTCGGGCGCTTCACCGACGACAAGGGCCAGAACGAACTGTTCGTCACCGACATCATCGGCGAGGAGGACTTCTTCGGCGACATGGACTTCAAGGTCGCCGGCACGCGCGACGGCATCACCGGCATCCAGCTCGATCTCAAGGCCCGCGGCCTGTCGGTCAAGCAGATCGAGACCATCTTCGAGCAGGCCCGCCAGGGTCGCCTCGAGATCATCGAGACCATGGAGGGCGTGATCGCCGCCCCGCGTGCCGAGATCTCCGTCTACGCCCCGCGGATCGTCACGCTCCAGATCGCCCCGGACAGGATCGGCAAACTGATCGGCCCCGGCGGCAAGACCATCCGCGCCCTGCAGGACAAGTACGGCGTGACCATCGACGTGGACGACGACGGCACGGTGCAGTTGGCCGCGGTCGACGGCACCAAGATCGCCGAGGCCCAGGCCGAGATCTCCGCGCTGTGCGAGGAGATCCGCGTCGGCACGATCTACACCGGCAAGGTCGTCTCGACCAAGGATTTCGGCGCGTTCATCGAGATCGCCCCCGGCACCGACGGCATGTGCCACATCTCCGAACTGGCCGACGGCTACGTCGAGAGCGTCGGCGATGTGGTCAAGATCGGCGACACGGTGAAGGTCAAGGTCATCCTCGTGGACGACCAGGGGCGCATCAAGTTGTCGATCAAGCAGGCGGCCGATCCCGACGCCGAGCCGGTTGTGTCCGGCGCGAGCAGCGGCGGCGGACGTGGGCGCGGCGGGGACCGCGGCGATCGAGGCGGGCGTGGGGGTGATCGTGGTGGTGATCGGGGTGGACGCGGCGGCGACCGCGACCGTCGCCCGCGCGACTGATCGACCAACAGGAACCCAGCACCAAAGGCCCGCGCGAGCGGGCCTTGTTCATTGGCGGACGCCTATCGATCGCCCTGATCGGACTGGCCCTCAGCCAGCAACTCACGCTCGGCCTGCAGCCAGTCCACCGCGGCGTTGCCGTCGCCCCCGCCGCGGCGGAGCCAGATCTCGTAGGCGCGGCGTTCGATCTGCTCGGGCGTGGGGCGGTGGATCGCGCCATCGTGGATATGGCGCACGCCGCGATCGGTCGCGCCGGGCTTGATCTCGGTCGCGTGCGGCTGGGGATCGGCGTGCGCCGACCCGTGGGCCTTCGCGGCGGGCCGATCGGCGGGTTGGGCGGCTCGACCGGGTGCGGCGACGGGGTTGTCCGGAGCGGTTCCCGACTCGGCCCGCCGCCTCGTCGTGGTGCTCGTTGCGGCCATGGGTTCCTCCTTGTGTTGAAACAGGACTAAAGACTCCTGTTATGGAACGCCGCCCATGGCTGGGTTGTTCTGGGCGGGCGACTGAATTCTGGAGGGAGGGCACCCGCTCAGGGGGTCGGTCGGCCCACGCCGGGGCTGGCGGGCGTCAGTCGCGGTCGTCGTCGTCGCGTCCGCTGCGGGAGGCGCGGCTGCGAGGGGCAGCCTCGTCGGCCGGCTTCCTGAGGTTCCGGAACTGGAACACCATGCCGATGATCGCGACGACCGGCCAGGCGATGAGCCACTTGAGGCTGGCGTGGTCGCCGCTGGTGAGCCACTGGCGTCCGGGCAGTTCCATGGCCTCGCCCAGCCACGCGAGCGAGGCGAGCCAGATGGCCGAGCCGGCCAGGCTGGTGAGCATGGCGGCGGAGCGGTGCGGCATGGCCAGGCCGATGAGGGCGCCGCCGGCGAGGCCGACGATGACGAAGCCGGCGAGCACGACCCGCTGGGCCGCGTCCAGCGCGTTCCACTGGCGGACGAACGAGCGCCACACGTCGTGCACGAACGCGCGCACGCGGTCGGCGGCCTCTTCGACCGCGCCCGCAGTCTCCTCGGACACGAGCGATCGCAAGCCCTGCTCGGTCTGGTCCGCCGCGTCCTCGGCCGAGCGCCGGGCTTCCTGCTCGGCGATGTCGCGCATCGCCTGTTCGAGCGTGTCTTCCGCGGACTCGGCGTTCTCGCCTTCGGCGCCCGCCTCGCCGCCATCGGGCGCCCACTCGACGATCGGCGCGAGCCCCTCGGGCGTCTGCATGTCGCTGGGCGGCGGGGCGACGTTGACGTAGACAAGGCCGCCGAGGGCCGCCGCCGCCCCGATCACGCCGGCCCCGGCGATGACCATCGCAAACCTGAACAGCAGCACGGCCGCGACCAGCCCGACGATCCCGCCGATCGCCATGCCGACCAGGTGCCCGGGGAAGCCGGCGATGGCGGTCACGCCGATCGTCGGGGCCAGCACGGAGCCGAGGCCCGCGCCGCCCGCGAGGCCGAGCACAGCCATCGCAAACTTGACGATCCGCCCGCCGAGGACCCACAGCAGCAGCCCAGCGATGAGGCCCACGACCGCCGGGGCGTGCAGGCCCAAGGGAAGGGTGGAGACGCCGTGGGCGACGGCCTGGCCATCGACCGGGACGGGCGCGGGCGCAACCGGAGGCATGGTCCCGAGTTGGACGAGTTCGAACAGCACGGCGTCTGGGGACTGTAGTGGGAGTTCCGGGTCGGGCGTTCCGGGTATCGCTTGGGAACGCGAGGGACGCGAAGGGACGCGAAGGGACGCGAGGGGAATGCGAGCCAGACCCGTCAGGGCTGGCTACCCAGTGCCGCGTTGGTTCGGGTCTTGTGTCCGGCGTCCCGAGCCCTCGCGGTCCTTCGCGACCTTCGCGTTCCCCGGACTGGTGGAGATCCGCCGCCCAAGGGCCGATAGTCTCACGCGATGGCCAAGCGTTCGGCAAAGAAGGCGGGCAAGGCCCAGGCGGGGCCGCGCCGTTCCCGCGCGGGTGGGACTCGCGCGGCCAGCAGCGAGCCC
This sequence comes from Phycisphaerales bacterium, assembly GCA_041401985.1. GTDB lineage: Bacteria > Planctomycetota > Phycisphaerae > Phycisphaerales > UBA1924 > JACKHA01. The sequence goes on from JAWKTE010000027.1 coordinate 22,914, forward strand.
AACGGCGCGCCCGACGCCCCTCCCCCCGGCGCCTCCACCCCCGCCCCCGACAAGGCCGGCACCGATCGCTCGCCGATCCCCGGCGGCGAGGCCCGCCTTGGCGAGCTCCGCGAGCGCATCGACGCCGTCGATTCCCGCCTGGTCGAACTGCTCAACGAGCGGGCCTCGCTCGTGGTCGATGTCGGACGCGTCAAGCGCGGGTCGGACATTCCCGTCTACGCCCCGCATCGTGAGGCCGAGGTTCTTGGGCGGGCCATCGCCATGAACCACGGCCCGCTGCCGGATCGCACTATCGAAGCGATCTACCGTGAACTCATGTCCGGCTCGTTCGCGCTCGAGCAGCCGCTGCGGATCGGGTACCTCGGCCCCGCCGGGTCGTACTCGCACCAGGCGGCCATGAAGCACTTCGGCTCGTCCGTCGCGTTCGAGGACCTGCACGAGATCCGCGGCGTGTTCACCGAGGTCGTCCGCGGGCACGTGCATTACGGGCTGGTGCCCATCGAGAACTCGACCGGCGGCGGCATCGCCGAGACGCTCGACGCGTTCCGCGAGGTCGCGGGCAAGATCGTCGTGTACGCCGAGGTCCAGTTGGCGGTGCACCACGCGCTGCTGGCCAACTGCGAACCGAGCAGAGTTCGGCGGATCCACTCGAAGCCCGAGGCCCTGGGCCAGTGCCGCATGTGGCTGGCGACGCAGTATCCGAAGGCTGAACTGATCGCGGCCCCGAGCACGAGCCGGGCCGTGCAGATCGCGATCGAGGAAGACCAGATGGCCCGGAAGATCGGGGCCGAGCCGGGCTCGGCGGCGATCGCGTCGTCGCTGGCGGGGCAGTTGTACGGCCTGAAGGTCGCGTTCCCGCGCGTCGAGGACGATCCCAACAACGTCACGCGGTTCCTGATCATCAGCCGCCAGAAGGCCAAGCCCAGCGGCGACGACAAGACGGCGCTGATGTTCAACACCGCCGACAAGCCGGGCGCGCTGGTGGAGGTGCTCAGCGTGTTCGACCGGGCGGGCGTGAACCTGACGCACATCGACAAGCGCCCAAGCGGGCGGATGAACTGGGAGTACACGTTCTTCGTGGACGCCCAGGGGCACGTTGATGCCCAGCCTCTGGCCGGGGCGATCAAGGAGGCGAGCACGCACTGCAAGGACCTGACGGTGCTGGGGAGTTTCCCGCGGAGCCGGCGGATCTTGTAGCCGGATGCAGCGCCCGCGTCGTGCGCGCTTCACGCCCGCAGCAGCAGCAGCGCCACCGCGTGCGCCTCGACCGCTCGCCCCTCGCCCACGGCGTCGACCCGCTCGTGCGTCTTGCCCTTGACGTTGACGCGCGAGGCGTCGAGCCCGAGCATGGCCGCGATCGAGGCCCGGACCTCGCCCTTCCGCGGGCCGAGTTTCGGGCGCTCCAGCACCACCGTCGCGTCGATGTTCCCGATCTCGTAGCCGGCCGCCCGCACGCAGCGCGCGGCCTCCTCCAGGAACACGCGCGAGTCGCCCGACTCGTGGCGCGGGTCGTCGTCCGGGAACAGTTGGCCGATATCCGGCGCGCCGATCGCCCCGAGCAGGGCGTCGGTGATCGCGTGGAGCAGCGCGTCCGCGTCGGAGTGCCCGACCGGCCCGACGGCGACGCCGTCGACGGCCGGGGACTCGAACCGCACGCCGCCGAGGATCAGCGGACGCCCCTTTCCAGTGGGCGTCAGCGGCTCGAGGCGGTGCAGGTCGTAGCCAAGCCCGACGCGGAAGGGGGGCGCAGGTGGGCTGGCGGGGGCGTCGGGCATCGCCGCAAGTCTATTGATCGTCCGGCGGCGGGCGGTGTTACCTCGGCGTCCGTGGGGCCACGAAGTTGGCGTGGTCCGAAACGGCACACGGGCCCGGGAATCCACCCGGGCCCGCGTCGAGAAGGATGACATGACTGGGCCGGGTCGATCAGCCGACGGCCGGAACGTACTCAGCGCCGACGCCGACGCAGCCCGACAAGGCCGGCGGCGGCAAGCAGGGCCGCGCTGCCCGGGGCGGGCACCAGGACCACGGCCACCGAGTCAACGTCGAAGCCGTCGGCCAGTTCGGGAAGGGCGGCGGGGTTGCTCGTGTCGACGATGCGGACGAAGTTGTAGGTGGTGCGCCCGGAGACCGCGTTGACCGCGCCCAGCGACAGCGGGATGCCGTCGGCGTTGTTGAACACGGTGTCGACGAACCAGAACTGGGCGGTCCCCGGCGAGGCACCGTACCCGACGAAGATGTCGGCTTGCTCGGGGTGGTTGGCGATGTTGCCGGTCGTGGTTTCCCAGACGGTCACGGACGTGCCGAAGTCACCGCCGAAGCCAAGGACCATCGACCCGCCCATGCCGAGCGAGAAGAACAGGTCGTTGGGGGCGCCTAGGGCGTTGGCGGGGTTGCTGCGGCTCGGGCCGACCGGGGCGTGGTTCGCCGCGTTGGTCGTGCCTTGGTTCACCGCTTCGACAGTGAACGCGAAATCCTGCGCGGCCGCCCCACTCGCAAGAGCGAGCGCCAGCGCCATCCCGGCATACACACGAGTCTTCATCGATCTCTCCTCCTGCCGGCCTTTCGGACGGCTTGGCGGCGCTAAGGCACCGCTGTCACACAACTTACGCGATGGAAGGCGTGGTGGATACCCGAATCGAGGGGGAGAGCCAAAAATCCTACATATGAGACGTTCGGGGTTGGGTTATGAGACCTTTGATCGGGGTGACTGGTCGCGCCGAACGCCGTGTCGGGCTGGCGGGACGGAACCGAACCCGTACGATCGCTCGCGCGCTGCATCGGGCGGCGTGGGCCGGGCGAACGGCGAAGGGAAGCCCTTCGCGGGCTCGACGCTGTGGTGTGGGTGAGACGGAGATGGGCGACGTGGCGGATGCGCTCCAGCACGACTTCGTGGCCGAGTTGCTCCGGGTGGAGGCAGCCGCGATCGCGCGCGACGCCGCCCGCCGGATGATCGACGCCAACGGCCTGCACACCCGGTGGAACGGAGACGCCGCCGGCATGTGGGCCGGGGCGATCGAGTCGCGGGTGCACGAACTCGCCGCGGCGATCGCGGCCCAACGTCCGGAGGACCTCGCGTCGCGTGCGGCGTGGGCCCGCACGGCGTTCGAGGCCCGGGGTGTCGATCCGGGCGATCTGGTCAAGAGCCTCGAAGCCCTGCGGGCGGCGGCGCTCGCGGCGGTTCCCGATGAGGACGCCGCTGTGGTGTCGCGCACACTCGATGGCGCGATCGACGCGGCCCGTCGGCCGACGGTCGAGCCGCCCGCGGAACTCGTGCCCGACGCCCCGCACGGGCGACTCGCCGCCGAGTATTTGCTCGCGCTGCTCGAGGGCGATCGGCTGCGGGCGCTGGCGCGTGTTCACGACGCGGTGTCCGCCGGTCAACTGGGCGTGCCCGAGGCGTATCGCCACGTCTACGTGCCCGTGCTGCGCGAACTCGGGCGGATGTGGCACCTGGGCGAGGTGAACGTCGCCGAGGAGCACTTCGCGACCGCCACCACGCTGATGTCGATGTCGCAGATCGCGCCGATGGCGACGCGGGCGCCCTCGAACGGGCGGAGCATCCTGGCCGGCGCCGTCGCGGGCAACGCGCACGAGATCGGCGTGCGGATGGTCGCGGACCGGTTCGAGTGGGAGGGCTGGCGGGTGGTGTATCTCGGCCCGAGCGTCCCGCCGGAGGATCTCGGGCAGGCCGCGGCGGATTTCGGCGTCGATGTCGTGGCGCTCTCGGCGATGCTGACGGTGCAGATCGATGCGCTGGAACTGGCGATCGCGGCGGTGCGGTCGGCGGCCCCCGGGGCGCGCGTCATCGTCGGGGGCCGCGCGTTGGAGGGCGATCGCGAACTGGCCGCCCGCCTCGGGGCCGACGCGCTGGCGCTCGATCCGGACGACGCGATTCGCGTCGCGAGCGCGTGCGCCGGCTGAGACTGGTTGCCCACTCATTCGAGGATTCGTCGGCTGCGCGTCGGTCGGCGTGTCCGTCTGCGCCCGGGCCGCTCGACTCGCCCGGGCGGCGTGCCCTAGACTTCACAAGTTTCAGACATTATTGAAAACCGGACTCGCCCAGCACCAGCCCCGATCGGCTTCCGCCCGGCGCTCGCCTGACACGCGGGCGGAACGGACCAACGATCGAAGCCCGCGACCGGAGAACCAATGGCGGCCACGCTCGACAACCCGGCCACGACCAACGGCACGCACGCGCCGACGGCACAACCGCTGCCGAACTCGCCATCGTCGCGTGTCGCCCCCGGCCCCATCCGCGACCGGCGCCTCGACACCATCCGCGCCAAGGTCGATCGCGGCGAGCGCCTCACCATCGAAGACGGCGACCTGCTCTTCACCACGCCCGATCTCTGGAGCGTGCTGGAGATGGCCGACGCGGTCCGCCGGCGTCTGCACGGCGACGCGGCGTACTACAACATCAACCGCCACCTGAACTACTCGAACGTCTGTGCCCTGTCCTGCAAGTTCTGCGACTTCTACGCCAAGGCCGGGCAGGCCAAGGCCTACACGCGCGACATGGCCTATGTGCGGGCCGAGGTCCGCAAGGCCGTCGAGGGCGGGGCCACCGAGATCCACTCCGTCGGCGGGCTGCACCCGACGCTGCCGTTCTCGTACTACACCGATCTGGTCTCGACCATCCGCGACGAGGCCCGGTCGTTGGGCAGCGGGCTGAACGTCAAGGCGTTCACCGCCGTGGAGGTCGTGCACCTGGCGCGGATCGCCAGGCAGTACAAGGGCGGGAGCCTGCCCGGGCCGGAGGGCAAGGCCGCGCGTCGGGCCGGCATCCGCTGGGTGCTGGAGCGTCTGAAGGACGCGGGCCTGGGCTCGCTGCCCGGCGGCGGGGCCGAGGTCTTCGACGACCGCGTCCACGACGAGGCCTACAAGGGCAAGATCCGGTCGGACGTGTGGCTGGACGTGCACGAGGTCGCCCACGAGATCGGCCTGAACTCCAACGCGACGATCCTGTACGGGCACATCGAGCAGCGCCGCGAGCGCCTCGTGCACATGGACATGCTGCGACGGGCGCAGGATCGGGCGCTGGGGAGGATGGGGTACGGAGCGACGGAGCGACGCACGCATGGCGTGAGCGCTCTCGGAGCGACGAAGGGGGAGCAGTCGGACGACGCGCCGGCCATCACGCTGACGCGTCCCGGCACGCCGTTGCCCGAGCACGTCGCCTTCGGCGCGGCTCCAACCTCCTCGTCGCTTCGTCGCTCCGTCGCTCCGTCGCTCTCGGGCTACTTCCAGACCATCATCCCCCTCCCCTTCTTCCCCGACGGTTGCGAACTCGAGCACCTGCCCGGGCCGACGGGGCTGGAGAACCTGCGGACGATGGCGATTGCCCGCCTCATGCTCGACAACTTCCCGCACGTCAAGGCGTTCTGGATCATGCAGACGCTGGCGATGGCCCAACTCATGCTCGCCAGCGGCGCCGACGACATCGATGGCACCGTGGTCTGGTACGACATCACGAAAGTGGGGGGCGCCTCGACGCACCAGGAAGTGACCGTCTGGTCGCTCCAGAAGGCGATCCGCGAGGCCGGCTTCGAGCCGATCGAGCGCGACACGCTGTATCGGCGCGTGGTGCGGGATGGGAGCCGGTGGTCGGCGACGTAGGAGGCCGAGCCGCACGCCGGCGGAGGGGCGTCGATGCTCTTTCTGTGGTCTGGGATCAACGCGCTGGTGTTCTGCGGGATCTACTTCGGCTTCGTGTTCCTGCGGAAGGAGCCGCGCTCGAAGTGGGATGTCGGCGTGTTGGTCTGGGGCGCGGGGTGGGTGCTGTGGCAGTTTGTGTTCTTATTCCTAACGATTGGTGCGGCGGACATCGGGTCCGCGCTGGGATTCGGCGCGATGATGGTCGTCGTTCCCGGAGCAATTACCGCTTGGCTGGTCGGGATGGCCCGGCAGTCATTGGTCGCCGCGGCGGTCATTCTCGGAACGTCGGTGGTTCTCGGCTTCATGGTGGTTTTTGCGTTCGATCCGGAGTTCTTCTTTCCGAACATGTTGTGGCACGCGGGATTCGCGGCCGCGATGGCGGTCTCCCGCTGGAAGCCTCGCCGGCATTCGCCGTGGCTGTGCGCCGAATGCGCCTACGACCGTGCCGGACTGCCATCCGACGCCGTGTGCCCCGAATGCGGGACGCCGCCCCCGGAGTCCAACCAGACTTCCTGCTCTACCGACCTCGCCCGCCCCTGAACCACACCACGTACATCACCGCCGCGACCGCGATCCACCCCAGCCCGATGATCGCCGCCCGCAGCGTCGCCGGGTCGAGGTACGAGCCGATCAGCACGCCCACCTCGCCCAGCACGAACAGCGCGGGCACGAGCGGGAACAGCGGCACGCGGAAGCCCCTGGTCGATCGCTCCGTCTTCGCGCCCGCGACGACGCCACCAGCGCCCGACGGCCTCCCCGGTGCCTCGCCTCCCGACTGCGAATCGCTCGCGGCCTGATGCTCTTCCTTCCGCCCGCGCTCGCGCCGCCGCAGCACAAACAGCGCCACCCCCGTCAGCGCAAAGAACACGCCGTCGATGAACACCACGCCGGTGAGCAGTCGGTCCACGCCGCCCGGCCCGGCCACCAGCAGCAGCACCAGCCCCGTGCCCCCGATCAGCCCGATCGCCAGCCCCGGCGTGCCGCGCGTTGTCAGACGACCGAACGCCCGGAAGAACCGCCCGTCCCGCGCCATCGCGTACACCAGCCGCGGCCCGGAGAGCAACTGCGCGTTGAGCACGCCGAACGCCGACACCGCCACCGCGCCCGCGATCAATCGTCGCCCCAGGCTCGGCGACACGACGCCGACCGCGTCGGCGGCAAGGGCCGTGCTGCCCGCGACGCCGTCGATGCCCAGCAGGCGCATCGTCGACCACGCCGTGAGCACATAGACCAGCACGACCACGACCACGCCGGCGATGATCGCGCGCGGCAGGTTCCGGCGCGGCTCGCGCACCTCGCCCGAGATCCACAGCGCGTGCTGCCAACCTCCATAGGAAAAGAACGCCGGCACGAGCGCCGCCAGCACACCGGCGACGGGCGAGAGCCGCGCGCCCGCATGCCCATGCTCGAACGGGATGTTCTCCGGGTCCGCGGGCGGCGTCGCGCCCGCCAGCACGTCCTGCCCGCCCCAGATCGCCGCGAGCGCCGCGATCACGACCAGGGCCAGCACCTTGGCGACGACGGTGGCGTTCTGGATGCCGGCCCCGGCCCGCGCGCCCCACGCGTTGGCCGCGATCACCGACCCGATCAGCGCGCACGACACGAGCAGCACCAGCGTCGCGTCGGCCTTCTGCCCCGTCGGCAGCCCGATCGCGACGAGGTTGCTGGCGCAGATGAACGCGATGATGCCCACGGCCCCGCCCTGGATCGCCGTCGCGTTGCAGAACACGAACAGGAACGCCGGGCACGGGCCGTACGCGTCGCGCAGGATCTGGTACTGGGCCCCGCTGTCGTGGTAGCGGGCCCCGAGTTCGGCGAACACGAGCGCGCCGCACAGCGCGATCAGCCCCGCGATCGCCCACGCCAGCAGGGCCAGCCCGCCGTCGCCGGTCAGCGACGCGACCTTCGACGGCGTGAAGAAGATCCCGACGCCGATGATCGCGCCGATCACCACGCTCATCGCCGAGAACGGGCCGAGCACGCGGGCGGGGGCGGCCGGGCCGGACGCGGCCGTGATCGGTTCGGGCGAGACGGGCGGCAGCGGGGCGTCGGTCGTGCTCACGGGCGGAGCATACCGGCGAGGCGGGCGACCGCTCGGGCGACGGTGCACCCGCCCGCAGTTGGAACGGCCAGCGATGCGACACACCATCCGGTCTGATCCGGTGTGCGTACCGTCTCGGCCGCTCGGGATGCCGCGGCGGCGCCGCGTCCGTCCCGCGTCCGTCCCGCGTCCGCTCACCCATGGCCGTTCTGCTGCTCATCGCGGGCCTCGTCATCCTCGTCGCCGGGGCCGAGGCCTTCGTGCGCGGGGCCGCCGGGCTGGCGAGGCGGCTGGGCATCTCCGCCCTGGTCGTCGGTCTGACCGTCGTCGCCTTCGGCACCAGCGCCCCCGAACTGGCCGTCGCCCTCAACGCGTCGTACGCCGGCGAGCCCGACCTGGCCGTCGGCAACGCCGTCGGCAGCAACATCTTCAACATCCTGCTCATCCTGGGCGTGACCGCCTTGGTCAGCCCGCTGGTGGTGGACCAGAAACTCGTGCGGCTCGACATGCCCATCATGCTCGGGGCCGCGATCCTGCTGTGGGTGCTGGCCGCCGACGGCACGCTGGACCGGGTCGAGTCGGGCGTGCTGGCCGCGGGCATCGTCGGGTACACGCTGCTGGCGGTGATCCTGGCCCGCCGGGAGTCCGCGGCGGTCAAGGCCGAGTACGAGGCGTCCGGCGCCGACGACAAGGCGGCCCGCCTCTGGGTCACGCTCGTGCTGCTGGCGATCGGCCTGGCGGGCATCGTGATCGGCTCGGACCTCCTGGTCCGCGGGGCGACGCAGATCGCGCTGTACCTCGGCGTGAGCGAACTGGTCGTCGGGCTGACGATCGTGGCCGCGGGAACCTCGCTGCCGGAGGTCGCCACGTCCATTGTCGCGGCCCTGCGCGGGCACCGCGACATCGCCGTGGGCAACATCGTCGGCAGCAACATCTTCAATGTCCTGTGCATCCTGGGCGTCACGGGACTGCTCACGCCCATGGACCTGCCGTTTGCCCGGAGCGTGCTGGCGTTCGACCTGCCGGTGATGGTCGCGGCTTGCGTCGCCTGCCTGCCGATCTTCCTCAACGGCCTCCGCGTCGGGCGCGTGGACGGCGCGATCCTGCTGGCGGCGTACATCGCCTACATGCTGTACGTGGTGCTCGACGCCGCCGGGCACGACAGCCTGGCGGAGATCTCGGGCGTGACGGTCTGGTTCGTGCTGCCGCTCTCGCTCATCGGGTTCGCGGGGATGCTCCGCCGCCGAGCCCGCAAACGCCGGGACGGCGGGGACGAGCCCGAGGCGACCGACGAGTAGCCGGCAGGCGCCCCGCGTCCACGCGGCCATCGCCGGCGAACCAAGCCCCGTGGAGTTCCTCGTCTTCTTCGCCGCGGCTTGTGGGACGCCGGTCTTCGCCGTCATCGCCTTGCCCGGCGCGATCGCGTACATCCTGTCGCGTCGCGGGCGACCGCTGTTTCGGTTCGGCGGCGAGAACGCCTGCGCGTCCTGCGGCTACGACCTGGCGGGCCTGACCGCCGACGCCTGCCCGGAGTGCGGGCGGCCGTTCCGCCGTGTTGTTGAGCACGCGGCGCCGGAGGCATGAAACCCAGGCCACGACGTCCCTGCGCTTCGATCGAAGCCAGAGGAAATCACCGCCGAGGCGCTGAGAGCGCCGAGGAGGGCAAAGCGTCGGCGCTTCTGCTTCCCTCGGCGCCCTCTGTGGTGAGGGTTCTTGTTCCCGGCCCGGGAGCGCGGGAACTCCATCGGATCCGTGTGATTCACAAGGAGTGGGTGTCTCTACCGCGTCGGCTCCGCGACCGCCGGGGTTGGCGCCGCGACCGGCGTCGTCGCGCGGCACGCCACCACCGCCACCACGTAGATCTCGCAGTCGGCCTCGAGGTCGAAGTGGCGGACCACCTCGCAGTCCAGCGCCAGGCTCGAACGCTTCAGGATCGGCACGCCGCTCTGGAGCGTCTGGACCGGCACCGAGTCGAACGGGTCGCCCGCGTGCTCGTCGGCCAGGTCCGGGCCGGACTCCGTGTCGCAGAACTTCCGCATCAGGAGGCGGTCCGACGCCTCGACGCGGCACACGCCCACGTGCCGGCTGTCCCGGATCAGCGGGGCGATCGAGTGCCCCTTCCGCAGCGACAGCATCAGCAGCAGCGGCTCGGTGGCGCATGGGGCCACCGCCCGGGCCAGCACCCCGGCCCGCTTGCCGTCAAACGACGAGGTCACCACGAACGTCCCGGCGGGGACGTTTTCGGCAATGACCCGGGCCCAGTCGAGAGGCTTGATGATCACGAACGGACTCCCGGCCCCACGGATCGGACACGACGAGAGGGGAGTCCAACTGGATGGCCCAAAGGCGCGAACGCCACAACAGGTTCCGCTCTTCCCACCGGATCGGATGCCGGTTTTGGGACGTGGCGCGCAAAGAAATCGCGAACGAATCTGTCGGTTTGGGGACGGAAGGTGAATTCAGGGGCCGATGACTTGCATTGTGGGGCAAAGTGGGAGAGAATCCCTCAAATGACCATGGAGACCCAGGGGCGTGCTCTTCACTGGACAAGCCGAGGCGAGCATCGATCAGAAGGATCGCCTGGCGATACCATCCAAATACCGATCACAGTGGGAAGTGACAAGGGACGGCGAGGCATGGATGTGCGTTCCATGGCCGGGAGGCGTGCTGCGGCTCTACACCGAGAAGCAGTTCGCCGCCCTGGCGACACAGGTTCGGGGGACTTTAGCCCCGGACGAGGATCAGGCCGCTTTGGATGTGACGCTCTTCTCCGCCGCCGAGCGGCTGGAGATGGACGCCACGGGACGGATCCGCATCCCGCGCCACCAGCTCGACATGGTCGGGCTGAGCGGCGAGGTGATGGTGGCCGGGGCCAGAGATCGGCTGGAGGTGCACGACCGGGCCACATGGAAGGCCCAGGCCAAGGAGCGGTGGTCGTCCTTGCCGGACCTGGTCAAGCGGATCGAGCAGCGGAAGGCCGGCGGGGTGTGAGGGCCGAGTGGGGTGCGGCTCCGGCGCGGTGGGGGCGGGAGCGGGAGTGACGGAG
>JAWKTE010000028.1:0-32977 GCA_041401985.1 Phycisphaerales bacterium
AGTTCGTCGCAAGCGCCCGGCGCGTCATCGAGACCGGGCGCCCCCACGAGGAGGAGGCCCGGAGCGTCACCGGCGCGTGGCTGATGGTCCGCATCATGCCCTACGTCACGCACACCGGGCGAACCGGCGGCGTCGTGGCGACGTTCATCGACATCACGGCCATCAAGAACGCCAACGAGATGACCCGGGTGGCCAACAACCAGCTCGGGCACGCCAACGCCGAACTCAAGACCCAGCGCGAGGAACTCGAGGAGATGTTCTCGATCGTGGCGCACGACCTGAAACGTCCGGTCATCGCGCTCGACGGGCTGCTGTCGATCATCCGCGACGACGCCAGCGCCGACCCGGCCGCGGCCGGTGCAAGCCCGCCGGCTCCCGAGAACGGGACGGGGGCGGGGGCCGGGGCGAGCGGACCGGGTCTGCTCGAACGGGCCCAGGGCGAGTGCGCCCGCATGCGCCAGATGCTGATGGACCTGGAATCGGTCTCCGACATCCAGAGCCGCAGCGTCTCGACGATGGACGTGGACATCCAGGACTGGTTGGACGGACTGGTCGCTCGATACGGCTCCGAAGCAACGGCCAGGCGCGTCCGCATCAACTGCACGTGCGACCACGCCACGCTCGCGCTACCGAGGAGTTTCCTCGAGGAGATGTTCACCAACCTGTTCGAGAACGCGCTCAAGTACGGCTGCACGTCGCCCTCGCCCCGGATCGACGTCTCCGGGCGTGTGGTGGGCGAGGTCTTCGAGCTGTCCGTGGCCGACAACGGCAAGGGCATCGCCAAGGAGCACCACCTCAAGATCTTCGAGCCCTTCCGCAGGCTCGATCCGGCCGCGGCACCCGGCTCCGGGATCGGGCTGCTCGCCGTCAAACGCCTGGCCCATCGCCTCGGCGGGCGGGCCGACGTGGAGTCGGCCCCGGGCAAGGGCGCGAAGTTCACGGTGCGGGTGCCGATCGCCAGCGAGGGCGAGCCGGGACGCTCGATCACCGGACGGACCCGCGTGCTGCTCGTGGAGGACGACCTGATCGACGCGCGGAGCATCGAACGCCACCTCGGGGCCGCGTACAACATCACCCGCGCCCAGGATCTGAAGGAGGCCGGGTCGCGCCTCCGCGAGGACCGGTTCGATGTCGTGCTGCTGGACCTCTCGCTCCCCGACGGTCACGGCCTTGAACTCATCCAGACCATGACGTCGGAACTGAAGATGCAGATTCCCACGGTGGTGATCACCGGGCACGGCGAGGGCCTGGACACCGCCAAGTCCGACGCGGTGATCGGGGCGTATCTGGCAAAGGATAACATCAGCCAGACATCGCTCGTCTCGGCGATCCACCAGGCCCTGAAGGACGAAGCGGCCGCGATGCTCCCGACTGGATAGGATGGCTCCACACATGCGTGCGAGGAGCCGAGGGCATGCCGAAGGACGGTGGAGTACTGCGGATCCTGCACGCCGACGACGATGAGTCTTTCCGCCTGCTGATCCGGAACACGATCGACCGCGACCCCGCGCTGGCGGCCCGTTGCGAGGTGCGCCTCGTCGCCGATGGGACCGACGCGGTCGAGTACATGCTGGGCAAGGGCAAGTACGCCGATCGCGAGGCCTATCCGCTCCCGCACCTGGTGCTTCTCGACCAGCGCATGGTCCGGATGGACGGGCTCGAGGCGCTGCGCGCGATCAAAGCCGATGAATCGGTCGAGCACATCCCGGTCTTCCTGCTGACCACGTCGGACCAGGCCTCGCTCGCGGAGGAGTTCCGCGCCCTCCGCGGCTCGCTGACAATCACCAAGCCGCTGGACTTCGCGAAGTTCAAGCCGCTCTACTCGCTGATCGTGGATTTCGCGATCCGCGCACTGGAACTGCCCCGCCGCATGCCGCAGTAGGGCCGGGCTGTCGCCGACCACCCGGGCCGATTGGCGGGCCGGTCGCCTGCCTGATTCCGGTGGAAGGAGCCGCCGCCAATGGCTGAGGAACTTCGAGCGTCCTCGGATCACCGCACGCCTTCGACCGACGGCTCGGCGCGCGCGGCGGCGCGGAACGCCGAGTCGGACCCGGCGCCCGATCCTCGGGTGCTGCTCCGAGAGGCCGTGGCCACGATCTCGCACGATGTGCACGCCAAGCTCCTGGCCGTTCGCGGGTTCAACCGTTTCCTGCTGCAGTCCGGGATCGGCGGCGAGGCGGCCGAACTGGCGACGGCGGCCGATCAGAACGCCGAGTCGGCGCAGTCGGCCCTGACCGCCGGAATCACATACCTTCGAACGGCGCTCACGGACGTTCGAGTCGGACCGGTCGACGTGGCCTCCATCGTTCGAAGCGAGTTCGACGCGGCCACGAGCGAAGCGGGTGGGGACGCCCGCGACGGCGTCCGCCTGGAGGTCGGCCCGATGCCGCTGGCTCTGGGCGACCAGCGGCTCGTGCGTGTGATCGTCGGCGCGGTGATCCGAGGCGCGATCGAGGCGAGGAATCCGTCGTGTCCGACGCACCTCCACACTTCCGGAACGGCCGGTCCCGCCGAGTGCGTGTTCGAGTTGGCCGATGACGGCGCGGCCGTCGAGCCCCAGATGGTGGCCCGGGCGTTCGGCAAGGTGTGCGCCGTCCCCGAGGACCCGCACAAATCCGGGTGGAGGGCGGGCCTCGCGCTGGCCCGGCTGGCGGCGGGGCTGATGGGCGGGCGCGTGTGGTGCACGCCGCGGGAATCGGGTGGAGCGGTTGTCGGCTTCTCGCTCCAAGCCATCGATCGAGGCCCGGACTCGGCGGATCGAGCCGGTCCGCCGGGCTCGTCGTGAGCCGCACAGAGTCGCCCCGATTCGTTCGACGCCGGTCCCAGTGATCCTTCACGGACCGCGCCGAGTGCGGGGCCCGCACGGTGCCGCCGACGGCGCTGTGATGCCGCGCGGACCTGCTCGGCGCCCCGCCACGCGCCGGCCCGGTGTAGGGGCGAATCGCATCGTTTCGTTCGCGGCTGCCGGCCACCCGACGGGGCGTCGGACGGTCGCCAACGCCGCTCAACGGGCCACCGGCCAACTCTGAGCCGGATTTCACCGCGCGTTCACCCGACGCTCAGCGCGTGCCGCAACAGTCTTGGTGTTGGAAGTCGGTTCGCCGACAAGGTTCACGCCATGACCCTCGACTCGAAGGAGAACGTGCCCATGCGCACCACGACTCTCGCAAACAGCCTCGCGATCATGCTCCTGGCCGGTACCCCCGCGGCCATGACGCGGGCGATCGCACAGGACGCGACGATGGCCACCCACCGGGCCGGATCCCAGAGTGGCGCCGTTGTCGAAACGCCGGTGCTCATCCGGACCGAGCGGCTCCGCGGGACCGGCATCGTCAACGACAACGCTGTCACCGTCGCCCAGTGCAGCGACTTCATCTTTCACCGCGGTACCGGGCGCGTCGAGTACGTCGTGCTCGCGGACGGCGGCATTCTGGGCATCGGCGGGAAGCAGGTGGCGGTGCCGCTGGCGACGTTCGGCTTCGACCACGCCGAGAACCGCTTCAGGCTCGATGTGACGCCGGAGGTCATCGACCAGGCCGCCGAGTTCCTGCCCGGCGAGTGGGTTCCGATCGAGGGCGACGACTGGGCGGCCACGCTCGCGGCCCGGCACAGCGGCTGGCTCGAGGGGCAGACGGTCGACCGGCGCGACCCGTTCGCGACGGTGGTCCAGAACGCCGAGGTCGTTCGTCTTTCGGGGCGGATCGATGCCGTGCATCGGAAGGACAACGCGTTCGGCGACGAGCAGGTCGAGATCGACGTGAGGAACGATGAGGGCATCGTGCGCCGGGTCGTGCTGGGGCCGTCCTGGTTCGTCATGGGCACGTCCAGCGCGCCGATGCGGCTCGACCCCGTCGAGTTGGAGGTGTACGAACTGCCGCGTGACACGCAGGGGCGGCTGTTGGCCCGCTCGGGCACCATCGATGGCGAGCGAGTGGCCCTGCGCGATGGCGACGGGCATCCCCACTGGGACTCGGTGCGCCCGGACGATTCGCGCGGCTCCGAGTCCGACGTGGGGGTCACATCGCCTTGGATGCTCGTGTCGGATCTGGTCGGCCTTGAGGCCTACGCCCGCGACGAGTACGGCGGAGAGATCGACGACGTGGTCATCGAGCTCAACTCCGGCCAGATCACCCTGCTGTACCTGGATCCCGATGAGAACATCCTGGGCATCGCCGACACACAGCGGGTCGTGCCCTGGCCTGTGATCGCGGTCGGTCAGGAGGCGGTGCGCATCGACGCGGATCGGGAGATGATCCTGAACAGCCAGGCCGCGCCCGATGACCTGCCGGCGTGGGCCGGGGATCGCGGTCTGGAGCGGGCGTACCGGCCGTTCGGCATCGAGATCCCCCAGTTCCGGGCGCAGCCCCGCACCGAGTGGAGCCAGACGCGGACGCTGGGCGGCTGGGCCCGCGACGGCGTCGTGGCCCAGGCGGTTGAGTCCGGACGCGACGTCGAGGTCTCGGGCACGATCGACCGGATCACAACGACGCGCGTCGCCGATGGCACGTGGGAGGCCTCGACGCTGCAGGTGCGGACCGGAGACGGCCAGATCAAGACCGTCGTGCTGGGGCCGTACTGGTATGTGCAGCGTCAGGACCTGGACCTGGAAAGCGGCCAGCGCGTGACCGTTCAGGCGAAGCAGACCGAGATCAACGGCTCGCCGACACTGCTGGCCTGCGAGGTCCGGGCGGTGGGCGGCAATCGGATCGTGCTGTGGGACGGCGATGAACCGATGTGGGACGCCCGCTGATCCGGGCGTTGGACAGGACCACGGACGCGATGCGTTCCAGGCGTCCGAGGAGTGGCGGTCCCGGGGTGCGTGCATTCCCTCGGGATCGCCGCGGAGGGGTGGCCGAGAGGGCGCCCCGTCCGCTTCACACTTGCGCTCGCACGGGCGTGAGAGGACGACAACCACGCCGGAACGGAGCGGTGCGCGTCGGCACCACGTTCTGGCGCCCGAATCTGGAGAATCGCCATGAAGACGCTGACGGGCTTGTTCCAGTCGCCAACGTCTGCCGCCGCCGCCATCCGCACGCTGGAGTCCCGCGGGGTGCCCGCTGGGGACATCAGCGTGATCGCCGCCGAGACCACCGGACGCGAGTCGTTCGGGATCAGGGAGCACTCGCGCGTCGCGGAGGGTGCGGCCGTGGGCGCCGGGCTGGGCGGCGCGGTCGGGGCGATCGCGGCCGGCCTCACGCTGGTCGGCTCGCTCGCAACGGGCGGCGTCGGGTTGATCGCCGCCGGACCGATCGTCGCGGCCCTGGCCGGGGCCGGTGCCGGGGCGACCGCGGGCGGGCTGGTCGGCACGGCGATCGGCCTGGCGATCCCCGAGCACGAGATCAAGCACTACGAGGACGCGTTCGCCAAGGGCGCGGTGCTGGTGGGCGTCCGGTGCCCGGACGACGCACGCGAGGACCTCGCCAAAGAGACGTTCAAGGCGCACGGCGTCTCGAAGGTATCGCACGCCTGATCCGCCGGCGTTCGGCTCGCACAAGAGAACCACAGAACACCACGATCCGAAAGGAGAGTCTCCCATGCCCGTCAAACTGGACCACCTCACCAAACTGCTCCAGGAGCAGCTCAAGGACGCCTACAGCGCCGAGTCGCAGTTGCTCGAAGCCATCCCGAAGATGCGCGACGCCGCGAGCGACCGCGACCTCCGCCAGGCCTTCTCCGACCATCTGCTCGAGACCAAGGGGCACATCGATCGGATCGAACGCGCGTGCGAAATGCTTGGCTCCAGCCCGCTGGGGCACCGGTGCCGCGCCATGGAGGGCCTGATCAAGGAAGGCTCCGAGGTCGTGAACGACGCCGAGGCGGACGCGGAAGTCCGCGACGCGGCCCTGATCTGCGCGGCCCAGAAGGTCGAGCACTACGAGATGGCCTTGTACGGGTGCATCCGGACCTACGCCAGCACGCTCGGGCGGGACGACCTGGCGTCGCTGCTCCAGGAGACGCTGGACGAAGAGGGCGCGGCCGACAAGCGTCTGACGGCGATCGCCGTGGGCGATGTCAACTCCGCCGCGGCCACGCCCCAGCCGCAGTAGCCCGCGCGCCGCCGCACCCGATCGCACGGCAACGCGAGAGGGGAGGGGGCGTCAACGCCGCCCCCTCCCCGTTCTCTCTCCTCCGACATCCGAAATCGCTACAGGTGGCCGCGCGAGTCGGCCGAGGGCACGAGGCCGAACACGCCCGTGAGCACGCGCGGCTTGCCCTTGACCTCCGGCTCGGGGGTGGCGGTCATGCGGATGTCCCAAACGCCGCCCTGCCCGAGAAGGTCATAGCGTCGGTGCAGCACGCGGTTCTCGCGGGCCGCGTCGGCGCCGGCGCGGGCCAGGTCGGCCGCGTTCTCCGGGCCGATGAGATCGGCCCACGCGGCCAGCGTCGTTGGCACGGGCAGGCCCGCGGAGCGGAACGCCTCGGCGCAGCCGAGTTCCCAGTGGAACGTGCCGGAGTCGACGTCCCACGCCAGGGCGCACGCCTTGGCCGCGCCCACCGCGTCGCGCATGCGCCGCTCGCGGAGCGTGAGTTGGCCCGTGCGGGTCTCGAGTTGGGCGTGCGTCTCTGAAAGGCGGTGGGCGAGTTCACGCTCCCGGACGAGCGCGGCTGTGAGTTCCTCGTTCGTCCGACGGATGCTCGGCAGCGCGAGCGCGGCGGGCAGGGCTCGGACCACGGCGACCGCGGTCGCCACCGAGACCGACGCCGTGATCACCTTCATCAGCCCGCTCAGGCGATAGGCCGGCCACCAGAAGATGGCGGCCTCGACGGCGTGGGTGATCCCGCACGACAGAATGAAGGCGACGAACAGCCAGGCGATGAACGGGAACGGCGTGTCCGTCCGCCTCCGGATGAGCACGAAGAGCGACGCCGGGATGGTGAAGTACGACAGGAAGATCAGCGAGTCGGCGATGACGTGCACCCAGCCCTCGAACGCCGACCAGTCGCCGCACTGCCAGCGGGGCGGGTAGTCGCTCGTGTCGAACAGGCGGGTGAAGAAGCCGCCAACCCGTGCGGAGATCAGGGTCAAGAGCGGCCTCCCTTCGCCGAAAGGGCGAACCCGGTTTGGTGGCCGAGATCGGGCGGCGCCACGGCGTGACGATGCCGGATAAAGTTGTCGCCTGTTGGCCCATGCCCACGCCGGGGCCGGGGCGAGGCCGGCGAGGCGTTCGCATGTGCGACGCCCCAGTGCTTCCACCGGTTCGGCGGGCGCGTCGGGGAGGACGTGCGATGGACGAGCAGTTGCGGATCGTGATCGCCCACGCGGCCGACCAGACCCGGGAGCAGATCCGGGCGTCGCTGCGTCGGGACTGGCCCGTGGTCTCCGCGTGCGGGAGCGTCGCGGAACTGATGAAGATCGCCGCGAGCGAGTCGCCCGACCTGCTGGTGACCGGCATCCACTTCGAGGACGGCAGCGGGATCGAGGCCGCGATTCAGATCAGCCAGAGCCGCCCGATCCCGGCGGTCATCGTGACGGCCCGCCACTCGATGGACCTGGTCAAGGAGGCGATGCGGGACCATGTGATGGCGTATCTCATCGAGCCGGTGACGGCCGAGGACCTCCAGGCGTCGGTGATCGTCGCCCACTCGCGGTTCTCTCAACTGCGGGAGTTGGAGGAGCAGGTCGGCGACCTGCGCCAGGCACTCGGAGACCGGAAACTCATCGAGCGTGCCAAGGGCATCCTGATGGCCGCCGAGCAGATGACCGAGGACGAGGCGTTCTCGCATCTGCGGCGTGAGGCGCAGAACCGGCGGGCGAAGATGGTGACCGTCGCCGACGAGATCATCGCCGGCGCCGAAAGGGCCGCGGGACAGACTACCTGAACTGGGCATGCGGGGACTGCTCCGAACCCGAGCGTCGTTGCTCGGAGAGGGCGGACAAGCAGACCCGGCGGCATCGGCGGGACCAGACATCATCCCCGGTCCTGGGGCCGAGTCAACAGGTCGAATCGGACTCACACGTCCGCATTTCTCGCAGAGAACTCACTCGCCGGCGGCATCGTGCGAAGGCCCGACGTTGGCGTCTGCTCGCCGATCCGCGTCCCAGACCGCCGCATCAACTGGCGGCTCGCTGGGCGCGTCGTCCCCGCCGGCGATGGGCAGAATCGCCTCGAACTCCGCGCCGCCGGCTTCGACGTTGCGGACGCCGATGTCGCCGTCGTGCAGCTCGGCGATGCCCTTGGCGATGGCCAGCCCCAGGCCGTGCCCGCGTTCGCGTCGAACCTCGTCGCTGCTCTGGACGAAGCGGTCAAAGACGCGTTCGATCAGTTCCGGTGGAAGCCCAGGGCCCTGGTCTCGGACCCGGATCCGGAAGGCCCCCTCGTGCACGTCGGCGGCGATCTCGACCCGCGAGTCGCGCGGCGTGAACCGGATCGCGTTGCGGACCAGATTGTTGAGCATGGTTCGGAGCAGATCGGGATCACCCCGGACCGTCGCGGACAGGCCCCGCTCGTCGTCGGCCAGGTGGGCGTGCAGGCGGACGCCGTACTGCTCGGCCATCGGCGTGCAGTCCTCGACCGCGTCCATGACCAGTTCGTTGGCGCCGTATTCGCGGAGGCGGGCCAGGCCGCCGGCGTCGCGGACGCGGGTGAGGGTCAGGAAACTCTCGACGAGTTTGCCGAGTTTCCGCATCTCGTCCTCGGCCGAGTCGACGAACGCCTCGGCCTCCGGCGAGAGACCGGCCCGGTTGATCGTCTGGGCCTCGAGCAGCAGCGTGGCGATGGGCGTCTTGATCTCGTGCGAGATGTTGGACAGGAACCGCTCCTGCGCGGCGAACGCCTCGCGGATTCGGGCGCGGGCGAGCTCCAGCTGGGCCGTCAGTTCTGCCATCTCGGCCGAGCCCCCCTCTGGCTCGAGCTTCTGATCGATGTTCTCCGGGGTGAGGCGCTCCGCGACGTGGGAGAGGCGTTTGATCGGCTCGACCGCGATGCCGGCGATGAACCAACCGCTCAGGCCGCTGGCCAGCAGTCCCAGCAGGCCCCCGACGAGCAGGATCTCGCCGATCAGGCTCGCCTGGCGTTTCACGTAGCTGTCGTTGGTCACGGCGATCAGCACCGCGGGCGGTTCGCCCTGTCGGCGGATCGGGATCGCGATCAGTTCGGATCGCGTGCCCTGGCGGAGCGAGACCTCGACCTCGTCGTCGCCCAGGCGGGCACGCTGGGGGCGGCCGCTCCGCAGCGCGGCTTCCGCAACCCGCCCGGACGTCTTTGGCCACCGGGGGCGGTCCAGCGCGACGCCCCGCCCGAAGCCGTCTACAACGTCGAGATCGAACTGCTCGAACTCCACGGCTCCGAGTTGGTCGACGGCGATTTCTCGGAGCCTGTCGAACTCGATCGGCTCCCGGCCCTGCTCGATCTGGCGGGCGATGCTCCGGGCGCTCTCCTCAAAGCGTTCCTCGAACATGTTCCGCAGGGCGCCACGCTCCTGCACCCAGAACAGCGCGCCGATCACCAGCTGGATCGCCGCGAAGATCGCGACCACCCAGGCGGTCAGGCGGGTGCGGAGCGAGATGGCGCGGCGGCGCCTCGCCTCTGGGGTCGGCATGGCTAGTCCATCACGCCGAACCGGTACCCGGCGCCCTTGATCGTGTGGATCAGTTCACGCTCGAACCCGCGATCGATCTTCTTGCGGAGGCTCGACACGTACACGTCGATCACGTTGCTGCCGGGCTCGAAGTTCATGTCCCAGACCCGCTCGCCGATCTGGATGCGGCTGAGCACCCGGTTCGGGTTCCGCATCAGATACTCGAGCAGCGCGAACTCCTTGTTCGAGAGTTCCACCTTGACCTCGCCGCGCTCGGCCACGCGGGTGTAGAGGTCCAGCGTCAGGTCGTCGCACTTGAGCGTGCGCCCCTCGGTTGCCTCGCCCCGGCGCAGCAAGGCCCGCAGGCGGGCCAGCAGTTCCTCGAACTCGAACGGCTTGGTCATGTAGTCGTCGGCGCCCGCGTCGAGCCCGCCGACCTTGTCGTCGGTGCCCGACAGTGCCGTGAGCATCAGGATCGGGGACTTGAACGAACGCCGGCGCAGGTTGCGGCAGACCTCCACGCCATCGCGGTCGGGCAGCATCAGGTCGAGGATGACCGCGTCGTACTCGCCCGCGGCGGCCAGGTCCTCGCCCTCGTAGCCCGTGTGGCACACGTCCACCGCGTAGCCGTTCTCGCGGAGTCCCTTCTGGATGCCCCCGGCCATCTTCGGGTTGTCTTCGATCACCAGCACACGCATCGATACGGCTCCGCTGCGGGCACGCGGCACCCCCTCTGTTCGGGTGCTGGCGTGGCCCTGAAGTCGCCCAAAGTCTAAGCGGCCCCCTAGGCAACATGCGAATCCGGGCCGGGAGAGGGGCGGGGAGCCCTGCGCGCGAGAATGAGCGCGGATTCACCCCCCGGTCATGGTGGGTCAACCGGCGGGGACGAAAGTTCTCCCAGATCGCTCGGCAGCGTCGCCGGGCCAACGCAAACGGGAGAACCACATGGAATCGCTCAGCAACACCACCGTCCCCACCCGCACCGCCCGCTCGGCCCCCGACCGGCGCGCCCTCTGGCTCATGCTCGCGGTGGGCGCCGCTTCCCTCGCGCTGACCGCCTGCAACACGGTCGAGGGCGCCGGCCGCGACCTGGAAGAGACCGGAGAAAACATCGGCGAGGCGTCGCGCGACGTCCGGAACTGATCCGATCGGCGCGTCGCACCCCGGCGAATCGCGGCCCGAACCGCAGAATGAGCCGCGATTCACGCCAGAACCAGCGACGCTTCAGGACCGCGACGCATCATCTGGTCAGTGACTCAAACAACCGTTGGGCCGCGGAGTGCCGCACGGCTCGACCCACACGACTCCAGGCACTCGAAAGGACTGCATCATGCTCGGCTGGGCTCTGGCGTTCTTCCTCATCGCCATCGTTGCCGCCGTCTTCGGCTTCGGCGGGATCGCGGCCGGCGCGGCGGCGATCGCCAAGATCCTCTTCTTCGTCTTCCTCGTGCTCTTCCTGGTCTCGCTCGTGTTCGGCCTCGTGGGCCGCGGGCGGGCCGTCCGGGTGTAGCCCACGCTGCCGTGCGGCGATCGCCGGTCCGGCCGGCGTCCGGCCCGACCCGTCGGCTCGCCCCACCGCAGACCCATGACCCGATCTGTTCGATTCGAAAGGAGCAAAGCATGCGCAACACGATCTGGCGCCATCGACTGCTCTCGGCTTCCGCACTGTTCGCGCTCATCGCCGCGGCCCCGACCCTGGGCGGCTGCGAGGACGACGTGGACGGCCTCGACGACGTTGTCGATGAGGCGGGCGAGGCGATCGATGACGCGGCCGACGAGATCGATGACGCCGTCGACGATGCCGGCGACTCGATCGACGATGCCGCCGACGACCTGAACAACGGCTGATGCCGCTGACGAACCTCCCCTTCGCTCCGGTGCGACGCGCCGGAGCGCGGCTTCCACACGAGTTCGGGGCACTCGCCTCCGACCCCCCCACCGCCGCACGCGTCGTCCCCCGCGCGGCCACTTCACGAAAGGACGCGACATGGAGACCATGACCAACCTTGAGAAGGACACTGTCAAGGGCCTGCAGGACCTCATCGAGATCAACATCGACAGCGCCAAGGGCTTCGCCGAGGCCGCCGACAAGATCGAGAACCGCGACATTGCCGCCTACTTCCGGCGGTGCGGCTCGCGTCGGGGCGAGTTCGCCGGCGAACTCCAGCGCGTCGTCGGGCTCAACGGCACCGAACCGAAGGACTCGGGCACCGTCAAGGGGGCCGTCCACCGGTGGTGGCTCGGCCTCCGTGGCGCGGTCCAGGACGGCGACGAGCACGCGATTCTCGCCGAGGCCGAGCGCGGCGAAGACGCCATCAAGCACGAGTACGAGTCGGTGCTCAAGAGCACCGCGGGCAGCCCGCTGAACAGCGTGCTGCACCGCCAGTATGCCTCGGTCAAGCAGGACCACGACACCATCCGCGACATGCGCGATGCCCGGGCCTGAACCTCCCTCGCCGGGCGGGCGCGGCGGTGGTCGCGTCCGTCCCATCCCGCATCGGGTCATCTTCGCCAACGGGAGGTCGCCTCGGGGCGTCGTCCCGCGTGGCGGGGATGGCCGGATGAAGAAGTTCTCATCGTCGATTCAGCCGGCATTCATGCCCTTCGGCTAGATATGTCCGATTCTTCCGGCTGGTCGTTCGCACCCCCGCAGAGGCAGTGTCGCCGTGTCGTTGTTGACGCTCTTCATTGGTGTCCTGGCCGTGATCGTCGCGATCGCGCTGCTCCGCGTGGGCGGCGACCTGAGGCGTGAACTGCGATCGCGTGCCCAGTGGTGGCTCGGCCAGGATCAGGACGGGGACGAGCACGCCCGCCAGGACTAGGTCGGTCAGGTCGATGGCGAGGCGACGGCACGTTCCCGATTCGGATCCGTCACGCACCCACACGTACGCGGCCGATCGGGGCATGGCGTTCATCGGACGCTCCTGGATCGCCACCTCGTACTGACCCACCGGCTCCGAACGTGGGCGACTCCCTCGTGCAACGCCGCCTCCGAGCAAACCAATGGCGATGCTCCTTGCGACCAATCACCCGCTCGTTGACGGAACCCACGCGAGGCCGTTCCCGCTCTCACCGGGCCCTGGCGTCTCCGGAATCTCGCAGAATGAGCCGCGATTCACGGCGTGTTCACTGGGATCTCCAGCAGGGAACGCATCATCTATCAGGCTCGCACACGGGGACACGTGCGTCGAGCCCACCAGGAGCATCGCGATGGCCAGGACGCCGCCGAGTGAGCAACTGCGAGAGTCGGACCAGACGTGGCACCAGCCCGGCACGGATCGCGGCAAGCCGAACCGCAAGGTGAGCGACACGACGACCCGTCGGGAGCACGATCTCGCCCGGGCGTCCGGTGCGAGCCGCGACGGCGCCGACGACGCCGTGCCCAACGGGAACGACCCCAGCGAACCCCGCTCGGGCTACCCGGTCCGCGGCGAACCGACGATGGCGGAAGCCGACCGCGCGGTGCGAAGCGGCACGGACGCAGCGACCGAAGATCGCGATGGTGTGGTTGGTGGGGTGGCGCGCTCCGGCGACGAAACCCAGCCGCACGGCATCGCCGAGGCAGTGGACGAGGGCGTCGATGAGGCGCTCGAACAAGATGACTCCTCGGGGGGTCGCGACGACGCCGGGCGAAGGAGGGCCGGCGGCGCTCGTCGTCAGTCGAACTGACGCTCCCCGCTTGCGGTCGCGGGCTCTGGGCGACCCGTGACTCCGCACCGCCGGGCGAGGCTCACGCCTCCCCGGCGGTTTCTGATGAGACCGCGCCCGTCTGCGAACGCGGCCTCCGGGTGCTGCTCGCCCCGAGCGGCACCGGCGCGAGCAACAGCCGCTCGGCGACCGGTCCATCACATCTGAAAGGAACGCTCGTGCACGAGAGCGAATGGTCGATCGACCCGGATCATCCGAGCAACGCCGGCGCCGAGTGGGCCAAGGGCGTGCCGATCGATCGGGTCTGGTTCGTCGCGAGCCTGCTGCTGCGGGCCAACGAACGCGGCTCGTGCCGGATTCTCAAGGCGGTCGGGACTTTCGCTCCGGAGCACGCGGTCCGCCCGCGTGAGATGCGTCTGGCGGTGTCGTTCCTCCACCGCCTCGGCTACGGCGTCGCGGACGTCGTCGACGAGGGCAAGGTGTGGGTGGCTCGCCAGTGGACCGGTGAGCCGAGTTAGCCGGGCGTGCAGGCCGCCGCGGGTGCTTCGGCCGGGCGCTTCGCGGGGTCTCGCGGCAGCGCGATGCAGAACGACGCTCCCCGCCCGGGCTCGGACTCAACCCACGCCCGCCCGCCGTGGGCCTCGGCGATACGCCGCACGATGGTCAGCCCGATGCCCGTGCCCTCCGTGCCCGAACTGAGACGCTGGAAGAGTCCGAACACCTTCTCCCGATACTGCTCCGGGATGCCCGGCCCGTTGTCGCGGACGAAAAGGACGACCTCCGATGACGTCGCCGAGCCGCCAATCTCGATCTTCGGGTCACCCTCGGCCGGCCGCCCGTATCGAAGCGCGTTGGCAAGAAGGTTCTGTATCGCCTGTCGGAGGCGGGCGACGTCGCACGTGATCGTGGGCATGTCCTCGTCGATGTGGATGCTCGCGCGGGCCTGCTCGATCTGCGCGGCCAGATCCGCCACGACAGTCCGCGCCACCGAGCCGGGATCGACCTCGACGAACTCACCGGTCACCCGCCCGATCCGGCTGAGTTCCAGCAGATCGTCGACGTTCTCCCGCACGCGGACGATGGCCTCGTCGATCCGCTGCGCGAAGTCCTGCAGACGGTCGGTCCGGCCGGCCGCGAGGTCCCGCTGCATGAAGCCGGAGAAACCCTGGATGGTGATCAGCGGCGACTTGAGGTCGTGCGACGCGGTGTAGACGAACTGCTCCAACTCGGCGTTGACGCCGCGGAGTTTCTCCTCGGCGTGCTTGCGATCGGTGATGTCGGCGCGGATGGCCACGTACTGGGTGATCCGCCCATCGTGGTCCTTGAACGGGACAATTGTCGTATCGACCCAGTAGAGCGTGCCGTCCTTGCTTCGGTTGCAGATCTCG
The DNA here is from genome assembly GCA_041401985.1 of Phycisphaerales bacterium. GTDB lineage: Bacteria > Planctomycetota > Phycisphaerae > Phycisphaerales > UBA1924 > JACKHA01. Next base: position 14,556 of record JAWKTE010000028.1, read on the forward strand.
CCGCGCCAGACCTGGCCCGCGGCGATGGTCCGCCACAGGTCGACGAAGAACTCCTTTGGGTGGGTGCCGGAGTTGATGATCCGGTGGGTCTGCCCGATCAGTTCCTCGCGGGTGTACCCCGAAATGGCCGAGAACCGGTCGTTGGCGTAGGTGATCACCCCGTTCGGGTCGGTAAACGCGACGATCGCGTGCTCATCGAGCGCGAACTTCTGGAGTTCGAGTTCCCGCTCCATCGCGATGCGCTCGCGGATCTCCGCCTCGAGCCGCTGGTTGACCTCACCCAGCGTGGGCCACTTGAGCGCCCTGGGCACGACCGGCACCAGCGCCGCCACCGTTGCGCACGAGACGACCGCGGTCACGACCTTCCAGACACCCGCGAGTCGATAGACCGGCTCCCAGAAGATCACGGCCTCGAGCAGGTGCCCGATGCCGCACGAGGCGATGAACGCCACAAACAGCCACGACACCAGCGGCAGCGGCGTCTTGCCCTTGATCACGAAGAAGCCGAGCACCACCGGGATCGCCATGTAGGCCGCCCAGATCGTCACATCGCTGGCGATGTGCATCCATCCGAGCGTCGCCGACCAGTCGCCGCAGTTCCACCGGGCCGGGAACCCGGTGGTGTCCAGAGCCCACGAAACCAGCGGGATGCCGCCGCGCCCGTCTCCGACGCCGACGGGCGCCGTGGCTGCCGCGACGCCCGGCGGGCACACGCCGTCCGGTCCGCAGAGTTCGGCGGGCGTGGAACTCGCAGGCGACGCCGCCGCAACCAGCGTCCCCGCGGCCAGCACGGCCAGCACGGCCAGCGCGACCAGCAGGGCGGCCACACCCCACGGAGCCCCGGCTCGGTGGTTCCGCCCCGGGATGTCGTGCGGGCGACGCATCTGCTGATCAGCGAATGAGCGTCCGGGTCGATCGGCCGCTTCGGCGGCCCGATGGAACTTCCGTCCGATGTTCGTCGGGCGACGAACCCCGCCGGCTTGAGGCGCAGCGCACCCGTGTGCTACGTTCGCGCTCGCGCCGGCGGCTGGTTCCACACCGTCCAGTACAGGCCAAGGTCGCGGATCATCCGCTGGAACTGCGGAAAGTCGACCGGCTTGGCCAGGTAACTGTTGGCGTGCCTCGCGTACGCCTTGGCCCGGTCGATCTCGTTCGACGAGGTGGTGAGCACGACAACAGGGATCGTGGCGAGGTGGTCGCGACCCTTGATCCACTCGAGCACCTCGTGCCCGTCGATCTTCGGCAGTTTGAGGTCGAGCAGGATCACGTCCGGGCGGCGCGCCTCGGAGAAACGCCCCTCCTGCTGCAGGTATTCGAGCGCCGCCTCGCCGTCCTGGACGTGGTCCAGCGTGTTGGCAACCTTGTTGTCCACCAGCGACAGGCGGATCAGTTCCGCGTGGGCCGCCTCGTCCTCGACAAGCAGGAAGTGCACGGGTTCTGGCGACGACGCGGTTGGCAAGGCTGTGTCCACGGGGGTGCCCTCGGGCGGGCGAGCGTGCCCGCGCGCTCAGCATACCCGAGCGGGGCGCGGCCAGGGGAGCGCAAGGGCGCTCCAGCCGACACCGCCCCGGACGCTGCGCGCACGCAACTTGGGCGATCGCCGCCCGCCGTTTGCTCCGCGTTCGCACAGGGCGACCTCCATGCGCGCAATTAGGTGTGCGATCCACCCAAGTTTGTGCGAAGTTGCCGCTCTGGAGCGGGAACTTGAGGCACCGCCTCGGAATCCGGGCGGTTTTGCTGAACCGGGGATTCCGCGAGCCGATGCACTTGTCCGGTGGATACACGGAACCCGACGTGGGTCTCCTGGTCGCTCGGGAAGGAGCCCCTGCATGCTCGCCGCCGAAATGCCCACGGCCACCGACGCGCCGGTCACCGTGGTGATCGTCGATGACGACAGGTCCCACCTTGACCTCCTCGAGCGCATGCTCGAATCGGCCCTCGACGGCCCGACCCCGGTCGCCATCCGCCCGTACTGCACCGCCGAGGAGGCCATCGCCGACCTCCCACCCGACGGCTCGGTCGTGATCATCTGCGACTACCGCCTGGGCAGCGCGACGGGGCTCGACTGGCTACCGGACTTTGTCAAAGCCGACGTCGGCCCCGTCATCATCGCTTCCTCGACGGGCGACGAGACGATCGCCGCCGACGCGTTCCGCCACGGCGCCGCGGACTACATCGCCAAGTCGCAGATCTTCGACGACCCGCCGTGCATCGCCCACAAGATCAGCGAGGCGCTCCGCCGCTTCCGCCTCGAGCACTCCAATCGCGATCTGGCCCGGCGTCTGAAAATCGCCAACCTCGAACTCAAGCGGAAGAACCAGTCGCTCGCGGAACTCACCGAGACCGCCCACCGATTCGTCGAGGACGTGGCCCACGAGTTCCGAACGCCGCTGACCGTGATCAAGGAGTTCGCGGCCATCGTCCGCGACGGGCTGGGCGGCCCGGTCACGGAGAAGCAGGCCGAGTTCCTCCAGTTCATCGCCGACGCAACCCGCGACATGTCGCACCTGGTCGACGACTTCCTGGACAGCGGCAAACTCCGCGCCCGGACCCTCCGGGTGGACCGGCGCGAGCACACGGTCCAAGAACTCGTGGGCGGGGTGCTCCCCATGCTGGAAGCCCGCGCCAAAGCGAAGCGGATCCGCATCGAGCAGTCGATTCCCGCTGAACTCCCGCGCGTCTTTGCCGATGCCGAGAAGGTGGGCCGCACGCTGGTCAACCTGGTGGTCAACGCCGTGAAGTTCTCCCCCGCGGACAGCGTGGTCACGATCGACGCGGCAAGCCAGGGCGCCGCCGCGGTCCGGTTCAGCGTGATCGACCGCGGGCCGGGCATGCCGAAGGAGGAGGTCGACCGCCTCTTCCAGAGGTTCCGCCAGGGGGGCGAGGCCGGTCGCGTGAGCACCAAGGGCTTCGGACTGGGGCTGAACATCTCCCGGGAGCTCGTCGCGCTGAACCTGGGCGAGATCGGGGTCAGCAGCGAGCCCGGAAAGGGCAGCCGGTTCTCGTTTACGATGCCGACGAGCGATGCCGGCGCAATCGTGGACGCGTTCGTGGCCCGGGCCTCGGAGCGCTCGCCGAAGGGACGCCTCACCGCGCTGCGCCTGACGCCCGCTCCGGGCGACACACGTGAGGCCCTCGGCACGTTCCTCGCGTCCGCGACCCACGCGACCGACCTGCAGATGCCCGCGCCCGACGGGCGTTCGATCATCCTGCTGGGCGAGACCACCGAGCCCGACGCGTGGCGCGACCGCCTGCTCCGCATGGACGAGCAGCGCCGCAGCGATGAGCGTCTGGACCACCACGGCGCCCCGTCGATCGAGCACGCCGGCGCCTGGACGCCCAGGAGCGCACGAGAGGCCATCCGCGCCCTGACGGGCGCCACCAGGGAGGGAGACCATGCCAAAGTCAGTGCTCATCGTCGATGACGAGCCTCGGATCACGATCGCGCTCATGACCCGCCTGCAGTCCGCCGGGTACACCGTCTACCACGCGATCAACGGGCTGGCGGGCGTCGAGGCCGCCGCCCTGCACCACCCGGACGCCATCGTGATGGACATCCGGATGCCCGATATCGACGGGTTCGAGGCCTGCGAGCGCATCCGCCGCCTGCCTGGACTGACCGGCGTGCCCGTCGTTTTCCTGTCCGCCAACGTCCGCGACGAGGCCCGCGTCCGGGCCATCCGCGCCGGAGGCAGCGTGTTCCTGTCCAAGCCGTACGAGGCCGCGGACGTCCTCAAGACGATCGAGGACGCCATGGCCGAGGCCGAGCACATCGAGGAGGCGATCGATGCCTAGCCGCACCCCCACGATCCTGATCATCGACAACGACGACGGCCTCGTGGCCGCGCTACGCGTCCGTCTGGAGAGCATGGGCTACCGCTGCCGGGGCGCGTCCACCGGCGCCCAGGGGATCGCCGCGTTCCTCGAGCACGACGTCGATCTGGTCATCTCGGACCTGAACATGCCGGGGGGCGACGGCGTCGGTCTGGCCCGCAACGTCCGGGCCAGGAGCGACGTGCCGATCATCATCATCACCGGGTTCCGCGACGAGTTCCGCCGAGAACTCCGCGCCATCCCGCGCGTCACCACGCTCCAGAAGCCATTCGCGTTCGAGGCCCTGCGCGATCTGGTCGAGGCCGAACTGCTGGTCTCGGGCCAGAGCCTGCCCGTCTAGGCCGCCGCCCGCGCCGACGCCCGCACACGCCACGGAGGAGCATCGCCATGCAACGCCGCACCATCCTGATCGCCGACGACGACATCGGTCTGCTGGCCGCGATGAGCACGCGGTTCGAGAGCCTCGGCTTCGAGGTCATCACGACCCAGGACGCCTACCAGGCGCTGGATCGCGCCCGCAGGACCCACCCCGACGCGATGGTCCTGGACGTCCACATGCCCGCGGGCGAGGGATTCAGCGTGATGGAGCGCCTGGCCGCCATCCCCGAACTGGCCGGCACGCCCTGCATCATCATGACCGGCGACGACTCGCCCGAAGTCCGTCGCCACGCGGAGAGCGCCGAGGCGTTCGCCATGCTCTCCAAACCGTTCGAGATGGAGGAGTTGGTGCTCATCATCCAGGCCGCGGTCCGGCGCGTGCGTGCGTCGGCCGCTTCGGGCCGATAGCACGCCCGCGCCGATCCAGCGCGCGATCGGATGGCCTTGCTCACGACCGCCCCCGGCGTCACGCCGGTCCGCAGCCCCGGTCGTAGATGAAGAGGTAGTAGAAGAAGTCGTCGTTGTTGAGGATGCCGTCGGGCTCCCCGAACGCGTCCGCGCCGCGGAGCGCGCTGCCGGTGAGGTCGGCCTGGAGCGAGCCGGCGGCGAACAGGTTCAGGTAGTAGAAGAAGTCGTCGGAGTTCAGGGCGCCGTTGGGCACGCCGTAACCCGGCTGGCCCGCGATGGCGCCCGTTGTCAGATCGGCGGGGCACGGCGGGATCAGGGCGAGCGCGGCCTGGAGGTCGAGCCGCCCGCGCCCGATCAGCCCCGACAGCCCCGGATTCTGCGCGTTGATGTTCCGCGCCGAACCCTCGAGGATGTCCTGCATGTCGCGCTGCTGGACGTACGGCGCGCCCGATCGGATCACCGCCGCCGCCCCGGAGACAACCGCGGCCGAGCAACTGGTCCCCTCGCCGCGTGCGAACAGCCCGCCCGGGAACGTGCTGACCACCAGGTCGCCCGGAGCCGAGAGCAGGGCGTGCTCGCCGTAGTTGCTGTACGAGGCCTTGTGGTCCGACGCGTCCGTGGCGACCACGGAGATCGTGTCGTTCTCGCCAGCCGGATACAGGATCAGGTTCTCGCCGTCGTTGCCGACGGAGGCCACGATGATCGCCCCCCAGTACCGCGCGTCGCTCACGGCGTCGTCCAGCAGTTCGAGTTCCTGCGTCGAGCCGAGGCTGAGGTTGATCACATCAACATCGAGTTCCAGCGCGTAGTAGATCGCCTCCGCGATGCGGAACGACGTGCCCCGCCCGTCGGAGTCCAGGGCCTTGAGCGGCACGATCTGGGCATCAGGCGCGACCAGGTGGATCAGCCCGGCCATGAACGTGCCGTGCCCCACCATCTCGTCGGCGGTCCCGTTGCCGTCGTTGTCGATCCCGTCGCCCTCGTCCATCACGTTGGTGTTGCGGTCGACGAAGTTGTAGCCGCCGGGCGCGATGGCCCCGGCCAGCATCGGGTGCGTGATGTCGACGCCCGTGTCGATGACCGCGACCCGCACGCCGGCGCCGGTGCCGAAACCCGTCGTCTGCGGCTGGTTGATCAGCGGCAGCACGTACTGGCCCTGGTACTCGCCGACCGTCGACCCGAGGAAGAACGACTGCGTCCCGGGGCGGACGTCGTCGTCGATGTTCCAGTTCAGTTCCGCCTTCTCCACCAGCACGCCCTGCGGATCGAACAGCAGCATCTGCTCGAGCTGGGCCGGCGTGAGGGGTTGGGGGAACTCGACAAAGTAGTCGGTCTTGAAGTTGGTCGTGATCTGCCCGAGCAGCGTCGTCGAGTACCGCTGGTTGAACTGCTGGATCGTCACGCCGGGGAGCAGGCGGACGACCGCCTCGTCCGGGATCGGCTCGTCCGGGGGCTCCGCCAGAGCCGCCCCGCCCCAGAGCAGGCCGGCGGCGATCGCTAGCCGCGCCGCGAGCGCGGCCCTCGTTGCCGGCGTGTTGTTGATGTAGGTGTTCATGGCGTCGGGTCTCCAAGCACAACAAATGGGGCCCACACGGCCGGGTGCCGCCCCTGCGCCGCGAGCGAGCGCTGCGCCCGGGCCAGTCCGCGGACCAGATCGGGCCCGCCCGCGCAGGCGGCTCCGCACGGGCCTGGGGCAGCCGCACCCGCCTCAACCGGAAGGTACCCCGCAAACGCCTCCTGATACATGGAAATCATCAGTTCGCGCGTGGTCCGATCATGCACCGGCCACAGGCTCAGCAGCGCCGCCGACGCCCCCGCCGCGAGCACCGCCCGCCCAAGCCCGTACGCCTCGTCGCCCCGCTCCACGCCGGCCTTGCCCGTCTCACACCCGCTCAGCACCACGACGGCGCCCGAGAGGTCGAGCGGGAGCAGATCGCGAACCGTCACCCAGCGGTCCGAGAACCGCAGGCGCGCCTGGAGCGGGTTGCGGGCCGCGAACACGCCGTGGCAGGCCAGGTGGATCAGCGGCGAGCCCGGCGCGGCGGCGGCGAACGCCTCGAACGTCGCATCGCTCCCGACCAGCAGTCGCGCGTCCGGGATCGCCCTGGCGACGGCCTCGGCCTCGTCCCCCATCTCGGGCGCGACCTCGTCCGGCACGCCGACGACGAGCGGGCGACTCGTCGACCTTCCATTCGCTGCGTCGCGGGCTGGGGCGCCGCGCGAGTCAGTCCTGCGCGTCCGGACATGGTGCAGGAACGCGGCGCTGGGGATGGAGGCAACCTCGAACCGATCGACCAATGGGCCGTGTTCGCTCCGGGCGGCGTGCAGCGGCAACGCGTGCAGCGGGCCGTGCGGCACCAGCAGCAGCCGGGTCGCGCCGGCGATGAGCGGCTCGATCGGAGCGATCGCGATCTCGTGAAGGCGAGTCAGCAGGCGCTCGACGGCCGCGGGCTTCACACCCGTCGGCGCGATCGCCTGCGACCCACTCTGGCCCCCGCGCGCCCCCGCGCCGGCCAGAGCGATCACCGATCGATCGATCGCCATCGTCAGGCGCTCGCCGAGGTCGGCGACTTCGTCGAGCATCGCCACACCCGCCCGGACATGCAGCCCGCTGTGGGTCACGACCGCGACGCCCAGCGCGTCATCCGCCCCGAAGAACTCCACCAGGGCCTCGCCCTCTCGCAACACTCCCTGCACCTGGGCCAGCGACGCAACGGGCGCGGCCAGCACGCCGCCGCCCGAAGCCGCCATGCGACGCTCGATCTCGGAAACACGCCGCTCGTGCTCATCCAGGCGGGAGGCGAGTTCCCGCTGCGTCGCCGGCGACAGGCGGCGCTCCTGCGGCGCGAACAGGGCCGCGTAGATCGCGTTCATGTCCGAACGCCGACGTTCGAGTTCCGCACCGAGCACGCCATCGGCCCCGGACCGATCCCCCGGCAACGCCCGCTCGAACCGTCCACCGACGGAGTCGAGAAGCGCCCGCGCCTTGGCCCGGTCGGCGGTCTCGAACGCCCGCGCCCGCAGCGCCGACGCGTCGCCATCCCGCCGACCCGCCAGTTCAAGCCGCGCCAGTTCGAGCAGCGCGGCCACCGCATCGTCGTAAATATCCGCACGCGAGCCGAGTGCCGCGGCCCTGAGTCGGTCCGCGTGCAGCAGCGCCCGCACACGCTCGGTCAGTTCGATCGCCCGTTCGAGGTCCTCGATCGCGCCGGGCAGATCGTCGCTTGCCCGACGCGCACCCGCCCGCTCGTGCAGCAGATCGGCCAGCACCGGCCGGTTGCCGAGGCCTGTCGCCAGGTCGATCGCCCGCGAGAGCGTTTCGATCACTGGCCCCATCGCACCCGCGCCCCGCGCGATCGCTGCGCGGACCGACATGCCCGCAAGGGCGTCGAGGGGTCGCTCACGCAGCACGTTCTCGAATCGGTCGAGCAACGCGGTCGCCTCGTCGCGCCTCCCGCGCGCCAGTCGCAGGCGGGCCAGCAGCACGCCCGCGCGGGCCGCACCCGTCGGATTCGGAATGGCCTCGAACGCGACGATGGCGGCCTCGAGTTGTCCCGCCGCATCGTCGAGTCGACCGAATCGCGCCAGCACCTGTGCAAGCCCGACCTTCGCCCTCGCCCCCTCAGCGGCCAACCCCGCCGCCCCCAACGCTTCGAGGGCTTCGCGGTACGCCGTTGCCGACTCCTCCAGCAGCCCCACCGTCGCCAGCGTGTCGGCCTCTTCGGCCCGCAGGCGGGCCAGATCCGCCGGGGCGTTGGCTCCTTCGAGCGTCCGGCGTGCCCGCTCGAAACGCTCCAGAGATTCCTCCAGTCGCCCCTGGCGGCTGAGCAGATCGGCGAGATTCCCCTCGGCAATGGCGGCAGCCCGCGCGATGCCCGCCGCCTCGAACGCCGCCAGCGACGACGCGAACGCCCCCTCGGCCTCCCCGAAACGCCCCAGGTCCAGCAGCGCCTCGGCCCGGTTGCTCTCGATCTGCGCGAGAATCGGCGGCGCCTCGGCGAACGTCTCCCGGGCCGCGTCGAAGTGAGCCAGCGCGCCCGCTGGATCGTCCCGCATGCGCTTGATCACGCCGACGTTGACATCGGCCTTGGCACGCCACACCGCCTCGTCGACCGCCGCGAACCCCGCCACGGCCCGGTCGCCCGCTCCCAGCGCCTCGTCCATCCGTCCCAGGCGGGCCAGGGCGTGCATGGCGATGAGACTTGCGCGAGCAGACGCGAATGTGTCGCCAGCCGATGTGGCCGCGGCGCTCGCTTCGTCAAGGCACGCCAAAGCCTCCTCGAAGCGGGTCGCATAGTTCAGCACGTGCGCGAGCGCCACGCGGGCTCGGGCGCTGAGTGAGCGGCACGTGGCCGCCCCGCCGCCCGGTCCCGCTGGCACCCCGGTTGATGACCCAGGAGGCGCGGCTCGGGAGTCTGCGTGCGCGTCGGCGAGTTCAACGGCCAACCGTGCCGCCCGTTCGCCCGCCGGCGTGTCACCGATCGCCAGGTCCGAGCCCCGCTGCGCGATCGCCTCGATCAACGAGTCCACGCCGTCGCCGGGACCCTCGCCCGACTCGCGCCGGAGCCGCGCCGCGCGCGCGGCCGCGTCCATCGGCACCAGGTCCGCGATCAGCGCATCAAGTCGCTGGGTTGTCGTGGCGTCGCTCATGCGGGATCAGGCAACGTCGAGCAGGCCAAGGTCGATCTCGGTCCGGGCCAGGCGGACGATCATCGGATGGGAGCCCGGGGCGACGCGGAGGACGAACATGCCGTCCTCGTCGATGCTCGCCTCGGCCGCGCCGCCCGAGGCGCCGACGCGGGCAATCGCCCCCTCGAGTTCGGTCTCATCGCTCGCCTCGATCGCGCCGCGGATCGTGACGCGCGGGTCGCGCTCGTCGGGCCCGCTCAGGCGGAGGTGCACGTCGCCGGCCTCGCTCGAAAACACGAGTTGACGCCCGTCGGCCCCGCCGCGGAAGCCCGCCAGCGCGGGGCTGACGCGGCTGTCGAACACGACCTGGGCCACCAAACGCCTGATCGCCCCGGCCACCTGCGCGACCGCCTCGCCGAGCGCCGAAACCCGCCCCATCGCCTCGAGGCGACGGACCAGCGACGCCGGAGCGGCCTCGAGCCCGCCGTCGCCTATCGCGGCGACCGTCGCCCGGACCTGCCCGATCGCGGCCCGAGCCGCGCCGTCGAGCGACGCGTCCAGCCGCGCCGCGGCCGCCGCGTCCAGTTCCCCAAAAGCCAGCGCCAGGTGCTCGTCGCTCGGCCAGGCAGCGTTGTTTGGTTGGGTCCGGTCGTCCATGGTCGTTTCCCCGCAAGCCCACGCCCGCACCGTCCGGGCGTCGGCGTGACGGTGTCAGGTGTCGCCGCGCTCCCCGCCTGATACACCCCGAGCCGAATCTGTACCGCCCGATTCCCCCGGTGGTCGCCCCAGGTCCGCCCAGATCGCCGCGGCCCCCGGCATCCCCTGCAGGATCTCCATCATCTTGCGCAGGCACCTGTTCCGGGTCGGGCCGATGCTCCCGACCGGCATGCCGAGGCGTCGCCCGATCTCCTGGTAGTCCGGCGAGGCCTGGTCCGAGAACAGCGCGGTCAGCAGTTCCTGGCAGCGCCCGCCCAGGCGGACCAGGGCTTCACGCACCGTCTGGCGGCGTTCCCAGGCGGCGATGTCCGGCGTCTCGTCGGTTGGTTGTGCCGCCGCGTCGATGTTGTCGCCAACCGGCGTCGGGTTCGCCCGACGGGACCTGATCGCACGCCAGGCTTGGCGGTTGGCGACGGTGATCAGCCACTTGGCCAGGGTCTGGCGGTCCCGCATGGCTTCCATGGCGGTCAGCAGGGAGGCGAACACGCTCTGGGCCACATCCTCGGCCTCATCCTGGGAAAGGCCAAGACGCCGGGGAACGGAATAGACCAGGCTGGAGTAGCGACGCACCACCTCTTCCCACGCGCCGGGGCGTCGGTCGAGGCAGCGTTCGACGAGGTCGGCGTCGCTGGCGTGTGTCAGGTCGGGCTGGTCGAGGCTCGCGCCCTGCATGGTCTCCTCACGGCCGCCCCGAACCCCTTGGGGCCCGAGGCCGCCCCTTCCCCATTGCATCGTACGGGACGCGCGGCCCCTGAACCCGGTGGTTCGGGATGAATCGCTCTTCATTCTGGCGTGAGTGTGTATCAGGCCCGGACGTGCCCGCACCTGCATGGCGTTCGGCCGAGGCCCCGCCGGGCGGCGGGCGGGTCGGACGCTCCGGCACACCGCCGGATGGCCTAGATGAGACTTCAGAGAAGGAAGGATCGAACGATGAGCATGCACAAGACTCTGGCCCTCGTGTCCGTCGCCGGGCTCGCCAGCCTGGCCAGCGCCCAGATCGCGTTCCAGGCGCCGCTGACCCTCCCGACCGCGCAGAACCCCAGCGGGGCCGCCATCGGCGACTTCAACGCCGACGGCAACGCCGACCTGGCGGTCACGGTCGACAACCAGGACCGCATCCTGACGTTCCTGGGCGACGGCAACGGCGGGCTGACGCCCGGTGCGACGGTCTTCCTGGGCGCTGGCGTGGGCGCCGGCGCGATCGTCTCGGCAGACTTCGACGGCAACGGCACCGATGACCTGGCGGTCGCCATGCAGAACTCCGCCAGCGTCCGCATCTACTCAAACACCGCCGGCACCTTCGCCCTGACCTCCACCGTCGCCGTCGGCCAGAACCCGCGTGGCCTGGAGGTCTGCAACCTCGACGGCAACGCCCTGCCCGACCTGGCCGTGGCCAACCGCGACAGCAACTCGGTCTCGGCGATGACCAACACCGGCGCGGGCTTCACCGTCGTGACCACCCCGGTCGGCGGCGAGCCGCGCGACGTGGCCGCCGGCGACTTCGACGGCGACGGCGACGACGACCTGGTGGCGACCAACCACGACGACCGCACCTTCAGCGTCCTGACCAACAACGCGGGCGCGTTCAGCGTCGCGACCCAGAGCCAGAACCCGGCCAACCGCCCGAGCGGCGTGGCGGCGGGCGATGTCGACGGGGACGGCGACATCGACCTGGCGATCTCCAACGGCGCGCTGGTCTCGCTCCACATCAACAACGCCGGTGTCTTCGGCGCCCGCATGGACATCTTCGCCGGCGGGGCCAATCCGGGCGAGGTCCGCATCGTGGACCTCGACGTGGACGGCGTGATGGACCTGGCCGTCGCCATCGAGGACGCCAGCACCGTCTCGACGCTCCGCGGCACGGGCGCCGGCGCGTTCGCCCCCGCCCAGCCATGGGCCGTCGGCCTCAATCCGCAGTGGATCGCCATCGGCGACTTCGACGGCTCCGGCACGCCCGACCTGGCGGTTCCCAACCGTGACACCAACAACACCACCGTGCTCATGAACGCGGGCGTGGTCACCCCCGCGTGCCCGGCCGACCTGACCACCGGCGCGGTCGCCGGCCAGCCGGGCTACGGCGTGCCCAACGGCGTCCTGAACAACGACGACTTCTTCTACTACCTGGCCCAGTTCAGCGCGGGCAACCTGGCGGTGGCCGACCTGACCACCACCGCGGTCGCGGGCCAGCCCGGCTTCGGCGTGCCCAACGGCGTGATCAATAACGAGGACTTCTTCTACTACCTGACCCTCTACGCCGCCGGCTGCTGAGCCGCCGGCAACGCCTCCGCCCGCTGAACGGGCGATGCGCGTGTCCCGTGGCGTCGCCGAGAGGGCGACGCCACGGTTTGAGGCGGGGGAACCCGCCAACGATCACCCTCCCTATGCGGCCGGAGGAACCTTCCTCCAAAGCCCTCCGGCCGCACTCCTTTCTCCCCACGCCGGGCGGCCTTGCGGCTGCCCGGTGCCTTGCGATCGGCGACCGAGCCTCGTTTGGCTCGGGCGTCCCGCGTGGGCGGCTCGGCCGCCCGATCTGCCGAGGAGAAGTTGCCATGCGTCGTTCGAGCACTGGTCGGAACAAGCCGTCAAGCAACAGCCGCACGCTGCGGACCCGCGCCGGTCGGGCCGAGGGGCCCGCGTTCCTGGAGACGCTCGAGAACCGCACACTGCTGAGCGCGGACTTGACGGTGTCGGACCTGTCGATCCGGGAGTCGTCCGCCGCGGCGGGCGCCGAGATCCACACCCAGTTCACCTACACGAACATCGGCGACGCCTTCGAGGGCGCGTGGAACATCGAACTCCGCCTCTCCGCCGATGACGTGTGGGGCAACGCCGACGACATCGTGCTCGGCGTCGAGCGCGAGGACGAGGACCTGGCCTCGGGCCAGTCCAGCCAGGAGCGAGAGTCGGTCATCGTGCCGGCCACCACGCCGGCGGGCCAGTACCGCCTGGGCGTGTTCATCGACTCCTCCGGCGAGATCGCCGAGAACAGCGAGTCGAACAACATCGCGTTCTCTTCCGGCACCATCGCCATCACCGGCGGCGGCGTCGGTGGTGGCGGTGGCGGGGGCGGTGGGGGGCTGGACCTCACCGTCGGCGACGTGGCCGGCGTGATCGACACCGAGAACGAGATCGAGGTTTCCTACACCTACACGAACCTCGGCGGGTCCTTCAACGGCTTCTTCGACCAGGAGTTCCGCCTGTCGCTCAACCAGGTTTGGGGCGACGCCGACGACATCGTGCTGGGCGTCGAGCGCGAGATCGAGGACCTGCTCGCGGGCCAGTCGTCGGCCGAGAGCGAGTCCTGGCGCGTGCCCGGCGGCGTCGCGGCCGGCGACTACTTCCTGGGCGTGTTCATCGACTCCACCGATGTGGTCGCCGAGACCGACGAGCAGAACAACATCGCGTGGTCGGCACAGACCATTGCCGTCGGTGGCTCGGGCGGCGGCGGCGGTGGCGGCGGTGGCGGCGGCGAGGTCGACCTGACCCTCGAGCAGGTCATCGCCGATCCGACCCCCCGCCCCGTCGGCGAAGACGTGCACATCGCCTGGACCATCGTCAACGCGGGCGGGTTCTTCAACGGCGCGTTCGACCAGCAGGTCCGCCTCTCGCTCGACAACGTCTGGGGCAACGGGGACGACATCGTTCTGGGCGTTGAGCGCGAGGACGAGGACTTCGCCCCCGGCCAGCGCTCCTTCGAGGACGAGTCGTTCATCATCCCGTCGGGCACGCCCGACGGCGTCTACTACGTCGGCGTGTTCATCGACGCCTCGGGCGAGATCACCGAGAGCGACGAAACCAACAACATCGTCATGTCCGCCGAGCCGGTGGTCACGGTCGGGTCGGGCGGCTCGGGCGGGGGCGGGGGCGGGGGCGGCGGCTCGCACGAGCGGGCGTATTCTATCTTCGGCTCCGGACGCCACATCGAGGACGACGACGTCTCGCCGCGGCGCGACGATTCGACCGCGTTCAACCGCCTCCGCGTGGACGGGCGGATCCGCGAGCGCGAGTTCGAGATCCACAACTTCGGCGATGACGACCTGCACATCGAGAACGTCGAGGTCCGCGGGCGTCACAAGCGCGACTTCGTGATCGCCGTCGCCCCGAGCCAGACGCTCGCCCCCGGCGAATCCACCGTCGTCATCCTCCGCTTCGACCCGATCCGCGGCGGGGTCCGCAAGGCCCGCCTGGCCATCGAGACATCCCGCGACACCGACGACGCCTACGAGTTCAAGGTCAAGGGCCGCGGCTTCGTGCCCGCCAACGCGCCCGACGCCACCGTTGAGGGGCGGCGCGATCGCGAGATCCGCGACGGCGACCTCCGCGCCGGCGGCGGCGACGGCACCCGCTTCCGTTCCCTCGAACTCGGCGAGGCCCACGAGCGGACGTTCACCCTTCGCAACGACGGCGTGCAGACGCTGATCCTGGCCACGCCGCTCATCCGCCTGGCCGGCTCTGGCGCCAGCGCGTTCTCGATCCTGTCGATGCCGGCGATGAGCCTGGCCCCCGGCGCGTCGACGTCGTTCACGATCCGCTTCGCCCCGGAATCCACCGGCACGTTCAAGAGCAACGTCGAGATCCTCTCGAACGACCCGGACGAGGCGTCCTACACGTTCCGGATCGTGGGCCGCGCCGAGTAACTGGCACGGGCTTGCTCAGCAGCGCCGATCTGGCCCACTGCCCCCCCGGGCTGTATCACCTCCGCAGCGGGCGGCACTTCCCGATGGGCGGAGTGCCGCCCGTTCTCGTTTCCGATCCAACCCCGACGCGGAGACCAACATGCGCCCGACCCGCTTCTCCGACCCCCTTCGCCCTGCCCGCGTCGCCGCCATCGCTGCCGCCGCCGGCCTGGCGTCGCCCGCGCTCACCCAGACCGTGACCGTCAACACGATCGAGGACGCCGTCGACATCTCGCCGAACGGCGTGCTCGCGGACCTGCCGGGGCCGGACGGCCTGGTGTCGATGCGCGAGGCCTGCCTGGTGGCGAACAACATGGCCGGGCCGCAGACCATCGAGTTCGCGATCCCGCAGAGCCAGTGGTGGCTGCTGCAGAACATCGCGGTGCTGCGGCTCGAGGACGGCCCGTTCCTGCTGACCGACGACGGGACGACGATCGACTTCTCCAGCCAGGAGGCGTTCACCGGGAACACGAACCCGAACGGCGGCGAGGTCGGCATCTATGGCCTGCAGCCCAACGGCCTGGGCGGGGCGGCCATCTCCATCTACGCCGACAACTGCACCGTCAAGGGGCTCGACCGCGTCATGCAGCGGGGTTACGGAGTGCACATCACGCGCAACAACAACCGCGTCATCGGGTGCACCATCTCCGGCCCGCTGTACGCCGGCGTCTACATCAGCGGTGAGTTCAACGGCCCGCCGGCCTCGGGCAACGTCGTCGGCGGCACCGAACCCGGCGAGGCCAACGTGCTCTCGAGCGGCAACTCGGGCGTCCGCATCGACACCCCCGCCGCCGACAACGTCGTCATCGGCAACCATCTCGTCGGCAGTTCGTTCTACGGCATCGAGGTCCGAGGCAACCCGTACACCGGCAGCCCCGTCCGAACCCGCGTCGGGGGCAACGCACCCGGTGAGGGAAACTGGATCGCCGGCAACGGGAAGTACGGCGAGGAAGGCTTCCCCACCGGCGGCCAGGTCTACGTCGGCATGGCCGAGCAGACCATCGTCGAGGGCAACCTCATCGGCACGACCCAGGACGGCGTCGCGCCGTACCCCGGCCAACGCGGCCCGGTCGGGGTCAACGTCGTCGATTCCATGGGCACGATCGTCCGGAACAACACGATCGGCGGCATCCGCGTCGCCGGCACGAACCACGCCGCCGGCCAGACGTTCGGCGCGGGCGTCGGCATCATCTCGATCAACGAGGACACGTTCGACACGCTCGTCGAGCACAACCGGATCGGCACCGATCCGACGGGGCAGAACCCGGTCCCGAACCTGTTCGGCGTGTCGATCTCCCCCCTGACCGGCCAGCGGCGCATCCACGCGACGACCATCCGTGGCAACGACATCGCGTTCAGCCAGGTCGACGGGCTGCGCGTGTCCTCCCTCATCACCGGCGTCCGCGTCACCGCCAACTCCTTCCATGACAACGCCGGCCTGGCCATCGATCTTCTGGCCCAGAGCGGCAGCGGCGTGACGCTCAACGACCCGGGCGACGCCGACACCGGCGCGAACGGGCTGCTCAACTTCCCCGAACTCGAGTCCGCCGCCGCGGGGCCGGGCAGCGTCGCCATCAGCGGCGCGCTCCGCACCCTCGCGTCGCGCGACTTCGAGATCGAGTTCTACGCCTCACCCGCCTGCGACCCCTCCGGGCACGGCGAGGGCGCCCGCTACCTCGGCTCCATCAGCGTCACGACCGACTCGACCGGGCATGCCGACGCCGGCGCGGTTGTCACCGGCGTGGTCGCGCCGGGCGAGTTCGTCACCGCGCTGACCATCGACGCCGCCACCGGCGACACCTCGGAGTTCTCCGCCTGCATCGGCGTGACCGCCGGCGTTTGCCGCCCCGACCTGACCACCGGCGCGGTCGCCGGACAACCCGGCTACGGCGTGCCCAACGGCGCGCTGAACAACGACGACTTCTTCTACTACCTCGCCGAGTTCGCCGCCGGGAATCTGGCGGTGTGCGACCTGACCGCGGGCGCGGTCCCTGGCCAGCCCGGCTACGGCGTGCCCAACGGGGTTCTCACCAACGACGACTTCTTCTACTATCTGGCCATCTTCGCCGCCGGCTGCTGAGCCCTGGGTGGCAGGTGCCGAGCCCTCGGTGGCACAGGCTCGCAGCCTGTGCCCGATGGAACGCGAGCGGCCGATCGTCGGCGTCCGACAACCCGCGGCGCGGGCACCCCCGGCGCCGCCGCCCTCGTTCAGTGCCCGAACATTGCTCAGTGCCCGAACAGGTTCTTCGACCCGAACATCCCCTCACGCTCGAAGTGCTCGAGCGCCTCGGCGGTGCTCGCGAAGATCTTCGTGGACGTTTCGGTGATGAACGGGCTGGGGGCCTTCTGGGGCTTCCAGACGACGTAGACCTCCTTGGCGTGCTCGAAGGCGTGCTGGAGTTCGCGCTCGACGCCGCTGGACAGGCCGGGGATCCGCTTGCCGTCGCGCCCCGGCAGTTCGGGGACGTACGAGACAATCATGTCGGACTGGTCGATGAGCTTGAAGTCGCGCATGTAGATCTGGCCGTCGATGTCGCCGGCGATGTCAAGCACCTCGCGGACGCGGATGCGGATCGGGGGTTGCGACGCCGCGCCGCCGAACGAGTGCGGCTCGGCGTCGACCCACTCCTTGCCCTCGCGCATCGCGGCGATGGCCCGGTCGAGCAGGAGTTTCTCGTCCACGTCGCCGGGGTCGAACGTCACGAAGTGCTCGGCCAGTTGGGCCCGGAACGCGTCGATCTCCGCCAGCACGTCGGGCATGTCCACGACGTGGCTCATCGGAAACGAGGGGTACACCCGCTTCATGTCCGGGCGGGCCACGAGGCGGAAGCACGTCCGGGTCGTCGGCTGGTGCCGACCCCGGCTGACGATATAGAACGGCTTGTGGAACGCCTGGGCGATGATCTCCGTCGCCAGGATCTCCTCCTCGCGCCACACCATGCAGTCCTTGAGCGTCGCGTCCGTGTCGTGGTCGCGGTGCAGGCGGTGGTGCACGACCTCGATGTTGTCCACCAGGCAGATGAACACGTCGGGCTCGAGACGCTCGATCTGGTCGAGGTCGAACGCCGAGAACAGCCCGTGACGCCAGCGGAACGTCGCGTGCGTGTTCACCAGGATGCTCGGCTTGCCCTTGGCCTCGGCGATCACGTCCTTGAACGCGGCCCGGCGCAGCGACGACAGACGCGACCACGGCAGGTCCAGGATCCGCCCGGGACGGACATCCCTCGCCTCGGCGTACATGATGTCGCCCACGTTGTAGAGCGGCAGCGGCTCGCCCTGCTGGCCCGCGAAGTCGGCCACGCCCCGCAGGTACTCCTTCTTGTCCATGCCGACCTGGCCGGTGATGATCGCGCGCATGCGGGCCTCCGGGCCAATCCTATCGGGCGGGACCGCCCGCGGAACGCCCCGCCCCAACGCCCCGCCCCAATGCGGCACCCCAACGCGGCACCAGACCCGACCCCGTGCCGATCGCGTCGTCAGTCCCGAGCGTGGCTCAGCACGTTGAACTGGCGGTTGACCAGCGCCTGGCCCAGCGCGTTGCCGAGTTCGTCGCACTTGCCCTGGACACGCTTGACGCCGATCACGCCGGTCCACCAAGGGACATTGCGGCCGATCGTGACGGCCGTGTTGCCGTCCGGCACGGTCGAGATCGACACGCCGAAGTCGCAGTACGCGATGAAGCACCCAACGAAGATGCTCCCCGCCAGGTTCCCCTTGCCAGCCTGGAACGACCAGTCCGACGTCGGGTGCATCTTGAAGCCGAGCGAATGGGCGGCCTCC
>JAWKTE010000029.1:0-29029 GCA_041401985.1 Phycisphaerales bacterium
AGGACGGCCTGGGCAACCTGCCTTCCAACGAACTCCTCGAACGCCTCGGCGGCGGCACGCACGTTCTGCCGACCATCGTCTCCTACGCGCAAGGCGTGCTCGAACAGACCGACCGACCCCTCGACCTGGCCATCCGGGGCGACGGCTTCTTCGCCGTCCGAGACGCCGCCGCCGCCAGCCGCGACGGCGGCGACGGCCTCCGCCTCACACGCGACGGACGCATGACCCGATCGTCCGACGGCCTGCTCGTCACCGCCGCCGATGGCCTGCCCGTGCTCAGCGCCGACGGCCGCCCCATCCCCCTGCCCCCCGGCCCCGAGCCCACCGTCGAGGCCGACGGCACCATCACCCAGGACGGCCTGGCCCTCGGCCGCATCGCCCTGCTCGACGTCGACGACCGCCGCGCCCTGGAAAAGCACGGCGCCGGCCTCTTCGCCCTGGCCCCCGGCGACGAGTCCCGCCTCCGCCCGGCCGCAGGTCGCGTCGAGGCCGGCTACGTCGAGGCCGCCGCCGTCGACGAGATCGCCGCCATGATGGGCGTGACCAGCGCCAGCCGCGCCGCCCAGACCAACATCGCGATGATCGAGTACCACGACCGCATGATGGAACAGGCGATCCGGACGTTTGGGCGCGTGGCGTAACGACCGCCCGCAGGGTCGCCCGCCGCCGCATCCGCCGGAACAGAAGCCGGAACAGAAGTAGCATCCCCTGATGCCCGATCGCCAAGCCATCATCGATCGCCTCGCGGCCCACGCCCCCGATCTGCGCCGCCGCTACGCCGTCGTCTCCATCGCCCGCGGCGACGCCGACGCGTCCAGCGACGCCGACATTCTGGTCGCCTTCGACCCCGCCGCCACCGTCACCCTCACCACACTCGCCCGCCTCAAGACCGAACTCGAATCCCTTCTTGGCCGCGGCGTCGACCTGGTCGAGGACCACGCAGCCCTCCGCCCCGCCTTCCGCGCCGCCGTCGAACGGGACCTGCTGCGTGTCGCCTGAACTCGTCAGGGAGTGCATCGCCGGCATGCTCGAAGACATCGCGCGTGCCCTGAAGTTCGTTCAGAACGTGGACCGCGCGTCCTTCGCCCGCGACGAACGCTCCGTCTTTGCAGTCGCCTACGCCTCAGACCTGCCGTCGCTCATCCAGCCGCTCGAGCCACTTCTCGCCGACCTCCGCCCGAAGCCGTAGCGCTTTCCGCTGGCCAGTACCCGAGCACGCCCCACCGCCGGGAGTTGCACGCCGCAGCGAGTGCGGCGATCTTCACCCGCGCCTCCGCCGCCGCGCACCGCCCAACACCGACACCGCCACCAACACCCCCGCCCCTCCCGGCCCCGGCACCGCGCCCGCAGTGATCGGCGCTCCCGCCTCCGACTCGTAGCCGAAGTCGTGCAGCACGATCTGCCACGGATCCGCGCTCACCCGAACCCACCCGAAGTGCTCGCCGTCCGCGCTCGGGAATCGGAGTGCGAGCATCCGCGGCCCCGTGCTGATCCAGTGGCCTGTGTGGGGACCGAACTCCGGGTAGAAGCCCAGCGTCGCAACCCGCTGCCACGGGCCGCTCGCGTCGATCGGCGTCCCCGGTTCCAACGCCGCGGCATAGGGCAACTGGTTGATTCCGAGCCCCGGATCGATCCGCACGCCGCCGCCATCAGGCCCGTACGCGATGTTCCGCCCGTCGTTCGACGGCGCAAACGCGAGCAGTTCCAGATCGACGCGGGCGTCGGAGTTGAGGTCGAACCCTGTCGGCGTGAGGCTCCAGTTGAGCGTCACGTCCGGCGGGTCGACGTACACGATCGCGGCGCACGCCACGTTCGCCACGCCGCACGCGACGACAGCCCATGAAAACGCCGCGATCTTCATCGCCACCTCCGCCGCCGCGCGCCACCCAACACCGACACCGCCATCACCACCCCCGCCCCTCCCGGCCCCGGCACCGCGCCCGCCGCGATCGGCACGCCCGGCTCGGACTCGTAGGCGAATCCGCGCACGACCAACAGATCCGAGATCGTTGTCTCGCTCAGATCGACCCGGATCCAGCCGTAGTGAGCGGCAGACCCGATCTTGAACTCGACTCCCAGGTGCGCCGCGCCGAACTCGAGCCACTTCCCGAAGGCTCCCCCAAAGTCCTGTACTCGCAGAAGGCTTGCTCGCTGTTGATACTCGGCCGAGGGCCCGATCAGCGCACCTGCGTCGGGTCGCTCCGCCCAGTATGTCGGTGTTGAGCCCGGCCAAGTGAGCAGCGGGTCGATCAGCGTCCTGCTGCCCGGCTCCAGCGCATCGCACCACGCCCACGGCCCGAGCCCCGTGTCGAACGAGAGAACGTGGACCTCCGGTGAGCCGTCCCGATCGAAGTCAATCGCTGCCACGCCCGTCCAACCGATCGTGATGTCCGGGATGTCGGTGTACACGATCGCCGCGTGCCCCACCGAAGCGACCCAGCACGCCACGACCACCGCCGCGATCTTCATCGCCGCCTCCGCCGCCGCCCACCGCCACACACCGCCAACGCCAACACCACCCCCGCCCCCCCCGGCCCCGGCACCGCCCCAGCGACAATCGGCGCCTCCGGCTCCGTCTCCCATGCCATGTCGAAAAGCGTGAGGCTGGAGAGTCCGGTGAACCCGATCCGCAGCCACGCGTGGTGCCACGTGCCGGCCTCGCGCCGGAACCGGACGCCCGCGTACCCCTCGGACCCGAGCGGCAGCCCCCAGTAACCGAAAGTCGGGGTGAAGTTGCCGATGGAAAACGTGATGCCGCCATCGAGCCAGGGCTCGGCGGCGCCGATCGCGTAGCCGGCGTCGCGCCTCAGAACCCAGTCGTACGCGCCGGGACCAAAGGGCGGGGGCGGCGTGTCGGTGGCCGCGACTCGGGCCGTGGCCGGGTCCACGGCGGTCAGCGAGCAGATCGTCTCGATGCCGGTGAAGAACCCGGCGAAGCGCACGTCGGCCGGCCCGTCCATGTCGACGTTGATCAGGTGGTCCCCGGCCCAGGGCGGCGGAAGCACGACATCCGGGATATCCGTGTACACAATCCCCGCTCCGGCCGAGCCCGCGGCCAGCCCAACAACCGCGCACGCCACCAGCCCGAGTCGCGTTGTTCCACCCATGCCCGTCAGTATGCCCGATGTTCGGCCCGCGGCCACCAAGAATCGCGCGAAGAAACGACGCAAAAGAGTCCCCTCCGACACTTCATCCTCTCAAGCCGCCTCCGCCTCCACATACGCCGCAACCGCCGCCGGCGGCGGAACCGGCAGGCCGTCCTCGCGCAGCCCCTCAAGGTGGAACCGCACGGCGTCCTGGATGTTCGCCCGCGCCTCCTCGGGCGTCGCACCGGTCGCCACGCACCCCGGCAGGTCCGGCACATACGCCGAGTAGTTCGCCCCTGCGTGCTCGATCACAATCGCGTACCGCATTCGAGCACTCCCTTCGAGCGGCGAACCGGCGACCCCCGCGCCCCTCCACTCTACCATCCCGCGGAGACTCACCAATGAACACCCCCCAATCCCTCTGCCTCATCAACAACCACTTCGTCCCCGCCGACTCCGGCAACACCTTCCCCGTCACCGACCCAGCCACCGACAAGCCCATCGCCAGCGTCCCGGACTGCGGCTCCGCAGAGACCTGGCGCGCCATCGAGGCCGCCGCCGCCGCACTGCCCGACTGGCGCACCCGCCCCGCCCCGGCCCGCGCCAAGGTCCTCCGCACCATGGGCGACCTCATGCTCCGCGACCAGGACCGCCTGGCCGCCATCATGACCGCCGAGCAGGGCAAGCCCCTCGCCGAGGCCCGCGGCGAGATCGCCTACGCCGCCTCGTTCCTTTCCTTCTCCGCGGGCGAGGCCGAGCGCGTCTACGGCCAGACTGTCCCCGCCTCGGCGTCTGACAAGCGCATCCTCGTGCTCAAGCAGCCCGTCGGCGTCGCCGCCGCCATCACGCCCTGGAACTTCCCCAGCGCGATGATCACCCGCAAACTCGGCCCGGCGCTCGCCGCCGGCTGCACCATCGTCATCAAGCCCGCCGAGGCCACGCCCCTCTCGGCCTTCGCCATCGGCGAGATCGCCATCGAGGCCGGCGTCCCCGCCGGCGTGGTCAACATCATCACCGGCGACGCGGCCACCATCGGGCGCGAGATCTTCCGACACGACGCCGTCCGCAAGGTCTCCTTCACCGGCTCGACCGAGGTCGGCAAGATCCTGATGGACCAGGCCGCGAGCCGCATCGTCAAACTCTCGCTCGAACTCGGCGGGCACGCCCCGTTCATCGTCTTCGACGACGCCGACCTCGACAAGGCCGTCGCCGGCCTCATGGCCAACAAGTTCCGCAACGCCGGCCAGACCTGCATCTGCTCGAACCGCGTGTTCGTCCACGAGCGCGTCTTCGCCGAGTTCGCCCAGCGCCTCCGCGCCCAGGTCGCGGCCCTCAAGGTCGGCCCCGGCACGCGCGACGGCGTCCAGATCGGCCCGCTCATCGACGACGCCGCGGTCGAAAAGGTCGCGTCCCACGTCGCCAACGCCAAGTCCAAGGGCGCGAAGGTCACCGTCGGCGGCGACCTGGTCAAAGTCGCCGACCACGCCAACCGCTTCTTCGCCCCGACCCTCATCGAGGACGCCAACCTCGAGATGAAGTGCTTCACCGAGGAGACCTTCGGCCCGGTCGTCCCCATGATGAAGTTCTCGACCGAGCGCGAGGCCATCGACCTGGCCAACGACACACCCTTCGGCCTGGCCGCGTACTTCTACACGCGCGACGCCAGCCGCCTCATCCGCGTCGCCGAGGCCCTGGACTACGGCGTCGTCGGCGCCAACGACGCCGCCCCCTCCACCGCCCAGGCCCCCTTCGGCGGCATGAAAGAGTCCGGCCTGGGCCGCGAAGGCGGCCACTGGGGCGTCGAGGAGTACCTCGAGACGAAGTACGTGAGTTGGGGGGTGTGAGCGGTCCGCGTAGGCGCACCGTGCGCCGCGCATGTCGAAACCACCCGGCCATCGCACACACTCCGCGAAACCCGCTGGACCGAACCGCGGCTTGTGGTACGCTGTCCTGCCGTGGGCTGCAGGAGGGCGATGCCATGGGCCGGACCGTTCCCGCGACCGCCCGCGAGCGTCGGCTCGCGATGTCACACCTGCTCGCCCTGACCGCGGTGCTCATCATCGGCTCCGCGCCGGGCTCCCAGGCACACGCCCAGTGCCACCAGTCCATCTGGATCCGCGACGCCGTCTCGCACCACTGGGGCTACTCGACCCAGGGCATCTACGCCGACGCCGAGCAGCGCACGCTGCTCGTCCACACCGACATCTGGGGCTGGGACGGCGTCTCGTGGGAGTCCCTGCCGCCAGCCCAGCCGCCGGACTCGCCCCCGGGTCTGCTCGTCTCCGATCGCGCCGGCGGGCAACTGCTGTCCATCGACTGGCACGCGGGCCAGCAAGTCCGCACCCGGGGCTGGGACGGCCAGACCTGGTCCAACCTCTCACAGACCGGGCCGGCCTATCGCACCGGCTTCGCACTGGCCTTCGACGCCACGCGCGGGCGCCCCGTGCTCGTCGGTGGCGGCGACGGCGGCGGGTCCCAGGGCCAGTTCTACGGTGACATGTGGGAGTGGGTCGGCGACGCCTGGACGCTCGTCCCCGGCGCCGACCTGCCCGGGCGCACCGGCCACCGCCTCGTCTGCGACGAGGCCCGCGGCCGCCTCGTGCTCTACGCCGGGCAGACCGCCTCGTCCGGCAACGCACAAACCACCGAGACCTGGGAGTTCGACGGCTCGGCCTGGTCGCTCATCCGCGATGGCGACGCGCTCGGCGACGCCACCCTCGTCTACCACGCCGGGCTGCAGCGCGTGCTGGCCGTCGCCACCGACCCCGCCCCCCGCATGTGGGAGTGGACGGGCGCAGCCTGGTCGGCCCTGCCCAGCCCGCCGATCAAGCCGCGCGAGCGCGGCTTCATCGTGTACGACCGCGCCCGCGATCGACTCGTCATCACCGGCGGCCGACTCGAAGGCCCGACGCCATCCGTCAACGGCCCCATCGCGTCCGACACCTGGGAGTGGGACGGCCAAACGTGGGTCCAGGTCTACGACAACTCCGACCCCGCGCGCATGCAGCACGCCATGGCCTTCGACCCCGCCACCGGGCGCATGATCGCCTTCGGCGGCCAAGAGGAGTTCCAGGCCCCCGCCCTGGGAACCACGCTCGCGTTCGAGAACGGACGCTGGCACGACCTGGGCGTGCCCGGCCCGCCCGCCCGCCTCGCCCACGCCATGGTCCTCGACACCGCCCGCGGGCAGGTCGTCCTCCACGGCGGCCAGGACGACGACGAGAACGACCTGCTCGACACCTGGACCTGGAACGGCTCCGCCTGGTCGCTCGCATCCACCACGGGCCCCGCGGTCCGCGGCCCCTTCATGGCCAACGACCCCATCGGCCAGCGCGTCCTGGCGGTCCCCGGCAACGGCGAACTCTGGTCGTGGAACGGAACCGCCTGGACACGCCTCGGCACGGATGCCCCGGTCCTCGACGCCCACTGCGTCGCCTTCGACGCCGCACGCAACCGCCTCGTCGTCGCCAGCCTGTCTTGGGAGGTGTACGAGTGGGACGGCCAGTCGTGGACGACGATCCAGCCGCCGTACAGCAGGACGATCGGCCTCGCCACCATGGTCTTCGATCCTCGCATCAACCGGTGCGTCCGCTACGGCGGATTCGACGGCGGCGACGCGTTCGTCATCATCAACAACGCAACGTGGGAGTGGGACGGCACGCAGTGGCGCGCATGGGGCGGCCCTTCTCTCGGCAACGGGCGGTACCAGCACGCCATGGCCTGGGACCCGCAGCGCCAGCGCGCCGTCGTGTTCGGCGGCAGCGGATACTCGCAGGCCTACGCCGACACCTGGTCCACCGCCATCGCCGGCGATATGCTGCCGCAGATCATGACGTCAACCGGTGGCGGAACCTGGCCCGCCGGCGGCGTCGCCGGATTCCAGGTCGCGACGTACGGCTCGTGGTTCTACTACCTCTACGGCGGCCCCGAATCCCACCAGTGGACCCTCAACGGCCAACCCCTCACCGACGGCCCCTCGCCCATCGGCACGATCACCGGCGCCACGACGACCCTATTGCGCATCACCAACCTGAAACTCGCCGCCGCCGGCACATACCAGTGCCTTGTCTCCAACGAGTGCGGCGCCGTCGCCACACCCGGCGCGACCATCGCCGTCACCTGCCCCGTCGACCTCACCGCCGGCGCCATCCCCAACCAGCCCGGCTACGGCACGCCCAACGGCGTCGTCAGCAACGACGACTTCTTCTTCTACCTCAGCCTCTACGTCGCCAACGACCCCCGGGCCGATTTCACAACGACCGGCGCCGTCGCGCCCGGCATGCCCGGCTACCGCCAGCCCGACGGCATGATCACCCCCGACGACTTCATCGTCTACATCGCCCTGTTCCAGGGCCTCTGCTGACACACCGATCGCCACAGCCCGTCGCCGCTGCCCATCCTCACGGCCCGTCCGCAACCCCGCGCCACGATTCCCCAGCGTGCCGCTGTGAATCTGCGCCGTCCTTGCCGCCCTCCCCGCCCGAGAACCGCCCGCTCACCCCCTTCGCAACATTCACCCTCCCCAACCCTTCCCCCGGCGTCGATACCCCAACCATGCGCGGAGCTACGCCATGCTGAGGGTGCCCATCGCCGAGGCACGTCCGGGAATGACTCTGGCCGCCGTAGTCGCGCACCCGCGCAACCCCGGCACGCCCCTGCTGCGCCCCGGCGTCGTCCTCGACGAGCACGCCATCGAGCGCCTCCGCGAGATCGAGTGCGAAGAGGTCTGGATCGAGTACCCGGGCCTCGAGTTCGTCCGCGACCACGTCTGCCCGGAGGTCTTCGCCGCACGCACCCGCATCGCCCAGCAGGTCGCCGGCGCGTTCCGCGCGGTCGTCCGCGGCTCGCACGCCAAACTCGACTGGCCCGCCTATCGCGACGCCATCGCCTCGCTGATGGGCCGCCTGACCTCCAGCCGCAGCGCCCAGACCTTCGTCCAGCAGGCCAGCCGCCACGACCAGCCCATGCTGGCCCACGCCGTCAACGCCTGCCACCTGAGCCTGCTCATGGGTCTGCGCCTGGACTTCTACCTGGTCCAGGAACGCTCCCGCGTGCCCGCCACCATCGCCAAGAACGCCGTCAACCTGGGCCTGGGCGCCATGCTCAAGGACATCGGCATGATGGAACTGGACCAGGAGGCCCTGGACCGCTGGTACGCAACCCAAGACGACAACGACCCCGACTTCCAGTCCCACGTTGTCCGCGGCTTCGAGCGCGTCCGGGGCTCCGTCGACCCCTCAGCCGCCGCCGTCGTCCTGCACCACCACCAGAAGTTCGACGGCAGCGGCTTCCCGCCCGTCCGCTCCGTCCAGTCCATGACCCGCAACCTGGTCGGACGCGAGATCCACGTCTTCGCCCGCATCGCCGCCTGCGCCGACCTGTTCGACCGCCTCCGCTACCCGCCCCGCGCCGAGGGGCGCATCGCCCAGATGTCCACCTGCCGCGCCCTGAGCCTGATGCGCCGCCCGCCCTACTCGAACTGGATCGACCCAACCGTCTTCCGCGCCCTGGTCCAGTGCGTCCCCGTCTTCGCCCCCGGCACCATGGTCGTCCTGAACGACGGACGCCGCGGCGTCGTCGTCGCCTGGACCCCCGAGTTCCCCTGCCAGCCCACCGTCGAAATCCTGGGCACAAGCCTGATGGGCGTCGACGAGTCCGAACGCGAGCGGATCGACCTGCGCGAAGCCCCGCACCTGTCCGTCGCCTGGGCCGAGGGGTTCGACGTGACCGAGGACCTGTTCTTCCCCGCCTCACCGCACGAGTTCACGCTGGCCGGCGACGGGACGTGGGTGGGGCAGGGCAGCTAGCCCGAGGTCGAACTCGCCGAACCGTTCCCAGGTGTGTCCGCTTGCTGGTGGGGGGGTTCGTGTCTACGCTTCCCGGCTCCGGGTCGCCCGTCCAGGTGCCCCGCTGTTCGGTGGCCGTCGGTGGGCGGCCCCCCTGATTCACCCGTCCCGACGAACGCGCCCGGCTGTCCCGGCGTGATGGCGAGGCTCGCAATGCCCAAGAACAGGCCTCACAAGGGCTTCCTCAAGCGATTCCGCATCTCCAAGACCGGCATGGTCCGCCATCGCTCGGCCTACCACAAGCACCTTTCCAGCAGCAAGAGCGGCAAGCGCCTCCGCCAACTCCGCAAGGACCGCTTCTGCGCCAACCCCGACGCCAAGCGCTTCGAGCGCCTCCTCTTCCGCCGCCTCCGCGGTCGCACCCAGCCCCGGGCCGCTCTCCGGCGCAGCCCGAACCCGGCCCAGCGCCGCGAGATGAAGGCCGCCCGCGCCGCCGCCCGGACCCCCGTGAAGTCCGCGGCGGAATAGCCCAAACCACTGAACCATCGTTCCCAACGCCGGGGTCCGTCCCCAGCCGGTCCTCTCAACCTGTCCGTCGGGACCCAAGCGGGGCCGCCCCCCTCCGCCGGACGAATCGGAGTTTGCCATGCCCCGCGTTCGCAAAGGCGCCGCCAAGGCGCAGGCCCGTAAGCGGATCCTCCGCGCCGCCCGCGGGTACTACGGCGTCCGCAGCCGCCACCAGTACCAGGCCCAGATCAACCTCGTCCGCGCCGGTGCCCAGGCCTTCGAGGGACGCAAACTCCGCAAGCGCGACATGCGCTCCCTGTGGATCACCCGCATCACCGCGGCGTGCCGCATGCGCAACACCCGCTACAGCCTCTTCATGAACGGGCTCCGCCTCGCGGGCGTCACCCTCAACCGCAAGATGCTCAGCAACCTGGCCATCGAAGAGCCCAAGGTCTTCGACGAACTGGTCGAACTGGCCGTCAAGGCCAGCAAGGCCACGCCGGCCAAGGCCTGAGCCACGCTCGGCCGAGCCTGCCCGAACAGCCGAGCCGCCACCCCCATCGCGCGCAACTTCCTGCAACCGCGGGCGGTTCTCCCACGGACCCACTCCGGGAGACAGCTGGGGGCGATCCTCTCGCCGACCGATACTGTTGGTTCGACGGTCCCAGGCGCACGATCCGCGCCCACGGGCCGTTGGTCGGACGTCGCCGCACCCCCATCGCGGCCCGCCCGCACGCCTACCTGCGCTACGACCCGACGCCCCTGCCCGCATCGACCCCGAATCGGGGAAGGTCGCGGGGCCAAATCGCGTTCGCCTGGAGAGGCATCGGTCAGACCGAACCGAGTTCAGGCAGTCCATCGAAGGAACGACTGGCGTGGAGCAAGGACAGCAAGCCAACCCGGAGATCCTCAGCGAGGCCGTCGCACGCCTCAAGGCCGGCCGCCTCGTCGCCTTCCCGACCGAGACGGTCTACGGCCTCGGCGCCGACGCCCTCTCCGATGAGGCCGTCGCCCGCGTCTTCGCCGCCAAGGGCCGGCCCGCCGGCAACCCGCTGATCGTCCACGTCTCGTCGGCCGCCATGGCGCAGGAGATGGTCGTCAGCCAGTGGCCCGAGGAGGCCGAGCATCTGGCCCGGGCCTTCTGGCCCGGCCCGCTCTCGCTCGTCCTGCCCAAGCACCACCGCGTCCCCAA
Source organism: Phycisphaerales bacterium (assembly GCA_041401985.1). Classification (GTDB taxonomy): domain Bacteria; phylum Planctomycetota; class Phycisphaerae; order Phycisphaerales; family UBA1924; genus JACKHA01. The sequence continues at coordinate 10,572 of JAWKTE010000029.1, forward strand.
GCGCGTCACCGGCGGCGGCCCCAGCGTCGCCGTCCGCTGCCCCGACCACCCCTTCGCCCTGGCCCTGATCGAGGCCTTCGGCTCGCCCATCGTCGGCCCCAGCGCGAACCTCTCGGGCTCGCTCTCGCCCACCCGCGCGAGCGACGTCCGCGAGGTCTGGCGCGGGAGCGAGGTCTACGTCATCGACGGCGGCCCGTGCCGCGGCGGCATCGAGTCGACCGTCCTCTCGCTGGCCAACGCCGCGCCCCGCATCCTCCGCCCGGGCTTCATCGGCAGCGAAGCCATCGAGGCCGTGCTGGGCCGCCCCGTGGAGTCCGACGGGGCGTGGACCCCCGCCGAAGGCGAGCCGGCCCCCGCCCCCGGAATCCTCGGACGCCACTACGCCCCCAACGCCCGCGCCCTGCTCATGGACGAGTTCGCCGTGCCCACCGGCGTCGACCCCGCCGGTGTCGTGCTCGTCACGCACCGCCCGCCCACGCCCGAGGGCGACGTCCGCGTCGTCCGCATGCCCTCGCGCGCCGAGGAATACGCGGCCCGCCTCTACGCCGCCCTCCGCGAGGTCGACGCCATGCACCCGACCCTCATCGTCGTCGAACGCCCGCCGCGATATGGCAGCGACTCGGCCGGCACCGCCATCTGGCGCGCGATCCACGAGCGCCTCGAACGGGCCACGGGCGAGCAGGGCGGGGACCGCCCGGTTTGATTTTCCTCCCGGCCGTCGCCGTCGTGTAGACTGGCGGCATGGAGCAGGTTGCAGGAACGCGCGCGCTCGCGAGCGGCCGTGGCATCGCGGCGGTCGTGCTGGCGTCGGTTTCCCTCACGATCGCGGTGATCAGCGCGTGCCTTCCGCCCCAGTTGCCCGCGCAAGCGCAGTTCATCGAACCTGTGTACCGGATGTACTGGGTGCTTCCCGCGTTTGTCCTGGCGTGGGCCATCGTGACCCTCGTCCGGCGGTTCTCGTGGCCCGCAGCGCCGACGAACTCGGCGTCGCTCGCGCCGCCAGCCAGCGTGCTCGGTCGCCCGCTGGTGAGCATGCCCGTGCGGGCGTTCGCGGTGATCGCACCCAGCGTCGTGGCGATCGGCCTCGGCCTGCGCTCGCTCTCGTACACCGATCGCTGGTATGTCGGCACGGCCGCGTTCGCCGCGCTGGGCCTGCCGATCTCGACCATCGCAATCGCGCTGCTCATGCAGTGCATCTGGTTGATGGACCGACGCGGCCCCACCGCGCAGTCGGTCGGCTCGCGCTGAGCAAGGAAGGAACCAAGCCATGCCACGCCGCGGATTCACGCTCATCGACCTGGCCGCCCTGCTCGTTATGGCCTCGACGACCGGCCTCATGATGCTCTCGCCGGGCTGCCGCCTCTTCCAGGCACGCGAACAGGCACGCCAACTCAAGGACGCCACGCAGCAGCGCGGCATCCACCAGTCGCTCATCGTCTTCGCCCAGAACAACCGCGACCGCTACCCGCTCCCCAGCCAACTCGACCTCGCGGGCAACACCATCGACGTGGGGCAGGAGGCCGACGCGTCGCGCGCTACCCTTCTCGATTCGACGCGCCACGTCATGGCGATCTGCTTGTTCCAGGGATTCGTGCCGCTGGAGATGTACGTCAGCACCGACGAGGCCGGGCGGATCGAGGTCTTCCACGACTACGAGTTCTTTGACCCCCCTCACGCGGCCAACCCGAGGCTGGCCCTGTGGGACCCCGCCTTCCGCGCCACGCCCGAGGACTCCGGCTTCGGCGTCGCCGAAGGCGCGGCCCCCGGCGGGTTCTCTTACGCCCACACGCCGCTCTTTGCCGATCGCCTCATGCACTGGCGCAACACATTCGCCGCGACCGAGGCCGTGCTCGCCAACCGCGGCCCGTCGTACACGCTCGATGGCCCCGCCGCCACCGGCACCTGGCAACTCGTCGCGGACGACGCGGGCGCGAGAGCCGCCGCCGAGGCCGACGATGCCCGCTTCGACACGCCCCGCGGCCCGCGCTCCAACACGCTCCGAATGTTCGGCGACGACAGCGCGTGGGAGGGCAACGTCGTCTACAACGACAACCACACCGAGTTCCACGAACGCCCCGACCCGGACACACTGCGCTTCGCGTTCACGGGCCTCGACCCCGCCGCACGCCGCCAGAACGACAACATCTTCGTGAACGAGGACGACCAGGCCCGCACGCCAATGGACGACCAGAACACCTTCGGCGCCGGCGTCCGCGACCGCGACATCTACCTCCGCTCCTACGCCGGAGGCGACGCGGCCGACCCGCGCATCACCATGCAGGGCAAGGGCGACGCACGCCGCTGGTCGATCGACGTGTTCCTCGACTGATCCCGGACGGGCGGGCGGATCGCAATCGCGGCCACTCTCGGTGGACAACCGCCGCGCTCACCCGCCCATCAGACTCGGCAACCCCAGCCCTTTGCGCAGCCCCGCGAGCTGCCCCAGGTGCCACCCCGCGTGCCACGCGCTCTTCAGGGCCGAATCCAGCTTGTCGTGCACGAAGTTGGCCCCGTCGCCCGCCGGCCCGCCCACGATCTCCTGGTCATCCAGCGACTCGATCGCGGCGCACAGCCGGTCGATCGACGCCTCGTACGCCGCCCGCACGTCCGCGATCGGCGGATACCCCGCCTCGTTGCCCGTCGGCTTCGAGCCCATGCCGAACAGGCGGTCCCACTCCGCCGGGAACGTGATCGGCTGCCCGTCGATCAGGCACGCGAACCACTGGTTCGACTGGGCCATGTGCCCCAGCGTCCACAGTTTGTGGTTGGCCGCCCCCGGCAACTGCTCGCACGACTTTTCATCCGGGATCCCCGCGGCCATGTCCGCCACCATGCGGCACGCGAACCGCACGAACGCGCTGGCCCGCGCGCCAAGGGCATACGACCGCTCGGCAGGCGCCGCACCAGCCGCAACGACAGGTGCGACAGTCGCGGCCTCCACCGCCTTCGCCGATGCCGCCTTGCCCGCCCCGGCCTTCTTCCGCGCCTTGATCGGCTTCCGCGCATCACGGCTGCCCGCCTTGGCCGCGTGCGTCGCGGTGCGCGGCGTGCCGCTGCCACGTGATCGCGACGATGACGCAGCCGCGCCCCCGCCCGCCGCTTTCTTGCCCGCCCGCGGAGCCGCCTTCCTGGCGGTCTTCTTTGCACCCGCCTTGCCGGCCTCCTTCGCCGTCTTCGGCGCGACCTTCTTCGAGGCCTTCTTTGCGACGTTCTTCACCGCTTTCTTCGCGGCTTTCTTCGTGGCCTTCCTGGCCGTCTTCTTCGTCGCCTTCTTCACGGGCTTCTTGCTCATCGGTGCCTCCAACGCGCGATCATACCGCCGCACGCGAATCACGGATCGCGCCCCGCCGTGCTCGTCACCGCACGCCCACCCTCCGCCACGCCGCGCACCGGCCCCAACTCCCGCCCAACTCCACCCCCCGCCCTATCCTTGCTCCCCTCCGCCCGCGCCCCGGCCATCGCGGACGGACCCCAACCAGTCCCCGCAACGACAGGCCACACAGAGGGTTACGCATGTCCCGCCTCAAGATCGCGCTCGCCCCCGGCGACGGCATCGGCCCCGAGATCATGGCCGCCTCCGTGGCCCTCCTCGACGCCGCCGGCGTGAGCGCCCACGTCGAGTTCGTCCCCGTCGAGATGGGGGCGAGCGTGTTCGACCGCGACTCGCGCGGCCTGACCGACGAGGCCATCAGCACCGTCGAGCAGTGCGGCATCGTCTACAAGGGCCCCATGGCCACCCCGTCCGGAGGCGGCGGAAAGTCCATCAACGTCACCCTCCGCAAGATGTACGGCGCCTTCGCCAACATCCGACACTTCCAGGCCCTCCCCGGCGTCGAAACCCTCTACTCCCGCGCCGGCGTCCCCGTCGACTTCTACGTCATCCGCGAGAACCTCGAGGACACCTACGGCGGCATCGAACACCGCCTCACAAACGACGTCGTCGAGTGCAAACGCCTCATCTCCGCCCCCGGCTGCGACCAGGTCCACCGCGCAGCGTTCGCTCTGGCCGACCGCCTCGGCATTGGTCTTGTGCACTGCGGGCACAAGGCCAACATCATGAAGATGACCGACGGCCTCTTCCTCGAACGCTTCCACAAGGCCGGCGAGAACTATCCCAACATCCAGCGGGCCGACGTCATCGTCGACGCCCTGTGCATGAACCTCGTGCTCCGCCCCCAGCAGTTCCGCATGGTCGTCCTGCCCAACCTCCAGGGCGACATCGTCTCCGATCTGGCCGCGGGCCTCGTCGGCGGCCTGGGCTTCGCGCCCAGCGCCAACATTGGCAACCACGTCTCCATCTTCGAGGCCGTCCACGGCACCGCCCCCGACATCGCCGGGCGCGGCATCGCCAACCCCACCGCCCTCATCCTCTCGGGCATCATGATGCTCAGGCACATCGGCCTGCTCCGACAGGCCGCCAAGATCGAGAACGCCCTGCTGGCCACCCTTGAGGCCGGCGTCCACACCGGCGACTTCGGCGGCGGCCCCGCCACCGCCGTCAAGACCATGGCCTTCGTCGAGGCCATCGTCGCCCACCTGGGCAAGCAGCCCAGCACGCGCGAGCCCGTGCCCGTGCCCGAGCAGCACAGCGTCACGTTCACCCGTCCGGATCGCCCCCGCGTCAACCCGCTGCTGCGGACCTACGAGCAGATGGTCTCCCACCACGTCGGCGCCGACATCTACATCGACACCCTCCTGCCCGTGCCCGAACTGGCCGAGATCCTCCAGCGCCTCTGCGAGGCCACCCCCTTCAAACTCACCCTCCTCTCCAACCGCGGCACCCAGGTCTGGCCCACCGGCAGCCCCTTCACCGAGGTCGTCGACTACTACCGCGCCCGCTTCCAGGTCCGCGACACCAACATGATCGGCGTGCTCGGCCAGTCCAGCACCGTCTCGCTCTTCAACCGCATCGCCGAGAAGTTCCAGGTGACGGATTTCCAGCCCCTCAAGATGTACGACGGCCAGGCGGGGTACTCGATGGCCCAGGGGCAGTAGCCGCGCGTCGCGCGGTACGACGCACGATGTGTGGCATGGCTGTGGCTCGGCACAGCCATGGCCCGCCACCCAGTGGGATCACCGCTCCGATGGCATCCCAACTCCCAGATCATCTCAAAGCCGAGCAGGCCGCCGTCGAGGCCGACATCCGTGCGGCGTTCCACGGCGTCGGACGCGGCCACGGCGTGTCGTGGTCGGAGTCCGAAGCCATCGACAACTACTCCAGCCTCCCGGACCGCGCCAAGGCCCGAAGCAAGGACACGGAGCGCCGCTGGGAGGAACTGGTCGACGATCCGAACTGGAACCCCGGCCCAGGCATCGGCGGCTTCAGCTTCCTCGACCCCATCGGGTATCGATACTACATCGCACCTGCCATGATCCGAGTCGTGCGAGCCGGATCAGACCAGTGGGGGATCGACTTCGCCCTCACCGTCAATGACGAATTCTGGGCACACCGGATTGGGTTGTTCAAACCCGCGCAAGGAGCCGCCATCGCCCGCTTCCTTCGCTTCATGATCAGCGTGGATCAAGCCGCGCGCGACGAGTTTGCTGCCAGCTATGGCGGCGTGGGCTCGGACATCAAGTGGACATGCGGTTGGCGGCGCGCGTTGGAGAGCCACTGGGACCGATTCGAGCCCTGACTCTCGCAGCGACGTGCGTTGTCTGTCGAGTGTCAGGCCACGGCTCGGTGTGACCACGCGCTCAATCCACACCGACCACCCGCCCCGCCCGGAGGGCACACGACGGTTGCCAGGGGCTTCAGCCCCTGGACCAGCCCCACATTACCCCGGCCCGGAGGGCCAGCGAACCCACCCCAGTCCAGGGGTGTGGCATGGGCGTGGCTTCGCACAGTGCTCTGTAGAAACGATTTGACAGATGTTCATTGAGCCGGTCCAATGCCGGCCATATGGCAAGGACGCCCGGACCCGATCGGATCGTTCTGGAGGTCGCGCGGCTGTCGCTGGCCGCGGCTCGGCGGTGCGTGAGCACCTACGGGTCGATCAAGAGCCGCCACGACTTCACGCAGCCGCAGCTCATCGCCTGTTTGGTGCTGCGCGCGTACCTGCGCACGACCTTCCGGGGCATCACCCAGCTGCTGGCCGAGATGCCCGACGTCCGCGCCGCGCTGGGTCTCGAGCGTGTGCCCCACTACACGACGCTGCAGAAGCTGCACGCCAAGCCGCACGTGGTCGGCGTGATCGAGGCCATGCTCACCGACCTGCTCCGCGGCGTGACCGGGCAGGACCGGGCCGCGGTCGAGGAGGTCGCGATGGACTCCACCGGCCTGGCGATGACCAACGCCAGCGTCTACTTCCGGATGGTCAAGGAGAAGGACAGGGCCGGAAAGGGGTCGAAGAAACGCCGGCCGGCCCGCGGCCCGGACCAGCGCGGCTCGACGAGCGCACCGGCCGCTACGTCAAGGTCTCGGTGGCGGTGGCCTGCGCGTTGTTCATGCCGTGCGCCATGCGTGGCCTCGGCCCTCGGGCCGACACCACCGAGACCCCCGTCCTGCTGGAGCAGACGTTCCGGTGCTGCGTCCCGCGCGGCTGTACGCCGACGCGGGTTCGACGCCGAATCGCTGCACGGATCTCGCCGCGACGAACACGGGACCGAGAGCTGGGTGCCGCCGGTGATCAAGTCGAAGGACGGCACGGTCAAGACCCCGCACCGGGCCAGGATGCTCGATCTTCCGGCGTGCTACGGCGGGCGCTGGCAGGTCGAGTCGTTCTCTCGCCGCGCTCAAGCGGACCACCGGCGGGAGCCTGAACTGCCGACTCCCCGCGTCGCTGCTGTCCGAGGCCGCCATGCGGGTGCTGGCCTACACCGTCCATCGGTAGTGCCAGCGAGAGACTCGAAAGGAGTCTACAGAGCACTTCGCACAGCCATGTCCCCGTTCCAACAATCACGCATGGGGCGCGCGAACCAACCAACGCTGTCCGAAGAGGCTCTCCGTCGCCGTGAAGAGGTGGAGTGGTGGGTCGCGCGACAGATGTGGGCCCATGGCCATCTGTTCAGCAACGAGATCGCCCCGCCGTGCGGGACGCCGTACTCGGTGCTCTCCGCGGCGATGGAGCGGGGACGGTTGGACTTCGGCACGCCGGAGTTCGAGCAGTTGTTCGGGTCGGCATGCGATCATGTTGTTCGCGAGCGGCGTGCAAGAGTCGAATCGGCCGCGGCGTCGACGCGAGCCCACGAGCCTTCGCGCGGTCGATGGCTGCTGTTCCAGCCCAACCGGGCCGATTTCTGCCAACTCGCGCACGACCCCGGGTTCGTCGATGAGTCGGACGCACCCGCGTGGGACCTCTGGGTGTGCTGGACGACGAGGCCGACGGGCGGCGTTCTGGTCTCCTGGGTGCCCGAGGCGCTTGTGGATCGCTTCAACGCAGCCACCCTCTGCAGCCCGTGCGACACAGTGGCTTGGGCGGACGAAGACGCCCTCGGCGCAGAGTTCGTGTCCAGACTGTTGCGAGAAGGAATCTCCTCGTAGTCGTCGGATCGCTCGCGATGCTGACGTTCGCGACGCGCGGATCGCTGTTCGCCGGTCTCCATGGCGAGGCGCCACCGCGCTAGCGCCCTCAGCCCACACCGACCACCTTCCCCGCCCGGAGCGCCAGCCAACGCAAGCCGCAAACCAGTGCGTTCCGCCCAAGACCGCCACCGCCGAGCGTGCGCCAAGGACCCGCTCAGCACCCCGCCGCGAACAGCCCGAGGTAGTAGAAGAAGTCGTCGTTGTTGACCACGCCGTTGGCGACGCCGTGCCCCGCCTGGCCCGGGATGGCCGAGGTGGTCATGTCGGCGATCTGGGCGTCGCCGGCGGCGAAGCGGTCGAGGAAGTAGAAGAAGTCGTCGCTGTTCAGGACGCCGTTGGGCACGCCGAAGCCGGGCTGGCCCGCGATCGCGCCCGTGGTCAGGTCGGCGTGGCAGGCGTCGTTGCGGTACACGATCACCACGTCCTCGAGCTCGTCGATCAGCGCCAGGTCCATGTCCTGGTCGTTGTCCGTGTCGAACAGCAGCGTGCACGACCCGGCCCGCGGGGCCGGCAGCGTGCGGAGGAACGTGAACGTGCCGTCGCCGTTGTTGGTGAAGAAGTCGAAGTCCGCGCTGAAGCACGAGACGTCCCAGTCCAGGTCGCCGTCGCCGTCCAGGTCGCCCAGGTCGGTGGCCAAGGGGAACGGGCCGGTTGTATATGTGGTGGGGGTGCCCAGTCCGCCCAGTCCGTCGCCCAGCACGATCGCGCCGCGGTTCTGCTGGCTGTTCGCGGATGCCACATCGATGTGGCCGTCGGCGTTGAGGTCGCCCAGGGCCAGTTGCCACGGGCCCCCGCCCGCGCTGCGGGGGGGCATCATGGTGAAGGTCGCGTCGCCGTTGGAAATCGCGACGATGAACTGCCCGCTGGTCCGGGCCCCGACCACCAGGTCGAGCAGCCCGTCCTCGTTCATGTCGGCGGCGCCGAGGGACCACTCGCCCGTGCCGCCGCTGTCGAAGAAGGTGGGGGGGCCGAACACGCCCGTGCCGTCGTTGAGCATGAGGCTGAGGTTGCCGGAGTTGGCGTTGGTGTTGACCACGTCCTGGTCGCCGTCGCCGTCAACGTCGAGCACCGCGATGCCGCGCGGCGCATCGCCGGCGGCGATGGACTGCTGCGGCCGATACGTGCCGTCGCCGTTGCCCAGCAGGATCGACACGGTGTCGGCGTCGATATTGGCGACGCAGATGTCCGCGAAGCCGTCGCGGTTGAAGTCGGCGGTCTCGGAGGGGCTGGCCCGGTTGCCCACGGCGAAGGTGGGCTGCAGGAACGGGTCGAAGGTGCCCGCGCCACTGGCCTGGTTCATGAACACGCGCAGGTCGGCCGTGTCCTCGTGCACGATGGCCATGTCGGTGAACGAGTCGTTGTTGAGATCGGAGGCGACGCCGCCGTAGGACCGGGTGGTCTGGCCCGGCGTGGTGCGGGTGGTCATGGTGTCGAGCAGGGTCCAGTCGAGGGCCGCGCGCCGGGTGCGGACCATGAACTGGAAGGACCAGCCGGCATCGCGCATCGGCGTGTTGTCCAGGGCACGCAGGGCGCTGGACATGTAGACCGTGACGACCTCCCCCGCGGCCAGCGGGTTGCTCGGCGCGATCGTGACGGACGAGCCGGCAACGGTGACCGGCCCCTCGACCGGGCCGCTGGAGCGCCCGAAGGCCCAGAGGCTCTGGGGCGTGACGGAGGCGGGGTCGATGGGGCGGTCGAAGTGGATGGTGATCTGCCCGCCCGCCGCGGCCATGGTGTGGCGGGCGGGTGCGGTGGAAACGACCTGGAGGGCCTGGGCGCCGGCGGCGGCGGTGAGGAACGCGACGGTGAGCGCAGCCGCGATCGAGGCCGGCGGCGCGGTGCGGTTTGGCTGCGTAGGCATGGCGACCCCTTTCGACCCCCGGGGGACCAGCGTACCCGGGAGTCGGGGTGCGTCCAAGCGATTCGTCGCGGATCAGTTGGGCACGGCGGCGGGGGACCAGTTGCGAGCGCCGGCGGAGGCGACGTCCGCGTCCTTCAGGACGTAGAGCCCCACGAGCCAGTTGTTGACCAGGTAGGGGTCGACCTCGAGCACGCCGGTGATGGTGCCGTAGTTCAGTTGCTCGCGGACGAGGGAGACGGGTCGCTCGAGGACGACCTCGACGGCGTCGTAGGGGGTGGGGGGGACGCCGATGCAGCAGCCGTCCCACTGGTTGCGCATGACGAGGATCTGGTCGGTGTCGTCCATCATGAGCGGGCTGAGAAGGTGGCCCGTGAGGCGGACGTGCGAGCCGTGGAACTGCGTGGCCCAGTCGGGCAGATCGGTGAGGCCCTGGCGGGGCTGGTAGACGCGCTCGGCCGAGACGAGCAGGTCCCAGGAGATGTCGTAGGGATGCGCGGCCGAGCCGTCGCCTCGGATGACCTGGCCGTTTGCGAGTTCGATGGTGCCATCGTCGCGGACGGTGTAGGACGGGCCGGCGTGGTGGGCGTCGTCGGCGGCTTCGAGGTCGGGATTGGCGATGAAGCGGATGGCGATGGCGGCTTCGGAAAAGAAGCGCGGGGAGGCGACGGAGAAGGTGAGGGTGCCGGCGCGGACGTCGTCGCGGAGGGCGGCGAAGGTGCGGCTGGCATGGCCCGGCGGTGGGAGCAGCGCGGCGGCGGCGTCGGCCTCGACGCCGGGCTCGTGCGCGGCGGGCGTGAGGGGTTCGAGGGTGAGGGACTGGCCCAGGATCTCGCGGATGATGGCGGCGTCGGCGCGGGGGACGAGAACGGTGATGTCGTCGCCCTTGCCGTCGTCGACGAGGTAGAAGCGGGTGGAGGGGACCGGGACGCGGTAGAAGCGTTCGGCACTGGGATAGAGGGGCTCGATCTCGGGTGCGAGGAGCCAGGCGCCGGCGTCGGCCAGGCGCTTGATGAAGTCGGCCTCGGGGACGAGCACGGCCTGGTCGGCGATGTTGGTGAGCATGCCTGCGGCGGCGCGGCTGGTGAAGGGGTCGGCGGGACCGGGCTCGACCAAGGGTGCCGCGGGCGCGGCGGGCTCGGGCGAGGCGGGGAGGGTGTTTGCGGGAGGGGCTTCGGCCGGGGCGGCCTGGGCGTCTGGCGGCGTCGTTTGGTCGGATGGCTGGAGGGCGAGCGCGGCGCTTGCGATGAGCATGGCGCCAGCGGCGGCGAGCAAGGTCATGGTGGGGCGTGGGTTGCGCATCGGGCCTCCGCGAGTGGTACCGGCGGAACGGTAGGTGGTTCGCTTCGGGGTCGCGGGGGGCACGAGTCGGCGGGAGTTGCGCGTGCGATTGGCGGTGCGTGTGAGGCCGGGGGAAGTCCCGTCAATCGGGGGGATGGGGGGCTGTGCGGCTTAAGTCGGGCGTGGTGCGGGACGAATCAAGAGCGTTCGGGTCGGTTTCGTCGGCGGGCGGCGGGCCATGATGCACGCGCGCCCCTGGGTCGATCGCAACATCGCCAGAAGGGTGCGCGCCATGGCTGAACTTGACGACCTGGTGAAAGAGTTCCTGGTCGAGAGCAACGAGAACCTGGATCGTCTGGACCAGGACTTCGTGGCGCTCGAGCAGGACGCGAGCGCGACGGACCGGCTGGCGAGCATCTTCCGCACGATCCACACGATCAAGGGCACGTGCGGGTTCCTCGGGTTCTCGAAGCTCGAGTCGGTGACGCACATCGGCGAGAACCTGTTGAGCCGCCTCCGGGACGGTGAGATCGGGGTCTCGAGCGAGATCGTCACCGCGCTGCTGCAGATGGTCGACGCGGTGCGCGAGATCCTGGGGAGCATCGAGAACGGGCAGGGCGAGGGAGATGGGGACTACAGCGCGATCATCGAGACGCTGACGGCGCTCAAGGACGGCGGCGGCGCGGGCGAGGCGGATTCGGAGCCGGAGGGCGAGATCGACGGTGTCGAGGATGCGCTGATCTCGGGCGGCGAGGCGGATGAGGCCGCGGCGGGGGCGTCGGACGAGATCGACCTGTCTTCGCTGCCTTTCGACGGCGAGTTGACGGCGGACGGCGTGGAACTGACCGAGGGCGACGAGACGGCGGAGGTGGTCTCGGAGGACGATGGCGACGTGTCCGGCGTTTCGCTGGAGGCGTTGATCGAAGAAGCGGGTCTGGACTCGGGCGAGGCGAGCGACGACGCGGGCCACGACGACGGCGCGGCGGTCGCGGAGGCCGCGCCGGCGGCGCAGGCTTCGGTTGCGGCCGCGCCTGCGCCGACTGCGCCGACGCCGACTGCGTCGGCTCCGGCCGCGCCGGCCCCGAAGGCAGCGCCTGCACCGGCGTCGGGTTCGCCCGCGGGCAAGGCGGGCAGCGCGCCCAAGCCGCGTGCCGAGGCGTCCGGCTCGGATGGGGCAGCGGGCGGGGGCGAGACCGGCTCGACGCCGCCGCCTCCGTCGTCGACGGCCTCGGGCGGGATCCGCGTGGATGTGGGCCTGCTGGACAAGTTGATGAACCTGGTGGGCGAGCTGGTGCTGGCGCGGAACCAGATCCTGCAGTACAGCGCGACGGCGGAGAACGCGATCCTGTCGGGATCGACGCAGCGTCTGAACCTGATCACGACCGAGCTGCAGGAGGGCGTGATGAAGACGCGCATGCAGCCGATCGGCAACGTGTGGAGCAAGTTCCCCCGGATCGTGCGCGACCTGTCGCAGATGTGCGGCAAGAAGGTGCGGGTCGAAATGCAGGGCCGGGACACGGAACTCGACAAGACGATCATCGAGGCGATCAAGGACCCGCTGACGCACATCATCCGCAACTCGGTGGACCACGGGATCGAGTCGCCCGAGAAGCGGGTGGCGGCGGGCAAGCCCGAGGAGGGGCTGCTGTACCTGCGTGCGTTCCACGAGGGCGGGCAGGTCAACATCGAGATCATCGACGACGGCGCGGGGATCAACGCCGAGCGGGTCAAGCAGCGGGCGGTCGAGCGGGGCATGATCTCCGCGGACCAGGCGGCCCGGATGGGCGAGCGCGAGGCGGCGAACCTGATCTTCGCGCCGGGGTTCTCGACGGCGGAGAAGGTGACGAACGTGTCGGGGCGCGGGGTCGGGATGGACGTCGTGAAGACGAACATCGAGAAGATCGGCGGGACCGTCGATCTCCAGAGCCGCTTCGGTCAGGGCACGACGCTGCGGATCAAGATCCCGCTGACGCTGGCGATCATCCCGGCGCTGGTGGTGTCGAGCGGCGGGGACCGGTTCGCGATCCCGCAGGTGAGCCTGCTGGAACTGGTGCGGGTCGAGGGGCGTGAGGCGAGCCAGCGGATCGAGCAGGTCCACGGCACGCCGGTGTACCGCCTGCGCGGGCGGCTGCTGCCGCTGGTGTACCTGTCGAAGGAACTGGGTCGGAACGGCTCGTCGTCGTCGCGCGGGGGCACGGTCGCGGGGATCGACTTCGCGGTGGCGCGTGAGAAGCACCTGAACTGGAAGCGGACGCTGCGCGAGTTCCTGGATGGGAAGGCGGAGCTGACGCTGGAGAAGGCGGCGACGCACCGGGACTGCGCGCTGGGCAAGTGGATCTATGGCGAGGGCCAGGCGGAGTTCGGCGGGCTGGCGGAGTTCCGGTCGCTCGAGTCGCTGCACATGCAGATGCACAACGCGGTGCGGGACGCGATCGTTGCGAAGAACGACAAGCGGGGCGACGACGCCGAGGAGTGCCTGCGGAGCGTGTCGACGATGTCGGAGCAGATCATCGCGCTGCTGGACCGGATGGAGCAGGTGGCGGGCGCGGGCGAGGTGAACATCGTGGTGCTGCAGGCCGACGGGCGTCAGTTCGGGCTTGTGGTGGACCAGATCAACGACACCGAGGAGATCGTGGTCAAGCCGCTGGGCAAGATCTTCAAGGGCCTGGCGACGTTCGCGGGCGCGACGATCATGGGCGATGGGCGGGTGGCGCTGATCCTGGACGTGATGGGCCTGGCCCAGCGTGCCGGCGTGGTGCGCGAGGGTCGCGAGCGGAACCTGCACGAGTCGGGCCAGAAGGGCGAGTCGAGCGGCGGGACGCGGCAGACGCTGCTGCTGTTCCGCGTGAGCGACACGCACCGGATGGCGATCCCGCTGTCGATGGTGGCGCGTCTGGAGGAGTTCCCGCGGGACCTGGTGGAGCAGTCCGGCGAGCAGCCGGTGATGCAGTATCGCGGCGGGATCATGCCGCTGGTGCCGCTGGGCCGGGTGCTGGGCTACTCGGGCGGGACGGCGGACGCCGGGGCCGCGCCGGGGGCCGAGGGCGCCGGCGAGAGCATCCAGGTGATCGTGGTGACGCGCGGCGAGCAGTCGATCGGGCTGGTCGTGGACCGGATCGTGGACATCGTCGAGCAGTCGGTGTCGGTGAAGCGGACGGGGCTGCGGTCGGGGGTGATCGGCTCGGCGGTGATCGAGGGCAAGGTGACGGAACTGCTGGACGTCGAGGGCGTGATCCGCTCGGTGCTGCAGGACGACGAGTCGTGGGCCGGCGAGGCGGGCGGCGCGGATGTCGGCGCGGGTGCCGGTGCGGGTGCCGGTGTGGCGCAGGGAGTCTGAGCAGGCAGCCCGTTGCGGGCGAGGAGACGGCCAATGAGCACGGACCGCCAGTTCTGCACGTTCTTCGTCGACGGGATGTACTGCGGCGTGGAGGTTCTGAAGGTGCAGGAGGTCATCCGGTACCAGGACATGACGCGGGTGCCGCTGGCGCCGGCGGTGGTCCGCGGGCTGATCAACCTTCGCGGTCAGATCGTGACGGCGATCGACCTTCGGGAGCGGCTTGGGCTCAAGCCGCGGCCGGAGGGCGTGCTGCCGATGAACGTCGTGGTGCGGACCGCCGACGGGGCGACGAGCCTGTTGGTGGACGAGATCGGCGACGTTGTGACGGTGAGCGAGGAGGCGTTCGAGCGTCCGCCCGAGACGATCTCTGGGGTGACGCGTGAACTGATCGAGGGCGTGTTCAAGTTGAAGGACCGGCTCCTGATGATCGTGGACACGGAGCGGGCGATCGGGGTTGCGGCCGCGGCGTGACGCCGGGCCATCGTGAAGGAACAACGGGGCCCGCCGCGGTGTGCGGACTCGGCCCGTGGGAACAGCACATCGCAGACCAGGTATTGAAGGGACTCAGCCATGGCAAACAGCAACGGGAAGGCGACGGCTCTGAACAACGTGGACATCCCGGAGGCGGAGCGTCTGGAGACCGAGGCGCAGCTCGAGATCATGCTCGAGGAGGCCAACGCGAACACCAAGGCGGTGACCGAGGTGGTCGAGGCCCTGGGGCGTGCGACGACGGTCACGGAGGCTGCTCGGGCGGCGCTGGACGCGGTCAAGCAGGCGTTCGGCTGGGCGTATGGGTCGTATTGGACGCTGGACCAGAAGGAGAACGCGCTGCGTTTCAGCATCGAGACCGGCACGGTGACGGCCGAGTTCAGCCGCGTGACGGCGGAGGCTCGGTTCCGCGAGGGCGAGGGCCTGTCCGGCCGGACGTGGCGCAGCCGCGACCTGGTGTTCGTGAAGGACCTTGGCGAGGTGAAGGACTGCTGCCGTCGGGAGCCGGCCCAGCGGGCCGGGGTCAAGAGCGGTGTGTGCTTCCCGATCATGACCAAGGGCCAGGTGCTGGGGACGATGGACTTCTTCGCGCTCACGACGCTGAACCCGTCGCAGGAGCGTCTGGACACGCTGCGGAGCGTTGGGAAGCTGGTCAGCAGCACGATCGAGCGGATCTTCGAGTCGCAGCGTCAGGCGCAGGTGGCCACGGACACCGCGGCGGTGTCGCGCGTGCTGGAGGCGGTCAACGGCGCCAACTCGCCCAATGAGGCGGTGATGGCGGCCCTGAACACGGTGCGTGAGGCGTTCGGCTGGGCGTACGGCTCGTACTGGCCGCTGGACGCGAAGGAGAACTGCCTGAAGTTCGGCGTCGAGAGCGGGAGCGTGAACGACGAGTTCGCGCGGGCGACGGCGTCGGCGAAGTTCCGCGAGGGCGAGGGCCTGTCCGGGCGCGCCTGGCGCAGCCGCGACCTGGTGTTCGTGAAGGACCTGGGCGAGGTGACGGACTGCTGCCGACGGGCCCCGGCCCAGCGTGCGGGGGTCAAGAGCGGGGTGTGCTTCCCGATCACGCAGAACGGGAAGGTCGCGGGCACGATGGACTTCTTCTCGCTCGAGACGCTCGAGCCGAGCCAGGACCGCCTGAACGCGCTGCGGAACGTGGGTCGGATGGTGTCGTCGGCGCTGGAGCGGATCGCGCAGCAGGCCGAGTCGGCGCGGGTGTCGTCGATGATGGAGCAGATGCCCATCAACGTGATGTTCGCGGACCGAGACCTGGTCATCCGCTACATCAACCCCGAGTCGGTCAAGACGCTCAAGGGGATCGAGCACCTGCTGCCGGTGAAGGCCGACCAGATGCTCGGCCAGAACATCGACATCTTCCACAAGCGCCCGGAGCACCAGCGGCAGATGCTGGCCGACCAGCGGAACCTGCCACACACGGCGCACATCAAGGTGGGCGACGAGACGCTGGACCTGCTGGTCAGCCCGGTGCTGGACCAGAACCGCCAGTACGTCGGTGCCATGGTGACCTGGGAGGTCATCACGCAGAAACTGGCGACGGAGAAGGCGATCAAGGACGCGGCCGAGCGTGAGCGTCAGATGGCCCAGGAACTCCAGGAGAAGGTCAGCGCGATCCTCGAGGTCGTGAACGCGGCGGCCGAGGGCGACCTGACCCGGGAGGTCTCGGTCAACGGGTCCGACGCGATCGGGCAGATGGGCGAGGGGCTGACGCGGTTCCTCGAGTCGCTGCGTCAGACGGTGGGCGGGATCGGGCAGAACGCCCACTCGCTGGCCAGCAGCAGCGAGGAGCTGACCTCGATCAGCACGCAGATGAGCGCCAACGCCGAGGAGACCAGCGCCCAGGCGAACGTGGTGTCGGCGGCGTCGGAGCAGGTCTCGAAGAACGTGCAGACCGTGGCGACCGCCGCGGAGGAGATGACCTCCTCGATCAAGGAGATCGCCAAGAACGCGGCGGAGGCGGCCCGGATCGCCACGACCGCGGTGAAGGTGGCCGACAGCACCAACAGCACGGTGGCGAAGCTCGGCGAGTCGAGCGTGGAGATCGGCAAGGTGATCAAGGTGATCACGTCGATCGCCCAGCAGACCAACCTGCTGGCCCTGAACGCGACGATCGAGGCGGCCCGTGCCGGCGAGGCCGGCAAGGGCTTCGCGGTGGTGGCCAACGAGGTCAAGGAGCTGGCCAAGGAGACGGCCAAGGCGACCGAGGACATCAGCCAGAAGATCGAGGCGATCCGTGGCGACACGAACGCGTCGGTCGAGGCGATCGGGCAGATCGGGAGCATCATCAACCAGATCAACGACATCTCCAACACCATCGCCAGCGCCGTCGAGGAGCAGACGGCGACCACGAACGAGATGACCCGGAACATCACCGAGGCGGCCAAGGGCGCGTCGGAGATCGCCCAGAACATCACGGGCGTGGCCAGTGCGGCCAAGAGCACGACGACGGGCGCCAGCGACACCTCCAAGGCCGCGGGCGAACTGTCCCGGATGGCCTCGGAGCTGCAGCAGGCGGTCTCGCAGTTCCAGCTGTGACCCCGCCGGGACGGTGAAATGGGCGGTCGATCCGCCCCCGGCTTGAGCAACGCGTGCTGCCGGTCGAAAGACCGGCGGCGCGATTCGGGATTGCACCTGGGAAGGAGCCGTGCATGCGAGCCCTAGTCATCGACGACAGCCGCGCGATGCGGATGATTATCCGGACGGCGCTCCAGGACCTGGGGTACTCGTGCGAGGAGGCGGCGGACGGGAAGGAGGCCCTCGGGGTGCTCCAGAAGTCCGGCCCGTTCGACATCGCGCTGGTGGACTGGAACATGCCGGTGCTCAACGGCTTCGAGTTCGTCAAGGCGGTCCGCCAGGACCACGGCCACGACGCGATGAAGCTGATGATGGTCACGACCGAGGTCGAGACCTCGCAGGTGTGCAAGGCGCTTGAGGCGGGCGCGAACGAGTACCTGATGAAGCCGTTCACGAAGGACGTGCTGAAGGACAAGTTGCAGATGCTGGTGGCGTGAGCCGTCGGCGGGCGTGGGTGTGGTGCTGTCGCCGCGCGTGCGGCGGGGCGTGCGTGGTCGTTGGCGTCGGGCAAGGAGCGGGCGGTGCCGAAGATCCGGGTGCTGATTGTGGATGACGCGGTGGTGGTCAGGAAGATCCTGACCGACACGCTGTCGACCGACCCGGACATCGAGGTGTCAACGGCGGCCAACGGCAAGATCGCGCTGCAGAAGATCCCGCAGGTCAACCCGGACGTGGTGACGCTGGACGTCGAGATGCCCGAGATGGACGGGCTGGAGACGCTGCGGGAGATCCGCAAGACGTACCCGAAACTGCCGGTGATCATGTTCAGCACGCTGACCGGGCGCGGGGCGGCGACGACGCTCGACGCGCTGTCGGCGGGCGCGAGCGACTACGCGACCAAGCCGGCCAACGTCGGCAAGGTGGGCGAGGCGATGGCGCGGGTGCGGGAGGAGATGATCCCGAAGATCCGGGCCCTGTGCGGCCGCGACGCCGGGGCGGCCCCGTCCGCTGGCGTGGGCGGCGGGTCCGGGGCCGCGACGCTCGCGGCCCCGGCGGCGGCGCCGCGTCCGAAGCCGCCCATCGCGCCGGCGGTTCGGCCGGGCACGCGGGCCGGGATCGATGTCGTGGCGATCGGGGTCTCGACGGGCGGTCCCAACGCGTTGTCGGTGGTGCTGCCCGGGCTTGCCAAGGACCTGCCGGTGCCGGTGGTGCTGGTGCAGCACATGCCGCCCGTGTTCACGAAGTTGCTGGCCGAGCGTCTGGACACGCAGTGCGGGGTGCGCGTGGTGGAGGGCGCCGCGGGGATGCGTCTGCAGGCGGGGCACGTGTACATCGCGCCGGGCGGTCAGCACATGGTCGTGGAGCGCGAGGGCGGCGTGCTGAAGTTGGCGCTGAACATGGAGCCGCCGGAGAACTCGTGCCGCCCCGCGGTGGAC
>JAWKTE010000030.1:0-27120 GCA_041401985.1 Phycisphaerales bacterium
GGTGACGAGCAGGCCGTCGGACGATCGGGTCATGCGCCCGTCGCGGGTGAGGCGGAGGCCGTCGCCCCCGTCGCGGGCGGCGGCGGCGGCGTCTCGGACGGCGAAGAAGCCGTCGCCCCGGATGGCCATGTCGAGGGGTCGGTCGGTCTGTTCGAGCACGCCTTGCGCGTAGGAGACGATGGTCGGCAGAACGTGCGTGCCGCCGCCGAGGCGTTCGAGGAGTTCGTTGGAGGGCAGGTTGCCCAGGCCGTCCTCGATGCGGGCGGGGTCGCGGGCGATCTGGAGGGCGATGTCGGGCTTGAAGCCGGGGGTCCTGGCGTTGGCGAGGTTGTTGGTGATGACGTCCTGGCGGTGCATGGAGGTGAGGGCACCGGAGGCGGAGAGGTGGATGCCGTAGGAGATCATGCCCGCGTGGACGCAAGCGGGGTGCCGGGGTGGGGTGCGGGCGGATGGGGCGATGTCAGGAGCCGCACATGCCCTGGTTTTTGCCGCAGGGGCAGCATCCGCCCATGGGGAGGCTTGTGGCGGACGCGGCGGCGGAGGAGCCGACGCCGGCGGCGAAGGTGGAGAACTTGCGGGTGAAGGTGCGGCCCTTGGATTCGGGGTCGTCGACCGGGCGGTCGGCGTCGGCCATCGGGCGCATGAGTTCGAGGACGGTGCCGTCCTGCTCGCAAATGTACTCGTAGAGGGGCATGGTGGCTCCTTCGTGGGGGTGCTGGAAGGGTACGCGGGGAGCCGCCCGGGCTTCGGATCGCGGACGGGCTCGGGTCTGGTGACAGGCGGTGGTTGGGCCGACGGCCCGAACCGCCCCGCATACGCTTCCCGATGGCGAGTTCCGCTGAGACGATCAAGCAAGGAGGCCCCGTGGCGCCGACAGGCCCTGCCGTTGCGAATCCGCATACGCCGCCGGCCGGTCTGGCGGGCGCGGGAACACCTGACGGTGCGTCCGGGCAGGCCCAGGGGGCGGCCAACACGGTCGTCGTCGATGGCGTGGCGCGGCGGATCTGCTTCCTGCGCGGGCACATGCGCTCGGGCACGAACTGGATGGGCAGCCTGCTGAACCTGCACCCGCGGATCGTGGTGGATGGCGAGTTCCACCTCGAGATGCTCAAGGATGCCCTGAACCGGTTCACGAGCGAGACGTGGTCGATGGGCTCGCGCGAGCCGATGAAGTCGATCGCCGACGAGTGGTTCCAGGAACTGGTCCGGCGCATGGTGGCGACGACGGTCGCGAAGCGTCCCCGGGCCGAGTGGCTGTGCGACAAGACGCCGGCGCCGATCGACCGGTTCCTGCCGGGGGCGCCAAACCTGGTGATCGTGCGGGACGGGCGGGATGTGGCCACGTCGTGGACGTTCCACCAGTTGCGGATCGGCGGGCCGTTCAGCGAGCCGCACCGGACGCTGATGGCGGACCTGCGTGAGCGGTTCGAGGCGGACCCCAACATGTTCGCGTCGTCGCCGGAACTGCTGTTCTCGTGCGAGGAGTGGGTACGGGCGTGCGGTCGGGGGTGGGCGCGGTACATCCGCAACCACCTGGAGATGATGGAGAAGTCGAGGGCGGGCGAGTTCGACGGGCCGATCCTGCTGGTGCGGTACGAGGACCTGCACGCGGACCCCGAGGGCCAGCGGGCGGTGATGTACCGGTTCCTGGGGCTGGACCCGGCCGAGGCGCGGCCCATCTCGGAGAAGTCGCGGACGTCGCCCGGGTTCGGGCGCGAGGACCCGAAATCGTTCTATCGCAAGGGCGAGGTCGGGGACTGGCGGAACTACGCGACGGAGGACTTCGGGCGGTGGTTCAAGGACGAGGCGGGGGAGATGCTGGTGGCGATGGGGTATGAGGTTGGGGGGGACTGGTAGTTGGGAATTGGGAGACGGGAGTACGCTGAGAACGCGGAGAGGGCGGAGGGACGCTGAGGGGGGAGTTGGTGGTGGCGACGCGGGGTTGTTGAGGGGTCTTGCGTGGGACGGGTGCCTGTGCTTTTCGCGCGGGAGCGCGGTGTTCCGGTCTTGACCCGCTGCATTCCTCCGCATCCCTCGGCCCACTCGGCGACCCCTGCGTACTCCGACTCGATCAACCAATGACGACCGTTCCGCTCAACACGACGATCCACTCGGCCGCGCCGACGCCGGTGCTGGCGCTGCTGAACCCGGCGCGGCTGGTGCGGCTGTTCTACTCGCACCGGGCCCTGATCCGACAGTTCACGATCCGCGAGATCCACAGCGCCAACCGCGACACGGTGCTGGGCTGGGCGTGGGTCGCGATCACGCCTGCGATCATGCTGGCGATTTACACGATTGTGTTCGGGACGATCCTGGGGGCGCGGGGCAACCGCCCGCCGCTGGAGTATGCCCTGTGGCTGTTCTGCGGCATCACGCTGTTCCACCTGTTCACGGAGCCGATGAACCGCGGGCCGGGGCTGGTTGCGGGGCGGCCCAACTTCGTGAAGAAACTGGTGTTCCCGCTGGAGATCCTGCCGGTGTCGGCGATCGGCGTGGTGCTGTTCCACACGGCGATCTCGTGCGTGCTGCTGGTGGTCGCCAAGGCAGTGGTGGTCGGACATTTCACGGGGTGGGAACTGCTGTTCCCGCTGGCGATCGTGCCGGTGGCGCTCTTGGGGCTGGGGGTGTGCACGCTGCTGGCGGCGATCGGGGTGTTCGTGCGCGACCTTCGGCACATCGTCAACGGGCCGCTCGGGCGGGCGCTGTTCTTTCTGACGCCGCTGGTGTATCCGATGGACATCGTGCCGGAGCGGTTCCGGTGGCTGATCGCGATCAACCCGCTGACGAGCGTGGTGCAGTTCGGGCGGCAGTGCCTGGTGGACGGGCGGAACCCGGACGGGGCGTGGTGGATCGGGCTGGGGGTGGTGACGCTGGCGGGGCTGCTGGGTGTGGTGGCGGCGTACGCGGTGTTCACGAAGGCCAAGCGGGGGTTCGCCGATGTCATCTGAGGTCGGGGCGAGAGCGGCGGCGGAGGCGACGCGCGACGGCGCGGTTGGAGCCGCGGCTGCGCGTCCCGGACCACGCAGCGCCGGAGTTGCTGCGGGCACGCCGGGCGTCAAGAAGGGCGCGACGACGCAGCCCGCGCCGGCCGCGGCTCGTCCTTCCGGCCCGCCGGTGGTGTCGGTGCAGAACCTGGGCAAGTGCTACCACATCTACAACAAGCCGGAGGACCGGCTGAAGCAGGCGTTGCTGCGGTGGCGGGGCCGCCAGTATTTCGAGGAGTTCTGGGCCTTGCGGGGCGTGTCGTTCGAGGTGTTCCCGGGCGAGGCGGTCGGAATCGTGGGGCGGAACGGGTCGGGCAAGTCGACGCTGATGCAGATGATCGCGGGCACCTTGGTGCCGACCGAGGGGCGGATCGAGGTGCGCGGGCGGGTGGCGGCTCTGCTGGAACTCGGCTCGGGGTTCAACCCGGAGTTCACGGGGCGCGAGAACGTGTACCTGTACGGGGCGATCCTGGGGCTGACGCGGCGCGAGACCGACGAGAAGTTCGACGAGATCGCGGCGTTCGCCGACATCGGGCGGTTCCTGGACCAGCCGGCCAAGACGTACTCGACGGGGATGCGGGTGCGCCTGGCGTTCGCGGTGCAGGTGCAGGTGCGTCCCGAGGTGCTGATCATCGACGAGGCGCTGACGGTCGGGGACAACCTGTTCCAGAAGCGGTGCCACGAGCGCCTGCGGATGCTGCGGGAGGCGGGCACGACGCTGCTGTTCGTGTCGCACCAGCAGGAGATCATCAGGACGCTGACGAGCCGCTGCGTGCTGCTGCACCAGGGGCGGCTGCGGGCGATGGGCTCGCCGGGCGAGGTGCTGCTGGAGTACCGGCGGATCCTGCACGAGGAGGAGAAGCGGTGGACGACGCAGCGGCTGGAGGCGGTGTTGAAGCGGAAGGGGCCTGAGCCGAAGCGGGATGGGGCCGCGGGGGCGGGGGAAGCGACGCCGGGCGTGTCGGCCGTGCAGGTGCCGTGCGCGGCGGAAGGCGCGGCGGGTGCTCAGGCGGCCGCGTCGGCGGGCGGCACGATCTCGACGCCCGCGCCGCTGGACATGCCCGAGAATCCCGCGTCCTACGGCGACCGCGACGCGACGATCACGCGGGTTGAGCTGCTGGGCAGCGACGGCGAGGGGTGCTCGCTGTTCTATCCGGGCGACCGGGTGATGGTCCGCGTGGGCGTGCGGTTCGAGCGGGACATCGAGCATGTCAACGTGGCGCTGCGGCTGCGGGACAAACTGGGCGTGAAGGTGTACTCGTGGGGCACGCTGAACCAGGACATGGCCACCTGGGGCGGGCTGAGGCCGTACGACGACCCGACCGGGGCCGGGGGCGAGCACGCGGGGATGGCGGACCCTCCCGTGCTGTGGGACCGGTCGTTCGAGGCGGGGCAGAACCTGACGGTGGAGTTCGAGTGGATCTGCACGCTGGGTGCCGGGTTCTATGAGGTGCAGGCGTGCGTGACGCACGAGCCGACGCCGGACTACCGGAACCTGCGGATGCTGCACTGGCTGGACGAGGCGGCGTTCTTCGAGGTGAAGATCGCGCGGGAGGAGTACTTCTTTGGGGGGATGGTGGACCTGCGGATGCGGGCGGCGGTGTTGGATTAGAGGCTACGCGCTCGACGGGTGGAACGCGAAGGACGCGAAGGACGCGAGTGGGACCGGGGCCGCGGAAGCGCGTGGGTGCCGTGCTTCGGTGGTTGGAGCGGGCATTTGGGTCGACGCGGGTTGGGGGTGGGACGCCCCTCTACGATCAGCTTCGCGACCACCTCGTTTCTTGCGTCGCGTTCTTCGCGCCCATCGCGTTCCACTCCGAATCCCAACTCCCCGAGCCGCCCATTGCCCGACTACGCCGCCATGTATGACTCGTACTGGGACGACCCTTCACGCTGGGGGTCGTGCTCGATCCGCGATCTGGACCAGACCGCCGAGGCGATCCTGGCCACCTGCGGTCCGGGGCGGCTGCTGGATGTCGGCAGCGGGATGGGCGGGCTGGTGCGGGCGCTGCTGCGGCTTGGGGTTGATGCCACCGGGCTGGACGTGGCCCAGAAGTGCGTGGACGCGTCCAACGAGGCGGCCGCGGGGCGGTTTGTTCGCGGGTCGCTGCTGCAACTGCCGTTCGAGGATGGGGCGTTTGACACCGTCGTGTCGACCGACGTGCTCGAACACCTGGACGAGGCGGACGTGCCGGCGGCGCTGGCGGAGATGGCGCGGGTGTCGCGCCGGTTCCTGTTCGTGCGGGTGGCGACGACGCCGGACCGGGACGGGGCGTGGCACCTGACGGTGCGCGAGCGGGCGTGGTGGGAGCGCCGGTGCTTCGAGGCCGGGCTGCGCCGCCATCCGCTGATGCTGGCCGCGGTGGCGTACGACGCGCTGGAGAGTGAGGGCTGGCAGGCGACGCTGGTGCTGGAGAAGGTGCCGGCGGCGGCGCTTGCGCGGTGGCCGCTGGAGTCGCTCAAGGGCGAGCGCGACCTGCACATGGACATGCTGCGGGAGGCGGGGCGGCGGAGCGACGCGCACATCGCGCGGTACCACCTGGCGTGCCAGTTCGTGCGTCCGGGGGACACCGTGCTGGACGTGGCGTGCGGGCTTGGGTATGGCAGCGCGATTGTGCGTGCGGGCTCGCAGGCGGCGCGGGTGGTGGGGATCGACTCGTCGGAATCGGCGGTCGCGTATGCGCGGGACTGCTTCGGGGGCGGTTCGAGCGGCGCGTGTGGGGATTCGGGAGAGGGCAACGAGCGGGCGGGGCGACCGATTGAGTTCGGCGTCGGAGACGCGGCGGACCTGTCCCGCTTCGGCGATGCGAGCATCGATGTGGTGGTGTCGTTCGAAACGCTGGAGCATCTGGGCGAGCCGGGGCGGTTCCTGGACGAGGCACGCCGGGTGCTGCGCCCCGGCGGGCGGCTGGTGCTGAGCGTGCCGAACGACTGGACGGATGAGACTGGACGCGATCCGAACCCGCACCACCTGCAGGTGTACGACTGGGCGCGTCTGGGGGCGGAACTCGGGGAACGGTTCATCCTCGAGAAGCGGTTCGCGCAGATCGCGGGCGGGGGGATGAAGCACCGAGAAGGAGCGCGGTCCTTGCGGGATGTGGCGCTGGCGCCCGCGAGCGCATCGGACGGGGATCCGAAGGGCGAGGGCGGGAACGGCCCTTCGACGCCACCTGCAGAATGGTGGCTCGCGGTCGCGATGAAGGACCCAGTTGGGGCGGCAACGCCTTATGTGGAGAGCGTCTACCCGGCGCGGGGCGTGGCGGGCGATGACCCTGAGCACTCTGCGAACGTGGCGGCGTTCGGGCGGGACTACGAGAACCCGTGGCTGGTGCGGGCGATGGTGGCGCTGGGGCTGCGCGGCACGAACAAGGCCGAACTTGCGGCGATGGCGCGGCGGGTGATCGAGGCGTCGGGCCTGGCGGGTGGATCGGGACATGAGCGTGCCGCGGCAACGCCGGATGTCGGGGCGGCGCTGTGCGTGCTTGGGTATCGCCTGCTGGATGTGCCGACGCTTCCGGCAGGCGAGGCCGACGCGTGGCTTGCCCAGGCGAACGCGTACGAATCGAACGTCGACGCTCGCGGCACCGACGCTGCGCCTCACGCACGCCGATGGACCATCTCGAACGCGTATCTCGCGGGATTGCTGCATCTGGCGGTCGGGCGACGGGGCGAGGCTCGCGCAGCGTTCCAGCGATGCGCACGCATGGACGTGCTCGCGTTCAGCCCGCTGCTGGCGAGCAAGACGATCGATGCGTCGTTCCAGGCGGGGCTGATCGCCGCGGCCGATGGGGACCTTGACGCGGCCCGCCCCGACTTCCGGCGGGGCCTCGGCGAACTGACGCGCGTGCTGGATGCACGCGACTGGACCAACATCCTGGGCTCGCTCGATGAGCCGCTGACGTTCGGGCTGGTGGACCTGCAGCAGGCGGTGGAACTGGCGGCCCGGTGCGCGTTCGGGCTGGCGTGCCTGGACCACTTCCGCGATCGCCCGGGACTGGCGTGGACGCTGGTGCGCCGTCGGGCGCTCGGCGACCTGAAGCGTTGGAGCGAGCAGCAGACGGGGGCGATCGAGTGGCTGCGGGAGCAGCGCCGCGAACTCGAGCGGGCGCTGGCCGAGACGCGGGGCTGGATCTCGCGTCAGGAGCGGGGTCGCTCGTGGCTGGAGCAGCAGCGGACCGACCTTGAGCAGCGGCATGCCGCGCTGGCGGCGCGGCTCGACACACTCTCGCGCGAGTCGGCCGACGAGCGGGAGCGCTTGCGCGGCGTGATCGGCGAGCAGCGCAAGAGCGCGGAGTGGCTGGCGGCCCAGCGGCGGGAGATGGACGACCGCCTGCGCGAGCGGGACCAGACGATCGCGACGCTGCGGGCCGCGATCGAGGCGCACAAGGGCGGCGAGAAGTGGCTGGGCGATCAGAAGCGTGAGTTGGAGCGGCGGCTGGCGGAGCAGCGGGAGTCGTTCGAGGCGAGGCTGGGAGAGCGGGACGCGCGGATCGCCAAGCAGGCCGCGTGGAGCGAGCAGCAGAAGGCGCGGATCGAGGCGTTGCAGGCGAAGATCGCGGCGCTGATGGAGGGGCGGGACTGGGTGGCCCGCCAGGCCGAGGCGCTGCGGGAGCAGGCGGAGAAGCCGGGGGCTTGAGGGGTGCCCGGGGCGAGCCGACGCGTACCCGTCGACCAATGCGTCGGCGTGGGAGCGGCGACCGGATCCAAGCCCGGTGTCAGGCTCTGTTCAAGGCCCTGTTCAAAGCCCGGAACGCTTCCTGATCCACGTGATGAGGCTGACGATCAGGCCGAACACGGCGACCGTGAGTCCGACGGCCATGGCGATGGACAGCGGTTGCCACCACGGCGCGTTGCGAGAGCCGAACATCGCGCCATAGAGCAGATACAGGAACAGGAGCACCAGGAAGATGGTCAGGCCGCGCGCCGTCACACGCCAAAGGCGGGCTCTGGCGGGGCGGGTCCGGGCCATCGGCTCGAAGGAGAAGATCGTGTCGAGGCCGCACTCCGGGCAGCGGATGGCGCCGTGCTCGATGGTGATCGCGCCGCCGAACTGGTAGCCGCAGTGCTCGCAGGCCGCGTTGCGGGGGCGGACGCCGTCGAGCGGGTTGCCCGCGTCGACGCTCGACGGCGTGTCTGCGGCGTCGTTCACGGCTCAGGTCCTCGGGCGGGTTGGTCCGGAAGATGCTCGTTTCCAGGGAGTTCGGTGCCCGGGCTCGCCCGGACGGCGTACACCTCGAACGAGTACTTGTGGACATCGAACGCGTCGATCCGCTCGGCGCGTTGGAGCAGGGCGGCGCAGCGATCGCGTTCGGTCGGCTCGCCATCGCCCAGCCCGTGCCGATCGGTCCGCACGATCAGGATGTCGCCGACGGCGGGCTCCACCGACTCAAGCGGCTTGACCCACCGCGCCCGCACGAGCGGGTTCCAGCGGCGTGCGTACAGCAGGACCTCGGGGCGGCACTCGACGAGTTGGTCGGCCCAGACGATCGGGCCGCGAGAGTCGAGCCCGACCTCCCGGCCGCTCGCTCCGTCGGCCGCGCGTTCGAGCACGGCGGCGAGGCCGGCCCCGGCCTCATCGCCGCTGGTGCGCCCGCGCGGGGCCTCGTACCAGACCAGGAAACCGACGAAGCCCGCGGCCAGCACGCCGACCCACACGCCGGGCCATCCCAGCCACAGCACGCGGGCCGCGCCCCGCCGGGCGCCCGCCATGCCGCCAATTCCTTTGGGAGTGCGCCACGACGCGAGCGCGGCGGCCACAACCGGCGGCAGCAGCGTGCCCGCGGGCAGCGTGTACCGCGGGTTGGAGACGCCGATCGCGGTGTAGAACAGGATGGCGATCAGCCATGCCAGCGCAAAGACGCGTCCGGCTTCCTCGGCACGCAACGCGATCTCACCTGCGTCGCTGGCTGCCTCTCGCTCGGCCCGGCGTCGCGGCAGGAACAGCAGCAACGCGAGACCCGCGGGCAGCATGCTCACCCACGCCGCGCCGGGCAGCGTGAGGATCCGACTGACCTTTGAGCCCTCCCACAGGAACTCGCCGACGTCCTGCGTGATCACGGGACCATGCACGCGACCGAGGGCCTCGGCCATCGCCAAACTCACCAGCCCCAGCACCAGCCCCGGCACGACCAGAACCAGCGCGAGCCAAGGGCGGGCCATCACGCCGATCGAACGCCGGACGATGCACGCCGCGGGGACGATCGCGGCGACAACGGGCAGGGCCGCGGGGCCCTTGGCCAGCGCCATCGCTGCCAGAGCGCAACCGGACCCGAGCGCCGACAACCATCCGAGCCTG
This sequence comes from Phycisphaerales bacterium, assembly GCA_041401985.1. Classification (GTDB taxonomy): domain Bacteria; phylum Planctomycetota; class Phycisphaerae; order Phycisphaerales; family UBA1924; genus JACKHA01. The sequence goes on from JAWKTE010000030.1 coordinate 9,280, forward strand.
TCGCGCCGGAGCAGCGCATCGCCCAGGAGCAGAGCCGCCACGCCCCCGCTCGCGGCATGGAGCATCTCGATCTCCGCGGCCCGTGCGCTGGACCAAAAGAACGGGAACAGCGCCTGCGCCACGCCGGCGGCGAGGCCCCACGGGCTGCCCACCCAGCGCGTCGTGACGCGCCACGAGACGAGCACGAGAACGGCCATCGCGATCGCCGAGGGCAATCGGGCCGCGAGTTCGGTCTTGCCGAGCAGGGCGCTCGACGCGGCGATGGCCCACATCATCCCGGGCGGCTTGCGGAGGTAGGGCGTCTCGAACAGTCGCGGCACGAGCCAGGCGTCGCCGGCCTCCCAGGGCATGCCGGCGTCGAGCATCTCCCAGGCGGGGCCGACGCGGTGGCCCTCGGAATAGGCCAGCCCGCGGTCGCCGAGACCGACGACGAAAAGGATGGCGCAGAGGGCGAGCAGGCCCGCGGCCTGGGCCCACTGCGGGAGCGCGGCCACGCCGGCGCGACGCGGCCGCGGCGCGGACGAAACCGGTTCCGGCTTGTTCGATCTCGATGTCACGCGCGCCGCACCCGACGATTCGGAAGTGGCCCGGGGCCACGTGCCCTGGGCTTTCGGAGCGTGGAGTGTAACGCGGTGCTTGCTTGGGGCCGCTCGCAGGAGGTAGACGAAGCCGCGTTGGTTGGCCCCGCTTGCTTATCCGTTCTTCAGCGACGCCATGTCGATCGAGAAGCGGTACTTCACGTCGCTCTTGAGCAGGCGCTCGTAGGCCTCGTTGACCTTCTGGATCGGGATGACCTCGACGTCGGCGGTGATGCCGTGCTTGCCGCAGAAGTCGAGCATCTCCTGGGTCTCGGCGATGCCGCCGATGATCGAGCCGGAGAGGCGGCGACGCCCGAAGAGCAGCGCGAAAGCGAAGACCTGCAGCGGCTCCTCGGGGGCGCCGACGAGGGTGAGCTCGCCGTCGGGAGCGAGCATGTTGAGGTAGGCGTTGATGTCGTGGTTGGCCGAGACGCAGTCGAGGATGAAGTGGAAGGAGCCGGCGTGGGCGTTCATCTGGGCCTGGTCCTTGGACAGGATCACGTCGTCGGCCCCGAGGCGCTTGGCGTCCTCCACCTTGCTGGGCGAGGTCGTGAACACCGCGACGCGGGCGCCCATCGCCTTGGCGATCTTGACGCCCATGTGGCCCAGCCCGCCGAGCCCGACGATGCCGACCTTCTTGCCGGGCCCAAGGTTGGCCCGCTTGAGCGGGGAGTAGGTGGTGATGCCGGCGCACAGGAGCGGGGCCGTGGCCGAGAGTTCGAGGTTCTTGGGGATGCGCAGGACGAAGCGCTGGTCGACGACGATGCTGTCGGAGTACCCGCCGTAGGTCACGGGCGCGGTGCCGTGCTTGTCGGGCGAGTTGTACGTGAGCACCATGTTGGGGCAGAGTTGCTCGAGGTCCTTCTTGCAGTTCGGGCACGACTGGTCCGAACCGACGAGGCAGCCGACACCGACGGTGTCGCCGACCTTGAATCCTGTGACGCCGGCGCCGACCGCCGTCACGCGCCCGACGATCTCGTGCCCCGGCACGCAGGGGTAAACAGTCGGCATGACCGAGTGCCACTCGTCGCGGGCCTGGTGCAGGTCGGAGTGGCAGATGCCGCAGTAGAGGATCTCGATCCGCACGTCGCTCGCAGTCGGCTCGCGGCGCGGGATGGACGTGGGCTTGAACGGGGACTTGGCGCTGTCGACGGCGTAGGCCTTGGCGGTGGGCATCGGGTGCTCCGGTGGTGGCGGGGACTGTTTCGAGCGATGGTCTGTCGGGCGTGGGCGAGCAAGATCGCAGCGCAGCTTGGGCGTCAGTCGGGCGATCCGGATGGCGTGCCGGGCCCTGCCACGCCGGGATTCCCGGCCTCGGGCGGGGAGCCGGTACCGGCCGCGCCCGAAGGCGTTGGGCCGTCGGGGCCTGGGTCCTCCGGGGTCGCGGCCGGCGCCGGATCGCCCCGGCCTCGGGCGGCACCAACGTCGATGGCCCCGCCCTCGCGGAACGCCCGCGTGATTTCCGGCTCCCAACGCTCGATCATCTCGGCCAGGTGCGGATTGCGTGATGGGCTGTGTCCGATGCGCCGGGCCTCGCGCATCGCGTCCTCGGGGGTCGCCCCCTCGACGATGCGCCGGTACATGTAGACCAGCATGCCGGTGCGCTCGGTGCCGGCCCCGCAGTGCACGAGCACGGGTTGGTTGGCGGGGTCGGTCATGAGGCGGAGGGCCTCGACGTAGTCGTTCGGGTCGCCGGTCGAGTCGCCGATGAGGTCGAAGACGTGGCGTTCGACGCCGAGCACGTCGGCGGTGCGGGCCTCAAGGCGCTCGCCGCGCGGGTCATCGACCCAGGCGCCCAGATCGACGATGGTCTTGATGTCGTGCCCACGGACGACCTGCTCCATCGCGGCCGGCGTGAGTTTGCCTGAGCGGTAGATCGTGCCGGCGGCGACCTCGTGGAACCGCTTGGGGATGACGTGGGGCTTGACGAGGCGGTCCCACGCGAGCGCGCCGGCCGCGACGCCGGCAATCGCCAGAACGACAACGCCCGCTGGTGAGATCCGTCGTGGCATGACGGGATGGTAGAGGCGTTCGAGCGGGCACGGCGCAGAGCCCGACGCGCGAGCGTCGCGGTCCGTTGCCCGGGTCGCCCGCGAAGTTCGACGCGCTCCGCCCGCCATCGACCACGACGCTCGCGCGTCGGGCTCTGCGCTAGGGGCGGGCGTCCGGCGCGTCCTCGGCCCGCGGCGGCTCGCCCGCGCGCTCGCCGTAGCGCCGGAACACGCGCCGGATCAGGTCGCTGTAGCGGCTCGGCACCTCCTGGGCCTCGACCGCTCGCTCGGCCCCGGCCGCGGCCTCCCGGACGCGCGCGCCCAGGGCCTCCCGGCGGGCCGCGGGATCGGCGGTCATCTCGCCCGGCTCGCCGAGCCACTCGGAGATGATCTGCTCGCGGGCCGACTCGTCGGGACGCGAGGCGTTGACCGACTCGAAACGCGTCGGCTCGGTCGAACGGGGGCGCTGGGCGGATCGCTGACGCTCGGCCAGTTCACGCTGGAGCCGCGAGAGGCGGTCGCGCTGCTCGGGCGTGGTGCGTTCCAGCAGGCGGTCGGCCGCGTCGCGGAGGCGCTGGGCGTCGTCGAGGTTCTCCGCGGCCCTGCGCTGCAGATCGCCGGCCCGGTCGAGGTTGCGCTCGAGGGCATCCAGGGCGCGATCGATGTCGCCGGGCGAGGCGTCGCGCCCGGTTTCGTCGCCGGGGGCGTCGGTGAGCTGGTCGCGTTCGGCCTCGCTGTCGGCACCGTTCGAGTCCCTGGCTTGGCGCTGGCCGGCATCGTGGCCGTCACGCTCACCAGGTTGCTCGGACGCGGCGGCTTCGCCGGGCGTGGTACTGGTCGGGTCGGAAGGGTTGGGGGGCTGCTGCTGTCCGGGTTGGGCGCCTGGTCGGTCGGTGGGCTGCCCGGCCGGTTGGCCCGTCGGTCGTCCTGTGGGCTGCTCGCCGGGTTCAGCGGGTCGCTCGGTTGTCTGCGGGCCGGGCTGTTCTGAACCGGGCCGCGAGGAGGCGGGCTGTTCTCCACCGGGTTGCTGAGAGCCGGGCTCTTGTTGGCTCGGTTGCTCTCGCCCCGACTCCTGCTGACCCGGCCGCGGGCTGGTCCGTTGGCCGGGTTGCGTCTGGCCGGGTCGTTCTTGTGCTGGCTGCTGTGGGTCGGGCTGATCCGAGCCGGCCTGGTTCTCGCCGGGCTGGTTCTCGCCAGGCTGCTGCTGCGACGGCTGCTGCGATTGCGAACGCTGGTCCTGCTCGCCTCGTTCGATGGCCCGGGCAGCCTCGCGGAGCGACTCACCGATGTCGCGGGCCCGCTCCTGGGCTTCCCGCTCGCCGGACCGCTGGGCTTCCCGCTCGCGGTTCTCCTCGGCGATCTCGCGCGACTGACGCTCCGCCGTCGCCGGGTCCACGCCCTCACGCTCCAAGCGTTCACGGATCGCCTCGGGATCGGTCTCGCGGGCGACGTCGCGAGCGGCGTCTTCGGACAAGCCCCGCTCCTGCAACTCCTGCGATCGCTGCGACCGGTCGGTCGAGTTCTCGCGTTGGTTCGGGGTCGGTGTCGTCTGCGGCTGGGGCGGTGCCTGCTGTGTCCCGCCCGGTTGTGCGTCGGCGGACGACGGCTGGCCTGTTGCCTGCGTCGGCGACTCGCTCGGCTGCTCGGGGCCGCGAGCGTTGTCGGCGTCCGCGCCGTCGTTGGGTCCATCCGCGCCGTTGGCTTGCTCGCCCGGATCAGACGCCGATCCCGAATCCCGGTCGTCCGGCGACGCGCCCGCTTCGCCGCCCTCCGGCTCGTCCAATCCCTCGGCCAGCTCTTCCAGTTGTCGCGCGAGCCGCTCGCGCTCCTCGGGCGACATACGCTCGATGTCTTCGCGCATCGACCGCACCGCCTCCCGGGCAGATTCCAGGTCACCGTTCCGCAAGGCCCGCGCAAAGCGAGACGCGGCGTCGTTCGGCGCGGCGACATCATCCCCCGTGCCCGATTGGCCGCCCGGCTGCGCCCCTTCGCCGGCTTCGCCCGACTCGCCGGGCGACTCGCCGCCTGAGGAATCGGAGGGGTTCGGTCGGCCCGACGCCCCCGCCCCACCACCCGCGCGGGCCAAACGCTCTCGCAGCGCCCGATCGGCCTCCATCCGCTCCTGCGCCTCACGCTCCAGACGCGACGCCGCGGACTCGACCGATTCGGCGGCCCTGGCGCGGGCGGACTGCGGATCGGCCCGGCCCTCGCTGAGTTCCCGTTCGAGTTCCTCAAGAGCGCCGAGGTCCTCGGTGCTCGCGGCGATTGCGTCCGCGCCGGACACCTCGCGCACGGTCGCCGCGGCATCGGCGATCGCGTCCGCGGCCTCGGCACGCTCCTGGGCGGACGCAACGACGACCGCCGCCTCCGCACCGCGCCAGTCCGCCGTCGGCACCAGCACGCCCATCGCCGCCGCCGCGCCGACCAGCACTGGCGCGATGCCCCACGACCGCCCGAACTTCATCGCGACGACGCGCGTCGCGTCGACGCCCGCCGCGGCCGCCTCGCCGTCCTCGATCGCGAGCCGCTCGAATCCGCCGAGCGCCGCCGCGGGCTTGGCTCCCAAGGTCAGTGCCGTCGAAACGCGGCTGCCGAGCGTCAACGCCTTCTCGGCCGCCAGCACGCCGGCCAGCGCCCCCCACCGCTTCGCGACCGCAGTCGCGACGCCGGCCGCGAGTCCGAGCATCGTCGGCACGCCGACCAACCAGCCCCAATGCACGCCGCCCGTCGCGCCAACACCTTCCGCGCCATCGCTCGGCACGCCCCACGACACCCCAAACCCGCTCGCCTTGGCCACGCCCACACACACCACCGCACCGATCGCCCCGAGCAGCACGCCACGACCGCCAAGCGACACCGCCGACGCCAGCAGCGCCCGACGGGCCACACGCTTCCCGGCCGACATGGATCGCGGGCTGAGCATCACCACAACTGTACGATCCGGCACGCTTCCGGTTTGGTCACGACCGCGTCACGGCCCCCGTCCCGGGCACGATGCGCCGACGTCCACACCGGCCCGCGTCCTGAAAGCCCCACTCCCCCAATCCGTACAATCCTCCGTGTCATCCTGCGCGCGGCCTCGCACGGTCCCCCGCCGACCCGCGTCCTGCCCGGGACGCCGCCAAGGCCGCCGCCGCGTGACCACAGGGGGACGCCATGGGCTACTTCTCGCTGGTGCTGGGCATCATCATCGCGGTCATCGTTCTGGCCGCGGCCATCCGCTTGCAGCAGTCACGCCCGAGCAAGTCGATCGGCGTGGCCGCCGGCGTGATCGCGCTGGTCGCCCTCATCATCGGGGCTCTGCTCTCGTCGGTCAGGTACGTCGGCGCGGGCGAAGTCGGGATCATCAAGCGCAACGCGCTCGGGCCGCGGCTTGAGGGCGGGGCCATCATCGCCACCACCGGGCAGATGGGCGTGCAGGCCGACGTGCTGCCCCCCGGCTGGCACCTGGGGTACTGGCCCGTGGTCTACGACCTTGAGAACGTCCCGCTGACCCGCGTGGCCGACAACGAGGTCGGCATCATCGAAACCCGCGACGGCCTGCCGCTGGACGAGGGCCAGTTGTTCGCCCACGAGTACGCCCGCGACACGTTCCAGCAGATGCTCCAGGCCGATTACTTCCTGACCACCGGCCAGGGACGCAAAGGCCCGCAGGCCAGCGTGCTCACCCCCGGCTCGTACCGCCTGAACACCGAGTTGTACACGGTCCGCATGGTCCCGCAGACCAACGTGCCCGCGGCCAACGTCGCGGTCCTGAAGGCCAACTTCGGCACGCCGGCCTCCATCCGCGTCTCGGCGGGCGAGGGCGACGAGCCCGTGTTCCTGGCGGGCGACGGGGAGCGCGGCGTGCGGGCCGTTCCGCTGTTGCCCGGGCGATACCCGATCAACACCGAGGCGTACGAGGTCGTCGAGGTCTCGACGCGCGACACCATCGTGCAGTACGTCGCCTCCGAGCAGATCGTGCGCGGCCAGCAGCGCGGCTCCGTGCCCGCCGGGCAGGCCATGGGCGAGGACGCCATCACCGTGCGAACCTCAGACGGCTTCACGTTCCCGGTCGATGTCCGCGTCGAATACCGCATCAACCCGGAGGACGCCCCGCTGCTGGTGGCGACCCTCGGCGACGACGACGACAACCTCCTGAACAAACTCACCTCGGCCGTCCGCGCGATCTTCCGCAACAACGCCGAGGGCGTCAAGGCCTTGGACTACGTGCAGCAGCGGTCTCAGCAGGAGGTGCAGTCGACCCGCATGCTCGCCCAGGAGATGGCCAGCGTCGGCGTGACGATCACCGCGGTCCGCATCGGCAACGTGGGCGACCAGGAGTCGCTGGGCGCGCTGCTCGAGACGCAGACCGACCGCGAGATCGCGCTCCAGGAGCAGATCACGTTCCAGGAGCAGCAGCGGGCCGCCGAGCAGCAGAAGGAACTCTCGCGCACGCAGCAGGAGGCCGAGGAGGAGCGTCGCCTGGCGACCGCGTCGTATCAGGTGCAGATCGCCGAGCAGGAGCAGCGTCGCCGCATCATCGAGGCCGAGGCCGAGGCCCAGGCGATCCAGATCGAGGCCCAGGCCCAGGCCGAGGCGTACCAGATGATCGCCGAGCAGATCGGTGCGTCGAACGCGGCTCTGGTCGAACTGCTCCGCATCGTCGGCGAACGCGGCATCAACATCACCCCGCGCGTGATGGTCGTGGGCAACGGGCAGTCGCAGCCGGGCAGCGGGGAGACCACAGCCCTGATCGGGACGATGCTCGACTCAATGGTGTCGCGCGAAGAGCCGGAATCGCCGGCGCGGACCGCGACGCCGCGGCGGAGCACGCAGCCGGCGAGCCAACCGGAGAGCCCGACGAGTGGGAACTGACGCCTTTGATCGAGCGAGAACGACTGAGAGCGTACCGAGAACCGGAGCAACCTCCCGCGTTAGGGCCAGCGCTTCGATCACCATGCCTCGGTTGATCGCTCGGGCAGTGCTGGCGACGGTCGCGGCCCTGGTGTTGCCGACTGCGGGAACCGCCTGTGAAAAGGCACCACCGGCCACGGACGCGCGGCCGGTCGTCTCTGTCCGTGTCTTGGTGCGGCTGGACGACGGACGGGCAACAACGGGCTGGGGGTTGAATCTCGGAGGTTCCGAGTTACTCGTTCCTCGGCACTTACTGCACGGGGCCGAGAGTGCGGAGGTGGTCGTCTCGGGCGAGCGCCTTGCGGTGCGCGGTGTTGTCTGGGAGAGTCCGTTGGACGATCTCTCGGCGGTGGTCGTCAATGGCGATCTGGGAGAGCCCGCCACACTCTCTCACGCAGCAGTCGATGTTGGCGACCAGCTTTGGCTCGGATTCGCATCGGCCAAGGGCGTCCTTTCGAGATCCGTTCCGTGCCAAGTCGTGTTGGCAGGCACTCTGTTCGGCGACACGTTGCACCTGGGGTTGGGGGGCCTTCATGCTGCACCGGGTGACTCCGGTCGAATCGTCATGGACGAGGACGATCTTCCGATAGCGATGCTCGTGCAAGCAGGCAGCAACTACACACTCGGCATTGACATTCGCGAAGTCTTCCTGACGCGAAGAGACGGGCCTGTGGTTCCGCTCGATGAGTTGGTACTGGACGACCCATCGACTGCTATTGCCCAGATCGCCGAGCGCGACGCAAGCGAGGTCTGGGCCGACGCGGCACTTCTCGCGGCTGATCGACTGCCCACGATGCCCGAGTGGAGTCTTGCAGTCCTTTTGGCCGGCGTGCATTGCGCCGCCCGGGGCAGGTGCGACGACGCACGCACGCTGCTCCTGAAGGTGGTCGATCGGTGGCCGAACAGTCGGATCGCCCTCGACCAAACGTGTCTGGCACTCTACTGGTGTGAGGACTGGGCGAGCATCGCCACACTCCCGTTGCCGGCGACTGGAGACGACTTCGCCCTGTGGCGAGCCATCGCGGAGTTCGAGCGTGGCAACCACGAGAACGCCCTGCGAGAGTGTCGCGCGGCGATTCGATCCAATAGAAACTCGGCGCACTCCCGGCTTTGGGAGGGCAAAGCGTTGCTTGGCCTGGGCCTGGAGGCTGAGGCTGTTCGATCCTTGGAGTGGTCGAGAGACGAGGCTCGCGAGTTCCAGGACGAGTGGTGCGAGACTCAGGCGACGAAAATCCTTGATTCCATCGAAGGCCGCTAGCGAATCGAGACGCTCGCGCCGCCGGAGTTCGAGCGGCGTCCCCCGGATACAAAACGCACCAGCCGCCCCGCGCCCGGGCCGGTGGCACGTCCGATCCCCCCGCAACTCCCCGTCCTGTCCCGCGTAGCCTTCCGCGTGCCCGGCCCAGCCCCATCCCGACCCGATCCCCTCGCCCTGACCAGCGGCGCGTTCGTCGCCGCGGCCCGGGGGGCGGGGAGCCGCCCCGATCTCGCGCTCGACGCGTACCGCCGGGCCTACCGGGAAGGCCGGACCGACCTGCCCGACGCTCACATCGCGCTGCCACCCATCGCGCGCGAGCAGTCCGAGGAAGGACCCGAGGGCGTCACGACCAAGTTCGTCTCGCGCCTCGACGCGGGCGACACGCCGGTCTCGGCCAACACCCCCCACCTCGACATCGAGTCCGTCGTCATCCCCATGGTCGGCAAGTCCGGGCGACGCACGCACACCCTGTGCGTCTCCAGCCAGGTCGGCTGCGCCATGGGCTGCGGCTTCTGCGAGACCGCCCAGATGGGCCTCATCCGCAGCCTGTCCACGAGCGAGATCGTCGCCCAGTGGTTCGCCGCCCGCCACGCCCTCCGCGGGGCGCGCGGCATCGAGGTCTCCAACATCGTGTTCATGGGCATGGGCGAGCCGCTCGACAACTTCGACAACGTGGCCAGGGCGATCGAAGTCCTGACCGATCCCAACGGCGCGGCCCTGGCCCCCAGCAAGATCACCATCTCCACCGTTGGTCGCATCGACGGGCTTGAGCGCCTCGGCACGCTCGTGGCCCGCCCCGGGTTCCACCGCCTGGGCCTGGCCATCTCGATCAACGCCCCGCGCGACGAGGTCCGCAGCCGCATCATGCCGATCAACCGGGCCATGCCGATGGGCGCGCTGCGCGACGCGTTGCTGGCGTTCCCGCACACCGGCAAACGCAAGATCTGCTTCGAGTACGTGCTGATTCCCGGCGTGAACGACGCGCCCGCCGACGCGGCCGACCTGGCCGAGTGGCTCCGCCCGTTCGGCGCGATCGGCGATACCGGCGAGTCGCGCACGCCGCTGGCCCTGCTCAACGTGATCCCCTACAACCCCCGCCGCGACAGCTCGTGGCCCGCGCCGACCGAGGAGTCTGTCGCCGACTTCATGGCCCGCCTGCGCGAACTGGGCGTCTACGCCAAACGCCGGCGCACAAAGGGGCGCACGCTCATGGGCGCCTGCGGCCAACTGGGGGCCGCCGAGATCCGCAAACGCCGCTACGTCGGCGTGAGCATCAGTGCCTGACGCACGCCATGAGGATGGCTGTCACCCACCCGAAACAGGTGGCCCCACCCCACCCCCGGCACATCCCGCGCCCTCCTCCCAATCCACCCCTTCCGCACAACCCGCACGCCCCATCGGCCGATAAGCCCCTGCTCGGCGGAAGCCGCCCGGTCCCAACCCGGCGGATCCCCGGGCGACGGAGCCACCGATGCCCCCGGCCAGAGTCAGGACGACGCGGAAGGCGACGCGGCAGACCCGCCGCGACGCCGCCGCCCGGGGCACCGGCGAGAGAGGAGTGGTCGCCGAGATGCTGGAAGCCGCGGCTGGACCGACAGAAACGTCCAATAACCTGGGTCTCGCCGTTCGCCCCGCCAGCCTGGGCTCGTCCCGGCCGGTCGAGGTCCCGGCGTTGTCGCCGGTCCACACGCCGCGATTCAGCCTGCGGCTGTTGGAGGTGCGGGACCGCGACGAGTTCATGCGGGTGCTCGCCGAATCGGCCCACGTCGATCGCTTCCTGCCGCTGCGGCATCCGGGCGAGCGGGACGAGGCCTGCTTCGCGCGCCACTTGGCGTGCGCCCGCAATGGCGACGCCTCGGGCGTCGCGTGGCGGCGCGTCGCGGTCGATGGCGACGGGCGAATCGTGGGCGGGTTCAACCTCATCCACATCGAGCGGGGCATCTCGTTCCGGGCCGACGCGACGTGGTGGGTCGCGGGCGATGCGCTCCGGCGCGGCATCGGGACCGAGTGCGTCTATGCCATGCTCGACGTGGCGCTGGGCGATGCGCCGATCGGCCTTGGCCTGCACGAGGTGTTCGCCCACGTGCAGGTCCAGAACGAGCCGAGCCTGAAACTCGTGTCGCGCGTCGGCATGCGCCAGTCGGGCGAGCGGGACCAGACGCTGCAGGTGCGCGACGAGTGGCTCGTGCACCGGACATTTGTGAAGACCGTGCTCGACCGGGCGTGACCTCTCCTCAGTTCGTGTCCTCTCCATCATCCTGGCTCGCGGGCGGGGCGTCGGTCGTGGACCGCATGCCGCGGGCCCCCGCCCCGACGCGCTCACGCCCGCCGGAGATGGTGCGGACCAGGTCGTCGCCCGAACCGTTGCCCGACAGTTTGATCTCGATCGGCCTGGAGATGTGCAGGTCGCGCTGCGGGAACGGGATGTTGATCTTCTCCTTGTCGAAGCGGTTCTTGACCGCCTCCATGACATCCCAGAACACGTCCCAGTAGTCGCTGGTCTTGCTCCACGGGCGGGCGATGATGTTGACCGAGTTGTCGCCCAGTTCGTTGATGCGGACCGTCGGGGCCGGCTCGGCCAGCACCTTCGGGTGGGCCTTGATGACCTCGGCGATGATCTCCATCGCGCGCGAGGCGTTGTCGGCGTAGCCGATGCCGAAGGTCAGGTCCACGCGCCGGGTGTCCTTGCCCGTAACGTTCTTGATCACGCCGTTCCAGATCTGGTTGTTCGGCACGATCATCAACTGGTTGTCGAAGGTCAGGATCTTCGTCGAGACCAGGTTCATGGCCTCGACCTTGCCGAACACGCCGCCGGCGTCGACAACATCGCCCACGTCGAACGGGCGGTTCATCAGGATCAGGATCCCGCTGGCGAAGTTGCTCAGCGTGCCCTGCAGGGCCAGACCGATGACCAGACCCGCGGCCCCGATCATGGCCAGCAGCGGCCCGATGTTCACCCCCAGCATGCTCACGCCGATGACCAGACCGATCAGGAACGTCACACGCCGGACCGTCCCGGCCAGCACCGGACGCAGCAGGCTCGAGGCCTTGGGCATCCGCTTGACCGCGGCAAAGGTCAGGTTGCCCAGGATGCGGCTGAGGATCCAGAACGCCACGACGACGCCGATGAACTTGAGGATCGCCAGACCCGTCGCGACGCCGCCGTCCGGGCTGCGGAGCCACTCCCACGCCTGGGCCTGCAGCACGACCGGGTCGGTGAGGTTGAGTTTCTGGCCCGTCGCCGCGGCGATGTAGTCCGCGTAGGTGTCGGCGTCGCCGCCGCGGCGCTCGACCAGGCGGATAAGCACCTCCATCCGCGCGACGATCGCGTTGATGACTCGCTGCTGCTGCTGCGACTGCTGGGCCAGTTCGGCCTTCACTGCGTCAAGCTCGAGCTCCGGGGCCACCACGCCCGCGGCGCTCGCAGCCTCGGCCCGCTGGCGGCGGGTCTCCTCGAGTTTGGCCGCGTCGCTGAGCAGGATGTCGATGCGGATGCGCTTGCGCACCTCGCGCTGCAGGATCTCCTGCCAGCGATCCAGGCGGGTCAGGATCTCTCCCACCGGCAGCGGCTGGAGTTCGAGCTCCAGCTCAGCGACCGGGACCGTCCACGGCTCGGGGCGCTCGTGCACCGGGGGCTCGGCCCGGATGATCGCGACCAGTTCGGCCACGCGCGTCCGCGCCGCCTCGGCCGCGGCGACCTGGGGATCGGGCTGGGCCACGGGCTGCTCGGGGCTCGGCGCGGGCGCGGACACCGGCGCCTCGTCCAAATGCAGCGTGTCGATGGCCGAGATGTACGCCCGATCGGCGGCGACATTCCCGCCCTTGGCCTCGACCGCCGCGAGCACCGCGTTGATGCGGCTCATCAGTTCCGACTTGCTGGTCTGCAGCGTCTGGATCGCCTGATCGATCAGAGCAATCGACTCGGGCGTCGCGTTGGGGTCCGTCACCGCGTTGAGGCGGCGGACGATCTGCTCCGACAGGTCGCTGGCCACGCGGCGCATCGAACCCATCGCCGACGCCCGCACGGTTTCGAGTTCTTCGAGCGAGAGCGGGGCCAGGCGGACCTTGAGTTCCTCGACCGCCATCGCCCCGAGATTCCGCCCCTCCCACGACTCGGGCAGTTCCACGGCCGGCTGCGAGTCCTGGGCGTGCGCGGCGCGCATCGGCCCGGCACAGGCGACGAGCACCGCGACGAACAGGGCGGCCCAGACGCCGAGGCGCCCGGCACGAGAGCATGTTGACAGCATTGATCGATCCTCCGCCGCGGCACGCCACGGGGACTCACCGGGCGAGTCGGCGTGCCTCTCAATGTAGGTCGGCGCGCTCGGCCCGCCCGCACTTCGGGCGTGAAATCACGCGCAACCAGAACACCGACCGCACAAGCCGCGTGCGGTTGGCCCCGACGCCGCCGATCTCGCCGCCCTTTTTGAAGCAGCCGCGTCCGGTCGCGGCCTCCAGATTTGGCAAGCCGCGTGTCACGATTGCGTCGGCCTCTCCGCTTCTTGGGGACACGACCGGCCCCACCCCGCCCCCGCACGTTGCGAACCCCGAATACCGGAGCAAGACACATGCACGCAATCGCCACCCTCGGGTCCGACGCTCGCGAGTCGTCGAACGACCCCGCCGCCGAGCCCGCCCGTCCCTCCGCCTGCCCCATCCACACCCTCTTCCGAGGCTCCGGGGCAGGCGTGCCACTGGGGCGGCGTCTGACCATCCTCGCCACCGGCCTGGTCGCCTACCTCATGTTCGTCGGCGCGTTCACCTACGCGATCGGGTTCGTCGCCAACCTCGTCGTGCCGAAGTCGATCGACTCGGGCACGCCCGGCCCGCTGGTTCCGTCGCTGATCGTCAATGGCCTGCTGCTCGCGCTGTTCGCGGTCCAGCACACCATCATGGCCCGCCCGCGCTTCAAACGCTGGCTCGCACGCTTCGTGCCGGAGGCGATGGAGCGGAGCCTGTTCGTCGCCGCGGCCAGCGGATCGCTCATGCTCCTGTTCTGGCAGTGGCGCCCGCTGCCCGACACCATCTGGCACGTCGACCACCCCATCCTCCGCTGGCTGCTGATCGGCGTGTCGCTCTCGGGCTACGCGATCGTCTTCGCCGCGTCCTGGATGATCAACCACTTCGACCTCTTCGGCCTCCGCCAGACCTGGCACGGCGTCGCGGGCACGCCCCGACCCGGCATCAACTTCGTGCTCACCGGGTTCTACAGGTTCGTCCGCCACCCGCTCATGACCGGTTTCCTCATCGCGTTCTGGGTCACGCCGACCATGACCGTCGGGCACCTGTTCTTCGCCGCGATGACGACGGCGTACATCATCGTGGGAACGTGGATCGAGGAGCGCGACCTGATCGCGAATCTGGGCGACACCTATCGCAACTACCGCAAGCAGGTCCCCGCGTTCCTCCCGATCCCGCGTTGAGCCGCCTCCATCGCCGCGGCCTGGCCCAGAGCGCACCGTCCGATCCAACCCCGCCCGCCCCCACTCTTGTGAGGGCGGGCGGTGCGTTCTCAGCGGGTGGATTCACACCCCCATGAGGATCTCCATCGTCCGCTGGTCCAGTTCCTCATACGCCAACCGCCGCCGCGCCAACGCCCCACGATCGAACTCGGTCCGCGGCAGCGCCGCCGCGCTCGGCAACCCCACCCCTCCCACCCTCTTCGCGCCCTTCGCGCCCTCGGCGTTGCCCTCCGCTCCCTCCGCGTTCGGCATCCCCATCTCCCGCAGCAGCCGGCGCACGACCGGGTCTTCCCCCCACCGACGCGCCTTGTCCTTCAGGATCAGGTACGTCCGCATCGACCCCCGCGCGAACGCGACCACATCCCGCCGATCCGCCGTGCGGTACGCGTGGCTGTCGAAGTGCTTGAAGCCCTTGTACCTGTGCCCCTCCAGCAGTTTCACGAGGAAGAACGCGTGCTTGAGGTTCGCCGACCCGAAGCGGAAGTCCTGGTCGTACCGCCCGAACTCCTGGTCGTTCAGATCGATGTGGAACAACTTCTTCGCCTCGATCGCCATCGCCACCGCGTGCACGAAGTTCAGCCCCGCCATGTGCTCGTGGGCCACCTCCGGGTTCACGCCCACCATCGCCGGGTGGGCCAGCGTCGGGATCAACGCCAGGTAGTGCCCCGTGGTCGGGAAGCACATGTGCCCACGCGGCTCGTTTGGCTTGGCCTCCAGCGCCAAGCGATACCCGTACCCCTTCTCGATCGAGTACCGGCACAGCGCATCGACCGCCACACGAAACCGACGGATCGCCAGCACCGGGTCCTTGGCCGCGTCGGTCTCGACACCCTCGCGCCCGCCCCACAGCACGTACACCTTGGCCCCGAACTCCGCCCCAAGGTCCATGCACCGCATGCTCTTGGCGACGGCGTAGGCCCGCACGTCCGCGTCGTTGCTCGTGAACGCGCCGTCTCGGAACGCGGGATCGCTGAACAGGTTGGCGGTGACCATGCACACGCGCAGACGCTCGCGCCGCAGGGCCGAGCGGAACTCCCGCTTGATGGCCGCGGCCTCCGCCTCGCCCGCATCGATCGGCACAAGATCGTTGTCGTGCAGGTTGACGCCGTGCACCCCGCCCACCTCGCCCAGAAGTTCGACGATCTCCGCCGGCGACCAGCGCGGGCGCGTGGCCTCGCCGAACGGATCGCGCCCAACGTTGCCGACGGTCCAGAGTCCGAAGGTGAACCTGTCCGCTGGCGTCGGCACGAACGGGCCGCTTTCACCACGACCGCCACGGCCACCACCACGCCCGCGCCCCTTCGTTGATCGCGCCGAAGCGCCAGCCCGTGCCGTCGCCCCCACCGCCTTCTTCTTCTTCGCCATGCGCGGATTCTGGCACGAGACCGCCATCACCGCAAGCGATCGCGACCTCCGCCAGGATCTGCCATCTCAGATCTGAGATCCCAGATTCGGACCCCCAAGCCCGTATCCGCCGACTCCCCCATCCCCCGCACTTCTGCTTGCCGCTCGTGGTTGCCTCTGTTCCGGCTCTACCGTTCCGCGGCCAATGGCCGATCCTCTCCGCTCCCTCCGCGTCCCTCTCCGCGTCCTCCGCGTTCGGCATCACCCATACCGTCCCCCGTGCCCCTCACCTTCTGCCTCGACGCCATGCGGACCCGCTTCGAGATCGTCCTCGACGCGCCGCATCTTCCCGAACGCGACGCCCAGGCCGCCGCCCGCGCCGCCCTCGACGAGGTCGCGCTCGCCGAGCAACGCCTCTCGCTCTTCCGCAAGGACTCGCTCCTCGCCCACATCAACCGCGCGGCGTTCCACGAACCCGTCCGCCTCGACGCCGACACCTTCAACCTGCTCGCCACCGCCCGCGCCGTGTGGCTCGCCTCGGACGGCGCGTTCGACCCCACCATCGCCCGCCGCATGACGGCCCTCGGCCTCCACGACAACGCCGTGCTGCCCGATCTGGCCGACGACGCACCTCCCCCCTCCCCCGCGTGCGGGGGAGGTGTTAGACGAGGCTCTGCGAGTCTGACGGAGGGGGCAACCGATCAACCCTCAACCCACACCAACACGCCCCACACCCTCGCCGCGATCGACCTCAACCCCACCGCCTCCACCATCCGCTTCAACGCCCCGGTCGCCCTCGACCTGGGCGCGATCGCCAAGGGCCACGCCCTCGACCTGGCCGGCCGCACCCTCCGCGAGCACGCGATCCAGACCGCCCTGCTCCACGCCGGCACCAGCACCGTGCTCGCCCTGGGCCATCCGCCCGATCGCCACGCCTGGTCGGTCGCCGTCCGCACGCCCACCGGCGATGCCCCGTCCATCGACCTGCGCGACGCCGCCCTTTCCGTCTCCGCACACCACGCCCGATCCAGCCCCACCGACCCCGCCACCACCCACATCCTCGACCCCCGCACCGGCCAGCCCGCCACGCCCCCCCACCCCATCGCCGCCGTCACCGCCCCCACCGCCACCCTCGCCGACGCCTGGTCCACGGCCATCCTCATCCTCAGGTCGCCGCCGCCAACGCTGCCGCGCGACATCCGCGTCATCCTGCCGACGAGCGATCAAGTGCCGAGTGCCGAGGACTGAGTGCCGAGTCTCGGCGACCCGGCGTCCCCCACCACTCGGCACTCGGCACTCAGCACTCAGCACGCAGCACTCGCTCCTACCCTCCCCCATGCCCACCAACCGCCGCGACTTCATCCGCACCTCCGCCGGTGCGCTCGCCGCCATGGCCATCGTTCCTGAACTGGCCCTGGGCCGCTCGCTCCGCCTCGACGGCATGCCCGTGGCCCTTATCGGCGCAGGCCGCCAGGGCCGCGTCCTCATGGGCGAGATCCAGAAGATCGCCGGCGCGACCATTGCCGCGGTGTGCGACCCCGTCGAGACCCGCCTGGCCGCCGGCCTGCGCCGCGCCCCCGGTGCCCTGGGCTTCGCCGACCACCGCGCCCTGCTGGAGCGCGACGACATCCAGGCCGTGTTCATCGCCACGCCCACGCACCTGCACCGCGCCATCGCCGAGGCCGCCCTGGCCGCCGGCAAGCACGTCTACTGCGAGGCCCCCATCGCCCACACCGTCGACGACGCCAAGGCCATCGTCCGCGCGGCCCGCGCATCCTCCAAGGTCTTCATGCCCGGCCTCGAGGGGCGCTCCAACCCCGTCTACCAACTCGCCCGCACCTTCTTCCGCTCCGAGGCGGTCCGCGACCTGGTCTCCATGCGGGCCCAGCAGCACGAGAAGATCTCGTGGCGCACCCCCGTCTCCAACCCCGCCGACGAGCGGGCCCTCAACTGGCGCCTCGACAACGCCGTCACCACCGGCCTGCCCGGTGAGTGGGGCACCCACCAGTTCGACGTCTTCCACTGGTACACCGACCGCCGCCCCCTGCGCGTCCGCGGCGTCGGCTCCATCCGCCTCCACGACGACGGGCGCACCCTGCCCGACTCGGTCGCCTGCCTCATCGAGTACGAGGGCGGCCGAACTCTCTCCTACGAAGCCACGCTCGCCAACTCCTACGAGGGCCGCTACGAAGTCCTCTACGGCACCAACGCCGCGATCAAACTCGGCTGGAGCCACGGCTGGATGTTCAAGGAGGCCGACGCCCCCACCCAGGGCTGGGAGGTCTACGCCAACCGCCAGCAGTTCCACAACG
>JAWKTE010000031.1:0-24946 GCA_041401985.1 Phycisphaerales bacterium
CGGGGCCGCGGCCTGGCAGGACCTCACGCCCGAGCGGCTCCGATCCGTCTGCGCGTGCCCCTACATCACGCACGAGAAGTAGTCACGATCCGTATTACTGCCCCCACAGGTGGGCCAGCCCCAAGGCCAGCACGCCGGCCTCCACGAAGAACACCGCAAGCGTCCATGGCGTCATCCCGTGCCTCTCGCGACGAACCCGCCGCGACGAGTTCCCGGTGCGACTCGTCTCAACCCCGACTTTGAAGGTGATCTGGTTTCGCATGCGTGTACCTCCAGCCTGACCAGAGACGGTCGCGCCCACAGTGGGCGCACCGATACCCGGCGCTGGAACTGGTGGGGTGTCCGGGACACATCGCGCCCCGGGACACGCAAGGCCAAAGCCGCTACGGCTTGGCTCTGTCGAGGCGTCACCGCACGAGTGATACCGCAACGGCGTTCAAAGAAAATGCTGTGTTGACAGATTCTTCGTGAGTTCGAGCGTGATCCCGGTCCTCGTGCGGTGGGTTGAGGGAGTCGCCCGGCAGGAAGGCACCGACGTCAAACTGCCACTGACGCAACACCGACTTGCGGAGTCTTCGGGGCGAGTCGGTGCCGATGAGCAGGCGGTCCTCCGCTGCCGTTACCTCACCGGCATCATCAGATCCGCCTCGACGTGCTCCGGGTTGCCGTCCCAGTTCCAGTAGACCTCGATCGCCGGGAATCCGAACCGCAGGCGCTGGCTTTCGATGGCCGTGCGCATCGCGTGCGTCGCTCCCAGCAGCCCGTCGAACGCCCCGGCGTACGCGGCCGCCGCGTGCCTGGTCAGGTACAGCGCCCGCTCCTCCAGCCCCAGGTCGCCCGCCGCGTGGACGCCCGACGGGGTCCCCACGAACAGCCGCCCGTCCGTCTCGTACAGCGCCCAGATGGTGCCGTCGTCCATGATGGCGTTGGACTCGATCGCGCCGCGGACCCGCTGGAGCAGCGGCGTCAGGATCTCGAGCGTGTGCACGCCGACGATCCGGTCCCGCGACGCCCCCAACAGCGTCACCATCATCGGCCCGCTCCGCAGCTCGATCTCCATGGGCGCGAGTGGACCGGTCGCTTGCTTCCGACGCGGGGTCCGACACGACGCCCCTACCATTGCCCATGGCCGACACCCCCACTCCTGCTCCCGGTCCGAATCCCCTGCAGCCGCCCGCCGGGCTGAAGTTCGATCCGGGTCTGCCGCACCATGCCAAGCCTCGGGTTCGGCCCCTGCGCGGGTTCCCGATGCAGGGCAAGGCCCCGGACGGCAAGGATGTGATGCTGCTGGGCCTGGCCGACGCGAGGCAGGTCACGGAGAAGATCGTCGCGACGATCCCGCCCGTGCAGCACCTGATCCCGCACATGCAGCAGGGCGACAAGACGATCGAGGAGATCGTCGCGGCGACCGGCAAGGGCGTGACGCCCGAGTTCGTGCAGACGTTCGTGGCCCAACTCGATGACGCGGGGCTGCTGTTCGGCCCGCGGTTCGAGGGGATCCTCGCGGAGATGCGGGCGGCGTTCGATTCCTCCGACGTGCTGCCGCCCGGCTCGACGGCCCAGTTCGCCGACGCGCTGGTGATGGGCAAGCACGGCAAGGACGCGACCGACGAGCAGAAGCGCGACGAGGGCCCCGCCCTGATGGGCGAGGCGATGGACGCGTGGATCGCCAAGGCGCTCGAGAACGCGGAGAACCCGTCGCTGGATGCCCTGCCGCGGGCGATTGTCGCGCCGCACCTGGACTACCAGCGCGGCTGGATGAACTACGCCCACGTGTGGGGGCGGCTGCGGGTCGTTGATCGCCCGGACCGCGTCGTGATCCTGGGCACGAACCACTTCGGGTTCTCGACCGGCGTGTGCGGGTGCGACAAGGGCTTCAGCAGCCCGCTGGGGTCCTGCAAGGCGGACACCGCCCTGCTCGACGCGGTGAAGAAACGCCTCGGCGACGACGGCGCGAAGCGCTTGCTCGCCAACCGCTACGACCACGAGCAGGAGCACTCGATCGAACTCCAGATCCCGTGGGTCCAGCATGTGCTGGGCAAGGATGACGCGGGCGAGTTCTGCCGCGTGCTCGGGTTCCTCATCCACGACCCGGCGGCCAACAACGGGGAGTCCTACGACGGCAACGGCCTGTCGTTCGACGCGTTCCTTGAGGCGCTGAAGGGGGCCATCCAGGACGTCGGCGGCAAGACGCTGGTCGTCTCGTCGGCGGACCTGTCGCACGTCGGCCCGGCGTTCGGCGACCAGGTCCGGACCATGGGCGACGAGCCCGAGGTCGCCCAGCAGCGCGACCGCGTGCTCAACCACGACCGCGAGATGATCGAACTCATCCGGGCCAACAAGCCGGATGAACTGGTCGCGGCCATGGCCTGGCAGCAGAACCCGACCCGCTGGTGCTCGATCGGCAACCTGACGGCGGCCATGCGCCTGACCGGGGCCGAGCGAGTGGACGTGCTGAACTACGCCGCGGCCGTCGACCAGCAGGGCATGACGATGGTGTCGTCGATGGCGGCGGTGATGGCCTAGCGCCCCCACCACTGCGGGCGTGGATTGGTCCTCGGATTCGTGTAGACTGCGGACAACCCGGGCTCCGGCCATGGTCGTCCGTTTCGGTTTCAGGTACCTCGTCTCTCCTCTCTTGTCTTTTGTTTTTGGTCTCTGGTCTCTTTGAATCCGTCCCTTGCTCCAGGATCCGTCCGTCGCCGCCGGGCCGATGGGCGTTGGGGTGCCCAAGGCCCCGCTGAACCCCGCCCGGCGACAGATGGGCACCTGGCGACCCGCGGAGCCGTCGTGGCAACGCGGGCGGTGCTGCTATGTCATCGCGCGGGGCGGCCGGCCTCGCGAGCAAGGGACGACCATGGCCATCCTGCCGCTGCCGGTGTTCGAGGAAGACCTCAAGGCGTACGAGGAGGAGAAGCGGGCGTACGAAGCCCTCAAGATCCCCAAGACGCTGGTGGTCCGTTTCTCGTTCATGAAGATGGTCGGCGAGTTCCCGTACCAGGGGACCGAGAAGCCGGGGTGCGGCTCGAAGATCGTCGTCAAGACCCACCGGGGCACCGAGATCGGCGAGATGCTCACGAGCACATGCCCGAACTCGGGGTGCTCGAAGGCGGTCAGCCGCAAGGAGATGCTCGAGTACATCCAGAACTCGGGCGGGCGGGACTACCCGTTCTTCGAGCACGGGCGGGCCCTGCGTGTGGCGACGCCCGAGGACATGCGCGAGCAGTCGCGCCTCGAGCAGGCCAAGCACGGGCTGCGCCTGAAGGCCAAGGCCGCGGCGGCCCGCGTCGGGTTCGGGGCCAAGATCGTCGAGGTCGAGCCGATCCTGGGCGGCGAGCAGATGACGGTGTACTTCCACGCCGAGGAGCACCGGGACGTGCGGGCGGTGCTGGCGGCGCTGCAGCAGGACCTGGGCGGGCGGATCGAGATGCGCCAGGTGGGAGCGCGCGACGAGGCGAGGCTGACCGCCGACTACGAGCGGTGCGGGCAGTACTGCTGCTGCAAGAACTTCCTGAAGGTGCTCAAGCCGGTCTCGATGAGGTCGGCCAAAATCCAGAAGGCGACGCTCGACCCCCTGAAGATCAGCGGGCGGTGCGGGCGGCTGATGTGCTGCCTGCGGTACGAGGACCAGACGTACGACGAGTTGCGCAAGCGCCTGCCGAAGAAGAAGACCCGGGTCGGCACGCCCGAGGGCGACGGCACGGTGATCGACACGCAGATCCTGACGCAGTTGGCCCTGATTCGCCTGGACGTCGGGGATCGGGACGTGGCGGTGCCGATCGAGGACCTGGGCGAGCCCGTGAACGCCGCGGCTCCCGTGCGCGCCGACGACCGGATGGACGGGCCTCGCGGGCCGCGCCGTGGGGAGCGTGGCGGCGGCCCGCGTGGGGACCGTGGGCCGGATCGAGGCCCGGGCCAGGGGCCGGACAGAGGCCAACGCGGTCCCAGGCGGGATGGCCCGACGGCGCGCCCCGGCATCGTCACGCCGATCGAGCGGCCATCCGACGAGGAGCGGGACGCGCCCGATGTTCGGGCCGACGAGCCCGACACCCGTCAGATCGCCGACTCGTCGGCGCCGGGCACCGACGGGCCGGCGAAGAAACGCCGCAAGCGGAAGCGCCGGCGTGGCGGCGAGGCAGGCCCGGACGGAACGCCCTCCGGGTCCGGCGGCGAGCCTCGGGGCGACGCCGGTGCGTCGTCGGGTGGCGGCTCGGGCGGAACCGACGAGATCGACCTGGACGACATCGAGACCGACTTCGGCGACGCCGGGCCGCGTCCGTCGGCGGGCGGCGGTGCGGGCGAATCCGGCGGCGGGGGCGACTCGGACGGCAGCGGCGCGACGCGCCGGCGCAAGCGCCGGCGTCGGCGTCGCCCCGGCGGCGGGCGCGACGGGGGCGGGGGCCAGCCGCCCAGCGCCGGACCGCCCGCGCCGTAGTCGCCTCGGCCCGATCGCGCGATACACTTTCGGTCTGATTCCGTGCGGGCGTCCCGGCTTGGTGGTGGGGAGCCCGCGCACACGGCGGCGGGTCATCCAACATGCAGACCGAGAATCACGAAGTCTCCCAGTCCCAGGGCGCGGAAGCCACGCCGGCGCCAGGTGTCGGCGCAGGGTCGGATCCGACCCCGGCCGCTCCGAGCACGCCCGTCGCGCCGACGCCGGCCGAGACGCGGTCGGCATCGGCCGACGCGCCCAAACTCAGCAAGGAAGCCGAGGCCGAGATCGACGCGGCGATGGCGGCGCTGGGCATGGGGCCGGACAAGCCAAGGCCGGTCCCGGGGCACCCCGTGCCGGCGGGTGTGACGCCCGCGCCGGCCAAGTTGCGCGGGCCGCGCCAGGTCCAGAGCGGGCGTGAGCACCGCACGGGCACAGTGGTGTCGGTCGGGCCGAACGACATCTTCATCGAGTTCGGGCCGAAGGAACTCGGCGTGCTGGAGCGGACTTCGCTGCCCGAGGGCGCCCAACTGCCCGAGGTCAAGGGCCAGCTGGAAGTGGTGATCGACCGTCGCGACCACGACCAGAACCTCTACATCTGCTCGCTGCCCGGCTCGGTGAAAAAGGCCGACTGGGAGATGCTCGAGGCGGGCCAGACCATCGAGGCCCGCGTGACCGGCGTGAACAAGGGCGGGCTGGAACTCGAGGTCGCCGGGCACCGGGCGTTCATGCCCGCGGGCCAGGTCTCGCTGGACCACATCCCGGACCTGTCGGTGTTCGTGGGCGAGAAACTGACGTGCCAGGTCCAACGGGTCGACAAACGCGGCGCGGGCAACATCGTGCTGACTCGACGCGACATCCTGCAGGCCGAGCGGGCCAAGATCGCCGAGGAACTCAAGACGAGCCTCGAGCCGGGCCAGGTGCTCGACGGCACGGTCAAGAAGATCATGCCCTTCGGCGCGTTCGTGGACATCGGCGGCATCGACGGGCTCGTGCACGTCTCGGACCTGACGCACGACCGCGTCGGGCACGGCGAGAAGGCGGTCGAGAAGCACGTCAAGGCCGGGCAGAAGGTCCGCGTCCAGATCCTGAAACTGGACTGGGAGGCGGGCAAGATCAGCCTCGGCATGAAGCAGTTGGAGGCCGACCCGTTCGCCACGGCCGCCTCGGACATCACCGAGGGCGCCGAACTGACCGGGCGCGTGACGCGGACGACCGAGTTCGGGGCGTTCGTGGAGGTCGCCAAGGGCGTTGAGGGCCTGGTGCACATCTCGGAACTCGACTACCGGCGGGTCAACCGCGTCGAGGACGTGGTGCAGAAGGACCAGGTCGTGAACGTCAAGGTGCTGAAGGTCGACCCGGAGTCGCGCCGGATCTCGCTGTCGGTCAAGGCGACCAAGGCCGACCCGCGGGCCGAGGCGGGCAAGAAGGCCAAGCAGGATAAGGAAGCCCGCGTGGCCGAGATGTACAAGGAGGACGCCGGGCTGCGTCGCCTGCGCGAGAAGTTCGGCAAGCAGCAGCTCAAGGGCGGGATCTGACGAGCGGTTGGTGGGACGCTCACTCTTCCCCCGCGTGCGGGGGAGGTGGCCCGCGAGGCTCCGCGACCGGGCCGGAGGGGGCACTCGATTCATCAGTTGCCCCGGCAGGGAGCAGTGCCGCGTCCGACGGCTCGCTCAGTCCAGCGCGACGCTCTCGATCCCGGCCGCGGCACACGCCTCGTGGACGCGGATGACGTCGCTGTAGGGCACCGCCGCGGCTGGGGTGATAACGATGGTCAGGCGATCCGGCCCGAGGCGGGCGGCGTAGTCGCCGATCCGCGCGGCCATGGCCTCCACGCTGGCGGTGTCCAGACCCAGGCCGGTGGCGCCGGTGCGGGCGTTGGCGCCGACGGAGAGCACGATCTCGAAGCGGGCCGGTGGGAGCGAGAAGTCCGCCCCGCCCTGATCGGCCGCCTGGTCACTCGGCAGCGCAGCCCGGAGGAACCACTCCGGCCCGATGAACGCCGTCGAGGCCATGAAGAAGATCAGGATCACCAGCACGACGTCGACCATCGGCGTCATGTTGGCCCCGATGGTGGCGTCGCGGACGGCGGCAGCGTCGCGCCGGCGGAGCGGTCGGGCGGCGGCCCCGTTGGTTGACGGCAATGCGTTCATGGCGCGGACCGCTCGGCGGCGAGGCGGATGCTGGAGGCCCCGGCGCGACGGGCCGCGTCGATGGCGGGCTCGATCGCGCCGTAGGCCAGCCGCCGGTCGGCGCGGATGCGGATCGGGTGATCCGGGGCCGCGGCGATCGCGGCCTGCAGCGCGCCGACGAGCGCCTCGGACGACACATCCGCACCGTCGAGCGACACGCGCGGCCCCGGCCCGCCCGCCCGCACCTCGATCACGATCGCGTCCTCATCGCGGAGTTCGGCCCCGGCCCGCGACTCGGGCAGCGGCAGGTCGGCCCGCTGGTCCGAAGCCATCTTGCCGACCATGAGGTAGAACACGATCAGGACCATGACCACGTCGATCAGCGGGGTGACGTTGATCTTGCCGCCGCCGCCGGACAAAGCCGCCTTCATGCTGGCCGGCAAGCGTCGGCGCATCAGCGTTTGTCCCCGGAACGCCACGAGGCGGATGCCGCCGCGGGCTCCACTCGCGATTCCATCCCGCCCGCGACTTCGCGCATCGCCCCGGCTCGCTCCGTCTCGCGCCGATCGGCCTGTTCGAGCGAATCGACGATCTCGCCGGCCAGGATCATGCCTCGGTTGCACAAGCGGTCGACGCGGGCCTTGAGCACGCCGTACGCGGCCAGACACGGGATCGCCAGCAGCAGCCCGAGCAGCGTGTGGAACAGAGCCTTTGAGATGCCAAGCGACAGATCGGCGGCCCCGGCCTGCCCGCCGGTCTCGCCCAGCGAGGTGAACGCCAGGATCATTCCCCAGACCGTGCCGGCCAGCCCGACCAGCGGGCCGAGGTTGCCCAGCAGGTTCAGCGGCTCGATCGTGCGGAACAGGCGGGCGCACTGCTCGGAGGCGACGAGTTCGGCGGCGTCGCGACGGGCACCCGGGGGGGCGCCGAGCGGAGCCTTGGCCGCGGCTCGGGCCGTTGCGCCTACGAACGCGCCGTCTCGCTCGGTCTGGTCGCGGAGCGACTCGAGTTTGCCCTCGCGGGCCAGATCGCGCAGGTGGTTGTTCCGACCACGCGGCAGCACCTTCCGCTGGCGGACCTCCAGCAGGCAGCGGGCGATCACGCCCATCCCCACCAGCGAGCCGGCGACCAGCGCGACCGTGAACAGGTCGAACGACTGGGCGAAGAGCGACCAGAGCGAGAACGAGCCCGGAGCGGCGGCGCCTGGAGCGGCCAGCGCCGGGAGCCAAGCCTGCGTCATCCATGTCGCGGCCATCGGGGCGAGTGTAGCGGGAACACCGGGGTCCGGCGGGCTTGGGGCTGTCAGCGGGCTGCGACCGGGGACATCCGGCGTGTCGGATGCGCGGGATCGCCGGGCGGCGTCCGATCGCGGCCCCGGCGATCAGTACACTCCCGCGGTGTCGAGAGGATCGCCAACCAGGCCGGGATCGCCGAGCCGCACGGCGCACGCGGCGGGCAGCGCATCGGGGTCCGATGCCGCGCGCACTGCCGGCCCGCCGCGCATGCTCGTGCTGTTCGGAGTCGTTGCGCTCGCGGGGCTGGTGGCGGCGATGTCGATCGGCCGTGGCGCCCACCCGACCGATGCGCTCTACATCGTCGTGTCGATGCTCGGCTGGGGGGCGCCCGCGGCGGCGTACCTGGCCTCGGGCATCGGGCTGGGGCTCCTGTGCCGCCCGTTCCTGCGCGGGGCCGGCGATGAGGGCGTGCTGGTCGTGGGCGTCGGGATCACGCTGCTGGCCACCGTTTCGCACGTCGGCGGCGTGCTCGGGCTGACCACAGAGACCTGGTCGGCGATCGGCCTGTTGGTGCCGGGGTGGGCCGGGCTGGTGCTGTCGCTGTGGCGGTGGCGCGGGCACCGGCTGGCGCTGGGGTCGCCGCGAGTGGCGCACTGGCTGGCGATCGTGCCGGGTTCGGTGCTGCTGGCGGCGGCGTGCGCGCCGCCGGGGTGGCTGTGGGGCAGCGAGTACGCGGGATTCGATGCGCTGTCGTACCACCTGCAACTGCCGCAGGAGTGGCTGACGCTGGGGCGGGTCGTGCCGCTGGAGCACAACGTGTACTCGTACCTGCCCGGCTCGTTCGAGGTGGGCCTGACGCACATGGCCGCGATGTCGGGTGCGACCGGGCTTGGGGCCGACGCGCCGGTCGGCGACGGCTACGGCCTTCTGGAGGGCGGCGGGTGGCGGGCGGTGTCGGCCCAGTTGCTTCACGCCCTGTTCACGCTGATGGCCGCGTGGATGGTCGGGCGGGCGACGCGCGCGGCGGTGCTTTGGGGGGCAGGGCGCGGGTCCGACTCGGATGGCGCCGACGATGGGGTTCGGGCGGCGATGCTGCTGCGTCGGGCGGGCGATGCAGGCACGATCGCAGGCGTGCTGGCACTCGCGACGCCGTGGTGCGTCGTCGTCGGCTCGCTGGCGTACACGGAGATGCCGGTGATCGCCCTCGGGGCCGCGGCGATGGCGGCGGCCCTGGATCGGGGCCTGCCCGCCTGGAAACGGGGACTTCTCGCGGGCCTGCTCGTCGGCGGGGCGTGCGGGTTCAAGGCGACGGCGATGACGTTCATCGCGCCCGGCGTCGGCGTCGCGCTGCTAGCCGGGGCTCGTCCGCGAGAGTGGGTCGTGATGGCGACCGCAGGGGCCGCAGCGGGCGTCGCAATGCTCGCGCCGTGGATGATCCGCAACGCGATGGCCGGCGGGAACCCCGTGTTCCCGTTCGCGTCGTCGGTGTTCGGGTCGGCGCACTGGACCACCGAGCAGTTGGAACGCTTCGCGGCCGGGCACGCGTTCGACGGGACCATCCTCGATCGACTGCGGCTTCTCGTGCTGCCCGACCCGAATAGCGGCGAAGCGGCCCGCGATGTCGCCCTATACCGCGGCATGACCAACCCGCAGTACGCCCTGCTCTTCCCGGCCGCGCTCCTCGGCTCGCTCGTCGGGTTCGTGCGGGATCGGCGCGCGACGCTGCTGCTGCTCGCGATGCTCTTGCTCGGTGCCGCGGCGTGGCTGTTCACGACGCACCTGCAGGCTCGCTTCCTGCTGCCGCTGGTGCTGCCGGCGTGCGGGCTGGTGGGGATCGCGTGCTCGGGCGTGATCGGCGGGCGGCCTGAGCAGGGCGACGCGGGACGAGCTTTGGCGACGATGGGAGTGTCCGAATGGGCCGCACTGATCACCGCGATCATGCGACGCGTGCTCGCGCTGCTGCTGATCCTGATCCAGAGCCTCGTGCTCGTCTCGCTGTTGGCCAACCAGCGCTCCGGCGGGCCGAACGAGATCACCCTCGCCGGCCCCTCGCTGTTCACCGGACACGGGGCCGAGGACCCGCGCGAACTGCCCGCGGCCATGGTCAACGCGGGGCTGCCGCCCGATGCCCGCGTCTACCTCCTGGGCGACGCGACCCCGTTCTACCTCTCGCGCCACCTGGTCTGGAACACAACGTGGGACGCCTCGGCCCTGGGCGACGCCATCCGCGCGGACCTGGCCTTGCAGCAGTCGGCGTCAACCACCGTCGGCTCGCCGGACGCTGAAGCCATCGACCGGCCCGCTCGATGGACCGCCTCGCTCCGAAGCCGCGGCGTCACGCACGTGCTCGTCAACCTCGCCGAACTCCGGCGCTACTGGTCCAACGGCATGTACGACCCCGACGCGACGCCCGCCCGCGTCGATGCCTGGCTCGGTTCGTTTGGCGCGCCGATCGCGGCGTGGCCAGAAACAGGCCAGGCCCTGTTCGCGCTGCCGCGTGACGCGTCCGACCCGAACGCGGATGACAGTTCCGACGCGACGCCAGCGGGGGCATCGCCATGAACGGCGCTCCCCCCCCCGCAGCACCGCCAACGCCTTCGAGCGCCGCCACCTCGCGCCCGCCCATCCCCCGTCTCCTCCGCACAACCCTCCAGATCCTCGGCTTCCTCCTCGGCATCGCCCTGCTCTGGTGGTGCGCGGGCCGCGCCCTGGCCCCGGAGAATCGCGAGCAGATCGAACGCGTCGCCAACCTCTCGCCCGTCCGCTTCGCGCTGCTGGCCCTGCTCTCGGCCGGCACCATCGCGCTCAACGGCCTGATCTTCTGGATCACCATCCGCCCGGTGCGCCGCCTCGGGGCCGCCAGCGTCACGGCGGTCAACGCCCTGGCGACGTTCCTGAACTACCTGCCCTTCAAACTCAGCGTGCTGGCCCGGCTGCTGATCCACGTGCGCCGCGATGGCGTGCCGGTGCTGACCGTCGGCGCGTGGTTCGCCGCGGTCGCGGTGGTGATGCTCGGGGTGTACGCCCCGCTCGTCGGCGTGAGCCTGTGGCGGCGCGGCATCGATGCGTGGTGGGTGGCGGGCGGGCTCGGCGGCGTTGTAGTCGCGCTGGGCATCGGCGTCGCGCTGGCGCGTCTGTTTGCACGCGACACAGGGCGCGATCGGCTGACACATCTCGCCACGCGAGTCCCGCGCGCCCTCGCCGGCGGCCTCATCACCCGCCTTCTCGCAACCGCCGCCTTCTCACGCCTCCACGCCGGCTTAGACATGCTCGCGTCGTGGCGCTGCGTCGCGGGCGCGGCCGCACTCCGCGTGCTCGATGTCGGCGTCCAGGCCGCCCGCTTCGTCGTCGCCGCGGCCATCCTCAGCCAGCCGCTCTCTTGGCAGGACGCCACGCTCATCGCCTGCACGTACTTCCTGATCGGCGTCGCCAGCCCGGCCGGGCAACTCGGCACGCGCGAGGCGGGAACGACGTGGCTCGCGGGCGTGCTCGGCCTCGCGGGCCAGCAGGACTTGGCCGTCGTCATGCTCACCGTCAGCGTCATCGAGTCGCTCGTGAGCCTGCTCGGGGCCGGCGTGGCGATCGCGTGGCTCCGCCCCGACCGCCTCATCGGGCGGCGTCGCAGCCCCCCACTACCATCGGATTCGGCGGCAGCACCCGACCCCGCCGCGACACCCGGAGACCCGCCCGCCGATGCGCCTGGCCCTGGCCCAACTCAACCCGACGATCGGTGACATCCCCGCGAACGCGGCCCGCATCGCCGACGCCGCGGCCAAGGCCGGCAACGAAGGCGCCGACCTGCTGGCCGTGCCCGAACTGGCGATCTGCGGCTACCCGCCGAAGGACCTGCTCATCCACGATGGGTTCGTCCGCGCGTGCGTCGCGGCGTGCGACAAAGTCGGGGCTGCCGCCCCGCCCGCGCTCACACTGGTCATCGGCACGCCGCTGCTCGACGAGCACGGGGGCCTCCGCAACGCGCTGCTGGTGTATCGCGGCGGAGCCCGTATCGCGGCCTACTCGAAGCGCCTGCTCCCGACCTACGACGTGTTCGACGAGGATCGGTACTTCGAGCCGGGCGATGCGCCCGTAGTGATCGATGCCGCGAACGTCCGCGTCGGCCTGGCCATCTGCGAGGACCTGTGGAAGGGCGAGGACGCCGGGTTCTCCAGCCACTATCGCAGCGTGCCCGATCCGGTCGCCGAACTGGCTGCGGGCGGGGCACGGGTGCTCGTCGTTCCGTCCGCCAGCCCGTTCGTGCTCGGCAAGGGCGACGCCACCGCGACATCCTCAAGGCCCACGCGAAGCGTCACGGGCTGTGGGTCGCGGCGGTCAACCAGGTTGGCGGCAACGACGACCTCGTGTTCGACGGGCACGCGGCGGTGTACGGGCCGGACGCGACGCTGCACGCGGCGGCGCCGGGGTTTACGGAGCATGTGTTGATCGCGGAGTTGCAGCCGACCGCCGCGGTGCCGTGGCCGCGGCTCTGGGCGGCCACGCGAACGACGGAGCGGCATCGGCCTCCGGTGCCGCCGGCGCACTTCGCACCAACGGACCCGACGCTCGCGCGTCGGGCTCTGCGCCGCACCTCCAGGATCCGCTTCTGGCCGCCCCCGACGAACGCCTCGTCATCGACGCCCTCACGCTCGGCACGCGCGACTACCTCGCCAAGACCGGCTTCACCTCGGCCGTGCTGGGGCTCTCGGGCGGGATCGACTCGGCGGTCACCGCCGCCATCGCTTGCCGCGCCATCGGCCCGGCCAACGTGCTCGGCCTGGCCATGCCGAGCCGCTACTCATCCACGCACAGCGTCGAGGACGCCCACGACCTGGCCGCACGCCTCGACGTCCGCTGCATCGACATCCCGATCGCCGAGAGCGTCTCCGCCTGCGCCGCCGCCCTCGACCAGGCCTTCGACCTGCTCAAGCAGCCCCGCCTCGGCGCATCCCTGCCCGACATCACCGAAGAAAACCTCCAGTCCCGCATCCGCGGCCTGATCGCCATGGGCGTCTCCAACCGCACCGGCGCCATCGTGCTCACCACCGGCAACAAGAGCGAACTGGCCGTCGGCTACTCCACGCTCTACGGCGACATGAACGGCGGGCTGGCCGTCCTGTCCGACGTGCCCAAGACGATGGTCTACCGCCTGGCCCGCCACACGAACGACCACGCCGCGGCACTCGGATTCCCGCGCCCGCCGATCCCCGAGCGCACCATCACCAAGCCGCCCAGCGCCGAACTCCGCCCCGACCAGACCGACCAGGACTCGCTGCCGCCCTACGACGTGCTGGACCGGATCATCGAGGGCTACGTCGAGCGGCGCGAGACGCCGCACACGATCATCGGTCGCACCGGTTTCGACGCCGAAACGGTGCTGCGGGTCGTGCGGATGATCGACATCGCCGAGTACAAGCGGAAGCAACTGGCGATCGGGCTGAAGGTCACGGGCGTGGCGTTCGGGCAGGGGCGGCGCATGCCGATCGCCCAGCGCTGGCGCGAGCGGGCGTGAGTCGGCGTTCGGACTGGCGCAAGTCCAGTTCCAACACAGAGCCACAGAGACGCAGAGCCGGAGACAGACGCCCAAAACTCTTTGCTGTCTTCTCTGTGTCTCTGTGCCTCTGTGTTCAATTCGGGTTTGAGTCCCGCCGCTTGCCGCTCGCCGCCTCCAGCGTGCGGCGTTCGCCGTCGGTCAGCGAGTCCATGCCCTCACGCGTGACCTTCTCCAGGATCCGATCGACCTCGGCCTCCGCGGGCGACATCGGACGCGACGCGGCGGAGTCATTGAGATCGCTCGCACGCGAGCCCTTGGCCGATCCCCCGCGTCGCCCCGCCTTTCGCCCGCCCTTGCCCGCCCCCTCGCTCGGCCCGCCCACCAGGTTGAAGAAGTCCGAGAGCAGGTGCGTGCGGCGCACGAAGAAGAACCCGGCCAGCGCACCGCCGATGTGGGCCGCCTCGCCGCCCGCGTTCCGCGAGCCCAGCAGCAACTGCACCACCGCGATCGCCAGGTAGACATAAGCCAGGCGCTTCATCCGCACCGTGATCGGCGGCAGCGGGATGTCGATCAGCGTGTTCGGCGCGACGTGCGCGCACGCCATGATCACCCCGAACACCCCGGCCGACGCCCCGACCAGCGGCGTCAGCGGGTCGGCGAACAGCAGGCCCGGGATCGGGACCGGCTGGCCCCCGTTGAGCATCATCACGAGTTGCCCGGCCAGGTTCAGCAGCACGAACGCGAGCGCCCCGAACACGCCGCACACCAGCACGAACGCCAGGAACTTCCGCCGCCCCATCGCGTCCTCGACGATCGGGCCGAACACGAACAGGCCGAACATGTTGAAGAACAGGTGGAACCAGTCGGCGTGCAGGAACTGGTAGGTCACGAACCGCCAGACGCCGAGCTCCATCCGGATGTCCCACTGGCCCGGCCCGGTGGCCTGCAGGAAGAACAGCGCCCGCCCGATCGAGAACTTGCCGACGTTGACGAGCCAGTCCTCGCTCAGGTGCTGGAACTTGTCCTGCACCATCATGTACCGCTCGAAGAACACGCGGACCACGTGCACCGCCGTGTTGGCGATGATGAGCATCCACGTCATGGTCAGCCCGCGCCCGCCCGCGGGCCCGCCATCGCCCCCCCGAGGCCGCTTCCGCACATAGTCCCGATCCGCAACGCCCATCCGCCCTCCAGCACGCTGTCCGCCAAAGCCCCAACCCAACGCGGCGGCCGAAGCCCCCGCCGAGGGGCGTTGTACGGTATCGCCCCAACCGGCGTTCACCCGGCCCCGCCCCATCGGCTCGCACCGCCCACGGTCCACCAGATTCCCGGCCCCAGCGGCCCGACATCGCTTGACATATCAGATTTCACTGATATATTGTCCCGTGCCCAGGCCCGCCGCCGACATGACCGTCTTCCACGCCGTCGCCGACCCGACCCGCCGGGCCATCCTCGACCTGCTCATGGAGGGCGAGAAGCCGGTGAAGGCCCTTCTCGCGGCGATCCGGGCCACGCAGTCGGCCCTCAGCCAGCACCTGGCCGTCCTGTTCCGGGCCGGGCTCGTGACCGTCCGGGCTGAGGGGCGTCTGCGGATCTACGCGATCAGCCCGGCTCCCCTGGTCGAGGTGGCCGACTGGGTCGCCCGCTACGAGAAGTTCTGGAACGAGCGCCTCGACAACCTGGGCACCTACCTCGACGCCCGCCACGCCCAGTCCCGCCGCCATCCGCCGTCCGAAACCACGCCGGAGCCGCCCCATGCAGACTGACGACCACGCCTCCGCCCAACCGGCATCCGGATCCGGCCAGCCCGACCGAGTCCTCTCCGGCGGCAAGACGCTCCGGATCGAGCGGGTCTACCCCCACCCACCCGAAGCCGTCTGGGTCGCCCTGACCGACCCGCACGCCCTGGCCGAGTGGGCCTTTCCCAACGACTTCCGCCCAGAACTCGGGCACGAGTTCCGGTTTCAGTTCGATCCGCAGGGCCCGAGCAGCGGGCTGATCGAGTGCCGCGTGCTCGAGATCGACCCGCCCCGCAAGATGGTGTGGTCGTGGGTCGGCACGATGCGGAATCCGAAGGCCAAGCGCCCGCCCGCGATGCGGATCACCTGGACCGTCGAGCCCCACCCGACCGGCTCCAGACTCGTCCTGTTCCAGGAGGGCATGGAGACCATGCCGTTCCTGCTGCGGTTCATGATGAAGTTCGGCTGGGGCACCATGGTGGGGCGCTGGATCCCGCGGATCATCGCCGAGGGCGTCCGCGAGCAAGACGGCGTGTGGACCTTCACCCCCGGCGTCATCCCGCTGGCCAAACGCTGCTACAAGTGCCACACCATCCCGGAGCACCTGATTCGATAGCCCCCCATCGGGCGCGGTCAGCGCAGGCCGGTCCTACGCCCGCGCCTCAATCCCCGGTACGCTGTCCCAATCCGCCCGCCACCCGCGGGCGCACCGAATCACCCAAACCAGAAGGAGATCGATCATGCGCAAGATCCTGGCCACCATCGCCCTCGCCTCGTTCTGCGGCTCGGCCGCCGTCACCGGTCTGGCCCTCACCGCCGCCCGCCCGGCCCCGCAACCGGAAGATGGCGGCATGCCCCAGATCGCCGACGACCATCCGCTGGCGCACATTTGGGCCAAGGCGATGGACGAAGAGGCGAGCATGGAAGCCTGGATGCGAGCCTCCGCCCTGGGCCCGGCCCACGAGTGGCTCGGCCAGTTCATCGGCGCCTGGGACGTCACCATGACGATCAACATGGGCCCCGAGCCGATGGTCACCCGCGGGCACACCGAGTACACATGGCTCATGGAAGGCCGCTACCTCCAGGACAACCTCACCAGCGACTTCATGGGCATGCCCATGTCCGGCTACGGCATCTCCGGCTTCGACAACAACCGCAACCAGTTCGTCGGCATCTGGATGGACTCGTTCTCCACCGGCATCTCCATGATGTACGGCTCGCTCGACCCCACCGGCACTATCCTCACCCAGGTCGGCACGATGGACGAGCCCACCACCGGCGAAGTCGGCAAGGCCTACATGGCCGTTACCACCATCATCGACGAGGACCACTTCCGCTTCGAGATGAAGGAGATCCTCTACGGCGAGGCCATGACCGTCATGACCATCGAGTACACGCGGGCCGACTGAGCGGCCACCGCCGATCCGCCGCGAATCCCTCCGACCACACCACGCGAGCCGGGGCGTCCCCGCCCCGGTCCCGCCTTTCCCTTCGAGCCTCGTGCCATCCCCGCAAGGGTGGCATGCCCACGCCTCGTGCCGAACAGCGCACTCACTCCCTCGTGCCACCATCGCGAGGCGCGGGCGTGGTTGACGTGGCACCTCCTCGTTGCTCGCCACGCCCGCGCTCCGCGTGGGCGTGCCACCCCGCGCAGCCGCGTCGCTTCCAATCAACCCGAGCGCGAGCCGGGGCGTCCCCGCCCCGGTCCCGCCTTGCGACTCGGCCACCAACCACAAGACAGCATCGAGCCGCTAGGCTTGGCCATGCTCTCGCCCTCAGCCCGTCACACCCAAGCGTCCATGCTCACCCTCGCCGGCTCCGCCGCGCTCGCCGCCCTCTCCGCCTGCGCAGCCAACCGCACCTCCGCCCCGGCCGAGCCCGCCGCCTTCGCCCCGCACATCCGGGGCTACACCGACGACGGAAACTCCATCCCGAACCGCCCCGGCCCGTTTATCGGCCAGCGCATCGGCGACGCGGCCATGCTCGACGCCGACGGGCGAACCGTCAGCCTCAACTCCCTCCGACGCCCAGGCCCCTACGTCATCACGTTCTATCGCGGCGGGTGGTGCCCCTACTGCGACGCGGCCCTGCGCGAGTGGCAGGGCCGCGTCGGCGAACTCGAGGCCATGGGCGTCCGCTTCTACGCCGTCACATTCGAGAAGCCCGACGAGGCCGCCCACACCGCCGACGCGACCGGGGCCGAGTTCACGATCCTCTCCGACCACAACCACGAGGCCGCCGACCGCTTCCGCCTGCGGTTCACGATGGACGAGCCGACGCGCGAGCGGTACCGGGCCGCGGGCGTGAATCTGCCCGAGATGAACGCCGCCGCCGACTGGGACCTGCCCGCCCCCGGCACCTTCGTCGTCGACACCAACGGCGTGATCCGGTGGGCATTCGCCGACTGGGACTACACCAAGCGGGCCGACCCAAGCGAGGTCATCGCCGCGGCTCGAGAGGTCGCGAACGTCGGACCGACGCGCCGGTACTGAGCGACCGTCGGCGGCACACGCGAACAGACCACACCCCCGCACAGGGGCGAAGCGGAAAAACCGCCCGTTCGGTCGTGAGCGTCCACCAAGCCCGCTTCGCATCCATCGAGGGGCGCGGGCTTTCCAGCCCGCCTCGTGTCGGGTTGCGTCGGAGGACGAGGTGGGGCCCGCTCGGTGCAACGCGGCAACGGCGGCGGCGGATCGACGCTCGGGCCGCGTCGCCGCGATCGGGCGGGGCCGGAAAGCCCCGCCCCCTCTGACCATTGGCGTCAATCCGGAAGAGCATTGGACCCGTTGGCCCTACGCTCGCCCGTATGCGCATCCTCCTGACCAACGACGACGGCATCCGGGCGCCCGGCATCGTCGCCCTGTACGACGCCCTGGCCGACGCGCGCGGACGCCATCGCGGGGCGCTGCTGGGGGCCAAGACCGAGATCCTGGCCATCGCCCCCAAGACCGTGCAGTCGGCCACGAGCCACGGCGTCACGTTCCACACGCCGCTCATGACCGAGGACGTCGAGGTCCGCCCCGACGCCGATCCGCCGGTGTGGGGCAAGGCCGTCGATGGACGCCCGGCCGACTGCGTGAAGGTCGCGATCGCGGCGTTGTGGCCCGAGCGGTTCGGCGCGGGCTCCAGACCCGACCTGTGCATCAGCGGCATGAACATGGGGGCCAACTGCGGGATCAACGTGATCTACTCGGGCACGGTCGCGGCGGCGATCGAGGCCGCGTTTCTGGGCATCCCGTCGATCGCGGTGTCGCTGCACATCGGCTCGGGCAAGCCGGACTACGAGCGCGGAGCGCGGTACGCGCGGCACGCGCTGGACGCGATCCTGAAGGATGGCCTGCCGCGCCCGGGCGAGTGCCTGAACGTGAACGTGCCGGTGTGCAACACGGGCGAGCCGGACAAGGGCCCGCCGGCGATCCGCGTCGCGCCGATGAACACGCACGGGCTGGTGGACAAGTACGAGCGGCGCGTGTCGCCGGGGGGCGATGTGTATTACTGGGCCGCGGGCGACGGGCTGGACTTCCACGCGACGGAGAAGGGCAGCGACGTGGACCTGTTGTTCGAGCGGTGCACGACGGTGACGCCGCTGCGGTTCGACCTGACGCGGCATGAGGACGTGACGCGGTGGCGCGAGCGGCTGGGGTGAGGCGGGGGTGAGGCTAGAGCCGGGCGAAGCCAGGAGCGGCTCCCGCCATCTTGAAAATCCACAACTCGACCTTGACAAATCAAAAGCCAGGCTCTACATTCTTCATCGTCGCTTGCGGATCGTGAAAGGCGACGCACGCCCCACACCCGGCCCGACGCCGGAGGAGGACGCGATGGAGTGGTGGACCCAGCAGGCCGCGGGATGGATCGGCGGGGGCGTGGGCGCGGGGATCGGGCTGCTCGGCGGGCTGATCGGCGTGCTCGGCGGGCTGTGCGTGCCCAAGGGCAAGGCCAAGCCGCTCGTGCTCGCGCTGTTCGCGATCATGATCGGCGCCGGGGCGATAAGCCTGATCGCCGGCGTTGTCGCGCTGATCGACTCCCAGCCATACCACGTGTTCTATCCTCTGCTGCTGATCGGGCTGATCGCGTGCGGCGTGGGCGGGGGCAACCTGCCGTTCGTGCTGAAGGCGTATCGCCAGGCCGAGGCCCGGCGGATGGACGCGGAAGAACTGCGCCGCGGCTGAGCCCGGTGCGGGTATCGTGATCGAACCAACCTGACCCGATTCGAAGGGACGATGCCATGCGTCGGACGATGTGGTCGTGCGCGGCAAGCGCGCTGGTGCTTGGAACGATGGCCGGCGTCGCCGCGGCGGCCTGGGGCGAGGACCGTGCGAGCACACGCTCGGGAACTGGGGCTGCGCAACCCGTCGCGAACATTGAGCAACGCGCCGACGACCCCAGCGTCCACGTCGCCACGCTCGACAACGGGATCACGCTTCTCATCCAGCCCATCCCCGGCGCGACGATGGTCGCCATCGAGGAGGTCCACCGCGTCGGGCTCATCCACGACCCCGCGGGCGTGGCCCAGGGCAGCCACCTGATCGAGCACCTCCGCTGCATGGGCGGCACCGACTCGCACGCGCCCGGCGCCTCGTACGCGCGGCTGAATACCGCCGGCATGGCCAACGCCGAGACCATGGGCGATCTCACGCACTACGACCTGGTCATCCCGCCCGAGCAACTCGACGAGGCGCTCGCGGTGATCCTCGAACGCCACGAGTCGCTCGCGATCGACGACGCGATCATCGCCCAGGAGGCCCCCCGCTGCCACGCCGAGGTCGCGAACGTCACGCGGGCAATGGGCGGGCCGGGGCTGAAGTTCGCCATGGCCGCGGCGGTGCAGGCGTGGCGTCACGGGCTCGACCACGCCTCGCTGCTCACCGGGCTCGAAGCGTGGGACGCGGCGTCGGCCGAACAGTGGATGCGCGCGACGCATCAACCCGAGCGCCTGACGCTCGCGCTCGTCGGGGCGGTCGATCCCGACGAGATCACGCGGCGTGCGGAGGAACGGTTCGGGGCGTTGGCAGCCCTCGACGCGCCGAACGAGGCCGATCCGTTCGTGGCGATCGACTACGCCTCCCACCCGGCGGAGCAGGCCGTGACGTGGGACGTCGACGCCGCGGCCGTGTTCGTCGCGTACCCGCCCCCGGCCGACGCGGAGGAGCAAGCGGCCCTCACGCTCTGGAGCCTGCTGGCGATGCAGCAACTCGTCGCCGATCTCACGACGCGACACGCTGGCGACGCGACGTTCCGCCCGCGCCCCGGCGACGGGATCATGAACGGCACGGCGTATCCCGTCGGCGACCTCCCGCTCTACACGTTCAGTTCCGCGCCAGCCAGCCCCGCGGAGCGGCGCGCGTTGGCCGGGTTCATTGCCTCTCGCCTTGAGGAGATTGCCGCCGCACCCACGCGCACCGCCGCCCAGGCCCGCGGCTACGCACGCACGTACGCCCGCGCCACCGAAGCCGGCCTGGACCGCCTCGCGTTCGACCGGAGCGTCGCCTCCCTCACCAGAGACGGCAACAAGCGCCACGCCGAGATGATGGTCCTGGGCAACACCGCCCTTCAGACCGCTCTCGCGTGGCACTCGTTCGGGCCGGACCCGGTGGCGCGATTGAACGCGATCGCCGACCGCCCGCCGGAGTGGTGGGCCGACGTGATCCAGCGGACGGTCAACCCCGCCAATCGGCGGATCACGATCCTGGCGCCCGCACGCGAGGGCGAGGCCGGCGACGGCCGCGATGCAGAACACGGCGCCGAAGGGCACGATGTCGGCACCCCAGACGCCGCAACCCCGACCCGGCCCCGATAGCGATCGCCCCACCCCGATAGCGATTCGCCCCTTGCCGCCGCCCCGGTTGTGGTATCCTCAGGGCCACGCCCGGAGGCTCCGATGACCACGACCACCGCCGATCCGTCCGCCGCCGCACGCCGCCTGCCGCTGGTGATCATCGTCGCGTGCCTGCTCGTCGCGGGCGGCGTGCTGTTCGCGGCGGTGCGCGAGTTCGGCCAGGACATGCGCCACGAGGCCGACTATTCCGGCGGCTCGCTCCCCGCGATCCACACCGCCGCCCGGGCCGGCGACGCCGCCGCCATCTCGCGGGAGGTCTCGCGCGGCGTGTCGCCCGACCTGGCGCTCGACCAGGGCGAGGCATGGTCTCGCGGCATGACCCCGCTCATGTTCGCCGCGATGGAGGGCCACACCGCCTGCGTCCGCGCCCTGCTCGACGCCGGCGCCGGCGCGAACGCACGATCCGCCTCCGGGCACACAGCCCTGATCTTCGCCGCGGCGTGGTCGAACGCCGACACCGTCCGGGCCCTGCTCGACAAGGGCGCCCTCATGGACGCCCGCACAGAAGACGGGTGGACGGCCCTGACGCTCGCCGCCGCACGAGGCAAGCCCGAGTGCGTCGCGGCCCTCATCAGCGCCGGCGCGGACGTGAACGGGCGCAACCGCTGGGGCCAGACGCCGCTGCACCTGGCCTGCCAGTCGGGCGATCCCGACAAAGTCGCCGCGGTGCTGCGGGCCGGGCCGGACGTGAACGCGACCGAGAACACCAGCGGCGAGACCCCGCTGCTGGCCGCGGTTCGCTCGGGCGGCGCGACGGAGATCATCACGATGCTGGTCGAGGCCGGGGCCGCCATCGATCGGGGCGACGAGGACGGCGTGACCGCCCTGATGATCGCCGCCGACCGCGCCGACGAGGAGAAGATCACCGCGCTGCTCGCCTCCGGTGCCTCGCGCGACGCGACGGACACCGCCGGGCGGACCGCCGCCGACTGGGCCGAGGATCGCGGCGACGACCTTGGCACACAGATCGCAACGCAGCTCCGCGGGTCGTGAGACCACTCCGATCTACCGGAGCATGACACGCCGACTCGCGCGTGCCGCAGCCGCTACGCCGCCTTGGCCGGACGCTTCATCGCCCGAAGGACAGCGTCGACCAGCGTGGCCCGGTCGATCGGCTTCTGCAGAATGTCGCCGAAGCCCGCTTCGAGGCACTCGTCCATCTCCATCCCCGACGACGCCGTGACCGCCAGCAGCACGCCGGCGTACCCGTCCTTCCGCAGTCGCCTTGCGGCCTCGGCCCCGCCCGTCTCCGGCATGTGCAGGTCCAGCAGCACCGCGTCGAATCGCGCCCGCCGGGTCGCCATGCCGCTCCCGACGAGTTCCAGGCCCGACGCCGCGTCGCCCACCGACGCGACCTCCGCGCCGGCCCGCTCGAGGTGATGCGCGATCAGCCGACGGTTGTCGTCGCAGTCGTCCACCACCAGGATGCGAAGGCCCGCCAGCGGGCCCGGCGACGTGGGCCCTGGGGCCGGGACCGACCGCGATGACGGCGCGACCGGCGTCGCCGGTTCGGCGGGTCGGGCGGGCGTCGAGCCGTCGCTCGCGACGAGCGTGATGGACCGCTCGATGCCAATCTCGCCCGCGGCCTTCTGCAGTCCGCACGCGAGCCGCAGGGAGAACGTGGACCCCTGGCCCCGCGTGCTCGTCGCCGTCAGGTCCCCGCCCATCTGGCGGGCCAGCGACCGGGAGATCGAGAGGCCCAGCCCCGTCCCGCCGTAGTTCCGCGGTGTGCCGGCATCGCCCTGGGTGTACGGCGTGAACAGGTGGGCCAGTTGCTCCGGCCCCATGCCGATGCCCGTGTCACGCACATCCACCGCGATGCACCGCTCCGCTCCAGCGTCGGTGTCCGCGTGCTCCTCCATCCGCACGTCCACCTCGATGGAGCCGGTGTGCGTGAACTTCACCGCGTTGCCGACCAGGTTGATCAGGATCTGCCGGAGGCGCGTCGGGTCGTTCTCGATCCGCGTCGGCACACCCGGGCCGATGTGGATCGCCAGGCCCAGACCCTTGGCGCGGGCCGCGTTGGCCTGGATCTCGCACGCCTCGACCACCGTTCCGACCGGGGCGAACGCGATCCGCTCGACCGTCATCCGCCCGGCCTGGATCTTCGAGTGATCGAGCAGGTCGTTGACCACCGAGAGCATGTGCCGCCCGTTCCGCAGGACCGCCGCCAGTTCCGATCGCTTCCTGGCCTCGGACAGCGACTCGTCCTCGAGCAGTTGCGCGCACCCGAGCAGGGCCGACAGCGGCGAGCGGACCTCGTGGCTCATGGCCGCCAGGAACTGCGACCGGGCCTCGGTCGCAGCCTCGGCGACCTCGCGGGCGTGGCGGAGTTCCTCGGCCCGGGCGTCCAGCGCACCCAGCACCGAGTTGATGTGATCGGCCAGCGCCCCGAGTTCGTCCGCGCCGTCGGACTCGACCCGCAGCGCCGACTCGCCCGCCACCGCGATCCGCGACAGCTGCCCGGACAGCCGCGACGCCCGGTCCAGCACCAGCCGGCGCAGCGCCCGGTCCATCACCAGCCACAACGCCAGCCCGCTGGCGAGCACCAGCAGGATCGTCAGGCGAACGGTGCCGCGGCCCGTCGACGTGATGTCGCGCGGCATCGAGATCGACGCCAGTATGGCGGGCGAGCCATCAATCCCCGCCACACCCGTCTCCGCCGTGATCGTGTCGGGAGAGGCCGTCGTGCGGACCGCCGGGCCGAGAAGGCCCGCCCCGCGCTCGGCCACCGGCTCGAGCCGCACCCGGGCCTGGACGAGCGACTCGAGTTCCCGCACCATCGCGTCGTCCAGGCGCTGCGCAAACACGAGCGTGCCCCGCGGTGGTCCCCGACGCTCGCTGTTCAGGATGGGGCGCATCGCGACGAGCGCCACCACGTCGCCATCGCGGAGAATCCCGTGGACACCGGCGCCGATCCGCGCCGGCTCGGAGAGCCAGCCCGAACGCCCGATCAGTTCGACGAACGGCGCGTCGGTCTCAACGACGCCGCCGGCGTCCTCCGAGGGCCCGCACGCCATCACGACCCGCCCATCGTTGTCGGCGAACGCCATACCCCAGAGACCAAGGGCCGCGATCGACTCGCTGTTCAGGTTCGAGTCGATGAACACCGGGTTCTGATCGGCCATGAAGGCGTATGTGTCGTCCCAGCAGGACCAGTCGGAGGCTTTCACGTCGAGTTGCGTGTGCAGGTGGGCGATCGCCTCGCGCAGGCGCACGGCGTTCCGGACCGCGAACTCGCGCTCGAGACGCCGGTACCCGTCCATCACAACCGTCACGCACACCGCGACCACGACGAGCACCAGCACGCCCAGGGCGGCACCGATCACCAGGCCTGTTTTGCGGCTGAGTCCCACGCCGGTGATTCCCCTAGCCGAGCCACAATCCTGTGGCTCGTGGGATTCATCGACTCCCAAGCCGCCCTCCCCAACTTGCGTGCGCAGGAACGAACGATCGGGATACCACCAAGAGCGCACGCGCCCCACACCCCCAAAAGCAGGGGAGGGATATCACACCCCGCAAAACCACTGGGCAACACACCGCCGCGCGTCAGCCACGCTTCCGAAGCACACACGCGTGGAATCCACGCCCCTCGGC
Source organism: Phycisphaerales bacterium (assembly GCA_041401985.1). Classification (GTDB taxonomy): domain Bacteria; phylum Planctomycetota; class Phycisphaerae; order Phycisphaerales; family UBA1924; genus JACKHA01. Next base: position 24,460 of record JAWKTE010000031.1, read on the forward strand.
CCGGAACTTCCGTTCGAAGTTCGTGCCGACCAGTTCGTCGGTACCGGCGGTGGCCGGAGCCTCGAACGCCAGCAGGTCGAACGCGGGCGACGGCCCGGCGTGCCCGGGCGTCGGGCCGGGGCCGCACCAGCGGGCGAAGTGCTCCTGGTCCCACGCCCAGAGTTCGTCGTGGTCGGTCACGACTCGCAGTTCGCCCCCGGGCTCCAGCACCCGCCAGGCGTCGCGCAGGAACGCGTCCTGGACCACCCGCTTCTTGTGGTGCCGGGACTTGGGCCACGGGTCCGAGAAGTACAGGTGGATGACCCGCACAACCGCGTCCGGGCAGCGCCACCGGAGGAACTCGGTCGCATCCGCGTGGAGCATGCGGACGTTCGCGACGCCGGCACGCCGGAGCCGGTCGGCGGCGTAGGCGTAGAACTCGCCCGCCCACTCGATGCCCAGGAAGTTCGTGCCGGGCTGGGCCGCGGCCTGGGCCAGCAGGAACGTG
>JAWKTE010000032.1:0-21994 GCA_041401985.1 Phycisphaerales bacterium
CCCGCTGGCGGAAACGGCACCGGTTGCCAGATCCTCCAGATCCCCGTTGCTGTACAACTGCCCCTGCGCGGCAGTCGCCACACCGGCCACCGCCAGCGTCGCCAAGATCGTGCGGGCCATCGGAACCTCCTTCGCGGCGTCAACCCGGTGCGCGGGGCGTCCGCACGCCCGTGCCGAGCCACGGGCATGCGACCCCACGTTCCGAGAGTACCACAAAGGCTCGCGGCTCAGCACCCGGCCGCGAAGATCGCCAGGTAATAGAAGAAGTCGTCGTTGTTCAAGACGCCGTTCGGGACGCCGTAGCCCGGCTGGCCCGCGATCGCGCCGGTGGTCAGGTCGGCGACGGCCAGGTTGCCGGCGGCGAACTGGGCGAGGTAATAGAAGAAGTCATCGTTGTTCAGCACGCCGTTGGGCACGCCGTAGCCCGGCTGGCCCGCGATCGCGCCGGTGGTCAGGTCGGGCTCGCAGCCGCCGCCCATCATGCCGTCGATGAGGAAGGGCATGTCGGCGCCCTCGGTGGACGTGGCGGGGATGCAGCCGCCGACGACCGGGTCGGCGATGCGGCCCTCGTCGATGAACTGGAACCACACGCCGCCCTCGAACTGGATGCCGTTGGAGCCGGGCAGGTACAGGCCCGAGCCCAGCGGCAGGTTGGCCAGCGGGACGATCCACGGCCCGGAGTTGATCGAGCCGTCGGACTGCACATCGACCCAGTACGTGCCGGCGTCGAGGGTCAGGTTCAGCCCGCCGCAGACGTTGCGGAACACGGGGCGGGTGGTGCCGGCGCTGGGCTGGGAGCAGACGTTGGGGGCGGCGTTGGAGATGCGGTAGAGGCGCTCGTCGGTGGACTCGGTGAGGCGGTTGGTGGTGTCGTCGCCGAAGACGATGTTGCTGCCGGGCTGGCCGGGCTCGCCGTCCCAGACGCGGAAGTTGTAGTGCGTGAAGGACGACGCGCCGGGCTGGGCGCCGGTCTGGTAGCCGAAAAACGTGAAGGCGGTGATGGTCCAGGTCTCGCCGGCGGGGATGGTGAAGTCGTCGGCGTAGCGTGTGCCGGAGACGACGCGGTGCCCGATGCCGATGGTGTTGCCCTTGATGAGGCTCACGTTGTCGTGCCCGACCTCGGCCCACTCGGTGCCGGGGGGAGCGGCGAAGCCGGCGAGGCTGACCGCGCCGGTCGAGAGGCCCACGTCGGAGCCGGGGCCGCGGAGGGCGTTGGAGTAGAGCTGGGCCGACGCCGCCGAGGTGGCCAGGCCGAGGACGGCCAAACCAGCGAGGGCGGCGATGCGGACGACGGGCCGGACGGCGGGCGAGTTCGAGGCCATTGGTTCTCCCTGCAAGCAAATCCCCCGCAGGAAGATAGCCGTGGGGCGCGGAACTTCCAAGCAGATTCGGCCCTGGGGCGGGCTTTCGGGGGCTTGGCGGCGGCCCGGCGTCGGCCCCGCATGGGCGAGTGTGGCAGCGGAGTAGGGCCAAGCCCCTAGCGACGCTGGGCGACCGCGCCGATGTGGTGTCGGATAACCGGTGCGGACCCGCGGGCGGCATCCGGGGCGGGCCAATCGACGCCGACCACGTCGATGCGGATGCCCAGCGCCGGCGAGCCGGGGGGCTGGCGGCGTTTCGTGCGGGCCGCGATGGCGTGGGCCAGGCGAACCAGGGCGGCCTGCTTGCGGGCGGTGATCGAGGCCTCCGGCGCCGGGTGCGGCGTGCCGAGCAGGCGGGTCTTGACCTCAACGACGACGACCGTGCGCCGGTCGGGCGTGAGGGCGACGAGGTCGGCCTCGGCGTTTGCCAGGTGCAGGTTGCGGGCCAGGATGCGGTAGCCGGCGCGTTTGAGGTGTCGGGCGGCGGCCCGCTCGCCGCGCTGGCCGAGGGTCGGCGGCGTGCGGCGCAGCAAGGCCGCGACGCGGGCTCGCAGCGACGCGAGCGGTGGGGGGGTTGGACGCGGCCCGGCCATGGACGCAAGCCTCGGCGACGCGGCGATCAGCGCGGTCCGGGCAGGCCCGCGCCCCGATCGGGCTCGGGCTGCTCGGGCGGGTAGTACCGCTGCGTGGCGATCGCCATCAGGCGGTCGATCATCTCTGCTTCGCTGGTGAACGAGGCCCGGTCGCGCAGGCGCGTGATGAGTTCCTCGGCCCGCTGGACGAGTTCCTGCTGGCGGAGCGTGTCGCTGATCTGGATCTGGGCCTCGTAGAGCGTGCGCGAGTCGTCGCTCACGCGCTCCAGGTAGAGCCACGCGACGAGTTGCCCGTTGAAGTACGCGACCGGGCCGGTCCATTCGCCGGGGCGCAGGCCCCGGGCCGCGACGTTGAGTTCGGCGTTGTTGAAGAACTCAGCCTGCTCGTACTGGCCCTCGAACGGGACGTCGACCAGCCCGGCGTTGGCCCGGCGGTTCGGGGCGTTCAGGTTGCTGGCGGCGACTTCCTGGAACGGCGTGCCCTGGGCGAGCGACTCGGTGATGCGGGCGATGGTCTGGGCCTGGGCGGCGACCGCGTCGATCCGGCGGAACCGGGCGCTGGGCGGCGGGTTGAAGCTGTCGCTGTTGCGGAGGTAGTAGTTCTCGATATCGCGCCCGCTGACCTGGATGCCGCGGATCAGGTTCTCACGCGACAGGCCGACGAGCTGGGCCTCCTGCTGCTCGCGGAGGAACTGCTCGAGCGTCTGGTTGCGTTCTTCGAGCAGGCGTCGCTGGGCCTCGGTGATGCTGCCGCCGGCGCGGGCGAGGGTGCGCTGGCGGGTCGCGTTGAGCACGCGCGTGAGGCCGACCTCGCGGGCCGCGGGCGGGATGGACTCGAGGGCCTCGGCGGCGAGCAGTTCGCTCTGGAGCGTGGTGATGAGCGCGCCCTGGATGCTCTCGCGGGCCTCGCGCGTCCACGCGGCCCTCGGGAGTTCCAGCGACAACGCCCGCAGGCGGGCCTCCATCGGGGCCAGGAACTCGTTGGCGAACACGGGGCGCCCGTTGATGTCGCCGACCTTCACGTCGATCAGCGTCGGGCGTCCCACCGGCGCCGGGGTGGCGCCGGTCAGGTCGGGCGGGTTCGGATCGACGCCGACCGTGCCGGGGGCGGGATCGTTTGGACCAGGCAGCGGCGTGCGGTTGCCCGACTGGGCGGCGGCGGAGGAGTTTGCGGGTGCCGTCGGGCTGACGCCGACAGGGTCGGTGATCGGAGCCGGCACGCTGAGCGGTGTGCCCGAGCTCTGCACGAACGGGCCGACGGCGGCCGGGGCGTCCGGCTGGCGGAAGTCGCTCGCCGAGAGGCGCGGGCCGGGCGTGCTGGTCAGCGGCTCGAGCAGCGTCGGGCGCGACGAGCACGCCCCCAGTAACGCGGGCACGAGCGCGGCGGCAACCGTGGCCAGGAGCGGGCACGCCGCGGGATGGGGGCGTCTTGGCATACGCCCAAGGGTACCGCAAGCCAGAGCGGGCGGCGCGGCCGGACGGTTGTGGTGAGGCAGAGCCACCGGCTACCGCCCGAGCACGCGTGCGGTGAACGCCATGAACCGAGCCGCGGCTTTGCCCTCCAGGAGTGTCGTCGGGGTGCGGAACCTGGGGTGCGTCGTTGTGGTGATGACGGGTCGGGTCATCGCCAATAGCCCCTCGCGCCCGCGTGAGAGGCCCCAGCCGCTGGGGCCCAGTCCGCCGATCGTGACGCGCGGATGGCCCGTGGGCACAACGCAGTCGTTGATGGTGACGATGGTGGAGGCCAGGCGCGGGGCGATGTCGCGCCGGGCCCGCGCAACGTCGCGCGTGAAGAGCGAAGTCGCGAGGCGCTGGTCGATCGACGCGTGGATCGCCAGGGCGTCGGCCTCGTCGCGGGCCTTGACGACCGCGAGCACGGGGCCGAAGTGGCGACCGGCAACGGCGTCGCTGGCGGGCGGGCAGCCGAGCAGGGCGGTGGGGGAGATGGTGCGGGAATCGGATTGCAGACTCGGGCCGTGCTGTGTTGCCAAGGGCGCCGAACGAACGGCGCCCCCGCCCTGCACGACGGTGGCGCCGTCGCGTCGCCCCGCGTCGATCGCGGCCTGGGCCTTGGCGACTTCCGACTCATCGACCATCCGCAAGCGCGGCGTGTTCTCGACCTCCCGCCGCAGCGCCGATGCGAAGGCGTCGTACGCCCCATCGCACACGATCGCCCGGCGCGGGCCCATGCACGTCTGGCCCGCGTTCATGCGCACCGCGGCCCAGATGGCGCGGGCGGCCAGATCGGCGTCAGCGTCGGGCAGCACGATCGCCGAGTCGCGACCCGAGAGTTCGAGCGTGCTGGTGGCCAGGGCCGGGGCCAGGGTCGCGGCGATACGGCGCCCGACCTCGGTCGAGCCGGTGAAGACGATGTGGTCGAGGCGGTCGTCGTGCGGCGTCGAATCGTGCGTGCCGGCGAGCGCGACGACTCGCTCGCCCGCCTCACGCGTCGCCTCGGCGACCTCGAGCACGCCCGCGGGCAGGGCGGCGTCCGGCGTCGGCGCGCCCGCGATCTCCAGCAGCAACGCCTGGCTCCGCGGGCTGCGTTCCGACGGCTTGACCAGCACGCGGTTGCCGCAGACCAGCGCCTGGACCAGTTGCACGCCCAGCAGCCCGACCGGGTAGTTCCACGTCGCAATGATGCCGACGCGCCCCAGGGGCACGCGGCACTCTCGCGCCGTCACGCCCGGCGAGAACAGCCCGCCGCCGGCGACGCGACGCTCGCGGAGCAGCCGCGGCACCGCCCGCTCGGCGTACCGGCACGCCCGCAGCAGCGGGGCCACCTCCGAGACGAAGCACTCGAACACGCCCTTGCCAATCTCGTCGGCGACGACGCCCGTGATCTCCTCGTGTCGCGCCGCCACCGCGCGGCGGAACGCACGGAGCCAGGCCTGGCGACGCGGCAGGCCCGCGGGCGCCCCCCACTCGGGCGCGGCGTTTGTGCGGTCAATGGTTCGGGCGGCGGCGTCCGGCATCGGGTCGATCGTACAGCGCCGTTTGCTACGCTTGGCCCATGCAGGACCTCTCGATCAAACTCGCCCCGGCCCGCGACCACATGCACGCCGGGCGGTTCGACAAGGCCGCCGCGCTCCTCCAGCGACTGGCCCAGCAGCACCCCAAGCGCCCCGACGTGCTGTCGCTACTGATCATCAGCCTGATCCGCAGCGGCAAGGCCCCGCAGGCCCAGTACTACGTCGATCAGGCCCGCGCCATGTCCGCCGGCGACCCGCGGGCCCTGCTCGATCTTGGCAACCTGCTGGCCCAGCAGGCCCAGGGCGAGATGGCTATCCCGCTCTTCGAGGCCGCCCTGGCGATCGACCCCACCCTCTCGGCCGCCAGCGTCGGGCTTTCCGGCTCGCACTTCCACGCCTATCGCCTCGGCGACACCATCGCCACCGCCCGCGCCGGGCTCGAGCACGACCCGAGCCACGCGCTGCTGCAGTGCAACCTCGGCGTCGCGCTGCTGCAGGCCGGCCGCCCGCGCGAGGCGCTCGACGTGCTCTCGAACGCCGCCGCCGCGAACCCCGACCACGAACTGATCGTCTCGGCCCACGCGGCGTGCACGAACTACGCCGGCAACGCCACGCCCAAGCAGTCGTACGACGCCCACCGCATGTACGGCGCGCTGCTCAATCGCCAACTGCCGACGCCGCCCCGCCCCAAGCCGCGCGACCCGAACCCGGATCGCCCGCTGCGCGTCGGCGTCGTCTCGGCGGACCTGCGGGCCCACCCCTGCGGCACGTTCATCGAGCCGTGGCTCGCAAAGCACTCCAAGGACTTCGACATCACCTGCTACTCCGTCGCGTTCCGCGAGGACGCGGCCAGCAAGCGCCTCCGCGGGCACCCCGTCAAGTGGAAGTGGGAGCCCACCATGAACGCCAAGGACTTCGCCGACATGCTCGCGCGAGACCAGATCGACGTGGTCCTCGAACTCTCGGGCCTGACCGCCGGGCACCGGATGCTGGCCCTGCACCTGCGCCCCGCGCCGGTGCAGGTCACCTATTTCGGCTATCCGAACACGACCGGCCTGAGCGCGATCGATGCCCGAATCGTCGACTCCATCACCGATCCGGACCAGCCTTCGTACAACGACGTCGCCTCCGAGCGCCTCGTCCGCATGGACCCGTGCTTCCTGTGCTTCCCGCCCATCGCCGGCGCGCCCGAGCCCGGCCCGCTGCCCGCCAGGGCCAGCGGCCACGTCACCTTCGGCTCGTTCAACAACGTCGCGAAGATCGACGACGACACGATCCGCATGTGGACCAGGGCCGTTCTCGCCGTCCCCGCCTCGCGCCTGCTGCTCAAGTACCACGCCCTCTCCCAGGCCCCCGTGCGCGACGCGATCATCGAACGCTTCGTCAAGGCCGGCCTGCCCGCCGACCGCATCGTGCTCGACCCGCCGGGCAAGAACACCCTCGAAACCCTCGCGGCCTACCAGCGCGTCGACATCGCGCTGGACACCTACCCCTACCACGGCACCACCACGACCTGCGAGGCCCTGTTCATGGGATGCCCCGTCGTCACACGCATGGGCGACCGCTGCGTCGCCCGCGTCTCAGGCTCCATCCTGGCCGCGGCCGGCGTCGACGACTGCACGGCCGACAGCGAGGACGGGTTCGTGGAAGCCGCCAAGCGACTCGCCGGCGATCTGGACGGGCTGGCGGCGCGCCGGGCCGGGCTGCGCGAGAAGATCCTCGCTTCCACGCTCTGCGACCAGAGCGCGTACGTCGAGCGCCTCGAGCGCGTGCTGCGCGGGCTGTGGAAGGACGCCTGCGCCGCGGCATAGGCGTGCCAGTGCAAACCGGCGATCGGAAACGGCGGGCGGAATCGAACGTCCGCCGCCGATTACACGCTTTCGCCATCGCACTAAACCCCGCCCGCCCCTCGCCGCCCCAAAGGATGAGCGCGGATTCACCCCGCGTTCACCGGGCCGCCACGCGCCGGACGCATGATCCTGCAGAAGCACAAGTCGTCCGCGCCGTCCGCGGGCGACGCAGGCAAGGAGCAGATCATGGCGACGACCACCCGCAAGAAGTCCGGCTCGCGTTCGAGCAACGGCTCGATCCGCACCCGCCGTTCCCCCGAGACGACCGAGGCCAAGGCCGCGATGGCCGAGGTCCGCTCAGACGTCGCCGCGCTGCGCGACGACACGAGCCGCCTGCTGCACGGCATCGAGGCCGCGGCCGCGGAGAAACTCGGCCAGATCGCCGGGCGCTCGAAGGCGGAGATCACGCACGCCCACGACGAGGTCCGCGACTTCGTCAGCGCCCGCCCCATCACGTCGCTGGCGGTCGCCGTCGGCGTCGGCGCGATCCTGGCCCGGATCATCCGGTAACGCTGTGGCACGACCGATCGGAGCGGCGACAACACCAGGAAGGAGGCCGGCGTGCTCGGGCGCGTGGCGGACATGTTCATCGCGGGCGTCGAGGTCCTCGAAGCCGAGGGGCGCGTAGCCCGCGATCGCCTGGTCGACCTGGCCGGTGGGGGCGTGCTCATCATGGCGTTCGCCTCGCTGGCGACGCTGGGCGCGACCGCGGCGGCGGTCGGGGTGACCTGGCTGCTGGCCGCGGCCATCGGGGTCGGAGCCGCCCTCACGATCGTGGGGCTCGGCGTCGGCGTCGCCGGCACGCTCGCCGCCGCTTTGGCGTGGCAGCACCTCAAGCACGGCCCGCGCGAGCGCGACGCCCGCCAGCGAGATTCGGCGCTGTCCCATCGCGACGACGAAGGCGGCCACATCGACCGCCGCGAGACGTTCCGTCGCGCCGGGGGCGCGTCGGCGTCGCCGGCCCAGCCGCCGACGCCGCACACCGCGCCGAGCCATCCTCCAACCACCCCCGCCGTCGATCCCGACGAGCCGATCGACGAGTTCGAGATCGAGGTGGAACTCGAAGACGACGCCGACCCCGACACCGATCGTCACGCTGACGACGACGCCGAAGACGACGCCGATGACGACGACCGTGGGGATCGGGACGCCGAACGGTCGCCCCGCACCGCGCACGACCGCCACGCCCATGCGCACACCCGCCACAGCGCAAACGGCGCCTACAGGAGACACGACCGATGATCGCCCACGCCCCAGCCCCCACCGACCCGCGAGCCGCGGCCAAGGCCCGCCTCCGCGTCGTCTCCGGCGCGGCCCCGGACCCGCGGGCCACGCCGCGCGTCAAGGAGAGCAAGCCCAACTCGCTCGCGTCCTCCGCCCTGGGCTTCGTCTCGCGTCACCCCGCGGCCACCGCCGCGACCGTCGTCGCCGCGGCCGCGATCATCGGGCCGATGCGCCTGGTCCGGTTCGGCCTCTCCACCGCGCGCGTCGTGATGCTCGCCAGCAGTGTCGCGGGTCTGGCCGTGGCCCGCGACGACTGACTCACGACCCAGCGACGCGATCCACCTCATCCAGGCTCGTCGCGCCCTCGCCCACGAGTTTCCAGCCCGACTGCGTCAACGTCGCGAACAGCCCGCCCTCGACGATCTTCTTCATCGCCTGGATGCTCGGGTCCTTCAGGATCACGTCCCGCAGTTCGTCGGTGAAGTCCAGCAGTTCGAAGATGGCCCGGCGACCGCGGAAGCCGGTGCCCAGGCAGCGCGGGCACCCCACCGGGGCCATCAGTTCGCTCCTGCCCTCGACGAACCGCCCCAGACGCGTCGACACGCCGGGCGGGACCCGCACGCCCGTGCGGCAGTGCTCGCACAGCACCCGCACCAGGCGCTGGGCCAGCACCACGTCCAGCGCGCTGGCGATCAGGTAGGGCTCGACCTTCAGGTCCAGCAGGCGGAACACCGCCGCGATCGTGTCCTTCGCGTGCACCGTCGTGAACACGACGTGCCCGGTCATGGCGGCCCGCATCGCGGTGCTGGCGGTCTCCTCGTCGCGGATCTCGCCGACCAGGATCACGTCCGGGTCCTGGCGCAGCACGCTGCGGAGCAGGCCGCCGAACGTGTTGCCCCGCTGCTCGTCGATCGGGATCTGCGTCGTCTGCTCGAGGCGATACTCGACCGGGTCCTCGATCGTCACGACGTTCTTGGCCTCGCGGTCCACCTCGCGCAGCGCGTTGTACAGCGTCGTGGTCTTGCCCGAGCCCGTCGGCCCGCACACCAGCAGCAGCCCCTGGTCCTGGCGGCACACGCGGCGAACCCGCTGCTCCATCCAGCCCGGCAGCCCCAGGCCCGAGAGCGTCGACGGCGCGGTCAGAAGGTCCAGCACCCGCACCACCATCTTCTGGCCGTGCACCGAGGGCGTCATGCTCACGCGGTAGTCGATCTGCCGCGCCGGCCCGACATCCACCGACGACGAGGGCTCGACACCCGGCTTCAGGCGGGCCGAGAAGTGGCCCTCCTGCACCTGGTCGGCCGCCGCGGCCTTCATGTTGCACGCCGCCTTGACCATCCCCACCACCAGCATCCCGACCCGATCCGGCAACTCCCCGATCGAGACCATCTGCCCATCAACACGCATCCGCACGCTGGTCGACGATCCCTTCGGCTCGACGTGCACGTCCGTCGCCCGGGCCCGGGCCGCGATCTGCAGGATCAGCAGCAGCGCGGGCGGCCCCTCGCCCTTGCCCAGCAGCGCGTCGTTCATCTTGCCCGCCGACGAAACGATCATGAACTCGTCGCCCGGCGCGTTCTTGGGCGGCAGGTCGCGCAGCACCCGCTCGAACGAGCCACGCCACGCGGGCCAGCCCTTCCGAGGCGGGGCGCTCTCGTCCTCGCCGCTCGTCTCGCCCGCCGCCTCGACCAGTTCCGCCGCCACCGCCATCTGGTCAACGCCGAACTCCGTGCCCCCGACCCGCACCACGTCCCCCTGCGACAGGAACGTCCGCTCGATCCGCAGCTCGTTGACGAACGTGCCGTTCCGCGAGCCAAGGTCCCGGATGCCCGGGCCCGTTCCCCCCGGCTCGATCACGCAGTGCTGGCGGCTGAGTTTCTGGTCCTCCGGCAGCGCCACCTCGCACGCCGAGTGCCGCCCGATCGTCACCGGCGACACGCCGATCGGCACGATCCGGTCCGTGCCGACCTGGCGCAGCACCCACGACATGACGCTCGCGGCCTTGGCCGCCGGACGCGACGCCTCCGCCCCGCCCCGCTTCGGCCCCGCTGGTCTGGTGTTCTTGCTCGGCACGCGGACGATCATACAGACGCCCTCCCCGCGGCCCGCAGGGATTCCCGACGCGCCACCATTCCGACGCCCCAGACCGCCCTCGGTTCCCGAATCCCGCCCGGCAACCCACCCGAGTGCCCGCTCCAAGCGCCCGCCCAATAGCCCCGTCCCGGCCGAATCTACACTCCCTCCCCATGATCGACCTGAAACACCTGCGCGAGGCCCCGGACCACTACCGCGAGGGCTGCCGCAAGAAGAACATCCACGCCGACATCGATCGCATCCTCGCGTTCGATGAGCAGCGCCGCGCCCTCCAGGCCAAGGCCGACGGCCTCAAGGCCGAGCAGAACCGCATCGCCAAGGAGTCCGGCCCCCAGATCGGAAAACTCCAGGGCGCCCTCAAAAAAGCCAGCCCAGAGGACCACGCCCGCATCGAGTCCGAACTGGCCGAACTCAAGGCCCGCCCGGCCCGACTCAAGGAAGAGATCGCCGCCCTCGACGCCCAGGCCGCGGCCCTCACGCCCGAACTCGACGCCCTCCTGCTGGCCGTCCCGCTCCCGCCCGACCCCGACGTGCCCGTCGGCACATCCTCCGACGACAACGTCCAGGTCCGCACCTGGAACCCGCCCGCGCGCGATGGCCTGCCCGCCTTCGACCCCGCCAAGCCCTTCGACGCCCAGCGCGGCTTCAAGCCCAAAACCCACATCGAACTCATCAAGGACCTCGGCCTGGTCGACTTCGAGCGCGGCGTCAAGATCGCCGGCAGCCGCTCCTACGTCCTCACCGGCGACGGGATGCGCCTCCACAACGCCGTGCTCCAGTTCGCCTTCGACTTCATCACCACCCGCCACGGCTTCCGCGCCACCTCCGTCCCCGTCGTCGTCCGCGAGGAGACCATGGTCGGCACCGGCTTCTTCCCCGCCGGACGCGAGCAGGCCTACCACATCGAGGAGTCCAAGCGCGGCTCATCGCACGACCTGTTCCTCACCGGCACCGGCGAGGTCGGCCTCATGGCCCTGCACATGGACGAGATCCTCGACGAGTCGCAACTTCCCTTGAAGTACGCGACCGTCTCCACCTGCTTCCGGCGCGAGGCCGGGGCCGCCGGCAAGGACACCGCCGGCCTCTACCGCATCCACCAGTTCGACAAGGTCGAGCAGGTCGTGATCTGCCGCGCCGATGAGGCCGAGAGCCGGCGCTGGCACGCCGCGATGATCGAGATCGTCGAGCAGCTCCTCCAGACCCTGGGCCTGCCCTACCGCCTGCTGCAGTGCTGCACGGGCGACCTCGGCGCGAAGAACGCCGACATGATCGACATCGAGTCGTGGATGCCCGGCCGCGGCGAGACCGACAAGGACGGACGCCCCCTCGGGGCCTACGGCGAGACCCACTCGGCAAGCCGCCTCTACGACTACCAGTGCCGCCGCCTGAACCTGCGGTACCGCCCATCGCCAGTCGCCGGCGAGAAGAAGGCCGCGACCGTGTATTGCCACTCGCTCAACAACACCGTGCTGGCCAGCCCGCGCGTCCTGATCCCAATCCTCGAGAACTACCAGAACGCCGACGGCAGCGTCACCATCCCCGCCGCCCTCCGCCCGTTCATGGGCGGGCAGGAGCGGATCGGGTAAGCACCCACAATCGTCCGCGGTTTCCGGCCGCCGGCGCTACTCGTCCGCCGCGGCACCCGCACCATTCCGCGCCTTCCCCGCCGCCTCCTTGGCGACCGGCTTGGCCTCGGCCTCCTGCTCCGCCTTGGCCTTCTTCGACTTCCGCGCCGGCCGCGGCTTGGCCTCCGTGATGTGCCCCAGCGCCCGCGAGATCAACTCGCCACGGCTCGAGGCCCCCAGTTTCTTGTGCAGGCTCTTCACGTGGTCGTGCACCGTGTGGGCCGACCGCTCCAGTTCCTGAGCAATGTCCGCCACCGACAGCCCGAGCGTCAGCCGCTCCAGGATGTGCTGCTCCTTGCTCGTCAGCCAGTCGCTCGTCGTCGTTCGCGTCGGGCCGATCGCCAGCAGCGCCCGGCGCGACAGCAGCGGCAGCACCACGCGCAGCACCGCCTCACGCTCGACCATGCTCGCGATCGGCTCGCTCCGCGCCACCATCACGATCAGGCACCGCCCCGGCGTCTCGGGCGACAGCCCAACCCCCGCCACCAGCAGGTCGCCCGTGGCCACCTCCGACCACATCCGACCCAGCACGCCGTGACGCCAGTCGCCCGGCTGGGTGTACCGCTCCGCGTTGCCGCAGAACCCCCGCTCCAGAGCGCCCGCGCTCAGCCCGAAACCCAGCGCCGCGAGGCGATCCGCCCGCGAACGCACGACATTCGGCACGTGGCCCTCGGCGTAGGCCTCGGTCGGCGCATCAACCGCCGCTCCGACCGCCTCACGCTCGCCGATCGCCCCGCTGGCATCCAGCGTCGCCAGGATCACACCCACCACCGCCCGGTCCACCAGCGGCACCAGGCAACGGGCCGCGCGGTCGCACCAGTCCGGCGTCGCCACCGCGGGGAGCGCGCAAAGCCGCTCCGTGATGCGGCTCGACATCAGGAGCCACTGCTGCTCGGTCAGGTTCGGAGACATGCGCCCTCCGTGGATGCCGCGCGGACTCGAACCGGCGGCGTCGGCTGCGCGAAACCCCTCGAGCCCCGGCGACCCGCCCGCGTTGGCGACCCGCCGCCTGACAGCCTGTCCCCCGCGCGCCGAACCCCCACAAGAGGTCCGGTGTTCCCTGCGCGAGGTCAGTCAAACACCCTCCCGGTATCGGTGATCCTATCGCCACCACCCCGAAACGCCTACGCCCATCTTTGCCCATTCCCACGAGCGAACCTCGTGCCGATTCCAAACAGCACACGACTGTGCCATCACTTTGATACGACGTGCGGCTGGCGGTCGCCCCCCGGGCGGATCGGGTCGGGGGTCGTCGCCGATCCACGCCGCCGCTACCCTCCGGTCCCGCGGACGCTCCGGGCTCGGCCCGACCCGCCGGAACCGGGGAGTCGAGCCGCCGCCCCAGTCGCGGCCCCACCGCCCCCCGCCGACGAGCAGAGGAGACCAGCATGGCGGGACGCCACGCCGCGCCCACACCCCAGCCCGCCGACCGACCCCCGCCGCCGGGGCGGGTCCTCATCATCGGGGCCGGCCCCACCGGCCTGGGCGCGGGCTACCGCCTCAAGGAACTCGGGCACACGAACTTCGCCATCGTCGACGCCAACCCCTACGCCGGGGGCCTGGCCCACTCCTTCACCGACGACGCCGGGTTCACGTGGGACATCGGCGGGCACGTCATGTTCAGCCACTACGACTACTACGACCGCGTCTTCGAGGCGATGATGGGCGACGAGTTCACGCTCAACGACCGCGAGTCGTGGGTGCGGATGTGCGACCGCTGGGTGCCGTACCCCTTCCAGAACAACATCCGCTACCTCCCGCCCGAGGTCGCCTACGAGTGCCTCTCGGGCCTGGTCAAGGCCAAGGTCGCGCGCGAGAGCGGACGCTGGGACGACAACTCGCCCTGCCCCGGCGCCGCGGGCGCCGCCAACTTCGCCGAACTGTGCCGCACCATCTTCGGCGACGGGATCATGAAGCACTTCATGCGCCCGTACAACTTCAAGGTCTGGGCCCACCCGCCCGAGATGATGAACAAGCAGTGGATCGGCGAGCGCGTCGCCATGATCGACGTCGACCGCGCGATCAAGAACGTCGTCGTGGGCCTGGACGACTTCGCCTGGGGCCCCAACAACCGCTTCAAGTTCCCCCTCAAGGGCGGCACCGGCGCGTTCTACGACCGCATCGCCGCCCACCTGGGCGACCGCATCCAACTCGGCCGCCGCGTCGTCTCGGTCGACGCTGACGCGAAAGTCGCCACGTTCGCCGATGGCTCGACCGAGCGGTACGACGCGCTCATCTCCGCCATGCCGCTCGACGTGCTGTGCCGGAGCGTGCTCGCCGGCGATGTGCCCGACGCCATCCGCGACGCGGCCGGACGCCTCCGCCACTCCGCGGGCTACATGGTCGGCATCGGCATCAAACGCCCATGCCCCTCCACCAAGTCCTGGATGTACTTCCCCGAGGACAACTGCCCCTTCTACCGCGTCACCTACCTCTCCAACTACTCGCCGTTCATGACGCCGGACAAGGACCGCTATTACTCGCTCCTGTGCGAGACCAGCCAGAGCGACTTCAAGCCCGTCGACGCCGACTCGATCATCGACTCCACCATCCGCGGCCTCGAGAACGCCGGCCTGCTCGAGCCCGGCGAGCGCGAGGACATCATCACGACCTGGGTCTACCACGCCGAGTACTCGTACCCCACGCCCACCGTCGACCGCGACGAGATCCTCGCGCAGGTCATCCCCTGGCTCGAGGCCCGAGGCATCTACAGCCGCGGGCGCTTCGGCATGTGGAAGTACGAGGTCGCCAACACCGACCACACGCTGATGCAGGGCGTCGAGGCCGTCGACCGCCTGCTGCTGGGCACGCCCGAGACCACGATCGGCATCGTGTACGAGTCCACGACCGACGGACGCCAGGCCGCCACCCACGCCCGCCCCAGCGTCGCCGGCAGCGGCGAGAAACGCCTGGCGGCGAAGGCCGCGGCAGCCGCAGCAAGCCAATCGGTCGAACCCAAGCCCGCCGCCACGCCCGCCACGACCCTCTCCCACCAGCAAGCCGGCGACAAGCCCGAGGTCGACGTGGCCGAGGAAGAACTCGGCGTCACGCAGAAGCCCTAGGTGGCACAGGTTTCCAACCTGTGTCGGCGGCGCAGCCGCCGGGTGCGCCACCGCACGCGCGCTCCACACGACGCGACGAACTGTGCCACCGAGACACGCCGGCTCAGCGGCGTTTCTCGGTGCCGATCAACGCACCAGCGCCCGACGCGTGGCATGTCTGTGGCTTTGCACAGACATGCCGATTGACCCGCCGCGATTGCCGCTACCCGATTGCACGCCATGCTTGTGCAGAGCCACAAGCATGCCACCCTTCGGACCCACGTCCGCGCACCCTACTGCCCATCCCCCCCGTACATGATCCACTCCAGGCACAGCCCGCTCGCCGGCATCGTCGGCCCCGCCCGCCTCCGATCCAGGCTCGCCACGATCGCCGGGATATCCCCGGCATCAATCTTCCCCCGTCCCACCTCGTGCAGCGTGCCCGCGATGATCCGCACCATGTTGTAGAGGAACCCGTCGCCCTCCACCTCGACCCGCACCCGCACCGCCTCCGGGTCGATCGCGCTGGGCGCGGGCCGCGCCTCCACGCGGCACGCAAACACCGTCCGCACCGTCGTCAGCCGCCCGTGCCCCGCCGCCGCGAACCCCGCGAAGTCGTGCGTGCCCACCAGCCCCGCCGCCGCCGCCGCCATCGCCCCGGCGTCAAGCGGCGTCCACACGTGGTGCACGAACCGCCGATCCCACAACGCCCGGTGCTTCGACACATGGAACGTGTACGAATAACACTTCCGCACCGCGCCGCGGATCGGGTCGAACGCCGGCGTCGTCGGGGCCGCCGCCACCACCAGCACGTCCTCCGGCAACCGGCTGTTGATCGCCCGCAGCAGGGGCTCGGTCCCGCGCTCCGCCGGCCACCCGACGCGGATGCCCTTCTGCTCGTGCGCGTACCCCGGCTCGGGATCGACCGGGTGGTCCACGCTCGTGAACGCCGCAACCTGCCCGCGCGCGTGCACGCCCGCATCGGTACGGCTCGCCCCCAGCAGCACCACCGGCTCGCGCACCACCTCACGCACCGCACGCTCGACCACGCCCTGCACCGTCCGCATCTCGATCCGGGGACGCGCCGACGGCAGGACATTGCCCCCAGCGTCCGAACCCGCAGGCGCCAATGTCGACGCGCTCGGGTCCGGCGGCTCCTGCTTCTGCCACCCGTGGAACTCCGAACCGTCGTACGCGATGGTCAACCGATACCGCGGCACGCCGGAGCATAGCGAGCCGGCAACGAAGGTGGCACAGGCTTGCAGCCTGTGCCGGCGGCGCAGCCGCCGAGTGCCACGCGGAACGGGGCTCGATGTGTGGCATGCTTGTGGCTTTGCACAAGCATGCCCATCGACCCTCGTTGGGTGGCACGCCCACGCCCCGCGCCGCGCGTCCACCAGACTTCAGCAAGGCTCCTCGCGGGGCGCGGGCGTGGCGAGCGCCCCCGGCTTCTCGCACCACGCCCGCGCTCCGCGTGGGCGTGCCACCCGCTGCCGTGCCGCACGCCGCGCCCGCTACAGCCCCGCCGCCTCGAACGACCCGATCACCCGCGCCGAATCCAGCGGCGACACCTCATACAGCACCAGCCCGTTCAGCCGCCGCTTGTACAGGCGCAGCCCCGAGAAAGGACCGGGCGACGCGCCCGCCGCCTCCCCCGCCTGCCGCAGGTTCACGTCGCTCTCGCCCTTGTCGATCAGCACCAGCACCTCGTGCCCGTCCACACGCGTCATCAGCGTCGCCGTCCGATTCGTCAGCACCGGCGTCCCGTACGCCCAGCCGATCACCTCCACCCCAGGCGTCGCCACCGGCAGCAGCACCGCCCGACCGAACCGACCGCGCACGGCCTCCACAAACTCCTCGTCCGTCGTGCACACCCACTCCGGCTCGAACCCGCGCGCCGCGACCGCCGCGTAGATCTCCGCCGGCTGGCGGAACGGCGCGGGCGTGCCCACCACGAACCACCAGTACCCGCCCCCGCCGCCGACCACCAGCGCCAGCATCGCCGCCACCGCCAGCGGCACCCACCGCTTCCGCGACGGCCCCGTCGCCCCCACAAGCCGCGGCCCGTCGTCGTCACGCGCCCCGCCCGCCTCCACACCCGCCCGACCAGGCAGCCCGATCCGCGCCGGCGGCGCATACATCGCCCGCAGACGCCCGTCGATCCGTCGCTGCAGTTCCACCTCAGCCCGCAGCGCGGCATCCCCGCGCAGGCGCGCCTCGAACGCCGCCCGCTCATCGCCTTCCATCAGGCCATCCACATACCTGTCCAGCGCCGCACCATCCTTGCCCTGTTCGCCGCCATCACGCGGCAATTCGCCGAACAGGCCGCCAACGCCGCCAACTCCGCCGAAACCAGTGGGGGGCTTCTCGCTCATCGCGTCCTCCCCTCTGCCCGCCCCACGAGCGCCACCCGCAGCGTCTGCCGCGACCGGTGCACGTGGCTCATCGCCGTTCCCTGCGGGATCCCCAGCACGTCGGCGATCTCCTCGTACGTCAGTTCCAGGATCGTCCGCAGCAGCAGGCACGCCCGCGCCGTCTCGCCCAACTCGCCGAGCGCCGCGGTCAGCCCATCATCGAACGCCCCCTGGTCGCCCGCCAGCCTCCCGCGTGAATCGACCGGCTCCGCCATCACCCGCCCATCCCTGCCCTCACGCTCCGCAAACGCCGCCGGGTCCACGGGCCGCGTCCGCTGGCGCACCCCCCGCCGACGCTCGTTCATCGCCACGAACCGCACGATCTGCCCCATCCACGCGTTGAAACTCGTGCCGCGGTCGAATTGCCCGAGTTTCCCCAGCGCGATGCCCGCCGCCTCCTGCACGATGTCCTCCGCCTGGGCCGCGTCGCCCACGATCCCCACCGCCACGCACCACAGCCGTTGCGCGGCGCGCTCGAACAGCGCGGCGAACTCGTCGGGCGAAACCGCACCGCCTCGTTCCCCGGCCTCGCCCCCCACGGGCGGTCTGGCCTTCGGCCGCGTCACCATCCGACCTCCTGATGTCCGAACCATCCCCGGTTCTTGCGGGCCGATCAAACCGCGCTACAACGTGCCGCGGCCAACAGCCACACCGCCCCGCTTATTCGGACCCGCTCGCCACCCCGACCGCGGCACCATCGCCCCGCGCCCCGGCCTCGGCACAGCCCAACGCCGCCAACCCCCCAGAAACCCCGCACCGCCTGATCGTGTAGATGAACTCCCGGTTCCGCAGCCGACCCACCGTCCCCACCCGCTCGCCCTTCGGGTTGTGGATGCCGATCTTCGCCCCGACGTACCGCGCGTAATCGTGCGTCGCGCACGACACCGTCGCCCGACCCTCCGCCACGCCGAACACCTCGCCAAGCAGCGCCTCCAACCGCTCGCGCGACAGAAACCCCTCGTCGCTGAACGACAGTACCACCGCCGGCGCCCGCACCGCCCCCAGCAGCAGCCGCAGCGCGCCCTCGAACCCGCGCCGCGAGTTGAACGCGCTCTTGCGCTCCCGCACGTCCTCGCGCTTCCGCGCCACGCCGTACATCCCCGGCGCATCCCACCGCACCAGCGTCTCCCACACGTGGTAGTTGCCCAGGTACGAGTGCTGGTTGTACGGCGGATCGATGTACGCGACGTCCGCCTCGAACCGCCCCGCCGCCTCGACCGCGTCCATCAGGTGCGCCTGGCCCTTCCCGCCCGCGGCCCTGGGAAGCACCTCCGGCACACGCAGTTCCAATCGCCGCCCCGACCGCCACGACCACGACTTCAGGTACGCCATCTGCACGCCCGTCGTCGAGTCCACCCGGTCCGCCGCCTCCAGCAACGAGGCCAGAAGCACCGCCTCCAACTCCGCCTCCAGCCCCTTGGCCGCGATCGACTCCCGCACCGCCTCGATCCGGGCCGCGTTGCCCGCACGAAAGAACCGCGCTTCCCCGGCATACGCCCGCGCGAACCAGCCGGCGTGCCCAACCACCTCCTCGCCGCCCGCGCCGACCCCAACCACCACGCGCGACGCCACCCGGTTCAACTCCTCAACCAGCAACGCCGCGTCCCCGACCACGTCCTCGGAATCCGCCTGCACATAGCACCGCGCCAGCGCCGCCGCGTACGCGTTGTGGTCCGACGCGATCACGCGATACCCCGCCCGCTTGAGCGCGTGCCCCACGCGCGACGTCCCGCTGAACAGGTCCAGCACCGTCCCGCCCCGCGGCGACACACCGCCCACCGCCTCCAGGATCGCCGGCACAAGCAGTCGCTTCGAGCCCAGGTACTTGACCACAAAACCAGCGTATGCCCCGCACCCGATCCCCCCCGTTCAGGGAACCCGCAATCAACGCCGATTTCATGCCGACCCAGCCGCGGCACGTGCTACGCTCCATGTGCATCGAACTCGTGGCCAAAGGACCACGCCCGCATGCCCCAACAGGACATCTTCACTCTTTGTTACATCAGCCGCCGCGCGCCCGGCCTGACCGACGCACAGGTCGTCGACGGCATCGTCCTGCCCGCGATGGCCAAGAACCGCCGCCTCGACATCACCGGCTGCCTCTGGTTCGACGCCGACCGCTTCGTCCAATTCCTCGAAGGCCCGACCCAGGACGTGCAGAACATCTACGCCGCCATCGAACGCGACAACCGCCACACCGACGTCGCCCTGCTCACCTCCGGCCCCCTCGCCGACCGCTCGTTCGATCGCTTCAGCATGCGCGCCATCGGCCAGAGCCGACCCGCCGCGGTCGCGGCCCTGCTCGAACTCTGCGACGGCGTCGGCGTCCAGGCCGCCCGCGTCCGCGACGACCTCGTCGCCATCGTCGGCAGCGTCACGCGCGAACTCCGCCAGTGGCCGCTGGCCACCGCCTGACGCGCGCCGAAACGCCGCAAGAACGCGTGGCCGCGCAACCGACACACCGCCTCACGCCCCGGAATTCCATCGGTGCGCCGCCGCGCATCGGGTAGTCTGCGCCAATGGCCACGACAGCAACCGACGCGCAGATCCTCCGCATGGCCGACCTGGCCACCGACTCGCCCATGCCCCTGCTCAAACGCCGACGCATCATGGGCGAACGCATGATGGTCTCGGACATCCACCTCGAGCGCGGCTTCCGCGTCCAGGCGCACTCCCACGAGAACGAGCAGATCTCCATCGTCCTCGCCGGACGCATCCGCTTCACCCTCGGCGACCCGGACGACACCGACCGCCCCGAGCACGTGCTCACCGGCGGCATGGCCATCGTCCTGCCCTCAAACCTCCCCCACGCCGCCGAGGCCCTCGAGGACACCCACATCCTCGACCTCTTCAGCCCCCCCAGCGCCGGCACCGGGATCGACCAGAAGAAGTAACGGGAAGCGACGGAGCGACCAAGCGACGCAGCGACGAAGGGAAAGGCGCCGATCCCGCGCATCACCGCGCGAGGGCCGCTCGCCTCCCCCCTTCGTCACTCCGTCTCTCTTCTCTTCCTCTCCCGTCTCTCGTCTCTACTGCGCGGCCGCCTTCCACAACCCGAAGAGATTCCCCTCCGGATCCTTCAGCCACGAGAAGTGCCCCATCCCCGGCACCTCCTGCGGCGGCACCACGCACTGCCCGCCAAGCCCCTCGGCCTGCTTGATCGTCCCCTCCAGGTCCTCCACCAGCGCGTACACCACGCAGTAGTTGTGAGGCTCGTGCCCCAGCGCGTTCAGGTGCCCGCCGATCCCCATCGCCGGCTCGCCCTTCTCGCCCGGCCGCCCGATGTTCGACAGCATCGCCGCTGGCCCGTACGACTCGAACTCCCAGCCCAAGAGCGGGCCGTAGAACTTCTTGCCCTTCTCCACGTCCTTGAACCCGATCTCGAAGTGGACCACCGGTGCGGCCATGGGGGACTCCTTGGCTTGAGACGCTGACCCGGAGCGCACGCCGCGCCCCGGAGACCACAGCGTACCACAACTTGAACACCCATTCAAGTCCGCCTCCCTCGCCCTCCCGGGTGGCACGCCCACGCCCCGCGCCGCAACGCCGCCAAACGCAGAACGCACCCTCGCGGGGCGCGGGCGTGGCGATCAGCCAGGTTCGTCCGCATCCACACGCACACCACGCCCGCGCTCCGCGTGGGCGTGCCACCCGTCATCGAGCGAACCAACGCACGCGCTCACTGTGCCACCGAGACACGCCGGCTCGGCGGCGTTTCTCGGTGCCGATCAACGGTCCGCCCCCGAAGTGTGGCGTGCTTGTGGCTCTGCACAAGCATGGCGAACCACTAGAGCCTATCCGTAAACCTGTTTGAGCAGGATGATGGAGCAGCAGAGGTGGAGGAAGCCCTGGAAGAGCACGGCCGACTTCTCGTAGCGGATGCACAGGCGTCGGAAGTTCTGGATCCACGAGATGGTGCGTTCGACCTTCCAGCGTCGTTTGTATCTTCGCAGGGGGCGGCCGTCCTGCGTGGCGTTCTCCGGCCTGCGATTGCCCCGGTGTGGCGCGATCATCTCGATGCCCTCCTGGGCCAGGTCGTCGTCGAGAAGGTCGCTGTCGTAGGCCTTGTCGCCGATGATCCGCTCGGGGTCCCGGGCCGTGAGCATGAAGTCGAAGAGGCCCTGGACCAGGCGCGATTCGTGCGGGCTCGCGCTGGCGGTGGAGACGGCCACCGGCAGCCCGCGGGCGTCGACGAGCACCATGATTTTCACGCCCTTTCCGGCCTTGGTGACGCCGATGCCGTCGCCGCCGCCGCGGGCCTTGCTGAAGGTCGCGTCGATGAAGCACTCGTAGAGTCGGTAGCCGCCGCGCTGTTCGACGAGCGCGCCGGCGTCGCGCATGATGCCCTCGAAGACGCCGGCGCGGACCCAGAGGGTGAAGTACTTGTGGACGGAGCTCTTGGCGCCGAAGTGCCTGGGCAGGTCCTTCCACTTGGCGCCGTTGTCGAGGATCCAGAAGATGCCGCGCAGGGCCCGGCGTTTGTCCATCGGCGGCCGCCCGCCCTTGGGAGACACGGGCGCGTCGGGCACGCGGGCCGCCAGCCAGTCGAGTTGCTCGTCGGTCAGTCGCATCGCCATGCGATGCTATTCGCACGACGATCCCCACCGGTTGCGCGGTTTACGGATAGGCTCTACTCCCGTGCGAACGCGCCGATCAACTCAAGAAGGGCCGTTCGGATGGACCGATCCAGCAGCGCCCGCAACCAATCACGGAGAGTAAGGCGACGCGGGGTGGACATCCTCAGGACTTCACGCCAACGCGATCGTCCCGCCACGCGAGCGGGCCTGGACCATGCGGGCCTGCAGGTTCTGGCCCGGGCA
>JAWKTE010000033.1:0-16629 GCA_041401985.1 Phycisphaerales bacterium
TGCTGCGTGCTCGTGTCGGTCGTGGTGACCTGGAGGTAGCCGATGCGGCGACCAACCTGGACGCGGCCCTGCTGGCGGTTGAGCGCGACGATCTTCGGGTTCGAGACCACCGTCGTGTCGGTGACCTCGTCGAGGAATCGCATGAACACGGCCACGTCGTTGTCGACGATGCCGATCTTCAGCCCGCCGGCCTGAGAGGTCTGGCCCACGGAACTGACGACCGAGCGGCCCTCGCCGTCGTCGGGTGCCGAGCCGTTGATCAGGCCGTTTGCGGCGCCGAGCGGGCCGCCGACGAACTCGGAGAAGTCCAGGTCGCCCACGAGCGAGAAGTCGACGCCGAAGGCGTTCTGCTCGCGGAGCTGGGCCTGGAGGACGGTCGCCTCGACGAGCACCTGCTGGGGGCGGGTGTCGATCTGCTGGACGAGGGCTTCGATCTCGGTGATGTGCTCCTCGTAGTCGAACACGATCATCATCGACGGGCCGGAGTAGTCGTCCTGGCCGTCGGGGTTGTCCTCGCCGACGTCGAACGCCTCGGTCCGCCCGTTGGTGCGGATCTCGCCGACGTCGGAGAGCAGCGGGCTGACGTACTCGGCGGCGTCGACCGCCGAGAGGTAGTTCAGGGTGATGATCTTGACGACCGGGATTCGGCTCTGTTCGGCGAGCGTGATGATCTCTTCCTGCGTCATCACATAGATGAAGTTGCCGTTTTCGACGTACCCGTAGCCGTAGGAGTGCAGGATGGCGTCGAGGGCCTCATAGAACGTGGCGCCGTAGAGGTCGGCGGTGACGACCGCGTTGACGTTCGGGCCGGCGATGATGCTCTTCTGGCTCTGCAGCGAGAGGAGCTGGAGCACGTTGGCCAGGTCCTCGTCGCGGACGTGGAGTTCGACGGTGAGGTTATCGTCCACGCTGACCTGGCCCGAACGGTCGACGCCGGAGCGATCAACGCTCGCGGGGCGGCTGCGATAGGCCGGGGCCGATCCGGGGGAGTTCTGGGCCAGGGCGGAGCAGGTGCCCGCGGCCAGCACGAGCATGGCGGCCGCGGAACGCAGCGCCGCGATCCCGACGGTGCCGGTCCGGGGCGTCCGGTCGTTCAGCGTCTTCATGGTGGCAAGTCCTTGCTTCACGGGGCACGGGCCCAGAGCCGGCGTCGCGTCCGAGACCCCCGCGCACACGCTGCACGAACCGGGGGAGACGCGGCAATCCGCGGACTATGTGTCGGAGAGAGTGGACGCCAACTTGTGGAAGGGCACGGAGTTTTGCCGCAACCGCCCCACTGCCATAGGCGTCACAGGCGGCACAACCGGCCGCGGATCGGACGCACCGCCGGGTCAGGGGATGGCCCGATCAGCCCCGCGTGAACGAATCCGCTCGACGGTGAGCCGCCACCCCAAACGCCAATCCGAGGACTCGCCTCGGCGGACGGGGCCTAGGCCGCTCGTGCAAGAAATGCCGGAGGAGGGACTTGAACCCACACTCCCTTTCGGGAAGCGGATTTTGAATCCGCCGCGTCTGCCATTCCGCCACTCCGGCCAAGGGCCGAGTCTACGCCCGGCGGGGCAATGGGGCCGGTCGGATTCGAACCGACGATCTCTCCGATTATGAGTCGGGGGTTTTTACCGCTAAACTACGGCCCCGCGCGATGATAGCCCGTAGCGGCTTGGCCCTCGACGGGCAGCGCCACGCCGGGGTCACGCACCGAACAGCCCCATCTGGTCGGGTGGACCCGGGTCGGAACCGCGACGCCCGGCCTTGGGTGGCTTGCTTCGCCGCTCGATGATTCCTCGCTCATCCGAGTCCTTCGCGCGTCTCTGGTTCCGGCCGTCCGGTGCGGTCGACCGCCCCGCGGCACCCTCGACCACCGACCGGATGGTGCCGTCCGCGAGGCGGGTCTGGAGTTCGTCGCCGCTGGCGACGTCGCTGGGCGATCGGACGGCCCGCCCGTCGGTTCGGGTGGTGACGCTGTAGCCGCGGGCCAGCACGCGCAACGGGCTGACGGCCTGGAGCGTGCGCTCGAGGGCGGCGACACGGTCGGTTCCGCGGCCGAGCGATCGCGCCACCGATTCCCGGAGATCGCGGTCGATCGAATCGAGGTCGGATCGCCGGACCATCTCCCGCGAGGCGGCCGCGAGCCGGCGCTCGGCCTCGGCAAGGCGCGAGGCCCGGCGCGCCTGGGCCGCCGCCGGGCGGTGCTGCTCGAGCCGGACGGCCAGTTGCTCGACACGCGAACGTGCGTGGGCCAGCGCAAGCCGGACCCCGCTTCTGAGGGCGGCCACGGACTGCTGCTCGCGGCGCTGGGCGGCTTGCACCTCGCGCGTGACCGAGCCGCGCAGCGACGACGCGGCCGCTTCGATCTGCTCGCCGAGAGCGG
Organism: Phycisphaerales bacterium; assembly: GCA_041401985.1. Classification (GTDB taxonomy): domain Bacteria; phylum Planctomycetota; class Phycisphaerae; order Phycisphaerales; family UBA1924; genus JACKHA01. The sequence goes on from JAWKTE010000033.1 coordinate 2,372, forward strand.
CACGATCCGGGATCAGACGCATGGCCGCCTGCGTCGGGGTCGCGGCCCGCTCGTCGGCGACGAGTTCGGCGATGGTCACGTCCGTCTCGTGCCCGATGGCGGCCACGACGGGAATGGGGCTCGCAACGATGGCGGCCGCGACCGGCTTCTCGTTGAACGCCCAGAGGTCTTCCATCGATCCGCCGCCACGTGTGACGAGGATCGCGTCAATGCCCAGGCGATCGTGGCGGCTGCCGAGCCACTCGATCGCCGCCGCGACCTCGCCCGCGGCCCGATCGCCCTGCACGCGGACATCGACGATCGCGATGTCGACGGCCGGGCAGCGGCGCCGGGCGGTGTCGAGCACGTCCTGCAGGGCCGCGCCCGTGCGGCTCGTCACGACCGCGATGCGCCTGGGGAACGCCGGAAGTGGGCGTTTGCGTTCGGGGGCGAACCAGCCGAGGGCCCGGATCTCCTCGACCAGCCGGCGGAACGCCAGTTCGAGCGTGCCCGCACCAACTGGCTCGAGGCGATCGCAGATGAGCGACACCTTGCCAGCCTTGGCGTAGAACTCGACCCGCCCGCGAGCGACGACCGCCTGGCCGTTCTCCGGCACGAAGCCGGCCTTGCGGGCGGCCGAGGCGAACATGACGCAGGACACGACCGCGTCGGCGTCTTTCAGGTCGAAGTACCAGTGGGTGCGATCGCGCAGGCCGCTGATCTCGCCGGCGACGCGGATGGAACGGGGCAGCGTGTCGAGCGCCCCGGCGATCAGGCCGGCCAAGGCCGCGACCGACATCGGGCGATCGGCGGGCGGCTTCGTCGAGGGTTCGCCCGAGAGAAGCGACGCCTCGGGCTTTGCCGGCGGCGTTCCTCGCATCTTTCCGGGATCGAAGGGCAGGCGGGCGGTCATCTCAGCCCAGCGTAGCGAGCCTGGCGCAAGGGGTCGGTCCCTCCGATAGGCTGCGAACATGCCCCGGATCAGCCAGTTCTTCGGCATCACAATCGCCATGTTCTACCGCGATCACGCGCCGCCCCACTTTCACGCGTACTACCAGGACGCCGAGGCTCTCATCGACATCCGGACCTTCGCCCTGATCGAAGGGCGACTGCCGCCGCGCCAGCTGGGGCTTGCCGTGGAGTGGGCGGCCAAGCGTCAGCCGGACCTGCTCCGCAACTGGGATCTGGCTCGGGGGAATCAGCCGCTCCAGTCGGTCCTTCCCCTGGAGTAGGTGCGGGTTGCGATGAGTTGGCGTACGATCCGAGTATGACCCCGGTTCTTGCCAAGGTGCAGGCTCTGCCGAACTACATCCTGCGGGTCGAGTTCGCGGACGGATCACGGGGCGACCTCGACCTCTCTGCGCTCGTCGGCAAGGGTGTGTTCGACGCCTGGAGCGACCCGGCGACGTGGGCGTCGGTTTCCGTTGATCCCGTGACCGGAGCGCCTACGTGGCCGGGCGGCATCGATCTGGATCGACGCCAGTTGTACGCTGATCTGGTTGGCGAGGCGGCGTCGAACGGCATGGACCGGCGCGCCTCCGCGTAGGCGTTCGCGGGGCCAACCCTCGGTCGCCGCAGCGTGGGGCGAATTCTGGCACAATGCCGGGATGAACCCGATCCATCGCCGTTCGTTCATGCTCGCCGCCGGAGCCTCACTCGCTGCCATGTCCGCGGCTCGCGCGGGCGGAACTCAAGGACGGCCGCAACCGGACTCGCCGGTCGGGGCGAACGCCGAAGACCTGCGGCGTTGGAGCGGGCATCGCGGGCCATGCGTGATCTCGTCGGGCAACGGGCTGCCGGCGGTGTCGCGCGCGTGGGACGTGATGGCCGGAGGCGCGGACCCCGTTGACGCTGTCGTCGAGGGTGTGACGCTGGTCGAGGACGACCCGAACGACATGACCGTCGGGCTGGGCGGCCTGCCGAACGAAGACGGCGTCGTGCAGCTCGACGCTTCGGTGATGCACGGGCCGACGCACAAGGCCGGGGCCGTGGCGTGCCTGGAGGGCATCCGGAACCCTGCCAAGGTGGCGCTGCTGGTGCTCAAGACGACCGACCACATCCTGCTCGTGGGCGAGGGAGCCAAGCGTTTCGCGCTGCACCACGGGTTTGTCGAGGAGAACCTGCTGACGGAGGCGGCGCGGCGCGCGTGGCTGCGCTGGAAGGCCTCGCTCAGCCCGAACGATGACTGGCTGGACCCGGAGCAGATGGACTTCCAGGTCTCGGCCCTGCACGGGCGGGAGGCGACGCAGCCGGGGCAGGTTGCGCTCGGGCCGGTGCCGCACACGACGGGAACGATCAACTGCTCCGCGGTTAACGCGGACGGCAACCTCGGCTCCTGCACGACCACGAGCGGGCTGTCGTGGAAGATCCCCGGACGCGTCGGCGACTCGCCGATCGTCGGGGCCGGGATGTATGTTGACAACGCCGTCGGAGCGGCGGGGGCTACGGGGCGAGGCGAGGCGGTGATCGCCAACTGCGGGGCGTTCAGCATCGTTCGCGAGATGGAGCGGGGCCTGGAACCGACCGAGGCGTGCCTCGCGGTGCTGCGCCAGATCGCGAGCAAGACGCTGGAGCGGCGGAACCGCAACGAGCGCGGCGAGCCGAACTTCAACGTGACCATGTACGCCCTGCGGAAGGACGGCGCGTACGGGTCGGCCTGCCTGCGTCCGGGCGGTTCGTTCGCGGTGCACGACGGGCGCGAGAGCCGGCGGTGGCGGAGCCCGTCGGTGTTCGAGTGACCGCGGCGCGCGAAAACACCCGACACTGCTGGCGCCAGGGCGGCCTTGGCGCGGCCGTAGCGCGGGCGTGTCGGGCGTTGTCGGTGGCTGCGGGCGCTGCCGCTCAGGCGGCGGTGTACTGCCCGCGAGAGACCTTCTTGATCAGCCCGCTGCGCAGCAGCGTCTGGTTCACGATGGTCCGGAAGTTCGGAGACGTGGTCTTGTAGCCGGCGGCCTGAACGGCCTCGGCCACCTCGGTCACGCCCATCGTCTTGCCCTTGAGCACCTTGGCCAGCGATTCCTCGAGGTTGGCGTCGTTGCGATGGCGACGCCGACCCGCGACCGCCCCGCGTCGCCCACCACGCCCCGCGCCTCCCGAGGCCGCGATGCCCAGGGCGCCGAGTTCGGCCTCGATCTGGGCGAGTTCGGCGGCGAGTTCGTTGTGACGCGACATCAGTTTGCCGACCTGTCCCTCGCGGCGCTGGAGTTCCGCGCGGAGGTCCGCGGTGGACACGACGGCGAGCTTGCGTCCGCCTCGCTTGCCGCGGGTGGCGGTGCGGGCACGACCCTTCGACTTCTTCCTGGCCATCTGCGTATTGCTCCGGCACCCTCACTTGAACAGTTGCGCGGCCCGACACCGGGCCGATCTCACCTTTCGCCTTACAAACCAAACGCAAACAAGCAATCTTGGCGTTGATTTGCAAGGCGGATGGACCGCGATGTTAGCCATGTTGAAGTCTCACATCAACAACGGTGCGGCGCCGCGGTGACCGCGGTCGAGGCGAGCGATCGCGCATCGTCGATCATGGCGTCGACCAACGCACGCCGGGGCCGCGCTCCTGTTGAGCGCGGCCCCGGAGCTGGCACACAAGGTCTGGCTTGACCGCCGGGGCTACTCGTCCGGGTGCCCGGCGATCGCGGCAGCGCGGGCCGCGCGCCGTTCGGCGCGGTATGCCTGCAGCGCCGTCCGGCGTTCGCGGAACGTTGCGTCCTGCAACCCGAGGCGAGCGACCAGGCGGTTGCGACGCTCGAGCCACCGCTGGTAGCGGGGGCTGCTCTGTCGTGCGAGGCGCCGGGCCTCGCGCCGCTCCGCCAGCGTCGCCGAGCGTGTGAGGCGAGTCGAGTTCGACGACCCCGCCGACGGGGATGACGAGCCCCGTGCCGCACGCGCCAGCGCCTGCTGGGCCAGCGCCGGCGAGATCGGGTTCATGCTGAGCCGCACGATCGGGCTGACCGGCGCCTGGTTCTCGGGAGGCTGCGACGCCGCCGGCGGTTCCGGCGACGGAGGCGGCTCGGGCGGGCCACCGGATGCGCCGCCACCGCCGCCGCCCTGCGGCTGGGGATCGGGCTCGGGGTCCGGCTCAGGATCGGGTTCCGGGTCGGGTTCGGGGTCGGGGTTGGGCGAACCACCACTGCCGGCATTGGGTTGCGGGTCCGGCTCGGGATCCGGGTCCGGATCGGGGCCGGGCAGCACGCCGAGCCCGCCGCCGCCGGGCGAGGTCCAGGTCCGCGGGTCGGACCGCAGGTCCTCCGGGATGTTGACGATCCAACCCTCGGCGGCGGACCAGTTGCCCACCATCCGCGTGTTCTGCTCGTACGACAGGGGCACATAGCCCATCTCGGCCAGTTCGCGCCAGTACGCGTTCTTGATCTCGTCGGTGGGCACGACGCCCCGGAACTGTCGCCACAGATCGAACCGCGTGTTGGCCCACATCTCGTGCCCCGGGATCAGGAAGTCCTGGAGCAGGGGGGGCGTCTCGATGTGGTGGAGGCCCTCGGTGAAGGTCGCCGCGAGGATGTGCTGGAAGTCGGGGCCGGAGGGCTCGATGACGAACTTCACCTCCGGGTGGCGTTCGCGCATGATTTCGAGCCAGTGGTACGCGTCCCACGGCTCGGCGTACACGAACGCGTCGAGCCCGATCAGCGTCGCGCCGCGCGCGACGGCAAGGTCGAGTTCACGCAGGCCACGCTGCACGTGCTCGGGGTTGTTCGGGTCGAGCGGCTCCCAGTCGGCGGTGTCCCAGGAGCGCATCACCTGGCTGGAGCGGCCCCACCAAAAACCCACCTCGATCCCGTTGTCGGCCACACGCTGGCGGAGCAGCGACGCGGTGTCCCGCAGCATGGGGTACTGGTCCATGCCCGACATGAACAGGAACGGGTAGTTATTCTGCTGGTTCTGGCGGAACAGGCCGGTGGGTGACCAGATCATCACCCGGTGGTACCCGCGCTGCGGGGCGACGCGGAGGAAGTCGGCCCACGGGCCCCACCCGTTCTCGTCCGGGCGCCGCGGGCCGTCGAACCCGCGGGGGTTCTCCGCCGAGATCGACCCGTTCGCGGCGGCGAACACGCCGAACACCGGGCGCGGGTCGCGCTCGTAGCGGACCGCGCCGTACATTTCCTGGAAGTAGTCGCGGTACGGCACGAGCGTGTGCAGCCAGTGGCGGTCGTTGCTGGTCACACGGAAGGCGAGCGTGTAGGTCCTGGTCTCGCCCGGGGGCAGTTCGCCGAGCAACGCGAACTCGCCGTTCCAGCAGGGACCGGTGGCGGCGTAGTGCCCGCCCGGGACGTAGTAGAGGGGACGGACGCGGTGCTCGTACTCGAGGATCGGGTAGTGCAGGCTCATCCCGATCGTGTAGTCGTCGTTGCGGATCACGCCGACGGGGCTGTAGAGATCGTCGGGGTAGATGCGTCCGGCGGTGGTGAACCGCTGGCCCTGGGAGTCGAACTCGATGAACTTGGAATCGTGGCGGAAGTCGCCCATCTCGATCACGTTGCCGAGGCGCAGGCCGGCGAGCGTGACCGTGCCAAGTTCCTGGGGCTGGCTCGTGTTGTTCGTGAGCGTGACGACAAAGTCGCCGCCATCCTCGGCCGGCACGAACTCGACCGAGGAGTCGAGGTTGCTGCGGGTCACGACGGGGTGGGCGTTCGGGGCGATGACCATGAACCCGGTCTGGGTGTCCTCGACCGAGAGGTAGGTCTCGGGCGACACGGTCGCGACGAACCGGCCCACGCCGTTGGGCGCGGGCGCCGGCACGGGGCGACGCCTCGATTCGGCGCGGGCCACATCGATGACCGGCGCGGCGCAGCCGGCGGCGAACACAAGGGCGGCGATCGTGGCAAAGCGCGTGGACGTACTCATGGCAATCCCAACGATCGACCGCCAATCCCTGGGACTTCCTGACCAGGCGCACAATCCGCCAAAGTGCCTCATCGCGTGACTCCTGCGGGAACTCTGCCCGACGCGCGAGCCGCGACCCGCGAAACTTGATCGAATCACCTTGACAACCGGGGCATTGTTTGCAGGCCCCGCGGCGGGGTCCGCTCCGATCGCGCAGACGATTCAACCCATATAGTCTGCCCCGCCCGCGCAGACGCCCACACGACCCCCGGATCATTCAGGGACGCTCCGCACGAACGCACGCCCATGAACGACGACCCGCCAACCACACCGTCCGAGCCGGAGCGGCTCCGCGTGGTCATCCAGCAGCCCGCGCTGGCCAAGTACCGCATCCCGGTTTTCCGTGAACTCGCGTCCCGCCCCGGCATCGACCTGCACGTCGTGTTCGCGGACGATGGCAACGTGCCGAACGTCGACGCCGAGGGCTTCCGGGCCACCTTCGAGCCGTTCCGCACCTGGAAGGGACCCGGCCCGGAACTCTACTGGCACCCGGCCCAGATCCGATACGCGACGACCGAGCACGCCGACGTGGTCGTGCTCACCTGGAACACGCGGTTCCTCAGCCTGGTGCCGGCCCTGCGACGGGCCCGACGCAAGGGCGTCGGGACGGTGCTCTGGGGGCACGGCGAGTCCAAGCACGAGAAACGCATCACGCGGGCGCTGCGGCATTGGGTCGCCCGCCGCGCCGACGCCACGCTGTTCTACACCCGCTCGATGGCCAGCCGGTTCATGGAGGAGGGCGGCCCGAAAGATCGCACGTTCGTCGCCCCGAACTCGATCGACCAGGGTCCGGTCGCGCAGGCCCGCGACGCGTTCCGCGCCGACCCGGCGGCCTCGGATCGGTTCCGCGCCGAGCATCGCCTCACGCCCGGCCAGACGCTGGCGTTTGTCTCCAGGTTCGACCCGCGCAACCGTCTCGACCTGCTGTTCGAGGCCGTGCCGGAACTGCTCAAGCAGTTCCCGGGCTTGCGGGTCCTGGTGGTGGGCAAGGGAGCGGACGAGGCGAACCTGCGGGCGGCGGTGGAGCGCCTCGGCATCGGAAGCGTCGTGGAGTTCCTCGGGCCGATCTACGAGGAGCAGCGACTGGCCCCGGTCCTGTGTTCTTCGGACGCCTTCGTATACCCCTCGAACATGGGCCTGAGCGTGCTGCACGCGTTCGGTTACGCCCTGCCCGTGGTCACCGGGGACCAGCGGAACCTGCACGGCCCCGAGATCGAGGCGGTCGATCACGAACGCAACGCGCTCTTCTTCCCGCACGGGAGCCTGCCCGAACTGACCAACGCCGTTCGGCGGATTCTGTCCGACGACGCCCTGCGGGCCCGGCTGTCGTCCGGGGCCGCCGAAACCGTCGCGCACGAGTACTCGATCCGCAACATGGTGGACGGGATGGAGGCCTCGATCCGGGCGGCGGCCGCCAGGGCCCGGGCTCGCCAACGCCGCTGACCGGGCTTGCTCACCTCACGACGGGGCGTTGTGGTCGGCGTATGTGATCTGCAGTTCCGAGAACCCGCCCTTGCTGTCGTAGGTCGAGAGCACCTCGCCCCAGTCGAACTGGGCGTGATTGGGGTGTGTGCCGTCGGTCCCGAGCCACACGGCCTGGCCTTCGATCTCGATCACTTTGGGCAGCAGCGTCCGCCCGAACAGGGCCTCGGCGAGTTCGTCGTGGGCCCGCTTGCGTTTGAGTTCCTGGGCGAGCGTCCAGCCGTCCCAGCCGCTCGCGTCGTCGGCCAGGCACATGAACAGCGACACGCGCCGCAGCAAGCCGTGGTCGAACCGGAGGCCAACGTGGATGTGCCGGCCCAGAACCGAAACATCGCGGAGCGACGCGCCGACGCCGCCGGGGCCGTAGTTCATCTCCGCCGCAGCGCGAAGCGGCGACTGCTCGAACCAGTCCAGCGTGGCGCCCGGTCCGAGCGTCGCGTGCGGATCGTCGATGGAGAAGTGGCCGTCGGGTGCGCCCATGTCGAATCATCGGCGCGCCGGAGCGCCGGCGGACGCGACCCTTCGAGGACGGTCACGCCAGTCCGCGCATCCGGGGCGGGCCGAGCGCTTCCATCACGTTCTCGGAAACCCCCTGCATCGCCCAGCGCCCGAGCGAGGCGGCCATGATCGCGTGCCAGATCAGCGCACCCGCCGCCAGGGCCGTCGACGACGGGTCGGGCAGCAGCGACAGCGCAGTCGCGGCAAGGGTCGCCATGAACGACTGGACCATCAGCCCGATCGACCCGCCCAGGAACGCCAGGCACAGCGCCAGCACCATGCCCGAAGCCAGCAACGCGATCGCCATCGGCAACTGCGGCAGGATCTCGGCCGGCAGCGACTCGAGCGGCAGGTCCCACGTCGCCAGCGCGCTCGAGATCATCTCGTAGAACCGCGGGAACCACCAGCCGAACGTGCCGCCCAGCAGGATCACCGGCAGGCTCGCGGGGTCGAGCGCACGCGTCGACGACGCCAGCGCCCCGACAAACGCCCCGGCGAACGCGATGCCGAGCAGCCCGGCGGCCACCAGCGGCTGGCTCAGCATGATCCCGAAGTAGCACGCCAGGCCCGTCACGCCCATCGCCACCAGCCACAGCACCGCCAGCGAGATCGACTTCGACCGCGCGGAGCGGACCTTGGGTCGCCGGCGGGCCGACGGCGCGGCCAACAGATCCGGGGCCTCGCCGCCCGTCGGGGCGGACCGGCGGAGCTTGGCCACCTCCTGGCGCACCCGCTGGGCCTCGGCCTCGATCTTCTCGATGTGCTGGCGGGCCTCGTCGAGCGCACGCGAGCCCTCGGCCTTGGTCTGCTCGGCCTTGCGGGCGTGCTCGGCGGCCAGCGCGTTCGCGTCGGACACACGACGGTTCAGGCTGATCACCTCCGACTGCATCGCCTGGAAGCGCTCCTGGGCCGCCGACACCTGCTTCTCGCGCTCGTCCAGAGCCCGCTCCCGCTCCTTCTGACGCTCCTCGGCGATGCGGGCCTGGGTCTCGCGCTCGCGGACCGTGACCTCCATCTGATCGAGTTGCTCCTTCTTGTTCTTGAGCTGCCCGGCCTCCTGATCGATGAGCTCGGTCTGGGTCACGAGCACCTGCTCGCGCCCGCGGAGTTCACGCTCCATTGCCTCGAGTTGGGAACGCCGCCCCTCGAGCAACTCGCGGTCGCGGCGCAGCGTCTCCGAGAGCACCTGCACCTCGATTTCACGGGTCCGCAGCGTGTCACGCTCGTTGGCCACCTCGTCCAGCGCGGCGTGGATTTTCGAGCGTTCGCCGTCGAGGGCCGCCCGCCCCTGCTGGACCGAGTCCGCCTCGCCGTCGAGGGCGGCCTCGCGTTGGCGGAGGAACCGCTCGCGCGCGTCGAGATCGTCGAACTGCAGGCGGATCTCGTCCTGCAGGCGGTCCCGCTGGTTCTCGGACTCGCGCAGGGCCTCCAGGCGGGTCTCCATCTGCGAGATGATGTCCAGCAGGTTGTCGTGCTCGGCGTTCTCGCCCTCAAGGCCGATCGCCTCCGCGCTCTCAAGGACGGGGTCGTTCCCCTCGATGTCGGTGCGATCCATGAAGACTCCTCCCGGGCGGCCGGCCGGTCGCGCTGCGCCGGGTATCGACCGTCAGGGCGGGAGCCTCATCCGCGTCGCGCGAGAGGCTGGCGAGGCGTCGCCGCGTGTGCCGACCAGGCGGACGCGCGCGGTTGCGCACGCCCGAGAACGCGCGGGCGCGTCCATACGGGGCTCGTCCCGGCCACGAAAGATCGGCTTAAGTGAGGCGGGCACGCGCCGAAGTCGCGCCGGCGCGGCGAACCGCCCAGCGGATGGTCCGGCGGATGGTTCGGGCGGACGGCCCAGCGCTCGATCAGGCTCACACGCCGCTGCGCTGGTAGTTCACCGTGCTCGGGGCCACGCCGAAATCGCTGGGCGCCTCGACGCCGAACTCGCCCGCGATGGCCTTGAGCATCGCGTGGTGGTGCACCGCGTGGTGGAACGCGAAGTGCAGTTCGCGCCCCAGCGAGGAATCGAGCGTCGCCTCGGTGCCGTCGCCCGCCACCATCACGCGGACGCGGACCGGACGCCCCATCGCGGGGCCGTCGAGCGCGACCAGGCGATCACGCAGGCGCGCGATGGCGTCCATGGCGACCGTCGGCGAGGTCTCCATCGGCACCTCGCGCGATCGGTGGTCGTAGTCGATCGGCTCGCCGGCGTCGAGCCCCCCCACCGCCGCGGCGAAGTGGTCCACCGTGTGGCGGACGTGCTTGCCGATCGTCCCACCCTTGAGCACGCGGCTTTCGCGCGCGTAGCAGCCTTCGGGCAGGCACCCGATGAACCGGGCGCACTGGTCCAGCACGGCGCACGCCGCGCCGGCCACGCACGCCGGATCGTTCTCCGTGCCAACGCCGCCCGCTTGTCCGTTGCCCATCTCTGTCGTCTTTGGCATGCCAGTTCCTTGGCGGTCCGCCGCCGGGGTTTCAGAACGGCCAGATGCGCCCGGAGGCGACGCCGTCGCGCCGATGGCACGATAGGCCGTGGCGTCGGGCGGGATCGCGCCGCACCCGGCTGGCTCCCTATCGTCCGTTCCCCATGCCCGAGCAGCCGACCCAGCCCGAGGCCAGCCCCGCCGCCGCGGGAGGCCCAACCAGCGAGCATCCCGACGAGGGCTTCGGCCCGCACGCCGGCGCGAACGGGGCTGCCACGAAGCGCCCGGGCTGGCCCAGGGCCGCCTCCGCGGAAGAGCGCGGCCTGCTGGTCGGCCCGCGATCCCGCCTCGAAGAGGCCGGTCGCGTGTTCCGCATCGCCGCCGAGTTCATCCGCGGCTTCCGCAAACTCCACTTCATCGGCCCGTGCGTGACCGTGTTCGGCTCGGCCCGGTTCAAGGAAACCGAGGCCTACTACCAGATGGGGCGCGACGTCGGCCGCCGCCTGGCCGAGGCCGGGTTCGCCGTCATGACGGGAGGCGGGCCGGGCATCATGGAGGCCGCCAACCGTGGCTGCCGCGAGGGCAACGGCCTGTCGATGGGCTGCAACATCGTGCTGCCGATGGAGCAGGAACCCAATCCCTATCTCGACCGCTTCATCGACTTCAAGTACTTCTTCGTCCGCAAGGTCATGCTCGTGAAGTATTCGTCGGCCTTCGTGGTGCTGCCCGGCGGGTTCGGCACGCTCGACGAACTCTTCGAGACCGCGACGCTCGTGCAGACGAAGAAGATCGAGCAGTTCCCCATCGTGCTCATGGGCTCCGACTACTGGCGACCCGTCATCGACTTCATGCGGAAGACCATGGTCGCCGCCGGCACGATCTCGCCCGAGGACCCCGACCTCATCCACGTCACCGACTCGCCCGAGGAGGCCATCCGCATCATCCGCGCCGCCAGCCCCGCGTGGGCCGCGCCCAAGCCCTCCACCATTCTGGGCGAGTCCGCGCCGAGGCGGCAGACCGCGCCGGCCACGGGCGTCTGAGCATCGACGCCGATCCAACGCTTGCTTCGCACGCAGCCGACCCGAGCCACCATGGACCCCCTCTTCGACGAGCGCCGCTACCTGATCCCGTTCCGCTCGGGCCTGCTCCCACAGATCTTCACAGACACCCTGGTCATCGGCGCGGGCGTCGCCGGCGCGAGCGCGGCGATCGAGGCCGCCCGCCACGGCGAGGTCATCGTGCTGGCCAAAGGGCCGGTCGCCTCGTCCAACACCGCGTGGGCCCAGGGAGGCGTCGCGGGCGTGCTGCGTGACGGGGACCGGCCGGCATCCGGCGCCGACGACACACCCGACGCGCATCTGGCCGACACCCTGACCGCGGGCGCGGGCCTGTGCGACCACGCCATCGCCAGCCTGATCGTGGACGACGCCGACCGCGCACTTCGCCAACTCATCGACCTCGGCATGCGATTCGACCGCGACGCCCGAGGCCACCCCGCCCCCGGCCTCGAGGGCGGGCACTCGGCCCCGCGTATCTACCACCACGCGGGCGACTCGACCGGCGCCGAGATGCAGCGGTGCCTGGCCGCCGCGATGAGCGGCGTCCCGTCCATCCGCGTGTTCGAGAACTGCTTCGCCCTCGACCTGCTCACGCCCTCGGACGAGCCCGGCTCGCCCGTGCTCGGAGCCATCACCTACCACGCCCGCTACGGGCTGCAGATGCTCTGGGCCAGAACCACCATCCTCGCCAGCGGCGGCGCGGGCATGCTCTATCGCGAGACGACCAACCCCCGCGTCGCCACCGCCGACGGCATCGCCATGGCCTATCGCGCCGGCGCGACGCTCGGCGACATGGCCTTCGTCCAGTTCCACCCGACCACGCTTTACCTGCCCGGCGCGACGCGGACGCTCATCTCCGAGGCGGTCCGCGGCGAGGGCGCGCTGCTGCTGGACGCCGGCGGACGCCGCTTCATGCCCGACGTGCACCCGCAGGCCGAACTCGCCCCGCGCGACGTGGTTAGCCAGGCCATCATGCGCCAGATCGCCAAGCAGGGCGGTCGCCATGTGTGGCTCGACTGCCGCGCGATCGACGCGTTCGACTCGCGTTTTCCCGCCATCGGCGCGATGCTCCGCAGGTTCGAACTCGACCCGGCAAGCGACCTCATCCCCGTCCATCCAGCCGCCCACTACATGATCGGCGGCGTGCGGACGGACGCGGCGACCCGCACCGACGTGCCCGGCCTGCTGGCCGTCGGCGAAGCCGCGTGCAGCGGGCTGCACGGGGCCAACCGCCTGGCGAGCAACTCGCTTCTGGAGGGTCTGGTCCTGGGACGCGTCGCGGGCGAGCAGGCGGGACAGGCCCTTGCCTCTGGCACGCCGCGCCCCGGCCCGACCTCGATCGTCAGCGACATCCGCCCCAGCGACCACGCCGAGATCGATCTGCCCGACGTGCGCTCCAGCCTCCGCTCGGCCATGTGGCGGAACGTGGGGCTCGAGCGGGCCGGACCCCGCCTCCGCGACGCCGCCGACATGTTCGACTTCTGGGCCCGCTACACGCTCGACAAGATCTTCGACCACCCGGAGGGCTGGGAGGTCCAGAACCTTCTGCTGGTGGCCGCGCTGGTCACGCGGGCCGCGACCTGGCGCGAGGAATCCCGCGGCACGCACGCCCGCAGCGACTTCCCGGCCCCGAGCGACGCCTTCCGCGTGCACGATCTGTGGCGACGCGGGCGGGAACAGGGCGAGGCCCAGGCCGTAGACTCTGGGGAGGCAACGCGGCCATCGGCGGGGTGATCGGAGCAGCGGTGGGTCGAGAGGAAGCGACGAAGCGACGGAGCGACGCAGCGACGAAGGGATCGCCGGTGGCGGTCGTTCCGACCGTGCGCCCGCGTCGTCACTCTCTCACTGTGCCACTCCGCCACTTCGCCACTCTGCCACTTCTCTGCCTCGCGCCGTTGCTCGCCGGCGGATGCCAGAAGCAGGTCGTCGGCTACCGTCCGGCCCTGCTCGGCTCGCTGCCCGAGGCCCAGTCGCGCACGCCGATGACGCTCGACATGGGGCGCCCCCGCCCCGGCGCCGGCGACGGGCTCGACGAAGAGGGGCGTTTTGACCCCAGCCGACTCCGCCAGGAGCACCCCGACGGCAGCGTCACGCTCATCGCCCGACGCCCCTACCACCTCATGATCCACATCTACTACGCGCTCATCAACAACGAGCGCGACCTCTTCGCCGAGCAGGTTCTCTCAGGCCTTACCCGCGACGAGTACGCCGCCCGCGGCCTCGACCCACGCGAGGCCTTCGACACGCTCCAGGCCCGCCAGACCGACATCCTCCGCCTCTTCGCCGCCATCCCGCAGGGCGAACTCACGCCCGGCGTGCTCATGCGCAAGGTCGGCGACAGCGTCTACCGCCTCGAGGCCGTCGGCTCCCAGGCACGCAGCCTCCGCTGGCGCTCGATGGACGTGACGATGGAGCGCGGCCAGTGGCGCCTCCGCTGGTTCGGCTCCTGACCGAGCCCAGGGCGGCCAAGTCGCCCGAACCGGGCGGCCCGGCGGCAAGCAAAGAAAAACGGGAATCCCGGATCAACCCGCGTGAGCAACGCGGGGAGGCGTCGCTTCGTAGGTGCCGGGGACAACCGAGCCAGCCAACGAACGGAACGAGCGACAATCCCAACAAGCACACGAGTGCGAGACCTACCCAGAACCCTGCCCGAACACGCCTTCCTGTCTCCACCGGGCCGCGAGTTTGACGCCCACGACCCGGTTTCTCTTCTCCTCTCCTCCATGGAACGCCCGGCCCCACAGGCCGGGCGTTCCAATTCCAGACCACGACCATCGCCGGTGGATCCGCCCGTGCCGCGTGCCCTCTTACCCTGCCCCATGGCCCGGCGATCCCAACCACGCGATCCCGACGACCTCGATGGGCTCGACGACATCGACCCCGACGGCCCGAGCCGCGAGGACCTCGAGAAATTCGGCGACGAGTTCGTCACCTGCCCGGA
>JAWKTE010000034.1:0-13251 GCA_041401985.1 Phycisphaerales bacterium
GGTGCTGGCCCGGATCGGCGAGCACCGCGACGCGATCGCGAGGCTGGCCCTGGGCGCGCGGCTCGAGGCGATGCGGGACGGGCCCGGCAAGCCGGAGGCGCGATCGCCTTCACAGGACGCAGACGCATGACGCGCGGCCGGTCGCGCGACGGATCAGAGTGTTCACCACGGACGGTTCACACGACAACACGAAGGGACTCGCCGCATGGCGACGAAGACCGAGACGGCCAAGGACCACGAGACCCAGAGCAACGCTGCACTCCCACGAGGCACGAGATCGGCGCGGGCCAAGCCCGCGAAGCGATCGGCGCGGACCAAGCCCGAGACCGAGCGGGACAAGACCGCGACGCGCGGCGCGCCCGGCTCGACGCGTGCCAAGCCGGCGCCGACCGCGAAGCGGCGCACCCGGCCCCCCTCGGCCCCAGGATCCAAAGCACGGGCCGACACGGCCCCGTCTGACCGGGTTAAACCCGCCCCCCGCCGGACCCGGCTGGCCAAGACCGCGCCGGGCGTGGTCGATGCCGCACGCGCCTCGGTCAGCGCCCTGCGCCGCGACGCGGCCCGCGTGCACCTGCTCACCTTCGCCCGCACCTACCTGCCCGGGCACTTCAAGCTCGAGCCCTGCTCCATGCACACCGAGATCGCCGAGCTGCTCGAGCGCGGCGCCGTCGGCCGCGGCCTGCGGCTGGCGGTGGCCGCCCCACGCGGGCACGCCAAGAGCACGCTGGTGAGCCTGGCCTTTGTGCTGTGGTCGGTCTGCTACGAGCGCGAGCGGTTCATCCAGATCATCTCCGACACCGCCGACCAGGCCGTCGACCTGCTCGGGGCCGTCAAGTCCGAGCTCGAGGCCAACGATCTGCTGCGCGAGGACTTCCCGGCCGCCTGCGAGCTGCCCGGGCGCCCGCCCGGCCCGGAGCGGTGGAAGCGATCCGACATCATCGCCCGCAACCGCGTGCGCGTGCTGGCCCTCGGGGCCGAGCAAAAGGTCCGCGGCCGGCGGCACGGGGCCGATCGGCCCAGCCTCATCGTGCTCGACGACATCGAGAACGAGGCCCTGGCCCGGTCGCCCGAGCAGCGCGAGGCCCGCTGGCGGTGGCTGACCGGCTCGGTGCTCAACGCCGGCTCCTCGACGACCAACATCGTGCTGGTCGGCACGGTGCTTCACCACGACAGCGTCATGGCACGGCTGCTGGACCCCAGGCGGACCCAGGCCTGGACCACCCGCCGCTACAAGGCCGTGACCGGCTGGGCGGCCCGCAAGGACCTGTGGGACGCCTGGGAGGATGTGCTCACCGGCCGGGAGGAGTTCCAGGGGGCGACCGGGCCCGAGGCGGCCGGGGCCTACTTCGAGTCGAAGCGGGCCGAGATGCTCGAGGGGGCGGCGGTGCTGTGGCCCGAGCAGTCCGACTACCAGTCCCTCATGGCCCAGCGGCTGGCCATGGGCCGGGTGGTGTTCGACGCCGAGAAGCAGAACGACCCGTCGGACCCGGAAGATGCGCTGTTCGTCGAGAGCGACTTCCACTACTGGGACGACGAGTTCCGCGACGCCGACGAGCTGCTCAAGCGGCTCCGATCCGACGGCTCGGTCTTCGGGGCCTGCGACCCCAGCCTGGGCCGGGCCGGGCGGCACGCCGACGACTCGGCGATCGTCACGCTGCTCAAGCACAGGCCCAGCGGCCGGCTGTACGTGCTCGACGCCGACATCCGCCGCCGCACCCCGGACCAGATCCTCGACACGATCATGCAGTACGACCGGATCCGCCGCTTCACGAGCTTCGGGATCGAGAAGGTCCAGTTCCAGGAGTTCCTCAAGATGGAGCTCGAGCGACGCAGCAACCAGATGGGCCGGCACATGAGCGTGCGGGGCATCGAGCAGTCCACCGACAAGCGGGGCCGGATCCAGAGCCTCCAGCCGATGCTCACCAGCGGGACGATCCTGCTGTCCCGCAGGCACGCCACGCTGATCGAGCAGCTGCGCCGCTTCCCGCACGCGGCCCACGACGACGGGCCGGACGCGCTGGAGATGGCGGTCCGCTCGAGCAAGTACGGCGAGGGGTACTGGGTGGAACTGGCTCCGGGATGCGTCATCTAGCCTCGTGAGGCCGTTCCACGCGGGCTTGCGCGCGTTCGGCCGCATCGATCCTGTGGCGACCACGCCCTTGAACCATCGGCGATGCCCGCCCTTGAGTCACCCCGGCGGCGGGAGGCCCGATCACGCCGATCGGACCCCGCCGCCGGGGAGACGGCCATGCCACGCAAGTCGGCAACACGAGTGTCGAACGCTGGGCCGGCGGGCGACGCGGGCCGCACGCGCGCGGTGCCCGACGACCTCCGCGAGCTGTTTGCCATGCCCATCGACGAGTTGCGGGCCGTGTGGCGCGGCCTGCCGCGGCGTCCCCGCGACCCCGCCGACCCACCTCGGCCGCGGCGCGTGCTGGCGATGGAGATCGCCTGGCGCGTCCAGGAGCGTGAGCACGGCGGGCTGGACGCCCTCACCAAGCGGCTGCTGGCCAGGGCCATCCGCGACCTGGACCGCTCACCGAAGCCGGCCCGGGGCGATCGCGCAACCGGCCCGGAACACGGCCACAACGGGCCCGTAACGGCCCGTCGCGCGGCGGTTGATGGCGGGCCCGATGATCCGGCGCGCGGCGCTGGTGTCACCGCCGACGCCCCCAGGCCCGCCCGCAAACCCCGCAGCGCCGTCCGCCTGCGGCCCAGCGAGTTGCCGCCCTCGGCCCGGCTCGTCCGCGAGTGGCCGGCCGGGTCCGGCGTCCACCACGAGGTCCGCGTGCTCGACGGCGGCCGGGCCTACGAGCACCGCGGCACCACCTACGCCAGCCTCAGCCAGGTCGCCAAGGCCATCACCGGCGCGCACTGGTCCGGGCCGCGGTTCTTCGGGCTGACCGTGCGCCAGCGGAAGGAGGCCGCGCCGTGACACGCCGACGCCCACAACCATCCGGGCCGAGCGCCGGGGCGCGCACCGTCCGCTGCGCCATCTACACCCGCAAGTCCAGCGAGGAGGGCCTCGACCAGGCCTTCAACTCCCTCGACGCCCAGCGCGAGGCCGGGCTCGACTACGCCCGCAGCCAGAAGCACGACGGCTGGGCGTGCCTGCCCGAGCGCTACGACGACGGGGGCTACTCGGGCGGCTCGACCGACCGGCCCGCGCTGCAGCGCCTGCTGGCCGACATCCGGGCCGGGCGGATCGACGTCGTGCTGGTCTACAAGGTCGACCGCCTGTCGAGGTCGCTGGCCGACTTCGCCCGGCTCATGCAGGTCTTCGACCAGCACCGGGTCAGCTTCGTCTCGGTCACCCCGCAGTTCAACACCACGACCTCGATGGGCCGGCTCACCCTCAACATGCTGCTGAGCTTCGCCCAGTTCGAGCGCGAGGTCGCCGGCGAGCGCATCCGAGACAAGATCGCCGCCACCAAGCGCCGCGGCGTCTGGGTGTGCGGGCGTCCGCCCCTGGGCTACGCCATCGACCGGTCCGGCCCCGAACGGGCCCTGCGCATCGTGGACGCCGAGGCCGATCTCGTGCGCAGCATCTACGCGGGCTACCTCGAGCTCGGCTCGCTGGTTGGGCTGGCCACGCGGCTGGCGGCCCAGGGCCACCTGACTCGCCGGGTCGAGGGCCGCGGCGGCCCGGTCAGGGGCGGCCGGCGGTTCACCACCGGCGACCTGCACCGCATCCTCACCAACCCGCTGTACGTCGGCCGGATCACCCACCGCCGCAGGGCCGACGGCGTGGTCGAGGTCCACCCCGGCGTCCACGAGCCGATCGTCGACCAGGCGACCTGGGACGCGGTGCGGGCCCGCATGGACCGGCCGACGCCCAGGACGCCCGGCGCGTGGACCCACACGCACCTGCTCAAGGGCAAGATCCGCACCGCCCACGGCGCGGCCATGAGCCCCGGCTCGACGCACCGGCCCAGGTCCAAGCGTGCGGGGGCGCAGGCCGAAACGCGGCCCGTGCGGTACTACGTCAGCCAGCAGGCCATCCGCCACGGCTTTGCCGCCTGCCCCATCAAGAACCTCAACGCCCGGCACATCGACGACCTGGTCCGGGCCCTGGTGCTCGACCACGCCCGGCGGGCCCACGGGCTCGACCTGGCGGCCCTGGGCCCCTCCGCCCGCGACCACCACGTGCGGGCGCTGGTCGAGGCCGTCGAGGTCGATGTGGACCGGCTCGTGCTGGTGCTCGACGAATCCGCGGTGCACGACGCGGTCGATGCCGTGCGCGAGGCCCGCCGCGCCTCCGGCAACAGGACCGCGTCGGCGCCGAAGCAACACGACGACACCCTGCCGACGTGCCCCTTCCAGCCGAGGGTCCAGTCGATCGACACGCCGGGCGGCCCGCACACCAAGCTCGTGCTCGACGTCCAGATCAAGCGGCTCGACGGCCGGCGGGTGCTGCTGGCCCCCGACGGACGCGATCTGCTGTCGACCGTTACGCCGCAGGGCGAGCAGGTGCCCAGGCCCCACCTGGTGCGGGCCCTGGCCCAGGCCCACCGCTGGCGCGAGCGGCTCGTGCGGCTCGGCCACAGCGTCGAGGACATCGCCCGCGACGAGGCGATCACCGCCGCGCGCGTCAGCCACATCGTGCCGCTGGCGTACCTGCCGCCCGAGACCACGCGGGCGGTGCTCACCGGGACGCTGCCGGAATCAGTGACATTGGCACAATTGACCGACAGGCTACCAGCGACGACGGTCAATGATCGCTCGATACTCAAAGCGGACCGAAAGCAAAGACACTGGGGCGGCGGCGACCCGTTCGACCTCTTCGATAAACCGGAGTGATTCTTCCTGGAGCTGCTCAACGCGACTAGCCGTCCGGTTCTGGACCGACAAGTAGTCCACGAATGTCAGCGCAATGTCCGTTGGAGCGTTCAACGAAGCCGAACTCCGCAACAACGCCCAGTCGAATTCGCCCACACGCCGACGCCGATGTGTCGTCGATGTACGTTCTACACGCTGCAGTTCGTCGAGCGGAAGTCCTGATCGGTGCGCGACGGTCTCCCAACTGATCTCGCGTGACATGGGACCCGACGTACCGTCCTCGGGATCCTGGACTCGAATCGGATATGTTCGGCAAACCATGAGCACTTTTCTCACGCGACTGGGCGAAATCCCGGCTTCAGCAAGGCAACCTGCCACGGTCGTGTCACGTGACGTGACATATGGATAGCGGCCGTGGTACAGGCTGAGACCAGTGCCCTGTGTTCCTTCGAGCATCACCGGCTCGCCGCCCGCGAACGCTCGGTCCAGAGCGTCTGCTACGGGCCGAACGAACGGCCGCAGTGCTTCCGTGTTCTCCGCAAGCGTTACATCGAATCTCCTGCGGTGCCGATCGAGAATGCGACGAGCGGTGGCAGCTCCGACTCCCTGTCCCGTCGAACCCATGGCCGCTTTCAAGTGAGACTCGGACTCAACGTCCTCGTCGGAGATCACCATGACCTGCGGGTCGATCGACAAACGACTGGCTTCCACTTGGCACTCGCCGATCTCCCGCAGGAGCGTGGGCAGCCGAACAACGGCTCCGGCGCCGATTGCCAATCTCGCGTTGGGATTCCTGCGTGTTCCGCTCGGCAAGTGATGGAACGTGTACGGCTTTGGATCCTCCCACACGGTATGGCCGGCGTTCGGGCCACCCACGCGGACCAAAAGCTCGTATTCTTCGGCGAGGTAGGCGGCGATCTGGCCCTTTCCCTCGCTTCCGTATTGACCACCCACGATCACGTCAACCGTCCGAGAGTACGTCCGACCGAACACCCCGATGTGGCTCGCTGCGCGGAGCAGAACATCCTCGACCGTGCATCGCTCGGATGAGATAACAACATCCGCCAGATCGGCGAGAGAGGCCACCTGACGTTCCGTAGCATTCTCCATTACAGCGGAGTAGTCGGGCAGTTCCTTCATGTTCGAATCGGTCCGCGTGCGATACCTCGCTTCCAAGACCTCTGTTGGAGCTTCGAGGTGGATGTGGATCACGCCCATGCCATATCCCCGCCGAATCGCATTAATTTGGTCAGGAATGCGCGCCGCATCTAGGACGACAATACGATTGCCGTCGTCCTGAAGCTCGTTCAACCGCGCTTGAAGCGCTCTCACAACCCAAGCTCCGTTCGTTTGCTGGTCAAGCTGCTCTCCTGCAGCTTGCATCGCGCCTCGCTCAGCCGGCACGCCTCGCTGGAGCGCTGCGATACACTCCCGCGTCTTGATGTGGAGGGCATCAAAGCGTGCCGCGAGATTCGCGGCTAGAGTCGTCTTTCCTGCGCAGACCTGGCCCGATAGGAGCACGATGCGGTGCCGCAAATCCCAGTCCCTCCATCATGGAAGGTCGTACACAATGACCTGCACTCCCTTCCGGGCGAGCTGGTTGTCGATGACCTCAGACACGATCTCCCAATTGCCCCCTGCTTGACCACACCCGATTCGAGGCATCTGCACATAGGCGCCCGCTGAAACCGCCGCGTCCCAAACTCTTCCGAGGCACTTCTCAAGTGCGGGATAGCTGACTCGTGGAAGCTTCGATGGGCCGAATCCTCGCTGCGCGACCATACTCGCGATCTGCAAGTGCAGAGGGTCTCCGAAGAAATGTGTCTGTCCCAAGGAGTGATTCTGTCCAGATGCGCACCATCGTCGGAAGTCGATCTGCGCTTCGGAGTATCGTCGGGCCAACTGTCGCGCGAATCCAGCTCCCCACGTCCCAGAGGTGTCGTTTACCACGTGGGCGATGATCGTTGGCGATGACCCACGTGGCTCTGCAGCATCGCCACGCAAGTACGTTATGGTGGACGAAGTGGTAACGCGGCTGTCTCCAGAAACCAACGCCAGCACCCGCGGGAATGTGGTGCCGGGATACGGAGGCACTCCCACGCATTCGGTGTGCAGGCTACCCAGCTTGGGCCAAGGCTCGGTTCCCTTGGCGGTGTAACCTATTGCCGTGCACTCCGTCACGAGGCCGCCGTCGCTCGAGTACGATCCGCTGGGAATCTCTTCCGTCCACGTCGAAGATGGAACGGCGTAGTCGATTCTGTAGCGATCGGCGTATGCTCCAGATTCCTGACGAGACAACGCGATCAGGGCGCAAGACTGAGGCGTGAGGCGAATGTATCTCAGGAGCAAGGCCTCTGTGGAGACATCAAACTCTCGTCGTAGATCCATCAACTCATCGATGTTTAGCGTCCGCTTTCCAAGATCAGGAAGCGTACCCAGTGGCATCAGAATCTCCGCTGCGGCGAGGTTGCATAGCATCTCGAGCTGCCACTCATCGCCCACTTGCTCGTCCCGATCCGAGCGGTTTCGAACTGCTTCGGCGCAATCCGGGAATAGCGAGTGGGCGATCTCGTGGGCGATCGAGTACCGCACTCGACCTCTTGACCGATTGGGATTAAACTCGATCGAGAGCCCCAGGTCCGGCTTCGGAACAATCCTCGCATCACGGATATCGGCACAAGGGATGACATCGAGATTGAGCCACTTCGCGAGTTCAGAGGGATCGAAAGGCGGGCCTGGCCACCCCTCGTCCATTGCCCTGAGTGTGAGGTCACGGGCGCGATCGACGATGGCCTGCACGGGGTCGCGGTTGCCCGCGAATCGCCGAACCGACGGATTGGTCCACCGAACGTCCCCGCGACTCATGCCATCTCCCTATAGGTCCATAGAGTCTACCAACAC
Organism: Phycisphaerales bacterium; assembly: GCA_041401985.1. GTDB lineage: Bacteria > Planctomycetota > Phycisphaerae > Phycisphaerales > UBA1924 > JACKHA01. Next base: position 7,681 of record JAWKTE010000034.1, read on the forward strand.
GGAGCGGTTGCCGCGATGAGGTGTCGATTGCCACTAGATCTTCAGCGATTCTGCGAACTTCGTCCGCGACTGTACCACCTGACCGCGCGAGAAAACGCGGCATCGATTCAGAACGAACGAGCTATTCGATGCGCGGCCTACCAACTCGAGGCGGCTCGAGTTGGTGGCCTGATCCGCAACCGTCGACGGGAAGGGCTCTGGGTCGACGTAGAGGGTAGGCCAGTCCACCTCCGTGATCAGCGGCCGTTGCACGCCGGGAACGTCTTGCTCGCGGCCCGCTGGACGTTTGGCGACCTTGTCGAACAATTGAATCGCCACGTCTTCTTTTGGCCGGGTGATCGCGACGCGCCTATCGGGTATGGCGTCCGGCACTTTCAGCGCTATGCCGCCGAGGATGCTCGTGTCTTGGTGTTGGACACTCGGCAGGTATTCGAGGCGAATCGCGACCCGGGCCCGCGATTCTGTAGGTTCAACTCCGGATCGCCCAGGTGTTCGAAAGGTGTGGGCTCGCCGCGTGGTCCCGACACGTTCCTGGACGCGGAGTCCTGGCGGTACCGGCCGAGTGACGTTGTCGAAGTGGTGTTTCCAGGAATCGCTCGTCTCGTCCGCTGCGCGGTCGACGTGCGACCGGTGAGTGCGTTCGCATAGGCGGCGACCGTATGCAGGGCGTATCCGACCCCCGTCGATAGCTTCGTGCCGCGGCGGAACGAGTCATTCACCCTTACCGCCCGAATCGCCCCGAGAGACGCGGCAGGCGGACTCCGTCGGATCGACCAAAGGGCGTACAGCGCTCCGGATACGAACGCCCAGTACTGGTCGATAACCGCCGCACAATCAACGACTTCCCGTGGTCGACGTGGTGGCCGATCGACTGAAGCCGCGGTCTGCCCGGCGACCGTCGGGAGACCCGCACGACGGAGCTCGCTAGCCTCGCCTGTCGACGTAAGCGGCGACGTCCCATCGATTCGGGGTCCGGGCGAGAGGGTGCCCAACGCCGGACGTGGCGGCGATCTTTATCGCGACGCTCGCCTACAGAGACCCGTTGGGCGGTTGCCGTCCGAGCGACCAAAGCGCGTACTCGGAGCGGGATACGAACCCTCGGTACGGGTTGGAAACCCCCGAGAAACCAACGACTTCCCAACGGTCTCTTGGACCGAACGGGAGAGTCTCTGGGGCAAGCGGAGAGGGTGGGATTCGAACCCACGGATGAGCAAGCCCATCACTGGTTTTCGAGACCAGCCCTTTCAACCACTCAGGCACCTCTCCGTGGTGGTGGGGGGATGGTATGGCGGGGAGGTGGTGCGGGCGAGGGGGTCTCGGGCGGTATGGAGCCGGGAGGCGGCGGGCGGTGCGGGCGGGTGCGCGGGGCGGGCAAGTGCGCGGGGCGGGCGGTTCTACGATGGGGGCTTGGCGGTTGAGCGAGCCATCCCGATGCCGCGGCTCGGCGTTTCGGCGCGGGTGAACCCCGAGGTCCGGGCGCTCTTTGAAGTCGGGCTGTTCACGCTGCTGACGTCTTTCGCGGCCCAGATCGCGGTGCCGTTGCCGCCGGACGGGGTGCCGATGACGTTGCACACGCTGGTGGTGCTGTTGGCGGCGCTGCGGCTTGGGCCGCGGCTTGGTGCAATGAGCATGGTGTTTTACCTGGCGGTGGGGCTGGCGGGTGCGCCGGTGTTCTCGCGCGGGTCGGCGGGGCTTGGCGTGATGTTGGGGCAGACGGGCGGGTACATCGTCGGGTTTGTGCTGTGCCAGCCGGTTGTGCACTGGATCGCGGTGCGGCGGGACGGATCGGTGCGTGGGTGGCTGGCACTGGTGGCGGCGATGACGGCGGCGCACGCGGTTGTGTTTGCGGTGGGTGTGCCGTGGCTTGGGGTGGTGCGGGGCTTCGGGGCGTGGCGCGCGATCGAAGGGGGGCTGCTGCCCTTTGTGCCGGGGACGATCGTGAAGACGGTGCTTGCGGTGCTGATCGGGCTGTGGGTGGCGCCGCTGTCGGTGCGGCGGATGTGGTGAGGTTTGGGGGATGCGGGGCGAGGTCGGGATCGGCGGATCGTTGCGAGCCGTATTTGGAGCGGAGTGTGGCGTCGGGGTGTGACGTCGGGGAGTGACGTCGGCGTGGTCGGCGGTGCGGACGGATGCGTGAGGCAGGTCGCGGGGCGCATCGGTCGGGTCCGTGGCGCGGGCGTACGATGCGGTCGTTCGCGGGCGTAACTCAGTGGTAGAGTGACAGCCTTCCAAGCTGTACGTCGTGGGTTCGAATCCCATCGCCCGCTGTCTCGGAAGTCCAGCTGAACGCGTGACTTACGCGTACCCGCCGGTGGTCGGCGGTGCAGCTCAGAGGCGCCAAAATGTGGTAGCTACCACATTTTGGCCCGGAGATGCACCGTGGCCAAGCAGAAGATCCCTTCGTACCGACTCCACAAGGCCTGGGGCCTGGCCGTCGTCCGGCTCGACGGCAAGGACATCTACCTCGGTAAGCACGGCTCGCCCGAGAGCCGGGCCGAGTACAACCGCGTCATCGCCGAGTGGCTCACCAGCCGCCGGGCGGCCCTGCTGGCCGAGCCGGGTTCGGGCCCGCCTCCCGACCTGACCGTGGCCGAGCTGGTCGACGGGTTCTTCGAGTGGGCCGACGGGTACTACGTCAAGAACGGGCGGCCGACCAGCGAGATCAACGCGCTCAACGACGCGGTCCGGCCGCTCGTGAAGTTGTACGGGCTGACGAGGGCCGCCGACTTCGGGCCGCTGGCGCTCAACCCGCTCCGAAGCAGGCCAGGGAACTCGAGCACGAGCAACCCCTCGTCGGCCTGCACGGCGATGTGGGGGAACAACGACCGAGATACGCGGGACCGCGGGGCGTCTTCTCCGCCGGACAAGATTTGGTCGAGCTCGTTGACGACCATACCCAGGAAGCCGGGTCGGAACCCTGGCTCACCGGCCACAAGCTCGCTCGCCCGCGGTTCAACGGGCCACCCGGCGGCGTGGATCGCGGTGCCCGCCGACCTGACGAAGCCCGCGCCGGCCTCGGACGACAGGAATTCCTTCGCGAACGAGGTGCCTCGGAATGCCCGATCGATGAGCGTGCGCAGCTCCCAAGAGGTCAACCGGGCGATGTTCTCCAGGCCTTCGTCCTTTGCGATCTGGTACAGCAGCCGAGCGAACCGCGGAACGAGGTGCGTCGGCACACCCGCGTGAAGCCTGACTGGCCCGACGAACTGCCACGTGAAATCTGGAATTGGCCCGGCCCATGTCTGGATCGCGCGCCTGATGGACGGGCCCACTTGCTCGTGCCAGCGCTGCTGGGGTCTGTCGGAAAAGCCCAGACCCGCCATGAACGGTTCGACAAGCCCCTGTGTGCAAACATGGTCCAAGCAGAACTCGACGGCCGCTCAAGCGGCCGCGAGCGACACGCCATCTCCCCAGGGCATGGCGGCGCGAAGCTCGAGCATGAGCTGAGGGAGGGTCACCCCTTCCGGGAGCGGAACCTCGCACAGATACTCGCACTCTCGTTGGCGAGTACACAGCTCACTGACGACAAGTTCACATGCCCCGCGACTCGACAATGACAGGCTCCCTGCTCGAATCGGACAGGTACGGACGCCCGATGCCCGACAGTGCGTTCATGTCTCGACTCCGTTCAACCGCCAGTCGTGGCCCGGCGAACTCGAGGTCGGGGCGAGCCGAGTATACCGACGTTCGTCCGAGCGACGGTACTTCGAAAGTGAGCCACGGGCGCCAACTCACACCGGTTGCATGGTTATGGGGTGCTCCGCGAGTCGGCGGGGCGGAGCCGATCGAGAACGCGCTCCATCGCGGGCGTCCGGTTCGTGAGCACGAACTGCCCGATGAACGTGTTTTCGTATGTGCGGCCTACGCCAGGGTGAAACAGCTGACAAGGGTCAGCGTCGCTGATGAAGAAGAGCTGAGCGCCCGTTTGGTTCGCATCGTCGAAGCCTCGCCGGAGCGCCTGACTGCGCACAGACTTCGACGAAGTCGGTGCTTCTGGGAGACGGATCGTGGTCCGCGGCGTCGACCCCACAACGCCCTTGACAACCCGCCCTCCATCCGCCATACTTGTGGCGGTTCCCCATGGCACGCCCGGGAGGCCCCATGTCCCCCGTCCACGACTACGAGCTAAGCCCGCGGGAGCGGCAGATCATGGACGCGGTCTACCGCCTGGGCGTAGCGACCGTGGCCGAGGCCACCGCGGCCATCGACGACCCGCCGACCGAGACGGCCGTGCGCACCATGCTGGGCAATCTGGTGAGGCGGGGCATGCTGCGCAAGGAGTTCGACGGGCGGGCCGCGGTGTACCGCCCGGTCCAGGCCCGCCAGAAGGCCGGCAAGACGGCCCTGCGCCGGGTGCTCGACACGTTCTTCGGCGGCTCGCTGCTCTCGGCGGTCTCGGTGCACCTGTCGCAGCAGCGGGCCGGCATGCCGCGGAAGGAGCTCGAGGAGCTGCGTGGGCTGATCGACAAGGAGCTGCGGGAGCGCGGGCCGTGAGCGGAGCAGATCGAGAACGTGGCGCTCGCCGCGATCGTGGCGGTTGTGCGGCTGCGGTGGTGAGATGACGCGGGCAGTCGGGCGGGGGACTCGAAGGAGGGTTCCCCCGCTCAGCCCCGCCGACGTGCCGGGCGGAGTCGAAGGAGGGCGTGGTGGAGAGCGAGATCGTCTTCTGGATGTTCGGCGCCCCGTTCGCGCTGGCCATGGCGAGCGTGATCCTGGTGGCCGGCGTGGTCTCGGTCGGCCAGAACGCCCACGGCTCGCGCGCGGCCGACCACTTCGTGCTGACCGCTTGCTGCGCCGCGGTGCTGCCCATCGTGGCCTGCGGCGAGCTGGTGACCGCGCTCGCGGCCTCGTCCCGCGGCTCGGGGTACCCGCTGGACTTCTTCCGGATCGTGTGGCTCATTGGCATCGGCGTGGTCGCGGCCCGGCTGCTGGCCGGTTCCCTGTTCGTCCAGGGCATCATCATGCTCAGCGAGCAGGCCGGGCCGGACGAGCAGGACCTGTTCGACCGGGCCGCGGGCCACGTGGGGCTGCGCGAGGCGCCCGTGGTCGTGTACTCGCGCCACGTGCGCGGGCCGCTGGTCACCGGCCTGTTCCTGCCGGTGGTGGTGCTGCCGACCGAGCTGAGGGCCGCGAGTTCGAGCGTCCGCATGGCGGTGCTGACCCACGAGATGGGGCACATCCGGCGTGGCGACTGCCTGTCGCAGCTGGTGCTGCAGCTGGCCGGGGCGCTGATGTGGTGGAACCCGCTGTACTGGATCGCCTCGCGCGAGATCCGCACGGCCCGGGAGATCGTGTGCGACGAGGGCGTGAGTTACGCCGGGCTGTCGCGGCGCGAGTACGGGGCCGTGCTGGCCCACTATGCGGTTAAGGGCACCAGCCCGCTGGGCCCTGGGCTGGCCTCGATGCACATGGCCGCCAGCGGCACGCTGGCGCGGCGGTTCGAGGCCCTGGCCGCGCACCGCCCCGACGACCGCGGCTCGGCCCTCGAGCTGCTGCCCGAGCGGGCCAGTTGCCGCCAGCTGCTTGCGTACGTCGGGTTCGTGGCGGCCCTGCTGTGCCTGCTGCAGGCGG
>JAWKTE010000035.1:0-9981 GCA_041401985.1 Phycisphaerales bacterium
CCGGGAGAACCGCCCCGAGGTGGCGTTCGCGTCCCGGATCTGGCTGCAGGACGGCTACGCGCTGGCGGATGGATACGAGGGCCGCGTTGGTGCGGCCTACGGCGCGGCGTTCGAGTCCATCGACTTCGGCGCGAGTCCCGACCGGGCCCGCCGCGATGTCAATGGTTGGATCGAGGACCAGACCCACGACCGCATCCAGAACCTGCTGCCCGAGGGCAGCGTGACGGAGCAGACCCGCCTGATCCTGTCCAACGCGGTGTACCTCAACGCGACCTGGAGGCGCCAGTTCGACGCGGACGACACGCGCGACGGGGCGTTCACGCTCGCGGACGGAACGCGGGTCCAGACGCCGATGATGCACCAGACGGGCTACTTCCGCCATCGCGTGACGCGACGCCACGAGGCCGTCGAGATGCCCTACGTCGGCACCGATCTGGCGATGCTCGTGGTGATGCCCACGCGCGGCTCGCTGGAGGACTTCGAGGCGTCGCTCGACGCCGCGGCCTGGGCTGAGATCGTCGACGGGCTTGGAGGCGGCGAGGTGATCCTCACGATGCCGAAGTTCGAGCAGGAGCAGATGGCCGACGTGGGCGCCTCGCTGCGGGCGATGGGCATGGAGCGGGCCTTCACGCCCGACGCGGAGTTCGGGCGGATGGTCTCGCACGAGCCGGTGATGATCGGCGGCGTGTTCCACGGGGCGTTCATCCGCGTGGACGAGGCTGGCACCGAGGCGGCCGCGGCGACGGCGATTGGGATGGTCGGCTCGGCGGCCCCCGGCGAGAGGCCGCGACCGGCCCGGATCACGATCGACAAGCCGTTCCTGTTCGCGATCCGGGACACAACCACCGGCGCGATCGTGTTCCTGGGGCGGGTGACGGACCCGCGGTAGCATCGCGGCTCGTTACGCTCGCGAATGCCACATCGCTACATCCGCTCCAGTGTCGGGATCCCAACGCTCTGGAGTGCATCGCCCAGCACCCGCCCGGTCAGCCCGCACAGACGCAGACGCGACAGGCGCGTCGCCTCGTCGCCCGCCTTCAGCACCGGGCACGCGTCGTAGAACGACGAGTACAGGCTCGCCAGTTCGTACGCGAACGCGCAGACCCGGTGCGGCTCGCACGACTCGGCCGCCGCAGCCAGCACCGCCGGATACGTCAACAGGTGCAGGGCCAGCGCCTTCTCGAAAGGCTCGGTGATCAGGATCGGGGCCTTGGCCAACGCCTCATCGCTCGGCAGCGTCCCGGCCTCCGCCGCCTGGCGGAAGATCCCCTTCACACGCACCAGCGCATACAGCAGATACGGCCCCGTGTCGCCCTCGAACGTGATCAGTTTGTCCATCGAGAACACGTAGTCGCGCGTCCGGTCGCCCGACAGGTCGGCGTACTTGATCGCCGCGATGCCCGCGACCTCGCCGATGCGTGCGGCGTCACCCTCGGGCAGGTCCGGGCTCTTGGCCCGCACGATCGCCCGCCCGCGCTCCACCGCCTCTTCGATGAAGTCCGCCAGGCGCACGTTCTCGCCGCTGCGGGTCTTGAACGGCGAGCCGTCCTCGCCCAGGATCATCCCGAACGCCGCGTGCTGCAGCACCGCGTCCCGCTCGGGCCGCTGCTTCTCCGGCTCGGCGACCCGCGCGTACCCGGCCTTGACCGCCGCCCCGAACACCTGGCGGAAGTGCAGGCTCTGGCGGATGTCCACGCAGTACACCACCCGCGCGGCTCCCAACTTCTGCACCCGCCGCCGGATCGCCGCGATGTCCGTCGTCGCGTACAGGAACCCGCCGTCGGATTTGCGGATCAGGCACGGCTCGGCGATCCCCTCGACGCGGACCACCACCGCCCCCTCGCTCGGCTCCGCGACGCCCCGGGCCAGCAGATCCTCCACAACCGCCCCGAGTTCGTCGGCGTACGACGACTCGCCCGCCGACGCCTCGGCGGTCACGTTCGCGTGCAGCCGCCCGCAGTTGGCCAGGCAGTCCGCCATCGTCAGGTCGTAGATCCGCTTCCAGATGGCTTCGACCTCCGGGTCGCGGGCCTGCAGGCGCACCAGCGTCGCCTTGGCCCGCGCGATCGCGTCCTCGGCCCCGCCGACCTGCTCCTCCAGTTCCGCCGCGGCCTTCGGGCCCAGCCCGAACTTCCGCACCGTCGCCAGGCCCCACTTGTCGGGCGAGGCCTCGCGCTGGGCCTGCTTGTACAGCCGGTCCAGATCACCGAGCGTGAGCGTGCCGAGCGACAGCCGCCCGGCCGCGGCCTGCTCGCGCACCTTCATCACCACCATCGCGATGTTGAGGCCCCAGTCGCCGACGTGGTTCTGGCGGACGACGCGCTGGCCGAGGCGCTCGAACATCCGCGCCACCGCGTCGCCGATGACGGTCGCGCGGATGTGCCCGACGTGCATCTGCTTGGCCAGGTTCACGCCGCAGAGATCGACGACGACCGTCTCGGGCGACGCGGGCGGCCCGATGCCCAGCGCCGGTGAGTCGAGGCGGCCCAGCAGCGCGCCCAGCAGGTCGGCCCGCAGGCGGATGTTGATGAAGCCGGGGCCGGCGATGTTCTTGGCCGACACCGGCTCGGCCAGGTCCTCGATGCCGATCTCGGGCGAGTTGACGGCCGCGACGATCGCCATCGCGACCTCGCGCGGGTTCTTGCCCGCGCCCTTGGCCAGCGCCATCGCGGCGTTGCACTGGAAGTCGCCCAGGTCGGCCCGCTTCGACGCCTCGAGCCGCGGGTCGGGGGCGTCGCCCTCGACGGGGATATTCAGCGTGGCTGCCGCTGCCCTGATCGCGCGGCTGAAGCGGTCGCGCAGCATCAAGAGCGGGTCGATGGCATTGGCGGCGGGGTCGTGGGCCGGGGTCGTCATGAGACCCGATGGTACGAGGGGTGCGTCGCCCCGCGCCCGCGCGCGAGCCGGGGCGTCCCCGCCCCGGACACCTTTGGCGTCACGCGAGCCGGGGCGTCCGCGCCCCCAGTCACCTTTGGCGTCACGCGAGCCGGGGCGTCCCGCCCCGGTCGAATGAGCCGATCGCGCGAGCGATCGAAGGCAAGCAAACGGAATCTCTCGATCGCTCGCGCGATCGGCTCCACCACCTCGTCCGAGCCGAAGTTGAAACGGGTGCGAGTTGCGCGTCATGCCAGATCGAGACGGACCGGGGCGGGGACGCCCCGGCTCGCGAATCGGCTCACTTGCGCTTGCCCAGCATCCGCTGCATCCACGACGCCTTCTGCGGCGGGTCCGCGAACGCGTTCGGAGCCTCCTCCTCCCGCGCCGCCGGGATCGCCGTCTGGCTCGACGATGCGGTCACCCCAGCCGCCCCGAACGTCGTCGTCGCGTCTGAGTCCGCGTGCCCGCGCGACCGGGCCGCCCACATCGCCGACGCCTGCATGTCGATCGCCACGCCCGTGCCCTCGGCGTAGCAACGCGACAGCGCGTGCATCGCCTCGGTGCTCTCGTTCCGGGCCGCGGCCTGGAGCCAGTTCACGCCCGCCGGCGGATCGGGGTCGATCCCGACGCCATCAAGCAGCCGCATCCCGAATCGGAACTGGGCCGGGGCGTACCCGCCCTCGGCGGCCTGCTTGAGAAGCGCCGTCGCGTACTGCTTGTCGATCGACACGCCGTGCCCCTGGTCGAGGCACTCGGCCAGCCGCGACAGCGCGATCGGGTCGCCCGCGTTTGCCGCCTGCTGGTACCAATACACCGCCGTCGCCCAGTCGGGCCGCCCGTCCCGCCCGCGCCGGGCCCGCTCGGCCAGCACCAGTTGGGCTCCGGTGTCGCCCTGCTCGGCCCGTTGCTCGGTGCTGCTCGAATGGCGGCGTGTGCCCGTGCCCGTGCCGGGGTCACGCGGGCCCTCGGGCGCCTCACGCACAGGCGGCGGCTTAGGCACCAGCGTCCGCGATGCCGCCGGGATCTGCGTGGCCATCGAGCCCGGGATCATCGTCCGCGACGACGCGCCGGGGATCATCGTCCTGGCCCCGAATCCGTGGCTGATCGCCCCCGCCGGCGGCTCGACCCCCAGCGCCGCCGCCAGCGACGCGATGAACTCGCTTGCGCTGGGCGGACGCCCCTGCGGGCGTTTGGACATCACCGATTGCAGCACCCGGTTCGCCGCCGCGCCGATCGAGCCGATCTCGTCGGGCATGCGGCTCTTGATCTGCTGGAAGATGTCGCCGTGCGCGAACGGCGGCGTGCCCGCCAGCATCTCGTACACCGTCACGCCGAACGAGTAGATGTCGTCGCTGGGCGACGGGCGCTCGCCCTCGACGTGCTGCGGGCTCATGTACTTGGGCGTGCCGGCCTGGGGCGTCGGGCCATCGGTTCTCGGGGCCACCTGCGAGAGCGACGACTGCACCTCGAACGCGATGCCGAAGTCGGTCAGGTACGCGCGGTTGTCCTCATCCAGCAGGATGTTCGCGGGCTTGATGTCGCGGTGCAGCAGCGGCGGGCGCAGCGCGTGGGCCTGGTCGATCGCCCCGGCGATCGGGGCCGCGATCGCGATGACCTCGGGCGCGTCCAGCCCCAGCGGGTGCTCGGCGATGACCTCCGCCAGCGACCGTCCCGCGATCAGTTGCATGACCAGGAACGCGACACGCCCGTCGCTGGTGTCCTGGTCGAACGTGTACAGGCGGACGACGTTGGGGTGCGTCAGCGTCTGGGCCGCCAGGGCCTCGCGCTTCAGGCGGGTCACGGCCGCCGGCTCGCGCGAGATCTCGTCCGGCAGCACCTTGATCGCGACCGTCGTCTCCATCTCCAGGTCCGACGCGCGGTACACGTCGCCCTGCCCGCCCCCGCCGATCCACGAGTCCAGGCGGTACCGCTCCCGCAGCACCGAGCCGATGCCCACCCGCTTGGCCTTGGGCACCAGCACCGTTCGTTCTGGAGGCGGGCCGAAGCCACGACTGACCGAATCGGACGTCCGATCGGCCTGGGCGTGGTCCCGGTCTGCGCGAGGGGGTTCCCCCATGATCCGTGAGGGTATCACAGGGTCGGGATCGCGCGGCCCCGATTGCGCCACTTGGGTGCCGGGGCACGCCGATTCCGGGCCAGAGCGGTCACACCCTTCCCAGTTTCGCGCCGTTCTCGGGCGGACAGCCGCGATCCGGACACACGGTCCGGGTTCAGGAGCGCGTCCTCACCCCAGAATGAACGCCGGCAAGCGGGGGATGAACCCCGCTCGCCGGACGTAAGGAGGGTCAGTTGTGAATCGCTGGCTGGCGTGACGTGCCCAGCGGCGACCCCCGCCCGGATCAGCACCCGGCCGCGAAGATCGCCAGGTAGTAGAAGAAGTCGTCGTTGGTGATCACGCCGTTCGGCACGCCGTAGCCCGGCTGGCCCATGATCGCCCCGGTCGTCAGGTCGCACACCGCGACATTGCCCGCGGCGAACTCGGCCAGGAAGTAGAAGAAGTCGTCGTTGTTCAGCGTGCCGTTCGGGACGCCGTAGCCCGGCTGGCCGGCGATGGCGCCGGTGCTCAGATCGGGCTGGCAGGACGCGCCGAGTTCGACGCGCCACCCGCCCGCGCCGGGGACCAGGAACGAGAACCCGGCGATGACGGTGCCGTCGTCGGAGATTGCGGTGGGGGTGTTCAGATTCGCGCCCACCGGCAGAGGCACGCCGCGAGCGTTCAGGTAGTCCTCGATCCGCTCGATGCCGTTGGCCTGGGTCCAGACGAACCCGGCGCGGCTGGTCAGGAACGACGAGAAGCCGACGGCGATCGTGCCGTCGTCCGAAACATCGGTGACGATCGAGACCTGCGTGAAGCCGGGGATGGTGCCGACGCGGGTGACCCCCCCGGGCGCAAGGACCCAGCCGCCGCCGGAGGAGCCGCCGCCCGAACCGCACATCACATCGCCCGCGCTGTTGATGCTCATGACCTCGCCGAGGCCGGCGTTGGCGCCGTCGACCAGCAGTTGCTGCACGCCGTTCGTCCAGGTCGCGCCCTGACGGAAGCCGGTGCTGCTGTCCTGCCACCCGGCGACGATCGTGCCGTCGCCATTGACGCAGTTGGCGCGGCTGGAGCGAGTCGCCACCGTGGTGCCGAGGCTGACCAGCCCGTTGGTCTGGGTCCACACGACCGCCTCGGCCTGGTTCGACGTGACCCAGGACAGGCCGACGACGTGCGAGCCGGTGTCGCTGATGCCGTAGCCGCTGCTCAGGCTGTTGCCGCTGATCCCGCCGAGGAAGCCCAGGGGCATCCAGGTGGTGCCGCCCTGCCAGAGGGCCATCTCGGTGAACGAGGCCATGCCGTTGTTGGCGGTGCCGCCGATGGCGGTGCCATCGCGCGAGACGCAGGCCTGCCCGCCGCTGCCGCCCCCGCCGAGGTCAACCAGGCCGTCGGCCTCGGTCCAGCGGGCATAGCCGGTGCCCCCGTTTCCGACAATGACGGCCCCGTCGCCGGACATCGACGTGACCTGGATCGCCCCGAGCGGCGTGTACGAGGGCTGGGCCAGCGCGGCAGAGCCGGCGGCGAGCACGAGAGCGATGGCAGCGGTCTTCATGTGGATCCTCCAGTGGGTCGTGCGGATCGGTCCACGCCCATGAAGAGCCGGACCAATGTATGCATAATGTTTGGATTGGGCCGGCCGCCGTGGCGGCGGGCCTCGGTAGCGTATCTCGGCCGCAACCGGCAAGCAAGTGTTTGCACAAACTTTCTCGCAAGCACTTGAACGGGTGTTGCTCGCCCGGTCTCGTCTAGACGTTGGGCTCCGTGTTCGGGGCCTGCGTGCCGGCGCAACCGGGGTGCCGATCGCGGCCGAGAGGCCGCGGCTTCTGGAGACGAGACAATGACTGGTCTGAACGCTCGGAGCCTGCGCGTCGCCGCGGGCGTTGCGGGGTTGGTGGCGGTGCTGGGTGCGGTGTCGCCGGCGGGCGCGCAGAGCCTGCTGTCGGTGGGCGCGAACGTGATCGCGGCGTCCGGCCAGGACGTGCCGGGACTCACCGGGGTCACGTTCGGCGGGATCAGCACGTTCGACAGCCCGGTCCTGGACGAGAACGGCTCGGTGCTGTTCCGTGGGCGCATGGTCGGCATGGACGTGATGCCCACGAACGAGCGGGCGCTGTTCCGCGGGTCGTCGGCCGCCTCCTTGTCCATGCTGATCCGCGGCGGGGACGCGGCTCCCGGCATCGCCGGCGCGAACCTGAACACCGCGACCGCCAGCGGCATCGGCAGCGGCTACCGCCTCAGCCCGAGCGGTCAGACCATGTGGGGCTCGAGCCTGTCGGGCACCAGCGGCACCACCACCGACACGGCGATCTTCGGCGGGTTTGCCGGCTCGCTCGTCAAGTTCGTGCAGGAGGGCGACGCCGCCCCCGGCACGATGGGCGCCACCTTCAGCAGTTCGTTCAGCAGCCCCAGCCAGCAGAACACCTCCATCGATCGCGCCGGGCGCATCCTGTTCAAGAGCAACCTGCTCGGCGGCGACGTGTCGGGCACCACCAACAACGAGGGCTGGTTCTACGGCATGCCGGGGTCGCTCGCCATGATGGTCCGCAAGGGCGACGACGTGGCCAGCGGCGCCACCGCCGCGTCCCTGGGCTTCGTCAGCCAGACCAACATGAGCGGCCAGGTGCTGTTCGACCTCACGCTCGGCGGGACGGCGATCGCCGACAACAACTCGTCGGTGTGGGTCCACACCCCGGGCGCGGGCAACAGCCTCGTGCTGCGCGAGGGCGACGCGGCCCCCGGCACCGTCGGGGCCACGTTCGGCGTGGCGGGAGGCGGGTGGACCCCCGGCATCGGCGGCAACGCGTTCAACTCCGACGGACGCTTTGTGTTCACCGCTCCGCTGCTCGGCGGCGACGTCGTCGCGGGCGACAACGACCGAGGAACCTACGTCGGCTCGGCCGGCGGGCACACGCTGGTCATGCGTCGCGGCGAGGCCGCCCCGGGCACCGACGGGCTCTTCGACGTGGTCAACAACTCGGGCCAGGCCCTGGGCCAACTCGACCGGGTCGTGCTGCAGTCGTCGCTTCGCGGCGGCACGGTGGGCTCGACCGACGACACCGGCATCTGGGCCGGCACGCCGGGCGCGCTCGAGCTGGTGGCTCGCGAGGGCGGCGTCGCCCCCGGCATCACGGACGGCACCTTCGGCAGCATGACCGGCCAGGCGATGCTCACCAACGCGCTCGGCCAGGTCGTGTTCAACAACTCGGTGCTCACCCCCACGGGCAGCGTGACCGCCATGTTCGCGTGGGACCCGTCGGCGGGTCTGATGTTGCTGGCTGCGGTCGGCGATGAGGTCGAGGTCGCTCCCGGCGTGTTCAAAGCCGTGACCGGTCTGGGGAGCGTCGGGTTCACCAACTCGGAGAACTCCTCGCTCTCGCTGGGCAATGATGGCACGGTGGCGATCCGTCTGTCGTTCGCCAACAACGAGGGCGCGATCGTGACCGTCCGCGTCGTGCCCGCCCCGGCGGGGATCGCGCCGCTGGCGGTGCTGGGGCTGCTGGCGTCGCGCCGGCGCCGCGCTGGCTGATGCCGTCACCCTCCTTGCGGGGACCGGCTCCGAGAGGGGCCGGCGCCCGCTTCACACCGACCGCGGCATGCCGCGGAACTCTCCGCTCCCATGGCCGGGGGCGTCCACGCCGTAGGGATTGCCATGCCGACCGACATCGCCTCGCACGGAACCAGCTTTGAGGAGGATCTGACCGGCGCGCTGGGCGAACTGCGCGGGCGGCTCGGCGACGCCATCGGCTCGATCGGGCTGCCGATGTCCGAGCCGCAGGAGATCGCGCGGCGTCTGGGCATCAGCCGCAACCTGACGTGGAAGGTCTCGAAGGTCGTTTGCTCGGAGGACGTGTTCGAGGCGACCCAGCACCTGCCCGGCATGGAGGGGATCGAGATCCTGCTCGGCGCGCTGGGAGAGGCCGGGGTCGAGGCGGCCCGCATCGACGCGGTGCGGGAGACGACGCGCCGGTTCGACGCGGTGGTCGAGACGCACTCGGGCGATCGGGCCACGCTGGACCTGATGCTCGACGGGATGGGCGGGACCGTCGCCTCGCGTCTGGAGCAGAGCCGCAAGCAAGCGTTCCGGGGCAACAGCGGCGTCTGGGGCATCCAGGCGCGGGCCCGCATGACCAGCCTGCTGGTCGCGCCGACGCCGGGGGATTCCGAGCACGTCGACCTGGCCCTGCTGGGCGGGATGTTCGATATCCGGCGTCTGCGTCCGCACGTGACCTGGCCGATTTTCTACCCCATGGCCTACCACGACGACGGGACGCCGATCGCCTCGGCGGTCGACACGCCGATCGACGAGGGGATCGAGGACCCGGCGGGCCCGCACCTGATCCGCGAGTTCTGCACGGACACGATGCCCGAGATCCGGGCCCGCCAGGCCGGTGATCGCCTGGTCTACGAGTTCGGGCCGGGGCCGGTGGGCAACACCGGGGCGTTCTCGATGGTGTTCGGCACGCTGACGGCGGGGCAACTGCCGCGTCGGCGGACGCCCGAGGACGCATTCGGCGAATCGACCACGCAGATCACGATGCCGACCGGCGCGGTGCAGTTCGACGTCTTGATCCACCGGGACCTGGCGTTCGGCGAGCCGGAGGCGGCGGTGATCGGGCGGGTGGCGGTGCCGAACGGGGCGGACGATTTCCACGACATCCCGATCGCCGAGCAGCCGCGCGAGTTGTCGGGGCGTCCGCCGATGATCGGCTCGGCGCTGGTGCCGCGGTACGAGGCGATCGTGCAGCGGACGATGGATCGGTGCGGGTGGTCGCTGGGGGAGTTCCGGGTGTACCGTCTGCAACTGCAGTACCCGCCGATGCACTCGGTGGTGCGGATGCGATTCGGGCTGGAGCCGGCGTGACGGCCGCGGGAGGCGCCGGCGGGGCCTGGCCGGTCGGGTCCCTCGGGTTTCGCGGACGCGGGCTGCCTGCGTAGACTTGGGCCGCTCGGCCGGATGCCAGAGTGGACTAATGGAGCGGATTGCAAATCCGTTATTCGTGGGTTCGAATCCCACTCCGGCCTGTGACGTTTCTGCGACGACGCGT
>JAWKTE010000036.1:0-9000 GCA_041401985.1 Phycisphaerales bacterium
ACCGACACGAGCACGCAGCAGAGCGTCGAGTTCCTGGACACGGGCACCCAGCTCTCCTTCCGCCCGTTCATCATGAACAACCGCCAGATCCGCATGGAACTGCGCCCCGAGGTCTCGCGTCCGTTCCTCCGGACCGTCACCGACACCAACGGCAACCCCGTGACCATCCCCGACGAGGACACCAGCGAGCTGGTCACCAACGTCATCGTCAACGACGGGCAGACCATCGTCCTGGGCGGCCTGTTCACCGAGAGCACCGTCTCGTCGCGCCGCCAGGTGCCGTTCCTGGGCGACCTGCCCATCATCGGCACCCCGTTCCGCGGGCACGACGACACCGTCGACCGCGCCGAGGTCATCTTCCTCATCAAGACCACGATCATGAGCGACGAGTCGCTGATCGAGCAGGGCCGCCGCGGCATGCAGTACGTGGACCGCGTCCGCATCGGCAGCCGCGAGGGCCTGCTGCCCTGGAGCCGCGAGCGTCAGGCCGGCCAGCTCATCGTCCGGGCCGAGCGTCTGGCCGCCGAGGGCGACATGAACGGCGCCCTGCACTGCGTCCGCCGGGCCCTGGCCCTCCAGCCCATGCAGCCCGACGCGATCCGCTTGCGTGAGCGTCTGCTCTCGACGCCGACCGTCTGGCCGACCCGCAGCATGAACGAGGACATCTTCAACAGCGAGGTCGACAACCGGATCCGCTCGGCCCGCGACCAGGCCATGGCCGAGTTCACCAGCCTCATCCGCCCCGACAACCGCTGGGACAACCTGAACGCCATCCCGCGTCAGGAGTTCG
Organism: Phycisphaerales bacterium; assembly: GCA_041401985.1. GTDB lineage: Bacteria > Planctomycetota > Phycisphaerae > Phycisphaerales > UBA1924 > JACKHA01. Next base: position 791 of record JAWKTE010000036.1, read on the forward strand.
CCGGCGTCAACACCGACCGCTTCGACTCCTTCGACAGCAACACGGGCAATGACGCTGGCACCACCAACGACTCCTTCGACGACATCGACTGGAGCGAACTCGAGTACGAACTCGAGGACCCCGAGACCGGCGCGTTCAACAACGACACCGACAACTCCAGCGGCGCGGCCAGCACCTCCGGCACCGACTACTCCTGGACCGAGCGGTTCTCCAACGAGTCCGCCACCGGCCAGACCTCCTCCACCGCGGCCAACACGGGCACGACGACCAACGCCGGCACGACCGCCGCCAACTCCTCTTCGCCGAGCCGCTCGTCCCAGACCCCGAATCAGACCCCGAATCAGACCGCGTCCCAGACGCAGAGCCTGACTCGGAGCCAGACGCAAGCCCAGCCCGTGACCACGCAGGCCCAGGCCCCGTCCGCCTCTGCGACGCCCAGCAACCGCACCAACACCACCCAGCCCCAGGGCCAGACCACGCAGATGTACCCCTTCGTGCAGGCCCCGGCCCCGGCGGCCAACGCGACCCCCAACGCCCAGCCCGACGCCAACGGCTTCTACCCCATCGCCCCGGCGCCGAGCACCAACACCACCACCGCCAGCGTCCAGCAGATCAGCGCCCAGGGCGCCAACCTCTCGACGCCCTTCCCGCCGACCAGCATCTACGGGCGACTGGCCTGGATCTTCGGGGCCCGCGCCCTGGAGCAGAACGCTGAGCAGAACGCCCAGCAGCCCAACCAGACCGGCACGTTCGCGACCGTCCCGGATTCCGCGACTTCCGAGAACCCGTGATGAACCCGGCCTGAGAAGCGGCCGATAGCACAACCTGTCGCCACCGGACCACGCCGGCGGGACCCGACCCCAGGACGGACCGCCGGCGTCTTCGTTGACCCGCACCCCGGGGCCGAGAACCGACGCGACCCGCAAGACGCGCCCCAGATGGAGGATCGACCATGCGACGCTTCGCACGCCCCGCCGCCGGACTCTGCCTCGCCCTGGCGATCCTCGCCGGCGGGTGCCAGGGGCACGGCGCGTACACCCAGGAGCACATCAACGCCTCCCAGGCGCGCCTCGACCAGATCAAGAGCGCCAACGAGTTCCAGATGGCCGAGCAGGCCTTCCTCGCCGGCGAACTCGAGAAGGCCCTGACCAAGATCGAGCAGTCGATCCAGTACAACGACCAGGTCGCCCGCTCGCACGTCCTGCGCGGGCGCATCCTGGCGGAGATGAACATTCTGACCGAGTCGATGGCCTCGTTCGCCCGGGCCGAAGCGATCGAGCCCGACAACGTCGACGCCCAGTACTACCAGGGCGTGCTGCACGAGCGTGTCCAGGAGCGCGAGCCGGCCCTGGCCCGCTACACCCGCGCGCTGGAACTCGCCCCCAGCAACCCGCAGTTTGCGCTGGCCGCCGCCGAGGTCATGATCGACATGGGCAACCTCGACCGCGCCGAGGCCTTCCTCGCCGAGCGCGAGACCACATTCCGCCTCGACCCCGGCGTCCAGCAACTGCTCGGGCACATCGCCATGATGCGCGGCGACACCCAGACCGCCGCCGCCCGCTTCGGGCAGGCCCGCATCCTCGCACCCGAGGACCAGTCGACGACCGAGGACCTCGTCCAGGCCCTCATGGAACTGGGCAACTATTCCGAGGCCGACTTCTACCTCTCGGCCATGCTCCGGCGCAGCGAGAACGAGGACCGGCGTGACCTGAAGCACCTTCGCGTCCAGTGCCTCCAGACGCTCGGGCGTCCGGTCGAGGCCCGCGACATCCTCGTGAAACTCATCGAGGGCGAGGGCCAGACCGACGTGCAGGCCTGGATCGCCCTCGGCAACGTCGCGCTCGAACTGCGTGACCTGGGCCGCGTCCGCGAGTGCGCCGCCCGCGTCGTGGGCCTGGCCCCGGACCGCGCCGACGGCTACATCCTCCGGGCGATGTGGAACCGGCGCATGGGCGACTACTCGGCCGCCCTCCGCAGCCTCGATAGCGCTCTGAACGCCACGCCCGACGACACGTCGCTCCGGGTGATGCAGGCCGCGATCCTGGTCGAGGCCGGGCGCACCGACCTGGCCATCCACGAACTCCGCCTGGCCCAGGCCGGCGACCCGACCAACCCGCAGGTCAACCGGGCCCTCGAGTCGCTGATGCGCGAGGCGGCGGCCCCGACGAACTGAGCCGGGAACCGGCCCCGCAGCCATCAACACGAATACCACCATGAACGCTCCCCGCGCCATGCCGGGGAGCGTTGTTCGTTTCCGACCGAATCGCTCGACCCGCTGCCGACCTGCTCACACCGCGCGGCACCGCGTGTCCACCACCGCCTCGGGCGGCAACATCTCCTGGCACCGGCGCAGTTCGCAGTGCAGCACGCGCCGGTAGTGAGCCCGCCGGATGTCCGCGTCGTTCAGCGGCCCCCCGAACGTGCGGTTCAGGTCGTTGTAGATCAGTTTGACCGGGATCTCGCGGATCCGCAGGCCGTGGGCCACCGCCTGCACCCAGAACTGCATCGGGAACGCGTAGCCCGGCTCCGAGAGCGACAGGGTCCGCAGGGCCGCGACGCGATACGCCTTGAACCCGCAGAACGAGTCGGTCAGCCGCAGCCCGAGGCGCTGGTTGATCTCCGCCGTGATCTCCGCGTTGATCGCCCGTCGATCCGGCGGCGGCGCATCGTCGCCGGGAGCCTTCTCCAGGTACCTCGAGCCGGAGATCACGTCGGCGTTGTCCGCGTCGGCCGCCGCGAGGAACTCGGGGATCTGGGCCGGCTCGTGCTGCTCGTCGCAGTCCATGGTGATGAGCCAGTCGAACTTGTCCACCGCGGCCCACCGGAACGCGTCCATCAGCGACCGCCCATACCCCCGGTTGGCCGCGTGCCGGATCACCTCGACGGGGAACTTGGCCAGCAGCGCGGGCGTCGCGTCCTTCGAGCCGTCGTCGATGACGAGCACCTCGGGGTGCACGCCCAGCACGCGGTCGAGCACCCGTTCGACGTACTTCTCTTCGTTGTAGGTCGGGATGGCGATGAGGGTCCGCATAGCGGATTGTTGGCCCGATCGGAGCCGCGATCGTGAGGTCGCGACCACTCGCACGCGGCCCCATTCACTCCGGCGGCCTGCCCTCCAGCACCGCCGACCGCCCCCCGGGCCGCACCATCGCACGCAGGAACGCATCGAACGCCGCACCCGCTTCGCCGACAGGCCCGAAGTACGCGCGGAACGGCGCATCGCCCAGACGATTCACCGCGCTCCACCTGGCCTCACGCGCCGACGTCGCCGCCGACACCGTCGCGACCATCCGCCCGTCGGCCGCGTCGCGGAGCATCCGCTCGAGCGCCCCGCGATACCGCCCGCCCTCGCCATCCCGCAGGAACAGCGTCAGCGCCCAGATCTGCGCGTAGTAGTCCAGGGTCGCCACGCTCGAATCCTGCAGCAGGTCCTGCGGCCGCTGGTTCAGCAGCGTCTCCAGCCCCGTCGCACGCCCGGAGTTCACGACCTCGCGCAGGCGGTCGTATCGCTCCAGGTTCGACCACGCCAGAAACACCGGGCGCCCCTCGCCCTGCTCGTCCCAGCGGAATCCCTCCATCGCGACCGAGATCCCCTCCTCCAGCCAGATCGGCAACGCCTCGCGGAACACCGCCTGCGTGTACTGGTGCCACCCCTCGTGCCCCGCGATCGCGAACGTGTCGCGCGGCCCGATGTTGTAGAACACCGCACGCCCGTTCTCCGAGTACCCGCCGCGCTGGATCCGCAGGTAGATATCCGCCCGCGGCCCGGCGGTCTGACGCGTCAGTGCCTCCCATTGCGGACGCGTCGCCATCAGATACACATCCAGCGGGGCCGTCGGCGCGGGCAGCGGCCCGAACATGGTCCGGTACGTCGCCAGCGACGCCTCCAGAAACGCCGGCATCCGATCGGCCACCAGCGCCGAGTCGTCGGTCGTCAGGATGCGATACGACGGCGTCCGCAGCAAGCGTCCTTCCGCGTCGCCGAACGACCAGGGCTCGCTGGTGACCGTCAGCGTGAGCGGGGCGGTAGTGGGGGAGGGGCGGGCGCTCGCTCGGCCCGAACGCTCGGCCGACGAGTCCTCACGCGTGGCGGCGCAGCCGAAGGCCAGCAGGCAAGAGACCGCGAGCAGCGTGACGCGGAGCAACCGCGGCAGCCCCTGGTTCACTGGCAGCCCCTGGTTCACTGGGGTTGCGGGCCTCCAGCCCGCACCCAAGCCTTGATCGAAGCGGGGTGGTTGAGCGATCATCAGAACGTCGCCGATGTGGGCCGGAGGCCCGAAACCCCAGGCCCGAAGCGCCGGTGATCCGCCCAAACGTTCCGATCCATCGCCAGCCACACTCATCCCAGCCGCCCCAACGCCGCGATCGCCGCGTTCAGATCCGCGTCCTTCCTCGCCCGTTCGTCGCGAGTCTGCTGCACGAGATGCGCGGGCGCACGATCGACATACCCCGGGTTCGACAGCCGCCCATCCAAAGCCGCGATCGACTTCCTCAGGTCCGCGATCTGCTTCTCCAACCGCTCCCGCTCGGCCCCCAGGTCCACCGCGTCGGCCAGTTCCGACAACTGGTACTCCACCGCCTCGAACGTGAACGCGACCGCCACCGCCGCGGCGTCCCCGCTCGGCGGGCCCGTCTCCACGCGCGACAGCGTGCACAGCGCCTCGACAATCCCGCCGGCCGCGCCAATGTCATTGGCCAGCGCCGCCGACGCGTGCAGCACGATCCGGCGCTTCGGCGGCACCTGGTGCTTGGCCCGCACCTCGCGGATCGCCCCGGCCAGGGCCTGCATGCGCCCGAAGTCCGCCTCGGCCTTCTCGTCCCGAAGCGATTCAGCGAGTTCGGGCCACCCGGCCGTCGCCAGCAGCCCATCCACGCGCGAGGCCTTGAGCGTCACCTCTGCGATCGGCGCGGTCCCGACGTTTCGCAGGTGCTCCCAGATCGCCTCGGTGATGAACGGCACCAGGGGGTGCAGCAGCCGCACGATCGACTCGAGCGAGTGGGCCAGCACCGCCTGCTGCTCGCGGCTCTGGGCCACCGTCGGCTTGATCGCCTCGAGGTACCAGTCGCAGAAGTCACGCCACATCAGGTCGTACATCGCCTGGGCGTACGACGAGAAGTGGTACGACCGGATCGACTGCGCCACCGCCTCGGTCGTGGCCCGCACGCGGCTGAGCATCCAGCGATCGACCAGCGACAGCGATTCCGGTGGCACAGGCTTGCAGCCTGTGTCGGTGGCACCCGACCCGCCAACCGCCCCCGCCTTCTCCAGGATCCCCAGCGCAAACCGGCTCGCGTTCCACAGCTTGTTGCAGAAGTTCCGCCCGATGTCGAACTTGCTGGACGTGTTCCGCGCCAGCGGCGTCGCGTCGCTCGGGCGGGCCGCGCCGCTGGCGGCCCCGTACGGCGAGACCATCTTCTTCGAAGGGTCGCCCGGGCTCTCCTGGAACGGAGCCGCGACCAGGTACCCCTGCGGGCTGGTGACGAACTTCGGCTCGAACGTCTTGCCCGTGTGCGGGCACACCAGGTCCACCGGCATCCGCACGTCCTGCGTGCTGGTGGCGATCTGCGTCAGCACGAACCGCATCGCGTCGGCCCCGTGGCTGTGCACGATGTCGAGCGGATCGACCCCGTTGCCCAGCGACTTGGACATGCGCTGGCCGTGCCCGTCCTGGATGATGGGGTTGATGTAGACGTCGCGGAACGGCGGCGGGCCCGAAGGTGGGCCGGCTCTCCGAGCCGGACTCCCTACACCCTCTACCGACGCTCCTGCCTTCAGCGACTCCCGATTCCCACCGGCCTCGACAAGCCCGGCCACCTCCTCTGACACCCACGCGAACCGATCCTCCGTCGCCCGAGCGGCGACGCCCGCCGCGACGGCGTTGTTGACAATGTAGTGCGTGAACTCCGCCAGGTCCGCCTCGTCGCGCACGACGTGATCGAACTGCTCCGTCAGCCAGATCGACCCGGTCTCGCCGCGCCGCTTGTTGATCTCTCTCGCGGAGAACCTCTTGATCGATTCGCACCACGCGCCAAGGCGCCCGCCGTCGTGCAGCCGCACGAGGGCGTGCATGTGCGTGGTCATCACGGAGAGGGCGAAGACCTCGTCGCCGCGCTCGTGCCAGTACCCGACCGCGTCCTTCACGATCCGGCGTTCGTCGTCGGAGAGCGACTCGCCATCGACGACGCGCCAGGTCACGAAGTAGGTGGCCTTCTCCAGTTCCACGTGCGGCAAACGCCGCTGCGACCGGAGGAGGTCGGCGGGCGAGGGGCTGCCCTTGGGGTACGGATCGCGTCCGACGAATCGGGCCGGGCGCAACGGTGGGAAGTGGGGGGCGTCGAAGGCCGTGGAGCGACGCAGGATGGGCACGAGCGGTGGCAGCGACGGCTCCGGCGTCGGAGGCGTGGTAGAGGGAGTAGGAGTCCGGCTCGAGAGCCGGCCCACCTTCCAGCAGGAACCGGCTGGACATCACCATGCGGCTCACCCACAGCGTGATGATGTCGCGCCCGGTGCACAGAACGGTGGAAGGGTTGAACGCCGCGAGCAGGTCGGCGGTGGGCGGCTCGTTGGTGGGCCGGCTCTCCGAGCCGGACTCTCTACGCTCCTCTACCCCGCCTCGATCCTCGTGCGGCCACCCCATCGTGCTCAGCGGCCAGGTCGCCGAAGAGAACCAGGTATCCAGAACATCCGGATCCCGAGCGAATCCGTACTTCTCGAACTCGGCGATGACTTCCGCATCATCTTCATCGCGAATGCAGACGTAGCAACGATCGAGGCGTCCTAGCTCCAGGTCGGCAGGCCCGCCGAGCCAGACCCGCTCTTGGGCGATCCACACCTCGTAGTTCTGTACGAGCCTGGCTTCCTCTTCTCTTGGAATCCGCAACTTCGACCATTCCACGCTCCACACCGGGACCCGATGTCCCCACCACAACTGCCGCGACACGCACCAGTCCCGCAGGTTGTCGTGCCACGACTCGTACGACTTGGCGTACCGGTCCGGATGGAACCGCATCCCGCCGTCCCCATCCTCACCCGTCCGCGGCGAGAACGTTCCGCTCGTCCGCTGCTCCGCCGCCAGCGCCCGTTGCGCCTCGCCCCGCAGTTGATCGTCCGTCACCTTCACGTACCACTGGTCGCTCAGCCACGGCTCGATCGGCACCTTGCTCCGATCCGAATACGGCACCGTGTGCGTGTACGGCCTGATCCGCTCCAGCAGCGTCTCGGTCCCGATCTCGTGGGCCTGGAACTCGCGGATCACCAGGTCCCGCGCTTCGTCGCGCGACCGCCCGACGAACACATGCGCGTTCTTGATCTCGTCCGCATCGGACCAGCCATGCTTGTCGGAGATCGACGCGTCCGGGGCCATGATGTTGATCAGGGCCCGCCCCTCGCCGCCGCAGGCCTCGTCCATGACGCCCTTATGCCGCTGGTACAGGGCGTAGTCGTTCTCGTCGTGGGCCGGGGTGACCTTCAGGAAGCCGGTGGCGAACCTCGCCTTCGGGTCCTCGCCCTCCGGATCGGGCATCACGACGTAGTCATCCTCGACGATCGGGATCACCCTTCCGACCAGCGGCAACTCCACCATCAAGCCCCGCAGCGCCACCGCACGCGGATCCCTTGGGTTCACCGCCACCGCCGTGTCGCCCAGGTACGTCTCGGGGCGCGTCGTCGCGACCGTCACCCACGCCGGCTGGTCCTCCGGGAACCCCTCCGCCCCCGGATACCCCCGGGCCGCCAGCTCGCTCCACTCCACCGGGCGCCAGTCCGCCCGCTTGGCCAGCGGCAGCGACGCGTCCTCACCCTTCGTCGCTGCGTCGCTGCGTCGCTCCGTCGCTCCAACCCGCTCCACCAACGGATACCGCAGGTAGTAGAACTTCCCCTCGACCTCCCGGTCCTCCAGCTCATCGTCCGCCACGGCCGTCTGCAGCACCGGGTCCCAGTTCACCAGCCGCTTGCCGCGATAGATCAGCCCCGCCTTGAACAGGCGGAAGAACGCCTCGCGCACCGCTCGGGCGCACACCTCGTCCATCGTGAACCGCGTCCGGGCCCAGTCGCACGAGCACCCCATCGCCTTCAATTGCTCGAGGATCCGCGCCTCGTACTCGTCCTTCCACGCCTGGGCCCGACCCACGAACTCCTCGCGCGACATTGCGTCCCGCAGCGGCCCCTTGAGCACGCCCTCCTCACGCAGGCGACGCTCGACCACCGCCTG
>JAWKTE010000037.1:0-6418 GCA_041401985.1 Phycisphaerales bacterium
CGCCCGGCCGCGTCCGCACTGTCCGGCGACGAGCCGCGCCCGGCGCACAGCAAGGTGACTTCGCACCCGAGGCGGGCAAAGCCGCCCGCGCTCTTGACGACGTTGATCGCGTGCGCCCGGCGCGACCCAAGCGCAAACTCGCCGACGCACACGACGCGCAGGCCGCGCCACACCGCATTGGCATTCGCCGGGCCGCTCACGACCCCACCGCCGCTCGCTCAACGCGGCCCGCGCCCGCCGCAACCCCCTCCGCTTCGATCGCCGCCGCCTCAGCCGCCGCCGCCTCCACCAACCCCTTCCGCCACAACCACCGCTTCAGCAGCACGAACTGCCGCGAGAGCACCCCAAGCAACGCCTCCGACACACCCGCCTCCCCAACCGCCATCCGCCCAAGCGCCTCGAAGTCCGCCCGCAGCCGCTCCGCATCACGCCGCTCGCGCTCGACAAACTCGCGCGAGTACGCCAGCTCGCTCTCACTCGCTACATCCCGCCCGAACAGCGCGGCCCCGAACGCCGGATTCGCCCTCGCAAACCGCCACGACGCCGCCCCCAACGCCCGCTCCCTCCGCACGATGTCCGCCGCCCCATACCGATGCCGATGCACGCCCCGCGCCTCCGGGCGGAACAGCACGGGCATCCCGAACCGCTCGTGCAGGCGGAACGCCAGTTCGATGTCCTCATGCCCATACGTCTCGGGAATCGCCCGCACGCCGCCGACCGCCTCCACCGCCCGGCGCGGGGCCGACGCGTTGAGCGTCCAGAAGTGCCGGAACCCCCAGTCCCGCCACCGCTCGCCCGCGCCCGCCCGCAGCGAGTCGAAGAAGAAGATCAGTGCCGTCTCGCGCACGATCCGATCAAGCACGGTCTCGCCGTCGCCCGCCGCCGCGCACGCCGCATCAACCTCCGCCCACGGCGAGTCCCCCACCACCATCACGCCATGCGGATACGCAAGCCCGCCCACGCTCTCGCAACCCGCCCCGCGCTGCGTCGCGCACCTTTCCGCGGCCTCCCCGTGCGCCGCCACATGCGCCGCAACAAGGCCCGCATCCGCTACCACATCATCGTTCATGAACAGCACCAGTGGCGCGTCGGTCATCGAGACCATCGCCCGCCGGATCGGCAGGTGCCCCTCACGCGGGAACTCGACGATCCGCAGCGTCGCCCGCGCATCACCCCCCGCCGCGTCCCACGCCCCCCTCGCCGCGGCCTGGGCCTCCGCCTGCGCCCCATCCAGCCCCACGATCACCTCGAACCCAAGCCCCCCGCGCACATCCTGCGCGGCCAGCGCCCCCACCGCCGCCGCCAGCAGCCCGGGCCGCCCGCGCGTCGGGATCTGCACGCTGATCGCGGGAATCCCCGATTCCGGGTGATGGGTCGGCACATCTGGCATGCCCACCCATATCGACCGACCCCCGCACCGGGCCTACACCGGAAACCCGATCGCCCGCCCCGGCGCGAGCCGATGCACAACAGGACGAATCGGGTCGCCCGCGGAGCAGGCGGCCCAAGATCGACCAGCCCCGGCCCGTATCAACCGAGCCCGGCCCGCGAAGCGACCACCGAAGGGAGTCAGGCGTGAACATCGGCGACAACCGCACCCCGCTCGGCGCCATCGGCACGACCGGCACCGCCAAAGCCCCCGCCGCCCGCGAACGCCGCCGCCACGACCGCCTCACGCTGGCCCGCGCCTGCAAACTCCGCGCTCAGCGCGACCTCCGCTACCAGCCCGCCCGCACCCGCGACATCTCCGCCGGCGGCGCCCTGCTCGAACTCGACTCGCCCCGCCCCCTGGCCGAGGGCCAGTCCATCGCCATCGCGATCGACTTCGCCGGGCGCAGCCTGCTCACCCAGCAGCAGGTCGTCGAGGCCAAGGTCGTCCGCGCCGGCCCGGTGCTCAACCGCCGCCAGACCGTCGCCGTCGCCTTCCGCGAGGCGATCGCGATGCCCGGCGTGGCCGCAGTCGCCTGAAAGGTGGGCCGGCTCTCCGAGCCGGACGCCCTACCCCTTCTCCAAGCCTCGAACGCTCGTCGCCGCGATCATCGCCGATCGATGTGCCACGATCTTGCCGCTCCGGGCAGGGTCGTGCTCCGTCTCCTACCCATCCGTCCAAACTCACCTCGAAGTCCATGGGCCGACTCGGCCTCGCCACGACCATCGGCCCGAGCCCGATGGACGTGGCACGCCGCTTACTCGTCCCCCATCGCCCCAACCGCCCCGCACCCCGCCACGAACCCGCTCGCCCACGCCCACTGGAAGTTGAACCCGCCGATCCGCCCATCAACATCCAGGATCTCGCCGCACAGGTGCAGGCCCGGGCACACGCGCGACGCCATCGTCGCCAGATGAACCTCCGACAGCGGCACGCCCCCGGCCGTCGCCTCCGCGAACGTGAACCCGCGATCGCCAGTCACCCCGACTTCCATGCGGCACAGCACGCCCACCAGCCCCCGCCGCCGCTCGCGCGTCAGCGAACTCGCCGGCGCATCGGCCTCCACGCCCGCGCATCGGCACAGCGTCTCGATCAACCGCGACGCCAGCACACCGTTGCCCGCAAGCCGATCCACCACCCGCCCGACACGCTCCCGCCCCGCCTCCAGCAGCACGCGATCGACGTCTTGCTCCTGCGACTCCGGCAACCAGTTCAGCACCAGACCCGCCCCGGCGTCCTCCCGCCGCGCCGCGGTCAGATGGCGCGACATGTTCATCACCGCCGGGCCCGACAACCCGAAGTGCGTGCACAGCACCGCCCCCGTGAACGACGCGAGCCGCTTGCCCGTCGACGCCCGCACCTCCACCGCCGCCGGCGCCGCCACACCCGCCAGCGCCATCAGCGGATGCCCCGCCTCGACCTTCAGCGGCACCAGCGCCGGAAACACCGCGGGCGTCACCGTGTGCCCCAGCCCCTTGGCGATCGAGTACCCGAACCCATCCGACCCCGACCGCGGCAGCGCCATCCCGCCGGTCGCGAGAATCACACGCGAAGCCGCCACAGTTCCCCCCGATCCCGCAACCTCGAACCCGAATTCGCCTTCTGCGCTTCCGACTCCCCCCGCCGCTCCGACTTCGTCACGCTCTCCCGCTGCGGCTCCAACAACCCGCACGCCCCCAACCCGCGCCGGATGCCGCAACTCAACCCCCGCCTCGCCCGCCGCCCCAAGCAGCGCATCCAGCACCGTCCGCGCCGAATCCGTCACGGGGAACAACTTGCCCGTCTCCTCCCGCTTCAACTCCACGCCGATCTCGCGGAAGAACCCCACCGTCCGCGCCACATCAAACGATCGCAGCACCTTCTTGATCGCGTTGGGTGACGCCCCGGCGTAGTCGCGCTCGCCCACCTCGAAGTGCGTGACGTTGCACCGACCGCCCCCGGCCACCAGGATCTTCGCCCCGAGCCGCGCCGCCCCGTCGAACCCCACCACGCGCAGCGATCGCCCGCCCGCCCGCTCCAACTCGCGCACACGCCGACCAGCCCATATCGCCGCCATCAACCCGGCGGCCCCGAGCCCCACCACCGCGATATCAACACGCTCGCCCACGCGTCACCGCCGCGACTCAGGCCCACACGCCCGCACGACAAACCAAACGCGCCCAGACGCCGGGGCTGAGAAGGCTCTGCGCCGAAGCCCCGGGTCGAGAACCCAGCGACGCGACAATGCGTTCATTGCGACCGACAAGCCGCTGCGGACGACGCAGGCCAACCCGGACCTTCGCTCGCCGACTCGCTCAGATCCGGCGTCCATCACCCGCACGGTGCATCCGCACGTTCCCGCAGATCGCAGGCCGAAGACTCGACCGAACGTCCCCGACGCCCGCTCACTGCCCCTCGCCGCCCTCGGCGTCCTGCCCGATCTTCGGCTTCGGGCCCCAGCCGGTCTTGGTCGGCTTGGTCGCCTCCTCGAACTCCTTGCGGGCCCGCTCGGCGCGATCCATCCGCCCCGGCTTGTCCTCTCGACGACGCTCGCCGCCGCCGCCACCACCACGCGGCCCCTTCTCCTTGTCCCCGTCCTTCAGCTTGTCGCGCCACGACTCCCGCTTCGGAGCCTTCTTGTCCACGAGGTTGCCCTCGTTGTCGAACTCCATCTCGTCCCGCTCTTCCGTCACGACCTTCTTGTCCGCCGCCACGTGCAGCCGGATCGTCGCCTCCAGGTCCGAGTCGAACTTCACGCTGATCTCGTGCGCATCCACACGCTTGATCGTCTGCGGGATCCGCACCTCGCGCGGCCTCACCTTGTACCCCAGCGCCGCCAGCGCCTGGGCGATCTCCTGCTGCGTCACCGCCCCGTACAGGATCCCCTGCTCGTTGGCCGAACGCTGCATCGTGATCTCGAGCCCGTCGATCTTCTTGATCAGCTCCTCACGCTGCGAACGCAGCGCCGCCACCTGCTTCTCGGCTTCCTTCCGCTTCTCCGTCAGCGCCGCGATGATCTCGTCCGAGGGCGTCGTCGCCAACTCCCGCGGCAGCAGGTAGTTCCTCGCGTACCCCAGGCGCACGCTCACCACATCCCCGACGATGCCGAGGTTGTCCACGTTCTCGGTCAGCAGCAGTTTGACGGTCTTGCTCACGGTCGCTGTCCTCCGGAGCACCCCGCCACCGACCGGCCGAAAGGCCGCGGGCAGACAGGTCGCTCCCTCGCACCGGCGAAGGCCGGCCGAGAAAAGAGTTCAGGAGCCCGGACAGCGCTGTTGACCGCCGTCCCAAAGGGCCCCAACGGAAACGCCGGGGGCACCCCCGGCGTCAGAGAAAGAGGGTGACGCGATTCGAACGCGCGACATTCACGTTGGCAACGTGACGCTCTACCACTGAGCTACACCCTCAGATTGTCACCCCGCCCAACCCGCCGAAACCCGATGCCCGGGTTCGCCGCGGCCCTGCGGAGCAAGGGGAAGATAGACCGCCTCCCCCACCGTCAATCGACCCGCCGCCGACTTCCGCCCCGACCCGCAACCCCCGCCCGCACACCCCGCACGCCCCTCCCCAAACCCCATCCCCCCACCGCCATCAGCCCCACCGCCCCACCACGCCCCTATCCTTCCCTTTCCCAATCAACCACCCGCGGCCACCCCAGCCGCCACCCCCACGCGCCCCCACGCCCCGAAAGACCACCATGGCCAACTCCGCCAGCCACACCGCCGAGAAGCCCGCCGCCTCCGCCAAAGGCCAGCCCTCAGGCCCCCGCCCCTCGGCCTACCTCCCCGACAAGACCCTCCTCCGCTGGCTCCGCGACATGCAGCTCATCCGCGAGTTCGAACTCCGCTGCATGCAGCAGTACCAGCAGGCCAAAATCGGCGGCTTCTGCCACATCTACATCGGCCAGGAGGCCTGCGCCGTCGGCACCATCGCCTCCGTCAACAAGGACGACCCCATCGTCCTGGCCTACCGCGACCACGGCCACGCCCTGGCCCGCGGCATGTCCGCACGCGCCTGCATGGCCGAGATGTTCGGCAAAAGCGCCGGATGCGCCAAGGGCAAGGGCGGCTCCATGCACATGTTCGACAAGCCAAACTGGCTCTTCGGCGGGCACGGCATCGTCGGCGCCCAGACACCCCTCGGCGCCGGCTTCGCCTTCGCCGCACGCTACGAGTGGGAAGTCCTCGGCACCGGCCCCAAGAAGGTCTGCCTCTGCTACCTCGGCGACGGCGCGCTCAACCAGGGCGCCTTCCACGAGGCCCAGAACCTCGCGGGACTCCTCAACCTCCCCGTCATCTTCATCGTCGAAAACAACGGCTACTCCATGGGCACCTCCATCGAGCGCGGCACCACCATGGCACACGACCTGTGCCTCAAAGCCGCCGGCTACGGCATCAAGGCCGTCGAGATCCAGGGCATGAACATCCTGGACATCTACGACGCCTTCAAGCCTTTGGCAGATGAGTGCCGCGACCTCCAGCGCCCCGCCTTCGTCGACCTCAAGACCTACCGCTACCAGGGCCACTCCATGTCCGACCCCCAGAAGTACCGCACGAAGGAGGAAGTCGAGACCTTCAAGGAGCGCGACTCCATCGCCAGCCTCGCCAGCCACCTCATGACCAGCAAGGCCGAAGGCGGCCGCGCCTGCCTCTCCGAGGACGACTGGAAGAAGATGCAGGAAGAACTCGCCGAGATCGTCCGCGACGCCGTCGAGTTCGCCGAGTCCGCCGAAGTCCCCGACGTCGAAGCCGAACTCGAGTCCGACGTCTACATCAACATCGAACCCAACCTGAGCCCCACGGCGAAGTACGGGCGCGGCGAGACGAACCCGCTGCTGTGAGGTGGACCGGCTCTCCGAGCCGGGCTTTCTACCCCCTCTACAGAGCCTCCCGACTTCCCGGCGCGCCCGACGCGTGGCACGCTTGCTGCTTTGAGCAAGCATGCGTTTCGCGCCTGGCGCTAGCAGACTTCACGAGAACTGGTGCCGCAAATGAGTATCAGGGAACGCAT
>JAWKTE010000038.1:0-4832 GCA_041401985.1 Phycisphaerales bacterium
GTGCTGGGCGGCGACTTCGATGGTGAATCGCTCGGCGATGCGGTGGGAGCGGTAGGTCTCGCGCATGGCGGCGAGGGCCTGGGCGGCGCGGTCGTCGGCCATGGCGGTTGAGGCAAAGGCGGCGAGTGCGACGCCGGCAACCGGGATTGTGCATGCGTGCCAGCGACTCATCGGGCGACCTCCCGTGCCGCGAGCCGCTCCAGCAATGCGGCGACGGTCGCGCCCACGCCCGGAACGATCCACTCCGGCGCGATGGCCGCGAGGGGTTCGAGCACGAAGCGCCGATCGCGCATCCTCGGGTGCGGGATGGTCAGGCCCGGCTCGTCGATCACCAGATCGTCGTAGAGCAGCAGGTCCAGGTCCAGCGTGCGCGCCCCCCACCGCTGCTCGGCCGCCCGGTCGCGCCCGCGGGAACGCTCGATCTCGAGCAGGCGGGCGAGCAGGCCGCGGGGCGAGAGCGTTGTCTCGAGGATGGCCGCGGCGTTCAGGTACGGGCCCTGCCCCGCCGGCCCGACCGGCTCGGTCTCGATCGGCTCGCTGGCGGCGATCACCCGCGTCCGCGGCGGATCCTCCAGAGCGCGGATCGCGGCGTCGAGGTGGCTCCGCCGGGTCGCTTCGGGCGTCTGGATGTTGGAGCCCAGCGCGATGGCGGCGCGATGGGGCGTCGGGGCGGGCACGCGCTCAGTTCTCCGCCGCGTCGAAGACCTCGTCGAACTCGTAGACGCCAATGAAGTCCTGCAGGGTGTCGGCCTCGGTCCGGCGCATCAGCCCCGCGTCGATCATGGCGAAGACGATGCGCCCGAAGTCGTCGGTGCGCCGGATCGACCATCGGTCGAGCACCATGCGGGCCAGCCGCCCGTACTTGCGGAGGGCGTACTCCTTCAGGCCCAGGCAGAGTTGCTGGCCCGTGACGTGGCGGCCGCTCCCGGCCGGGTCGGCCTCGGGCTGCTCGTCTTCGCCCGCCAGTTGCAGGTCCTGCTCGGCGTCCTCGGCCCCGTGGACCATGCGGGTCGTGTGCTCGAGCCCCTCGCGCACGAACGCGTACGCCGCGAGCGGGTAGGGGCCGGCCTTTTCCTGGATGGACTTCCAATCGACCACGCGACACTCCGATGCGGCCCGGGGGGTCCGGCAGGGAGCCGACTGCCACCCGACGATGGGGCCACCCTCTCACTCATACGGAACCGGGGGCAGATTCGTTTCCCTGACGCCCCGGATTCCTTACGCTCACCCGTCTGGCCTCTCGTAGGGCCGTTCGTTTGGCCTTTCGGTTCGATGCCGACGGGAGGAACGATTATCCGTCGCTTGGATCGGGCGTGCCAGGCGATTCTGTTTGGATTTTAGGGGGCTTGGAGGGGCGGGCGAGCCCGACGGGCGACCGGGACTGACGTGCGGATTGCCCCGGACGAACCAGCGGAGCGGGGCGCCGGCCCACGGCTCGCCGGCGGGGTCGACGCCGATGCGGGGCGAAACGGCGATGTCGGCGGCGGTGATCGGCTTGGCTTCGCACGACTCGCCGATGCATAAGCGGGCGTCGCTGGTCAGGTCGATCGCGTTCAGGTCGCGATCGATGCGGAGGGCCTGGCAGAGTTTGCCGGGGCCGTTGCAGAGGTCGCGGTCGCGCGAGATGGCCGGGCGGGCCTCGCGGATGGCGTCGAGGCCTTCGAGCGGCTCGATGGCGCGGATGAGCACGGCCGCGGGGTGGCCCTCGCGGAGGCACGCGACGTTGCACATGAAGTGCATGCCGTAGGTGAAGTAGACGTAGCAGGTGCCGGGGCGGGAGTACATGGCCTCGTTGCGGGGCGTGCGCCGGTTGTTGAACGCGTGGCTGGCGCGGTCCTCGGGGCCGAGGTAGGCCTCGGCCTCGACGATGCGGCCTGCGATGGCGCGCCCGTCGGGGAGGGTGCGCCGGAGGATCAGGCCGAGCAGGGCGGGCGCGACGGCGTCGGCGGGGCGGGCGAAGAAGGATCGGGGGATTGGGCGTGGGGACATTCGAGGTCTACCACGGAGACACGGAGGCACGGAGAGAGGCAGAAAGGCTTGGGGGGAAGACTGGTGAGAACACTCCGGCTGTTCGTCCGGGCTTGAGCCGATGCCCTGGGCTCGTTCCCGCGCCTCTTCGGCTCCCTCCGTGTCTCCGTGCCTCCGTGGTTCACTCACGACTCTGGCCTACGCGTACGCGTGCAGGCCCGGGAGCAGGAGGTTCACGCCGAAGTAGGTCCACAGCATCATGACAAAGCCGACGACCGAGAGCCAGGCGGTGACCAGGGCGCGGTTGCGGCCAGTCGTGAACCGGACGTGGATGACGATGAGGTAGATGATCCAGGTGATGAGCGCCCAGGTCTCCTTCGGGTCGAAGGCCCACCAGCGGCCCCACGAGTGATCGGCCCACCACGCGCCGAGCAGGATGCCGACGCCCAGGCCCCAGAACGCGAGTTGCAGCACGATCATCTGGGCCTTGTCGAGGTCCTTGAGCAGGCGGTGGCGGATGCCGGCGCTTGTGTCGCCTGCGCCGGCTGCTCCACTCTCGTCCGGTTCGGTTGGCGGCGCGACCGCCCCCCCGGCCAGGGCCGCCACCGACGAGGCCCCCCGCCCGAAGTAGTGCGCCCCCAGATAGAACAGGCTCGTGACCATCCCCAGCGTGATGAGGCCGTACGACGTGAGCACCGTCGTGACGTGGTACTTGAGCAGCACCGACGTGTTGAGGATCGCGGCCTCGCGCTCGATGAACTGGCCCGGGATGGCCGTCTGCGTCGCGGCGATGAGCACCAGGAAGCCCGTCGCGGCAGCCGCGGCCCCGTACAGGTACTTGCGGAACAGCCCGGTCAGGGCCAGCCCGACGATCGCCGCGAACAGGCTCACGCCGGTCATGGACTCGAACTGGTTCTGGATCGCGAACCGCTCGGCCAGGACGCAGCGGGCGACGAAGCCGAACCCGTGCATGCCGATGGCCGCGATGAGCAGGGCGACGCCGACGCCGGCGACCGCGCGGCGACCGGTGCCGAAGGCCAGCACGAGGGCGATCAGCGACAGGAAGTAGAGCACCCAGCCCCACTCGAAGGCCCCGGCCCGGTTGTACGCCAGTTCCAGCGAGCGGCGCGAGTCGGGGTAGAGACCAGCGTTGATCGTGGGCAGGGCGGCGGCGAGGCGGGTGATGGCGTCGTTGGCGGCCGTGGCGTCCGAGGCACGCCAGGCGCGACCGAGGTCGGCGGCGGCGGCGCTGGCGTCCCGCCAGGCCTTGGCGCCGGCGGCGTCCATGCCCGGCGGCAGCGGCTCCGAGAGGTGGTGCCACGAGTCATCGCGCGACTCGGGCGCGACGAGCAGCATGTTGGCCGCGGATTCCTGCCACAGGGCCATGGCGCGGTCGAGCTCGTCGAGCCCGCGGCGTGAGGGGGCCTGCGTGCCGAAGCGATCGACCATCTCGAGGTAGTGCTCGGCGGCCATGCGCGGCGTGATCCGCGTCATCATGAGGTACCGCTGCTGGGCCGCCTCGTCGCCCGGGAGCGCGGAATCGAGGAACGCGCGGCGGAGCGGCAGGTACTCGACGTGCAGGAGGGGGCGATCGACGTAGAACGTCGGGTCGATGACCAGGTCGAGCAGGGTGAAGAGGGGCTCGAAGGAGACCTTGGTGGTCTCGCCGCCGGGCGCATCGATCACGTCCTGGTACGTCGTGCGTCCGGTGATCTGGCGGACGGTCTCCCGCGCGAGGGTGTCGAGGATCTTGACCCGCCCGTTGTGGAAGACGGCGAGGCTGCGGAGCGGCGCCAGGTCGAGGGCGGCGGCGAAGTCGCCCTTGTCCGCGAGGCTCAGCGGGGCGACGGTCGGATCGAAGACCGGGTCGCCGAAGGGGTTGGGCAGGGCCGCGGCCTGCTCGGTGACGAGGGCGGATTCCGGGTGGGCGTTGCCGGCGGGGGCGGTCTGGGCGAGGGCCGGGAACGACAGGAGCATCACCACGGAGACACGGAGACACGGAGGGAGGCAAGGAAGGGCTCGCGCAAAGAACCGAGTGAACGCGATGCGAAGGGTGTGTGCTGCGCGCGAGAGGCTGGTCGGCTGTACTGAGGACTCAACTGCCATCACGTCCCACCTCCGTGTCTCCGTGCCTCCGTGGTTGATCCGCGCGCGGCCGCCGCCAGCGAGTCCCGGCGGCGGCGCACCAGCCACGGCTTGACGTAGAACGCCCAGGGGATGCCCAAGGCCATCAGGATGCCGCCGAGGGCGATCACGTGGATGCCGGGGTAGTTGCCGACCTGCAGGATCGTAAAGCGGGCTCGGGGGCGGGGCAGGAGGCCCTGGTCGGCGAGCGTCTGCGACTCGCGCCAGCCCTCGGCGTCCCAGCCGGCCTGGCTGAACTTGTACTGGTCCGGGTCCAGCCCCGCGGCGAGGCGGCCGACCAGCCCTGCCACCAGCCCGTGGTCCGCGTGCGTGTTGAACGGGGCCGTCAGCGGGGCGTTGAGTTTGGTGACGTGCTCGAACGCGTCGAACGCGGCCCGCCCGCGCTCGTCCACGATCGGCTCGACCCGCACGATCGACTGGTAATCGCGCGGGGCGCCGCGGTGGTCGTACGCCAGCATCTGGAAGTCGACGAGCCGCACCTGGAAGCCCGGCAGGCGGTGCTGGCGACGCCCGAAGACCAGACGCAGCTGGCGCCCGTCGGGCAGGCGAACTGTCCGCGCCATGTCGGTGCCGATCTCGAGATACTGCACGAACGGCAGCCACACGACGGTGCGCCAGTCGGACCGGTTCGCGAGCGAGACTTCGACCGCGAGCATGGCCCGCTGGTGCGTGCCGACCATCTCGCGGTTCTGCTGCATCGGCGGCACGGGCACCGGGCG
>JAWKTE010000039.1:0-4364 GCA_041401985.1 Phycisphaerales bacterium
CGGCCAGTTTCTTGAACTTGACCAGCGCGAAGTCCGGCTCGACGCCCGTGGTGTCGCAGTCCATCAGCAGGCCGATCGTGCCCGTGGGCGCGATCACCGTGACCTGCGCGTTGCGGTACCCGTGCCGGTCACCCAGCGCCAGCGCATCATCCCACGCCTTCTTGGCGTGCGTGCCCAGGTCCGCGGCATTGGCCAGGCGCCCGGCGAGGCCCTTGACCACGCCGTGGTCGATCGGCACGGGGCGGATCTTGAGCCCCTCCCACTCCGCGGCCCCGCGCCCAACACCGTGGGCCGCCCGCCGGTGGTTCCGCACCACCCGCAACATGTTGTCCCGGTCGTCGTCGTAGCCGGGGAACGCCCCGAGGCGCTCGGCCATCGCCGCCGACTGGCGGTACGCCCGCCCCGTCATGATCGACGACAGGCACGCGCACACCGCCCGCGCCTCGTCGCTGTCGTACGCGATCCCCGCCTGCATCAGCATCGCGCCCAGGTTCGCGAACCCAAGCCCCAGCGTGCGGTACTTGTACGACAGTTCCGCGATCTCGCGGCTCGGGAACGCCGCCATCAGCACGCTGATCTCGAGCACCACGGTCCACAGGTCCACGCCGTGCTCGAACTTCTCGAGATCAAACCGCGTCGTGGCCCGGTCGTAGAACTTCAGCACGTTCAGCGACGCGAGGTTGCACGCCGTGTTGTCCAGGAACATGTACTCGGAGCAGTTGTGGACCACGATGCCGTTGGCCACGAAGTGGCTCGTTTCCGGCTCGGTCAGGTCGAACACGTCCTCGGTCCCGCACGGCGTCAGCGACGCCACGCCGTCGGTCATCCGATCGGCGTACGCCACCACACCGCGGTTCAGTTCCGACAGACGCTCGGCCTTGCGGCTGCCGACGATGAACCCGACCTCGCGCTCGAAGACGATCCGCGACGATCGGCTGATCCGCAGCGAGTGCACCTGCTTGACGCCGTAGGCCGCCATCCCGCCCCGCCCGTCGGGCAGGCGGGCCGCCGTCTGCCCGAGGGCCCGCCGATCGCGGTAGATCTTGCTCTTGACGCCGAAGGACAGGAGCAGCACCTGCACTTGGCGCAGCAGCGCGAGGCTGACGCTGTCGAGCGCGACGTACTGCGACTTGGTGCCGTAGTTCGCGACCGTTCCGTCGGCCGAGAACAGGCCGCGGAGAATCGCCGCCTGGCTGGCCCGGTCCAGCCCGAACACCTCGTCAGTAAAGGCCTTGGCTTCGGACCCTGCGTCAAGCGTTGCGAACCGCGCGAACTCCGACACGATCCGTCCGACGGACGTGCCCACGCGCAGCCCCGTCTGCGTCTGCACGACGCTCGTGGGCCGCTGGCCACGCCGGTCGTCCGTCGCGAGCCACCGCTTGCACTCGTCCATGTGCCCGCGCAGACGCTCGGCGACGCCGCCTTCCTCCTGCCCAAACGTGATGGAGAGGAAGTCCTGCTCGGGCTGGTGCGCGATGCACCCGTCGCCGATCGCCGCCCCGAGCAGTTCGCCGAACGCTTCCGGCACGAACGCGGTCCCGAACCCGGCGCCCTTCAGGATCACCTGGTCATCAAGGGTGAGTTCGCACGCGGGCACATCGCCGCGATTGGCCGTTAGAACCCGGTGGTCGGCGGTCAGCCGCAGCGTGTACCCCGAACGCGTGGTCAGTTCGTACACGTCCTTGTGCCCGGTCGGGAAGATCCGGTCAACGAACGACGCCTCGCCCCTGGCGTTGATGACCTCCGCCGACTTGCCGACCAGGTCGCCGATGCGCCGATACCCGTCCGCCGTCGCGACCAGCGTGTCGCCGGTCACGCACGGGTTGCTTGCGTTGATCCGCCCCGCGCTCGGGCACGTGTGCCACTCGTTGATCGTCGAGTCGAACTGCACGCCCGGATCGGCGCACCGCCACGCCGCGAAGCACAGGTCCTTCCACAGCGCCCGCGCCTCGAACTCCCGCTCGATCTCCGGGTTGGTCCGGAACGGCGCGACCCACTTGGCCCCGGCGTCCACGGCCTCGAAGAACTCGTTGGGCACACGCACCGAGTTGTTGGAGTTCTGCCCCGACACCGTCAGGTACGACTCGCCGTTGAAGTCGTAGTCCAGTTTCAGCCCGAGTTTTGTTGCCGTCTCCCGCTGGTCCTCCGAGAGGTGCTTCATCCCCTCGACCAGGGCCGCGACCTTGATCTCCTCGCGCACCTTCCAGTTGATGAACTCCCGGATGTCCGGGTGGTCCATGTCCAGGCAGACCATCTTGGCCGCCCGGCGCGTCGTTCCGCCGCTCTTGATCGCCCCGGCCGCCCGGTCGCCGATCTTCAGCCACGACATCAGCCCGCTGCTCTTGCCCCCGCCCGACAGACGCTCGCCCTCGGCCCGCAGGTTTGAGAAGTTCGTCCCCGTGCCCGAGCCGTACTTGAACAGACGCGCCTCGCGCACCCACAGGTCCATGATCCCGCCGTCGCTCACCAGGTCGTCCGACACGCTCTGGATGAAGCACGCGTGCGGCTGCGGGTGGCTGTACGCGTCGGGCGCCAGCACCACCTCGCCGGTCCGCGGGTCGACGATGCAGTGCCCCTGGGCCGGGCCGTTGATCCCGTACGCGAAGTGCAGCCCCGTGTTGAACCACTGCGGGCTGTTCGGGGCGCACATCTGGTGCACCATCATGTACACCAGCTCGTCGTAGAACGCCTGGGCGTCCTCGGCCGTGTCGAAGTAGCCGTGCTCCTCGCCCCAGAACCGCCAGCACCCGGCCAGGCGGTGGATCACCTGGCGGGCCGAACGCTCCGGCCCAGTGAGCGCCTTGCCGTCCTTGCCCTTGACCACCGGCGAGCCGCCGGGCAGTGCGTAGGGCTGCTCGGTCTGCGGCACCCCCGCCTTGCGGAAGTACTTGCTCACCATGATGTCGACCGCGAGCTGGCTCCAGCCGGCGGGCATCTCGGCGTCGGTCATCTCGAACACGACCGAGCCATCGGGGTTGGAAATGCGGCTCGACCGCTTGGCCCACGAGGTGGTGGCGAAGGGGTCGCGTCCTGCGACGGTGAACTTCCTGGTGATCTTCATTTCGAGCCGGTCCCTATCAGAGTGCAACCGATGATGAACAAGAAGGCATCGAGGCACGAGGCACCGAGGCATCCAGCCTCAGCGTTCGAGACTCCGGATCAATCCCGCGAGCACCCGCTCGCTCTCGTCGAGCATGTCCTTCAGCCCGTCGAACGATTCCTTCGAAAGCAGCGTGAAGTCCATTGCGAACAACAGCTGCGTGTCCAGTTGGTAGATCTCGCCGCGAGCCTGCTTGAGAAACCAGAGGTAGTCCTGCGTGTTCTGTCGTCCGTATCCGTTGGCGATGTGGCTGGCGACCGAGACCGCGAGTCGTTTGAGCGAGGCCGGCAGCCCGAACCGATCCGGCTCCTGCATCGCCGAAGCCGCGGCGTACACCGCCTTGCCCATCGCGTAGGCCCGCTGCCACGCGATCAGATCCTGGTACGAGTTGATGGGGCCAGCCATCCATCACTCCCCATGTGCCTCTGACTTGATGCCTCGATGCCTCCTGCCTCGATGCCTTCCCCAACGTCATCCGCGTTCAATCCACCTTCGGCAACGTCAATCCATCCTGATTCTGATACTTCCCCGCCTTGTCCGCGTACGACACCGCGCACACCCTGTCGGCCTTCAAGAACACCATCTGCGCGATCCCCTCGTTCGCGTACACCCGCGCCGGCAGCGGCGTCGTGTTCGAGATCTCCAGCGTCACTTTCCCCTTCCACTCCGGCTCCAGCGGCGTCACGTTCACGATCAGCCCGCACCGCGCGTACGTGCTCTTGCCCACGCACACCACCAGCACATCACGCGGGATCTCCATCCACTCCACCGTCTCGCACAAGGCGAACGAGTTCGGCGGGATCACCACGTGGTCCGTCCCCAGGGCCGCGGTGTCCACCTCCACGAACAGGTCGTCCGTGAACCGCTTGGGGTCCACAACCGTGATCCCCCCCGTCCGCGGCGTCGGGGTGAAGATCTTGAACCGCGTGCCCACCCGCACGTCGTACCCGTAGCTCGACACGCCGAAGGACACCCGCCCCGGGCGCTTCTCGGCCTCGGCGAACGGCTCGATGCCCACCAGTTCGCGGATCTGCGTGTCGCACAAAACGCCCATGCCTGCTCCCTTGACCTCTGCTCGGCCGACCCGTTCTCGTCCCACTGGGGCTGCGGGCCTCCGGCCCGCCCACCCACTTCTCTTCTTCTCTCTTCTCTGCTCTCTTTCCGTCCGCCGCCCCGCGGCCCTCTTCTCTCCCCACTCGCGCGCAGCCGCCCGACCGCCAGCGCATCGCTCCCGCGACGCCCCGGCACTCAGCCGATCAACAAC
>JAWKTE010000040.1:0-3461 GCA_041401985.1 Phycisphaerales bacterium
GGATGACCCAGTCCTTCTCGTCGATCCGGCCGCGCAGCGTGTTGCGGATCGCCTTGGGCTGCTCGTGGATCTCCTTCTGCATGTAGTGCTGGAACCCGCCCATCTCGATCTGCTCGAGCTCGAGTTCCAGCTGCATCACCTTGGGCGTGGTCTCCGTGTTGTCCAGCGTGGACGTGCGGAAGCCCTCGCGCGTGATCTTCACGACCGTGTAGTCGTCCAACGCCATCGCTTGGGTCGTGTGGGCCACGATCGCCGACGGGTCCGACGCTACCACATACTCGCCCGCCCCGATCCCCACCATCAGCGGCGAGCCCTTCCGCGCGCACACCATCACGTCCGGATCACGCTCGCAGATCACGCAGATCGCGTACGCCCCCGTCACCTCGCGCAGGGCCGCCTGCACCGCGGCCTCCAGCCCCTGCTCCGGGTCGTAGAGCTCCCCGATCAGCATCGCCAGCACCTCGGTGTCGGTCTGGCTCTGGAACCGGTGGCCCTTCTCCTCCAGCAGCGTCCGCAGCGTCGCGTAGTTCTCGATGATGCCGTTGTGGACCAGGCAGATCCCGTTCTTGTCGTCGCGGTGCGGGTGGGCGTTGTCGACCGTCACCCCGCCGTGCGTCGCCCAGCGCGTGTGGGCCAGCCCCACCGTGCCGTGCAAGCCGCCGATCTTCTCGAGCCGGTCCTCGAGGTTCGCCACCCGCCCCACGGCCCGCTCCGTCCGCAGTGTCGCCTTCGTGCCGGGCGCGGCCGTGCCGGGCGTCGGCTCGATCACCGCGATCCCCGCCGAGTCGTACCCGCGGTACTCCAGGCGCTTGAGGCCCTCCATCAGGAGGCTCTGGCACTGCTTCTTGCCGATGTAGCCGACGATCCCGCACATGGCCTTCGAGCCTCCGCTGGGCGTTTGGGTCCGAGAACGGCGGGGCGAGGCCCCATGGTGAGACTACGCCGCCGCGCGTCCGGAAGATCGGCCCGAGCGTGGGGCGGGTCCACAGGGATAGCGGGGAGCGGGCGGCCGGCACTGGATGCCTCGATGCCTCCTGCCTTGATGCCTTCCTCCGCATCATGGCCGCGACCCGGCCACCCCCACCGCCCCGCACCCAACCCCTTGACACCCCCCACCGCTCCGCCTAATCTGTAACCAGATGGTTACAAGACCGCCCAAGCGACGCCCCCGACCCGCCAAGCCCAGCCCCGCCGCGGCCAAAGTCGCCAAGGCCGCCACGCCCCTCGCCGCCCAATCCCCCGACGCCTTCGCCGCCGTCGCCGATCCAACACGCCGCGCCATCCTCGACGGCCTCCGCACCCGGGCCCGCTCCGCCGGCGACATCGCCGCCGACTTCACCATCTCCCGACCCGCCGTCTCCAAGCACCTCCGCGTCCTGTCCCAGGCCGGCCTCGTTCGCGTCGTCAAGCACGGGCGCGAGCGCCACTACCACCTCGACGCGGCCCCGCTCGCCGCGGTCGACGACTGGCTCAACCGCTACCGCCTGCTCTGGGCCGCCCGCCTCGCCAACCTCAAGGAGTACCTCGAGCAGGAGGCGACCCAGCCACCCGCCCCCCAACCCGACGCACCATCCCCCCCACCGTCGAACGCCCGAACATAAGAATCGCGCGTCCGCGACGCGATTCCCGCGGATTCCTGTCGTCCCGACCCGCTGCCGATCGTCGTTGCTTTGCCCGGTCACGCCAACCCGGAGCCGCCCATGCCAACCGCCACCGACCTCCAGCACGTCGAGTTCACCCGCCACCTCGACGCGGCCCCAGACGCCGTGTTCGACCGCCTGACCAACCCCGCCCACCTCCGCGCCTGGTTCGCCGAGCACGCCGAGATCGAGCCGCGCGTCGGCGGGGCGTACCGATTCTGGGGGCGTCACACGCCGCTCGTGCCCACGCCCGCCGACGCGGCCCAGCGTCTCACGCGCTTCGACGCCGGGCGTGCAATCCGCTACGAGTGGCACTGGGGCGGGAGCGACACCGAGGTTCTGATCGAACTCAGCAGCGACGCGACCACGGCCGCTGCCCGAACCAAACTCTGGCTCCGCCACACCCTCATCGACGGCACCGTCGCCGGGTACTCCCGCACCGAGTCCGACTTCTTCGCACAGGACTTCTGGTGCGTCGCCCTGGCCAACCTCCGCGAGCACCTCCGCACCGGAAAGCCCGCCATCCGCCCCGACTTCGGCGACCCGAGCGACACCGCCCGCGTCTCGATCGAGATCGACGCCCCGCGCGAGCGCGTCTGGCACGCCCTGACCGACGCCCGCGAGATGGACAAGTGGCTCTCGAAGTCCGGTGTCGCCGAGGCGCGCGTCGGCGGGGCCTATTCCTACGGCTGGAACTTCGATGGCTGCACCTGCGGCCCCACCAAGATCCTCGAGATCGAGCCCCCCCACCGCCTCGTCCACGACTGGTTCTACGAGCCAGACGGAGCCCGCGGCGGCGCATCCCGCACCGAGTGGGTCCTCGACGCGCTCTCGCCCACACGCACCCGTGTTACCATCACCCAGTTCGCCATCACCTCGCCCCGCAACCACACCGGGTACACCGGCGGCTGGGCCAAGTTCGCCGCGGCGCTCAAGGACCTGGTCGAATCCAAGTAGAAACACCGACGCGCTGTTGCGTGCGTTGTCATCCCGGTGCCCTGCGAGACGCGCGGCACCCGCTCCCGCCCCCAATCGGCGTGCAAGCCACGCCCCCTCGTGAAGGAGATCACCGTGAAGCGATTTGTCCTGCCGTGCTGCCTGCTCGCCGCCACCTCCATCGCCGCCGGGCTCGCGGCCCGTCCGGGTTCCGCCGAGTCGCGCCCGTCGCCCGCCGCGGCCCAGGCCGCGTTCGACGCCCTCAAGGCCCTCGAGGGCTCCTGGGCCATGTGCGACGAGGACGGGGCGCCCACCGATCAGATCGGCAGCGTCTACCACGTCACCGCCGGCGGCAGCGCGGTCATGGAGACCATGTTCCCCGGCGCCGAGCACGAGATGCTCACCATCTACTACATCGAAAACGACACCCTCAAGATGACCCACTACTGCATGCTCGGCAACCGACCCGTGCTGACCTGCAGCCAGGCCGAGATCGGCGCGATGGTCTTCGAGTGCAACGACACCGAGTGCTGCGGCGACGAGATGCACATGCACGCCGCCACGTTCGACCTGACCGGCCGCGACCGCATCACGACCACGTGGTGCTCGAACGACGCGGACGAGGACGCCGAGCACGAGGTGCGGTTCGAACTCGTGCGCGTCGACGCGACCCGCTGATAGATACTTCAAACACAACACAACGCCCGCGGACCACACCGTCCGCGGGCGTTGTTATCTTATGTACGCTATTACATATACTTTCTATCCAGGGGCGCCGCCGGCAGCACGATCGACACGGTCGTGCCCTCGCCCGGCGCGGACCGCAGCGAGATCCGCCCCCCCACCGTCTCCACAAGCGTCTTGCAGATCGACAGCCCGAGCCCG
>JAWKTE010000041.1:0-2581 GCA_041401985.1 Phycisphaerales bacterium
CCCGCGGGTGCGGGGCGCTCGCGATCGTCGATGTCTCGATTCGATGATCAGCAGCCCGCGGCAAACAGGGCCAGGTAGTAGAAGAAGTCGTCGTTGTTCAGGATGCCGTTCGGGACGCCGTAGCCGGGCTGGCCCGCGATGGCGCCCGTGGTCAGATCGGCGCGGAGGTCGTTGGCGGCGAAGAGGGCGAGGTAGTAGAAGAAGTCGTCGTTGTTGAGCATGCCGTTGGGAACGCCGTAGCCGGGTTGGCCGGCGATGGCGCCGGTGGTCAGGTCGGGCTCGCAGGTCGGGGCGGGGCCGCCGGCGACGTAGAGCAGGGCGTTGGCCATGAGGCGGGCGCCGTCGGTGCTGGTCTGCCAGTAGTTGGCGTTGATGTCCTGCGACGGCGGGAACATGCCAAGGTCGGCGCGGCCGGGGTACTGGGTGCTGGTGGCGACGAGGATCCTGCCGTCGGTCCACTGGGCGACGAGTTCGCCGTGCGTGGTCAGGAGCGTGGAGTTGGGGCGGAAGCCGGACGTGCCGGTCATGAAGGTGTTGACGCCGTCGAGGATCGGGTGGCCAGCGATGACGATGGTGCCGAGTCCCTGTGCGCCGCCGGTGCTGGTGTTGCCGCCGGCGGGGACGATGATGTGGTAGTTGTCGGTGTCGAAGCGGCCGCGGATGATGCGGGTGGCGGTCGTGGTGGAGTTGGCAAAGACGGTGACGACCACGCCGCCGCCGGCGTCGATGTAGTCGGCGAAGACGTCGCCGAGGTCGACGTTGCTGAGGGGCGTCTGGTTGGTCCAGGTGATGACCGAGTCGTACTGCTGGAGGTCGGCCAGGGTCGGCGTGAGCGACACGACGCTGATCACGTCGACCGTGGTGAACAGGCCGGTGCCGGCGAGTTTGGCCTGCACGTCGGCGAGGTTGGCCGCACTGTCGGCGGCGACGATGGCGACGCTGGTCTGGGCGCTGGCGAGGCCGGCGGCGGCGAGCAGGGTGGCGATGGCGGCGAGGCGGGTGGAGCGCATGGGGTTCTCTCTCTGGTGCCGGGCGTGGCGGCGGGGGCGACACGGCGTGGCCCTCTTCCCGCGACTCCGCGACCCCAACATTGTGCTGATGGGGGTGCGCGAGTCAATACGGAAGCGGTACGGCTCGTGCCGAACCCGGGGGGGTCGATCCCGCCGCGAACGGGCCTGCCTGGCCTGCCATCGAAGCGGATTCGGGCCTACCCTCCGGACCCACGTCCGCATCCGGCGGGCGGGCTGTCCACACAGGAACCAGACATGGCGAGCAACGGCATCATCACCCAGGTCATCGGCTCGACCTTCGACGCGCAGTTCTCCGAGGAGAGCCTGCCCAAGATCTACAACGCCCTGAAGGTCGAGGCCGAGACGCCCGCCGGGCACATCAACCTGACCGGCGAGGTGCAGCAGCACCTGGGCGGCGGGCGCGTGCGGGCGGTGGCCCTGGGCTCGACCGACGGCGTGCGACGCGGCATGGCGTGCGTGGACACGGGCCAGCCGGTGGCGGTGCCGGTGGGCGAGAAGGTGCTCGGGCGGGTGTTCAACCTGCTGGGCAACCCGATCGACAACAAGCCGGCGGTGACGGACGCCGCGACGCGCCCGATCCACCGCGAGCCGCCCGAGTTCGCGCAGCTCAACCCCAACACCGAGATTCTGGCCACGGGCATCAAGGTCATCGACCTGCTGTGCCCGTTCGTCCGCGGCGGCAAGATCGGGCTGTTCGGCGGTGCGGGCGTCGGCAAGACCGTCATCATCCAGGAGATGATCGCCCGCGTGGCCCGCGAGTTCGGCGGGTACTCCGTGTTCTGCGGCGTGGGCGAGCGGACGCGCGAGGGCAACGACCTCTGGCGCGAGATGCAGGAGGCCGAGTACACGGACGAGAACGGGCAGAAGGCCCACGTCATCGACAAGGTGGCGATGGTGTTCGGGCAGATGAACGAGCCGCCCGGCTCGCGTCTGCGCGTGGCCCTGTCGGGCCTGACCATGGCGGAGAACTTCCGCGATGAGTCGGGCAAAGAGACCATGATGTTCGTGGACAACATCTTCCGCTTCACGCAGGCGGGCTCCGAGGTGTCGGCGCTGCTGGGGCGCATGCCCAGCGCGGTGGGCTACCAGCCGACGCTGTCGACCGAGATGGGCGAGCTGCAGGAGCGGATCACGTCGACGGACAAGGGCGCGATCACGTCGGTGCAGGCGATCTATGTGCCGGCCGACGACCTGACCGACCCGGCCCCGGCCACGGCGTTCGCCCACCTCGACGCGTTCGTGGTGCTGGCCCGCGGCATCGCGGAGAAGGGCATCTATCCGGCGGTCGATCCGCTGGCCTCGACGTCCCGGATCCTGGACCCAGGCATCCTGGGCGAGCGCCACTACCGCGTGTCGCGGCGCGTGCAGCAGGTTCTGCAGCGGTACAAGGACCTGCAGGACATCATCGCGATCCTGGGCGTCGATGAGCTCTCGGAAGAGGACAAGCAGACGGTGGCCCGGGCCCGCAAGATCGAGCGGTTCCTGTCGCAGCCGTTCTACGTGGCCGAGCAGTTCACGGGCTTCCCCGGCGTGTACACGCCGCTGGAGGA
>JAWKTE010000042.1:0-2318 GCA_041401985.1 Phycisphaerales bacterium
GCTGGTACGCGTTGCGCAGCACGCCGGGGTCGCGGTCGATGATCGCCAGGTAGTCCCAGAACGTGCCGGACCAGTGCTGGTCCTGGAAACGTTTGCGGTCGAGGCGCGACTCGATGAGCGAAAGAAGTTCGCCCGCGGCGTCGGCGCTGCCGCCGGGCTCCATCCCGCCGTGATTCCCGGTGCTGAACTGGGACATGCGCATGGCCTCCTGGTTGCCTTGCAACGCGCCGGCTGGGCATCATCCTGACGCGCGGGGGCGGCCCGTTTCAACTATCGGCCCGGCCGATGTGCTCGGCCATGCCTCAAGCGGAAAACCGGTCGGCCGCGCCCCTTCCTTTGTACGAACTCGGCCTGATTCCGGTTCTGGGTGTCGCGACGCCGCGGGGCGCGACATCCCCCGTTTGGGTTGCTGGCTTGCCCGCGCCGAACGACCGGAACACCAAACCGGGAAAACGCCGGGCCGGGGGTTTCCGAGGATGCCGTTCGGCGGGCGTTCCGCCGATGCACCGACGAGGTGTCTGGGGTGCCCCCACAAACCGGGACGTCCGTCGAAGGCGAGCCGCTGTGCGGCGATCCCGCGCTCGCGGCGATCCCCCACGCGCATCCAACCGCCAGCAGCGCGGACTTCTTCACCAACGGGGGCAACTACATGCCCCGGACCCACTGCATGGTCGACGCCGCCGGGCGGACCGACTGGCCCTGGGTCATCTTCCTGATCGCGGTCACCGCGGGCGTCATCATCGGTTACGCCTGCATCTTCCGGTTCTGGGTCAAGTGCTACCGGGGCGAGCGGAAGGAAGACCGCAACCCCCGCCTCATGGAACTGGCCTGGATCTTCCTGTGGTGCGCGGTCTGCGGCTACGTGATGTCCATCGTCATGTTCTTCTGGCCAGCGTACCGCCTGCTGGCGTTCTTCCTGGTCGTGCTCAACTGGTGGACGTGGGCGTTCGTGTCTCGCCTGAAGTCGTTCCGATCGGTCTTCACCGCGGGACGCCTCGAGCGTGAACTGGCCGACGCGCTGCGGTCTCGCAACGACGAACTGGAACGACTGGTCGCCGAGCGGACGGCGGAGGCCGACGAGGCCCGGCGCGTCGCCGAGGCCGCCAGTTCGGCCAAGAGCGACTTCCTGGCCCACATGAGCCACGAGATCCGCACGCCCATGACCGCCATCCTGGGCTACGCCGAACTCCTGCAGGATCCTGCCCAGCAGCCAGAGGATCGCGACGACGCGGCCCGCACCATCCACCGCAACGGGCAGCACCTGCTCGGCGTGCTCAACGACCTGCTCGACATCTCCAAAATCGAATCCGGCCAGGTGACGGTCGAGCCGCTGGACGTGAGCCCGCGCGACATGGCCCGCCAGTGCGTCGACTTGTTGGCCGCCCGCGCCCGGTCCAAAGGCATCAACGTCAGGGCCGAGATCGACCCGGACCTCCCCGCGCGATTCGTGACCGATCCGATGCGCCTCCGCCAGATCCTGCTGAACCTGCTCGGCAACGCCGTCAAATTCACTCACGAGGGCGAGGTCGTGCTCCACGCCCGCGAGGGGACCGCGGGCGCGATCGTGTTCGAGGTCCGGGACACCGGCATCGGGATGGCCTCGGAGCAACTCGATCGCCTCTTCAAGCCCTTCTCCCAGGCCGATTCGTCCATGGCCCGGCGCTACGGCGGGACCGGCCTCGGGCTGGCGATCTCCAAGAAACTCGCGCAACTCCTCGGCGGCGACGTCGAGGTCTCCAGCGTGCCCGACGCCGGCAGCGTGTTCACCGTGACGCTCGCCCCGCTACCCGGCATCGAACACCCCGAGTTCGCCCACGCGGCCGACGCGCCGCTCTCGCCGCCCGCACCCAGCGCCGCGACCGGCGTCGCCCACCCGCCCGCCGTGTCCTACGCCGAGGGCTCCGGCGTCCGCGTCCTGCTGGTCGAGGACGGCCCGGACAACCGGCGTCTGTTCGAGCACCACCTGGGCCGCGCCGGTTTCCAGGTCACCGGCGTGAACGACGGCCAGGAGGCCTGCGACCTGCTGCGGGCCAAGGGCGGCCGGACCGCCCCGTTCGACCTGATCCTCATGGACATGCAGATGCCCCGCCTCGATGGCTACGAGGCCACACGCCGCATCCGCGCGATGGGCTTCGCCCAACCCATCGCGGCCCTGACGGCCCACGCCATGCAGGGCGAACGCGAGCGCTGCCTCGCCGCCGGCTGCTCGCACTACTACAGCAAGCCCATCTCCGGCGCCGGCCTCGTCAAGGCCTGCCGCGAAGCGCTGGGCGAGAGCCGGGCCGCCAAGGCCGCCTAGGACACTCCTGATCCACCCC